>NZ_JAQQEK010000065.1:0-19725 GCF_046027355.1 Paraburkholderia sediminicola | reverse complement strand
ATTCGCGGTGACGATTCCCGAAGAGCGCGGCAGCTTCCGGCGTTTTTGCGAACTGCTGGGCACGCGCAGCGTCACCGAATTCAACTACCGCATTGCGGATGCGAATTCCGCCCATATCTTCGTGGGCGTGCAGATCAGGAATCGCAGCGAGTCGGCGCAGATCGCGGGCGCGTTCGAGGCGCACGGCTTCGCCACAGTCGACCTGACGTTCGATGAACTCTCCAAGCAGCACATCCGCTACATGGTCGGCGGGCGCTCGCCTTTGGCACACGACGAGCGTCTATTCCGCTTCGAGTTTCCCGAGCGGCCGGGCGCACTGATGAAATTCCTCTCGTCGATGGCACCGAACTGGAATATCAGCCTGTTCCACTACCGCAACCAGGGCGCGGACTACAGCTCGATTCTGGTCGGTATCCAGGTGCCGGAAAGCGAGAACGAGGTGTTCGACCGTTTTCTCGCCACGCTCGGCTATCCGAACTGGGAAGAGACGCAGAATCCGGTGTATCGACTGTTTCTTGCGTCGTAGCGTGGCTCGGGGTTTACCTTGGCCTGGCGCAACGCCGCGCGAAGAATGAGTCGTCGAGTGAATGGGCCAAAAGCCCCGTCTGGACGGCGTTAGGGCTCGATTGCGCCTACCGGCTGCATGTGCCCGCCCCAGGCCGCTATCTGAAAACTAGATACAGCCTATCCGCCATATCGCGTTGCGCGATACCGTGCGCGATCGTCAAACTGAGTGCAAATCTAACGCCGCATTCAGGAGACAACTCATGCGCACCCAAGTTGGCATCATCGGTGCCGGGCCTGCGGGCCTGCTTCTTTCCCATCTTCTTCATCTGCGTGGCATCGACTCCGTCGTGCTCGAGTCGCGCAGTCGCGATCAGATCGAATCCACCATCCGCGCCGGCGTGCTCGAACAAGGCACGATGGACCTGTTGACCGAAGCCGGCGTCGGCGCACGGATGAAAGCGGAAGGCGCGCTGCATCACGGCTTCGAGCTGGCTTTCGAAGGCAAGCGGCACCGCATCGATCTGACCGGCCTCACGGGGCATTCGATCACGGTCTACGCGCAGCACGAAGTCATCAAGGATCTCGTCGCGGCACGCGTGGCCGACGACGGCAAGCTGCGCTTCGGCGTCTCGGAGACGTCGATTCACGGCATCGATACCGACAAGCCGTCGATCCGCTATCGCCACGAAGGCGAAGCGTACGAACTGCAGTGCGACTTCGTGATCGGCTGCGATGGTTCGCAAGGCGTGTCGCGCGCATCGATTCCGCAGGCATTGCGCAAGGATTTCGAACGCGTGTACCCGTTCGGTTGGTTCGGTATCCTGTGCGAAGGGCCGCCGTCATCGGGTGAATTGATCTATGCGCGTCACGAGCGCGGCTTCGCGTTGATCAGCACGCGCTCGCCGAATGTGCAGCGCATGTATTTCCAGTGCGATCCGAAGGATTCCGTCGAGAACTGGTCCGACGACCGCATCTGGGCGGAACTGCATGCACGAGTCGATTCGCACGACGGCCAGAATATCGTCGACGGCAAGATCTTTCAGAAGAACATTGTCGGCATGCGCAGTTTCGTATCGAACACCATGCAACATGGCCGGCTCTTTCTCGCGGGCGACGCGGCGCATATCGTGCCGCCCACCGGCGCGAAGGGCATGAATCTGGCGGTGGCCGACGTGCGCGTGTTGACCGAGGCGCTGAACGCGTTCTACGTCGAGAATCGCAAGGATTTGCTCGACAGTTACAGCGCGACCGCGCTCAAACGCATCTGGCGTGCCGAGCATTTCTCGTACTGGATGACCAGCATGATGCACCGTATCGAGGGTGCGTCGCCTTTCGAGCAGCAGCTTCAGGTGGCCGAGCTCGAATACGTGACGACGTCGCGCGCGGCGGCCACGGTGATGGCGGAAAACTACGTCGGCATCGCAGGCGCGCGAGCGTGAGCGGGCAGGGCGCGTCGCATTGAATGAAGCGGCGACGCGTTTCAGCGACGATCTGATCGTGCTGAAAGACGCTCATCTGCGTGCAAGCGGCTGCGTAGGCAAACTGATCGGCGCTGAAATACCGATTGCGATCTACAGTATCGCGGTGCGCACAGCGAGTCATCCGCACGGCGGCGTGCCCATCACTTTCGCCGGCTGAATGTCGTGTTGCGCGAGCGAATGAATGCGGTCGGCTTTCCTGAGTACGCGGAATGCGGCGGCCCAAAGCGCCGCGACGAACAGCGTGCCGATACCGCCGAGAAGCACTGCCGGGACAGTCCCCAGCCATGCCGCCGCGAGGCCTGACTCGAAGGCCCCCAGCTCGCTCGATGCGCCGATGAACAGCATATTGACCGCCGAGACACGTCCACGCATCGCGTCGGGCGTGGCGAGCTGAATCAGCGATGAACGGATGTTGACGCTCACCATATCGCTGGCACCGACGATCACCAGCGCCGCCACCGACATGACGAACGACCTGGAGAGCGCGAACACCACGGTCGCGAGCCCGAACACGCCGACGGCGGCAAACAGTTTGAGGCCGATGCGTCGCTCGAAGGCGTAACGAACCTGAACCAACGCGCACAGACAAGCCCCTACTGCGGGCGCACTGCGCAGCATGCCAAGTCCGGTGGGTCCCACCTTCAGAATATCGCGAGCATAGACGGGCATCAGGGCCGTTGCGCCACCGAGCAGGACCGCGGCGAGGTCGAGGGAGATGGCGCCCAGCACGACAGGCTGGGAACGCACGAACTTGATACCTTCGATGACGCGCGCCACGCGTAGTTTTATTGGCGCGTTGTCGACGCGCACCGGTCGCCGCCCGCCGAGCGTCATGAGCGCGAGGAGCGCCACAAGGAAGGCGACACCGCAAGCCACATAAGCTACAGCAGCGCCCAATGCATAGGCCAGTCCACCGAGCGCCGGTCCGGCGATCACGGCTATCTGCCACGCGGCCGACGCGCTGGCGATAGCACGGGGCAATCGTTCCGGTGGCACCAGAAAGGGCAAGAGCGCCTGCTCCGCGGGTTCGACGAGCGCTCGTGCCACGCCGAATATCAGCAAGACACCATAGAACGGCCACGGGCCCGGCGTCTGCCAAAGCGTCAGCGCGAAGAATGCAACAGCGCAAAGACTCTGAAGTGCAAGGCCCGCGATGATCAGCGGCCGAGGCGAAAGCCGGTCGCACAACTCACCGGCGGGCAGCGTAAGCAGGAACATCGGGACGAACTGCACAATACCGACGATGCCGAGCGTCAGCGGCATGTTCGATAACCTGTACAGGGTCCAGCCGATCGCGACGGATTGCGCGAGCGTCGCCGCTTCCGATAGAAACCGGGCGCCCAGATAAATCAACAAATCTCGCCGGCGATAAAACTCGCCACGCGGCGCGATGCGCAAAGCCCCGCAGCAAGCGCGTTCGCGGGCCACCATCGACGCCATTCTCGATGCGGCGGCTCACATTCTCGGCGAGCGCGGCTGGGAAGGGCTCACCACCAACGGCGTGGCGGAAGCCGCGGGCGCGAGCATCGGATCGCTGTATCAGTACTTCCCCAACAAGCTGGCGCTGATCGAAGCCGTCCGTCGCCGGCACTTCGACGATGTGCTCGCGGTGCTCCATGCCGCGGCGAACCTCGAAACGCCGCGCGTGAAACGCGTCACGGCGCTCGTCGACGGGATGATCGCGGTGCACAGCCGGCATCCGGCGGCACACCGCGTGCTGCTGGAAGAGAGCCCGCGCGGCGAGGATTCGCGCGGCGCTCACGATCGCTTCGATGTGGAATGCAGAAAGGCTTACGAAACGCTGTTCAGGGTTAACGTTCACGGCGCTGCCGAACGCGACTGCGTGGGCGCGCGGGTGCTCGCGGGCGCGCTCGCGGGTGCCGTCCACGAAGCGGCACGGCAGGGACAGCTTGCGTCGCCCGTCTTGCGGCGGGAACTCATCGCGCTGGTGGATGCGTACCTGTCGAGGCTGCGGCCTCTCGGTGAAAAGCCGGCCAGCCGACGAACGCGCTAATCTCGATGTGCATCAACTCAATTCCGGACTATCGCCATGATCCAGAACGTATCGACCCGACAACTTTTGCAAGAGATGTTCAGCGAAATGGTCATGAAGAAAGACGCTTCGTTGATCGCGCATGACTACCATCCGGATTTCGTTCTCGAGACCAACGGCCAGAAACAGAACTACGACGCCTTCGCCGAAGGGCACCCGCAAGGTGTACGCGACAGATGTCACCTTCGAAATCAGGTATGACGACGACACCTGGGTCGAAAGCCCGGAGAGAGTCGCTGCACGTGTTTGGATCAAAATGCAGCAGCCGAACGAAGCGCCCGTGGAATTCGAAGTCGTGCTGATCGTGACCTATGTCGACCGAAAAATTCATCGCGTGTGGGAATTGACCTGGCTGGATTGGACGCAGGTGAAGGCCTTCGAGAACTATTCATAGGGACGCACCTCGCGCTGTCATTTTGCCAGGGTAAGCTGTGCCTTTGGTGCGTTCTTCAAATAAGGGGCAGAGGTCCATGCGGCGTGTCATATTCAACCAGAAGGGCGGTGTGGGCAAATCGACCATCGTATGCAACCTGGCGGCCATCAACGCCAGCGAGAACCTGCGTACGCTGGTCATCGATCTCGACCCGCAAGGCAACTCGAGCCAGTATCTTCTTGGCAAGCAGGCCAGCGATCTCAAGCCCAACGTCGCGGACTTCTTCGAAACTGCGTTGAGTTTCAGTTTCAGGCCGACGCCGGCCTCGACGTTCATTCACCGCACGCCGTTCGAAAACCTCGATGTGATGCCTTCTCATCCGGATCTCGACACGCTGCACGGCAAGCTCGAATCGCGCTACAAGATCTACAAGCTGCGTGACGCGTTGAACGAGTTGGATGAGTACGATGCGATCTACATCGATACGCCGCCCGCGCTGAATTTCTACACACGTTCCGCGCTGATCGCGGTCGACCGCTGTTTGATTCCGTTCGACTGTGACGACTTTTCCCGCCGCGCGTTGTACACGCTGCTCGACAATGTGAAAGAGATCCAGCAGGACCATAATCCCGGCCTGGAAGTCGAGGGAATCGTGATCAACCAGTTTCAGCCGCGCGCGAGTCTGCCGCTTCAACTGGTCGAGGAACTGATCAGCGAGGGCTTGCCCGTGCTGGAGTCGCGATTGTCGACGTCTGTGAAGATTCGCGAGTCGCATCAGTACGCGAAGCCGATGATTCACTTCGATCCGCGGCACAAGCTCGCCCATGAATTCATGGCGTTGCATCGGGAATTGATTGGATAGCGGGCACGTCGGGGTAACGCCACCGTCACTAGTCTCCAGCTAACCGAACACCTGTTTTGCGTGGATGCCGAGGCCGGTCGCCACGCTCGCTAGCGGGTCGCCGAACACGAGCTCGGCTTCCGCAAACGCACCTGCAATGGCGTGCGTCAGGGAGGCGAGCCCGGTCGAACCGCCGGTGAAGTACACGGCGTCGAATTTGCCCACAGCGATGCCCGCCAGCCGCGCAGTCTCCCGCGCGGCTTGAACGATCCGCGTTCTTTCTTCGCGCGAGGCTTCCACAAGTTGCTGTTCATCGAAAGCCACGCTCACGCCTGGCTCGATCGGGGCGATCTCGATGAGCGTGTCGCCCCCAGCCGCAATCGCAATCTTTGCCCATTCCGCACTCGCGGCGAGCGCACGGCCGAGCCGCCGGTCCACCACCCGCATCAGCCCGCGTTTGCGCGCAGCCCTTCAGGTGGCCGATGAGCATCGCGATCACGTCGAGATACGCGATTGCCGATCCATCGCCCAAGGCCGTGCTGGATTCCGCGATACCCGTCCCGAGGATGCTTTTGATGGCGCGCAGCAGGCGGCCGTCGAAGCCGTCGACGCGCAACTCGCGTGGCTGCATGAGTTTCTCGAAGGCGTCGCCGCGGCGGCGATCGGCATGACCGCATCGGTGGGCTTTCGTACCGCGCGCTCGCTGCTCGCGGTACAACGCTGGCCGCTCGTAATGATCGTCGCGGTTTTCGTCGCGGTCGGCGTGCTGCGCTGGCCGCTCGTGCCGGTCGCTATCGTGGCGGGAGCGGCAGGGCTGTATGTTGCGTGGAGGAACCGCCAAGGTGCGCGATAACATCTATCTGCAACTGATCGCCGTATTCGCGCCGTTGTCACTGCTCTCGCTGGGCGGCGGACAAAGTATCGTCGCAGATATCAACCAGCAGGCGGTAGCGATCCACGGCTGGGTGACGCAAGCCGAATTCGTCGACCTGTTTGCGATCTCGCGCGCGGCGCCCGGGCCGGGTGCATTGTTGACGACGTTGATCGGTTGTAAGGCGACGGGCTTCCTCGGCGCGGTGATTGCGTCGCTCGCGCTGTTCGTGCCGTCTTCGTTGCTTGCCTACGGTGCGACGCTTGCGTGGACGCGGCACAAACAGCATCCCTGGCATCGGACGGCGGAGCAGGGCCTCGCGCCGATCGCCACCGGTTTGATTCTCGCCGGCGCATTTTCCGTGCTGCGCGCGTCTTCTTCGACGTGGACGATCTGGGCGCTTGCGGCCATCGCGTTGAGCATCTTTCTTTCGCGGCCGAAGATGAATCCCCTGATCGTTCTGTTCGCCGCGGGACTCGTGAATGTGATAATCAGCCACGTTCTCTAGCTAACGAGGTATGGCAATGCAGGTCTATGGCAGGCGCAGTTCGATCAACGTGCAGAAAGTGCTGTGGTGTCTCGCTGAACTGGGTTTCGAAGAGGGACGGGAGTTTTCGCGGATCGACGCAGGACTGGAGTACGGTGTGATCGACACGCCGCAGTATCGCGCGCTCAATCCGAATGGACTGGTGCCGACGCTCGTCGACGGCGAGTGCGTGTTGTGGGAGTCGAATACCATCGTCCGTTATCTGGCCGCGAAGTATGACGCACAGACGCTCTTGCCGTCCGACCCCGCTGCGCGTGCCGACGTCGAGCGCTGGATGGACTGGCAACTCGGCACGCTGTGGGCGACATTGCGTGTCGCGTTCCTCGGGCTGACGCGTGTGCCGGAGGCGCAACGCGACTACGATGCCATCAAGCGTTCATATCGCGATGCAACGCGGCTTCTGAGCATAGCCGACGCGGTCCTCGAAAAGCACGACTATCTCGCGCAGGATCGCTTTACCGCGGCCGATATTGGCGTCGGCCTCGCGGCGCACCGCTGGGTGCAACTGGCTGAGCGTTTTCCTGACACGTTGGAGGCGCCGCAGCCGTTGCCTTCGCTGGACCGATGGCTTCAGGCGATCAAGGGCAGGCCGGCTTTTTCCGTGGCGGTTGCTCCGTAAGCTGCTATTTGGGCGGCGAATAGTTGCGCGTTCTTCGCCGCCTATCCCTTCCTTTGAAGACGTGTGGTACGTGCGGGATTCCATGGCCACAGGTGATCAACGGTGCCGTGACCGTCGAATGATCTGATCATTACCGCCAGAATCCGAACCCGGCCGCCCGGTCGGGCATCTCCCTCCCATTCCCGCTCACACCCGGGTCAACCCGCATTGCCATGCCGCGTTCTTGCGTCTATCTTTCTACATCATACGTATGACCTAGAGAGTATATCGTGGCGACTTTGCACAGGCAGGTCCTGAACCAGATGGGCGAGCAGATCTGTTCAGGCAAGTTCATGCCCGGCGACATTCTTCCCGCCGAGCCCGTGCTTGCCGAGCAGATGCAGGTGAGCCGCATCACCATCCGCGAGACGATGAAGTCGCTGTCCGCCAAGGGCATGCTTCAGGTGCGCCGCCGCTACGGCACCGTCGTGCTGCCGCGTTCGCAATGGCAGTTGTTCGACCCGGACGTGATCACATGGCGGGCTCGCGCGGGCGCCGTCGAGCCGGGCCTCATCGAAGATCTGATGGAGTTGCGCCTGATCATCGAGCCGAACGCCGCACGGCTCGCCGCGAAACGCGCGACGGCGGAAGATCGCGTCGCGGTCCGGCGCGCGTTCAGGCTGATGGAGCGCGCGGTCGCCGGGCACGGCGAATATGTTCCCGCCGACCTGGCGTTTCACGGCGCCATTCTCACGGCCTGCCACAACCAGTTCGTCCAGCAGATGCAGAACGCGCTGTCGGCGATCCTGCGCACCAGTTTCGAACTCAGCTCGGAGATCGAGGGTGGGCCGGCTCGCTCGCTGCCCATGCACGAGGCGCTGTGCGTCGCGATCGAGCAGGGCGATCCCGTGGCGGCGGAACAGGCCGTGCTGACGCTGATCCAGCGCGCCGAGCAGGACTTCGAGGACCGTGCCGCGCTCGATCGCAGCGCTAACGAGAAACCCGCGTGACGAATCGCCTGAACCACGCAACACGACCGCACGGGGCAGGCTCTTAGGCGAACCGTCCAGAAGCAGCGCCGTTGCATCCCCAACTCATTTATCGCGGCTGTCATGACGACACGCGAGGGGCGCACTCGCGCCTCGTTACCGAACATCGAGAGGACACGTGCATGACACAGTTATTCGATCTGAGCGGCCGCACGGCGCTCATCACCGGATCGGCGCGCGGCATCGGCTTCGCGTTCGCGGAAGGCCTTGCTGCCGCCGGCGCCGGCGTGATCCTGAACGGCACGCGCGCCGATACGGTGGCTGAAGCCGTTGAACGGCTCCGCGCCAAGGGCTTGAACGCACAAGGCCGCGCGTTCGACGTGACCGACGAAGCCGCCGTCGCCGAAGCCTTCGCGCAATGGGACAAGGACGGCGTGCAAGTCGACATCGTGATCAACAACGCCGGCATCCAGTTTCGCAAACCGCTCGTCGACCTCGAACTGAGCGACTGGCAGCGTGTGATCGATACCAATCTCACGAGCGCATTCATCGTCGCGAAGCAGGCCGCGCGCCGCATGATCGCGCGCGGCACGGGCGGCAAGATCATCAACATCGGTTCGCTCACGAGCGAGGCCGGGCGCGCGACGGTCGGCGCCTATACGGCGGCGAAGGGCGGCATCAAGATGCTGACCCGTGCCATGAGCGCCGAATGGGCGGCCGCGAACATTCAGGCCAATGCCATTGGTCCGGGCTACATCCTGACCGACATGAACAAGCCGCTGATCGAAAACGCCGCGTTCGATGCGTGGGTCAAGAACAGCAATCCTTCGCAACGCTGGGGCAAGCCGGAAGAGCTCGTCGGCACGGCGGTGTATCTGGCGTCGCCGGCTTCGAGCTACGTGAACGGCCAGATCATTTACGTGGACGGCGGCTGGTTGGCCGTACTGTGAAGACAGATTCGCGCGGGTAGAGCACAACAAGAAACACCGCCCGCGCCAGATAGTGAGTATGCCGTACCGATCCGGAGACATCATGGAAAGCGTCAAACCCGTAGCAACTCAAAGATGGTGGTATCTGATGCCCATCATCTTCATCACCTACAGCCTCGCCTATCTCGATCGCGCGAACTACGGCTTTGCCGCCGCGGCCGGCATCGATCGCGATCTCGGCATCACGCACGGCACGTCGTCGCTGATCGGTTCGCTGTTCTTTCTCGGTTACTGCCTGTTTCAGGTGCCCGGCGCGATTTACGCGCAACGCAACAGCGTGAAGAAGCTGATCTTTTTTAGCCTGATTCTCTGGGGGCTGTGCGCGGCGGCTACCGGCATGGTCAGCAACATTCCGATGCTGATGGTGCTGCGCTTCGTGCTCGGCGTGGTGGAGGCGGCCGTGATGCCGTCGATGCTGATGTACATCAGCCGCTGGTTCACCCGTAGCGAACGCTCGCGCGCCAACACCTTCCTGATTCTCGGCAATCCCGTGACGGTGCTGTGGATGTCGGTGGTGTCGGGCTATCTGGTGCATAGCTTCGGCTGGCGCGAGATGTTCATTCTCGAAGGCTTGCCGGCGCTCGCATGGGCGGTCGTGTGGTGGTTCACGGTGAAGGATCGCCCGGCCGACGCGCCGTGGATGAGCGATGCCGAGAAGACCGAACTCGACGCACGCCTGAAAGCCGAGCAGGCGCATATCGCACCGGTGCGCGACTACAAGGCGGCGTTTCGCTCGTCGATCGTGTTGAAGTTCTGTGCGATTCACGCGTTGTGGAGCATCGGCGTGTACGGCTTCATCATGTGGCTGCCGTCGATTCTCAAGGCGGCGTCGACGATCGACATCGTCTCGGTCGGCTGGCTCGCCGCGGTTCCGTATCTCGCGGCGATCATCCTGATGCTGCTCGCGTCGTGGCTTTCGGACAAGACGCGCAACCGCAAGCTGTTCGTCTGGCCGCTGCTGCTCGTGGGCACCATTGCGTTCGTGGCGTCGTACCTGATCGGCGGCTCGCATTTCTGGATCTCGTTCGCGTTGCTGGTGGTGGCGGGCGCAACGATGTACGCACCGTACGGCCCGTTCTTCGCGCTGGTGCCGGAACTGATTCCGGGCAACGTGCTGGGCGGCGCGATCGGTTTGATCAACGCGTGCGGCGCGCTGGGCGCGTTCGCCGGCTCATGGGTGGTGGGATATCTGAACGGCGCGACCGGCAGCCCGGCGGCTTCCTATATTTTCATGGCGGGCGGCCTGCTGTCGTCCGTGATCCTGATGATGACGGTGCCGGCGAATTCCGACGAGCATGCGAAGCGCGAAGCATCGCTGTCGCTGCATCGCACGCAACACTAGTCGATCGAACTGATTGGCTGAAACCTGGCAGATAGAACATGGCAACCCTGATTACCGATGTAAAAGTCATCCTGACCGCGCCGGAAGGCATCAACCTGATCGTCGTGAAGGTGGAGACGAACCAGCCCGGTCTCTATGGCCTGGGATGCGCGACGTTCGCCTACCGGCATGTCGCGGTGCAGTGTCTCATCGAGGAGTATCTGCGGCCGCTGCTGATCGGGCGCGATGCGGACGCGATCGAGGAACTGTGGCAACTGATGCATCAGAACGCGTACTGGCGCAACGGCCCGATCGAGAACAACGCGATCTCCGGCGTCGATATGGCGCTGTGGGACATCAAGGGCAAGCTGGCGAACATGCCGCTGTACCAGCTGTTCGGCGGTAAGTGCCGCGAAGGCGTGCCGATCTATCGCCACGCGGATGGCCGCGATCTGAACGAGTTGTGCGAGAACATCCAGAAGTATCGCGAGCAGGGCATCACGCACATTCGCTGCCAGAGCGGCGGCTACGGCGGAGGCGGTTTCGGCAAGGCGCCGGCGAGCGCGCCGCACGGCGCCGCGGATGGCGTCTATCTCGACAGCCGTAAGTACATGCGCGATACGCTCAAGCTGTTCGACGGCATTCGCAGCAAGATCGGCTTCGACGTCGCACTGTGTCACGACGTGCATGAACGTTTGAAGCCGGTCGAAGCGATCCGCTTCGCGTGCGAACTCGAGCGCTACGAGCTGTTCTTTCTCGAAGACGCGATCGCGCTGGAGGAGGGGGAATGGATGCGGCAGTTGCGCGCCAAAACGACCACGCCGCTGGCGCAGGGCGAGCTCTTCAACAATCCCTATGAATGGCGCTTCCTGATCACCGAGCGGCTGATCGACTTCATCCGCGTGCATCTGAGCCAGATCGGCGGAATTACCGCCGGACGCAAGCTGCAGATTTTTGCCGAGCAATTCGGGGTTCGGACGGCATGGCACGGCCCCGGCGACATGTCGCCGTTGGCGCATGCGGCAAATATTCATATCGATCTGGCCGCGCGCAATTTCGGCGTGCAGGAATGGTCGGGCACCGAGCCGCCGAACTTCGTGATCCAGGACCTGAAAGGGCCGGGAGCAGCCTTGCTCGATGTTTTCCCAGGCCTGCCCGAGTTCAGGCAAGGCCACGTCTACGCCAACGACAAGCCGGGCCTCGGCGTCGATATCGACGAAGCCGAGGCCGCGAAATATCCCTGCGAAAACAGCGTGACGACGTGGACACAAACGCGCCTGAAAGACGGTACGCTGCAAACGCCGTGAAATATCCACTCTGATGTAATGGTGTGCACGGATCTCGGCTCGGCAACAGGATCCGTGCGTCGGCGCTCTCGACGTTGCGCCGCAAAAAACGCGACTATGCGCGCAATGCCGAACAGTCTCTCCATTGCCATCCGAGAAACGGCGAATTTCCAGCAAATGAAATTTAAAAAACACTCGCTGAACAGCCGTTTTTCATTGTAGTGGCAGCAGCAACAGTGAATTCAGGATTGGCGGATTTATCCCACCGCGCTGGCCACCTACACTCAACCTACCGCTGCAAATACAGCCCTAGCCGCAGCGCGTAGAAAGACAATCTCTGGAGGTGGTTTCATGAAGTC
Source organism: Paraburkholderia sediminicola (assembly GCF_046027355.1). Lineage (GTDB taxonomy): Bacteria > Pseudomonadota > Gammaproteobacteria > Burkholderiales > Burkholderiaceae > Paraburkholderia > Paraburkholderia sediminicola_B. The sequence continues at coordinate 7,510 of NZ_JAQQEK010000065.1, read as the reverse complement.
GCTCATTCAAGCCGTTGCTATCGCCGTTGTTCTTGCCGCGCCGGTAGCCTCGTTCGCTCAGTCGTCCAATGAGCCTGTATCGCAAGGCGCACAGGCTGCGCAAGCGCAGGCCTCGAGCCAGCAAGGCGCGGCTCAGGCCGACAACAGCGGATATGGTTCAGCCAGCCTTGGCACGTGGCAAGCAGGTCAGAGCAACGACACGACGGTCAGCTCCTACTCGCCGCCGATTCACAACGCGCGTTAAGCGATTCACTAAGCGCGCGGCGAGCACATCACCGCGCGCAAATCTCACTGTCTTCTTCTATGGCGTGCGCAACAGTGTCATCTCGTTGTGCAGCAGCGCCAGCAAATCATCATCGCTAGGCCGCGTGCCCCAATGCCGCGCGCCCGCCACTGACGCAATCGCGATCCACGAGTGAGGTGGAAACCATTCGCGCAACAGTGCGCCGTCCTGACGCAAACACAATTGACCGGTTTGTTCGCTGTATTCGGCGCAGATCAGCGTGTCGTTGATTTGCGCGGTAACTCGTCTTGGATCGCTGCGTAGCAAATCGTCGCTCCTACAGAAGGCGTGGCGCGAATGCGTGCGCGGCGCGACCGCGTCATCGACGCGGCCGCGGCCCAGGTATCAATGATCGCCGTGGCCATGACCGTGGCCGTGGTCGTCGTCGTCGCCATGGCCATGGCCATGCCAGCCGTTATCGTGACCGCGCCAGTCGCCGTGCGGACCACGCGCTTCGTGCCACTCGCGTCCGCCGTAATGACGCTCTTCCCACTCGCGTCGTTCCCAGTAGCGGTGGCCGTCGTAATAGCGCTCGCCGTACCAGCCCGGACTCACCACGACCACCGGCGGAGCCGGTACATAGACCGGCGGCGGCGGGGCATACACGGGTTCGGGCGCGTAAGCGACGCCCGGAATGCCGATGTTCACGCCCACATCGACGTGGGCCAGCGCGACCGACGATGCGCCGATTCCGAGACCCGCGACGATCGCCATGGACAGCCAGCGGTTTTTTGATTGGTTCATGTTTTATTTCCGGCTTCTACGATGGTGAGTGGAAAGTCTTGCGCGGCTCGCGCTCAGTAGCGATCGTGATAGTGGTCGTGGTAGCCGCCTGCCGGCACCACGATGCAACCGCCCAATGCACTGCCGAGCGTGACGGCCAGAATGACCAGCGCGAAAATTCTCTTCATGACATTGCTCCCGTTTCCTTGTGACCCGAACTCTACTGAGCCGCGGCATTACCGGTGTGTTTGTGTGTAACAGGACGTGTCGATAGCGATGTATGCCGGCGAGGCGCGCGTCGCTTAAATAGCGTGCATCGGGGCGCAATGACGAGACGGGGCGTGACGTGCAGTCGGGCGTGCAAGCCATTGAACGCATTGTGGAAAAGACGGCGTGGTCGGGCGTCTCGCGCGTTGCGGCGAGTTGAATTGCGCGTGTATCCGCGGCCGTCATGCGTGCGGCGGCACGGATCGTTTCAGCTATGCCGTGCGGATACATTCGGTTGCAGACTAGCTGTGCCGACGAGCATCCTCGACCGATTTCTCGTACGCAACCGTGCGTGCACATGCGTTCGTGCGATGCGCGCGCCTCGATAACGAACATGAACGACAGCATCGCGCCAATATCGACGCCACCGCGTCAGCGCACGACCCTCACGACGCCGCGTGTGATAAGCACATGAAAAACAAGTGTTTTACGCGCGCCGCCAAGACTGGTTAGATCGCTGGGTCGGGTGTGCGTTTGCGGCTCCAGTTCAATCGCCTTCTTGCCGGTCAGCGCCGACCTTTCTCTTCCTCATACCAGGAGTTGCATAGCATGTCGAACCTCAGTCTCGCGACGTCCAACACACTGGACATTCATCCCGTCACCGGCCGCATCGGCGCGGAAATTCGTGGCGTACGACTGTCGAGCCAGCTCGAAGCGGCCACCGTCGAAGCGATCCGTGCGGCGCTGGTACGTCACAAGGTGATATTTTTCCGCGGCCAGACGCACTTGCAGGACGCCGATCAGGAAGCCTTCGCCAGGCTGCTAGGCGAGCCGGTGTCGCATCCCACGGTGCCGGTGGTGGACGGCACGGACTATTTGCTCGAACTCGACTCGCATCGCGGCGGCCGCGCGAATTCATGGCACACGGACGTGACCTTCGTCGATGCCTATCCGCAGGCGTCGATCCTGCGTGGCGTGACGATTCCGGACGTGGGCGGCGACACGGTCTGGGCCAACACGGCCACCGCCTACGACGATCTGCCGCCGCCGCTCAAGGCGCTCGCCGATCAACTCTGGGCCGTGCACAGCAACGAATACGATTACGCGAATCACACCAGTGTCGGCGAGCGCGGCCGCGACGCCGAAGCGATCAAGCGTTACCGCGAGGCGTTCGTGTCCACGCGTTACGAGACCGAGCATCCGGTCGTGCGCGTGCATCCGGAATCCGGCGAAAAGACGCTGATTCTCGGGCACTTCGTGAAGAGTTTCGTGGGGCTCACGCCGAGCGCGTCGGCGCATCTGCTGGAACTGCTGCAAGGCTATGTGACGCGTCTCGAGAACATCGTGCGCTGGCGCTGGCAGGCGGGCGACGTCGCGATCTGGGACAACCGCGCGACTCAGCACTACGCGGTCAACGACTACGGCGACGCGCACCGCGTGGTGCGCCGCGTGACGCTGAAGGGCGACGTGCCGGTGAGCGTCGACGGCCGCCGCAGTTTCACGCGCAGCGTGCAGCCGAATCCGGCGGCGAAGGCGGCCTGACGGCTTGAAGTTCAGCCCGGCTCGGCGGCGATCTGTTCCGGCGCCGTCGCTTGCCGATAACCGAGCCGCGTCGAGATCGCGAGGCCCGACTTCCTGAGCAGCGCGACATAGTGCGACTTCGTGTCGGCGCCGCATCGCATGGTCGGAAACGAAATCGACAGGCCGGCGATCACGCGGCCGAAGCGGTCGAACACCGGCACCGCGAGACACTGCAGACCTTCTTCCTGTTCCTCGTTGTCCTCGCCGTAGCCTTGCTCGCGCACGCGCGGCAAGATGCTCAGCACGGCTTCGGCGGACGAGAGCGTCTTTTGCGTCGACTTGCGGAATTCGACGTGCGAGAGCACTTCGCGCGCGTCGGCCGGGTCCATCCACGCGAGCAACACCTTGCCGATCGCCGTGCTGTGCAGCGGATTGCGCCGGCCGATGCGCGACTGCATGCGCAGCCCGTAGTCGGCGTCGATCTTGTGAATGTAGATGATGGCGTCTTCGTCGAATGCGCCGAGGTGCACCGCCTCGCGCGTCGCTTCGCCGATGCGGCGCATTTCGACGTCGGCCTCGCGCACCAGATCGACGCTTTCCAGCGCCTTCGCGCCGAGTTCGAACAGGCGGATGGTCAGCCGGTAGCGCTCGGTTTCCACTTCCTGCGTCACGTAGCCGAGCGCCTTTAGCGTCTGGATCACGCGATGCACGGTGGTCTTCGACATGCCGAGCCGTTGCGACAGTTCGCTGATGCCGATCTGTCCGCTGTCGCCGATCGCGCCGAGAATCGCGAAGACGCGGCCGATCGACGAGGCCGATTCGCCCCGCTCGCCGCAGTCGGCGTTCTCCGCGTCTTGCGCCTGGGCGGTGCCGTCGTCCTTGCGCTGTTTGCCTGCTGATGCCATTTCCGTCTTCCCTGTCTATCCGTTCCCGCAACGTTCGCGCGAAGTTCACGCGTTTCCCGGCGCATGCGCCGGCGAGGCGCCGAGAGCATACCGCGTCCGGCGCGCGCTGCCGAGTCAGCGCGCGAGCCAGCCGCCGTCCACCGCCAGTGTATGCCCATGCACGTAGTCCGAAGCCGGCGACGCGAGGAACACCACCGGCCCCGCGAGATCGTCCGGCGTGCCCCAGCGGGCGGCCGGAATGCGGCTGAGAATCTCGTCGTTGCGCTGGACGTCGTCGCGCAACGCCGCCGTGTTCGCGGTCGCCATGTAGCCCGGCGCGATCGCATTGACGTTGATGCCTTGCGCCGCCCATTCGTTCGCGAGCAGCCGCGTGAGACCGAGCACACCGCTTTTCGACGCCGTATAGGACGCGACACGGATGCCGCCCTGAAACGACAGCATCGACGCGACGTTGATGATCTTGCCGCCGCTTTGCTGTTTCACGAACTGCCGCGCGGCGGCCTGCGAGAGAAAGAACAGGCTCTTCAGATTGACGTCCACCACGGCGTCCCAGTCGGCTTCGGTGAAATCGAGCGCGTCCTCGCGGCGGATGATGCCCGCGTTGTTCACCAGTACGTCGATGCGCCCGAACGCTTCGACAGCGGCGCGCACGATGTCCTCGACCGGCGCGATCGAGCCGAGATCGGCGCGCACGTCGGCGAAGCGGCGTCCGCAGGCTTCGACACGCGCGGCGGTGTCGCCGGCGTCGGCCCGGCTCACGCCGACGATGTCGCAACCGGCCGCGGCAAGCGCGACCGCCATGCCGGCGCCGAGGCCCGTGTTGCCGCCGGTGACGATGGCGACGCGGCCGGTGAGATCAAAGGGGTTCACGGTGTTCGAGCCCATGTCGTGCGATCGTAGTGGCTGAGGTCAAAAAGCGGCGTAAGAAAGCGGCCCATCAACGCAGGTCCCGAACCGCGATGTGATCCATGTCGCTGAACACCTGGTTTTCGCCGACCATGCCCCAGATGAACGTGTACGCCTGCGTGCCGACGCCGGAGTGAATCGACCAGCTCGGCGAGATCACCGCCTGCTCGTTGTGCACGAGAATGTGCCGCGTCTCGTTCGGCTCGCCCATCATGTGAAAGACGGCGGCGTCGTCGGCGACGTTGAAGTAGAAATACACCTCCATACGGCGCTCGTGCGTATGGCACGGCATGGTGTTCCACAGGCTGCCCGGTTCGAGTTTCGTCATGCCCATGGAAAGCTGGCAGGTGGGCAGCACCTCGGGAACGATGAACTTGTAGATGGTGCGGCGGTTGCTCGTGGCGGGGTCGCCGAGGGTTTGCGGCGAGGCCTGCGCGAGCGAGATCGTGCGGGTCGGATACGACGTGTGAGCAGGGGCGCAGTTCAGGTAGAACCTGGCGGGACGCGCGGCGTCGTCGCTGCCGAAGGCGATGGCCTGCGTACCCTTGCCGATGTAGATCGCCTCTTCGTTGCGCACTGTGTAGCGTGTGCCGTCCACGTCGACCCAGCCGTCTCCGCCGATGTTGATCGCGCCGAGTTCGCGCCGCTCCAGCAGATAGCTCACGCCGATCGCCTTGCCGAGCGAGCCCGGCACCTCGACCACGCGCGTGACCGGCATCACGCCGCCGACGGTGATCCGGTCGATATGGCTGTAGGTGAGTTTCAACGCATCGCGCTCGAACACCTGATCGACCAGAAACGCCTTGCGCAGTCCCTCGGTGTCCAGCGTCTTCGCGTATTCGCTGTTGATGGCCTGTCTCACTTCCATTGTTTTTTCTCCGCTGGGTTGTGGGCTCGACTGTAGCGCAGAAATACCATTTCGGAACAGTGGTCCGAAAATATTGCACCGCCGCATCATGACTGGCAAGGGTTTCCAAGAACACACGGGTAAACGATGAGCGTAATTTCCAGCAGAATCGGAACGCCGTTCCTTTCGCGATGCTATATTGCGCCGAAAGGGAGCAGCCCGGCGCGAGAACGGGACATTACCCAGGGTGAATTACCCAATAACTGGACGCGAAGTCCATGGAGGAGGCATGAAGATCAAGAAGGCCATCGACCGCATTCCTGGCGGCCTGATGTTGGTGCCGTTGCTGCTCGGCGCCTGCGTCCACACGTTTGCGCCGGGCGCGGGCAAGTACTTCGGATCGTTCACCAATGGGTTGATCTCCGGCACCGTGCCGATTCTCGCGGTGTGGTTCTTCTGCATGGGCGCGACCATCGATCTGCGGGCGACCGGCACGGTGCTGCGCAAGTCGGGCACGCTGCTGGTGACGAAAATGCTCGTGGCGTGGATCGCGACGATCATCGCGTCGCACTTCATTCCGATCGACGGCGTCAAGGCGGGGCTCTTTGCCGGCCTCTCGGTGCTGGCGATCACGACGTCGATGGACATGACCAACGGCGGTCTCTACGCGGCCGTGATGCAGCAATACGGGACCAAGGAGGAGGCGGGCGCGTTCGTTTTGATGTCGATCGAATCGGGGCCGCTCGTCAGCATGATCATTCTCGGCGCGACCGGCGTGGCGTTCTTCGAGCCGCGCCTGTTCGTCGGTGCGGTGCTGCCGTTTCTGGTCGGCTTCACGCTGGGCAATCTGGATGGTGAGTTGCGCGAATTCTTTGGCCGTTGCGTGCATCCGCTGATTCCGTTCTTCGGTTTTGCGCTCGGTAACGGCATCGACCTCGGCGTGATCGCGAAGAGCGGCTTGCCGGGGATCGTGCTGGGTCTCGGCGTGATCGTCGTGACAGGCATCCCGCTGATTCTCGCGGACCGCTGGATCGCGGGCGGCAATGGCGCGGCGGGGCTGGCGGCGTCGTCGACGGCGGGGGCCGCGGTGGCGAATCCGGCGATCATCGGCGAGATGATTCCGAGCTTCAAGCCGCTGGTGCCGGCCGCGACCGCGATGGTCGCGACGGCCTGTCTGGTGACGGCCGTTCTGGTGCCGATTCTCACGGCGATGTGGGTGCGCCGGCATCATGCGCGCGATGCGTTACGCGAGGAGTTCGCGGCGGCGAATACGCCGCCGCTGGGTGAGCAGAGGGACGCGCACGTTTGACGCATCGTGGCAGAGTCAAGCGGCGGCTCGTTCACTACGCCTCACGAATGAACGGGTCGCCGCGCGCAGCGGGGCGGGCGGCTAACGAGCCAGCTTCGCCTCCAGCATCACCTTCACCTCCGCCCATTCCTCATCAATGATGCTAAAGCGCACCGAGTTGCGCTTACGCCCATCCGGCATGATGCGTTCGTGCCGGACCACGCCTTCCTGTTTCGCGCCGATGCGCAGAATCGCCGCGCGCGATTTCTCGTTGAGTTCGTCCGTGGTGAATTGCACACGCACGCATTGCATCGCTTCGAATGCGTGGGTGAGCAACAGGTACTTCGCCTCGGTATTCACCGCCGAGCGCTGCACCGATGCGCTCAACCACGTGTGGCCGATTTCGAGCTTGCGATTCATGCGATCGATCTTCCAGAAGCGCGTGCTGCCAACCAGCGCGCCGGTGTCGCGCCGCGCGATCACGAACGGCATCACGGTGCCGGCCGCGCGGCCTTCGAGCGCGGTCGCGATATAGCTGTCGATGGTGCCGGGTCCGGGCACCACGGTCAGCTTCATATTCCACAATTGCCCGTCCGCGGCGGCGTCGAGCAAACCTTGTGCGTGTTCCTGCTGAAGCGGCCGGAGCTCCACGGTCTTGCCAGTCAGCGTGGGTTGCATGAGTCTTGAGATCGTATCGTTCATGACAATAAAAAAGGTCCGCGAGCAATGACTCGCGGACCCGGTGCCGTGGTGTAAAAACAGGCGGCGAGTAAGCCGCCCCGTTCCGCCTTAAACCGACATCACCGATACAGCCTTGGTGACCAGATAGC
>NZ_JAQQEK010000064.1:0-21409 GCF_046027355.1 Paraburkholderia sediminicola | reverse complement strand
AAAGAATTCAAGGAAAGGCCAACACCACAAGGAGCACAGAAAAAAATCAGCCAGCCTTACCGACCGCAGGCATAACAACAACAGTACAAGTAATCCCAGCAGCAAGCACAACATCTTCGGGCACCGAATCAATCCTAACCCGCACCGGCACACGCTGAGCCAACCTAACCCAATTAAAAGTAGGATTCACATCAGCGAGCAGCTCACGACTCTCAGGATTATCCCGATCATAAATACCCCGAGAAATACTCTCGACATGCCCCTGCAAGGTCCCCCCACTCATCAACCGAACTTCGGCCTTATCCCCGACGCGCACATGAGGAAGCTTAGTCTCCTCAAAATACCCATAAACCCAAAACGAGTGACTATCGACAATAGCGAGCTTAGCGGCGCCCGCAGTCGCATAATCCCCACGAAACACGCTGAGATTAGTGACATACCCATCAACCGGCGACACCACCCGCGTCCGCGAAAGATTCAACTTAGCCGCATCCAGAGCAGCCAAAGCCTGCTGATAAGAAGCCTCCGCAGCCGAAGCCGTATGAGTCGCATTCTCCCGACTCTCTTTAGACACGACCAAAGCATCCATATCCGCCCGCCGCTGCGCATCATCGCGCTTCATCTGCAACTCAGCCTTTCGCGCGGCCACCGCAGCCTGCGCCTGCTCAACCGCAATCTCATAGTGCGACGGATCGATCTGCATCAACAAATCGCCCTTCTTCACCAGTTGATTGTCCTTCACAGGCAGATCCACAACCGCGCCTGAAACATCCGGCGCGACATTCACGATCTCGGCGCGCACGCGCCCATCGCGCGTCCAAGGTTCATCCATGTAATGAACCCACAACACGCGTCCAATCAAAATCGCGACGATAAAAATAACGGCTGTCGCGACGAAGCCCACAACATTTCGGATGGTCATGTTTCGACTCTGATCAACGATAAACGGCGAGACCCAGCACGCCGCACACACACACGAGCAAGCTGGCCCGGAACAAGGACGGATGCCACACCACGCGATACACGCCCGTATAGGCGATCACGCGGTCCAGCACCCAGGTAAGCGCGGCGCCGGCGATGAACAGCAGCACGATGGCCGGCACGTAGGCGTCGAAAACGGCAATATCACGTGGCATGACGAACTCCTTCTGACGCGTCGGCACGTCCGCTCATCAGCGGTTCAAGCGGCGATTGCGGATCGAGCAGCGCGGTACGAATGAAATGCAGTTGACTCAAAATGCGTTGCAGCCGATGCCGCTCTTCACGCGGCGGCGTGAAAGTGGCCAGCATTTGCTGAACGGCGGCGATGGCATCGGTGGTCGCGGCAAGCGCGCGATCGAAGCGGTCCTCACGCGGCCGCTCGAATAGCGCGGCCAGCGCATCGCGCATCGCACGCAACGCGACGCGCCACGGCATCGACTTCGCATAGCGGGCGTCGGCGGGCAGCGCCGCGACTTCGCGGCGCAAGTCGATCATCGCGTTGCCGACTTCGAGCACCGAGAAGAGCCAGCGCAGCGTGTCGCGTTTGAGCTCGGGCTCGTTCTGCGCGAGCGCGTTGATCTGGAACATCAGATCGCGCGCGCCGCTCTCGAAGCGCGAACGCACCCGGCGCATGCCCGCGCGACTCGCCAGCACCACCTGACGGCGCAGATCCACCAGCAGGCGATTGCGCAGCCACGGCGTCGACGGCGGCAGCAACACCGCGAACGCGATCGACGACACCAGCATCGACAGCACGAGCGCCATCGCGTCGTTCATGAAGGCGCTCGGGTCGTAATGAATCACGTTGTCCGGGCCGGCCAGGAAACAGAAGAAAATGCAGTAGCCGACGCCGTAGCCGGCCAGTGCGGGCCGTGTCGTCATGAACACGCCGAGCAGCAGGAACGGCGTGAGCGCGGCACACAGCAGCGGGAAGCCGTCGATGCGCGGAAACACGCCATACACCGCGATCATCCCCATCACCGTGGCGACCAGCGTGCCGCCGGCCATCTGGAACGCGGTGCGCTTCGGATTCGGCGACGACGACGCCAGCGCGCAAATGGCCGCGGCATTCAGCGTCAAGGTCGAACCGCTCGGCCACGCGGTCGCGATCCAGAACGCGCCGAGCGCCATCATCACGATGGCGGCGCGTACGCCCGCGACGCCCGCCGCGATCGCGTTCGTCTTCGGTTCGTAACGTTCGATCCAGCGCTCGCGCTCGTGCGTATCGACGGCAAGCGACGCGTATGTGGCCGCATAGGCATGCAGATCGTCGATGAAGCGGTACAGCAGTTCGGCACCGGTGTCGAAGTCGAGCAGCGGTGCCTCGGGATGCGCTTCCAGTTCGGCACGTGTCGCGCGCACGCGTTTGGGCAACTCGGCTTTGTAGGCTTCGAGTTGCGCAGCGGCGTGCGCGGCGTCGGCGGCGCTCAGCACCGGCTCGCCGGATTTGGCGAGCAGCGGGGCGATTTCCTTGAAATACGGTTCGAGCGCGTCGATCGCGGTCGCCGCGCCGCTCGTGTTCGTGTTGCGCAAGCGGTTCATCAACTGATGCAGCGCGTGAAAGCGCGTCGACGCGGTCATGAACTCGCTGTTCAGACGCGCGAGACGTCCGCCGCGCATGCGCGAATCGGGACCTTCGAACACGGCCACGCTGCGCGCCGCTTCGAAGCCGACGATGTCGGCGACAAAGCGCGCATTGGTCGCTTCGATCTGCGCACGGTCGTTACGGCCGGCGAGCGACGCCGACACATACTCGACGAACGCCGAGAAACGCGCGCGCACGGTGCCGCGCATCTGCAAGCCGGCGAACTGCGGAAACACGAGGCCGCTCACCGCGCCCGCGCAGACGATGCCGACCACCACTTCGGCCACCCGCGTGAGCGCGCTCAGAAACGCGCCGTCCGGATGTTGCGAGGCGGGAATGCCGATCAGCGCGGCGGTGTAGCCGGCTAGCACGAAACCGTACGAGCGGAAGTTGCGGTTGCGCGCGGCGCCCGCGGTGCAGATGCCGACCCAGATTGCGGTCGTGGCGATGAACAGTTCCGGTTGCTGCGCGAACAGGCCGATCAACGCGAGCATCACGACGAGACCGACCAGCGTGCCGCAGATCCGGTAGAAGCTCTTCGCGAACACCATGCCGCTTTGCGGCTGCATCACGATGAACACGGTGGTCATCGCGGTCCGCGGCTGCGGCAGGTCGAGCTTCATCGCGACGCCGAGCGCGAGGAAGCAGGCGGCGAGCGCTTTGAAGAGGTAGATCCAGGTGAGGCCGTCGTTGCGCGCCCAGTCGGCGGCGGCCGCGTATAACGCGGCGAACGACGCCGGGCGCGAGGCGGAAGTAGGGGCTGCGGGCATGGTCAGCTTCCTGACTTGGCCGGCAGGGCAGCGGCGGACGGGACCGAAGTGGCCGTTACTGCGCTCATTCCGCTAGCGTTCGCACCGCTGGCAGCAGCGGGCGACGGTTTCACGGCGCTCGGCCCGGCGTTCCGCGCGCGGTCTGTGTCAGCGGTGGCCGGTGCGGCTTTCTCCAAGCGGCCAGCCGACTCGGCTTTTGCCGACGCATTCGCGGGCACGGCTCCAGCGTTCGAGCCCGCCGCTGCCGCCTTGCCCTTGCCATGTGCCGGCAGCGTCTCATTCGCCTGCGGACCATTGGCCGGATCGTCGAGCCCACCACCCAACGCCGTGACCAGCGACGCATGCGCGCCCAGCCGTTCGGCCTGAATCTTCGCGACGCCTTCCTGCGCGCGCAGCAACTGGTTTTGCGCGATCAGCACGTTCAGATAGTCGGTCAGGCCGCGCCGGTAACCTTCGCGCGAAAGCTCGTAGTTCTTGCGAGCGGCCGCGACCGAACGGTCGGCGTCCTCGGCCTGGGTGGCGAGCGAGCGGATGCGGATCACCTGATCGGAGATGTCCTTGAGCGCGCCGACAATCGACTGGTTATAGCTATCGACGGCTTCGTCATAGCCCGCCGACGCCGCGCCGAGTTGCGAACGCAGCCGTCCACCATCGAGGATCGGCAGCGACAGCGCCGGACCCGCGCTCCAGCTATGCGACGGATTCTTCAGAAACTGGAACAGCGGCCCCATCGCCGCATAGCCGCCGATCGACGCCAGCAGGTTGATGTCCGGATAGAAGTCCGCCTTGGCGACATCGATGCCACGCGCTTGCGCCGCGACCGTCCAGCGCGCCGCGACCACGTCCGGCCGATGGCCGATCAGGTCCGCCGGCAAGGCGCTCGGCAGGCCGGCCGGCGCGTTCAGCGAAAGCGTCGGGCGCTGGATCGAATCGCCCGCGGCCGGACCCTTACCGGCCAGCGCGGCCAGCTGATTGCGGCCGAGCGCGATCTTTTCTTCGATTTCGTCGATCTGGCGTTCGTATTCCGGCAGCGGCGTTTCGGCCTGGCTCACTTCGAGTTGCGTGCCAATGCCGCCTTTCAGACGCCGGTTGGCCAGATCCACGATCTGCTGCTGTTGCTGCAAGGTGGCCTTGGCGATGTCGAGCAGCGCGTAGTTCATCGACATCTCGATGTACGTGCGCACCACGTTGCCTTCCAGTTCGAGCTGGGCGGCGCGCGCATCCGCCGCGCTCGCGTGGGCGGCGTCGAGCGCGCGCTCCGCGGCGTTCTTATCCTTGCCCCAGATATCGAGGTGATACGACAGACCGAGCGTGCCGGTGTTGTTCCACGATTGCTCGCCCGCGAGCGGTCCCGGGCCGTAGTAGAGATTGTCGGCCCACTTCTGGCGCTGGATCGACAGGCTGCCGTTGACTTGCGGCGACAAAGCCGAGCGGGCGACACCCGCCATCGACATGGCTTCGCGCACGCGCGCCTGGGCGGCCGCGAGGCTCGGATTGCCAGCCTGGGCGTCTTCGATCCATTGATTCAGCTGCGGATCGTTATAGGCGCGCCACCAGTCGACGGCCGGCCATTGGGCGTCCGCATTGGCGGCGCGGATCGCGTTGCCGGCGTCGAGCGAAGCCGGTTCGATTCCGCTTGCTTGCGGCGCGACGCCTCCGGTACTTGCACAGCCGGCGATTGTTAATAGGATCGTAAGAACCGCGGCTGCGGCGATCCCTTTGCGTACCGGAGACTGCACGATTTCCTCCAAAATTGATTATAGAAGCATGTGCGTCATTATATTTTTCGATTGATTGGGGAATAACCGGTAAAGATGCAAGGCATTTTTACGGGATATGAGACAATCGCCTTTGCGAATCGTGTAACAATCGCTTCCGATCACATGGGAAAGTTATGGATACGCTTCAAAACATGCGCGTATTTGTCCGCGTCGTTGAAGCCGGCAGCTTCACGGGCGCCGCGCAGCATCTGAATACAACCACGGCCTACGCGTCGCGCGCGGTGTCCGATCTGGAAGCGCATCTGCGCACGCGCCTCCTGAACCGCACCACGCGCCGCATCGCGCTGACCGAAGCCGGCGAGCGCTACTTGCAGCGCTGCGAGCAGATCCTCGCGTACGTGGATCAGGCCGAAGCCGAGGCGAGCGACGCCCACGCCCGGCCGTCCGGCAAGCTGAAGGTCCACGCCATGACGAGCTTTGGCCAGCACTATGTGGTTCCGGCCGTCGGCCGCTATCAGGACCGCTACCCGGACGTGCATATCGAACTGACGCTCGCGCAGCGCATGCCCGATCTGCTCGACGAAGGCTTCGACGTGTCGCTCACGCTCGCCACCGGTCTGCCGGATTCGGGGCTGGTGTCGCAACGGCTCGGCAGCGCGTTCAGCATTGCGTGCGCGTCGCCTGCGTATCTGGAGCGGCACGGCGTGCCGCAAACGCCGGCTGACCTCGCGCGCCATGCGTGTCTGCAAATGGTCACGCCGGTGTTCCCGACCGATAAATGGACCTTCGACGGTCCGAACGGCGAGGAAACCATCGCGCTCGGCGCGACCACCTTTCAGGTGAATGTGGCCGAAGCCATGGCGGTGGCGGTGTCGAGCGGCATGGGCGTCGGGCTGATTCCGATCTACTCGGCGATCAGCGGTTTGCGAAAGGGCGAACTCGTTTGGCTGTTGCCGGAATACACGTCGCAGGAAATGAATCTGTACGCGTTGTACCCGTCCCGACAGTATCTGGACGCCAAAATCCGCACGTGGGTCGAGTTCCTGCGCGACGAACTGCCCGCCACGCTAGCTGCCGATCAGGAGGAACTGCGCGAGTTCGCGCGCACCTGAAGCCTCGCCGCGCGGGCGTTTCGAGGATTGCCGATGGTCCGCCGGGAGATAGCGCGAGTGCCTGTTACATAACTGCCGCGTCGCAACATTTCCTTACTTCTGCCGCGCGGTCGATTTGCTAACGTGTCGTTCATGCGCTGCGGTATTGCACCGGACGCGCCCAGTTCGCCGCCGTTCGGCAAATCGCTACAAATCGCAACGACAGAAGGACGAGGGATTCATGGATACGCATCTGATGATCGGCGTGGCCGTCATGTTTGGCTTGATCGGGATCGCCGCATCGCGCGATTTGCTCCGCCGCCTGCGCGAACAGCAGCCGCAACTGGTGCCGGTCAAGGTCGAGCGTTCGGGTTTGCAGGGTCAGCGGCGCGACCGTTGAGGATTGGCGTGGCGCCACTTTAGCGGGCAGCCTGTTTTGTGTTCTTCGGGCGGTCGCGGTCGACCTACGTCCCGGGCTCACGTCTGGCGCATACATTCAGTTCAGCGCAGCGATCGGGGTTTCCGTCCTGCTGCGTCGCGGTTAACTCACGTTCCGGTCTCACGTCCAGCACTTACATTCAGTTCAGTGCAGCGATCGGGCGCTTCCGTCCCGCCGCGTCGCGATTGACCATATTCCGCGCTCACGTCCGTCGCTCAAATTCAGTTCACTGCTGCAATCAGACCTGGCTCGTCGTTGAGCGTGCGGTCCACTTCGTGGCTCACCCGATGCCAGCGAAAGCGCCCGGCGGCCAAGCCCGCGCTGCGCGTCAACTGCTCGAGTTCGTCGAGCGGGAGCTTCGGGTCCAGCCAGCGGCGCGCCGCATCGGGCGCAAATGCCAGCGGACGGCGGTCGTGCACGTCGATCAGGCCCGCGTCGGCGATGGCCGTCACGATCACCATTCCCATGCCTTCCGTCTGCGGTTCCGTGCCGCGCACGCTCGAGAGCGCCGCGAGATACATGGGCAAGTCGCTCTTCAGATGCACGAAGTAGGGCCGGCGGCTCGGCGCTTCGTCCAGTCTGTCTTTACTTTCCGCGATGGCGGCCACGGGTGCGGTTTCCGTGCGCCACTCAAACCAGCCGTCCGCCGGCACCAATACCCGTCCGGTTTTCCACAGTTCCTTGAAGTACCGCCCGTTCGGCGCAGCGTAGGCACGCGCGTTGATCGTCTGCGGCAGATGCTGTTCGCGTGCCCAGTCCGGGCAATAACCCCAGTGGATCGCGTGCACCGTCTGATCCGGGTAGACGGCGAGCGGGTGGGTGCCGGGCGCGAGGTTGTAGCCGGGACGGCGGTCGGCGGCATCGAAGAGCATGAGCGGATCGGCGAGGCCGAGGTGCTCCGTGTAGAGATGCGGATCGCGGTACTGGCTGATTCGACCACACATGAGCGACCTCCGGAGACGACCGGCCTGGGTTTCGACGACCGCGGTTGGATGACCGCGGTTCGACAACCTCGATAGCGTAGTGCCTGCCGTGCGGGCCCGCTACCCAGATCGGCCCCAAGGCGGACAACCCGGGCGAGCGCCCCGAGCCAACCCAAGCCAACCGACTCAAGCCGAAGCCGACCCAAGCCGAAGCCGACCCAAGCCACCTCAGGTGCCCGCTAAATCTCGACGACCTTATCCCACGCAAAGAGCGGATTTTCCAGCAGACCGGTGCGCCGGTCGAGATAGCCGCGCGGATTGCAGACCACGCGCGTGCCGTTCACGTTGTAGTCGAACGGCGTATGCGTGTGCCCATGAATCCACAGCGCGACAGGCGGGCCCACGAGGTCCGGCAAGTGATTGACGAAGCCCGCCGACACGAGGTCTTGCGCATAACGCTCGGCCAGACTCAGCCGATGCGGCGCGTGATGCGTGACGACGATCGTCTTGCCGCCGAACGGCCTGGCGAGTTCGCCTTCGAGCCAGGCGCGAGCTTGCCGGTGCAGCGCAAGCGAATCGTCGGGCGTGAAATCGCGTGTTGCGTCGTGGGTGTCGTGCGGCCAGTTCATCTGGATCAGCCCGCGGAAATCGAGCATCACCTTGCGCGACGCCTCGATCGATTCGGCGAGCCGGTCCGGGTCGTTTCCGTATAACGCGAAGTCGGTCCACAAGGTCGTGCCGAGCACGCGCCACCGGCCTTGCGGGTCGACCAGCGCGGCGTTGTTCAGCACGTGCACGTTATCGACCTGCGCGGCCGCGTCGTAGAGCGCGGCGTCAAGCGCGCTGAACTCGCCGTCGTAGTACTCGTGATTGCCGGGCACGTACACCACCGGCACGGCGCCGTCGAAAGTCTGCGCCGCCCAGCGCGGTCCGGCCGCGTGATTGTGAATGTCGCCGGCCAACACGATCAGATCCGCCTGCGCATGCGGGATCAGCTCGGGTTCATCGTTCTCCAGATGCAGATCGGACAGCACTCGAATCTTCACGACCACGACTCCTGTACGGGGCTCCGCAAGGGAACGCGGAGCATCAGACTCTAGCGTAGCACCTTGCCCGGATTCATCAGATTCAGCGGATCGAGCGCGCGTTTGACGGCGCGCATCAATTGCACTTCGACGTCCTGCTTGTAGTGCATCGCCTCGTCGATCTTCAACTGGCCGAGCCCGTGTTCCGCGCTGATGCTGCCGCGATGCCGGTGCACGCTGTCGTAGACGATCTGGTTGATCGGGCTCTGGTATTGCGCGAGGAACGCTTTCGCGTCGCCGCCCTCGGGCGCCTGCACGTTGTAGTGCAGATTGCCGTCGCCGAGATGGCCGAATGTCACCATGCGCGCGCCGGGCACGGCCTGCGCGATCGCCGCATCGGTTTCCTCGATGAAGTGGCCGATGCGCGAGATCGGCA
The DNA here is from genome assembly GCF_046027355.1 of Paraburkholderia sediminicola. Lineage (GTDB taxonomy): Bacteria > Pseudomonadota > Gammaproteobacteria > Burkholderiales > Burkholderiaceae > Paraburkholderia > Paraburkholderia sediminicola_B. The sequence continues at coordinate 12,438 of NZ_JAQQEK010000064.1, read as the reverse complement.
CCGCGATATCGTGCTTGATGTTCAGGCCTTCCTCGGCCTGGGCGAGCGGAATGTGTTCGCGCAGATTCCAGAACGCGCGCGACTGGCTGAGATTTTCCGCGACCACCGCGTCTTGCACCAGACCGTCTTCGAGCGCCGTTTCCATCAGACGCTCGAACAGCCCACGCGCGTGTTCCTCGCTTTCGCTGTCCGACAGTTCGAGCAGCACGACTTGCGCGTGCGGCTCGGCGAACGGATAGCGCATCTGCTCGAAATGCCGGCCGACGAGGCGCAGGCAGAAATCCGACATCAATTCGAAACCGGTCAGGAGCGGCCCGGCGATGCGTTGCGTGAGCGACAAAAAGTCGAGCGCGGCATACGGCGAAGCGAGCGCGGCGAGCGCCGTGACGCGCGCAGCCGGTTGCGGATGCAACTTGAGCACGGCGGCGGTGATGATGCCGAGCGTGCCTTCCGCGCCGATGAACAGGTCGCGCAGATCGTAGCCGGTATTGTCCTTACGCAGTCCGCGCAGGCCGTCCCACAGTTCGCCTTGCGGCGTGACCACTTCGAGGCCGAGACACAATTCGCGCGCGTTGCCGTAGCGGAGCACGCCGGTGCCGCCCGCATTGGTGGCGAGATTGCCGCCGATCGTGCAGCTGCCTTCGGCGGCGAGGCTCAAGGGGAACAGGCGGCCGGCCTCGGCGGCGTGCTTCTGCACTTCGGCGAGGATGACGCCGGCTTCGACCGTGATCGTATTGTTGTGCGGATCGATGTCGCGCACCCGGTTCAGACGCCGCAAGCTGATGACCGCCTGCGCGCCGCTTACATCCGGCGTGGCGCCGCCGGCGAGACCCGTGTTGCCGCCTTGCGGAACCAGCGCGATGCGATGCTCGACGGCGAGCTTCATGAGCGCCGCGACTTCGTCAGGCGTGGCCGGGCAGAGCACCGCGCACGCCGCGCCGGTGTAACGGCGCCGCCAGTCGGTCAGGTACGGGGCGGTGTCGTGCGGATCGGTCAGCACCTGCGCGCCGCCGATGGCGTCGCGGCAGGCGGTGAGGAAAGCGGTTTGGGTCATGGTGGTCGGTCAGCGTATTCGGGCGGAAATGTCAGGTGAGGCGGAGCCTTTTCGTCAGCCGGTGGTGTTGGGCTGCTTTGCGGGCTGGTTGGCGGCCTGTTTTGCAGCCCGCTTCGCCGCGCGTTTGAACGGCGCGACGTAGGCCAGCGTGCAGACGAAAAAGACCACGGAGAGCACGGCTTCCAGCCAGCCGAGACCGGCGCTCAGCCCGCGGTCGCTCCAGCCGCGCACAATGCCTTCGGCAAAATACAGCAAGATCAGCATCGACGCCCATTGCAGCGTATAGACCCGGCGCCGCCAGACGCCCGGTAACGCGAGCAGCAGCGGTACAGCCTTGAGCACGAGCGCCGAACCGCCAGGACGCAGCGGCGCGAGCCACCATTCCCACGCGACGGAGAGGGCGATCAGCGCAACCAGGGCAGTGGTGGCGCCGAGCGCGGCAGCGCGATTTCGCGGCACGGGCAGCGCGGTTGGGGGCGTGGGCGCCTGCGTTGCGGTGTCGGCGTTCGACGCGCTGGCTGGTTGGGCGTGCGGCTCGTTCACGGCCTATCACTCATGGATGCCGCCGTGCGCGCGACGCGTGCACCGAGCGCGATGGCGAGCGTCTTCTCGTCCGCCGAGATGCCATGTTCGGCGCTCCCCGCACGCGCGAAATGCGACGCGCCGTAAGGTGTGCCGCCGGTTTGCGTGGTGCTCAGCGCGCTCTCGGTGTACGGAATGCCGACGATCAGCATGCCGTGATGCAGAAGCGGCAGCATCATGGAAAGCAGCGTCGATTCCTGGCCGCCGTGCAAACTGCCGGTGGACGTGAACACGCAAGCGGGCTTGCCGGAGAGCGCGCCGGAAAGCCACTGCGGCGTGGTGCCGTCGAGGAAGTATTTGAGCGACGCGGCCATGTTGCCGAAGCGGGTAGGCGAGCCGAGCGCCAGACCGGCGCATTCCTCCAGGTCGCGCAGTTCGACGTAGGGCGGGCCTTCGGCGGGAATATCGGGCTGGGTCGCTTCGCAGACGGTGGACACCGCCGGCACGGTACGCACGCGCGCCTGCATGCCGGGGACGCTGTCGACGCCGTGCGCGATCGCCAGCGCGAGCTCGCGCGTGGCGCCGTGACGGCTGTAATAGAGCACGAGAATGTCTTTCATAGGCCTCATCGGTGAACGGGTATTATAGGGGCTGGGTCCGCTCCACAGGCCACCCATAGCCGTTCGGCCAGGTCGCGCGCGCGGTCCTGAAACACCGGTACATGAAGCAAGGAGGTGGGGTTTGTTGTCCAGGGTGCGTTTCGATCTCGACACGCTCAAACGGCTCGCGCAATTTGCCGCGCAGCGCAGCAGCGAAGACCGCATTCCGCAGGTGGCCGGCAGCCTCACGTTCACCACCATGCTCTCGCTCGTGCCGCTCGCCACGGTCGCGTTCGCCTTGTTCACCGCGTTTCCGATCTTTGCTTCGTTCCAGATGTCGCTGCAGATTTTTCTGGCCGACCATCTGATGCCCGCGCAGCTCAACAGTCAGATTTTCAATTATCTGAACCAGTTTGCTTCGAAGGCGAAGGGGCTCACGACCATCGGTATGATTTTTCTGTTCGTCACCGCCGTGATGACGATGATGACGGTCGAGTCCGCCTTCAACGTGATCTGGCGCGTACGCAAGGCGCGGCCGATCGCGCAGCGCATTCTGGTGTATTGGGCGATCATCACGCTCGGGCCGATTCTGATCGGCGTGAGCCTGTCGATATCGTCGTACCTGTTCACGCAATCCATGACCTTCACGGCGGCGCAACGCATGACGCCGGTCATCGAGTGGGCGCTCACCGGCGCCGCGCTGCCGCTCACGGCGCTCGCCTTTACGATTCTCTACGTCTACTTGCCGAATTGCCGGGTGGAATGGCGTGACGCGGTGATTGGCGGCGTGACCGCGGCGATCGCTTTCGAACTCGCGAAGCGCGGCTTCGGCTATTACGTGCGGCGCATTCCGACCTACACGGCGGTGTACGGCGCATTCGCTGCCGTGCCGCTGTTCCTGGTGTGGATGTACCTGTGCTGGTTCATCACGCTCGCGGGCGCGATGATCGCGTCCGCGTTGCCGGCCATTCGCATCGGCCAGTTTCACCGGCCCGTCTTCGAGGGCAGCAATCTGTTCGACTCGCTCGAACTGCTCGCGCGGCTCTCGGAAGCGCGCGAAGCAGGCAAGCGCGGCTACACCGTGCCCGAACTTTCGCGGATGCTTCGTCGCGATATGGACACCACGATCAACCTGCTGCAAAAGCTCGAGGAGATCGAGTGGATCGCGCGCTTGCAGGAGGACGGCATGCGTCCGCATTTCCTGCTGCTGGCGAATCCGGCGCAAATCACGGTCGAGCGCCTGTTCGCGCTGTTCGTGATTGACCGGGCGGAGCTCGAGTATCAGCTCCAACTGGCGTCCACCCGCGTGGATGGCCAGATGTTGCTGGCGGCGCTCGAAAACGACAAGCTGAAAGTCACACTCGCCGCGTTGCTGGCGGCGCGCGCGGCCGCTCGCGCGGCGCGTGCCGAGCAGAGCGAATCCGGCACACCTTCCATGCCGCATCAGGCGGCTTGAGTCGCGCGGAGTGCGTACTGGTCGGCGCTGAAACTACCGCATCGCTACAACGAAATCTTCCCGACGCAGATGTCCTTGAACATCACCCAGTCGCCCATCAGGCTGTAAAGCGGATGCCGGAAGGTAGCCGGCCGGTTCTTCTCGAAGAAGAAATGTCCGACCCAGGCAAAGCCGTATCCGCAGATCACGGCAGCGGGCAGCCACAGCCAGTCGCCGGTGGCGAGCGCCATGGCGAGACAGCCGATGACGCCGAGCGATCCCACGAAATGCAGCCGCCGCGAGACCGTGTTGCGATGCTCGCTCAGGTAGTACGGATAGAACTCCGCGAAACTCGCGAAGTGATCGGTGTGCGCGGTTTGAGCCATCACGGCCTCCGGATTGCGACGCTTCTCGATGCTTCAGCTCGTGCAAACATGCCAGACACACGCGCTCGAAACAGGACAGGCTTGATCCATTGTGCGGCTATCGGGCGACGCGCGCAACCTGGCCATTCGGCCGATGGCGCGCCGCCTCTCGCGCGGTTATCGTGGTGGCTCGCAATGTCTATCGAACCTCGCGAGGTGCTTTGGAAGCGAAGCTGAAGAGGGCGTCGAGCGTGGCGTCCGGTTGCTCGGTCATGAGCGCGTGGCCGGCGTCGAGCGTGACCGTGTCGACCGGTACACCGGCTTGCGCCAGGGCGCCCGCAAGCGCTTTGGCGGCGCGCGGCGGCGTCATCGCATCGCGCCGGCCGACGATCAGGCGTGCGGCGCAGCGCACCTGCGCAGCGCGGGCGAGGCCGTCCGCGTAGCTGTTGCAGGCGGCGAAGTCGGTGTGGAACAGGTTCGGTTCGCCGCTTGCCGAGACACGCTCCATCAAGCGCTGGTTCATGCCGTGCAGCCAGAAGCCGGGGCCGGGGCAGGAGGGTTTGGCTGCGAAGGTCGAATGCGACCACTCGTTGACCATGGCAATCGCTTCGGGCTCGCGGTGCAAGGCGGCGTCGAGCAATGCGTCGGAGACAGCCATCGGTATCGCTGTTGCAAGCAGGGCGAGGTGGGTTGCCCGCTCCGGATAGCGGCCGGCGAAGTCGAGCGCGATCAGCGAGCCCATGCTGTGGCCGGCCACGAATGCCCGTTGCACGCCGGTGGCGTCGAGCAGCGCGGCCAGCCAGTCGGCCATGGCCGGCACTGTGGTCAGCGCCGGGCCCGCGCTGCGGCAGTGGCCGGGAAGGTCCACGGCCAGCACGCTAAAGCCGTGATGCGCGAAGTAGCGGGTTTGCAGCGCCCACACGCTGTGATCATGTTCGGCGCCGTGGATGAAGACGGCAGTCGGCAGGCTCGCATCGAACGCTTTGCCGCCGGTGTAGGCGTAGGCGGGTTTGCCTTGGACGGTGAGGATCATGGGGACTCCGGGCGGGGTTGGGCGGTCGAGCCGGATGCGCCGCTGCGCGGCGCGCTTGAACCGCTCGCTTTCTGCGCGGCCTTTAGCGCGCGCTTGAGGTCGTCGATCAGATCGTCGGGATCTTCGAGGCCGATCGAGAGGCGGATCGTGCCTTCGGCGATACCGGCTGCGGCGAGCGCGGCGGCATCCATGCGAAAGTGCGTGGTCGATGCGGGATGGATCACCAGCGAGCGCGCATCGCCGACGTTCGCGAGATGCGAGAACAGCGAGAGCGCTTCGATGAAGCTGCGTCCGGCGGCGCGGTCGCCGCGCAGATTGAAGCTGAACACCGCGCCGGCGCCGCGCGGCAGCAGGCGCCTGGCGAGCGCGTGGTCCGGGTGCGTCGGCAATTCCGGGTAGGCGACGGATTCGACCGCCGCGTGAGCCGCGAGGAATTCGACCACGCGGCGCGTATTGGCAACGTGCCGTTCCATCCGCAAAGGCAGCGTCTCGATGCCTTGCAGCAGTTGCCACGCGGCCTGCGGATGCAGGCATGCGCCGAAGTCGCGCAGGCCTTCGCGGCGTGCTCGCAGGAGGAATGGCGCGACGGTGCTTTCCTCGCTGAACACCATGCCGTGAAAGCCGTCGTAAGGCTCGGTGAATTCGGGGAAGCGGGCGGAGGCTTCGAAGTCGAACGTGCCGCCGTCCACCAGCACGCCGCCGATCGTCGTGCCGTGACCGCCGAGGAATTTGGTGGCCGAGTGATAGACGAAGTCCGCGCCGTGTTCGAACGGTTTGAGCAGGTAAGGCGTGGTGAAGGTCGAGTCGACCAGCAGCGGCACGCGGTGCTCATGCGCGATCTGCGCCACGGCGGCGATATCGAGCACGTCGAGGCCCGGATTGCCGAGCGTCTCGCCGAACAGCAGCCGTGTGTTCGGGCGCAGCGCGGCGCGCCACGCGTCGAGGTCGCCGGGCTTGACGAAGGTCGTCTCGATACCGAAGCGCCGCAACGTGTAGTGCAGCAGATTGTGCGAGCCGCCGTAGAGTGCGCTGGAGGCGACGATATGCGAGCCCGCGCCCATCAGCGTGGCAATGGCCAGATGCAAGGCCGCCTGGCCGCTCGCCGTGCCGATCGCGCCCGCGCCGTTTTCCAGTGCGGCGACCCGCTCCTCGAACACGGCCACGGTCGGGTTCGAGATGCGCGAGTACACGTGACCGGCGCGCTCCATATTGAAGAGCGCCGCGGCGTGGTCCGAGTCTCGGAACGAAAACGAGGTAGTCTGGTAAATCGGCGTGGCGCGCGCGCCGGTCGTCGGGTCGGGAGCAGCACCGGCGTGCAGCGCAAGCGTGTCGAAACGGTTGGCGGACATCCTGGGCGGCGGGGCCACGGACGGCCTCGCGAAAGGTGAAAGTGGCGGCCATCCTATCACCGGCATGCGGCGCTTCAAGCGCGGTTTTCCCGATGCGCGTACGCTCAGAAACACGGGTTCGAACCTGCGAACGCCCGCTGCGCCTTGGTGGGCGGGCCGCTTTCCTTTTATGGGCCTTTCCGCTAGGATCGAAAAACATCGATGCATTACCATGCTTAGCGGGCATTACGGGAGACAGATCATGCGAGTCAGCGACATCCTCAAAGTCAAAGGCAACACCCTATTCACGGTCACGCCGGACACCACGCTGCACGACGCAGTCAATGCCATGGCCGAGCACGACATCGGCTCGCTGGTGGTGATGGAATACGGCGATCTCGTCGGCATGCTCACATTCCGCGAAATCATTCTGACGCTGAGCGAGAACGGCGGCAGCGTCGGCACTTCCACGATCCGCAAGGTCATGGACGACCATCCGCTCACTTGCACGCCGGAAACGGATGTCAACGAAGTCCGCCGCATGATGCTCGAGCATCACGTGCGTTATCTCCCGGTGATGGAAAGCCGCACGCTGATGGGTGTGATCTCGTTCTACGACGTCGCCAAGGCGGTGGTCGAAGAGCAGGGTTTCGAAAACCGCATGCTCAAGGCCTATATCCGCGACTGGCCGGAAGAACAGCAGGATCAGCAGCCGGCGCGTTAATGCGCCGCGATTCACTGCGACGCGCTAGCCGTTGCTGTGAGCGCGAAGAGGCAGTCAAGGCGCGCGCGAAAGCGTGCGCTTTTTTGTGTCCGGCGCCGGGTTTGACCTCATGTCCTGCCTTTTATCCGATCCTTTGGGTGGCTTGATGCCGAGGCCGGTGCAAGCTCGCGTGATCGGTTCGCAGTTCAGCGCCGCGTGCCGTCCGGTGACTCGCCCACGCGCGATACCGCGCGTAGCGCTTTCTTCTTTGTCGTTCTTTTAGCCTGTTCACGGAACTTCATGAGCGATCGTCCGTTACCTGCTGCCCGCCGCGCCGCCCGTCAACACGAGGGGCACGAATCCCAGTTCCGGCTGCTCGGCCAGCGTCGCTTCGCGCCGTTTTTCTGGACGCAGTTCCTTGGTGCGATGAACGACAACGTGTTCAAGATCGGCTTCACGTCGCTCGTCACGTATCAGGCGGCGCGCTTTTCCGGAGTCGATCCGAAAACGGCGGCGTTCCTGATCTCGGCCATCTTCATTCTGCCGTTCGTGCTGCTGTCGGCCACCTCCGGCCAGATCGCCGACAAATACGACAAGGCGATGCTCACGCGCTTCGTCAAGAGCTTCGAAATCGTCGTGATGCTGATCGGCGGTGCGGGTTTCTGGTTGCATAGCGCGCCGCTTCTGTACCTGTGCACGTTTTTGATGGGCGTGCATTCCACCGTATTCGGGCCGGTCAAATACTCGTACCTGCCGCAGCATCTGTCGAAGGCGGAGCTAGTCGGCGGCAACGGCATGGTCGAAATGGGCACCTTTGTGGCGATTCTGATCGGCACGATCGTCGGCGGCGCGGGCGCGGGTTTCGTCGAACACGGCGCGGTGGTGCTCGCCTGCGCGTGCGTCGCGATCGCGGTCGTGGGGCGCGTGGTGTCGAGCTTCGTTCCTGTGACGCCGGCGCCGCAGGCGGATTTGCGGATCAACTGGAATCCGGTCAGCGAGACGTGGCGCAACCTGAAGCTGGCGCACGAAAACCGCACCGTGTTTCTGAGTCTGCTCGGCATTTCCTGGCTGTGGTTCGTCGGCGCGATCTTCCTGTCGTCGTTCTTCAGCTTCGCGAAGAATGTACTGTCCGCCGATCCGGACGTCGTGACCGTCCTGCTCGGCACCTTCTCGATCGGCATCGGCCTCGGCTCGCTGATGTGCGAAAAGCTCTCGAAGCGGCGCATCGAAATCGGCCTCGTGCCGCTCGGCTCGATCGGCATGAGCGTGTTCGCGATCGATCTGTTTTTCGCGAGCCACGCGCTGCCGCTCGCGGGACATCTGCTGAGCGTCGGCGAGTTTATTGTTCGGCCCGCCCACTGGCGCGTGTTGGCCGATCTGTTCCTGCTCGCCATGTTCGGCGGCTTCTACAGCGTGCCGCTCTATGCGCTGATCCAGAGCCGCAGCCAGCCGAGCCACCGTGCACGCATCATCGCGGCGAACAATATTCTGAACTCGCTGTTCATGATCGTCTCGTCGCTGATGGCCGTCGCCCTGACTTCGGCGGGCTTCAGCATTCCGGTGATTTTCCTCGTCACCGCGCTGCTCAATATCGTGGTGGCGACTTACATCTACTCGCTGGTGCCGGAGTTTCTGCTGCGCTTCGTCGCGTGGGTGCTGGTACACACGTTTTACCGGATTCGCCTCGTGCATGCCGAGCGGATTCCGGAAGAGGGCGCGGCCGTGCTGGTGTGCAACCACGTGAGCTTCGTGGACGCGATCGTCATCATGGCCGAGAGCCCGCGGCCGATTCGTTTCGTGATGGACCACCAGATCTTCAAGACGCCGTTCGCCGGCTGGGTGTTCCGTCACGCGAAGGCGATTCCGATCGCGCCGGCGCATCAGGATGCGCAGATGCTGACGCGCGCCTATGAGCGCTGCGCGCGAGCGCTTGCCGAGGGAGAACTGGTCTGCATCTTTCCGGAGGGCAAGCTCACCCGAACCGGCGAGATGAACCCGTTCCGTCATGGCGTGACCGAGATCATCCGGCGCACGCCCGCGCCGGTCATTCCCATGGCGCTGCGCGGCCTGTGGGGCAGTGTGTTTTCGCGAGCGGGCGACGCGCGCTGGCCGCGGCCGATCCAGAAGGGCGTCATGAGCCGTCTCACGCTGGCGGTAGGGGAGCCGATCGAGCCGGCGTTGGCGACGCCGGAGAAGCTGCAACAGATCGTCATCGAGTTGCGCGGGGCGCGGAAGTAGCGCCACCGCAGCGCTGAAGCCCGGCAGCGGCATCACGGAAAACGAAAAGATGCCCGCAGACGGGGGGCAGGCGCAAGGTGGTGGAATGCCCGCGCCGCCCGAGCGCCGGTTGCTCAGGCAGGCGGCGCGCAATATCGGCGCAGAAATTCCTGACTTGCGATGTTTTGCGCGCCCGCTGCCTGGGTGACCTAGGCAGTCGGCGATGCGAACATTCCTACACGGCGCAGCGTGCGTCCTGACAAACTGGGTGATCCGGCGGGAAGCGGACGCGCATGCACACCCTGGCCGATCGGCCAAAACGACCGCGCGGCGCGGTCCAGACGCCTCGAGGCTGGCATAATAGTACTTTCCCCGCATTTCTTTGGACGACGCCCATGTCCGGCAACACGCTCGGTACGCTTTTCACTGTCACGACCTTCGGCGAATCGCACGGCCCCGCTATCGGCTGCGTGATCGACGGCTGCCCGCCGGGCATGGCGCTCAACGAAGCCGACATCCAGTTCGAACTCGACCGCCGCAAGCCCGGCACGTCGCGTCACGTCACGCAGCGCCAGGAAGAAGACAAGGTCGAGATCCTGTCGGGCGTGTTCGAAGGCCAGACCACCGGCGCGCCGATCGCGCTCATGATCCGCAACACGGACCAGCGCAGCAAGGACTACGGCAATATCGCCGACACGTTCCGCCCTGGTCACGCCGACTACACCTATTGGCAGAAATACGGCATCCGCGACTATCGCGGCGGCGGCCGCTCGTCGGCTCGTCTCACGGCGCCGACGGTGGCCGCGGGCGCGGTCGCCAAGAAGTGGCTGCGCGAGAAGTTCGGCACTGAGATTCGCGGCTATATGGCCGCGCTCGGCGAGATCGACGTGCCGTTCGTCGACTGGGTGCACGTGCGCGAGAATCCGTTCTTCGCGCCCAACGCGGAGATCGTGCCGCAACTCGAAGCGTATATGGACGCGCTGCGCAAGGAAGGCGACTCGATCGGCGCGCGCATCAACGTCGTGGCGTCCGGCGTGCCGGTCGGCCTCGGCGAGCCGCTGTTCGACCGCCTCGACGCGGACATCGCGCACGCCATGATGGGCATCAACGCGGTGAAGGGCGTCGAGATCGGCGCGGGCTTTGCCAGTGTCGCGCAACGTGGTTCGGTGCATGGCGACGAATTGACGCCGGAGGGTTTCGTCGGCAATCACGCGGGTGGTGTGCTCGGCGGTATTTCAACCGGACAGGACGTGACGGTGTCGATCGCGATCAAGCCGACTTCGAGCATTCGCACACCGCGCCGCTCGATCGACAAGGCGGGGGAACCGGTCATCGTCGAAACGTTCGGACGGCATGACCCGTGCGTAGGCATTCGCGCCACACCGATCGCTGAATCCATGCTCGCGCTGGTGCTGATCGACCATGCGCTGCGCCATCGCGCGCAATGCGGCGACGTGGCCGTCAGCACGCCGAAGATCGCGGCGAGCGCGCCTTAACGGGCCTGCTTCAAGCGCCTCTGTACCCGTTCTGCGTGGGCAGTGCCGTCTCCATGACCGATCTCGATTCCGGGCCGTCAGCGAGCCACCTCGCGGGCCTGCGTGCGCGTGCCGCCTCGCCCGATGCCGCTGCCGGCGAGTGCCTGGCGTTTGGTCACGCGCTGCTGCAACACGCCGGCCGCGACAAGGCGAGCCAGCGCGAGGCACTTGCTGCACTGGTGCGCGCCTATCAACTCGATCCTTCCTGCGAACCCACGCTGCTGCATACGATTGCGCAAACGGCCTTCGTGCTGCGCGACTGGGCGCTGGTTGACTCCGCTACCGGCCTGCTGCTCTCGCGCAACGCTGAAGATGCCAACGCGCTGATCTGGCGCGCAGCGGCCGTCCAACAGCGCGACGACTTCGCCACCGCCGAGGCTCTGTTGCGCGAAGCCGTGCGCGTCGTGCCCGGCAATCCGGTGGCGCTTCACAAGCTGGCGTTGTGCATCAAGGAGCAGGCGCGGTTCGCCGAGGCCGAGGCATTGCTGAGGCAAGTACTGACGCTGTCGCCGGATAACGCCCATGCATCGTTCGATCTGTCGGAACTCGAGATTCGCAGCGGACGTTTTGCCGAGGGCTGGGCGCATTACGAGTCACGCAATGCGTTTGCGGCGGGCGAACTGAACAACGCGCAGCAGGCGCTCGCGGCGATCAGCGCGCATTGGCAGGGTGAATCGCTTGCCGGCAAAACGCTGGTGGTCTACGGCGAACAAGGCAATGGCGATTGCCTCTGGGCGGTGCGCTTTCTGCCGCTACTGGCCGAGCGGGCGCGGCGCGAGGGCGGTCGGGTGATTTTCGGCCACGACGGACCTTTGCGGCATTTATTCGAACGGATGCTGCCCTCCGATTTGCCGCTCGAAACGAGTCTGGAAACGCAGCCGGATTTTCATTGCGGGCTGATGAGCCTGCCGCTGCGGCTCGGCATTTTCGACGCAACAAGTTGGGGCGCGCCGTACTTAAACGCTGATCCAGCGCTTGAGCAGACATGGCGTGAGCGAGTCGAAGCGCACACGGCCGCCAGGCGAGGCAATCGCAAAGTCGGTCTGGTGTGGAATGGCAATCCGGACCATATCCGCGACATGCGGCGTTCGGTGCCCGTCGAGCAAATCGAACCGCTGTTGAACGTACCCGGCGTGAGCTATTTTGCTGTGTCGCCAGGGCGCGCAGAGACGGTCGCGCAGTGGCGTGCCAAGGGTCTCGACGTCGTCGATCTGACGCATCATTTTCAGTCCGGCTTCGACGATGTCGCGGCGTTGCTGACGAATCTGGATCTGGTGGTGACGATCGACAGCGGACCCGCGCATCTGGCGGGGGCACTCGGCGTGCCGACCTGTTTGATGATCGATCACGTCTCCGCCTGGTTCTGGGGCGATGGATCGCCGGAGACGGCGTGGTACGACTCGGTTGAGCTGGTTCGACAGCCGCGCGTCGGCGACTGGGCGCCGGTCGTGGCGAAGGTGCGGGAGCGGATTGAAGCGGTGGGGCGGAGTTGAGTTTTTTGCCTTCACAGAGCGAGCATTCAGAAGCAGGCGCTGCGAAGGCAAGTGAAGCGTCAATCACATGTTCGGATAGTTCGGCCCGCCGCCACCTTCAGGCGTGACCCACACGATGTTCTGCGTCGGGTCCTTGATATCGCACGTCTTGCAA
>NZ_JAQQEK010000063.1:0-22639 GCF_046027355.1 Paraburkholderia sediminicola | reverse complement strand
GAAAGGCGCCGGGAGGAAACTCCTGGCGCCTTTTTTATCGTCAGCCAATCATCACAAACAAACCGGCTCCGCCTCCAGCTCCACCCCGAACCGCTCCAGCACATCGCGCTGAATTGCTTTCGCAAGCGCCAGCACTTCCCCCCCGCTCGCGCCGCCGCGATTCACCAGCACCAGCGCCTGCCGCTCATGCACCGCTGCCGCGCCCATTGCGCGGCCTTTCCAGCCGCATCGATCGATCAGCCAGCCGGCGGCAAGTTTCACCCGCCCATCCGGCTGAGCGTACGACACGACGTCCGGCTCCCTGGCCTTCAGCGCGTCGAACTGCGCCGCTTCGATCACCGGATTCTTGAAGAAGCTGCCGGCATTGCCGAGTTCCAACGGATCGGGCAGCTTGGCGCGCCGCACCGCCACCACCGCATCGAAAATGGCCTGCGCGGTCGGCGACGTGTCGGCATGGCCGTTGGCAGCCAGTTCGCGCGCGAGATCCGCGTACCCGGCACGCGGCTGCCACAGCTTCGGCAAACGGAACGTCACCGACGTAATCACGAAACGGTCGCGCCCTTCCCGCTTGAAAAAACTGTCGCGATAGCCGAAGCGGCACGCCTGCGCATCCATTGCGATCACATCACCGGTAGCCAGCTCCACGGCGCGCAACGACGCGAAGCGCTCGCACATCTCCAACCCGTACGCGCCGATGTTCTGAATCGGCGCCGCGCCCACCGTGCCCGGAATCAGCGCGAGGTTCTCGAGCCCGGGCAAACCTTGCGACAAAGTCCAGCCGACGAACTCATGCCACGCCTCGCCGCCGGCCGCCTCGACGTACCATGCGTCATCATCCTCGCGCACGACGCGGCGGCCCTGCAGCGCGATCAGCAGCACCAGACCGCCAAAGTCGCCGGTCAGCACGACATTGCTGCCGCCGCCCAGCACGAGGCGCGCCAGGCCGGCTGCGCGCGGATCGCGCACCGCGGCCATCAGTTGCTCTTCACGCTCGATGCGGCACGCAAACTGCGCGCGGACGTCGAAGCCGAAGGTGTTGTGCGCCTTCAGCGGATAGCCGGCCATGAACGCGGCGGAGTCGGATTGGGACATCGGAATGAGAACAGTGAAACGACGAATGAGACAACGAATAAAGCAGCCGATGAACCCGGCTTCGGCCCCCGGCCGGGCGACAGTACGCAGACAATGCGCGGCGGCCTTGGGCAAAAGGGAGTGGCGTCGGTAAAATGACGTCCGGTCCGTGATTATAGCGAGTGCCCCGTGAGCAGCCGCCCGGTTGCGTCACGCACCGCAGCACTATTGGGAGAAAAAAATGCCATCGTTTGACGTCGTCTGCGAAGCGAACATGATCGAAGTCAAGAACGCGATCGAGCAGTCCAACAAGGAAATTTCCACGCGCTTCGACTTCAAAGGGTCGGACGCACGCGTGGAACACAAGGAAAACGAAATCACGGCCTACGCGGACGATGATTTCAAACTCGGCCAGGTGAAAGACGTGCTGCTGTCGAAAATGGCCAAGCGCAATGTGGACGTGCGCTTCCTCGACTACGGCAAGATCGAGAAGATCGGTGGCGACAAGGTCAAGCAGGTCATCAAGATCAAGAAAGGCGTGTCGGGCGATCTGTCGAAGAAAATCGTGCGCCTCGTGAAGGACAGCAAGATCAAGGTTCAGGCGAGCATTCAGGGTGACGCGGTGCGCATTACCGGCGGCAAGCGCGACGATTTGCAAAGCGTGATCGCCATGCTGCGCAAGGACGTGACTGACACGCCGCTCGACTTCAACAACTTCCGCGACTGATCTGCCGGGGCGCGAGTGCGTCTAACGCATGCGCTGCCATTTTGGCGTGCGGCACCGCGCACGACAAGCGCACTGGCCGCTGAGCACTAAGCACCAGACTGCCGGCGCGCAAGCGCCCGCGCCCGTCTCTGCGTGCGCCGCAGTGCAACCGCCCGGCACGCGCACGGTGACGTGCATGACTAGTGCACCGCGCAAGACGCGCCGAGGCATTGAAGCCTCGAAGCACCGTACATCAAACGTCGCCACCACCCGCCGCCCTCGCCGCCGCATCCGCTTTCTTCTTGTCGCCGATGCGGCTCTCCTGCCCGCGCATCAGCTTCGCGATGTTGCCGCGGTGGCGCCACACCAGCAGCGAACTCATCACGACGATCGCCAGCGCAATGACATGCGGCCCGAACAGGAAGCCGTCGAAGATCGGCGCGAACACCGCCGCGGCCAACGCCGCCAGCGACGAATAGCGCGTGAAGAACGCCACGATCAGCCAGGTCAGCAAGGTCGCCACGCCGAGAATCGGATTGATCGCGAGCAGCACGCCGGCCGCGGTCGCCACGCCCTTGCCGCCCTTGAAGCGGAAGAAAACCGGATACAGGTGGCCGAGAAACACGGCCACCGACGCAATCGCCACCGACGTCTCGTCGAGCCCGTAGCGCGCGCCGTAGTGCACGACGAACCACACCGGCAGCCAGCCCTTGAATGCGTCGCCAATCAGCGTGAGAATCGCGGCCTTCTTGCTGCCGCTGCGCAGCACGTTGGTGGCGCCCGGGTTGCCCGAGCCGTACGAGCGCGGGTCGTCGAGGCCCATCGCGGCGCTCACGATCACGGCGAACGACACCGAACCGATCAGGTAGGCAACGACAGCAACGATCAGGTTTTGCATCTGGGACTCTTATAAGGATCGGCGGTCTGAAACTCGATACCCCAACCGCAACAGGGCGCGCAACTCGGAACGAGGCGGCGCACATTCTACCGAACCCGCGCGCCCGCAAAACATTCAGGCAAACGTCAATCGACGCTCGCGCACTGAACCGCCTTCGCCGCCAGCAACGCCGTCAGCACCTTGGGGTCGATGCTGACCAGAAACCCGCGCCGGCCGCCGTTCAGCCAGATCTTGTCCATCTCGAGAATGCTCGACTCGACGTACACCGGCATCGGCTTCTTCGTGCCGAACGGCGAGGTGCCGCCGATCAGGTAGCCGGAATGGCGGTTCGCCACCTCGGGCTTGCACGGCTCGACGCGCTTCGCGCCGATCTGCCGTGCGAGATTCTTGGTGCTGACGGTGCGGTCGCCGTGCATCAGCACGATCAGCGGCTTGGCGTGCTCGTCTTCCATCACCAGCGTCTTCACCACGTGATGTTCGTCCACGCCGAGCTGGCGCGCCGATTCCGCGGTGCCGCCGTGCTCGACATAATCATAAGGATGTTCGCCGAAAGTGACGCCATGGCGACGCAGAAACTGCGTGGCCGGCGTTTCGGAGACGTGTCGGGATTTGCTCATCGGCGCATTGTAATGGCGACTTTGCACAACGGCTATTTGCCGAATGGCCAATTGTGCGGGTCCGGCGGCTGTGGCACGATCGTTCGAAAATCTTCCGGCGCAACGTACGCCGGGTATCGGTCGACATAGGAGACAGCGTTGAGCTTCGATTCATCCACCCGTTCCAACATTGACATTCCCGCGTTGCTGGCCGCGCTGCCCGCGCGCATCGCCGACATTCCGACGCTGGCCGCCGCGCGCGATCCGCAGCACATCGCCTTGATTGAGGATGCGCGCCGCCTGACCAGCGCGCAACTGCTGGAGGCCGTCGACGCCGCCACCGCGCTGCTGCGCGAATGGGGCGTGCGCGGCGGCGATCGCGTGATGATCGTCGCGGAGAACAGCATCGTCCAGATCGTACTGCTGTTCGCGACCGCCCGACTCGACGCGTGGGCGCTGGTGTCGAACGCGCGCCTGTCCGCGGCCGAGCTCGACTCGATCCGCGCGCACGCGCAGCCTCGCGTGGTCGCCTACGCCACGGAAAGCTCGGCCGACGCCAAGCTGCACGCAGGGCGCCATCACGCCGCCAAGGCGCCCACTATCACGCCGGACATCGGCGCCTGGTCGTACACCGTGGACAGCGCGGCGATCGCCGAACCCGTCGAAACCGCCAGCGACCGCCAATGCGCCGCGTTGATTTACACCACCGGCACCACTGGCGCACCGAAGGGCGTGATGCTGTCGCATCGCAATCTGCTGTTCATTGCCGCGATCTCGAGCCGCTTGCGCAAAGTCGGCCCGGACGACGTCGTCTATGCCGTGCTGCCGATCTCGCACGTGTACGGCTTCGCATCGGTGTGTCTGGGCAGCCTGCACGCGGGCGCGACCTTGCGGCTCGTGCCGCGTTTCGCGCCGGAAGCCGTGCGCCGCGCCCTCGCCGAGGAACGCGTGTCGATCTTCCAGGGCGTCCCGGCCATGCACGCCAAACTGCTCGAACATCTGCAGACACACGGCCACTCGTGGTCCGCGCCGCAATTGCGCTTCGCCTATTCGGGCGGCTCGCCGCTCGACGCCGCCTTGAAAGCGCAAGTGGAAAGCGTCTACGGTCTGCCGCTGCACAACGGCTACGGCATGACCGAGAGCAGCCCGACCGTGTCGCACACCATGCTCGATGCGCCGCGCAGCGATTGTTCCGTCGGCGAAGTCATTCCGGGTATCGAGGTGCGCTTCGTCGGACTAGACGGCGTCGACGCGGCGAAGGGCGAAATCGGCGAGCTATGGGTGCGCGGCCCCAACGTGATGCTCGGCTACTACCGCAGCCCTGAGCAGACACGTACGGTCGTGACCGAAGACGGCTGGCTCAGAACCGGCGATCTCGCACGGCAGGACGCGGACGGCGCGTTGCATATCGTCGGGCGCAGCAAGGAGTTGATCATCCGCTCGGGCTTCAACGTGTATCCGGCCGAGGTCGAGCATGTGTTGAACGCGCATCCGCAAGTCGTGCAATCGGCGGTGATCGGACGCGCCGTGGAAGGCAACGAGGAAGTGGTCGCGTTCGTCGAGTTGCTTGCGGGCGCGAAGGTGACGCCCGCCGAATTGATCGACTGGTGCGGCGAGCGTCTCGCGCCGTACAAGCGGCCGGCCGAAGTCAAAGTGCTCGCCGCGCTGCCGGCCGCATCGACCGGCAAGATTCTCAAGCATCGGCTGCGCGAGTTTCTCTGAGCAAAGCGCAAGCGCGCCTCAGCCTCGCGGATGATGCTGCGCATGCAGCGACTTCAACCGTTCGCGCGCCACGTGCGTGTAGATCTGTGTGGTCGAAATATCCGTGTGGCCGAGCAGCAGTTGCACGACACGCAGGTCGGCGCCGTGATTGAGCAGATGCGTGGCGAACGCATGCCGCAAGGTATGCGGCGAGAGCGGCGCATGCACGCCGGCCGCCGCCGCGTGCCGCTTGATGATGTTCCAGAACTGCTGGCGCGTCATGCCTTCGGCGCGATTCGTCACGAACAGCGCGTCCGTCGCGCGCGCGCCGAGCAGCGCGGGCCGCGCCTCGCGCAGATAGCGTTCGATCCAGCTATGCGCTTCCTCGCCGAATGGAATCAGCCGCTCCTTCGAGCCCTTGCCCATGACGCGCACCACGCCTTCGTTCAGGCCCACTTCCACCGTCTTCAACGTGACGAGTTCGGTCACGCGCAAACCGCTCGCGTACATCAGCTCCAGCATCGTGCGATCGCGCAGGCCCAAGGGCGTAGCCACGTCCGGCGCGCCGAGCAGCGCTTCGACTTGCGCCTCGCTGAGCGTCGATGGAAAACGCGGCGGCTGTTTTGCCGAGCGGATGCGCACCGTCGGGTCGACCTTGGCGCGATGCTCGCGCACCGCCCAGCCGTAGTAGCGGCGAAACACCGAGAGCCGCCGGTTCGCCGAAGTCGATTTGTCTTTCTGGCGTGCCACGCTATACGCGTTCAGATCGGCTTCGCTCGCGGTATCGAGCGAGGCGTTGCGGCTTTGCGCGAGCCATTCGCAAAAGAGCCGCAGATCGCGGCGGTACGCGTCGAGCGTGTTGCGCGACAGTCCGTGTTCGAGCCACAGCGCGTCGCAAAACGCATCGATCGACGCCGAGCTGGCGACGAACAGAGGTGACGCGGCGGCCGCGTCGTCGATCAATGTATCGCTCATGCGTAGGGAATGCCTTCATGCGCCAGCAGCCAGCGCTTGATGTTGCGGAAGAAACCCTCTTCGGCGTGATTCGCGAAACCGCCGATGCCGCTCGAACTCACCACCCGATGACAAGGAATCACAATCGGAAAGTAGTTGGCGCCACAGGCCTGACCGACCGCGCGCGGCGCGCTGCCGAGTTGTCTCGCCAGTTGACCGTAGGTCAGCACGACGCCGGGCGGAATGTCGCTGATGGCCTGCCACACACGCTTCTGAAACGCGGTGCCGACCGAGGCCAACGGCAACTCGAACTTCGCCGACGCGCGCTCGAAATATCGCTCGATCTGCTCGGCCGCTTGCCTTGCCAAAGCCGTGTCGGGCGCGACGCTTTGCATCGAATCCGGTAGATAGACGATCTCGCGCACGGCCTCGCCTTCGAGGCGGATGCCGACCTTGCCGAACGGCGCATCGATCACTGCATTGAACATGATTGCCTGCTCCTCACTGGCGCGGCGCTATTCAGCTTTGCCGCTACTCTACGCCGCTTCCAAAGCCCATTCCACATGCTCGCGCACGACGGCGGAAGCGTCATTGGCGCGCATTCTCAGCGCCTGCACGATCGCCTCGCGAGCCGGCGCGCTCAAACTCTCAGACGACGCGCGCAGCGCGTTGCCCATGCCCACCGCGAGATTGCGCAGCCAGCTCTCGTAACCGATGCGGCGAATCGCGCTGCCTTGCATGCGCGTATCGAACTCGTCCGCACTCCACGCAAAGAGTTCGACGAGCGACGCGCGATCGAGCCCATGCCGCACGTCGAAGTCCGCGACCGGCGCGGCCTGCGCGAATTTGTTCCATGGACACACGAGCTGGCAATCGTCGCAGCCATACACACGATTGCCGATTAGCGGCCGCAATTCCAGGGGAATACTGCCCTTCAATTCGATCGTGAGATAGGAAATACAGAGGCGCGCATCGACCTTGTAAGGCGCGACGATCGCACCCGTCGGACAGGCGCCGATACAGCGCGTGCAGCTCCCGCAATGCGAGCCCGGCGTTTCGGGCGCGACTTCGGGCAGAGTCTCGGCGTCGGTCGGCAAC
Organism: Paraburkholderia sediminicola; assembly: GCF_046027355.1. GTDB lineage: Bacteria > Pseudomonadota > Gammaproteobacteria > Burkholderiales > Burkholderiaceae > Paraburkholderia > Paraburkholderia sediminicola_B. The sequence continues at coordinate 15,615 of NZ_JAQQEK010000063.1, read as the reverse complement.
GGCACATCGACGTAGATTTCGCCGAGAAAAAACAGCGAACCGGCGTCACGTTGCAGCAACAACGTATGCTTGCCGCGCCAGCCGATGCCGGCCTTCTGCGCAAGTTCTACTTCCAGCACCGGCGCCGAATCGGTAAATACGCGGTAGCCGAACGCGCCGATCTCGGCTTCGATCTTCTCGGCCAGATGTTGCAAACGGTTACGCATGACCTTGTGATAATCGCGGCCACGCGCATAGACCGAGACGACCGCCGCCGACGGGTCCGCGAGCCGCGCATGCTCAGCTGCGCGCCAGTCCTGCGTGATCGGGCCGTCCTGCAAAGCGCTTTCGTGCGCCTTTCCACTCAATGTCTGAGCGGGCAAATAAGCGATGCGCGCGGTAATCACACGTCGCGTGCCGGCCACAAGCTCGGCGGGCCGCGCGCGTTTCATGCCGTGTTTCGCCATATAATCCATCTCGCCGTGGCAACCCGCTTCCAGCCAGGCTGCAAGCGGCGCTTCGGCGGCGGAGAGATCGGTGTCGCTAATGCCGATCGCTCCGAAACCCAGTTCACGGCCCCACGCTTTGATGTTCAGCGCGAGCGCGTTCAGCGCCGCTTCATCGAAATGACGCTCGGCACGCGCATCGTCGTTGGACGCAGGCGTGCAGGTAACAGGGGACTCCGGACTTCGGTTCATCACGCCATTTTACGAGAATGCCTGTCAATCCCGATCTCGCGATCCAACCGCCCGCCAACGTCCTGCTCGAACGCACCTTCGCGCTCGCGGACGAAGCCGCCACCATGGCATTCGGCGAGCGCTTCGCGCGGGCGATCGAAAGCGTGCGCGAAGCCGCGCAACGCACGCCGGGCGCGGACGGCGACAAGGCATTCTACGGGCTGCAAGTCCAACTCGTCGGCGACCTCGGCGCCGGCAAAACCACCCTCGTACGCGCGACCTTGCGCGGCCTCGGCCACGCCGGCCGCGTGCGCAGCCCCACTTACACACTCGTCGAACCCTACGTGCTCGAGCGGCCCGCCGGGGAACTCGCGCTCTATCACTTCGATCTGTATAGATTTACCGATCCGGCCGAATGGGCCGACGCGGGCTTTCGCGAGTACTTCGACAGCGGCGCGGTCTGCCTTGTCGAATGGCCGCAACGCGCGGGTCGTCTGCTCGGCGTGCCGGATCTTGTCTTCTCGCTCGACCTCGATAACGAGAACGAAAGCGACGGCCGTGTCCTCGTCGCACGGGCATACAGCGAATCAGGAAAGGCATGTCTCGAAAGATGTTGATCAAACCGTTCCGCTCGATCGAATCGGCGGCTACCGCAACGCATAACTGGCGGCGCCGGCAGATTCTGCGCGCGGGTGCGTCCACGCTCGTGCTCGGCCTCGTCGCACCGCGTCTCGCGTGGGCCAGCTCGGTGCTCGGCGTGCGGGTCTGGCCGGCGCGCGACTACACGCGCGTGACGATCGAATCCGATCAGCCGCTGCAGAACGCCCAGCAGTTGCTGCAGGGACCGGACCGGCTGGTGGTCGATCTGAGCGGCCTCGATCTGGATCAGGCGTTGAAAGACCTCGTGTCGAAGATCACGCCGAACGATCCGCAGATCCAGTCGGTGCGCGTCGGGCAATATCAGCCGCATGTGGTGCGCATGGTGTTCGACCTGAAGGGCTCGGTGAAGCCGCAGGTGTTCACGCTGCCGCCGGTCGGCGCGTACAAGTACCGGCTGGTGTTCGACCTGTATCCCGCCGTCGCGCCTGATCCGTTGATGGATCTGCTCGCGCAGACGGAACGCAAGCAGCAGACGCTGAACGAAGAGAACGCTGCGCCGCCGCCCGCCACGCTGAGCGGTCCCGGCACCACGCCGCCCACCGCCGATAACAGCGAAGCGTTCTTCGAGCGCTACGCGCAAAACGGCGGCAGCGGCTCCGCGCCGAGCGTGCCGCGTCCGCCGGTGCATGTCGCGCCGACACCTGTTCCGCCGATCCTCGGCAAGCCCGCCGCGCCTGCTGCGCCGGTGGCGCCGCCCACGGCCATCGCCCGCAACAAGGGCAACAGCGCCAGCACGCTGGGCGCGGACGATGCCGGCAGCGACGATACCTACGCCTTCACCAATCCCAAGTCCGGCAAGAGCAACACGGTGCGTCTGTTGACCGTCGCGATCGATCCGGGTCACGGCGGCGAAGACCCGGGGGCGATCGGCGGCTCGGGTACGTACGAGAAGCATGTTGCACTCGACATCGCGAAGAAACTGCGCGCGAAGATCGACGCGCAACCGAACATGCGCGCCATGATGACGCGCGACGCCGACTTTTTCGTGCCGCTGAACGTGCGCGTGCAGAAGGCGCGGCGCGTCGGCGCGGACCTGTTCGTGTCGATCCATGCGGATGCGTTCACCACGCCCGACGCGAAGGGCTCGTCGGTGTTCGCGCTGTCCGAGCATGGCGCCACGAGCGCCGCGGCGCGCTGGATGGCGAACAAGGAGAACTCGTCGGATCAGATCGGCGGGATCAACATCAAGTCCGCCGACGCCACCGTCAACCGCGCGCTGTTCGATATGTCGACCACCGCGCAGATTCGCGATTCGATGCGTTACGGCAACTTCGTGCTGAAGGAAATCGGCGGCATCAACAAGCTGCACAAGGGCTCGGTCGAACAGGCCGGGTTCGCGGTGCTGAAGGCGCCGGACATTCCGTCCATCCTCGTGGAGACCGCCTTCATCAGCAACCCGGACGAAGAGCGCCGCCTGAACGACGACGCGTATCGCGAGAAGATGGCCGATGCGATCATGACCGGCATCAAACGCTATTTCGCGGCGAATCCACCGCTCGCGAAGAATCGCATGACGTGATGCTTGCGTGTGCAACGCGATGCGATGCAATGCAAAACGGCCGCTCGATGCGGCCGTTTTTTCGTCTTCATGTTCGTCCGCGTTTTTGTTTTCACTCAGACGTGCCGGTCGCGCGACGCGCCGGTGAAAACCGCTGCACGACCCGGCCGCCGAACACATTCACGGCCAAGCCCGCCATCACCAGCAAAGCGCCCGCGATCTGCGCCGCGGACAACTGCTCGTCGAGAAACAGGGACGCCGATGCGAGGCCGACGATCGGCACCAGCAGCGAAAACGGCGCGACCTGACTCGCCGGATAGCGCGACAGCAGGCGACTCCACAACCCGTAGCCGATCAACGTGGCGATGAACGCGAGATACACGATGGCGAAGATCGACATCGCGCTGATGCCGGAAAGCGCCGCGACGATCCGCTGCGGACCCTCGAACGCGTACGACAGCGCGAAAAACGGCAGCGGCGGGATCAGGCTGCCCCACACCACCAGTCCGACTAGGTCGACCTGGCCGACCTTCTTCGTGACGATGTTGCCGAGCGCCCACGAACACGCGGCGCACAACGTGAGGACAAAACCGGCCAGCGTCATGGCATGGCCGCCTTGCATGCCGATCACGGCAAGACCACCCGCCGCGATCAGCAGACCGACGACATTCGGCATGCGGAACCGCTCATGCAGGAACGCGGCCGCGAAGATCAGCGTGAAAAACGCCTGCGCCTGCAACACCAGCGAGGCGAGTCCGGCAGGCATGCCGACATACATGGCCGAAAACAGAAAAGCGAACTGCCCGAACGAAATCGTCGCGCCGTACGCGATCAGCCAGCGCCACGGCAGCTTGGGCCGTTTGATGAAAAACACCGCCGGCACGGCGGCGAGCGCGAAGCGCAACGCGCCGAGCAGCATGGGCGGCACGCCATGCAGGCCCACCTTGATCACGACAAAGTTGACACCCCACGCGACGACGACGACCAGCGCGAGCAGCAAATCCCTGGGCGACATCCCAGTCTCCAATCGATTGTTCGATCCGGCAGTTTAGCGGACGCCGTCAGCACGCGGCGACGGCCCGCGCTACGGATTCCCGGGGCGTCAATGTGCCGCCGAGCCGTCGTCATCGCGCCCACCGCAGTAGAATCGTCCATTAAACAAAAATCCCACCCACCCTTCCAGCCGAGCCTGCCATGTCCTCCTCGATCAAAGCAGTCCTCAAACCGCATCTGCGCGACGTCGGCAGTCTGACCGTGCGGCGCGTATTGCCGGCCATGGCGGCGCGCCTGATCGGCCCGTTCATCTTCTTCGACCACATGGGCCCGGCCACCCTCGAACCCGGCGTCGGCCTCGACGTGCGGCCGCATCCGCATATCGGCCTCGCCACGGTGACCTATCTGTTCGAAGGCGCGATCATGCATCGCGACAGCCTCGGCTCGGCGCAGAAAATCGTCCCCGGCGACGTCAACTGGATGACGGCCGGGCGCGGCATCGTCCACTCCGAGCGCACGCCGGACGAGGACCGCGCGAGCGGCCAGGCCATGCACGGCATTCAGACGTGGGTCGCGCTGCCGCTCGATGACGAAGACATCGAGCCGTCGTTCGCGCATCACGCCGCCGAGACGCTGCCGGTGGTCGAGCGCAACGGCGTCACGCTGCGGGTGATCGCGGGCACGGCGTTCGGCGAAACCTCGCCGGTCGCGACGTTTTCCGGCACGCTGTATGTGGCCGGCGAATTCGCGCCGGGCGGCGCCTTCGCGCTCGAACCGGAGCACGAGGAACGCGGCGTCTATCTCGTCGATGGCGATCTGGAGATCGACGGCACGCCGCTCGAAGCCGGTCAGATGGCGGTGCTCGCGCTCGACGAAACGGTGACGCTGGCGAGCACCCACGGCGCGCGGGTCATGCTCCTCGGCGGCGAGAAGCTGGATGGCGAACGCTTTATCGAATGGAATTTCGTCGCCAGTTCGCGCGAGAAAATCGAAGCCGCGAAGCTCGCGTGGACTAATCAGGAAATGGGCAAGGTGCCGGGCGAAACCGAATGGATCCCGCTGCCCCTGCGCAAATAGGCGCAAGTCGGATCGGGCAGCATTGAACTCGCGGCGTTCGGCCCCAAATAGTCAACAGACCGTTTTATCGACGAGGACGCAATGGACACCACTCTGGCCACTTTCGAACAGGACGTCATCACGGCGTCGACACTGGCCCCCGTGCTGGTCGATTTCTGGGCGCCCTGGTGCGGCCCGTGCAAGACGCTCGGCCCGATGCTGGAAAAGCTCGAAGCCGAAGCCGCCGGCAAATGGAAGCTCGTGAAGGTGAACGTGGACGAGAACCAGGAACTGGCCGCACATTTCCAGGTGCGCAGCATTCCGCACGTCATGGCCTTTGCTGACGGACGGCCGGTCGATCAGTTCGTCGGCGTACTGCCTGAAGGCCAGTTGCGCGAGTTTATCGAGCGGCTCGTGCCGCAAGGCGCGGACGCCGCGCGTCTCGAAGCGCAAACCGCGCTGGCCGAAGGCCGCCGCGAAGATGCGTACGACGCGCTGCAAGCCGCCCTCGCCTACGACCCGGGTTTCGACGAAGCGCGCATGGACCGCATTGAAATGCTGCTCGAAGACAACCGTATCGACGAAGCGCGCAACGAAGTCGATCTGCTGTCGCCGAAAACGACACAAGGCATCGACGCGCGTTTCAACGCGATCAAGACGCGCCTCGACGCCGTGGACGCCGCCGCGGATCTGCCGCCAACGGATGCGCTGGAGGCAAAAGTCGCCGCCGACCCCGCCGATCTCGAAGCGCGTTTCGATCTGGCCAGCGCGTTCATCGCCCGCCGCAAATATGCGGAAGCGCTCGAACAACTGCTCGCGATCGTGCAACGCGACCGCACGTTCCGCGACGATATCGGCCGTAAGACGATGCTGTCGGTGTTCGATCTGGCCGCGCATCAGCCGGAGCTGGTGTCGCAATGGCGGCGCAAGCTGAGCGCTTCGTTGTTCTGATCTGATTGGCTCAATCGATATTCAGGCGCGGCGCCCCAGCAGCGCCTGACTGGCGCCGCGGCATCCACCGCGGCGTAAATCACTTCAAGCCGTCGCCTGCTTCGCCAACGCCCGCAACACATGCGCGGCCGCGGCAAAACCGAAGCTCGCCGTCACGCACACGCTCGAACCAAATCCCGCACAGTTCAAACCGACCGGCCCCGTGTGGCCCGGCGACGTGGTGACGTGCTCAGCTTCCTCGTCGATATCGCAGATGGCGGCCTCCGGGTAGATCAGCGGTTCGTCGGAATACACCGCGCTCACCTTGAACTTCGCCTTCGGGCCACGCGGAAAACCGTGCTGTTTGCGCAGTTGCCCGCGCACCTTCGACAGCAACGGGTCCTGGATCGTCAGCGCGAGATCGTCGATGCGAATGCGCGTCGGATCGAGCTGACCACCCGCGCCGCCGACCGTGATCAACGGCTGCTTCTTCTCCACGCACCATGCGATCAACGCGGTCTTGGTGCGCACGCTGTCGATCGCATCGATCACGTAATCGAAGCCGCCGCCGAGCGTCGCGTCAAAGTTATCCGGCTCGACGAAGTCCTCGATCAGGCGCACGTCGCAAAACGGATTGATCGCCGCGATGCGTTCGGCCATGGCTTCGACCTTCGGTTTTCCGTAGTTGCCGTCGAGCGCGTGGATCTGCCGGTTAGTGTTGCTCTCGGCGACGTTGTCGAGATCGATCAGCGTCAGCGTGCCGACCGCGCTGCGCGCCAGCGCCTCGGCCACCCACGACCCCACTCCGCCGATGCCGATCACCGCGACGTGCGCGCCTTCGAACGCGGCGAGCGCCGGCGCGCCGTACAGACGCGCGATGCCGCCGAAGCGCCGCGCGCGGTCGGCGATTTCATTCCCGTCGAGGCTGGTAGTAAGATCGGATTGCGCGGTGGTGCTGGACATGATGGCAGGGCTCGGTGGTCAGGCAAAAACACGACGTGGCGACGCAAAGGCGTACGTAACCCCGTATTTTGCCTGAACGCGGCAGGATGCATCGCCGCGAAAAGCGCAGCACCGAGCGCCACATACGCCGGCATGCATGACCGCACCGCGCGGGACCTTGATGTGGCTGCAGGCAAAAAATCAGCGGCTTAGCTATACTGATTGAACTGTAGCGTTCGCATAAGAACATGACCTCACTCGCCGAACTTCGAAAAAACTATTCGCTGGGTTCTTTGGACGTTGCCGATATCAACCGCAACCCGTTTCGTCAATTCGATACGTGGTTCCAACAAGCGGTCGACGCCAAACTGCCCGAACCGAATACCATGACGCTGGCCACGGTCGACTCGCGCGGCCGGCCGTCGGCGCGCATCGTGCTGATCAAGGGCGTCGACGAGCGTGGCTTCGTGTTCTTCACCAATTACGAAAGCCGTAAAGGCCGCGAACTGGCCGCCAATCCCTACGCCAGCCTGCTGTTCTACTGGATCGAACTGGAACGCCAGGTGCGCGTGGAAGGCCGCATCGTCAAAACCAGCGCGGAAGAAAGCGACGCATATTTCGCGTCGCGCCCGCTCGGTTCACGCATCGGTGCGTGGGCCTCGAACCAGAGTCAGCTAATTGAAAGCCGTTCGCAGCTCGAAACACGCGAACGCGAAATCCGCCTGCAATACGGCGACCAGCCACCGCGTCCACCGCACTGGGGCGGTTATCGTTTGGTGCCCGAAGCAATCGAATTCTGGCAGGGCCGGCCGTCGCGTTTGCACGACCGTTTGCTCTACACGCGTTCAGGCGAACACAGCGACTGGCAAATCTCCCGCCTATCGCCTTGAATCGGAATACAACGCCGCCACCGCGTTGCCAACGCAGCAGCGCGCGGCGGCCGGATGGCATCTCGCGGCATGGGAGTCGCGCCGCATCGAGTTGCGATCCACACAGGCTTTGCTTTAATTCAACGGACACGGAGAGATCACATGTTCTGGGAGAAGAAGCTGGCGCAGTGGGTGGAAGAGGTAAAAAGCAGGGCTAACGTTCCCGCACGCCTCGTGCTGTGGGACGGTCAGCAACATGACTTCGGGCAGTTCGCCGCGCCTCAGGTCACGCTACATGTCAAAAGCGCCACGGCGCTGCCCTATCTGCTCGAACCGAGCCTCGACAATCTCGGCGAGGCGTACGTGAAGGGCAAGATCGACATCGAGGGCAAGCTGTCGGACATCATCAATATCGGCTACCAGCTGGCGCGCAATACCGTCACCAGCGCGGGCAAGCTGGCGCGCGTGCGGCGCTACTTCAATCATTCGAAGGCGTCGGACAAGAAGGCGGTCCAGTATCACTACGACGTCTCGAACGAGTTCTACAAGCTGTGGCTCGACGAGAACATGGTGTACTCGTGCGCGTACTTCGAGAACGGCGACGAAGATCTCGCCACCGCGCAGATCAAGAAGATCGACCACATCCTCACCAAGATCCAGTTGCAACCGGGGCAGCGTCTGCTCGATATCGGCTGCGGCTGGGGCGCGCTCGTCCTGCGCGCGGCGCAGAAATTCGGCGCGAAGTGTGTGGGCGTGACGCTCTCGCAGAACCAGTTCGACCTCGCCACCGCGCGCGTCAAAGCGGCGGGCCTGGAAGGCCAGATCGAGATTCGTCTGCAGGATTACCGCGACGTCGAAGGGCAATTCGATCGCATCACGAGCGTCGGCATGTTCGAGCACGTGGGCCGCAAAAATCTGCCGGGCTACTTCGAGAAAATCCACGACCTGCTGGTCGACGACGGCATCGCCATGAATCACGGCATTACGTCGAGCGATTCGGACAGCGGCGAGACCGCGCTTGGCGGCGGCGAATTCATCGACCGCTATGTGTTTCCGGACGGCGAGCTGCCGCATATCAGCCTTGCGCTCGAGTCGATGCAGCGCGGTGGGCTCGAAGCGGTTGACGTGGAAAGCCTGCGCCGTCACTATGCGCACACGCTGAACCTTTGGGCGGAAAATTTCGAAGCGCATGCGGAGGAAGCCCGCAAGCTCGTCGACGACGAAAAATTCCGCATTTGGCGCTTGTACCTCGCCGGTTGCGCCTACGCGTTCGAAACCGACGACGTCTCCATCTACCAGGTGGTGTGCCGCAAAGCCGGCCGCAGCGCGAAAAACTTGCCGTGGTCGCGCCGCTTTATGTACGACAAACCGCTGTAATACGGTTGCGCCGCGGCGCCGTGCATGAGCGTATCGACGCGGCGCAACCTTTGAACAGCAGGTCGAACACCGATGGACCAGAGCGGGACAAGCGAAGTTGATCAGCCGGTGAAAGGCGAGTCTGGCGCCGATGGCGAAGCCGTGCAGTTCGATCTGTTCGGGATGCCGGTGGAAGCGGCGGCGGCGAAGGGCGATGGCGGTGTGAAGTTACCGCGCGGAACGGCTGGGGCCGCTGGCACTGGTGCGGCCGCCGGGACCGCTGGGGCAGATGCGGACGCCGCTCAGGAGACAGGGGAGCGGGCAACCTCGGACGCTAATGCGGCCACCGCGACGCAGCCCGAGCGTCGGCGTCAGCCGCGCGCGAAGGCCGGAAGCGCTGCTTCGCTATGGCCGGAAGACGAAGCGGCGGCGCCGGGAGACGCCACGACCGCGCTCAGCGCCGACACCACGCCCGTCCCCGCTGACGCCCCCAGAAAACGCCGCACCCGCGAAATCCTCGCCGCCCCACCCTCGCCCCAACTCCTTGCGCTCGCCGCGCAACTACCGCCGCAAATCCACCTCGGCACCTCAACATGGTCGTTTCCCGGCTGGAACGGCATCGTCTACGGCGACGAGTACAGCAACAGCAAACTCTCGCGCGAGGGTCTCACGGCCTACGGCGCGCATCCGCTGCTGAAGACGGTCAGCATCGACCGGTCGTTTTATCAGGCCCTCACGGTCACCGAGTATCTGCGCTACGCCCAACAAGTGCCCGAGCACTTCCGCTTCATCGTCAAAGCGCCAATGACGATTACCGACGCCACCGTGCGCGCCGAACGTGGCGAGCCGGTCTCGATGAATCCGTGTTTCCTGAACGCGCAAATGGCGATCGACGACTTCGTCACGCCGTGTCTCGAAGGACTCGGCGCCAAGGCCGGCGCGCTGGTGTTCCAGCTTTCGCCGCTGCCGGATCAGATGCTCGCGCAGCCGGCGGTGTTCATCGAACGGCTGGCCGAATTTTTGGCGGCCTTGCCGAAGCTGCCGGACAGCGCCTGCTACGCGATCGAAATCCGTGATGGGAGTCTGCTCACGCCGCGCTTTATCCGCACGCTCAAAACGGCGGGCGTGCGTTATTGCGTCGGGATTCACGCGCGTATGCCCGATCCGCTGCGCCAGTCCGCGGCGCTCGCGTTGCTGGACGGCGAACCGGCCGGGCCGCTGATCGTGCGTTGGAGTCTGCATGGCGGCTTCAAATACGAACAGGCGAAGGCCAAGTACGAACCGTTCAACCAGTTGGTCGACCAGGATCCGGCGACGCGCGCATCGCTCGCCGAACTGGCTGCGCGCTACGCGCTCGCCGGCCAGCCGGTGGTGATCGCGATCAACAATAAAGCGGAAGGCTCGGCGCCGCTCAGCTGTGTGGAGTTGGCGCGGGCGATTATCGAGGCGTATGCGCGGCTTGCTCATGAGCATGAGCATGACTCGCCGCCATCGGACGAGCACGAGCGTCGGCAATCGAACGAGAATGAGCCTGCGTCCTCTGATGAGAATGAGCAGCCGCCCGACTCCGACGCTTGAGCAACGCGCAAGCGGCCGCTCATCCCGCTAGCTCGCCTTGATCCGGTGAGCAAACTTCTGACGAAACTTCACCACCTTCGGCGCCACCACGAACGAGCAGTACCCCTGATTCGGGTGCTGCGCAAAATAGTTCTGGTGATAAGCCTCAGCAGGCCAGTAATTGCCGTCGAGGGGCAGCACTTGAGTGACGATCTGCCCGTCGTAAATGCCCTGCTCGCCGATCTCGCGGATCGCCTGCAACGCCGTTTCCCGCTGCGCTTCCGAATGCGTGAAAACCACCGAGCGGTATTGCGTGCCGACGTCGTTGCCCTGCCGGTTCAACTGCGTCGGATCGTGGATCGCGAACAAGATATCGAGAATCTCACGATAGCTGATCTTCGCCGGATCGAAGTCGACCTTCACGACTTCGGCGTGGCCCGTCACGCCGTCGCACACCGCCTCATACGTCGGGCGCTGGGTCTGGCCGCCCGCATAGCCCGACTCCACCGCGTTCACGCCGTCGACGCCCAGGTACACCGCTTCGAGGCACCAGAAACACCCGCCACCGAGGGTGGCGACTTCGCCTGTCTGACTCATGCTGCTCGCTCCTTGAAACTCATAGTCGGCCGATGCCGGCCCACGGTTCGCCGCAACGCTCATGCCACCATCCGAGCTTTCCAGCTTAGCGGCTTTTTCATTCACCGGCTGGGGTCGCGGCCAATCCGCCGCGATTGCAGTTAAAATTGGGACAAATCGACGATTTTCACTATGACTTTCGAATCATTTGTTTCCAGCCGTGCGCGCGATCGGTTCAGCCCGGGGTTCACCCGGTTTGCGCCAGGGACTTGCGCCCAATGAAGCACGCCAGCCCGCCCAACTTCGACCAGAATGCCTTCAAACAGGCGCTCAGCCAATTTGCCACCGGCGTCACCGTCATTACGACGCGCGCGGCGTCCGGCCAACTGATCGGCATCACGGCCAGTTCGTTCAATTCGGTTTCGCTCAATCCGCCACTGGTGCTGTGGAGTCTGGCCACGCGCTCGGCGTCGATGCCGGTGTTCCGCGCCAACAGTCACTACGTGGTCAACGTGCTGGCCGCGTCGCAGCTCGATCTGTGCAAGCGTTTTGCGACCGTGAAGGGCGATCGCTTCGAAGGCGTGTCGCACGCGGAAGGCGACACCGGCATGCCCGTGCTCGACGGCGCGCTTGCCTGGTTCGAATGCCATAACCGCAGTCGGTATGAAGAAGGCGACCACGTGATTTTTGTCGGTGAAGTGGAGCGCTGCGGCGTGCACGAGAATGCCGCTGAGACTTCGCCGCTGGTGTTTCAGAACGGCCTTTTTCACGGACTCGAACCGCTTTGAACGCGTCCCCGCGTTGAGATGCAGCACGAACGGTTCAAGCGGTTCAGCAATGACATGCGGCACAAGACCGTCGCCGCCAGAAATAAATCGCCCGCGCCTTTCTGCCGGCGCGGCCGCCCTCACACTCAGCGATCGTTATGCGCCGCGCTATGCCCACCGGTTTTCTTCACTAGCGAAACCGGCACGCCCGAATCCTCCTTGAGCGTCTGCAGCACGATATTCGAACGAATATCCATCACACCCGGCGCCTTGTAGAGACGCTGCAGCACGAAATCCGAATAATGTTTGAGGTTGTGCGCGAGCACTCGCAGCAGATAGTGAGTTTCGCCGGTCACGACGAATGCGCCGACTACTTCCGGCCAGTCGCGCACCGCTTCCGCGAAGCGCTCGTGCCAATTCTCCTGGTCGTTGCGCATGGACACCTGCACGAACGCTTCCAGTTCGAAACCCAGCACTTCGCGATTCAGACACGCGCGGTAATGTTCGATGACGCCCTGCTCTTCGAGCAGGCGCAGGCGTCGTAGACAGGCTGACGGCGAGAGCGAAATGCGCTCCGCGAGGTCGAGATTGCTGATCCGTCCTTCTTGCTGAAGCACCGTCAAGATACGGCAATCGGTGGCGTCGAGCGAGATCGCGTTCATATTCGGTCTCCCTTTCCCGTTTGTCTCAAATTATGTTCCAAGACACCGCTCAGAAGGAGATTTTTTCGCAATCACATTTCGCGGCAAGCCACCTATCATTCCCGGATAGACACAAACCGCTGATGCGACTATGCCAACACTCTGGGACATCACCCCCGCCGTCGATACCGCCACGCCTGTCTGGCCTGGCGACACGCCGGTGGGCATCGAGCGCGTATGGCGCATGGAGGCGGGCTCGCCCGTCAACGTCGCCCGGCTAACCTTGTCGCCGCACACCGGCGCGCACACCGATGCCCCGCTACACTACGACGCCGAAGGCGCCGCCATCGGCGAAGTACCGCTCGACGCGTACCTCGGCCGATGCCGCGTGATTCATTGCATCGGCGCATCGCCTGTTGTGACGCCACAACACCTCGTCGGCTCGCTCGACGACTTGCCGCCGCGAGTCTTACTGCGCACTTACAGAAATGCGCCGACGACCACCTGGGACAGCACGTTCTGCGCGGTCGCGCCGGACACGATCGACATGCTGGCCGCGCGCGGCGTGAAGCTGATCGGCATCGACACGCCGTCGCTCGACCCACAGGAGTCGAAGACGATGGACGCTCACCACCGCATCCGTGCGCATCGCATGGCGATTCTCGAAGGCATCGTGCTCGACGACGTCGCGCCCGGCGACTACGAACTGATCGCGCTGCCGCTCAAGCTGACCACACTCGATGCAAGCCCGGTGCGCGCAATCCTGCGCGCGCTGCCCGAATCGCAATGAACATCTCTGATCTGACTGACGGAATCACCATGAACCACCGTGACGAAGCACTGGCGCTCGACAGCGCCGATCCTCTCGCGACGTTGCGCGACCAGTTCGCGCTGTCGTCGACCACCATCTATCTCGACGGCAATTCGTTGGGTGTGCCACCCGCGGCCGCAGCGCAGCGCGCACAAACCGTGATCGGCGCCGAATGGGGCGAAGGCCTGATCCGTAGCTGGAACACCGCCGGGTGGTTCGAACTGCCGCGCCGCCTCGGCAACAAGCTCGCGCCGTTGATCGGCGCGGCGGAAAACGAAGTGGTCGTCACCGATACGATTTCGATCAACCTGTTCAAACTGCTGTCGGCGGCCGTGCGGGTCGCGAATGCTCGCGATCCGAAGCGTCGCGTGATCGTTTCCGAGCGCTCGAATTTCCCGACGGATCTGTACATCGCGCAAGGGTTGATCGAACAGCTCGACCGCGGTTATGAACTGCGCCTCGTCGACGATCCGTCCGAACTGCCGGACGCGATCGGCGACGACGTTGCTATTGCGATGATTACGCACGTCAACTACCGCACCGGCTACATGCACGACATGGCCGCGCTCACGAAGCTGATCCACGATAAAGGCGCGCTCGCGTTGTGGGACCTCGCGCATTCGGCGGGCGCGGTGCCGGTCGATCTGAACGGCGTCGGCGCGGACTATGCGGTTGGCTGCACGTACAAGTATCTGAATGGCGGTCCGGGTTCGCCCGCGTTCGTGTGGGTGCCGAAGCGCCATCAAAACGAATTCGCGCAGCCGCTGTCCGGCTGGTGGGGACATCGCGCGCCGTTCAAGATGGACCCGGCGTATCAGCCCGATGACGGCATCGGGCGCTTTCTGTGCGGCACGCAGCCGATGGTGTCGATGTCGCTCGTCGAATGCGGGCTCGATGTGTTTTTGCAAACCGATATGCAGGCGGTTCGCGAGAAATCGCTGGCGTTGACCGATCTGTTCATCGAACTGGTCGAAGCGCGTTGCAGCGAGTTTCCTTTGAAGCTTGTTACGCCGCGTGAGCATGCGCATCGTGGGTCGCATGCGAGTTTCGAGCATCCGCATGGGTATGAGGTGATGCAGGCGTTGATTGCGCGTGGGGTGATCGGCGATTATCGCGAGCCGCATGTGTTGCGGTTTGGTTTTACGCCGCTGTATACGCGCTTTGTCGATGTGTGGGATGCGGTGGACACGTTGCGCGAGGTGCTCGTGAAGGAGACCTGGCGGGCACCTGAATTCGCCGCACGCGGCGCAGTGACCTGAGGAGCGCGCGATGACCGATCACATGCAAACACCGGGGCTGCCGGAAGAAAAGCCGGCGCAGGGATGTCCGTTTGGGCACGGGAGTGTTGCGGCTCATGCGACCTCCCCTGCCGCCGATTCAGGCGATGGCTGGCATGATGCGCAGCTGGATTTTTCGGAGTCGATGAGTTACGGCGATTATCTTTCGCTGGGGACGGTGCTGGATGCACAGCATCCGCTGTCGCCGGATCACAACGAGATGCTGTTCATCATTCAGCATCAGACGAGCGAGCTGTGGATGAAGCTCGCGCTGTATGAGTTGCGGGCGGCGCTGCAGGCCGTGCGTCGGGATGAATTGCCGCCGGCGTTCAAGATGCTGGCGCGTGTGTCGCGGATCATGGAGCAGTTGGTGCAGGCCTGGAGTGTTCTCGCGACTATGACGCCATCTGAATACACGGCTATGCGGCCTTATCTGGGGAGTTCTTCCGGGTTTCAGTCTTACCAGTATCGGCAGATTGAGTTTTTGCTTGGGAATAAGAATGAGCAGATGCTGAAGCCGCATGCGCATCGGGCTGATGTGTTTGCCGAGGTTAAGGCTTCGTTGGAAGCGCCTTCTTTTTATGATGAAGTTGTGCGGTTGCTCGCTCGGCGGGGATTTGCGATTTCAGCTTCCAGGTTGGAGCGGGATTGGACGCAGCCTACTACTCATGATGCTTCTGTTGAAGCGGCCTGGTTGGAGGTTTATCGGAATCCTTCTCAGCATTGGGAGTTGTATGAGATGGCCGAGGAGCTTGTTGATCTCGAGGATGCTTTTCGGCAGTGGCGGTTTAGGCATGTGACTACCGTGGAGAGGATTATTGGGTTTAAGCAAGGGACTGGTGGGACCAGTGGGGCGCCTTATCTTCGGAAGATGCTTGATGTGGTTTTGTTTCCGGAACTTTGGCATGTTCGGACTATGCTGTAGTAGCGTTGTTTTGCCTGCGCGGCGCTTGGTTTTTCTGTGATCCTAAGGTTTTTGGCCTTTCCTTGATTTCTTAGTGGTCTATTAGCGTTGCCCCTGTGCGC
>NZ_JAQQEK010000062.1:0-23274 GCF_046027355.1 Paraburkholderia sediminicola | reverse complement strand
GCCCTCGGCCGGGTGCTGCCGCACATAGAGAACAGCGGCCGATACGCCCCGTTAGCGCGAACTGCTCGTAGTCGGACGTGGGAATTCCGTAGCCCCTGATCAGGAAATGGGTGGGAGAAAATGAGTTCGCACAAGGGTGGATTATTGTTAGCTACCGACAGTTTTCGACCCAGACGAACAACACCGGGAAATGTGAGACCGTACACCGCGCCCGCGGCCGCGTACTGCAGGAAAGCGCGCGAGAGCGTCGCAGCAGGCGTTTGATGCATCGACGAGAGGGGCCTGTTGCGTCACGGCCCAAGTCATCGCACGGCCGGTGGTTCCGCGTCGGTCGGGACGCCGGCCATGTACCGGAACAGTGCCAGCGCCCGGTTCGCCGTAGAGGCATCGTGCCCGCTCGCAATGGAACTGCTGGCTTGCCGGTCGATGCGCGCGAGAATATACAGCCCCCATACGTCGTTCGTCTGGCGCTGTGCGAACACCACCGTCTGCAGCGCAGCAGGCTGAAACAGTGTCAGTCCGAAGGCACGGACCGGCGACACATTTTCCTCGGCCAGCGCCATCCGCTGCGGGCTGTGCTCCAGCACCCGCATCCGGTACACCAGGGGGCCGGAGCGGCTGTCGCGCACCCAGAAGTACAAGGTTCGTCCGGCTTGCAGTTCCGACGGGCGGAAATCACCCCGCCGTTCCCCGCCCTCGGCGGGTCCGGCCAGCGCTGCGGCATCCAGGAACAAGGGACGCCACTTCTTGTCGGTCGTGGACCAGTAGCGCACGGTGCTCAGGGTGGAAACCGCCCCGGCACGTGCCAACAGCGTCTCGGGACCGCCGTCGACGCGGACCAGCCCTGCCAGCGCGACGACAACCCGGGAGCGGGACGCGGCAGGCCATCCGGTGCACGAGGACGGCCGCCACTCGCCCGCATCGAGCTCCTCAGCGCGCAGGATCGCCATCGCGGGTTGCGCGCCCAGCGACGCGTAGGCCGGCACCGGCGGTGTCCCGCACGGCGGCGTTGGCAACGGGGTTGCCACGGCGAAGCCGGCGGCAGCCGCCAGTGGCGCGCAGCGGGCGGCTGCCTTCAGGCAATACGAACCGCGAGGACGCGCAACGTTCATCTGGGCTTGCCTCCCAGCAGCGGCTCGGTCAGGAACTTGACGACGTAAATCGATGCGGCTCCGATGTTGAAATACCTCAGCGCGACGTAGCGGCGCATCAAGGGGCGAAAGATCCCAAAGCCTACATCAGAGATCGCCGGGGCAAGTCGTTCGTTCGCCGGCATCCCTTTGACGTTCAGGTCCTCGATAACCACCGCTTGGTTCTCGCGGCAGAGCTGAGTCGTGAGCTTGTGCATAAAATCCGCTCTGGCGTGCGCGATGCGTGGGCAGCCTTGCCAAGGATACAGCTGTCTTCATCTATTGACGACGGCGAAAACGATTCCTCGTTCGCCCGTCTGCAGTGGTCGAACGTGACGCCTCGTTGCGGGTCGACAGGCCTTGTAAAGCGGACGGGAACCTATAGTGCCTTCTCCCGCCCACAAGATAAAGTTGAAGTTTCTTATCGTGTGCATTACCGATCGTGCATGGATCGGTGTTAAAGCAAGCAGCCTTGCCTTGTCACCCTTGATGGACATACCGTTCCCAAGTGCATTTACTATGCTATGCCAAGTATCGTCAACGTGATGTCATCGATAACCAGAAAGTACGTTCTGGAAATACCATCCTTGCACTAATCGCTCAACGCCTTTAACCACGCGGGTTTCGACGCCCGAGCATCACTGCGGATCCGCTACAACCCGGCTCCCCTCTCCATCCCTTACGCGGTATCAGCTAGAGTTCCATCTGTGAAGCAAGTCCTATTGGAGAAGACATGCGCGACAACCTGATTCCCGTCATCGTGGGCCGGAAATGGCAAATTGCTAACGGGTACCATGCCGTTGAACTTCGAACAACGTCCAAATCGGCGCTTCCGCCGTTTAACAATGGGTCGTGCGTCACGCTCTGTCTGAATAGCGCTGGCGACAAGCAAAGAATTTATCCTTTGCTCGATGTTTCGTCCCTGTCCGATGGTTACGTGGTAGGCATGAGACAAGAGTGTGACGGCAGAACGGATAGTCTGCTAACCAGGTTTCCGTTGAATGAACGAGACGAAGTGTTTGTCGTCGGCACCCCAAAAAGCCCGCCGACAATTTTGGACGATCATGCGCGATCTATCCTTTTTTCTGGCGGAATAGGCACAGCATCGATCGCGGGAATCGCGAAGCGGCTTGCATGGGCGGGGCAAAGGTTCGAGGTGCACAACTTCGCCCGATCGGCCGACCGCGCAGTTCTTCGAGAAGAATTTGACGCGCTTCGAAGTCACGGTGAGGTTTATCACCATTTCGGCCTGTCCGATGATCTATTCGCGCAGAAGAGTTCCCACGCAATGAGTCCAACTCATGCCAACACACAGATTTACTGCAGCGGCCCCCCTGCTTTCATGGATCTCATTCAGCGCCAAGCCCGCGAATGGGTGTATGCAGCGAACGTCCATAAAATCGCCCTTGGCGACCAAAAGGCATGGTCAGCGGCAGTGCGACGGCACGGTAACTGAGGCGCGCTTTCCGCAACTGATGCACAATCGCTCGTCGGTCCCGCCCGCTCACGCCTATCTGGGGCTGTGGAATACTCGCGAGCCGCTTGGACGGTTCTAGAGCCGTGGGTTGACGTCATGCGCATCTGACCGGTGGCGACCCGGACGAGACATTCGACCTTCCAACTCACAGCCGTCAGCTCACAGGCGTGGAGCGGACATTTGGGAAATCAGCTTGGAGGACCTGTATCTTAGCCTTCGAGACGAACGTGAAGTGCACCTCTCGTTACTACAAACGAGCCACCCCAGAACCTGCGCCGGTCCTTTGCCATCCCCCTCCCATCGCCCGGAACAACGCAACCTGCCCCGGGAGCAGGCCGACCTGCTCCCTCACCAAAGACGTCGGCTTTCGAGCAGAGCCACGCGCGCCTGATCGATATTGATGCGCCCAATATCACCGACCTCGTACTGCCGCATGGTTTTCCTCAGTACTTCGCTACGCCGCGAAACCTCCTCGGTGCGTGCCGCATGCATTCAATATCGCGCACAACATGAGGGCAGCGATTTTCCAGCGGCACGCAAATGACGTACCGCTTGGGCTGTCCGAATACTGGTCGGAATCGGCGGGCGTTCATCGAGGCCCCTCTCTGATTGAAACTACGTTGCGCGAACGTGTTACGACGACCTGATTTAGCACCCCAAAGTACGTAGCCTCAACTACGGCGCCGGACATCTCCACGCGTAGATTCAGATCGAACGTCAGCGAAACCATGGATCTTGAATGCCAGTGTGTACTTTGCCCTCGATGCCCTAGTCAATTCCGGTCTCTTTCGCCTCATCCCATCGGCGCGCGAAGAAATGCGGTTTTCCCGCGGGCAGCATGATTTGCCTCGTCGTTCACCGGAACCGTGGGTCTGAAAGCGACGGCAAGTAGGTAAAAGGCGTGATTCATCGAACAGTCAGCTCCTCGACCATTCCGTAGGATGCACGGACTAACGCCATTGCTGAGGCGCAGAGGCGTATGCCAGTGCGAGCGGGAGCTGTTGACGAAGCCGCCTCGGCGTCGTGACATACGGGATGGCCATCTGCATCCGGGATTAATGGGCGGCCCAGCAGCTTACCCGCGCGGCCCCACCCAGCTCTCTTACAAATCGGCGTGACTGGCCGCTTACGCAGACAAAAAATCCGTACCCTCCTAGTTTTGCCGATTCCGAACTCTTGTCAATTTGGGTTTGCCCTTGAACCCCAGGACACGGTTTCACACTTGAGCCGGTGAACGGGTCTTGTGCCCGTCGTGTGTGTGAACTTCATCGTGAACGTCGTGGTATTGCCGCGCGTCGGTGCGTCGTACCTGGCAGCCTTGTTAAAGGAGTGATCAACCATTTCCCTCAGCAAAAAAGACGTTTACTTCGTCCAGTTCCGGGACTAGCTTGACCTGTAAGGAGGCCAGTGTCCCGGATTCATCTGGGTTGCCGCCGACGCTGCCGGGCCTGAGCGGGTTTACGACGCAACCCAATCGGGTCCATTTGATTAATCATGAATACAACTATCGGACTCCCATGACTTTCACTAGCGGAAAGTGGCATCTGAGATTTGTGCTGCTTCGCGTTTTGTTAACTACAGTATCGGTTACAAGAGCGGGCCTTTCATACGCCGCAGCACCGGCGGACGTATCGGTACCCACTGAAGAAATCTGCATGGCCAAAGGGATATATCCAATGACAGGCGAGGGCACGACCGTCTTCTCTCACGATAGGACCTGCTTTAGCCGCCCTGTAACTACCCCCTATGCCTGGGAGAAGAAAATCGCACGCGCGAAAAGAAGCGCCCCAGACACGTTCAGTGGAGCCCGAATCGTCCAATACGACTACCACGGCGCGCTGTACCATTGCACGAAGCGGCACATGCGACTGCCCACCATCGAAGAGTTGAAAGCGCTCTTCGCCTACACGAACGCTGATAACGGTACGGCTACGGCGAACAGATACGCGATCGTCGCGCAAGGAAACGATTCGCGCTATCCAGGTGGCCTTTATGGCTGGGGAGGCGCAAGCATGTATTGGTCACACACCTTCGCTGGCAATGGCGTCCACAAGGTGGTCAATCTAAGCAATGGTCGAGTAAGCATTTTCCACGATTCGCAGGTTGGCTACGTGTCGTGTGTACGCTGAGCGGACTCTCCGGGATTGATTCATTGCGAGGGATTACGAGCCTTTCCGGTGATCTTGCGGCCCACCGGACCAATCTCTCCCTTTCGATGCGAGTTCGCATACCGGTCACCAATCTGTTTGCGCCCATAGCGGGGATTTGCGTGGCGACCAACGGGTTCACGCTTACCCGTAAATGGGCAGCAGCAGAAACAGTTTGATGACGATCGCGTTCGCAATGTCGATAAAAAACGCGCCCACCATCGGCACGACCAGAAAGGCAAGATGGGATGGACCGAACCGATCCGTAATGGCCTGCATGTTGGCGATCGCGGTCGGCGTGGCCCCGAGGCCGAAACCGCAGTGTCCGGCGGCTAGCACCGCCGCGTCATAGTTGCGCCCCATGACCCGAAAGGTGACGAAAATCGCGTAGGCGGCCATCGCTACCGCCTGCACCACCAGGATTGCGAGAAGCGGCAGTGCGAGGGAGGCGAGGTCCCCTAAACGAAGACTCATCAGTGCGATTGCGAGAAAGAGGCCGAGGCTGACATTGCCGAGCAGCGACACTGCGCGTTCGAAGACCTGATACCAACCGAGCGCGGCAAGTCCGTTGCGCAGAACGACGCCCACGAACAATACACACACGAACGCGGGTAGCTCGAAAGCCGTGCCGTTCAACCACGATGCAAGCGCCGACCCGACAGCGAGGCAAACCGCTATCAGCGCCACTGTTTCGATGACAGCGTCGACCGTGATCAGCCGGACAGCTTTGGGTTGCTCGAAACCGGTCGCGGCGTCCACATCGGATTCTTCTTCGGGGGCAAGGCTATAGCGCGTGATCAGGAAACGCGCGACCGGGCCGCCGATCAATCCCCCAAGTATCAAGCCGAACGTAGCACAGGCAATCGCAATCTCCGTTGCCGCTGCGAGGCCGTGACGCTCGGCAAACACCTTGGCCCACGCTGCGCCGGTGCCATGGCCGCCTGAGAGGGTCACCGACGCCCCGAGCAGGCCGAGAATGCGCTCCTGCCCCAACGCCCAGGCGAGGCCGATGCCGAGCGCGTCCTGCATCACGAGCAGGCCGACCACGGCACCGAGAAAGACAATCAGCGAGCGCCCGCCCGCTTTCAGCCCCGCCAGATCTGCGTTAAGACCGATGGTGGCGAAGAAAGTCAGCATCAGCGGCGCCTGTAGCGCCGTGTCGAAACGTACGTCGATTCGCAAGACCCCGCGTAACGCGAAGGCCAGCAGCGCTACAAGCAGGCCGCCGACGACCGGCTCGGGGATGCTGTAAGTTCGCAGTATGCGCACGCGGGCAAGGATCTGCCGCCCGAGCAGAAGAACGAGGGAAGCCGCCATCAGCGTTTCCAACGTGTCGAGGCTCATGATGGTCTTCTGTACTTAAATGAATGGCTAGCTAATCCCGTTCGTTGAGGTTGTTCCAGAATGACCCCGCACGAACCGGAGAAGCAGATAGCCCATCACGCCCGATAGCATCGAGCCCACGATCACACCGAGCCGGACAGGTGTGAAATATTCGGGTCCTTCGAAAGCAAGGGAGCCGATGAACAGACTCATGGTGAAGCCGACACCACACAGTGCAGCGATGCCAACCAACTGAGGCCAGTTAGCGCCCTCGGGTAGCCTAGCCAGACCGAGCCCAACCAGCGCGGCACTCGCCCCGCAAACGCCGACGAGCTTTCCGACGAACAGACCTGCGGCGATGCCAAGCGGCAGCGGCTCGGCCAGCGCCGTGAATGTCACGCCAGCGAACGAGACGCCGGCATTGGCAAAAGCAAAGATCGGCAAAACGGCGAAGGCCACCCAGCGGTGCAGTCCATGTTCCAGCTGATGAAGCGGAGCGTCGCCTTGCGCGTTCTTCGTCCTCAACGGCACGGCGAAAGCGAGCGCAACGCCCGCGAGCGTGGCGTGGACGCCGGACTTCAGCACGCATACCCACAAAATCACGCCGACAATAACGTAAGGTGCAATTCGTGTGATTTTGAACAGGTTCAAGGCAATCAACACTGTGATTGCCACGGCCGCGAAAAGTAGCATCGGGATGGAAAGATCGGCTGTGTAAAACAGCGCGATGATAACGATCGCGCCCAGATCGTCGGCGATCGCCACTGCGGTGAGGAATATTTTCAGCGACACCGGCACCCGCTTGCCGAGCAGCGAAAGAATGCCGAGCGCAAATGCAATGTCCGTGGCCGTGGGAATGGCCCAGCCATTCAAGGCCGCGCCATGTCCGCGGTTGATAAGGAAATAGATGAGTGCAGGCATTACCATTCCGCCAACCCCGGCCGCTACCGGCAGCACGATCTGTGCGGGAGTGGAAAGCTCTCCTTCAATGACCTCGCGTTTGACCTCCAGTCCGACCAGGAGAAAGAAAACGGCCATCAATCCATCGTTGACCCACAGTAGCAGCGGCTTCGCGATGATTAGCGATCCAAATCGCACCTCCACGGGGATCTTCAGCAGATCGTCGTAGGCGTGTCGAAGCGGTGAGTTGCTGCAGATCAACGCGAGAACTGCGGCTGCCATGAGCAGCATTCCGCCCGCCGATTCCAGTTTGAGGAACGTGGAGATTCCATCGGTCGTCTTGCGAAACGCACTGTCGATCACGACGCCCGCCCGTTGTCAGCGCATCAACTCATGAAGGTATCTGAGTTTCCCGGCCGGCTTTAGTGGCATGAGACGGTCCCGGTTGGCGCCTACTCAGGACAAGCGCGGGCGCCACCTTCATTATTCAGACCAGAAATTCGACAATCCCACCATCTAAGTGGTACATCGCTCCAACAATTTTTACTTTTCCTTCCTTCTCCATCGGGGCCAGCACGCTACTGCCATTCCGTATTGCGTCGATCGTGCGTCGAACATTGGTTTGCGCCACCGCATCGACAAATTCATAATTTTTACTGCTTCTCTCACCGGCGTACTGCGTTTCATCCACAGCCGGTCTGATCTTGGCCAGGAGACCGGTCAGGTTTCCCAGTTCAACATGATCGATGGCGCCCTTGATGGCCCCGCATCCGGTGTGTCCCATAACTATTACAACTTTAGCCCCGGCCGCCGCACAAGCAAACTCCAGGCTTCCAAGGAGGTCATCATTAGCGATATTGCCCGCGATACGGGCGTTAAAAGTATCGCCAATTCTAGTGTCGAGGAGGATTTCGGCCGGAGCCCGGGAGTCGATGCAACTCAAGATCACAGCCGCCGGATATTGCCCGCCGGCAGTAGCCCTCTTCTGGGCCAGATAATCGTGAGCCAACATCTTCCCCGAACGGAAACGTCTGTTTCCTTGCTTGAAGTTCTCGATAATCTGGTCTGGTGTCAACTTATCTCGTTCAGACTTCGATAGCGCCTCCGCATAAGCCGATTCAACGCCTCCCATGCTTCCCGCCAGCCCAGCGGCTGCGACGCTCAGCGCAGTCTTAAGTACGGCACGTCTTCCGACGTTGGAGGCGTCGCCCGGACAACAAACAGCTCTTACGTGCATGTCACTCTCCATAGACAATTGCCCGCGATCATTGTTGCGACGTGAGGTTAAACAACACAACGCGCGGTCCGCGCGATGTCGCCCGGTATTCGGCTGTGCCGCGACTGATTCTGGAGCAACCCAAAACACATGATATTTTTGGTGAAACTCACACGCTATTGGACTTTGGTCCTATATATGGAGGCGTGCCACCGCTCGTCGCGTGCAGCGAAAATCACCGATACCTGACGGCGATGGCTGTGTATCATCAAAGCATATTCGACGCTTTCAGCGCGGTCGTTACGCTGCTCGCGGTGGATGGCCTGACACATCGCGAAAGCTATTGCGACACTGTGATGTTAGGTATTGTTGGCGCGCTCGTGGCGCTCGTCATAGTGATCGCAACCAGTTCGGTCGCAGGACCGTTCCATGTTGAGGTTGTTCGCACCGCTATCTGTCAATCTCGATCGGCCCGGCGGGATGCAATGTCTGCTCGCATTTTTGCCCGTCCCGACAGGCTGCGGACCCACAGCCACCCATCGCATGGGGCTTAACTCACCGAATCTCACAAGAGCCATAAAGATCATGCAAGCCGCACATGTGCTGTTGCCCGACGCGCTGGTAGTGCTCGCGATCGCGATCGCCTCCCGGGTGGGAGACTTCTGCTCCGAGGCAACGAACCGGCGTCTTACTTACCTCATCGCGCTCCTGTCGTCGGCCGCGGCGTGCGTGGGGTTCGCGATCCAATCATTCGACTCGCATCAATACTATTTCTTCTCGCGGATGATCGTGATCGATTCATTCGCCAGCGTGATGAAGGCGGCCGTGTCGCTTGGCTTCGCCGTCGCGCTCGTCTATTCGCGTAGATATCTCGAAGATCGCAACCTGTTCCGCGACGACGTGTTCCTGCTCAGCATGTTCTCGCTGCTCGGGCAGATGATCATGATCTCGGGCAACCACTTCCTGATGCTGTACCTCGGTCTCGAGCTGATGTCGCTGTCGCTGTACGCAATGATCGCGTTGCGCCGCGACGTCGCGCAAGCGAGCGAAGCGGCGATGAAGTACTACGTGCTTGGCGCACTGGCTACGGGTTTCCTACTGTACGGCATCTCGATGCTCTACGGCGCGACGGGCTCACTCGAACTGAACGAGGTACTGAAGGCGGTTGCTTTGGGACGCGTCAACGATGCCGTGCTGCTGTTTGGCGTGATTTTCATCGTCGCAGGCGTTGCATTCAAGATGGGCGCCGTGCCGTTCCATATGTGGGTGCCGGACGTCTATCAGGGCGCACCGACCGCGATGACGCTCTTCGTCGGCGGCGGTCCGAAGGTCGCGGCGTTCGCGTGGGGCCTGCGCTTCCTCGTGATGGGTCTGCTGCCGCTCGCAGTCGCCTGGCAGGGAATGCTCGTGATTCTGGCGGCGCTGTCGATGGTCGTCGGCAACATTACCGGCATCGTCCAGCCTAACGTCAAGCGGATGCTCGCGTACTCGGCCATTGCGAACATGGGGTTCGTGCTGCTGGGCCTGCTGGCGGGAGTTGTCGACGGCAAGACCGGAGGCGCGGCCAGCGCGTACGGTTCGGCGACGTTCTACAGCATCGTGTATCTCGTTACGACGACAGGCACGTTCGGCGTGATCATGCTGTTGGCGCGCCGCGATTTCGAAGCGGATACGCTCGAGGACTTCAAGGGCCTGAATCAACGTAGCCCGGTGTTCGCGTTCGTGATGATGGTGATGATGTTCTCGCTCGCCGGCATCCCGCCTACGGTCGGCTTCTACGCGAAGCTCGCCGTGCTCGAAGCGACGATGAATGCTGGCCTCACATGGCTCGCGGTGCTGGCCGTGATCACGTCGCTGGTCGGCGCGTTCTACTATCTGCGCATCGTCAAGCTGATGTACTTCGACGCACCGCAGGACACGACGCCGCTCTCGGCCGGCGTCGGCAACCGCACGCTGCTTGCGCTGAACGGCGTGGCCGTGCTGGTGCTCGGCATCGTTCCGGGTCCGCTGATGACGATCTGCCTGCAAGCGATCTCGCATACACTGCCGCGCTGAATTCGGTGGCAGGCTGACTCAGCTTCGATATGCGCGGACCTCGATCGCGCGGCGCGTTCCAGAAGATGGCGTCCAATCGCCCGGTACCCCCGGCGGCTTTGGCTGCTGACGAGTTTTGTCGGTGCTTGACAGTCAGCTAACTGGGGCAAAGGCGACGTTCAACAGAACGATTAAAGGAACGGACGAACGACCGTAGGTGGCCGGAGAATAGGGGTAGGAAACGGCGATCGCCGTCCCCTCCCTCCGAACCCGGTGTGCAGTTTTCCCGCGACGGGCTCTCCAGTCAGTTGTTACCACATCGGGATTGGCGCGCAAATCGAAGGGCCTCAGACATCGTGAACAGCCCAAGATTAGCGAAGAAGGCATTCGGCCATCGCGTGTGATCTCGAAGGCAGTGACCCTGCGCGGGACGATGAAGCTGTCGGCGCAGGATCGCTCGCAGACGGCGACGGACGAAGCCGTCGATGGACGAGAAGGTGTAACGGTGGGCATGCTGGAAATAGCTGAACCAGCCACGCAGGAGTGGATTGATCGAGGCAATGATGTCCGCGATCGAGTCACCCCGGTTACGCCTGGTCTGGGCCCGGATTTTATCCCGCAGTCCCGTGAGGCTTTTCTTGCGCACCCAACGTTGGCCCGCCTCGAACCGGTAGCCCAGAAACTCGAACCCATGACCCTCCAGCCGGCAATCCCCAACGTGGGTTTTGTCCGGATGCAGTGTCA
The DNA here is from genome assembly GCF_046027355.1 of Paraburkholderia sediminicola. GTDB lineage: Bacteria > Pseudomonadota > Gammaproteobacteria > Burkholderiales > Burkholderiaceae > Paraburkholderia > Paraburkholderia sediminicola_B. The sequence goes on along the minus strand of NZ_JAQQEK010000062.1, from coordinate 12,303 downwards.
GGCCGTTCGCATCCACCCAGGCCCGCATGCGAGAGAGCGCAGCTTCCGCTTCCTCACGTGTGCGGCATAACACCACGGCGTCATCCGCGTAGCGCACCATGACCAGCCCTGCCTGGCGCATTTCCACGTCAAGCTCGTGCAGGTACAGATTTGCCAACAGGGGGCTGACAACCGCCCCTTGAGGACTGCCGGAAGTCGGCGTCCAACGCGTCATGTCTTCCATGATGTCTTGCTTGAGAAAGTACTGGATGAGTTCCAGAACCCGGCCGTCCGCAATTCGTCCGGCCATTCTCGCAAGAAGGGGTAGGTGTGGAATCGAGTCAAAATAGCTTTGCAGGTCGGCATCGACCACCCAGCAGTAGCCCGCTTTCACATGCTGGTCTACTTCGCGCAGCGCATCCTTGCAGCCCAGGCCCGGGCGGAAGCCGTAGCTTCGCGGCTCGAACTCATGCTCAAAGATCGGCTCGATCACCAGCTTCAGGGCCGCCTGAACAACGCGGTCCTTCACAGCAGGTATACCGAGCGGACGACGTCCTTTACCTTTCGGTATGTAGACGCGTCGCACCGGCTGCGGGCGATAGCTTCCGTTCCGCAATGCATGCGCCAGTTCAGTGAGGTATCGGTCCTGCGCTTGCGCGAATCGCTTCACGCTCATGCGGTCCACTCCCGCCGCCCCGGCGTTCTTCTCGACCTGAGCCCATCCCAGCGCGAGCGTGTCCAGGCGAAACACCTTGTCAATCAGACTATGCCACTTGCCTCCTTTAACTCCGTTTTGTAGAGCAGCCAACATAGCGTCCGTCCAGATTGAAGCTGACGCGAATTTCCGCTGCACGCAGCTTCCCAGCGCGTCTGCATCTCGTCTAGTCGTTTCCGACACTGGCGATGCTTCGATCTTCATCTCTGCTTCCTTCCGGTCTTTTGCTATCAACTTTCCTGCCCCGCTTCCCTAGTGCGCCTTTTGCTCTGACGCAGGTCTCCACGACTTAACGCTGCCGTGTGCAGTACTATCGGGACTCTGACTCCTGCCAGCGTTCACCTCGCTGGCAAGTCTCCCCGCTTGCTTCGTGCCACCATCCCATCGTTCCGTCCTCAATCACGTGGTACACCACCGCACCGCTTTATCCGCCACGACAGCGTGCTGTGTTAATTCCAGGCTTCGCCACTTTCGTGCAGGCTCGCCGCCATACCCCGCCGAAACAGGTTCGTTAACCTACGGACCGACAGTTCGCTTCCGGTTACTCCCCACCCCGCCTCGCGACGACGCAGTTACCTTCAGCTACGGAGCTGTGGCCAACTCCGGCAGGGACTTTCACCCTGCAAATGGCACGCCATCACGGGCGTACACGAAACCGCTCGCGCGGTAGAGGGCTCCGGCCAGCGCGTGCGGTTCATGGGAGGTCCGCCGCGCGGTTCCGTATGTTGGCGAATGAGGCAACCCGCCTCGTTCTCCAGCAGGAGCCGAATCATGACCTCCCCACAGGCAAACGCCAGTCCACTGCGCCAGCGCATGACCGACGACATGCGCATGCGCGAGTTGTCGCCGAAGACGCAGGACATCTATCTGCGCATCGTGCGCGAATTTGCCCGGTTTCTCGGGCGCTCACCCGACACGGCCACCGTCGAGGACCTGCGGCGCTACCAGCTGCATCTCGTCGATCACGGCACGTCGCCCGTGTCCCTGAATCACGCCATTACCGGCCTGAAGTTCTTCTTCGAGGTTACGCTTGACCGGCCTGACCTGATGGTCAGGATGCACCCGGTGCGCGTGCCCCGCACACTGCCCGTCGTGCTCAGTCCCGATGAAGTGCGCCGCCTCATCGAGGCAGCCGGCAACCTCAAGCACCAGACCGCGCTATCGGTCGCCTACGGCGCAGGGCTGCGCGCAAGCGAAGTGGTGGCGCTGAAGGTCGCCGACATCGACAGCCAGCGCATGACGCTGCGCATCGAGCAGGGCAAGGGTCGCCGTGACCGTTACGCGATGCTCTCGCCAGTGCTGCTCGAGCGCCTGCGCGTCTGGTGGCACGTGGCCCGCGCCCAGGGCAGGATGCCCGACGGCGGATGGCTGTTCCCCGGGCTCGATCCCGTCGACCCGCTCAGCACGCGGCAGCTCAACCGCGCCATCCACGCCGCTGCCGAGGCCGCACACATCGACAAGCGCGTATCCATGCATACCTTGAGGCACAGTTTTGCGACACACCTGCTTGAACAGAAGGTGGATATCCGCGTGATCCAGGTGCTGCTCGGGCACGCGAAGCTGGAGAACACCGCGCTCTACGTCCAGGTGGCGACCGACCTGCTGCACGAGGTCACCAGTCCGCTGGACCGCCTGCCCTCCGAGTAAGCCCGCGCGCTGTAGCGCCTCATGCTGGAGGTTGCGGACATCTTCCGCAGTCACGGGCCAGCGTGGCGGGCAACGGCACACCTGAGCCTGGGGCAGCTGAAGGTCATGTCGGCCATCGAACAGTGCCGCACCGCGGCGCTGGGCGGGCATGTGCTGCGCTGTTCCGGCTGCGACCACATTGAGGTCGCGTACAACTCCTGCCGCAACCGGCACTGCATGAAGTGCCAGGCCAGTGCCGCACGCCGCTGGCTCGAGGCGCGCCAGGCTGACCTGCTGCCCGTGGAGTACTACCACGTGGTCTTCACGTTGCCCGCGCCAATCAGTGCGATTGCCTGGTACAACAAGGCGGTCATCTACGGGCTCCTGTTCGACATCGCCGCCGAAACCCTGCGTAACATCGCCGCAGATCCGCGACACCTGGGCGCACAGATCGGCGCCACGCTGGTGCTGCACACCTGGGGCTCAGCGCTCACGCATCATCCACACGTGCACGGTATCGTTCCCGGCGGTGGCCTGTCGCCCGATGGCGAGCGGTGGATCGCCTGCCGCCCCGGCTTCTTCCTGCCGGTGCGTGTGCTCTCGCGCCTGTTCCGCAGGCGCTTCCTCGAAGCACTCGCAGACGCACATCGACGCGGCCAGCTGCAGTTCTTCGGCGAGTACACGGGGCTTGCCAATGCGGCTGCCTTTGCGCGGTGGCTTGCGCCGCTGCGCACCTGCGAGTGGGTGGTCTACGCCAAGCGTCCCTTTGCAGGACCGCAAGCGGTACTCGAGTACCTCTCACGCTATACACACCGCGTCGCGATCTCCAACCAGCGCCTGGTCGCATTCGATGAACGCGGCGTCACCTTCCGCTGGAAGGACTACCGTGCAACGGGACGCACCCGCTACAAGACCATGACGCTCGAAGCCGGCGAGTTCATGCGCCGCTTTCTGCTGCACGTGCTGCCCGGCGGCTTCCATCGCATCCGCCACTACGGCCTGCTCGCCAACCCCGTGCGTCGCGCCAACCTCGCCAAGGTGCGTGGGTTGCTGCACGTCATGCCCGAGCTCACCATCCAGCCCGATCCGGAGATTGCCGTCGCTCCGGTCTTCGTCTGCCGGCACTGCGGTGCGCCAATGATCGTCATTGAGATACTGGAACGCACGGCGCCCATTCGCGCACCACCCATGCGACGAGGCGAGACATGAGCGTAACGCTTCCTGCACCTCCAACCCGACCGTCGGCTTTGCGGCAACGCGGCCTACGAGCGGACGTCTGCGCCTGTCGCCTCGCGCAGTCCCTCGCATGTCCGCTTCACCGCCACCATTGCGCCACTACACCGCTTCATCATTGCGTCAGCGCGCATCCAGAATCCCACCGCACCACGCATCCACCAACATTGCTGGCCATCCCGGCCTATCAATCGCCATAGCATCCAGCACTCCGACCGCATCGGAGCACTTCGCGGTTTCCTCCATCGAGGCTCGTTCGACGCCTGCCAGCGAAGCGCGGTCGCGCATTCACATTCCTGGGACGATGGCAGGCATCGAACAACCCTAAACGAACCCGGAAGTCTATCGGAAGCCCACGCGCAGCGCGCCCGACTCGCCTGGCGAACTTCCGTAGACGACCCACTTCGGCCGCTGGATCCCGCGCCGCCTTAACGGCAACTATGAGGGGTACAACGGCCACTCGTGTGATTGAACCGTTCGACGCTATTCTTGATCGGCCGTACCCGCCGTTCACGTCTTCCTGGCTACGGCCATTTCGCAATGTCTGCTTCCGAGCAACGGCGACCGGCACTTTCGACCCCACGGCGTCCGCCCACTCGCTTTCGCGAACTCTCATTCTGTCGGCAGAGCCGGACGCTCCGCCATGAACTCAACTTGGCTCGTCGCCCGCGCAGTTGACGGTCACGCTATCGGTGGTCCCGATCGAGTTCATGCATCTCGTCGGCGAAGCCCGGTTGTTCCGGGTGACCCAAACCGTGGCGATCCGCGCTTTCCTTTGCGACCTGGATCGCACTCCCGCAGCAGCGCTGAAAGCCAGCGCCAAATCGAGCGTCCTTTGCATTGGCGGCCGACGCAGCCATCTGACGGAGTTGTCGCATCTCGTTAACAGGATCCCCGGCTCCTCCTATTGGTCTCTGCATCGGAAAAATCAACAACGCACGCACCCGCGGAGCCTCAATCACATACACCTACTCGAACCTCTCGGATTGTATATAAACAAGTGCCCCAGATGACTTGTCAGTTTCGTGAGCGCGTCCATTACGACACGCGGCATTTCCTATTGAGAAAAGCCCTAAGACTGTTACCGTGTAGGCTGCCAATAACATCTTCGATCTGCATGCCGATTCGCTCTAAACTCCTTTCCCAAGGCCCACATAGAAGCGGACGTATGATTCGTCTTGCAGGATCGTACAAGTAAACCTACTCTTTTTTTGTTTTCGTCCATTCAGTGCGGTGACTGTTGCCGCTCTGTCGCAGGAACGCATTCACCGCATATCGGAATGCAAGCGACCTGATGATCGCTGCATCCATCAAGCCTGAAGTGACAGAAATTTGCTTCGATAGCAGAAGGGAGATCAGCATGACTGACCTTTTCAGGTTCATGGTTTTGCGCGCCCCAGATGCAACCAATAAGGGCAACACAATACAAATAGATGAATCCATTCCGAGTCCGTTGATAGACGATCTCAGGACCGCGAGGGCAAGTGCGTCTCCACGAGACAACATGATTGAAGTTGCCAAGAGGTACGTCGGTCAAAAACAGTTCGTCGCTACGCCTGATTCGCTGGTCTATGGAGGACAATACGTCAAGCTCATGGATGCCGTCCAGCATGCAGCCGTGTCGAGGTCCGACGCCGAAACAATCTCTAAGCTGACCCATGCCATTTTTCCGGATCTGAAACAGGTCATTGCCGACAAGCGCTTTCTCGATGACAAGCGTCGCGTCCACGAGAGCCTCGTCGCCCTGCAGGTCGCACCTTCCGAAGATAACGACACCTCCACGCCTCTGATCGATCTCAGTCGCGCCATCGACATACTGGAACGCGTCGCGGCGAATGACGCTTCCATCGGGCAGCCGGGCGCCGCCGTCAATGCAACGACGCGTATTGTCGTGCTTCCTCCCGGTGTATTTCCCGTCCCCTCTCCGCTTGTCGGCCAAGCACCTCAGGCCGGTGACCCGCCATCGTTCCAGTCTTCCCAGACATCCGAACAGGTTACTGCCCTTCGCAATGCAATCGCCGCAGTGAACGCAATGATCACCGCAAACACGCCCTCGCCAGTCTCATCGCAGGAGATGCCGGCGGTCCCGGACCGCAAACTCGCTCAATTGGCGAATGCGGAGGCGCGGACAGTGCCAAAGGATAAAGTGGCTACGCTCCAGACACGCTCACTCAAATCTGCGGGCGCGCAAATAGCTGAACGCATCCCGACCGTAGCCGGCGCCCAGGCACTAACACCTCAGGTGCAAAAGACGCTCTCCGACCTGCAGATCGATCTAACCAAAAGCTCGTTGATCTCCGTTTCCGAACAACTTAAGCAATTGTTGCAAGTAGTCGGCCTAGGCCCCCCCGCCCCCGACCCGTTCCACGAACCCGCTCCTCCGCTCGAATCCCTCGAGCAACCTCCAACTTTCCTCGCAGCCCCTCCCAATTCTCATGGCTCGGTGATGCCGGCCGGAATCGCCGATCTTCTTGTGGTGAGGGAACACGCGCTGCGGTACGAATCCGGAGAAATCGCCTTCGTCGAGAACGTTGCAGCAGGTGAATTGTTCAAGCGTCAGACCGTACGCAAGAACACCAGTCAAAACTCGACCCTGACCTCGATCTTCTCCGGCAGCCAGACAGAACGGGATCTACAGACGTCGGACCGCTTCAATCTGCAGCAGCAAGTGCAGAGCACAGCGAACCAGAGCACATCGGCCGGTGCCAACGCTTCCTCATACGGTCCCCTCGTGGACTCGGCCGACTCCTCCAGCCTGTCCACAGCGGCGACCTCGTCTACAGCAGCGGCCTCCGGCTATGCACAGGACATCACAAGCCGCGCCGTCAGCAACCTCGCCGCTTCACGCCAGACGGATGTATTTCAGCAGACCACTACAGAGTTCGACGAAACCGTGGAGCGCGGCGTCGACAACACGAAAGCCGGGTCTTCGCCGGAGATCGCCGTCTATCAATGGCTCGACAAAATCGTCCAGGCCAAAGTCTTCTCCTACGGCAAGCGAGCCCTGTACGATTTTGTGATTCCGGAGCCTGCCGTATTTCTCGCTTATTCCCGAAAATCCTCGCAACCCGCGCTTGCCCGTTTGCAGGAACCCACGCTCTTTGATCTTCAGCCCGACAAACTGTCGACTGACCCGAAGAGTGACTACTTCTACCAGCGCTGGGCAGCAGGCTACGGCGCGACCAATGTCCAACCGCCCCCTGAGCCAACAGTCACCGTCGCCAGAGCCTACGGCGACAAAGGCTCTAATCCGCAAGGCGACAGCGGCGACGTGCTCTTCAACGGGGTCGGGGCGAAGGACGTTATTGATGTCCCTGCCGGCTATCAGGCAGCCAAGGCTTACGTTTCCTTTGATTACTTTGGAGGCGCACCAAACATGGCGGTCGACGTCGTCGTCGGAGATGCGTACTTTGGTTTCAGCCAGCCCGCGACTCCCAATGATTCAAAAGATCTGGGCAGACATCAGGTCGGACAGATCCCCGTCAATATCTCTGTCTGGAACGCGGGCATCTTCACCGTCAACATAGAGATCGTATGCGAGCGTACCGACCAGAGCTTCGCACAGTGGAAGGCTCGGACGCACGATACCATTCTCCAGGCCTCACGCGACCGGCAGGCAGAGTACGAGGATCAGCTCCGCAAACTCACTGCGGATGTACAGATCAGGTACGCCGGCCAGAGCTCCGAAGAGAAACAGACCCTCATTCGTGCCGAGCTGGAAAAATCATGTGTGACCATTCTCTCCAACCAGCATTTCGATGTGCTCAATACCATCGAATACGCACCCTTTCCGACGGTCACCCCGCAACTCTTCCTCCCGAACTTCGACCCCGTCAGCCGTTACATTCGTTTCTTTGAGCAGGCATTCGAGTGGGACCAGATGCTTTACAAGTATCTTCCTTACTTCTGGGGAAGAAAGAAATACTGGAGCGACCGCATGCAACTGGATGACCAGGACAGCGAGTTTGCAGCCTTTCTCCGCGCGGGTGCCGCGCGCGTCACCGTGCCTGTTCGCAAGGGCTACGAGATTGTCGTCGCCGCTTTTATGAACAATGGCACCATCCCTTCCACTGCAGACATGCTTGCGGTCACTACAGGGCTCTACGTCCCATTTTTTGCAGAGTTGATGGGCCGAGATGGTGGTCCCGATACTGCCGTATCCTACGGTGATCCGCCGCTCGAGTGGGAGATTCGCGTCCCAACCACGTTGGTCAAATTGCGCACTAACAACACGCTTCCGCGCTGGAAGCAGATGGTGGATGCCGGGAATCACGTTACGTACGCACAGGACGTTCCAGGTGATCCGCTCACCCCCTGAGAGAGGGATGGATGTTAGCTACAGACGGGTATTCCAGGCCGACCACCCCCGGGTTGTCCGACCTTCAGCGAGAGTTGGAGCGCCGCAAACGCTGCTATCTCGAAACCATTCTCCGAGCCCAGTATCTGACTCATCGAGGCTGGGACAGCGGGTGGGCGGCGAGCGACAAGGCGCGGTTTGTCGAACCAGACCGCGCCTCCATCTGCGACGTTTTGCACTTCAGCCCGCCCCAACCCAAAGCGTGCAAGGACGTCACACGACGCCCCGTTGTCCCCGTAGCGCCGATCGACTCCATGTTTATCCGCATCGCCCGTCTCGCTGTTGTTGCCGCTGAACCCGAGCGGCAGCAGGAGGTGTTTGGCTGGGTGACACCGCCAAAGGACGACCCACTCGCACAGGCGAGGTTCGCTTTTTTGCAAGCGGTCTACTGGAGAGGCCCCGACCCGCACCAGCCAGTCGTGCCGGCCACCTTTCAGGAGTCGCTCGAGGAGGTATATACGCAGCAGGACACCGCGGACTTTCACGCCAACTACCTGTTGCGTTTGCTCTATTTGTATGGAGATACTCCGCGGCATCTGCGGACTGCCGATAATACCTGGCGGACCGTCGGCCGTTTGGGCCGCGATATTAACTTCCCGGGGCATGCCGAAGCCCTTGTGCGCACCAACCTGCTCGAATTCAAGTATTGGATGGACGAGCCCTTCTACGCCGACGACGACGACGGCCGTCTCCTGCGCAAGTGGCGCGCCAATCGTGCAACCCAGATCAAGTTTGCGAGGCCGAACAACAAGGACTTTACCCCGGAAGACCCGGAGAACGATACCTATCGCACTGAGATGACTTTCTGGTCGGAGAATCACCAGGTACTCTTCGCGACGGCCGAATATCTCGCCGGGCAGCTATGGCCGCAGACCATCTTCCGGGTCGGAAACTCGTTTCGCAAGGAGGGACCCGACAAAACCAGATCGACTGACTTGCTCGGATCGCAGCGGATGGATCGCGCCCGGCCGCGACTTCTGCGCTGGCTGAATGACCGCATGAGGTTTGGTTTCAGTGAGTGGAATTCACCCGGTTACTACGACGAAGATTTCACGGCTCTCTTCAATTTGGCGGACTTCTGCCTCGATCGCGAAATTCGAATACGTTCATGCATCGTCATCGATCTGCTCATCTTCGATCTCGCCCGCTTCACTCATCGCGGCAGCTTCGGCGTCAGTGCCGGCCGATGCTACTTCGAATCCAAAAACTGCGGCTATGAACAGTCTGTGGGCGACCTTATCGAGGTGCTCTTTGGGGCACGCGCCGGAGTTATCACGGAGCGGTCATCCACTTGTGCGGGGTCATTTGTATCTTCCACTGGCTATCAAGTTCCTGACGTTCTCATCGCTGTAGCACAGGATCGCGAAGCAACCTTCGTCGACCGTTCGCGCGTGTCGATCAACATGGACGAAGCGCCGAAGTATGGCGTGGGATACGACACTGACGAGGACGTGTGGTTCTGGTGGAGCCGCAACGGATATTTCGCGCCGCAGGTCATCAAGGCGTCGCTCGACATGGCCGTTAAATTCCATTTGATGAAGACGAGCCCGTTCACCGATGTCTTTCCCCAACTACTCCAAATCGCAGCGCTAGGGACAGACATCGAGCATCTCCACATCACCGCTCACGCTTCGAACCCGTCCTCGATCGATTCGACGCTGCTGGTCTCACTGGCCGGGCTGGGGTCGATCATCACCGAAGGCGCTGTGCTAAGCCGTGCAAATCTCTATACGTATCGGTCTCCTGCAGCTATGCTTTCGAGCGTTCAAAACTTTCACGCCGGACAGGTAGCCTTTCAGGTTCAAACCTGCCAAGCGACGCTAAGCCTCGATGCTGCCGTCTGGACGACCTACCCTGCTGCCGGCGATCTATTGAAAATCAGCGGCAAGCACGATGGTCCCAACTGGTGGACAGGAAGTTCGACGACACCTCGCGTCGTGCAGATGAAAAACGCTGCCATCATTGCGTATAAGCCGACCGACCTCCAACTGATTCTCTTTGGACACCGCACACACGCCTGGTTTCCGAAGGCCGCGTTCGATAAGGGGACCGTCATCCAGCGGACCAGCAATGCCAACACGGAAGATGGCTTGTGGACGTTTGGGCAGGTAGGCGATGGCTACGTCGGCCTTTTCTCCGCACATCGTCCCGACTGGACCACGACAGGACCGTGGACCGACAATGAGCTCATCGCTGAAGGTGCACGCAATGTTTTCATCCTTCAGATCGGCAGCAAATCTGATTTCGGAAGTTTCTCGGAGTTCGTGGACGCCGTCAGCCATGCCCGTATTCACATCGGGGGGCTGGCGCTCGTCACTGCCGGCGAAGTTGCCGGCGCCGGCGGGGGTTTGGTAGCGGGCGCAGCTCTCGGTGCGGAGGTGGCCGGGGTGCCGGGTGCGGTCGTCGGTGCCGTCGCTGGCGCCATCTACGGCGCCACGAAGACCGCTGAAGATTTTGAGTGCAGTTACGACGTCCCCGGCGCAGGACGACTTGAACTGCACTACGATGAACAGCAAGTACGAAGTCACGGACGGCAGTTCTCCGACGACAATTTTCCCAGGTTTGAAAATCCTTACGTCAAATGCGAGCGCGTCGGGTGGGGGCAGTCGTTCTACACCATCAAGCATGGAGGTCACTCCCTCACCCATGACTTTCGTGCCATTGAGAATGTTTCGCCCTCGAGCGATGTTGTGCGCCTGCTGGATGCCTCGGAGATCCGCGAGAGCAATTGCGATGCCGCTCCACGACCGTTCTATATCTTCGGTCACAACCCGAACTCCATTCCGGATGTGCTAGACGCGCTTAATGCAGGTGCCAATGCAATCGAGCCGGATGTCAACGTGTTCGAACATCGACAAAACACACTGTGCATCAGCGAAACTGGTCTCGTTGACACCGACAAAGGCGGAGACTCGGACGCGCCTACGCTCGCGCAGTATCTGGACGATCTCCATGCCGTTGTTCACGCATGGCCAGAACTCGCCTTCGTCGTCTTCGATTGCAAACCAAAAGTTGCCACCGGCGCGCACGGCGCTAGCCTGCTTTCGGAGATTAGGAAGCGGCTGACCTACGACAACCATCTCAACATCGTCATCTCCGTCAGCAGCCGTTCCGAGGCCGCCATCTTCGACGATATCAAAGGAATCCTCGGACCTCGCGAAGGATGCATGATTGACGAAGACAACGACCCGACCGCCGTCGCCTCGCTCTTCGTTGGGGCCGGCATAAGCAATCGCTGTTACGGCAATGGCAACAAATTCCAGAACCCGGTCACCAGCCCAAACCTGCGCCCGTCCATTGAGCTGGCCTGCGGTCTTAGGGCAGGCCGAAACTCGTTCCAGTTCATTTACGAGTGGACCAACAATGAGGAAGATCGGATGCGCGAGTTCATCCGGACAGGCGTGGACGGCATCATCACCGACGACGTCGCTGTTCTAAAGGCGGTCACGGAAGAAGATGAGTTCCAGACCGTCATCCGGTACGCTGTGCGCAAAGACAATCCGTTCACACCCACCAACGCAAACTACGTTCTTTCCGTCCATACAGGCGACGTCTATCTGGCAGGAACCTCTGCCAACATCACCTTTACCGTCAAAGGAACGCTCGGAACGATGAGCAAGATCGTTGATGCCAGTCTCGACGGAAGAATGGCCCGCGATGACTGGAACTTCGTCACCATCCAATCCCCCGATCTCGGCGAGTTACTGTCCATCACCGTGCAGCGCGACAATGAGGGCTCCGGCCCCGACTGGTATCTAGAACGCATCCTCGTCCAAAGTTATAAGTACGGTGTCTCCAGGCTGGCTGTGTTCAACCGGTGGATCGACACCACCGCACCTTTCAATCAGCGCCTAGAGTGACGCCCATAAGCGTTTAACCAATCCAAGCGTTGACTTGTGCGGCACCCTGGTTCAATTGTCGACGCCGTTCTCGCCGACGTCGGTTTGACTCGCATGCCGAAAATCGGTTTGGCCACCAGAGTGGATTGTGAATCGTTGCTACTGAAACCTTCTAATTGCCAGACGTGGTCAGTCAAATGCCGGCATGTGGGTTGATATTGTCGCGGCGGCAACGGGCATCCTGGCATTCACACTGAATTCGACTCCGTTGCTCATTGACGGTGAATGAGGCATACGACGCCACATCGCCATCGGACCTTCGGATTCTGTGCTTATTTTGATTGGGTTGTGCTGCTACAAAGGGGCGAGAGTGCCTGGTCCCTTCGCTAGGGAGCGGTCATTGCGAAAAGGCCGCGCCCGAGAGAGCGTGAATGGCCGGTATGGCCGATGAAGCAACGTTCAACCTGGCCGGGCGAACGGCCGTTTACTGGGCGGAGCCGTCATCTGGACGTCCGAGCAAGGGGTCAGGCAAATGACGCTTCATGGCCGAGGGT
>NZ_JAQQEK010000061.1:0-23309 GCF_046027355.1 Paraburkholderia sediminicola | reverse complement strand
CGCGATTTCATCGAACGGATTCATCGACATCTTCACGTTCGCGATGTCCACACCCGTGCCGTCCGACTTGACTCGAACTTTCACGTTGTAATCGACCACCCGTTTCACCGCTACCAATACCTTCATGATCATTTCACTCCGTCACACGATTCCTTGTCGATGCAGCATGGCGACGTCGTCGCCGCTCAATCCCAGCCATGCGTCGAGTACCTCGTCGGTGTGCGCGCCGAGCGCCGGTGGCGATTGACGGTACTGAACAGGGGTCTCCGACATACGAATCGGATTGGCGACCAACGGCACCTTTCCCGCCAACGGATGCGGCATCTCGATGCGCATTCCGCGCGCCTCTACATGTGGGTCGGCAAACACCTTGTCGAGCCGGTTGATCGGCCCGCAAGGCACGCCGGCTTTTTCCATGACCGCGACCCACTCATCCGTGGGACGGGACACGGTCATCTCGCGAATCAAGGCAATCAACTCGTCGCGGTGTTTCACTCGCTGCGGATTGGTCGCGAAACGCAGGTCGGTCGACCATTGCACTTGCCCGAGGACCGCGCACAAGTTGGCGAACTGTCCGTCGTTGCCGACTGCGATGATCATGTGACCGTCGGCCGTGGGAAAATCCTGATACGGCACGATGTTGGGATGTGCATTACCCATACGTTGCGGGACAACGCCCCCAACCAGATAATTGGCGGCCTGGTTCGCGAGGGTCGCGATCTGCACGTCCAGCAGCGCGAGATCGATGTGCTGCCCCTGACCGGTCCGGTCTCGATGCGCGAGCGCCGCCAGCACGGCAACCGTCGCGTAGAGCCCGGTCATGACGTCAGTCAGTGCAACGCCGACCTTGACCGGACCCTCCCCTTCAGTGCCGTCGGCACGACCCGTCACGCTCATCAGCCCGCCCATGCCCTGAATCAGGAAGTCGTATCCCGCGCGCGGCGCATACGGTCCGGTCTGCCCAAAACCGGTGATGGAGCAATAGATGAGATGCGGATTGGCCGCTTTCAGGCTTGCGTAGTCGAGGCCGTATTGCGCGAGACCGCCGACCTTGAAGTTCTCGAGCACGATGTCCGCCTTGCTCGCCAATTGCCGGACAAGATGCTGGCCTTCGGGCCGGCCCAGATCGACCGTCACCGACCGCTTGTTCCGGTTGGCGCTCAGGTAATAGGCCGACTCATCCGTCGGTTCTCCGCTGTCGTCCTGAAGCCAGGGTGGCCCCCACGTTCGCGTGTCATCGCCGACGCCCAGCCGTTCGACCTTGACGACGTCCGCGCCGAGATCGGCGAGCAACTGCCCCGCCCACGGACCGGCCAGGACGCGCGAGAGGTCGAGTACACGCAGACCGGCAAGGGCGCTTTTCTCTGTGGTAGTTTCCATAGCGGATCAGAATGCCGCGATGCCGGTGATCGCGCGGCCGAGAATCAGCGCGTGGACATCGTGCGTGCCCTCGTCCTTCATCCGCCCGAGTCGCAGACACCCCTGCAATCCAAGCACAATTTCTGTTTGCATGTCGGCCAGTTTTTTCTGAACCCGTTGATTCGCTGCAAGCGGCCGGCCGAACTGATGGCGATCGAGGACGTACTGCCTCGCCCGGTGCCAGCAATCCTCGGCAGCGCCTAGCGCGCCCCATCCGATGCCGTACCGCGCGCTATTCAGGCCGGTGAACGGCCCTTTCAGACCACGGACGTCGGGAAATGCATTTTCTTCCGGACAAAACACCTCATCCATCACGATTTCACCCGTGATCGAAGCCCGCAGGCCGACCTTGCCGTGAATCGCCGGCGCCGACAGCCCCTTCCACCCTTTCTCCAGTACGAAGCCCCGGATCGCGCCTTCATCGTCCTTCGCCCAGACGACAAACATATCGGCGATCGGACTATTGGTGATCCGCATCTTGCTACCGGTCAGCTGATAGCCGCCATCGACCATCCTTGCGCGCGTCGCCATGCTGCCCGGATCCGAACCGTGATCCGGCTCCGTCAGTCCGAAGCAGCCAATCAGCTCTCCGTCATCAAGCTGGTGTTCCAGAAGCAACGGATCGTCCCACTGAAACGCGATCAATTTGTGCTGATTACTCATCTGTTGATCACCGAAAGAGATGTCGTGCGGAAACTTTATTGAAGACACGCTGCTCGCACAAACGATTTGTTCGCACCAGCATGTGCGAAAATGTCACTCGTTGACACGACGACCATCGAGACACGTTCCAGATCATGCGCCGCAAGATCCCCTCCACCACCGCGCTGTCCGCATTCGAATCCGCGGCACGCCATCAAAGCTTCACGAAGGCGGCTGACGAGCTCGCCGTCACGCAAAGCGCGATTTGCCGACAGATCGGCACACTCGAGGAATTTCTCGGGGTGAAACTGTTTCGACGCACCCGCCGCGGCGTCGCGTTGACCGACGCGGGCACTGCCTATAGCAGGCGGGTTGCGTCCCGGCTCGACGAGATCGAATACGACGCATTGGAGGTGATGGCGAAGGGCGGCCAGGGTGGCACGCTCGAGCTGGCCGTCGTGCCCACGTTCGCCACCAAATGGTTATTGCCGCGCATGCCCGCGTTCATCGGCGAACATCCCGACATTACGGTCAATCTGACGGCCAAGACGCGTCCGTTCCTGTTCGACGATACCGGCTTCGATGCGGCGCTTCACGTGGGCCCGGCACCGTGGCCGGGCACTCACGGTGTGCTACTGATGCACGAGAGCCTGATTGCCGTTGCCAGTCCGAGGCTCGTTGCGCCACGAACCAGGCTGGCCCAGGCGGACTGGCGGCGCTATCGCCTGCTGCAACAAGGCACACGACCCTACGCATGGCGCGAATGGTTCACCGCGCAAGGGCTTGAAGTCGAAGGCGACATGTCCGGGCCGCGCTACGAACTGTTCTCGATGCTTGCCGAAGCGGCGTCCGCAGGCGTGGGTATCGCGCTGATTCCGCGCTTGCTCGTGGAGGATGAACTCGCGCGCGGCACGCTCGTGCAGGTTTGCCGCTACGAGCATCAGAGTGACAAGGCTTATTATCTGATCTATCCAGAAGCGAAAGCCGAGAACCTGGTGCTGGCCGCGTTTCGCGACTGGATCGACGCCCAGGCGCGGCAATACAGAGCGCCGGCCAGGCAGCAGGGGCGGACGCTAAATCCAGCGTCCGCATCATCCGCACGTTAGTTAGGTGTGCGCGCCAGTCAATCCGAACGCGGAGACCGCCTGTTTCAGATTGGCGGCCTGCGTTCTCCCCTAAAGAATCTCGCAGGCTTCGTCGAATTCGAGCCGAGGGCTGCGGGGAAACAGCCCAGCCGGATCGCCGTATCCGAGACAGCACAGAAAATTCACGCGCAATGAAGTGCCCTCGAAAAAGAGTCGATCGACCGATCCTGCGTCGAAGCCCGACAGCGGCCCGCAATCGAGGCCAAGCCCACGCGCTGCCAGGATGAAATAGCCGCCTTGCAGCGAGCTGTTGCGAAAGCACGTGTCGTCGGCGACCTTGGGTTGCTCGCGGAAAATCCTGCCCGCATCGGGACGATGTGGAAACAGCTTCGGAAGCTGCTCGTAGAACCGCATGTCCTGCGCGACGATCGCGACGACCGGCGCCGTGCGCACCTTCTCGACATTTCCCGGCGAAACGGCAGGCAACAGCCGTTCGCGAGCAGTTGCCGAGCGCACGAACACGATGCGCATCGGCGAGCAGTTCATGCTTGTCGGCCCCCACCGGGTCAGCTCGTACAACTCGCGAAGAAGCTCATCCGGCACTGGATTCGAAAGCCAGGCATTCTGGCTGCGCGCGTCCATGAAAAGTTGTCGGCGGGCGCGGCTGTCGAGCGGCTCGTTCATCTATCGGTCTCCTCGAAATACATTGCTATTGGGATCGTCATGTCCCTTGCCTACGCGCGCGTCGCTCCGACCATGAAAAACGCGACTGTCGCCGGCACGTCGCTCTTGTTGCCCCACGCATGCCGCGTCCCGTTCTGCACGACAACGTCCGTCGGACACAACCGGGTTTCCTGTCCATCGTCGACCTCCAGCCAGATCTCGCCCGTGAGAACGATTGCGTAGTCGACGGTGTCGGTCGTGTGCATGCCAGCGCTTTGCGGCTCGAACGTCCGCGCCAGATCCGGCATATGCGTCATGCACTCCGCGCCCGCTGCGGCGGGATCGAAGCGCGGCGACAACATCACGTGGTCGGGCGGGAATGTCACGATCAGCAGGCTGGTTCCGCCGGCCTGAGGAATCAGATCGGGCTGGCCTCCGGTCGGATCGGTGTGAGGCGCCGCCAGCGAAGGCGACGGCGGAGTCGTCCAGACCTGCGCGAACGCATGCCCTGGGATCGACTCAAACGAGACAGTCCGTGGCGTCGGGCTATCTGAAAGTAGGATGGATCGGCCGTGAGGGTCACGGCCGGTTACAACGCGTCTGATCTGCATGACAGTGCTCCATGCGAGAAGGTGAAATCGCTCCGAAGGCACTCCGTCACCGGCGCATCGACGGAGCACCATCGGCATGGCTCAGGGGCAGATCACGTAGTTACTGAAGCCGCCGTTGCGGTTCTCGATGCCGCCGATCGCGACGTTGATATCCTCGAGTTTGAAGACGCAATGGTCGAAGACCGACAGATCGACTACGCCCGACTCGACCATGTCGGCCATTTCCTGGCCCTGCCCCGCAGTGAACCACGCGGAGCCGCTCAACCCCTGGTCGTTGTCCATCATGTAGTGCAAGTTGATCGGAACTTCGCCCGCGACCGCGCCGATATTGATCAGGTGGCCGCCACGACGCAGCGTTTTCACCGAGTCCACCAGCGTTTCGCTCGGCGCCCCCGGCCCGAGCGCGTCGATCACCGCATCGACGCCTTCGCCGCGTGTGACCCGCGAGGTCCATTCGCTGACCGGCTCGTCCCCCAGCGCGAGAACTTCGATCCGGTCCGGCGCGATCGCCTTCACGCGTTGCAATAGCTCCTTGTTACGCGCGGTCCCGAGAATTTTCCTCGCCCCCATCGCCAGTCCGAACAGCGCCACGCCGATCCCGAGCGTTCCACTAATGCCGTTGACGAGAATCGTGCTGCTCGGCCCCACTTCCGCCTTCAGCAACGCGCGATAGGCGGTGCCCAGGTAGCCGAAGCGTGCGGCGGTCTCATGACTCAGGTTGTCTGGAATCTTTACCAGACTGTACTGAGGGGCGGTCATGTACTCGCACAAACCACCGTACGGATAGTCGTCATAGATGACTTGCGACTTCTTGCTGAATCCGAAATACCCGTTGAACGTGTAGTACGGGCAGGCCGTCGTGTCGCCCGAGCGGCAAGCGCGGCATCCGCCGCAGTGTCGGGCAGGATTGACGTACACGCGATCGCCCACGTTGAATGCGTGGACCTGGCTGCCCACCTCCTCGATGACGCCGGTCGCATCGAGGCCGAAGATCGCCGGCAATTTCGGCAGCGGAAGATGAGGAAACCACGTCTGCCAGTTGCTCAAAACATTGCCGAGATTGGGCACGATGCCGCACGCCTTGACCTTCACGAGCACATCGGTGGGGCGAGGCGACGGCACCGGAATTTCCTCGACCACCATCGGCTGGCCCACGTCGTGCATGCGCGCTGCCCGCATCATCTTCGCCATGTTTGTCTCCTATCTATCAATCTTGTGTTGTCGGATTGAACGCCCGCACCTTGCGGAACGCTCGCGGGCCGAGTCACCCGCCGCCGGTTGCTCATTGCCGGTGACGGATAGCAACGCCACTGAAATGCATGATACCAATTTTTGTGCATAAAATAAATTTTTTGCACCTGGCCTATCGCAGACCGTCAAGTCCCTTGATCTCCGAGGCGGCGAGTCCACCCAACCGCGCGTGAACACGTCCACCCGTCGCCATGGCCAGCGCGAACGCGATCTCGTTGCGTCTCGGCCCGTCCCAGACGGTGACTTCGCACGTCCCGAAGTGGCTGCGGACATACGATGCCTGGATATGGCCAAGGGGAACCATTAGCCGCGTCCCCATGCCGCCGATCGTCTTGGCGGACGGCACGATGGCTTTCGGGCTACCCAGGGTTTCCCGCATGGCCCAGCCGCCCGCCTCGTGCCACACGGCGCCGTGCTCCAGTTCGCCATCTTCGCCGACGATCGCCCCCTTGCCGTAGGCCTCGACCTTGCCGATACCGCCCAATTGCGCCACGAGCCGCGACGAGAGATCGGCTCCCAATTCCCGAAGGTCCCGCATGAACGGCAGCAAGTCGTGCTCATAGCGCCCCGCGTACGGATTCGCGACGATAGCGGTCGCGACGGCGATCCACAGCGGCTCGCGCAGCCTCTCCCCGCCCTCGTGCCAGACTTCTTCCAGATCCAGCTTGATCTTCCTTACCTTGACTAGTGACATCCTGGTGCTCCACGGAAATTGTTCAGATCTATTCAGGCCGGGTGCCGGTTCGTGCACCCGTGCTTGCATTATATCGATCTCGGTGTAATATGCATAAAAACATGTTTTGTGCCCACAAATGGAGAAACAATGAAACTCGTGTCATATCGCCGTGACGGCAAACCGGGCTTCGGCGCCGTGAAGGAACAGGGAATCGTCGATCTGGCCGCGCGTCTTCCGCAAATCGCGGATCTCGCGTCGCTGATCGCGGACGACGTGGCGCTGGACGAAGCCCGACGACTCGTCTCAGCGGCTCCGGAGGATTTCGAGTTGACCCAGGTCGAACTCGAACCGGTCATTCCGCGGCCGAACAAGATCATCTGCGTCGGCATCAACTACGTCGCCCATGCGGCGGAAGCCGGGCGCACGGTCGGCAAATATCCGGTCATCTTTCATCGTTACGCGGAGACGTTGCTGCCTCACGGCGCACCCCTGGTCCGGCCCAAGGTGTCGGATAACTTCGATTTCGAGGCGGAACTGGCGGTGGTCATCGGACGGGGCGGCGCGCATATCGCACCCGAGGACGCGATGAGTCACGTCGCGGGCTATACCTGTTTCAACGACGCAAGCGTACGGGACTGGCAATTCCACACACATCAGTACGGCATGGGCAAGAATTTCCGTGGCACGGGCGCACTCGGCCCATGGCTCGTCACAGCCGACGAGATTCCGGACTACCGCGAACTCGCCATCCACGGGCTGCTCAATGGCGAACGCTTGCAAACGGGCAAGCTGTCCGAACTCGCTTTCGATATCCCGTCGCTGATCTCGTATGTCTCGCAGGCGCTCGACTGGCAGCCCGGTGACATCCTGGCAACCGGCACGCCCAGCGGAATCGGCTTCAAGCGTCAACCGCCGGTCTTTCTGAAGCCGGGCGACACGTTCGAGGTCGTCATTCCCGGCGTCGGAACCATGTCGAACCCGGTCGCCGACGAAGCCTAAGCGATACTCTAAAAACGAATCAGGAGACAGTCATGGCAGCACTACCGAAAATTCAGTTCACCCACTGTGGGATCTTCTGCAGTGACCTGGAAATGATGGTGGCTTACTACCGCAAGGCGTTGGGATTCGTCGTCAGCGATAAGGGCGTCGCGTCGACGGGGCACAAACTGTATTTCATGACGCAAGACCCGGAAATTCATCACCAGCTGGTTCTGTTCGATGGCAAACCGACCGACCTGCCGTTCAATCCGGTCAACCAGCTGTCGTTTCTGCTGGACTCGCTGGCCGACCTGCAGGCGTACTACGCCCGCGCTAAGCGTGCCGGCGTGCAAAACATCGATCAGGTCGACCACGGCAACGCCTGGTCGATGTATTTCAAGGATCCCGAAGGCAATCCGCTCGAGCTGTATGTCGACAGCCCGTACTTCACGGCGCAACCGTGCCGGGAGCCGCTCGATCTCGACCTGCCTGTCGAAGCAATCATCAAGCACACCGAGGAAATGTGCCGGCGTCGCCCCGGGTTTCTGACCCGCGACGCCTGGATTCAGGAAATGCGCGAGCGAATCGCTACGCAGCGAACGGCATTCGACGAATAAACATGTCAATGCGCGGCGCGCGGATGGGCGCGCGTCACGCGGCGAATGCAGGAGATCACAGGTCATGAAGTGCAATCTGATTGGTGGGGAATGGTGCGCGGGCGCCACTTCCCGCCGGAACATCAATCCGTCCGACACCGATGACGTGGTGGGCGAGTACGCGCACGCAGACGCCGAACAGACACGCACGGCAATCGATGCGGCCTGCGACGCGCAGCGGACGTGGCGAGACAGCGGGATCCAGGCGAGGTCAACCGCGCTGGATTGCATCGGTACTGAGTTGCTGGCGAGACAGACCGAACTCGGAGCCCTGCTGTCCCGCGAGGAAGGCAAGATCCTCGCCGAAGGAATTGCGGAAGTCGCGAGAGCCGGCCAGATCTTCAAGTTCTTTGCGGCGGCGGCCGTGCGCACAGGCGGTGAAAAGCTGCCGTCGGTGCGCCCGCTCGTCGACGTCGAAATCACGCGTGAGCCCGTCGGCGTCGTGGGCGTCATCACCCCGTGGAACTTTCCGATCGCCATTCCGGCATGGAAGATCGCCCCTGCCCTGGCGTATGGCAACAGCGTGGTGTTCAAACCGGCGGATCTCGTGCCGGGTTCCGCGTGGGCGCTTGCAGACATCATCCACCGCAGCGGCATCCCCCGGGGCGTGTTCAATCTCGTCATGGGACGCGGCAGTGTCGTCGGCGAGACGATGGCGACATCACCGGAAGTGAATGCGATTTCATTCACGGGCTCGCTCGAAACCGGCCGGCGTCTGCTGCAGCAGGGAGCGCGTCAATTCAAGCGGCTCCAGCTCGAGATGGGCGGCAAGAATCCACTCGTGATCCTCGACGACGCGGACCTCGACGTGGCGGTGGACTGCGCGATACAAGGCGCCTACTACTCGACGGGGCAACGCTGCACGGCGGCGTCGCGTTTTATCGTCCAGAAGGATATTTATGCGCGCTTCGTCTCACGGCTCGCCGACGCGCTGGAACGCCTGCGCGTCGGCCATGCGCTGGATCCGGACACGCATATCGGGCCTGTGGTGGACGACGCACAGCTCAGACAGGACGAAGCGTACGTGAGCATCGGCAAGAACGAGGGCGCAACGCTCGTCTGCGGCGGCGAGCGCCTCGATAGAAGCACGCGCGGCTACTTCCTGTCGCCGGCGTTGTTCGCCGACGCGTCCCCGAAAATGCGCATTGCGCGCGAGGAGATTTTCGGACCGGTTGCCTGTGCGATTCCGGTGGACACCTACGACGAAGCGCTCGCGGTCGCCAACGACAGCGAATTCGGACTCTCGGCCGGCATCTGCACGACCTCGCTCAAATACGCCAGCCATTTCAAGCGACACGTGCGCAGCGGGATGACGATGGTCAACGTGCCGACCGCCGGGGTCGACTATCACGTGCCGTTCGGTGGCACGAAGTCGTCGAGCTACGGGTCGCGCGAACAAGGCACTTACGCCGTGGAGTTCTTCACGACCGTCAAGACGTCATACACGAAGGCATACTAGGAATGATAAGGCGCCGGTCTCGATTTCGAGCGCCACCGCCGGGCGAGCACGCACGCGCGGCGCGCCGGGCGGATCGAATTCAAATAGGGAGGAGCTGTGGATTTTGATCTGGTAATTGTCGGCCTGGGGCCGGTTGGAGCAGTGGCCGCCAATCTGGCCGGTCAGGCAGGATTGCGCACGCTGGTCCTGGACAAGGCCAATGCCATTTACGACAAGCCGCGTGCGATGGGTTTCGACCAGGAAGCCATGCGGATCTTCGGCAATCTCGGCATTGGCGAGAAGATTGCCCCGTACGTCATGCCCTATCGTCCCTCGGAATATCGCACCACCGGCGCAAGCGTGATCCGCCGGATCGACGCGGCGCATCCGCCGTTCCAGCTCGGCTGGGCGCCCAATTACGTGTTCATGCAGCCGCAGATCGAGGGCACGCTGCGCGAGAATCTCACCCGCTTCCCGTCCGTGACTGTCGAGCTCGGCGTGGAAGCGACCGCGGTCGCGTCCAGTGAGGACAGCGCGTCGGTGACGGTCACGCATGCGTCCGGAGAGCAGCGGACCTATCGGTCCAGCTACGTGCTCGCGTGCGATGGCGGGACGAGCGCGATCCGCACCCGGCTCGGACTCGACATGGAGGATCTCGATTTCGACGAACCCTGGCTGGTCGTCGACGTCATCCTCAACGAAGGATGCGGCGGCAACCTGCCGACCACCAACGTGCAATATTGCGAAGTCGAGCGTCCATCCACCTTCGTCGTCGGGCCCGACCGGTGCCGTCGCTGGGAGTTCATGATCAATCCGGACGAAACGCCGGAGCAAGTGTCGCAGCCGGAGTTCGTCCGCAAGCTCATTTCGCGCTGGCTCGACGACGACGAGTACGAGATCTGGCGGGCGTCCTCCTACCGCTTCCACGCGCTCGTGCTTCGATCATGGCGAGCGGACCGGATATTTTTCCTGGGCGACGCGGCGCACATGACACCGCCCTTCCTGGCCCAAGGCATGTGCCAGGGCATTCGCGACGCGTCCAACCTGATCTGGAAACTGGCGATGGTCAAGCGACGCACGGCGGCCGCCTCGCTGCTCGATACCTATGAGGCCGAGCGCGCGCCGCACGTCAGGCAAACCACGCTCGTCACCAAGGAACTCGGCAAGCTGATCTGCGAACGCGACCCTGTCGCTGCGAGCCGGCGGGACGAGCGCCTGCTCGCGGAACTGGCGGCCAATCCGCAGGGAACCGTGCGGCAATCGCTCATTCCGGGGCTGAAGGCCGGTTTCCTGTCGGCGTCCCATCATGGGCCGCGCGGCCAGTTGTTCCCCCAGCCGCGCGTCAAAGCGGCCAACGGCGACGAACGTTTGCTCGACGAGGTGACCGGGCCAACGTTCCGGGTCGTCATTAGCGCCGACGCGGAAGCCGCAACCGTGGCGCGGGTCGTGAGCGAATGTGAGCGACTGCGGCATTTGCCGGTCGAACTCGTGCTGATCGGTTCCGAGCCGCTTGCACAGGATGCACCGCCGTACGCGTACCACGATGTCAGCGGCGTGCTGGTCAATTGGCTACGACAGCACGATTGCAGCGTCGCGATCGCCCGCCCCGATCACTATGTGTACGGGGCGGGCCAGAAGCCCGGGGAGGCATTCGCGCTGATCCAGGAGCTCGTCACGGCACTCTCTGCAGCTAGCCCGCAGGAACGCAAGGACCCCGTCGCCAGCAACTGAACAGAGGCATGAAGCACGGCGGCGCGGGGTGACGGCAAACCCCGCGCCTTGCTGTTTTCGCGCTCCAGAATCACTCCAGAATCGAAATCTTGCATATAGAGAGATTTTGCGCATAAAATTACCCTATTTACAATCCACTCGGTTCCTCACGCCATGGACTCGATGTCTGCTACCAACGGTGCCCCGCTCATCGACGTCGCGTTCGCACAGATGAAAACGGCGATCATCCGCTGCGAACTCGAGCCGGGCACGCGCCTGAAAGTCGAAAGCCTTTCAAAGGCCTACGGACTCAGCAGTTCGCCCATTCGCGAAGCGCTGAACCGGCTCGCGCAGGACGGCATCGTGCAAGCCACGGAAAACCGTGGCTTCTGGGTTGCGCCGATCAGCGTCGATGACTTCAAGGACATTACGCGTCTGCGCGTGCTGCTCGAGCACGAGGCGCTGATGGATTCGATCGAGCATGGCGACGAGGAGTGGGAGGTCGCGGTACTGACTGCCTTCCATCGCCTGAGCCTCGCCGAAAAACGCCTCGGCACCGGCCCGGTGGCGCTGGACGACGACTGGTCCGAGCGGCACCGGGCGTACCACATGGCCTTGCTGTCCGCCACGCCGAGCGTACTGCTGTCGAACATGGTGGCATCGTTGTTCGACCGTGCCGAGCGCTACCGCCGCTATTCCGCGCTGCATCGGAAAGAAGAGCGTCACAAAAGCAACGAACACGAGGCACTGATGAAAGCCGCGATCGGGCGCGAGAAGGAAAAGGCCGGCCGGCTTTTGCGCAAGCATGTCGAGGGTACGCTGACGCGGGTGGCTTCCGCGTTGGATCGGCAGTTGGCATCCGTCGAATGAAACGCCTGAAGCTGCGAACGCCGGTCAACACCGGGCTCGCAGGACTGGATACCGGCAAGACGACACATCGTCTCTCCGGTACCCGTTAATCAGAACACCGTCTGCATGCCGACCCGCCCGATGAATTGCGAGCGGCCGCTCGACGGACCGAACGTCCCGTTGATCGCGGCATTCGCCCCGGTGTTGGTCAGTTGATAAGCCGTTTGCAGGTACACTGCGGTCCGCTTTGACAAGCTGTATTTCGCGACGGCTCCGAATTGGTGTGCGTGGTTGCGATCAACTACGTCATTGCCCCACATATACGTGTACGAAAGACTCGTCGAGAACGCCGGCGTGAACTGATAAAGGGCCCCTGCTTCCGCGGCATTCACGACAGCACCGTTTTGAGTATTACGCGTGTTAGTGAATAACGCGGTCAGCAGCAACTTGTCGCCACGATATTTCGCTCCCAGTCCGTAGTTGCGAATGCTGTTTCCGAGCAGCGAAGCATAGCGAACGTCGGTGTACGCGGCACCGAAGGCGAAAGACCCGATGCTGTAACTCGCGCCGAAACTCTCCGCGCTGTTCTGCTGGAAATCTCCCGCCGTGCCACCGAACGCATACATCCCCCCGAACCGAAATCCGCTCAACAGCGGACTCGTGTACTTGACCGAGTTGTTCAGCGGGGTATCGCCGTTCATACGATCGAAATCGAACGCCTCATTAGGCGCAGAATCTGGAATGCCCAGCTTTGCAAACGGGCCATCGCGAAACCCATAGAAGCCCCCGCCATACATCGCCATATCCGCGCCGACGTCAGAGAACAGCGTATCGACCATGAAGTCGTACTGACGGCCAAGGGTGAGTTTCCCGTACCGCGTGTTGTCCAGTCCAACCCAGGCATTCCGGGCGAACAGCCCGGTCCCCGACCCGCTACCGTTGCTTGTCTGTGCAACGAGATTCCCTTGAAGAGTGAACTGCGTGACCAACTGGAAAATCGCGCGGGTGTCGCCACCGAGGTCCTCTGTACCGCGAAAACCCAGCAGGTTCGGCAATGCGATGCCATCGTCCAGCCTCCATGCCGAATGACCGCCGGTGTTGCTAATGTACGAAATGCCTGCATCGAGCAGGCCCCAAAGTGTCACGCTGCTTTGTGCATGCACGGCCGGAACAAATCCAACCCCGGATGCGGCGCACGCAATTGTGGCCATGACGACCTTCTTCACCATCCTCTCCTCCGTCAAAGAAACACACCCCTTCGCAAACCCGTCCAGGCTTACGGGTTTATGCGCAAATTGCCGCCACATGTATTGTTCTATTTTTGTGCGTATAAATCATAATATGCACAAAGTTTAGCGCTTGCGAAGAGTTGTAGAACTTGGTGTTTACGCTTGCGTCGAGCGTATGCATTGGAGTTTTTCGTGACTCGCGAGAGCCCGAATCGGGAGCGGTGTTCTGACCTGTGCCCCATCAATCCGGTCACGGCGATTCAGATAAAGCCCGTTTTTTCAGAGAGGGACGCAGCCGTGAAGAAACGGCTTTCGGAAGAGCAACGCATCGACCTGTTGAGGAGAGCCGATGCCTGCGTGCCGCTCAAGACGTTGCGCAGGAGGCACGGCCTGGCGGCTCGAGGAATTCGAGGCGGAGAATGCACAGCGATAGAAGCCGCTGGTAAAGCGATGCTCGATATGGAGCCGCTGACGGTGGCTATAAAGGGATAACACTGGGCTCGCAGGCCAACAGGACGTCTGACTGCTGACAACGACCGCGCCGCGATTTGTTTGATCGAGGTGGCAACCAGTGTGTCAGCCAGGAAAAGGTACCAGGCGAAGCGCGGTTATGCCGGCAATTCGCGGCACTGTTTTTTTTCCGATCATCAGAACCAAGGGAGCACGCCAATGCGAACTGACGAACGGCAGTTCCGGCTTACGATGTGACAGCCTCTTCCGGGACTCGAATGCCCACTGCCAAAATGGAGGACGCGTATCAGCGTCACCATGAAACTGGCCTAACGGCTGGATGGTACCGGGTCGCACTTTCATGCGAGCGCGCCACTTTTCTATCGCCACCGTGGGCGCGTCACCGCGCGCAGATTAACTCCGCCGGCGCACCAGTCCGTAAATGACCAGCAGGACGATCGCACCAATTATCGACGCGACCCAACCCGCCGCCTGGCCTGGTTGATACCAGCCCAGCGCACGCCCGACATAGCCCGCAATCAGCGAGCCGGCAACGCCGAGGATGATGGTCATAATGAGGCCCATCTTGTCGTCTCCGGGCTTCACCGCCCGCGCAATCAATCCGACGACCAGCCCTACAATCACCGTGCCAATGAAGGAAAGCATGTCGACCTCGCAAGAGTGTGAGTGCTACGGTTTTCTTTTATTGCTGGCTACTGTTTCACTGCGATGCTTTTCGGAGCATACGCGCTAGATGCGGCAGTCGGCCACCATATGCTCGTCGGCTCGCACATCGAGCACCGCTGCGACACGCCTGTCCGATAGGAATTGTCCGATTCGAGGCGACCACATGCAACTGTTCAGTTGCTCTCGGAAGTTCGTCGCCGCTCAGTTCGAGTTGAACCGTGCTCGCCTCAAGTGTGAATCAATGTTTTATAAAGTTCGTTCGCGCGGGTCAGGTGCGCACGCATGGCCTCGGCGGCACCATCGCCGTCGCCGCGCCCGATGGCGTCAACAATCCGCTGATGTTCGGCCAGGGTAAGTTCCTCGGCGCCCGGCGCACGCACGAGCGGTCGGTAATACTCATTCGCCCAACGAAAGAGCGACTCGACGATGGACGGAAATATCGGATTGCCGCTGATGTGGGCAATCTCTCGATGAAACGCCATATCCCGCTCGATGAACTGGTCGAGATTGACCATCGAGGCGCGCTGTTGTGCGACCTTCAATTGCAGACGCGCAACGTCTTCCTCGCTGGCGTTTTCGGCCGCCATGCGTGCCGTTCCAGTCTCAAGGAACAGGCGCGCTGACTTCAGATGCTCCAACATATCGGGTTGTATGCGAAGCAGATGCATTGCGCCACCGGCAATCTGCGCGATCAGCCGCTCGGCGGTCGGGACGACAACACGCGCGCGCTCGCCGTGCACGATCTCAACGATGCCGGAACGCTCCAATGTCTGCAGCGCTTCTCGGATAGCCGGACGTCCCACGCCATAGATTTCCATCAATTCGCGCTCGGACGGTAGCTGAGCGCCGGGGGCAATTGCGCCCGAGCGAATGCGTTCCATCAGGCGGTCATGTACTTCCTGGTAAAGCTTCCGGCGCTGAATGGTTTCAGCCATGGTGATATCTGCTGGCAATTAGTGGTGTGCTGACATTACCACGTCTCTCCCTGACGTTGGAAGCATGCGGGCAACGGCGCTTCACGAGAGCGACGCACCCGCCCGCACCGAGCCAAAGAACGAGGCCTCGCCGATCTGTCCTCCCTTCAACACAATCTCAAGCCCGTCGCGCCGCGGCAGGTCCGACCAAGCCTGGCAAAGCGGCGCTCCCGGCGCGAGGCCCCCAATCACGCTTAGCGCAGAGATGCCGAGGGCGCTCGCGACCTCACCCGAACTGTCCCCGCCTGCCACGACTACGCGCGACAGCTCCGCCTGGTCAAGCACGCGCCGCATCACTTCCGCGAGCCCTGCGCCGACGCGGCGCGCGGCGTCCTGACGTGTCAATCCGGCGCTTTCCGCCGTGGCATTGAACTCCAATACGGCGGGATCGTCAGGTCCTTCGGCGCTGTGTACGACAATGCTCTGGCCACGTCCGATCGCCGCGACCGCTACGCCGACGGCACGGTCGATTTCCGCACCGCCCCCATGTTTATCGAGGGCGCGGCGCAAATCGAGCCGTTCGACATGAAAGCCGTTCGCGCGTGCCCAGCGGATCTGTCCAGCAGTGACCGGTGAACAACTTCCACTGACCGCGGCTATGACGTCAACCGGCCTGGCGGTGGGCAGGCCGGGCGCTTCCGGCAGCAGGCCGCTCGCGCGCCAGTGCGCGGCGAGTGCATATTGCAATCCCGATGACGACGCGCTGAACACGCCCTCGCCTCGCTGCTCCCAGACGAGCTTTCCTGCGGCCGCGAGCGTTTCCTCGTCGAGTACGTCGATCATGACCACCGGCGTATCGTCGCCCCCAAGCGCCCGGACCCTCGCGGTTGCATCGAGACTACGCAACTGCACCATATCGATCAACTCGATGCGCCGCGCCGTCTGCCGGCCGAGATGGACGCGCAGATCGGCTTCGTTCATCGGCGTCACGGGGTGGCGTGACATGGTCGGATGGCGGTCGAGCCGGTAGCCCACTCCGTCGACGGTGGCGAACAGATTGCCAAACGCCTGATAGCGCTTCAGCCGTGGCGCACCGACGATCATCGGCGACCATGAGCCGCGCATGTGCTTCACGCCAATGTCGATCGCGCGCCCGATCGAGCCGGTCTCCGGCGACGAGTCGAAGGTCGAGCACACCTTGTACTGCAGGATCGGCGCGCCGAGCGCGGCGAGACTCGCGAAGGCGCCGGGTAGCGCATCGTTCATCCACTGCGGGCCGCGTCCGCGCGACGAACCCGCGAGGCCCACGCAGCGAACTCCGGGAAAGCGTGCGAGCAGCTCGGGCGTCGGCTTATCGAGACACAGCAGCGTCGGCACGCCCGCTGCGGCCATGGCTTCCATCGCATCGGTTGAGCCGGTGAAATCGTCCCCGTAGTAGGCGAGCAGCAGCCCCGCGGGCCAATCGTTCGAAGTAGGCGCATTCATTACCAGAATCCCAGGGCGGCTCGCAGCGCCGGATTGCGCTCGGCCTGTCGTTCGAGTGGCACGCCTTCGATCGCCGCCACCCACGCCTCGCGCAACGCCTCGACACCTGCCGCGACGCCATCCGGATGACCGAAAATTCCACCGCCCGCCGTGTGAATCAGGTCCGCGCAACCGATCGCCGCGTACGTGTCCGCCGCTTGACGACCGGTCTGCCCGGAGCTGAATACCGGCATCGCGGGCATCGGCGCATCGGGCATCACCGGCGCGAGCACCGAGCGGGCCGCCGCAATCACGCTGTCGTCCGGTTCGCTGAACTTGTTGCGCAGGCCATTCACGTGCAGGTGATCCGCACCCGCGAGACGCCAGAGCATCTGCCACGGTGCGTAGTCCCAGCCCAGTTCCGGGCTGCGCGACAAGTACCCCCAGCCCGCGCGATGCGCATGAATCGGCAACTGGCTGTGACGCCGCAACTCGTGCATGCCGACGAGCCCGATCGAATTGAGCACCGCCATCACACAGGTTCCGCCTTCGGCGAGCACGAGATCGTGACGCCGCTTCATCTGATCGAGGTCGCCCGTCACGTTGAACGCGACCATCGCCTTCTTGCCGGTGCGATCGGCATTCTCGTTGACCACGCGCATCACGGCGCGCACGCGTTCATCGAACGGACAATGCGGGCCGTCGCCTTGCAACTCGTCGTCCTTGATGAAGTCGATACCACCCGCGACGAGTTCGCGCACCTGCTGCGCGGTTTCCTCGGGCGACAGTCCGACGCTCGGCTTGATGATCGTGCCGATCAGCGGACCCCGCTCGACCCCGGCAAGCTTGCGCGTGCCTTCGATGCCGAACCCAGGCCCTGGATACGCCTTGGCAAACGACGGCGGCAGTGCGAGCCCCGTCAGCCTCAACCCCGACACCTGCCGCAATTCGAAGAGATTGCCCGCGATCGTCGACATCAGGTTGGGCAACGACGGCCCCATGTTCTCGATCGGCCACGACAGTTCAAGTGCACATCGGGTGTAGACCTTCGATTCGATGCCGCCCGGCAGGCTCGGCGTGTCGGCCTTATCGAGCACGTCGAGCCTTTCGACCCGCGCGCCCGATCGCGCTTTCAACTCCGGTGTTTCGCCGGGCAAAGCGATGAAGGTGCCGCTCGATTGCTCGCCTGCGATCACGTCGGCGGCAAGTTGCGGATCGACTCCGGTTTCGAGCCAGTAAGTGGCGTGGATGCGTTCGGTCACAATGGAGATCCTCTGTCGAATGACACGGTCAAGCGGTGATGGCGCGCTTCAGGTAATGCGCCGGATGCTTTCCGCGATCTCGTCGCGATCGAACACCTTCTTCCAGTCATCACGCATCAGGCGCGGCTTTCCGAATTCGATCGCCTTGTTGCATGCATCGGAGAATGCACCGGGAATTTCGTTGAAAATCACCGCGCCGAGGATATTCATATGGCCGAGCAGGAAATCGCGCGCAGCCTGTTCGGGCACGCCGCGCTTGACGGTCTCGTCCATCGCGTCGCGCATCACCTGGAGCAGCGTTGCGCAGACCGTTTCGGAGAGGCCCGGTTCGAGAATCGCCATCTGGTCGACCGTCAAACGATACGAGCGCAGGATCGGCTGATAGATCACCTTCGCGACTTCTTCGCCGAGATCGAATGCTTCTTCGGGACCCTGCATGAGCGCGCTCGTGATCGACTGTTTGGCGTATGCGCCGCCGAAGAAATCGCGGCGCGCGTTCGAGTCGGCTTCGTCGTTAAAAATCAGCGGATGACACGGGTGGGCAACGAAATACGTCAGATCCTTGCGATCCGGCAGATGCCCGGCGAACGGCGCGGCGGCATCAAGCGTCATGACCATCGTGCCGGGCTTCAGCTTAGGAGAGATTTCGTGGCTGAGCTTGCCGATCAGCGTGTCGGGCACGGCGAGAATCACCACGTCGGCGCCGTCGATCGCCGCATCGGCGGATACGCATTCGATGCCCAATTCATCCTTCAGGCGCTTCTGCCCAGTCGCACCCGGCTCCACGTGCGCGACTCGGTAGTCCGACTTCAAGAGGTTGCCAGAAAGGCGCACGCCCATTTTTCCGCCGGCGCCGAACAATGCAATTTTCTCATTCATTTCGATATCTCCAGTGTGAACTGTGCTGTGAAACGGGTATGACTACCGGCTATTTGGTATGGGATCGCGGCTGGAGCCCGACGGGGACGGTCGTGTCCTTCACCGGCTGACGCGCACTGGTTCCAATCGCGAATGCCAGCACCGACGAGGTCAGCAGGAACGCTCCGACGATGAACATGGGCGCCTGGTAGGAGCCGGTCGCATCCTTGACGAGGCCGGTGATATAGGGGGCCATGAAACCCGCCAGATTGCCGATCGTGTTGATCAGCGCGATGCCCGCGGCGGCTGCCGCGCCCGACAGGAAACGCGCGGGCAACGCCCAGAAGTTCGGCAGCGCGGCGAAGATCGCGCAGGCGGTGATCGTGACGACTGCGATACTCGTCGTGGGCGAACGCATGTAGAGCGCGAGCGGGATGCTGAGGGCACCGATCAGCGCCGGAATGCCGATATGCCACGCCTTCACCCCGCGCTTCGTAGCATCACGGCTCCACAGAAAGAGCGCGAGTGCTGCTGGCAGATAGGGGATCGCGGTAATCAGGCCCTTCTGGAACACGTTGAAATGGGTGCCGAAGCGGGCTTCGAAGCCGCCGATGATCGTCGGCAGAAAAAATGCCAGCGCGTAGAGACCGTAGATCAATCCGAAGTACATCAGAGCGAACATCCAGACCCGGCCGCTCATCAGCGCGGCGCCGGGCCGCAGCGTGTGTGGCTGAGCTGACGCGATTTTTGCCTGCTCTTCTTCGGCGAGCGTCCCGGTCAGCCAGTCCTGCTCGGCAGGCGTGAGCCACTTCGCCTGCGACGGCCGGTCCACGAGATAAAACCACGCAATGACGCCGACCAGAATCGCCGGCACCGCGACGCCGAAGAACATGATGCGCCAGCCCGCGAGGCCGAACGCGCCGTGTGCGTTAATCAGAAGGGCCGCGACCGGCGCGCCGATCACGATGGTGAGTGGCTGCGCGAGATAGAACAGCGCGAGGATATGACTGCGATGTCGCGCGGGCACCCACGTGCTCAGAAAGAGGATCGCCCCGGGAAAGAAGCCGGCTTCCGCAACGCCCAGCATGAAACGCAGTGTGTAGAGGCCCGGGATGCTGCTCACCCAGGTGAACAACAGCGCGACAATGCCCCACGTCACCATGATCCGCGCGAGCCAACGACGCGCGCCGAACTTGTGCAGTGCAAGGTTGCTCGGGATTTCGAGGACGATGTAGCCGACGAAGAACACACCTGCCGCCAGTCCGAATTGCGCGGCTGTCAGGCCGAGATCTTTGCTCATCCCGTTGGGGCCGGCAAAGGAGATCGCGGTGCGGTCAAGAAAGTTGATGAAGAACATCAGCGCCACGAAGGGCACCAGACGTACCGCTACCTTACGGATAGCCGACCTTTCGACCGACTCAAGCTCTGCCGTTTGCATATCGCCTCCTCCAACAGTGGGATGGATGTGGAACTTTTTAAGTTCTCTACTGGTGTGATGAGTAGACCATGAGGCGTAATCACTAGATATCGGTGGATACACTGAGTTGGAGCTTCGAGGCAGGTGCCGGCTTGAAACAGCGGTTTCGACATTCATCACGCAGGCGGCGAAGCCGAAAGCGATGTGGCTGTGCCGCTCGCGCAACGGCCGTTTCGGATGACGTAATCGCGGGATGAAGGGGGGAAAGTCGACGCAGGGCTAACCGGACGATTGACTGCGCACGACTTCGCTCTGGCAAGCCAGTTTGACTGTGAGAGCTGTTCGATAAAGGATCGCTGCCGACTCCTGGCAGAGTCACGCCCGCGAGTTGCAGGAAGGCATCGCGGAGCAGCGCTGATGAGCCTGACCGCACCCGTGGCCGGCACCATCCAGCAACTGGTCATTCACACCGTCGGCGGCGTTGCGACTACACCGCAATCGCTGATGGAGATCGTTCCCGACGACGTGGCCGAAGTCGAAGCAAACATCGAAAACAAGGACATTGGATTGCGAAGGCCGGGCAAATCGCGGCCGTCAAGATTGAAACGTTTCCCTGTGCGCGCTACGGCTAACTGACCGGTGGCTCTCAGCCACCTCCTGGCTACCACCGCACGAGGACACAATTTCAATCACGCGATCATGAGCGTAAGCGATAAGCCGGTCTGCCGGGACCATGACGCAAACCCTTGCCGAACGGCCTGCCATCAAATTTTCTTCAGTCCCGCGGTTATCGCGGCAACGGTACCCCATCGTCGATGGAGATCGGCGGTAGACCGTTGAGCTAGCTCATGCCGGGTTGAACCGTTTGTTCTGTGTCACGCACAGACGCCTCTTCCGTCGAAGTTGCCTGCGCGGAGGAAGTGGTCTGGTCCGCTACCGCAAACACACAAACTGCCAGATTTAACTTCCCCGTCTGCTCTTCCAGCGACTGCGCTGCGGCCGCCGCCTGCTCGACGAGTGCTGCATTACGCTGAGTGAGAATATCCATCTGCTCGACCGCCTGATTGACCTGCTCGATCCCGAGACTTTGTTCGGTCGACGCGTCGGCAATCTCTCCGACGATCTGCGAAACCTGACTGATGGCATGTTTGACCTGTGCGATCGTGCCGCTGACCTCGGAGGCCTGCTGCGTACCCCCTTGCACGAGGGCGGTGGACGATCCGATGAGGCCTTTGATCTCCTTAGCCGCTGAAGAGGAGCGATGTGCAAGTGCCCGCACCTCGCTGGCGACCACCGCGAAACCTCGGCCCTGTTCGCCGGCCCGCGCCGCTTCGACAGCGGCGTTTAGCGCGAGAATATTCGTCTGAAAGGCAATGCCCTCAATCAGCCCAGTGATCTCGGAAATTCTGGTTGAGCTGTGGTTGATTGCCCTGATCGTTTCAACCATACCTCGAACTGCTTCGTCTCCCGTTTCAGCCATGCTGGCCGCGTTCGCCGCCAGGAGCTTTGCGTGCTGGGCATTATCCGCACCCTGTTTGACCGTCTCCGTCAGTTGCGTCATGCTGGCCGCGGCCTTTTCCAGAGACGCAGCCTGCTCATCGGTTCGGCAGGAAAGGTCCGCATTGCCGGCCGCGATCTGTCTTGTTGCAATCCCAACGGTTTCCGCTGCCACCAGGACGGCACAAATTGCCTCTGAGAAACGCCCGATCAGATCGTTGAAAGCCGAGGCCGTACAGCCGATTTCGTCCATTCTCTCCACAGGAGCACGACATGTCAGATCGAGCGTGCGACTTGTTCTGTTGAGTGTCGCCTGAACTCCGTCGAGACTGCGTCCAAGCAGCCTCATCTGATGCCACACGTAGGCACAAGCCATCGAACCGCCAAGCGCGATCAAAGCGGCCATGATCGCCAGAATCTGCCTGTAAGCGACGTCGTCGCGATGGCGCGAATCATCGGCCTCCTTACTCAGGGCGTCAGAGAGCTGATCGATTTCTCGTCCCATCGATATTGCGTATGGACGTACATTTTTTGCCATTACGGCAGCCGCGGATCCCATGTCGCCACTGCGGCCCAATCTCACGGCTTCAGTAAAGCCTTCCTCGAGCCGCGCCCTGTCTTCGATGAACTTCGCGGCAAGCGGCTGCGTGGAGGCGGGCTTGTTGCTGAGCCGGAACAGTTCGAACTGTCGATCCGCCGGCTGTTTCAGGATTTCAATAAGGTCAAAGCGTTCCTTTCTCGCTTGAGCGTCGTCGATGGACATCGCCTCGAGAAGCTGGATTGCCCGGACGCATTGCAGACGGAAAGCATTCTGGAGATATTGCGCGGGCAGAACTCCCTGCTGATAGAAGCCTTCGGCCCGGGTGTTCGCATCGGCGATGCCCTTTAGTCCAACCGCTGCGACGATCACACATAGCAAACCAAGTGCAGCGAAACTTAAGCCGAGCCGCGTCTTGAGACGTACTGATGACGTCGACATGGAGAACTCCCGTTTTTAATGGAATAACACTCTGCTATCCGGACAGCTCGCAAGGGCAGTCTCACTTGAACAAGGAAGTCTGTTGGTACTGGGCACGTCTTCCCCGCCGGACAACACAGGAAGGGGGAATGTCCTGACTGCCTGGAACGCCGTACTCGCGGGGGCGGTGATATTTGAGCGAACACGACATTGCGTCACCGGGCATGCAATCCTGGTCAAATGCACCGGTCGAGATTTTCTGGTTCGTCCGTGCTAGTTCGCCCGAATTCTGGCCCGCCGAGCGGGATCATTAGGCACCCTACATAAGCCGCATTAATCAGCATACCGATGCGAAAAACTTTTACAGAACGTGTCGATTTATTCAGGGTATTGGCCGCTCATTCAGCAGCCGTTGCGACGTCGTGCATCATCGCCGGAGCGAAGGCCAGTTCAAGGAGGCGACCAAACCCGGCGCCGTCCCCCGGCGAGCGATTCTCAATTCAGTCATTTACACCGTCGGCCTTACCGAAGTTTGAAAGGCTTCACTGTGGCGCGGGATCGGCGCTGGCGACGACGGAGGGGTTGACCGTGTCGG
>NZ_JAQQEK010000060.1:0-24872 GCF_046027355.1 Paraburkholderia sediminicola | reverse complement strand
AAACTGCGTGCATTGCAAGACGTGCGATATCAAGGACCCGACGCAGAATATCGTGTGGGTCACGCCTGAAGGTGGCGGCGGTCCGAACTATCCAAATATGTGAAGTACGAGCATCCATATTCAGCATGCCTTGCCAACGTTTCATAGATACGACCTTTTCATGTTCCCCGTACTAGTCAATATTTCTACCGCCGCGTGCGCTCCATTTCCTGCTCTGCTCCTGGAAAACCGGGTGATGGCATTGACGTACTGGCGCTCCGCCGGCCTGCGAGGAACCGGTTCGATGGCGGAGTTTCTCGATGAGTGGGCCGTCAACTCGGACATCCTCAGGCCGCTATGCCGTGCGGAATCCACACTGGACATCCTCACAAAACTCGGCGCCGATCACATTCCGTTCGAACTGCACGAGCCTGTTGCACCGCGGCAGGTCTATTGCACGATCGGCAACTATCGCAGTCAGCTCGTGCAGTCCGCCGTCGACGCAGACAATGGGCTTCCCTTCGACGACAAGCGTGACGCAGCGCTCGCCGCCATCGAAACGCGTCGCCGCGAAGGTGTGCCTTATGTATGCCTGAAAGGAGCTGCCTGCGTATCCGGCCCCTATGAGACGCTGTCTGTCGACGCGGGCATGTCCACACTCGACTGGGAAGCCGAGATTGGGGTCGTCATGGGCCGCGCCGCACACCATGTCGACGTAGCCCATGCACTCGATTACGTCGCCGGCTATTGCGTGGTCAACGACATCACCCTGCGCGAACGCGTGTTCCGGCAGGACGTGCCAACGCTCGGGACCGACTGGTTGCAGTCGAAGTCCCGCCGAGGCTGGTTACCAACAGGTCCGTGGCTCGTGCCCGCGTGGGAGATCGACGATCCGGCGACACTTCGTCCCTGGCTTCGCCTGAACGGCGACTTGATGCAGGACGGCATTGCGAGTGACATGATTTTCAGCATTGCTGAACAGATCGCCTATCTGTCGACCCAGACTCCGCTAAAGCCCGGAGACCTTATCTGTACCGGAACACCCGCCGGAATTGGCAGTCACTATGGCCGGTATCTACGCGCGGGAGACGTCGTGCAAGCGGGAGTACACGGCTTGGGATCGCAATGGGTTTTATGCACGGACTGAGTCATACCGCTTTTTGACACTGTGGGAATGAGGAGAAAAACCATGTCTGCTACCGTATTGCTGACTGATTACGCCTGGCCGGATGATGCGATTGAGCGCCGGGTCATCGAATCCGCCGGCTTCCAGCTCATTACAGGGCCGGCCTCGCCTGCACCAGAGTCCGAAATCGATGCGCTGGTCGAACAACACCAGCCCGATGCCGTCATGACCTGTTGGGCACAGGTGTCGTCCGCGGCGATTCGCGCCAGCGCCGGACTCAAGGTCGTGGCCCGGCTTGGCGTAGGCCTCGATAACATCGCAGTGCAAACAGCCACCGAACGTGGAATCTGGGTGACCAACGTGCCGGACTATTGCGTTGCCGAGGTATCCGACCATGCCGTGGGCTTCGCTCTCGCCTGGACACGTGGGCTCATCAGCTTTGACCGCGAGGTCCGGTCGGGGAGATGGAACCCGGCCGGCGCAAATCTCAAACGGCTCGCACACATGACCTGCGGGATCATCGGCTATGGCCGCATCGGTCACGCAACCGCCTGCAAGCTGAACGCCTTCGGTTGTCGCGTTCTCTCCCATACGCTGTATCCTCCCGCAGACATTCCAGACGTTCAGTTCGTCGGACTGGAAGACCTGATGTCGGAAAGCGACATTGTCATCGTGCACGCGCCTCTCACCGACTCGACGTTTCATCTGATCAACCGCGCAAGCCTTGCGCTAATGAAATCCGGCGGTCTGCTGATCAACGTGAGCCGGGGAGGCATCGTGGATACGGACGCTGTAGTCGAGGCGCTGCAGACAGGACAACTGTCAGGCGCCGCGCTGGATGTGCTCGAGATGGAGCCCAACGTGCCTGAAGCGCTTCTGTCGACTGGTGGCGCCATGCTGACGCCCCACGTCGCATTCTCGTCGGACGCCTCCCTCGCTGAACTGCGCCGGCGCGCAGCCGAGGAAGTGGTCCGTGTGCTGACGGGTGACCTGCCGGAACACCCATGCAACCAGCCTCAGCGCGCATAGGTGCGCCGAGGCAGCGAGCGGTCAATCCTGACAACCTGCATTGTTCGAATAAGGCTGCGATTGCCGCGATACTCTGGCCCAGGAGAAGCATGGCCCGGCCATCGACATCGCAACGTAGCTCTGGTTATCTGCTGAGGCAACATGAAATCTTCCGCAACAAACGCTCTTCCTGATGCCGAGTACACGGCGCTCATCACCTTTCTTGTCTCTCATGGGCAAATGGAGGCCAGCGAGAAACCGTTTTGCAGCCGACTGACCGGTGGCGTGTCATCGGACATCTGGAAAGTCGACCTGCCTGGCCGCACGCTCTGCGTCAAACGTGCCTTGAGCAAGCTTAAAGTCGCAGCAGAATGGGAAGCTCCCTTAACACGCAATGCCTATGAGTGGGCATGGCTGCAGTTCGCAGCGGAGCAGGCCCCCGACAATGTTCCACGCCCGATCGCACGGGATGCGGAGGCCGGGCTTTTCGCGATGTCTTTCCTGCCCCCGGCCCTTTATCCCATCTGGAAGACCCAGTTGATGGCTGGCCATGTGCAGGCGTCTGTAGCAGGCGAGGTTGGCACC
This sequence comes from Paraburkholderia sediminicola, assembly GCF_046027355.1. GTDB lineage: Bacteria > Pseudomonadota > Gammaproteobacteria > Burkholderiales > Burkholderiaceae > Paraburkholderia > Paraburkholderia sediminicola_B. The sequence continues at coordinate 22,174 of NZ_JAQQEK010000060.1, read as the reverse complement.
CTCCTCGCCCGATTGCATGGGGCCAGCGCAGCTCGCCCGGAACTCGAAGCAAGGTTCGATTCGGTTGAGAACTTCAACGCGCTTCGCCTCGAACCCTATCTCGTTGCAACTGCTGCGAGGAACGTCGACGTAGCCGACGTGCTACTCGCAATTGCACAGCGCACCCGTGACACGCGCCTTGCTCTGGTTCATGGAGACGTAAGCCCGAAGAATATCCTTATCGGCCCCAACGGCCCCGTATTCCTCGACGCCGAGTGCGCATGGTATGGAGACCCCGCTTTCGACCTGGCCTTCTGCCTGAATCACCTATTGCTGAAATGCCTCGTGTTGCCTGATGCATGTGATGTCCTGATCGACTGCTTCACGAGGTTGGCCGAACAGTATCTTCAAAAGGTCAGCTGGGAACCGGCTGTAGACCTCGAAGCACGTGCGGCGAGTCTCCTGCCCGCCTTGATGTTAGCCCGTATCGACGGCAAGTCGCCTCTCGAATACATCACCCGTGACGATCACAAACGTCTGGTCCGCATAACAGCTTTCCGTTTCCTGCACGAACCCACTGCCAGGTTGATGGATATTGCAGATGCCTGGCGCGCCGCGTTGGCACCGGAGTCCTGAATTGCCGTGCCAGTGCGCAGAGCTTCCGCGCTCCGCCACCGTACCTGCGCGCTGGCACATAGGTCGGGCGGAACTTCAGAGTTCGCCAGCCGGTTGGTCTAACAAAACTGCGCTGCCTGAATCAACGTAGTGAATCGCCCGCGCAACGAGCCACGTTCTGAACGCCACCAATGCCGCGTCTTCAGATCTCTCGTCTGGAAGAATAAGAAAATATGGGCGATCGCTTGGATGGGTCCGGCCTCCGATAACGGTCAATTGTCCTTCAGCGAGTTCCTTCTCGATCAACAGTCGTGGAATGAGCGCGATACCCATACCCTGTATTGCTGCCTCCGCGTGCATCGAAAACAGCTCCAGCCGCGGGCCTGTCATATCGCCTTCGACCTGCAGGCCCTGCAAGGCAAACCACTGCCGCCACGCGTAGGGACGAGTACTCTGCTGCAATAGCGTGTACTTCCTCCAGTCCTCTTCCGGAATGTCCGCACCCGGTGCGATCAGACGCGGACTGCATACCGCCACCAGATCCTCATTCATCAGGAAGTGCCGGCTGGTTCCGGGCCAGGGTGAACGCCCAGGATGGATCGCCGCATTGAACGCGCTCTGCGAAAAGAGGAATGGCCGCGTCTGAGCAGAAAGATTGATCGTTATCCCGGGATGCAGCGCCGCAAACAGCGGCAAACGCGGCATCAACCATTTGGTGGCAAACGTCGGCACTACCGCGAGTTCAAGAGCACCGCGCGCGCCCCCCTTCGCCATCAGGTTCAACGTGTCCCGCTCCACTTCATCCAGTCGCTGCCGGACCTGACGGCTATACGTCAGGCCAGCCTCGGTCAGATACACACCTCGTTGCGTGCGGCGGAACAGCCTGACGCCGAGAAAATCCTCGAGTGCCGCAATCTGACGACACACTGCGCTTTGCGTGACGGCGAGTTCGTCGGTCGCTTTGGTGAAACTCTGATGGTTGGCAGCAGACTCGAACATTGTGAGTGCTGTAGTACTAGGAATTTTTCGTCGCATGCGTGGCACCAATGCCGGTGGTCCGGAGTACAGGTTTTGCACAGGCGAGTGCATATAAATTGGTTGTACAGAACTTATCCAATGCTTAACCTACCTGTTCCATAGCTGCCGCAGAGATACCTGTCATGACTTTACCGCACAAGCGCGTCGCGTTCCAATGGGAAGATCCCCTGCTTCTCAACGAACAGCTGGACGCCGAGGAACGAATGGTGCGCGATTCCGCCCGCGTCTACTGTCAGGAGCAGCTTGCGCCTCGCGTATTGCAGGCCTTCCGCAATGAACAGACGGACCCGGGGATTTTTCGCGAGATGGGCGCGCTGGGCCTGCTGGGCTCTACCATCCCCGCAGCCTATGGCGGAGCAGACATGAACTACGTGTGCTACGGCCTGGTGGCGCGCGAAGTCGAGGCGATCGATTCCGGCTACCGCTCGATGATGAGCGTGCAAAGCTCGCTCGTGATGGTACCGATCAACGAGTTCGGCAACGAGTCTACGAAGCAAAAGTATTTGCCCGGACTGGCCAGCGGCGAATTGATCGGTTGCTTCGGACTGACGGAGCCCAATCACGGTTCGGACCCTGGCGGCATGATCACCCGGGCGAAGAAGGTCGCGGGTGGCTACTCGCTGACCGGCGCGAAGATGTGGATCACGAATAGCCCGATTGCCGACGTGTTTGTCGTGTGGGCAAAGGATGACGAGGGCGCCATTCGCGGCTTCGTGCTGGAGAAAGGCTGGAAGGGACTCTCTGCGCCGGCAATCCACGGCAAGGTCGGACTGCGCGCCAGCATCACCGGCGAGATCGTGATGGACGAAGTGTTTTGCCCTGAAGAAAACGCCTTTCCAGATGTGCGTGGCCTGAAGGGTCCGTTCACCTGTCTGAACTCCGCTCGCTATGGCATCGCGTGGGGTGCACTAGGCGCAGCGGAAGACTGTTTTCAGCGAGCGCGTCAGTATGTACTCGATCGCAAACAGTTCGGCAAGCCGCTGGCTGCCAACCAGCTGATCCAGAAGAAGCTGGCGGACATGATGACCGATATCGCGTTCGGTTTGCAGGGCTGTCTGCGTCTGGGCCGCATGAAAGACGAAGGCACGGCGGCCGTCGAGATTACCTCGATCATGAAGCGCAACAGCTGTGGCAAGGCGCTCGACATCGCCCGGACGGCTCGCGACATGATGGGTGGCAACGGCATCAGCGACGAATTCGGCGTGGCCCGGCATCTCGTGAATCTCGAAGTCGTGAACACGTACGAAGGAACCCACGACATTCATGCGCTGATACTCGGTCGGGCTATCACGAACATTGCTGCTTTCTAGTCCGCACGATCATGACCAACTTCACCGAAGCGCTATCAGGTCTGCGGGTCCTTGACCTGTCGCGCGTATTGGCCGGGCCGTGGGCGGGTCAGCTATTAGCGGACCTGGGTGCCGATGTCGTCAAGGTCGAACGCCCGAACACCGGCGACGATACCCGGGCCTGGGGGCCGCCGTGGCTTGAAGATGCAGAGGGACACTCAAGCGGCCAGTCGGCTTACTATCTCAGCGCGAACCGGAACAAGCGGTCCATTACCGTCGACATCGCACACCCTGAGGGCCAGCAACTTATCCGGAGACTGTCCACGGATGCCGATGTGGTCATTGAGAACTTCAAGGTCGACGGGCTTCGTCAGTACGAACTCGACTACGAAAGTCTTTCGGCGATCAATCCGCGTCTCGTCTATTGCTCCGTTACCGGGTTTGGTCAAACAGGGCCATCCGCCTCACGCGCAGGATATGACTTCCTTATCCAGGGTATGGGCGGCTTGATGAGTATCACAGGTCGCCCGGACGGCGAAGACGGTGCTGGGCCGCTCAAGGTTGGCGTCGCGTTGACCGATGTGATGACCGGCCTCTACGCAACCGTAGCGGTACTCAGCGCCCTTGCCGCTCGCCACAAGACGGGCCGCGGGCAGCACATCGACCTCGCATTACTGGACGTCCAGATCGCGTCGCTCGCCAACCAGGCGTCCAACTATCTGGTCGGCGGTACTGCGCCAGCACGCATGGGAAACGCTCACCCCAACATCGTGCCGTATCAGGACTTTCCGACCGCGGACGGTTACATGATCATCGCCGTTGGTAATGATCGGCAGTTTGCCGGTTTCTGCAATGTATTGGGCCATTCCGAGTGGGCCGAAGACCAGCGCTTCGCCACGAATCCTGCGCGCGTCAAGAATCGAACACGGTTAGTCGCATGGATTAACCGTGTCACAGTCGAACGGCCAACCGCCGAATGGGTCAGTCTGATGGAGATCGCAGGTGTCCCATGCGGCCCGATCAATACACTCGACAGAGTCTTCGACGATCCACAGGTCAAGGCGCGCGAGATGAGAATAGAGATGGCTCATTCCGTTGCCGGAACGGTTCCGCTCGTTGCGAATCCGATCCGGATGTCAGAGACCCCCGTGTCCTATCGTCGACCGCCTCCAACTTTGGGCGAACACACCTCCGAAGTACTGCAGTCGTGGTTAGGCATGGGAGAAGACGAGGTCCAGGCGCTCTGCGAACTCGGCGTCGTCTAGCACATACGGCAAGCACGGCTCGGCCGCTATTCCTGGGCCGATGCGTGCTTCGCGAATGCGGCCGAATACACGCCTCTCCCTATCACTGCAATTTTTACGAACTAGCCCCGCAAGCCAGAACAGATCCGGTTTGCTTCGCCTCAGTTCGATCTCGACCAGGCTTGAGTCCAGAGACGAGTGACAGGCGTGGAGGGAACCAGACTATGAGCAGCAAGCAGCGTCAGATGGCCAGGCAGGACGTTTCCCCTTGGCGACAAACCGTCGACCAGTTGATGAAACTCACGGCTCCCCGAAGAACCGGGAAATCCGTTGTCGGCGCCGTTGCGGTTGCACGCCGAACGGCTGCGCCGGCCGGGACTCGCCATTACGCCATTGAAGAGGTTCACGTTACTGTCCTCGATCGCCCCACTTCATTAACCGCAATCATCGCCTGGCGCGACCCGACAGAATGCAGATACGGCGAACAACGATGGCGCGGCGGAGTGGCCCGCGCGAGGGGAACCTGTGCGCTGACCGGCCGCATAATCAAGCGGGGCGACGCGATCTATCGTCCGCAACGAAGAGTTCCGCCACCTGCCAATGCAGGTGCCATGATTCTGTCTGAAGCGGTACAAGCGATTCCTCGAATGCGCTGACAATCGGCGTGGAGCCAGGTCAACTTGAATGTCAACCGTCTTGCGATAACTCAGACGGAGTTATTTCCGCACTGCGCGCCTTGGGCCGTCGATGCGGCTCAAGTCAATAACATCGGTACCTGGTACCTCTCGGGTCTGGTTGGCATCTGCCTTGATGACTCTGTCATCGATGGCCAAGTGCGGGCCACGACGTCGCGCTTTCCGCATTGTCTGCGCGACCGGTGTTCGTACGTTAAGGTCCGGGCTTTCAACGGACCAGGGGCACCTTGCGTGTCGGCTCGCAGTGGTGAGCCGTCGTTTGACCCGCCCGCGCAAATGGAGAGTCTGTCACGTCGCTCATTGAACCCTACACGGCTTATCGATATGGACACACTGCAATGTATGCGCATTTTTTCGAAGGTCGCTGCAGAAGGCGGCTTCGCTGCGGCCGCGCGCAAGCTCAACCTGACGACATCAGTGACGTCGCGGGCCGTTTCCTATCTCGAGAGTCATCTTGGTTCCCGGTTGCTGCACAGAACCACAAGGAACACAGCGTTGACAGAGGCGGGCGAGCGTTATCTGCATCGATGCCGGCAGATCCTCGCCAGCATTGATGAGGCGCAGGCAGAAGCGAATTCGGCGATGCAGCATCCGTCGGGGTGCCTGCGCGTGCATGCGCTTTCGAGCTTCGGACATCACCTTGTGGTGCCAGCCGTGTTGCGATATCAGGAGCAGTTCGACTCCCTCAGAGTCGAACTCACGTTGTCCGGCACCCTGCCGGACATGCTGGAGGAGGGATATGACGTATCGATCGTCGTCGCGCCAGGGCTGCCGGACTCGGAGCTAGTCAGTGTCAGGCTGGGCAGTATCCCGGGCATCATCTGCGCTTCACCGCGATACGTGGCGGACCATGGCGAACCCAGGACTCCGGAAGACTTGCGGACTCACCACTGTCTTCAGTTGGCAACGCCGGTGTTTCCGTTCAACAAGTGGATGTTCAGCGGGTCTGATGTTCCCTTCGCCGTCGATATCGGTGCCCCGCGCTATGCCGTCAATGTCATCGAAGCGCTCGAGCCCGCGGTCAGGAGCGGGCTCGGGATCGGCATTCTGCCTGCGGGAGTGGCCCTGCCCGGATTGACTTCGGGTTCACTTGTCAGAGTCCTGCGCGGCTATGACGTTCAGCCTGTTGTCGCCCATGCGCTGTATCAATCGCGGCGGTTCGTCGACGCGAAGATTCGTACGTGGATCGCGTTCCTTCGCGAAAACTTGCCCGCAACGTTCGAGGCGGACAATCGTGCGCTCGCCGCTATTGAGGCAGCCCCTGATCGCCGCTCTTCACTTTCTTCTGCAGTGGATACAAACGGCGGATTGGCGATCTAGTCGCCGATGTACAGCGAGTCGGAGTTTTCGAGGTAAAGCGACTTCGCGTGGGCGGCTGCTGCTCGTGATCCCACTTCTATCGAACCCGTAACCTTGCCGCCGTACGCCGTAGAAACGGCGCTGCCGTCTTGTGCTCCAACGCGCGCTTCGGCCGCCATCACGCTGGAAGGATAGTCGATGTCGCTGCTGGTGGGCGAATACCCGGATTTTTCGAGTTGGGCGATTTCTCCCTTGACTTGTGCCCGCGTGACGGGGGCGCTGTCCTGCGCGAACGCAACGATCGGTGCCGTGATGGCAGCTGCGGTGACAATGACTTGCATCAGCGATTTCATCATGACTGACCCCTTGGGTTGACTGCGATATCCGTTACCGGAAAATTTGCTGCGATCGGTAACTGCAGTGTAGTGACGCGGGGCATTAGGGTGAATACCTATGGCCTGGAAAGGACTGTTGCAAGCCACGGCGGTAATCTCCCCGAGAGCACACGCAGAAAATGCTGTCCGTCAGGGATCCTCAGCAAGCTCGCGTTGCAGGTCGCAGCTTGCCGCGCCGTCGACTGAAAAAATAGTGGCGTAGAGCTGCCAGCCATTCGACGTCGTGTCGGCCGCCCGAGCCCAACTCGCACAGGTTACGCAGACGCAATGCAATGCGTACTGCCGCCGGCTGCAGACGTTGGTTGAAAACGTTGGTTGAAGACGTCGCGAAGAGCGCGTCCGTGGGTTCCGAGGCCGCCGCCTCATGAAAATCGGCGATCACCGTCAGCTACACTGCAGAACGAAGCCTCGCGAGCTGTTGGCCCGGCATTCTGATGCAGCGCTGAGTCGCTCAGATCATAAGTCGGCGCTGTCCGCTCGCGAGGTCCCGACTCCGCTGATCTGGAGCGGGGCTCCGGTAACCGGAAGATGGGGACTCCGAGACAGCCGCGCTGCTTTTGGCTTCAGTGGTGAAACCCACGACGAGTGGTGGGCCGTCCTTCCAGACCGGACAACAGGACGCATTCTCGACCTATCGTGTACCAGTTGCGCGACGTCATGTCTTATGTGACTGAAGTCGCGAGGATTCCGGTCAAACACCACCAACGGCGCACGAAAGCAGATCGTATGGATGCGGTCACGCTGGTTACCAACCAGGGGGCATGGCTATACGTCGAACGCAACCGGATGCGTGTTGTTGTATATCGTCAGTGTAGGATGAAGCGGCCCGCCCGATCATGCGTGAGCGCGGACAACTGGCAAGGGAAGTACTAAGGCACCGCAGTGCAAACGCAAACTACTGTCGACGCCAGGATGCCGGGACGACGTCGACCATTATCACTTCGGCAGTCGCCGTGTCCGTGGGAACACGAGTGTTATGACAGTACACGGGTGCTGCCGAAACTGCATGAGCGGTGGCTGGGCAACCGGCGCACACGCTGTTGCTGAGTTGGCCTGATTACTTTTTTCGGGACCAGCCATCTGGAAGATGCCCGCATACGCGGCAAGGCGCAGTCGAACTTGGTCTGAGTCGAACCAGGACTCCGCAGCTCGCGGTGAGCAGTCGATCTATCGGCCCAGCGACTGTTCACCGTTCCCAAAAGATCTTCAAAACTTTACGCGAAGCCCTGCACTCGTCAGGAACTGCTTACCGGACGCCGACGGGCCGCCACTACCGCCGATGAACGCACCGCTGAAGATCGTTCCCGCAGCCCCGGTCACATGTTGATACTCGGCCATCAGATAGACATCCGTACGCTTGGAAAGCGAATACGCAGTCATCAGATTGAACTGATTCCACTTCGGCTTCGCATTGGCCGATGCATTGGAATACGTCCCATCCGTGAACGTGTACGATGCGGCGACCAGCAACGCAGGGGTAATCAGATATCGAATGTTTGCTTCGTAGTTATTAAAGGTCAGATCGGTCGGCGATCCGGTGGACGCGGGAGAAAGCGTACTACCACGATACACTGCGGTCGTATCGTTATAACGTGAGTGACTCCAGACCAGACCTAGGGTGGCCGCGCCAATCACATACGCTCCGCCGACACCCCAGACCTGTTGACGAGCCGCATGAAACGTTGCATCGCCCGACGTGGACGAACCGTCGAGTGCACCTGTCGCGCCATCTCCCGGATTATCAATGCGCATGTACGCAGCACTCAGGGTGACGGGCCCTCTGTTGTAGCTCGCCCCAGCACTGAACGCCCGATTATCCGCAAAATCCCCCGCCTTATTGGAGAAAGCGTATAGGCTGCCGAACTTCAGCCCGCTGTAATCGCTGCTGGCGAATTTTACGGCGTTGTCGAGTCGGAAAAAGTCTCCGAAGTTATCGTTGTCCATCGGATGCATGAATTCGAGTCCACCCACGAAGCTCTGCGCCAGACTTCGGGGCGCAAGGTAGTCGACCACGGAATCGTACTGGCGTCCGAGCGTGACAGCGCCGTAGGGATTGGACACACCCACCCATGCCTGCCGACCAAACAGGCGCCCCCCCTGCTGAAGACCGCCATTGGTTCCTGTAAAGCCGTTTTCAAGCTTGAAGATGGCCTGGAGACCTCCGCCCAGATCCTCGTTGCCTGTCAAACCCCAGCGGTTGCCGACGATGTTTCCGGAGGATGCAAATACATTGCTTCGACCTGCGCCAGTTGCTGTGCGCTGATTGCTTACATACGAAACGCCATTGTCGATCAATCCGTAGAGCGTAACTGAGCTTTGGGCCTGAGCCGCAGCGCATATGCACCCACTGACCGCAAGTGCGAGTTGCCTTTTCATTCGTTGTCTCCTGGTAGTTGTCATGTTGACGTTGTTTGATTGGGTATTACGCTTTCCCTCTAATGGGAAATCCGGCGCTGTTTCCCCTGTGCATCGTGTTGACCTCGGGTCAAACGCGGCAACATTGACGTGAGCGAATCACTCCGATCGAAAAAGTGATGCTTCAGCGCCATGAGAACATGCCCGCATACGAGAATTGCAATTGCGTAGGCGAACGAGATGTGCATCTGCTTGAGCATCGGCGACAGACCCGGCGTTTTCGCCATCAGAGGCGGAAGATAGAACAGGCCGGCGACCGGAATCTTGTAGCCGGCAGCGGAACTCCACAGCCAACCGGAGAGTGGCAGTGCAACCATGCAGATGTAAAGCAGCAGATGTCCCACCCGCGCGGCCATGCGTTCCAGCGAGGGCACGTCGCATGACGCGGCAGGCGCACCGTGTATGAGCCGCCAGGGGATGCGCGCAGCCAGCAGGAACAGCGTGACCGTCGCAATTGACTTGTGCAGCATGATGCTGTCGGCCTGGATTTTTTGCGGCAGACTAAGCGTACTGGAGTAGTAGCCCGCAACCCAGGCTGTGATGATCACGATGGCCATTGCCCAATGGAGGGCCTTTGCGACGGACGTGTATTGTCTCCTTTCCACTTCTATCTCCTTTCGTAGTACTAACATAACTACATGTTGTTATTCTCTTCAGTTCCTGCTGGACCATGGAGAATCCAGCAGGAAGCGTGACCGATGCTTAGGGAATCACGACGTAGTTGCTGAACCCGCCGTCGCGGTCCTTCAGCCCTGAAATCGCTTCGTTGACGTCCGCAAGCGGGAAGCGGCGGGTTTCCAGGTATGAGAGATCAATGGTGCGCGTACGCACCATCTCAGCCATCTCCTGTCCCTGCGCCGCGGTAAACCAGTTTGACCCGATCAACTGGACCTGTTCGTCCATCAGCCACTTCACGTCAATAGGCAGGTCCTCCGCAACCCCACCCACATTGACTACCTTGCCACCACGCCTCACGCCTTTCATCGAATCAAGCATGGTCGAGGCAGGTGCCTTTGCTCCTAGCGCACTGATGACGAAATCCGCGCCCTCCCCTCCGGTCAGCGATTTCGCCCATTCGCCAGTGGATCTTTCGCCGAGCGGGATCACCTCGATGCGATCGGGGGCAAGTGCTTTCACACGTTGCAACAGTCGCTCGTCCCGGCCAGTGCCAAGGATTCGTGAAAGTCCCATCGCCAGGCCCAGCACAGTAGACGCGACTCCCAACGTTCCGGTAATGCCGTCGATCAGCGCGACCTGGCCCGGTCCGGCGCCCGCATTCTTCAATGCTCCATAGGAAGTACCCAGATAGCCGAATCTGCCCGCCTGCTCGAAGGTCAGGTTATCGGGAATGTTGACGATCGCGTACTCTGGCGCCGTCATGTACTCCGAGAAACCGCCGTACGGATACAAATCGAAGATTTTCTGGCCGTCACGGCTGGTACTGAAATAGCCGTTGAGCGTGAAGTACCGGCAGTGGCTCCGATGGCCGGACCGGCAAGCCGAACACGACCCACACGAACGCAACGGACTAACGTAGACGCGATCACCTGGCTTCGCGTTAATGACGGCCTCACCGACCTCCTCGATCACGCCGGCCGGGTCCAGCCCGAAAATGGCAGGAAACTTCGGCAACGGCTGGTGCGGGAACCACGTCATCCAGTTGTTGATCACGTTCGCCATGTTGGGAACGATGCCGCAGGCCTTGACCCGCACCAGCACATCGTTAGGACGCGGCTTAGGCACGGGAATCGTGTCCAGTGTCATCGGTGTACCAAGGGCGTGCAGCCGGGCTGCAACCATCGTCTTTTCCATACTAAACCTCTTGCTAATGAATCAAATTGCGCACGGCCAGTGCATGATGTGGGGCTAGCCAGCGTTTTGTATGTGCCCGCGACCGGCGTCCCGTACACGCCTCCTTCTGTGGCGTTGACGGGCGTTCACTACTCGACGGTCCGACGGATCCCGCAAACGACTGACAATGGACCTCGGACCTGGCTGGTCGCCGGGCTGGAATGCGTATACTCCGAACGGATCAGCGGTACCCGTCCTCGAGCTCGATGTCGAGCGCGCCCATGATCCGCACCCCCGAGTTGTACCAGGCAACCGTCAGCACAAGCTCGATGAGCTGACGCTCTGGAAGGAAAGCGGCCACCGCGTCCCATGTCTGGGCGCTGACGTTCACCACGCGCGTGGACTCCTCCGCGAACGCCATCACAGCACGTTCATGCTCATCAAAGAGCGCCGACTCCGCGTAGTCAGCAATTGCCTTCAACTGCTCTTCGCTGATACCCGCCTTCAGACCGTGTGACTGGTGGTGTGCAATTTCATACACCGACGCCGTGCAATGTCCAACGGTCAGGATCGCGAGTTCGCGAAGCTTCGGGCTCAGTTCCGATGCGCGCAGCGCGTTGGCATACGACAGGAACTGGTCCAGCACCGGAGGCGCGTTCGCGAGCGCGCTGAAGATGTTGGCCGTTGGGACCTTCCGCTCGCGTTCCAGCCTGTCGAAAAGCGCCTGATCAGCGCCGCTGTCCGAGCGACGAAGGTATTTGACTCGTGCCATTTTTAGTTGTCCTCTTCCTATAAGTTGTCTTTTGCCGAAAGCTGTTTCCGCACGTAGCTTTCGAGCGTTTCAGGGTTGGGTTTTTGCACAGCCGGGATGAGCGGCACCGCCTCAAATTTCGTGGCTTCGAAGTACCAGCGCGTCGGAGCGGGGAGCCCCCAGCGAACACTTGTGCTTAGTGAGCCCGCGTCCCAACGTACCGGCTCGATTTCGATGTCGATCGTTTGATAGTGACTATTGAAGATCTCGATGCGGTGCCCGTCGGGATCGCGCAGATAGACAAAGAGCATTCCGCCAGGGCCGTGGCGACCGGGCCCGCGCTCGACCTCGGTGCCGTATCCATGGATACCTGCGAAGTCACATGCATCAAAAATGTTGTGCGACTCCGAAACGGTGTACGCGAAGTGATGCAGACAGGGCCCTTCGTTTTCAACGATCGCCAGATCGAGGCACGTTCCCTTGCGGTACATGAACGCGCCAAGCAGCTTGTCCCCATGTGCCAGATACTCGGAATTCCGGAAGCCCAACCGACTGTAAAACTCGCAGAGCGCGTACGCGTCGGGCGCGAAGATCTGTACGTGATCGAGCCGTTGGGCATGAGCACCCTTGAAGATTTCGCGGTTCAGATACTGGCGCTCGCGGGTTTCCATCGTCGCGCACAGTTCGATCTTCGTGCCGATCGGATCGGAAACATGGAGTGTCCTGCCCTGATGCGCGACCTCGACCCACTCTGCGGGCAGTCCTTCAGACTTGAAAAACTGGTATGCGAGATCCAGATCTTCTTCAAAAAACACGCGGAAACCGAGCCGCTTGCACGTCGCTTCGCCGTTGGTCTGCACGAGCACGAGGCTATGGTGGCAGGCCTCCGCCAGCCCGCGCAGATAGCAGGTCTGGTCATCCTCGTCTGAAACAATCAAACCAATAACGTTGACATAAAACTCGCGGCTCTTCGCCAGGTCGGCGACGTGCAGCACCACATGGCTCGTGCGGGTGATGTTGAACGGCGGCCGGAGATCGACGGGTGGCAACATACGAACCTCTATCGTTTGAATGGGGAGAACTGCGCTAACGTTAGCACTAGACTATGATTGAAACGAAATATTGTCAATCAGGGCGAGCCATAATGATGCTTACGTTTGCATGCTATCGGACAGACTGCGGGACAGCAGCGAGATTTCCGCGGCTAGTCCGCCCACGGCGTCGCGTAGAAACTGCAGGGTCGCCTCATCGACGAGACAGCCGTTCTGAACCTTTCCGTGCACCCCTGCAATCACGACCTGCGGCCAGACGATGACCCGCGCGAGCATTCCGGTGAGCACCTCCCGCAGTTGTGCCTGGGCCCGCACGCCGCCGGTAAATGCCGGCGAACTGGTTACGATCAACACCGGCTTGCCCTTCATGGGAGAAGCGGATGCGGGGCGCGATGCCCAGTCCAGTGCGTTCTTGAGAACGCCCGGCATCCCGCAGTTATATTCCGGAGAGCAGACTATGAGACCGTCGCTGGCCTCGATTTCAGCCCTGAATTCACGAACAGCCTGCGGCGTGCCGTTATTCTCGAGGTCCGAGTCGTATAGCGGGATACCGTGCAGGGTTTTTACGCTTATTTCGATGTCCGCGGGCATCGAATCCTGCAGGGTGCGAAGCAACGCTGTGTTGTTTGACTCGCGCCGCAAGCTTCCCGATACCCCTAATAGCCTCAGGTCTGACATTATCGGTACCTCTTTCTTGACGTTAAGACGACGGGTCCTCTTGAGAGCTCCCGTAATACCTGTACCGCGGTATTCAGCGATGAAACGGCAACGCGGACCAACCACTGAAAACGGCCTGAGCGCCGAGAGACTCCTCGATTCTCAGTACCTCATTCCATTTCGCCATGCGCTCTGATCGGGAAAAGGAGCCAACCTTGAGTTGGCCAGCATCCCAGCCGACGCTCAGATGAGCGATCGTCACGTCTTCTGTCTCGCCGGAACGGGCCGAGACAATCGTGCCGAAACCGGCCTTCTTGCCTGCGAGGAGCGCCTCATGCGCCTCGGTGATCGTCCCCGCCTGATTGGGCTTGATCAGAACCGCGTTGGTGTGGCCTGCGGCGGCGGCGGCGGCCACGCGATCGGCATTCGTGACGAGAAAGTCGTCGCCAATAATCTGACAGCGGCTGCCGTACTCCTGCGCAAAAATACCGAATCCGGCTGGATCGTCCTCCGCCAATGGATCCTCGATCGACAGAATTGGATAGTTGGCCAGCCAGCCGCCAAGCATCTTCACCATTCCGTCCGTGTCAAGGCTACGTCCGTCCAGCGCCAGCGTGTAGTGTCCGTCGCGGCCAAACTCCGACGCTGCAATGTCCAGCGAGATGCCGACGTCCACACCAGGTCGCAGGCCTGCATGGTCGATTGCAGCAAGTACGGCATCAAGCGCTTCTTCATTGCAGTCGAATGCGGGCCAGTAGCCGCCCTCGTCAGCAACACCCTGTAATTTGCCGGCCTTTTTCATCAGCGCGCCTGCTGCGCGGTAAATCTCAGCGGTCCAGTCCAGTGCCTCGCTGAAGCTGTGCGCCCCTGGGCACATCACCATGAAGTCCTGAACGTCGACTCGGCGGGACGCATGGGCGCCGCCCCCGAAGATCTGGATTTCGGGCAGCGGGATGCGTACGGTCTGATCGCCGGCAAGGTATTGCCAGATGGGTTTCCGCACTGCAGCTGCCGCAGCGTGCAGGACCGCCATCGAGGTTGCGACCAGAGCATTGCCGCCCAGCCTCCCGCGGTTCGCGGTACCGTCCAGTTCCACCATGGCTTTGTCGATTGCCGCCTGGTGCAGCGCATCCCGCCCGGACAGCAGTTCCGCGATGTCGGCGTTAACCGAAGCGACGGCACGGCTCACGTCCAGACCGCCAAACGACACGCCCCCATCACGAAGATCCAGTGCCTCACCGCTGCCCGTTGATGCGCCGGCCGGCGCAATCGCGCGCCCCGTCGCGCCACATGCGAGCGTCACATCCGCTTCGACTGTGGGGCGGCCGCGCGAATCCCACACACGACGGCCGTGCACGCGGGCAATTGTTGTATCGGTCATAAATGGTCTCCAGTTGTTGACCCGGTTGCTTGAGAAATCGATGCTGGCGCAGCGTTGGCGGGAAGATTGCACCTTCGGGCGCCAAGCTCCGGCACTATCTGACCCCGACGCGCTGCGCGCCAATTAGCACGAAAGCGACGCTTGCCGTCTTCGTACTCCTGTTCCTCCACGCGTGTCGTGTACCGTTCTGGACGATGAGATCGTGCTGCCTGAGGTGGGTGACGCGCCCGTCGTCGAGCTCCAGCCAGATCTCGCCGTCGAGAACGATCCCGTAGTCAATGCTGGGCGTAATGTGCATTCCATTCGCCTCAAAGAGTTCGGCAAGTCCCGGGCTGATTTTTGCGTTTTCTTCGGCGGCAGCACGTGGGTCAAAATCGGCCGCTGCAAATACGCTGTCCGGAGGAAAAGTAACGACAAGGAAGCGGGTTTCGCCCATACCCGGGACCATGCTGCGGACAACCCCCGTGGGATCCATCCCATCAAACGGCAGCAACGCGGTCGCCGGCGTCGCCCAGACGAGACGCGACACCATTCCCGGGATGTGCCGGAACGCGTCAGAGCGTGGGGGAACGCCATCGAGAACCACCTGGGCGGACCCATCCAGCAAGTTGCCCGTTACCACGCGCCGGATACTGACCGGCAGCCCGCCGGGAATTTGCGATTCATTTTCCATCGTTGTCTCCATTTCATGCTTTCATCCGAAAATACCGCCCCGATCCTGCAGACGCTACAAACGGCGGCACATCCCAGCCTTGATCTGATACCTGTGTCGACCAATCCTGCCGCTCCGGATGCGCGTCGAGCAACGCAAGCTGGAAGCGCAGTGGCGTACAAGCAGGACATCCGCGCATCGATGTATCGCGTCCAGCCCCGCACAACGATCGTCACGACTCCCGCATGAGCGCAAGCCACCTCTACCGGTCTGACGTGGGCCCCAAGTGGCTCACGCTCAATTTGACCCGCCTTAGCGCCGGCCACGTACCGTTGCGCAAATTCGCAAGTACATAGTCGCGGAACACAACCGAGCTTTGCAGGTCAAGCGGTGCGAGACGGATGGCCCGAATATCCGGCAAATGAAGCAGCAGCGAACATGCTCCACGCACGACTGCGGAACCCGACGTAGAGTCGACAAGCAGGTGAATGGTCACGGAGCGCCACTCCTCGCCCAGCTCAAAATCCAGATCGTGCGCCGGAGGCCATGCGCGCAACTGCCTGATCTCCAAAGTCGATTGGTCATGTTTGAAATTAACTTAAATGCTAACGTTCGCATCAGTTTGCAGCGATCACAGCTCAATGTCAACGGGTTCATTGCCAACAATCGGATTGACACGGAGGATTCTTGAAGCTAACGTTAGCATTCAACTACTTTGGCGTGTGCATCCACTATGAAAATCGTTCGCTATCTGGCCGATGGTCGCGCTTATTACGGAATCGCTGGCGAGGAAGGAAGAATCGAGCGACTGCTTGGTACACCGCTACAGGACCCCCAGCCTAGCGGCCATGTCGACAATCTCAATTCTGTGCGGGTGTTGACTCCGATCGAGCGGCCAAGAGTATTCGGTCTGGGGTACAACTACCGCGCACACTCGCAGGAGGTAGGCAAGACGAGTCCCACGATACCGGTGCTTTTCATGAAACCGAGCACTACCGTTATCGGTCCCGGTGATTCGATTGTCTATCCGCTCGAAGGCCAGAATATCCACTTCGAAGGAGAACTGACTGTCGTGATCGGCAAAGAAGCGCGTCATGTAGCTGAGGCGGACGCACTCGGCTATGTGCTCGGTTATACCTGTGGCAATGATGTGAGCGACCGGGTTCTGCAGCGCCGTGAAAGCGAGTTTGGCTGCCTGCTGGTTGGCAAGGGCTACGACACGTTCGCACCTATCGGCCCAGTCATTGAAACGGCGCTTGATCCTTCCAGTCTGAGCATCGTTACCCGCGTAAACGGTGAAGTGCGACAGAATGGAAACACCGCGGATCTGGTTTTCAGCGTTCCGCAGATCATTGCTTATCTCAGCAAATACATGACCCTGCTCCCTGGTGACCTGATCATGACCGGCACGCCAGCCGGTGTGGGGCCCATCAAGGCCGGTGACGAGATCGAAGTGGAAATCGAGGGGATTGGCCTCCTCCGGAACAACGTGGTATCTGCCGCACTTGCGAAGTCTTAGCCCGACTGGAAGCGACGATCTCCGCAGCTATTCAACAGCAATCAACTGCCTCTGCGTCCTGTCAAGGACCGACAAGAGGTCCCGACCAGGTTTCAGTCATTTTTTGCAGCACGTCAGCACGCGCATCGCATTCATTCAGCGAACATCGAGGGGCTGAAAGGGGCTGACGACAAAACAGTAATACTCACCACTCTCAAGGAGAACTGATATGCAGGTAAAGTCAACCGTATGGGTAGGAGCGCTTTTAGCGGCCTCGCTGCCGGTAATGGTATTCGCGCAGGACCAACCGGTCAGCACACCGGCACCCGTCACGAAAGCACAGGCCAAGGCAGCAAGAAAGGCACAAAGCAAACAGGCGCGCGAGGCCAGGAATGCCGAACTCAGGAAACTCGAGCAGAACGGATATGGTCCGCAGGCCAACCCGCAGGATTACCCACAGAACCTGATTCGAGCGGAACGGAAAGCTGGCAATCAGGACGCGGCCTCCTCCCCTCCGCCCCGCTGACTTTAGCGTCACCGGAGGGCTACACATCGTAGCTCCATGCGGATATCGGGAGTGTCGGGTGACCGAATAAGTGTCTTGCTGACACGAGGTTACCGTCCGGCATCTTCACCTTCGTGCCGGCCGTGACGTAAAGACCAGCCTCGACGGAGACGTGGGCGGTCGTTATCCGGCTCATTTGCAGCAGTGCGTCGATCGCTGATCTCAACGCACGCGTGTTCGACCAGTTGAAGCACGTGCTCGAATGCGCTGGATCGAGTCTCGCGCCTGTCGCTCGAATGACCATCTATCTGGTCGACAAGGCCGACGCGCCGGGAATGAACCGCGTCTACGCGCGCTATTTCACGGCTCCACCTTACCCGAATCGGGCGACGGTGGTCGTCAAGGAACTGCTTGGCGAAAATTGTCGTGCATGCGATCAAGGCCTGACGCGAGACGATCACGGTAGCTTTACGCCAACGGCATAAGGACCCGATCGAGCGTTACCGTGCGCCGTATCTCGCCGCAACGCGATGTCATGCGATCTGCTGAACCCACTGACTCCGCCAACCCGGTGCCTCGAAGGGATCCGAAAAATACTGGGTCTCGTGAATGACCTTGCCGTCGCAGAACTCCATGATGCTTACCGTGTAAGCCGCTCGCCCCTCATAAGTGATGCTGTATTCCGTGACCCAGAGATTACCTTCTCCTTGAATCCGCCTGACATCAAAACCTGACGGTTTATCTGGATGATGACTCCGCAGTGCCTGCAAATTGCTTCGCCCGATGATTCGTTCACCTGACTGGGGATAGTCACAGATGGCATCATCATCGTAAATATCGTGTTCCGCGTCGAGATCGCCGACCGCCGACGCGTGCCAGTGCGCGTTCAGGACTTCACGTATCTTTTCTTCCTGCATGGCGTGCCTCCGGATACCGTTCACGTCTATCTATTGCGTACGCCGCGGAATAAACCCGGGGCTGCCCGTCTTGACCACTTCGTTGTACCTCTGCCTCGTCTCAATCCGGTTGATCTCGTCGAATGCGTCTGCCGGAAGCGCGGAGATATCGAAATTCTCTCGCGCGCGGGCCGCCGTTCTGGGGGTGGTGAGCAAAGCTCCGCCGCGCTGGATCGCCCAGGCAAGCAGTACCTGGGCCGGCGTCTTTCCAATTCGCGCGGCAATCTGCGAGATGACCGGATCCTCGAGCGGCCCCGGCCTGATTCCGTGACCCAATGGCGCAAAGGCCAAAAACACGATCTCTTTCTCCTTGCAGAATTCCAGAAGTTCCGTTTCTGGAAGATACGGATGTGCTTCGACCTGCACCACCGCCGGCTTGATTCGTGCCGATTCATAGAGAGGCCGCAACTCATTCAAACCGATGTCGGACAGTCCGATCGCCCGGCATCTTCCATGGTCGACGAGATATTCCATCGCCCTCCACGTGTCTAGCAAAGTCACACCTTTGTCGTAGATGACATCGCCGTTTTCATCGCGCGGATCCTGCTCATCTCCCGCTTGAAATGCGAACGGCGTGTGTATCAGATAGAGATCGAGATAGTCGACCCCGAGCCTTTCAAGACTTGCCTCGAAAGCCGGTTCGACGCGCTCGCGCCGATGATTGGAATTCCACAATTTTGTGGTCACGAAGATGTCTTCGCGCGCGATCCCTCCGGCAGCAAGCCCTGTCCGCAGAGCCTCGCCCACCTCGCGCTCGTTCCGATATCGCTCGGCACAATCGAAGTGTCGGTAGCCGGCTTCCAGCGCGTCTCTGGTAGCACTGGTAGTCGTAGCTGGATCGGGAATCAGCGTGCCGAATCCGAGCGCGGGCATACGGCCGCCTCCGTGATTAAGCACTATCTTTTTGCTCCGGAAATCGGAAGACTCCATCATGTCGATACCTCCGCATTATTTCATGCCCTGCGACGAAAGACCGACGCTTGGGCCCGCAATTGCGACGCCAGGTCCATGAACAGAAAAAACTTCAACGTACTCGAGTCGGATAGCCGCTTCATAGCGATTCCTGGCCGACGAATTCGTGAACTGCTTACACCGGGTTTCCTTACTTAACGGCATGTGAATCGCCGCCTCATTGGCAGGCGCGACTTCGTGGCTTTGGCAAAAAGTCGGAGTCGTGTCGACAACCTCAGCAAGTAGATTGGTGGTCGTGAAGCCTTTCTCTCTCAGGCCGGATTGATATTGAATGTGCGGAAGTTGAAGCCGTCGAATCGAATCGCGCTGATTCGCAACTCAGCCGCCGCCGTCAGGGTCGACTGGGCGCCAAACAGGTTTGCTTGCCGATCAAGTGTAGCAAATGAATCACTGGGCGGCAGCGGAAGGTTCCGGGAAAGAACGACATGCAGTTGGCGTGATTGCACTCCGTGCAACAAAGCATCCGTACTGTTCAGTGCTGATCAACTGTTGCGTGATCGAGGTCAGCACGACGCGCTTGTACCGCGATCCTGTTCGAATCCGCATCGCCGTGTCGAGCAAGATTGACGACTGTCTCCGGCGAGGCGACTCGACTTTGCAAATAGCAGGATTCTGGAAATTTAGCGTGGTGGCCGAAAATGAGCAGTAAGTGTCCCCAAACCATCACAGCTAGAGCGCCTGGTGAAAACCCATAGAGCGTAAAGTCCCCCCATCTGCAGTCGAAAGATGCCGGTCCTGCCAATTTTCTGGGTAAAGCATGAGCACATCACAAAAGGTTGTCGTCGTTACCGGCACATCGCAAGGCATTGGCGCCGAAGTCGTGAAGGCATTTCGAAAGCTCGACTACCGCCTTGTTGCGACCGCACGTTCGATCAAGCCGTCGGACGACGCGAATATCCTGACAGTAGCGGGTGATATCGGTGATCCGGCGACCGCCCAACGGGTCATTTCCGAAGGTGTCGCACGATTTGGCCGGATCGACACACTAGTGAACAACGCCGGCATTTACATCGGCAAGCCTTTCACCGAATACACTGCCGAAGACTACACCGCGGTAATGAACGTGAATGTCGCGGGCTTCTATTACGTCACGCAACTCGCGATCGCCGAAATGGAAAAGCATTCGAGCGGCCATGTGGTTAGCGTGACCACCAGCATCGTTGACCATGCGATCAGCGGCGTGTATTCGGTACTGGCAGCCCTGACGAAGGGTGGTCTGAACGCCGCTACGAAGTCTCTGGCGATTGAGTACGCCAGGAAAGGGATTCGCGTGAATGCCGTCGCGCCGGGGATTATCAGGACGCCGATGCACGCGCCGGAAACCCATGAAGCGCTGGGTGCCTTTCATCCGCTCGGTCGCATGGGCGAGATGAGCGATATCGCCAACGCAATTCTGTTCCTTGATTCCGCATCATTCGTCACTGGAGAAATCCTGCACGTCGACGGCGGCCAGAGTGCCGGGCGCTGAGCACCAAAGCGGTGTTGATGGACAGCACGGATAACGCCCAGAACAACCCCGAAGGCAGCTTCCGTGGCGACTATCACTCGCACCCTTATGGCGAGTTCAATCTGGTGATACCGCTCAATGAAGGCGCTGCGCTCGCATGTCCGAACGGCTGGTATTATGGCGGGTGGACGGCGCCGGCGCCGGGAAGTCACCACTTTCCGGAAGCCAAGGGCGGCGCTGTCATCTCACTCACTTTTCTGCCCGCGGGACGGATTGCGTTCGACGTCAAACCGCCGCAGCATTGAGGCACATCCAGTCTCACACCTGTCTACGCTTCGACAATGGTCACGTCATAGTTCTCGTCTTCGAAAGCGACGAGAAACTCTTCAGGCATCAGCCATGAATCGACGCTCACCATCTTCGTGTCAATGTCGACGTTGACCTTCGCGTCGGCGTCGACGGACTTCATCGCATGCTCAATCGTCGATACATCGTCTGAACGGATTTCGTTTTTCATCGAGAATTTCATTTGTTACTTCTCCAGTCAACAACGCTTGAATAAAGCAGAACCTATCGATTCATCGGCGTCGGTAGGTCCGCATATTGATTGTACTCACTACTCCGTTCGGCCGTCGCCGAAGCGTCGCGCCAGTTGTTGAGCGAGGCATGCTGTCTATTCCGGTGGCGTCCCCGATGCATCGCCTTGCTATTTGCGCCATTGATCTGCGGATAGGCTCGCCGCTTTAAACGCGCTGTAGCGACAGCGACGGTCCGTGTTAAACCACCGGCCCGACGCGGTTACCTGATTGCTCAGGAATCACTAAAGCGTGCCAGAAAAAATAGCTGCTCGCGCCGCTCCACCTTGCTGAATTTTTTGTTCTGTTGGCCGAATGGAAAAGGATCATTTCCAGGTAGGTACGTTGTGTCTATTGCTGCGCTGACATTGGCCGGATTTGTGAATGGAATGGACTGATACACGACCTTTTTAGCTTCAGGAGAGCAGACCCGTCTCCTAGAATTCATAAACCCAATGCGCGGCGGCAATGCGATAGCGAGCCGACTGGAACGAATGCAGTAAAGACCATCAGGTCATCGGATCGGGCTTCTTCGCGGAGCATCCGGGATCTTTGCGAACACCGGTCGTGACAGGAAGACGTCCCGATGAAATGCCCCATTAAACACTGGTAGCCGGACCCTTATGAACACCGCCAACCCACCGATAGCTGGAACAGGAGAAGCGAAGCCCGAGCCATCGCCGGCGCCGGTCTCTGTCCCCGGGACAGGCACTCCTGCACAGCAGACATCCACCGAAGCGACACTCCCCCTGCGCCTCGCTATCGGCCTGATCGGCATGTTGCTCGCGTCGCTACTGGCCATCCTGAACGAACAGGTCACCGCGGTGGCGCTCGCTGATATTCGCGGCGCGTTCTCGATCGGACGTGACGACGGGACCTGGCTGACCGCGCTCTTCGAGGCGACGAACGTAGCCACGATGGTATTCGCGCCGTGGTTCGGCGTGACGTTCACGCTGAAGCGATTCACA
>NZ_JAQQEK010000006.1:0-364362 GCF_046027355.1 Paraburkholderia sediminicola | reverse complement strand
ACACAAACCCAAAAAAATCAAACCGCCATCACCGCCCGCTTCCTCTCGGCCCGCTGCATAAAATAATTAGCGGCCACGACCCCAACGGTGACCACCGCAATAAACAAAGTAGCCAAAGCATTCATCTCCGGATTCAACCCCAACCGCACGCGCGAGAAAACGACCAACGGCAAAGTCGTCGACCCAGGCCCAGACAAAAACGCCGACAACACCAGATCATCGATCGACAGAGTAAAAGACAGCAGCCACCCTGACACGAGCGCTTGAGAAATCAACGGCAACGTAATAAAGAAAAACACCCGCAACGGCGTAGCCCCAAGATCCAGCGCCGCCTCTTCAAGCGAAGGATGCAACTCCTTCACCCGCGACTGCACGATGATCGCCACATAAGAAATACACAGCATCACATGCCCGATCCAGATCGTGAAAATGCCACGTCCGGCAGGCCACCCCAACCACTTGGCCATTTCGATGAACAGCAGCAGCAGCGAGATCCCCTGAATCACCTCAGGAATCACCAACGGCGCATTGATCATCCCCGTATACAGCGTGAAGCCGCGAAACCGCCCCATCCGCGCGAGCACGAACCCGGCCCACGTGCCAATAACAACCGAAGCAAACGCCGTCAACAACGCCACCCGCAACGACAACCACGCCGCCGCGATCAACTCATCATCCTGTAACAACGCCGCATACCAGCGCGTCGAAAACCGCGTCCACACCGTGACCAGTTGCGATTCGTTGAACGAATACACAATCAGACTCACGATTGGCACATACAGAAACAGAAACCCGATCCCTAGGGCAAGCAACTGAAAAATCCGGTTCGGCTTCATCAGCGCCTTTCCTCCATCGCCTTCGCCTGCGCGTACTGGAAAAACGCCATTGGCACCAATAACAACAACACCATTGCGCACGTCACGGCGGACGCCATCGGCCAATCGGCATTGTCGAAGAACTCATTCCACATCACGCGGCCGATCATCAACGTATTCGCGCCGCCCAGCAATTCGGGAATCACGTACTCACCCACCGCCGGAATGAACACCAGCAGACAACCGGCGATGATGCCGTTCTTCGAGAGCGGCAACGTGATTTGCCAGAACGCCTTCCATGGCTTCGCGCCGAGGTCGTAGGCGGCTTCCAGCAGCGTCATGTCCATCTTCACCAGATGCGCGTATAGCGGCATGACAAGGAACGGCAAATACGAATAGACCATGCCGATATAAACGGCGGTATTCGTGTGATACAGCTCGATCGGCGTATGAATCAGCCCGATCGAAATCAAAAAGTTATTCAGCAAGCCGTTGTTCTTCAGAATCCCGATCCACGCATACACGCGAATCAGAAACGACGTCCAGAACGGCAGCATCACGGCCATCATCAGCAGATTGCGGCTGGCCGGATTCGATCGCGCGATGTAATACGCCATCGGATAGCCGATCAGCAAACACAACAGCGTCGAGATCGCGGCGACCACTACTGAATTCACATAGGTCGCGAAGTACAGACTGTCGGTTAGCAGAAACGCGTAATGCGACAAGTCGAGCGTGATGTGAATCGCGCCGTCCGCGAAGTTGGTCAACTCCGTGTAGGGCGGAATGCCGAGCTGCAAATCGGCAAAGCTGATCTTGACGACCAGCAGGAACGGCACGAGGAAAAACAGCAGCAGCCAGATGAACGGACCGGCCACCACCGCAGTGCGGCCAGTCAAGTTGAAACGCCGCACCGGCCAGGTGGCGAAAGAATTGAACGAGCGCTTCATGACGTCAGCACCACGCCGGCCGATGCGCTCCAGCGCACATACACTTCGTCGCCCCAGGTAGGCGGATCGATCTCGGTCAACGCGAGGCTCGTCACGTTCGCGATCACCGCTTTGCCGGCGTCGAGCTTCACGTGATAGAGCGAATAGCCGCCCATGTAGGCGATATTCGTGACGACGCCCTTGCCCCAGTTGTACGCGCCCTCAGGCGGTTTGCGCGTGAGGGCGATGCGCTCGGGCCGCACCGAAATCGTCACCGGCATGCCGAGCGGACCGGTGATGCCGTGGCTGACGTACAGGCGGCACGGCAGGTCCGGCGTTTCGATGAACACGTGATCGGGCTCGTCTTCGACGGTATGGCCTTCGAACAGATTCGTCGAGCCGATGAATTCGGCCGAGAAACGGCTATTCGGATACTCGTACACTTCGTGCGGCGTGCCGAGTTGAACGATCTCGCCTTCGCTCATCACGGCAAGGCGGCCCGCCATGGTCATCGCTTCTTCCTGATCGTGCGTCACCATCATGCAGGTCACGCCGACCTTGTCGAGAATGTTGACCAGTTCGATCTGGGTGCGTTGACGAATCTGCTTGTCGAGCGCGGACATCGGCTCGTCGAGCAGCAGCAGCTTGGGCCGCTTGACCAGCGAACGCGCGAGCGCCACGCGCTGCTGCTGGCCGCCGGAAAGCTGATTCGGCTTGCGCTTCGCGAAGCGCCCCATCTGCACGAGTTCGAGCGCGGTCTGCACGCGGTCTTTCAGTTCGGCCTTCGGCACGCCTTCCTGCTTCAGACCGAAGGCAACGTTCCCCTCCACCGTCATGTGCGGAAACAGCGCGTACGACTGGAACATCATGTTGACCGGCCGGCGATACGGCGGCAATTGCGCGAGGTCTTCACCATCGATCAGGATCTTGCCCGAGGTCACGCTTTCAAGCCCGGCCATCATGCGCAACAAGGTGGACTTGCCGCAGCCGGAACTGCCGAGCAGCGCGAACAGTTCGCCCTTCCTTACCGACAGGTTGACCCCTTTGACCGCCACGGTCTCGCCGAACTTCTTCACGACATCGACGATCTGGACGAAGTTCTCCGTGGCGTCGTCCGCAACGGCGTTCTGGTTCGGGGACGGCGCGACGGCCCCGGCCAGTGCGCCCGACTGGTCACTACTCATCACAATGCTTTACTCCGGCGTTTGACGAACAAAGCCCCCGGTGAACACCGAGGGCTTCATGATGATGCTTACCCGTTCACTGCCCGCGGGTCAGCGGCCGGACTTGAATTCAGTCCACAGCCGCGTTTGCAGCCGCTGGATTTCCGGCGGCAACGGCTTCAGCAGGAACAGGGTCTTGATGACTTCAGGCGGCGGATACACGGCCGGGTCGTTCGCCACGTCCTTGTCCACGTACTTGCGCGCTTCGAGGTTGGCGCTCGGGTAGTAGACGGCGTTGGTGATCGCGGCGTGAACCTGCGGCGTTTCGATGTAGTTGATCCACTCGAGCGCGGCTTCCTTGTTCTTCGCGTCCTTCGGAATCGCCATCACGTCGAACCACACCGGCGCGCCGCCCTTCGGAATGTAGTACTCGACCTTGTAGGCCTTCTTCGCTTCGACCGCGCGATGCTTGGCGATCACGACGTCTCCCGACCAGCCGTACGCGAAGCACACGTCGCCGCCGACCAGGTCGTTGATATAGCCCGACGAGTTGAACTGCGTGATGTACGGGCGGATCTTCTTCATCATCTCGAGCGCGGCGCGGTAGTCGGCCGGGTTCGTGCTCATCGGATCCTTGCCGATGTAATGCAGCGCGGCGGCGAACATCTGGTCCGGCGCATCGAGCACGGACACGCCGCAAGCCTTCAGCTTCGAAATGTTTTCCGGCTTGAAGAGGACGTCCCAGCTATCGAGCGGCACGTTCTTGCCGAGGATCTGCTGCGCCTTGGTGACGTTGTAGCCGAGGCCGGTCGTGCCGTAAGCCCAGGGCACCGTGAACTTGTTGCCCGGATCGGCGCCGGCGACGAGCGCCATCAGCGAGGGATCGAGGTACTTCAGATTCGGCAGCTTCGATTTGTCGAGCGGCGCGAAGATGCCGGCGGCGATCTGCTTGCCGGCGTAGTTGCTGGTCGGCACGACGATGTCGTAGCCGGAATTGCCGGTGAGGAGCTTGGCTTGCAGCGTGTCGTCGCTGTCGTAGTTGTCGTATTTGACCTGGACGCCGGTCTGCTTGGCGAAGTTCGGAATGGTGTCCTTGGCGATGTAATCGGACCAGTTATACACGTTCAGCTGCGTGTCTTTCGCAGCGGCCGTCAACCACGGCGTCGCGCACAAGACCAGCGCCGCCACCTGCCCCACTACCCGTCTTTTCATTCCGTTCTCCGATCCTGACCGGCCCGAGCCGGCCGTCTTCACCTACGCCGCGGCACTGCGCCCACGGCTCCCCTGAAAAACCCGAAAAGTACCATCAATTATTGCGCGCTCCAAAAAAAATGCCGGGCTGTCGCGCAAACGGTACAGCGCAAGCCGTACCGCTGGAAAATTGGCCGCAATTTTAGCGGGTTATGCGCGCGTGTCTACCCGAAAAAAACACCCGTACCGGCCGCGCTGTTATCTGGTTGTCAAGTTGACGCTGTGTAGGGCGCGCTGCGCTCGCGCAAACGGTGATGGCCGACGGCCGCATTCCGTGACTTTTATGCCGGACGGCTAAGGTCGAAGTGCACTCAAGCCGCGAAGCGTTCGACGGTGCACAATAGCTCTCGAAGGCTCTCACAGGCCGAGTGACGGCGCGCCGCAAATCGCGTTCGTGCGCCTCGGCCTCGACGCGCCGCCCGCCGCACGCGCAGCGGGCACGTGGCTTGCAAGAGGATGCAATCTTGAACCTCAGGCATCGATGAACACGAATCCGTTCGCATTGCGTCCCAATCGCCGCCGGCGTCTGCCGCGCGATGGGCCGGCACGTCCGCCGCACTGGTTCTCGTTCGTCGGCGCGGGCGCGTTGATCGCGGTCGGCTATATCGATCCGGGCAACTGGGCGACCGCGCTCGGCGCCGGCGCGGGCTACGGCTACCGCCTGCTCGGCATGGTGCTGCTGTCGAGCCTGATGGCAATGCTGCTGCAATGGCTGTCGTCACGCCTGGGTGTCGTGACCGGGCGCGATCTCGCGCAGGTCTGCCGCGAACGCACGGGCCGCCGCGGCACCCTCTTCCTGTGGCTGACCAGCGAGGTCGCGATCATCGCGTGCGACGTCGCCGAGGTGGTCGGCAGCGCCGTCGCATTGCAAATGCTACTTGGCGTGTCGCTCACGGTCGGGGTGCTGATGTCTGCGGTCTGCACCTTCGCGCTGCTCGCGCTCCAGCAGAAAGGCGGCCGCAAACTGGAAGCGGTGATCGCGGCGCTGATCGGCTTCGTCGGCCTGTGCTTCGTGGTCCAGCTTGCACTGGCGCGGCCGGACTGGCACGCGGCGCTTGCCGGCACGGTGCCGAGCGTCGAATTGCTGCGCAATGCGGGCATGGTGTGGCTCGCGGCGGGCATCGTCGGCGCGACGGTGATGCCGCACAACCTCTATCTGCACTCGGCGCTCGTCAAGCACCATGCGCCGGACGGCAGCGACGCGCAGATCAAGGTCGCGCTGCACGTCGTCAATCTGGATACCTTCGGCTCGCTTTCGTTTGCTTTCGTGATCAACGCGGCGCTGCTGATCGTGGCCGCCGCCGTGTTCTATGTGAGCGGCCATCGTGACGTGACCGATCTCGCGGATGCCCACCGCCTGATCGCGCCGCTCGTCGGCACGCATTGGGCCGGCATCCTGTTCGCGGCGGCGCTGCTCGCCTGTGGACTGAGCGCGACCGTCACCGGCACGCTGGCCGGCCAGGCGGTCATGGAAGGCTTTCTGCGCATCCGGCTGCCGCGCTGGAAGCGCGCCCTGCTGACCCGCGCGCTGGCGATCGGACCGGCGCTCTTCGCGGTCGCGCTATTCGGCCAGCACGGGTCCAATCAGTTGCTGGTGGCAAGCCAGGTGGTGCTGAGCCTGCAATTGCCGCTCGCGGTCGTGCCGTTGATCCGCTTCACGTCGGACGCCGCGCTGATGCGTGGCTGGCGCGTGCGCGGCGTGCCGCTCGTGCTCGCGTGGCTGTCCGCCGCGTTCATCATCATGCTCAACGGCGCGTTGTTGTGGCAACTGGCGTTCGGCAGCTGAACGACCGTTTTTCGACCAGGCTGTCAATGAATTGACTTTGTAAGTATTCTCTGAGTAGCTCGCCATGACCGGCGACGCTGCCCGCTGCCGCGGCGCGCCGGCCGTGCGGCCCGTTTCATCCCGGCTGCCGGGTTTCTTGCGGCAGCCGTTTTTGTGCCCATTTTTTGCGCCCTTCAGCGCTTCCGCTCGATCAATCCGGTGCGCCTTGCACGTGTCGTCATTCGATGCCTGCCGCGTCCGATTCGCTCGCTGCCCTTGCTCCAGGACGACAGCCCCATGCGCTTTGACGCCTCGATCGACCGCCTTGCCCGCCGCAACACCTTCCCTCCGTTTCGTCAACTCATGGCGCGCTTTTCCCGCGCCATGCTGCTCGCCACGCTCGTCGTCGGTGCTGTGCTGTCCGGCGAGGCGCGCGCGACCGTCGCGATGCTGCAACCCGCTCGCGTGGCCGCGGCCAACGAGCCGCTGCAGATCACGCTGCTCTACTCCGCCGACGACGCCAAACCTCTGACCATCACCGTCCCGCCGACCATCCGCGTGACGCTGAGCGCAGGCGAACAGTCGCCACAGCCGCTCGATTTGCAGCGCGAAGCGGGCGTGCCCGACACGTTGCATCTGCGGCCGGGTCAGTTCCGCAAGGTGCGCTTCTCGGCGCCCTGGCCGCAGTCGGCGCGTGGCGAGGTGCGCATCGACCCGGTGGGTTTCGATGCGTCGCCGGCGCTCGTCGCGATCAATCGCGGGCCGCGGCAGGACGCGATTGCCGAGGCGGAACGCGCGGAAAGCCAGGCGACCACGCCCGCTCAAGCCGCGGCGACAGCAGCCGTGGTCGGCGGCCCGACCGGCGACGCCATCGCGCCGCCCGGCGACTCGCTCGCGACCACGGGACGCGGCGTGCTTTCGCACCTGTCCTATTACGATCCGATGTACATCGCCTTCGGCCACAACGGCGACACGAACGCGCGGCTGCAATTGAGCTTCAAATACCGCATCCTGATACCGGACGATTTGCGCTCGAAGGCCTTCCTCGACAACCTGTACTTCGCGTACACGCAAACTTCGATCTGGGATCTGTCCGCCGATTCGCGCCCGTTCCGCGACACGACCTACTCACCGCAGTTGTTCTATTACGTGCCGGACACCGGCTGGCAGAGCCCGTTTTTCACGCGCATGGGTTTTGCGGCGGGCGTCGCGCACGAATCGAACGGCAAGGCCGGAGCGGACTCGCGCAGCATCAACATGCCATTCATCCGGCCGACATGGGAATTCGGCGATCTGACGGCCAACCATCTGACCGTGTCGCCGAAAATCTATTACTACGTCGGCACGAGCAGCAACCCCGATATCGCCGACTATCGCGGCTACGTCGACTTGCTGGTCAAATACGGCAGCCCGGACGGCTGGCAACTGGCGACCACGCTGCGCAAAGGCAGCAAGCACTGGTACGGCAGCGTGGATACGCAATTCACCTATCCGCTCGCCAAACTGCTGGGCAGCGCGTGGGGCGGCTATGTCTGGGTGGGCTACTTCAACGGCTACGGCGAGGACTTGCTCGACTACAACAACCGCCAGCACTGGATGGCGCGGATCGGCTACAGCATCGCGCGTTGATGCGGGCGAGCGCTATCGCGTCGAAACATGTGGCAAAACATGCGGCGGATGCTGCCAACCGTGCGCGAACCGCGGCCACGTCGTTCGCGCACGGCGGGGTGCACGGCGCGCATCGGTTAACATAGCGGAACTTCGCTTCTCCGCCCCAAGGTTTCCGATGGCTTCGAATCTCCATGATCTTCCCGACAGCCCGTGCATCGGCGTCTGTTCCACGCTGTTCGACGACGTCTGCAAAGGCTGCGGCCGCACTGCCGGCGAAGTGTCCAACTGGGTTTTCCTGAGCGACGAGGAAAAGCGCGCCGTGTGGGTTCGCATCGAGCAGGAAGGCACGGCTATGCGGTTTGCCAACGACAAGCTGTAGGCTTGCTTAGCCCGCTTCCGGTCGCATGTTTGCGGCCAGGTCGCGCTCAACGTTGAAACCCAAAAAGAAACGCCGGAATCTCCGGCGTTTTTGCATGGCGACTACGGCTGGCTAAGCGCGCAAGTGACGCGTGACAATCAGAACCGCATCCCGACACCCAAACCGACCACCACCGGATCGATGCTCAAGCGTCCAAGCGCCTGACCGCCGAGCGACGCATCCGTGTGCATCCAGATCTTCTTGATGTCCGCGTTGACGAACAAGGACTTGGTGACTTGCACGTCGACGCCGGCCTGCAACGCCGGTCCCCAACTGTGATTGGTGATCGAGATCGGCTGGCCGCCCGCGTTCAGGCCATTGTTATAGAACAGCGTGTAGTTGAGACCCGCGCCGACATACGGACGAATGCGCCCCGCGTGGTTGAAGTGATATTGCAGCAGCAGCGTGGGCGGCAACACGTTCACGCCGCCGAGACCGCCGAGGCTCGAAGTCACTTGATGCCGCGAGGTGCCGAGAATCAGCTCGACGCCGAGGTAGTCGCGGATCATGTAGGTCAGATCCAGCTCCGGCACGATGGCATTGTTCACGCCAACGTTGAGCGCGGTCAGCGATTGCGTGGTGCTCACGTTCGGCATGATGCTGATGGCGCGCAGACGCACGAGCACGTCGCCGGCGTGAATGCCGTTCATGGCGTCGTCGCCGGCGGCGTGCGCCTGCGGCGGGAGCGCGCCCGCGAACAGCAGGCTCGATGCGATGACGGCGGTTCTGATTCTGTTTCTGTTTCTGGACGAGTGCTTCATGTGCTTCCCCGGTTTGTTTGTTTGCATGCGGGGATTGTCGAAGTTCTCGTCGCGCGGCAGGTTGACGCGTATCAACCCAGTGAGAATGCCCAGCGCCCTGCGACAGCCGGTCGCGTCGCGCCCGTCAGCAGCAGTTCGAGGAGATCGTGCACGCTGCGAATCGCCGTGCCGAACGGCAGTGCTTCGCGGCCGCGGAAGAACAGACCGTTCGCCACGTCGCCGCGCAATGCCGCCGCGAGCCGCGTGTCGATGCAGAAGTGGCCGAACTTCTCGATACCGTCTCGCCAGCCACACGCGCTAAGGCACTCGAGCGCGGTCGGACAGACGTGTTTGAGCGCGCCGACTTTCTCGCGGATCTTCGTTTCATGGCGCAGATAGCGCATCAGCCACGGCGTTTTCACGGCGCGCGCGGGCAGTCCCGTCACACTGACGAATTCGACGATGTCCTCCGGCGTGGCTTCGGCCAGCACGCGCTTGAAGTTCGGATGCGCGTCGCCTTCCTCGGTGACGGCGAACGGCGTGCCGAGTTGCACGCCGTTCGCGCCCGCGTTCAGCAGCTTGCGGACGGCCTCGTGACTATTGATGCCGCCCGCGACGATCAAGGGTACGTCCTGACGGTTCAAGCCGAGTGAGGCGAAAACCGTGTCGAGTTCTTCGAGGATGCGGAAGAAATCGAAACGCTGATCGTGTTGATCGGCGAGGTTGTTGACGCCCAGATGGCCGCCCGCATGCGCCGGATGCTCGATCACCACCGCGTCGGGCAAACGGCCTTTTTTCATCCACTTCTTCAGCACGAGCGCGACGCCGCGGCTGTCCGACAGAATCGGAATCAGCGCGATGTCGTAGCCCTGGGTCATGTCCGGTAAATCGAGCGGCAGGCCCGCGCCCATGACGATCGCGTCAGCGCCGCTCTCGCACGCGACGCGCACGTAGTCGGCTTGCGCGCTGACCGCCTTCATCACGTTGACGGCAATCATGCCGTGGCCTTCGCTGAGTGCCTTGGCGGAGTGGATTTCGCGCGCCAGAGCGGTGAGGTTGGCTTCTTCCAGCGTGGCCCGAACGCGCGACTCGCGGCAGCGTTCTATCAGATCGTGATGATGATGCCGCAGGTCGATACTGGCGATGGTGCCCAGCGCGCCTTCGCGGGCGACACTGCCGGCCAGCCGGTGCGCCGAGATGCCGACGCCCATGCCGCCTTGCACGATCGGCAGTAACGAGCGGCCGCGAATGACGAGCGGCGGGAAGGAATGAGAGGTGAGCATGACTGGCCCGATGGCGGATTATCGAAACGCTGATAATCGTCGGTCGGGCGCAGTCCGCGTTGCTTCAGGTCAATGAGTCGGCGAATGTCCTGGTCTTGTGTGATCTTCGGTTGACGCCGGTCAGTTGAATCACGCCTTGAATTGCATGGACTTGAGTTCGAGATACTCTTCGAGTCCGTAGACCCCGTTTTCGCGGCCGAAGCCCGACTGTTTGAAACCGCCGAACGGCGCGGCCATGTTCCACGTGCCGCCGTTGATATCGACCTGGCCGGTGCGAATCCGTCGCGCGACGCCGGCGGCACGTTCGTCACTGCCGGCCCATACCGCGCCGCCGAGGCCATATGGCGAATCGTTGGCGATCCGAATGGCTTCTTCTTCGTCCTTGTAGGTGAGAATCGAGAGCACCGGGCCGAAGATTTCTTCTTGCGCGATCGTCGCTTTGGGATGCACGCGGCCGAACACGGTCGGCTTGACGAAGAAGCCCTTCGATAATCCATCAGGCAAGCCCGCGCCGCCTGTCACCAGCTCGGCGCCCTCCTCGATTCCCTTCGCGATGTACTGCTGCACGCGCGCCTGCTGCGCCGCCGACGCCAGCGGGCCAAGGCGGGTCGTCTCATTGCGCGGATCGCCGGCGACGTAGGCCTCGGCGGCCTGCTTCGCCAGCGCGCGCGCTTCGTCGTAGCGCGCCTCGGGCACCAGCATGCGCGTATGCGCCGAACACGTTTGCCCGGAATTCAGAAAGCACGCGCTGATCGTGCCTTTAACCGCCGCGGCGAAATCCGCATCGTCGAGAATGACCGACGCCGACTTGCCGCCGAGTTCGAGCGCCACGCGCTTGACCGTCGCCGAAGCCAGTTCGGACACGCGTTTGCCGGCGCGAGTCGAGCCGGTGAACGAGACCATATCGACCGACGGATGGCTCGCCAGCACCTCGCCCACCACCGGTCCATAGCCGCTCACGAGATTGAACACGCCGGCCGGCAGCCCGGCTTCGTGGATCGCCTCGGCAAGCACGAACGCATTCAGCGGCGCGATCTCCGACGGCTTGAGCACCACCGTGCAACCGGCGGCGAGCGCCGCCGCGACCTTCAGCGTGACCTGATTGAGCGGATAGTTCCACGGCGTGATCGCCGCCACCACGCCGACCGGTTCGCGCACCACCAGCGAATTGCCGACACGTTCCTCATACTGAAACTCGCTTGCGAGCTTCGCGTACACGCCCCAGTTGTAGACGGGGCCGCCCACCTGGATGGCGCGCGCGAGCTTCAGCGGCATGCCGACTTCGCCGGCGATCAAGCCGGCCAGTTCGTCGGTGCGCGCTTTCAGGTTCGCCGCGATCTTGCGCAGATATTCGCCGCGCTCGGCGGCGGGCGTCGCGGCCCAGCCGTCGAACGCCACGCGTGCGGCGGCGATCGCGCTTTCGGCATCGGCCTCGACGCCTTCAGGGATGCGGCCCATGATCTCTTCCGTGCCCGAGTCGATCACGTCGATCGTGCCGGTGCCGCACGGCGCGATCCACTTGCCGTCGATATAGAGTTGCTCGTAGGTCTTCATGATGGTCGGTCCCTGTCTGTGTCTCCGGAATGGTCTTCTATTCTAACCAGCGCTGTGGGAAGGCCGATGCGTGAGGCGCGCCCATGAAAAAAGCCCGCTTCGAAGAAGCGGGCTTTGCGGTGCAACTGGGGCGGCGAGCGGTTCAGCCGTGCTTACTGCACGCCCTGGCTCAACAAAAAATCTTCGTAATTCCCACCGAAGTCATTCAACATGCCATTGGTCTTCACTTCGATGACGCGATTCGCGAGGCCGCTCACGAACTCACGGTCGTGCGACACGAAGATCAGCGTGCCTTCGAACTTGTCGAGCGCGATCTGCAGCGACTCGATCGATTCCATGTCCATGTGGTTGGTCGGCTCGTCCATCAGCAGCACGTTGTGGCGGCCCAGCATCAGCTTGCCCCAGATCATGCGGCCTTTCTCGCCACCGGAGAGCACCTTGACCGACTTGCGGATGTCGTCGGCATTGAACAGCAGCCGGCCGAGCGTGCCGCGCACCATCTGCTCGTCGTCGCCTTCCTGGCGGTAGCCGTCGATCCAGTCCATCAGCGTGAGGTCGTCCGGAAACTCTTCGTACGTATCCTGCGGCATGTAACCGACATTCGCGTTCTCGGCCCACTTCACCGTGCCGTGATCGAGCGTCAGCTTGCCGAGCAGCGAGCGCAGCAGCGTGGTCTTGCCCGCGCCGTTCTCACCGATGATCGCGATACGCTCGCCCGGCTGCACGCTGATGCTGAAGTCGTTGAAAATCTGGCGTTCGTACTTCTTCGAGATCTTCTCGGCCACCACCGCGATGTTGTGCAGCTTCTTCTCGTACTCGAAGCGGATGAACGGGTTCTGCCGCGACGACGGCTTGAATTCCTCG
Source organism: Paraburkholderia sediminicola (assembly GCF_046027355.1). GTDB lineage: Bacteria > Pseudomonadota > Gammaproteobacteria > Burkholderiales > Burkholderiaceae > Paraburkholderia > Paraburkholderia sediminicola_B. The sequence goes on along the minus strand of NZ_JAQQEK010000006.1, from coordinate 351,969 downwards.
ATCTTGATCTTGTCGATCATCTTCAGACGGCTGGTGGCCTGACGCGCCTTCGACTTGTTCGCCGAGAAGCGGCGCACGAAGTCCTGCAGGTCGGCGACACGTTCCTTCGCCTTCGCGTTGGCGTTCTGCTGACGCTCGCGCGCCTGCGTGCTCGCCAGCATGTAATCGTCGTAGTTGCCCGGATAGACCTTCAGCGTGCCGTAGTCCATGTCGGCCATGTGCGTGCAGACCTGGTTCAGGAAGTGTCGATCGTGCGAGATGATGATCATCGTCGAGTTGTACTGGTTGAGCACGTCCTCCAGCCAACGGATCGAGTTGATGTCCAGGTTGTTGGTCGGTTCGTCCAGCAGCAACACGTCCGGCTTTGAGAACAGCGCCTGCGCGAGCAGCACGCGCAGCTTCCAGCCCGGCGCGACGTTGCTCATCGGGCCGTTGTGGTCCTCGATCGCAATGCCGATGCCGAGCAGCAGTTCGCCCGCGCGCGCCTCGGCGGTGTAGCCGTCGTACTCGGCGAACTTCGCTTCGAGTTCGGCGGCGTGCATGTAGTCGTCGTCCGTCGCGTCGGGGTTCGCGTAGATCGCGTCGCGCTCGGTCATGGCGGCCCACATTTCGGCGTGCCCCATCATCACGACGTCGAGCACGCGCACGTCTTCGTACGCGAACTGATCCTGGCGCAGCTTGCCGAGGCGGATGTTCGGCTCGAGCATGACGTTGCCCGAGCTCGGCTCCAGATCGCTGCCGAGTATCTTCATGAAGGTGGACTTGCCGCAGCCGTTCGCACCAATCAGGCCATAGCGGTTCCCTCCCCCGAATTTGACCGAGATATTCTCGAAGAGGGGCTTTGGCCCGAATTGCATGGTGATATTGGCGGTAGACAGCACGGCGCGTCCCTTTGAATGTGATATCGGCGAAAAACCCAATATTTTAGCAGGTTATCGCGAATTCAACCCGCGCGCCCGTCGCGCTACCGGCTCTGGGTGCCGCGCGGCGTCTGCAAAACGTCGATGAAGGCCGACAGGTCGGCCTCGCCGAGCCCCATCGCCGCGCCGAGCCGCAGCAATTGCTGGACCGTCGACGACACCGGCATCGGTGTGCCCGTTTCGTACGCGGTCGCCGCCACCGTGTCGATGTCTTTCTGAAAGGTCCGAAACGCGCCGATCGGCGCGAGGCCGCTTTGCGTCATGCGCGGTACGAACGTCTGCAGCAGCACCGAGTCGGCCCAGCCGCCGGCCAGACCTTCAGTCAGCCGGGAAGCGTCGAGGCCGCTGCGCTGGGCGAGGCTCACCGCCTCGGCAATTGCCGCCAGCGTCGCGGTGACGATGGCCTGATTGCACAGCTTGGCGGTCTGGCCCGCGCCGACCTCGCCCATGTGCGTGACACGCGCCGCGTAGGCGCTGAGCACGGGTTTGACGGCTTCGACGTCCGCTGCGGCGCCGCCCGCCATGACCGCCAGCGTGCCGGCCGTCGCGCCGGCCACGCCGCCTGAGACCGGCGCGTCGATCCAGCCGACGCTGCCGACCGCCTCGCCCTCGCCCTCGCCCTCTCCTGCGCCTGCGCCTGCGCCTGCGTCCGCGCGAACCGCCGTCAGCGCCGCTGCGCGCTGCGCGAATGCACGCGTGGCGGCCGGCGGGATGCTGGAGTGATCGACAATCCAGCGCAACCGGCCAGAGACGGGCGTGTCCGCGCCCAGAAGGCCGGCGGCGCCGAACACGGTCTCTTCCACCGCCGCCGCGTCCGCGACGCACAGCAGCACGGCTTCACACCGTGCGGCAAGTTCGCGCGGCGTGTCGACCACTTGGGCGCCGTCCGCCAGCAGCACTTCCGCCTTGGCCCGAGTGCGATTCCAGACATGCACCGTATGCCCCGCGCGCAGCAGATGCCGGATCATCGGCGCGCCCATCAAACCAGGACCGCAAAAACCAATTTCCACTTTCGAACCTCGTCGCATGTCAGATTGAGTTGCGCGGACATGATAACGGCGGCGTCTCGCGACGGCATACCGGGCACGGCATGTGCGACATGACTCGCTCATGCAAAGGCCGTTTGCGGCGCTTCTCGTTGCCTATACTTTTTGAACACCAACGAAGATCAAAGGAGGAAGTCCATGTCCGAACACGTCTACAAACAAATCGAACTGACCGGCTCGTCGACCAAATCGAGCGATGACGCCGTCAGTACGGCAATCGCGAAAGCGTCGAAGACGCTGCGCAATCTGCACTGGTTCGAAGTGACGGAAACGCGGGGCCAGATCGAAAACGACAAGGTGGCGTACTGGCAGGTGACTATCAAGGTCGGCTTGCGCATCGACTGACGCGTCAGCAGCCTGGCCGTCGGCGTGCTAAAACCCAAGGCGAAAAAAAAAGCTGCGTCCATGCTGGACGCAGCTCCTTAAAGCAGCGGTTGCTGAGACCGCCGACTGGTCGACCTTTTGACAGCGTTACTTGGGCAACGTGCCGTCCACGCCTTCCACATACCAGTTCAGGCGTTGCAGTTCCGGATCGGTCAGCGTCTTGCCGGCCGGCACCTTCACCGCGCCGGACTGATCCTTCAGCGGACCCGTGAACACGTCCCACTTGCCGCCCGCCAGCTCGTCGCGCTTGGCCGCGACCTGCTTTTGCGCGTCAGCCGAAATCGCGGAGGTGTTCAGATCTTCGAGGTTGACGGCTTTCTGCGGAATGCCCCACCACACCGGATCGTTCTTCCACTTGCCGTCCAGCACCTGCTGGATCGCCGCGTTGTAATACACGCCCCAATGCGCGACCACCGAACCGAGGTGCGCGTCAGGACCGAACTTCTTCATGTCCGAATCCCAGCCAAACGCGTGCACGTGCTTGGCCGACGCCGTGGCGAGCGTGGCGCTCGAATCGGTGTTTTGCAGCAGCACATCGGCGCCCTGGCCGATCAGCGTTTCAGCCGCCTGCTTTTCCTTGCCCGGATCGAACCAGCTGTTGATCCAGATGACCTTGGTGTGCACCTTCGGATTCACCGAGCGCGCGCCGAGCGTGTACGCGTTGATGTTGCGGATCACTTCGGGAATCGGCACCGACGCCACGAAGCCGAGCGTGTTGGTCTTCGTCACGTAGCCCGCGGCGACGCCGGCCAGGTATGCGCCCTGGTACATGCGCACGTCGTAGGTGCCGAAGTTCGGCGCTTTCTTGTAGCCGGTTGCGTGCAGGAAAACGGTGTCCGGGAAATCCTTCGCGACCTTCAGTTCGAAATCCTGGTAGCCGAAGCTCGAACCGATGATGATCTTGTTGCCCTTGTTCGCCAGATCGCGGAACACGCGCTCGGAGTCGGCCGATTCCGGCACGTTTTCGATGCGCGTGATCTTGATCTTGCTGCCGAACTTCGCTTCCGCTTCCTTCGAGCCCTGATCGTGCGCGAAAGTCCAGCCGGCGTCGCCCGGATTGCCTAGGTAGACAAACGCGACGCCCGGCGCATCGGCGGCCTGCGCGCTTTGCGCGAACGGCGTGGCGAGCGCCAGCGAGGCCGCGCCCCAAGCGAAAGCGGTCAGCAGATTTCTTCTCTTCATGTTTTCTCCTGTCGTGTTTATCGAATGATGTGAATCGTGGGGTCGATGGTCGGTCAGCCCGCCGAGAAAAACGGTTTGCCCAGTGACGCGGGCGCATTCAGACGGATCGTGTTCGGATTGCGCGAGATCAGCACCAGCACGACGACCGTCGCGACGTACGGCAGCATCGCGAGAAATTGCGTCGGCACCGGCACGCCGATCGCCTGCGCGTAGAACTGCAGGCCGGTCACGGCGCCGAACAGCAGCGCGCCGATCAGCAGTCGCCCTGGGCGCCACGTCGCGAAAACAACCAGCGCGAGCGCGATCCAGCCGCGACCCGAGGTGAGCTGCTCCTGCCACAAGTGCAGGTTGACGATCGAGTAGTAGCCGCCCGCAAGCCCGGCCATGCCGCCGCCGAACGCCACCGCGCCGTAGCGCACGCCGACCACCGGAAAGCCGACCGAGTGCGCCACCTGCGGCGATTCGCCGACCGAGCGCAGCACGAGGCCCGCGCGCGTGCGGTACAGGAACCAGCCGATCACGGCGAACATCAGGAACGCGAGGTAATCGAGCGGCGTGAGGCTGAAAAACGCGGGACCGAGCACCGGAATCTTCGAGAGGCCGGGAATCGTCCACGTGTCGATGGTCGCGCGCACCGCAGCCGACGTGTAGGGCTTGCCGACATACGCCGAGAGGCCGATGCCGAAGATCGTCAGCGAGAGGCCAGTGGCAACCTGATTGGCAAGCATGGTGAGCGTGAGAAACGCGAACAGCAGCGACATCGCGAGACCGGCGCCGATCGCGGCGAGCACGCCGAGCCACGGGTTGCCGGTGATCGCGGTGACCGCGTAGCCGGTCACGGCACCCATCAGCATCATGCCTTCGACGCCGAGGTTGAGGACACCCGATTTTTCGGTGACGAGTTCGCCCGCGCCCGCGAACATCAGCGGAATCGCGGCGGTGACGGCGCTCGACGTGAGCGAGCTGGCTTGTTGAATGTCCATGTGGATCCGGCGATAAATCAGTGAGCGAATATCAGAGAGCTGATCAATGAACCTGCGCGGCCAGCGTCCGGCGGCGCACACGGTAGTTCACGAACAGGTCGGCACCCAGCAGGCAGAACAGCAACAGCCCCTGGAACACGCCGGAAAGCGCCTGCGGCAGTTGCATCGAGGTCTGCACCGCTTCGCCGCCGAGATACAGCAGCGCCATCAGCAGGCTCGCGAGCACGATGCCGATCGGATGCAGCCGTCCCACGAACACGACGATGATGGCGGTGAAGCCGTAACCCGGCGACCACGTGGCCTGCAACTGGCCGATCGGACCGGAGATCTCGCCCATGCCGGCGAGGCCCGCGAGGCCGCCGCTGATCAGCAGCGACGTCCAGATAGTCTTCTTGTCGGAGAAACCGGCGTAGCGCGCAGCGAGCGGCGCGAGACCGCCGACGTTCATGCGGTAGCCCGCGAAGCTCTTGCGCATGAAGACCCACACGAGCGGAATCGCGATCAGCGTGACGAATACCGATGCGTTCAGACGCGTGCCGCGCAGCCATTTCCAGTGCCAGTCGCCGGAGAAGGTCGGATAAAGCGCGTCGCCGCTGAACATCTCCGAAAGCGGAAAGTTCATGCCCTGCGGATCGCGCCACGGGCCGCTCACCAGGTAGATCAGCAGTTGCGTCGCCACGTACGTGAGCATCAGGCTGACGAGAATCTCGTTGGTGTTGAAGCGGCTTTTGAGCAGCGCCGGAATCGCCGCCCACGCCATGCCGCCGAGCACGCCGGCGATCATCATGGTCGGCAAAATCCACCAGCCGGTGGCCTGATCGAAATAGATCGCGACGCCGCTCGCGGCGATGCCGCCGAGCAGCATCTGCCCTTCGGCGCCGATGTTCCAGACATTGGCGCGATAGCCGATGGCAAGACCTAGGCCGATCAGGCACAACGGCGACGCCTTCAACAGCAGTTCGGACCAGCCGTTCACGCTGGACAGCGGCTCGATGAAAAACGCGTGCATCGCCTGCAGCGGATCGCGGCCGACGAGGCTGAAGATCAGAAAGCCGATCGCGAGTGTGAGCAACGCGGCGATCAACGGCACGGCAATCTGCATGGTGCGCGAGGGCGTCGTGCGTGCTTCGAGTCGATACGGAAGAATCATGGGTAGCGTGTGATCTATATGGTTCTGGTTCTGATGCCGGGCGCCGTCACGCGTATTCGCGAGACAGACGCCGGCTCAGGCATGCGCCGGTTGTTCCGCCGAAGGCGATGCGCCCTCGCGATCGCCGAACAGGCCTGCCATCCAGCGGCCGATTTCCTCGGCGTTGGTCGCCCCCGTGGCGCGCACCGGCGAGAGTCTGCCGCCTGCGAGCACCGCGATGCGATCGCAGATGTCGAACAACTCTTCTAACTCCTCCGAGATCACCAGAATCGCCACGCCGCGCGCGGACAGATCGAGCAACTGCTGGCGAATGAACGCCGCCGCGCCGACGTCGACGCCCCACGTGGGCTGCGCGACCACCAGCACCTTGGGCGCCTGGAGAATCTCGCGTCCCATGATGTATTTCTGCAGATTGCCACCCGACAGACTTTGCGCGAGCGCTTCGGCGCCGCCGCAGCGCACGTCGAAAGCCTCGATGCAGCGCTTCGCAAACGCGCGCATCGCGCCCGCCTTGATCCAGCCCGAGTTCACCATCTGCTGACGATGCGCGGTGAGCAGCGCGTTTTCCGACAGCGTCATGGCCGGCACCGCGCCGCGGCCGAGGCGCTCTTCCGGCACGAAGCCGAAGCCGAGCGCTCGCCGGCCGCCCGCGCCGAGGCGCCCTGCCGCCTTGCCGCAAATCGTGACGGCGTCGGCGCGCACGCCGCGCTTTTCGCCCGACAGCGCCGACAGCAGCTCCGCCTGCCCATTACCCGAGACGCCCGCGATGCCGAAGATCTCGCCCGCATGCACGCCGAACGACACGTCACGCAGCGAAGTGCCAAACGGGTCGTCGCTTTCCACTGAGAGTTGCTTCACGTCGAGCAGCACCGCGCCGGGATTGTGTTCGCGCCGCGTGTAATCCGGCAGCGAATGGCCGACCATCAATTGCGCGAGCGACGCGTGGGTTTCGCCCTTCGGCTTGACGTGACCGGTCACGCGGCCGCCGCGCATCACTGTGGCGGTGTCGCACAGTTCCTGGATTTCATCGAGCTTGTGGCTGATGTAGAGAATGCTGCAGCCTTCGGCAGCGAGCCGCCGCAGCGTCTCGAACAGCTTGCGGACCGCTTGCGGAGTCAGCACCGAAGTCGGCTCGTCCATGATCAGCAGACGCGGGTTCTGCAGCAGGCAACGCACGATCTCGACGCGTTGCCGCTCGCCCACCGTCAGGCTATGCACGTGACGCTGCGGGTCGATATCGAGGCCGTAATCGGCCGAGACTTCGCGGATGCGCTTGGACAGCGTCTTCAGATCGAAGGGTTCGTCGAGCGCGAGCGCGATGTTTTCGCCGACCGTGAGCGTCTCGAACAGCGAAAAGTGCTGGAACACCATGCCGATGCCCAACTTGCGCGCCGCCGCCGGGCTGGCGATCTCGACCGTCTGGCCTTCCCAGCGGATCTCGCCGGCGTCGGGCCGCACCGCGCCGTAGATGATTTTCATCAGCGTGCTTTTACCGGCGCCATTTTCGCCGAGCACGGCATGGATTTCGCCCGGGGCGACGATCAACGTGACGTCGTCGTTGGCTCGCACGGCCGGGTATTGTTTGGTGATGCCCTGAAGCACCAACCGGGGCGCCGCCTGTTCCGGCCTGTCTGCCGGCTGCGCGGCGGCGCCGTCGCTATAAGAAGAGTCGCTCATGTGATTCCGTAGTACGTCAGTGACTGCCGGTTACAGCGCGTCCGTCCACCTTGCCGGCGGCCGATCCGTCACCACAACCGGATGACAATACCTAATTCGACCCGGTCAGTCGAGCCGCCAAAATTCCCCGCAAACCCGCGCCGCAGCGCGCTCTGCGGGTATCCCACTCTTGACGCGGCTTTTCGTTCATATTAAAAGTCATATACCCCCATGCCCGTTCGATCAGCCAGAACATATATTTCGGAGAAGTCATGAGTCAGCAACGCGAGGCGATCGATACGTATCTATTACGCGTCTTGCACACCCTGTTGATGGAACGCAGCGTCACGCGCGCGGCCGTCAAACTGAATCAATCGCAACCCGCCATCAGCGCGGCGCTGCGCCGTTTGCGCGACATCACCGGCGACCCGCTGCTGGTGCGCGGCAAATCCGGCATGGTGCCGACGGAATACGGCCTGCGCCTGCTCGAACCAGTGCAGAACGCGCTGCGCGAGATCGAACGCATCAAGTTCCAGCAGCACAACTTCGATCCGGCCACTTCCATCCGTTGCTACCGGATCGGCTGCCCGGACTACCTGAACGTGCTGTTCGTGCCGACGGTGGTCGAACGCTTTCGCCAGGCCGCGCCGAACGCGACGCTCGAGTTTCACTCGCTCGGGCCGGCCTTCGACTACGAACTCGCGCTCGAGGACGGCAAGCTCGACATCGTGGTCGGCAACTGGCCGGAGCCGCCGGAGCAGTTGCACCTGTCGAACCTGTTCGTCGATCAGATCGTTTGCCTGATGAGCAACACGCATCCGTTCGCCAAACGCGGCGGGCTCACGCTCGACCAGTATCTGAACGCGCCGCATCTCGCGCCTACTCCTTATTCGGTGGGCCAGCGCGGCGCGATCGACGTGCATCTCGCGCGCGAGCGGTTAAAGCGTCATGTGGTCGTGACGTTGCCGTACTTCAATCTGGCGCCGTACGTGCTGATCAAGTCCGATCTGATCTTCACGACGACGCGCCTCTTTGCCGATTACTACGCCAAGTTCCTGCCGCTCACGGTCGTGCCCGCACCGCTCGATTTCCCGCCGATGCAGTACTACCAGTTGTGGCACGAGCGCGTGCATTACTCCGACGAAGTGCGCTGGCTGCGCAGTCTGGTCGCCGAAGCGACCAAGACGTTGATCGACAAGCCTTAAAGTCTTTGCGTTTGTGGGTTATCGGCGGCGCTGTGCGTCTCATCACCGATAACCCTGCTCTCTTCCGTTACGCCGCAGCTTCGTAAAGCGTCTTCGCCAACCGGTTGTGCTGCTCGATGACCGGTCCGAGTTCCAGCGTCGTCAACTGTCCTTCCTTCACAACCACCTTGCCGCCGATCACGCTATAGCTCACTTGCGACGGCGCGCAGAACACGAGCGCCGCGACCGGGTCATGCAACGCGCCCGCGAACAGCGGTTGACGCAAATCGAACGACACGAAATCCGCCGCCATGCCGGGCGCCAATGCGCCGATGTCGTCGCGATTGAGCACCTTCGCGCCGCCGAGCGTCGCGATTTCCAACGCCTCGCGCGCGGTCATTGCATCCGGCCCGAAGCCGACTCGCTGCAATAGCAGCGCCTGACGCACTTCGGCGACCATCTGCGCGCCGTCGTTCGACGCCGATCCGTCGACGCCCAGACCCACCGGCACGCCCGCCAGACGCATGCGCCTGACCGGCGCGATGCCCGACGCGAGCCGCATGTTCGAACACGGACAATGCGCGACGCCGGTGCCGGTGCGCGCGAACAGTTCGATGCCCGCGTCATCGAGTTGCACGCAGTGCGCATGCCACACGTCGCGACCGACCCAGCCGAGGTCTTCCGCGTACTCTGCCGGCGTCATGCCGAACTTCTCGCGGCTATACGCGATGTCGTTGACGTTCTCCGCCAGGTGCGTATGCATCGACACTCCATACTGCCGCGCCATGACCGCCGATTCACGCATCAGATCGCGGCTCACCGAGAACGGCGAGCATGGCGCGACCACCACGCGCAGCATCGCGTAACGCCCTTCGTCGTGGTACGTCTCGATCAGCCGCTGCGTGTCCTTCAGAATGTCCGCCTCACGTTCGACCACCGAATCCGGCGGCAGGCCGCCGTCTTTCTGCCCCACACTCATGCTGCCGCGCGCCGCGTGAAAACGCATGCCGATCCGGCGCGCCGCCGCGATGCTGTCGTCGAGACGGCTGCCGTTCGGATAGATATACAGATGGTCGCTCGAAGTCGTGCAACCGGACAGCAACAGCTCGGCCATGGCTGTCAACGTCGAGACTTCGATCATCTCCGGCGTGAGGTTCGCCCACACCTTGTAGAGGCTGGTCAGCCAGCCGAACAGTTCGGCGTTCTGCGCGGCGGGAATCGCGCGTGTGAGGCTCTGATACATGTGGTGGTGCGTGTTCACGAGGCCCGGAATCACCAGATGCCCGCGCATGTCCAGCACTTTGTCGGCGGTTTGCGGCAATTCCGCCGTCGGTCCGACCGCGACGATGCGGTTGTCCTCGATATACAGGCCGCCGTCGCGCAGTTCGCGCCGGGCGCCGTCCATCGTGACCAGCACGTCCGCGTGCTTCACCAACATCGTTTTCCTGGGCTTGTTAGCCGCTTGTTCCATCGTCATTCGTTTCTCCGCTTCATTGCTTCCGTGCAAAGCCGTTCGAACGCGATGTGACGGCACGCTACCGTGCCGCCGCGTCTCGTCGAACGCCGTTGGCCCGGTTACCCAGCGTGTATCCGCCGTCTTCGGGTGTGCGCCGCGGCTGAATCGTCGTCGATTCGCGTTTGCTGCAACGCACAGACGTAACCTTCGACGGCCAAAATAATGCTGACAACTCACGCCAATGCGATACCCAAGTTCACGCCGTCGATATAGTGGGCCTTTTTTGGCGCCGGTACGATCCCCGGTAAGGCAAATGCGCTGTAATAGTCGAAGGAATCGAGTCGTTGCGGCTTTCAGCAGGCTATCCGTCATGCGCCAGCTATTATCTTTCCTATCTCGCGCGCGCTGAACGGAACAACCTTTTTACAATGGCTGTCACGGCGCTCGCTTCAATTCGCCGACGGGTATGTAGCCACTGACGTGGAGCCTCGATCCGCCGCAAACGTATCTGGATCGGGCTGCCGCCGAAACCTCGCATTCACATAAGGAAAATTGCGAATGGGAAAGCTCACTACCCACGTGCTCGACACCGCGAACGGCCGTCCCGGCGCGGGCATCAAGGTCGAACTCTTCGCGCTCTCAGGCGATACGCGCCGCGCGCTCAAAACCACCCTCACCAATGACGACGGTCGTTGCGACCAGCCGTTGCTCGAAGGCGACGCGCTAGTGGCGGGTGAATACGAACTCGTGTTCGGCGCCGGCGACTACTTCGCGTCGATCGGCACGAAGGTGCCGGAGCCGCGCTTCGTTGATCGCGTCGTGTTGCGCTTCGGCGTGGCCGATGCCAGCGCGCACTATCACGTGCCGCTGCTGGTGTCGCCGTGGTCGTACAGCACGTATCGCGGCAGCTAGGAGACGTCTGCCACGAGGTATGGGAAAGGTGTTGGACAAAGCGACGTCGAGTTCGCGCAGCATGCCGGTCGCGCTCGATTGCATTGCGCAGATGCTCATGGAGACGCATGCGAGCACCCGCGAAACGCAATCGGACGCATGCGGCTCGACCCGATTTGATCCATACGCGACCCAACCGACGACCCAATAAAAAACGGCGCCGTGCGAACTGAGCGCATCGCGTCTTCACCCCGCAGTCTGCGCAGTGACGTTCTGCCCTGCCAACGACCCGTCAGCCGGGCACCAGAAGGCACGCCACGTCATTGCGTGTACAACGAATCAGAAGTGGAGGAGTTTCATGGAAGGCTTTATCACAGACTGGTTGAATCTGGCGATTCGCTGGTTCCACGTCATCGCCGCGATTGCATGGATCGGCGAATCGTTTTATTTCGTCGCGCTCGACAACAGCCTGAAACCGCCGACAGACCCGAACCAGCGCAAGCGCGGCGTGTTCGGCGAACTGTGGCACGTGCACGGCGGCGGCTTCTACAACATGCAGAAGTACACCGTCGCGCCGCCGGAAATGCCGGACGATCTGCACTGGTCGAAGTGGCCGTCGTACACCACGTGGCTGTCGGGCTTCGGTCTCTTCACCGTGCTGTATCTGTTCTCGCCGAGCACTTACCTGATCGACAAGAACGTGCTGGATATGGGTCCGGTGGTCGCCGTCGCCTCTGCGCTCGGCTTCCTCGCCGCCGGCTGGATCGTGTACGACTCGCTGTGCCGCATCCTCGGCAACAAGGACAAGGTGCTCGGCATCTGCGTCGGCGTGTACGTGCTGATCGCGGCGTGGCTCGCGTGCCATATCTTCGCGGGCCGCGCGGCTTACCTGATCATGGGCGCGATGCTGGCAACGATCATGTCGGCCAACGTGTTCTTCGTGATCATTCCGGGCCAGCGCAAGATGGTCGACGCCATGCTCAAAGGCGAAACGCCGAATCCGATCTACGGCAAGCGCGGCAAGCAACGCTCGGTGCACAACACGTATTTCACGTTGCCGGTGGTGTTCGCGATGCTGTCGAACCACTACGCGATGACCTACACGCATCCGTATAACTGGGCCGTGCTGCTGGTCATCATGCTGGCCGGCGCGTTGATCCGTCAGTTCTTCGTGATGCGTCACCGTGGCCAGGTGCTGTGGTATCTGCCGCTGGTTGGCATCGCGCTGATGTTCGTCGCCCTCTTCTGGACCATGCCGAAGCCGATCGTGCCGCAAGCGCAAGCGGCGAATGCGCCGACGGTCAAGGTGGCCGATATCGCACCGGTGCTGCAGCAGCGCTGCGTGGCGTGCCACTCCGCGCATCCGACGATGATGGGCAGCGCCCCGGCCGGCGTGCTGCTGGATACGCCGGATGAAATCTCGCAGAACGCGCAGCGGATCTATCAGCAAGCGGTGACGCTGAAGGCCATGCCGCTCGGCAACGTGACGCATATGACCGACGAGGAGCGGATGAAGATCGCCGCATGGTTCGAAGGTGGCGCGGTGAAGTAATGACCGGCCCGGGGCGTGCTGCCCGGCGCGGCGATGGATGAAGCAAGATGAAGCGGGCTTTCGCGCGAGCGGAAGCCCGCTTTTCTTTGGCCGCCTCGGTGCCGACTCCTCAAAGGCGACATCAGTTATTTTGTAGCCCATGAGCTACAAAATAACTGAATCCGGTCAAAATGTAGCCCGTAAGGCACAAATCTCATCGGTAATTTTGTGTCTCATGGGCTACAATAATGAACGAATTCGTCAAAATTGATGCCGTGGGGCTACAAATGACTAACCTCGCCGATGTATCGGACATGCTGAAGGCCGTGCGCCGCGAAAGCAATCTGTCGCAAGAGGAACTGGCGCACCGGGCAGGCGTCGCGCGCACCACCGTCGCGCGTATGGAAACGCTCGCCAAAAACGATATGAGCGTGTCCGTGCTCGTGCGCCTGCTCGAAGCGGCAGGCTACGACCTCAAATTCGTCGCGCATGGACACGGGCGCACGCTCGAAGACATCCTCGCCGAACAACGCAATCCGGACGCGAACTCATGAGGCTCGACGTTCAGGTACTGGGCAAGAACGTCGCCACGTTATTTCGCGAGCGCGACGACTACGTCCTCAAATACAACCGCGACGCGAGCGCGGCGGACTTCGTCAGCCTGACCATGCCGGTGCGCGAAGAGGCGTGGCGCTGGCCGCGCGACCTGCATCCGTTTTTCCGGCAGAACCTGCCGGAGGGTTACCTGCTGAACCTGATTCGCGAGCAATTCGGGCCGCTGCTCGACGGCACCGACCTGTCGCTGCTCGCCGTGGTCGGCGCCATGGGGATCGGCCGCGTGACCGTGACACCCGAAGGCGTCGCGCCGGGCACGGAACTGCAAGCGCTCGACGTGCAGGACATTCTGCACGGCGACAACACGGCTGAACATTTCGCGCGGCTCGTGCGCGAGTACGCGCGCGCGGCCATCTCGGGCGCCGTGCCGAAGTTCATCGCGCCGCAAGGCGACATGTCCAGCACGTCCACGCCGATGCCGCTCGGCAAACCGACCATCCGGACGAGCCGCCACATTGTCAAAGGCTCGGACGACAGCACGCCGTTCCTCGGCTTCAACGAGTTCTACTCCATGCGCGTGCTGGAACGGCTCGGCGTCGCGCCGGTCGCGCGCACGCAGATGTCGGACGATGGCCGGGCGCTGATCGTCGAACGCTTCGACGTCGACGCACAGGGATTGCCGGCCTACGGCGTCGAGGACATGTGCGGTTTATTGGGTTTGCCGCCGCACGAAAAATACAACTCGACCAGCGAGAAAATGCTCAACGCCGCGCGAGCCTATCTGCTCGATCGCGACACCATGCGGCAGCAACTCGAATATCTTGGCTGGCATCTGCTGACGAACTACGTCGTACGCAACGCGGACTGTCATACGAAGAACGTGGCGTTGTTCTATACGTCTGTCGACGATGTCGCGTTTACGCCCGTCTACGACATCGTCACAACACAGGCGTACCCGCGTTTCGCGGCCAATCCGCCGGGCTTACCGATCGATGGCCGCAAAACGTGGGCGGCCGGCAAAACGCTGGAGCGTTTCTTCAACACGCGTATGGGTATTGCGCCGCGGCAATACGCGCAGATGGTCGAGGCGTTGTGCGATTCGGCCGTCTCCGTCGGTCATGAGTTGATCGAAGCGGCGCGCAACGAACAGCAATGGCACGCCGTCGCGAAGCACATGCTTCACGCCTGGGACGACGGCATGGCGTCCTTGCGCTCGCCGAAGAAGAGTCTGCAATTCAAGGGACTCAAACCGGCGATCGAGGCCGCGGGTTTTTCCGCGCCTGAACCGGCGGAACGCGCGCGCGAAGTGATCGGGCATTCGCCGCTTCTTGCCAAACGTAGCTAAACGCGGAACGACAGCGTCGCGCTACCTTTGTGGTTCGCCGCAAAAACAAAAAACCCACAGCATCAGTGATGCTGTGGGTTCTTTTTAAGGCAATCTGCTCGCTATGTCATAGCGATAAAACTCAAACCGCCACCGCGCTCAACGCATCTTCCGTGAGCCACAACGACTCCGCAAGATCCTGCTCATTGAGATTGAGTCCATCCCCGCCACGATCGACAACGATAAAGTCGCTCACGTCGCCCAACGCGATCAGCGGATGGTGCCACACGCCCTTCGCATAGTTCACGCCCTGCCAGCCGCTTGTCACGAACGCACGAATCTTCGACGCATCCAGCTCGCCCGCCGGCGCCACGACCACCAGATACGGCTTGTCGTTCAGCGGCACGAACGCCTGACTGCCAAGCGGATGCCGTTCGAGCATCGTCACTTCGAACGGCAGCGTACGCGGCTGCCCGCGAAACAGGTTCACAAGCGTGCGGCCGTTCTCGTCGGTGACGTCCACTTTCGCGAGATCGTGAAAGCGAATCGTCGTGCCGAGGTTGATCGGAATCTGCTTCGCGCCTTCGAGTTCGATCACGTCGCCGAACGCGGCGAACGCTTCCTTCGTCAACGGTTCGATCGCGAGCGTTTTCATGATGCGAGCGTGCCCCACAGACGCAGACGCGACACGCCGCCGTCCGGAATGATGTTGAAGCGCACGTGCGTCACCGGACCCAGTGCCGCGATTTCGCTTTCGAAATAGTGCTGGTTGTCCATCTTCAGCTTCTGTTCGCCGAGCAGCACCGGCCAGAACATGGCTTGCGTGATCAGCGAGCTGTCCGTGCCGCCCGTCACGTACGCGGCCTGAATCGAGCAGCGGTCCGGATAGTTGCCCTTGAAGTGCGCCGTATCGACTTCGATCTTCCTGATCACGCCCGGCTGCGCCAGTGCGACGATCGCCCAGTCGTTGCCCGGTTCGCGACGGCGGCGCGTTTCCCAGCCGTCGCCCATGTTCACGCCGCGGCCCGGCATCAGGATCGTCGACGCCGCACCGAAGTGCTGGTTGTTCGCCGCGACCAGATACGCGCCGTTTTCCATCGCGGCCAGATCGAACTGCTCCGTGCGGCTCGCGCCGGCCCAGTCGACTTGCGGTTGACCATACACACGCAGACGCGCGATACCGCCGTCCGGATAGATGTTCACGCGCAGATGCGTGTACGCGTTCGCGTCGCTGACTTCGTGATAGTGATGGCTATTGCCTTGCAACGTGGTCGACGGCACGATTTCGGTCCATTGCGTCGACTGGTTCGGCGTGCCGTCTACTACATTCGCAGCTTCCACCGACGCCGCCGGCGGGAAGTTGCCCGTGAAGTGGCTGGTGTCGAGATCGAGACCCTTGATCACGCCCGGCCGCGCCAGTTTCACGACGCACCAGTCATAGCCGTTGGCGCGCTTGCGGCGCGTTTCCCAGCCGTCCATCCACTTGCCGTTGTCGTCGTACTTGCCCGGAATGAAGACGGCCGGCTCCGGATTCAGCATGCGCTCCTTCGGCGCGAAGAAATCGTCGCTGGACTCGAGCGCCTGCGCGCCCAGGCGCGGGTCCGCCAGATTCACATAGCGGCGCGTGAATTCCGGTGCGTTGGGGTCGAGAATCGGGAGTGCCATCTTTGTCTTCCTTAGTGTTAGTCAGTGCTGAAAAAACGTTTCGGTTCGAGGTCCGCGACGCGCGGCAAAACCTTACGCGTCGATCAGGTCGTCGAGCCGGAAACGTGCGATGCGGTAGATCTGATCGAGGCTCGCGCGCAGTTCGTCGGCGCGGCTGTTGTTCACACGCGCCTCGAAGTTCGCGATGATGCCGTGACGGTCATAGCCGCGCACGGCGAGGATGAACGGAAAGCCGAACTTCTCGCGATACGCGGCGTTCAGCGCGAGCAGCTTGTCGAATTCTTCCTGCGTGCATTGCGCGAGGCCGGCGCCGCTCTGCTCACGCGTGGATTCGGCCGTCAGTTCACCGCGCACGGCGGCCTTGCCGGCGAGCTCCGGGTGGGCGTTGATCAACGCCAGTTGTTTCTCTTCCCCCGCCGTCTCGACGATGTTCGACATCTTGCGATGCAACTCGTCGATGCTGGCGAAAGGCCGTTGCTGCGCGGCGATTTCCGCCACCCACGGCGAGTGCTCGAAAATGCCCGACAGCGCTGCCACGAACGCGTCGGTCGAGGTGCTGTTGAGTTGGTCCAGAGTGTATTGCATCGCCTTCATGCCGCAGCCCCGCGGTTGTTTTGTTGGTAAGGATGATGTTCGCGCCAGTGGCGCGCAATATCGACGCGCCGCGTCACCCACACTCGATCGTGCTGTTCGATATGGTCGAGAAAACGTTGCAGCGCGCGGAAACGCCCAGGGCGTCCCAGCAGACGGCAGTGCATGCCGATGGACAGCATCTTCGGCGCTTCGTCGCCTTCTTCGTAGAGCACGTCGAATGCGTCGCGCAGATACGTGAAGAAGTGGTCCGCCGTGTTGAAGCCTTGCGGGCTCGCAAAGCGCATGTCGTTAGTGTCAAGCGTGTACGGAACGATCAGTTGCGGCACTTTCGCGCCGCCGGTGACGTCGACGTCCATCCAGAACGGCAGATCGTCGCCGTAGTAGTCCGAGTCGTACAGGAAACCGCCATATTCAGCGACCAGACGACGCGTGTTGGGACTGTCGCGGCCCGTGTACCAGCCGAGCGGACGCTCACCCGTCACACGCTCGATCGCTTCCATGCCGAGACGCATGTGCTCCGCTTCTTTCTCCGGCGCCATGTCCTGATAGTGAATCCAGCGATACCCGTGGCAGGCAATCTCATGCCCGAGTTCGACGAAGGCACGCGCCAGTTCCGGATGCCGTTCGACCGCCATCCCGACGCCGAACACCGTGAGCGGCAAGCCGCGCTTTTCGAATTCGCGCAGGATGCGCCAGACGCCTGCGCGCGAGCCGTATTCGTAGATCGACTCCATGCTCATGTGGCGCGCCGGAAAAGACGCGGCGCCGACGATTTCCGACAGAAACTGCTCCGAGCCGGGATCGCCGTGCAACACGCAGTTTTCACCGCCCTCTTCGTAGTTCAGGACGAATTGCACCGCGACACGCGCTCGACCCGGCCAGTTTGCCTGCACCGGGTGGCGGCCGTAGCCGATCAGATCGCGTGGGTAGTTCGGGTCGAGTGGCATGGTTTGACGAATGCGTGGTGACGGTACGTAAAATTCGCTTGGAACTCACGTGGCATGCACGTGGCGTTGGCGTGAGCTTGCGTGCTGCGTGCAAACGACTCACGCAGGCGCGGGTGGAAAAACACCAGAAGCAGTACCGAAAGCAGCAGAAAAAAGCCTTTCAGGCAGCCCGCGCCGAGTTGGACCAGTGTAGCGAAAACACCCGGGTGCGCCCATACACCCGGGCAGATAGTGCGTGTCAGACTGAATGTATGTGCGGCCCCGATTCTGTAGTGTTTACCCGCAATAAATCGGCCGTTCCCGCGGTTTGCGGCACATTTGCGGCGGAAATAACAGCATAACCGCGCGGCATAAGCGGATTCGGATCAGCGTCGGTCGGGCTGAAGGATGCCAGCGCGCCGTCGTAGCGCTTGGCCAGCGGCCGCGCGTAATCGCCGCGTTTGGCCGTCGAGAGACGCAGCGCGACCAGCGCCTCGGTCCACTTCACAGCCGCTGTCACGCCCTCGATCACCGGCGCGCCGAGCGCGTCTTCGATCTCCGCGCACAGCTCGGCCATGCCCGCGCAGCCGAGCACAATCGCGTCCGAACCGTCTTCCGCGAGCGCGCGCCGGCACTCGTCGAGGATGATGCGACGCGCCGCCGAGCCCGGCTTGTCGAGATCGAGCACGGCGACGTCGGTGGCGCGCACGTTGCGGCAAAACCGCTTCATGCCGTAGCGCTCGGCGAGGTGCCACGCCATGCCGCACGTACGTGCCAGCGTGGTCACCACCGAGAAGCCCGGCGCCAGCACGCTGGCCGCGTGCATGGCCGCCTCGGCAATGCCGATCACCGGGCCGCGCGCCAGCTCACGCGCGGCGTACAGACCGGGATCGCCGAAGCAGGCGATCACGTAACCGTCGCAGCCTTCTCGCTCGCCGGCGGCGACTTCGGCGAGCAAGCCCGGCGTCGCGAGCGCTTCGTCGTAATAGCCTTCGATCGACGGCGGCCCCATGGTCGGATTCACCGCGATGACTTCGGTGCCCGGCGCGGCGACTTCGCGCGCGCAGCGGCCCATCGCTTCCGTCATGCGTTGGGTCGTATTCGGGTTGATCAGTTTGATGCGCATATCCACTCCTGTTGCGTCCGCAAAATTCAGCGTGCGAGAACGCGATAGAACAGCGCAGCGAGCCCCGCGCCGATGAACCACGAGAAATTCGCCATACCGTCGAGTGCCGGGACCATCACGCAGATCACCGCGATTACTGCGGCCGGCAGCAGCGCGGCAACAGCCCGGTAGTTGACGCCGTTGCGATACCAGTATGAACCGGTGGGCGAGACCGTGTACAGATCGTCCAGAACGATCTTCTGACGCTTCACGAGGAAGTAATCAACGATCAGGACACCGTACAAAGGTCCGATGAAACTCCCGAGGACGTCGAGCGTGTAGTGGATCACGGCCGGGTTGTTGAACAGATTCCACGGCGTGATGAAAATCGACGCCACCGCCGCGAGCATGCCGCCCATGCGCCAGCTAATGAGGCGCGGCGCCACGTTGGAAAAGTCGAAAGCCGGCGAGACGAAATTGGCGACGATGTTGATACCGATAGTCGCGATCGTGAAGGTCAGCGCGCCGAGAATCACCGCGGTCGGATAGTCGATACGGCCCACGGTTTCGACCGGGTCCGTGATCAGCTCGCCGAACACCGGCAGCGTCGCCGCGGTCGTGATCACCGTCACCAGCGAGAAGGCCAGGAAGTTGACCGGCAGCCCCCAGAAGTTGCCACGCTGCACGCTGCGAAAGCTCTTGCCGTAGCGCGAAAAGTCGCCGAAATTCAGCATCGGTCCGGAGAAGTACGACACCACCAGCGAGATCGCCGTGATCATCACCGGCACCACCTGCATGCCGTGATATTTGACGCCGCCCAGGTTGATGCCGATGTTGCGCCATCCCGCGCGATACACCATGTAGCCCGCGAGAATGAACATCACCACGTAGACCGCGGGACCGGCGAAGTCGATGAACTTCTTGATGGTTTCCATGCCGTGCCAGAACACCAGTGCCTGCAACACCCACAACAGCATGAAACCGGTCCAGCCGAGCGTGGAGAGTCCCATGAAGCCATGATGATGAACATCGGCGTAAGGCAGCAACTGCGGTACGAACTTCAACACCACGATCACCAGCGCGCTCGACGCCAGATAGGTCTGAATGCCGTACCACGCGACCGCGATCAGGCCGCGAATCACCGCGGGAATATTCGCGCCGAGCACGCCGAAGGTCGCGCGGCACGCCACCGGATACGGCACGCCGTTCGCCTGGCTCGGCTTGGCGATCAGGTTGCACAACAGATTGACGATCGTGATGCCGACCAGCAGCGCGATCAGCACTTGCCAACTCGTCAGGCCGAGCGCGAACAGACTGCCCGCGAACACATAGCCGCCGACGCTGTGCACGTCCGACATCCAGAACGCAAAGATGTTGTAAGCGCCCCAGGTTTGATGCCGCAACGGTGCGAGATCCTCGTTGTAGAGGCGGTCGCTGTAGCCTGCGGGCATCGACGGTTCGCTGGGGGCGCCGTCGTCTGCATAAGTGGGAATTGCGGGGTTGCCGGGCGCTGCACTGAACTGAGCCATGATTCCTCCTTGGAATAGGGACCGTCGATAGCGAATCGAAGGACATTGCATCGGCCATGCCAGTCGCGCCCGCCTCGTCCGTGTGAAACGAAGGGTCTTGGCGCGTCTGTCCGGCCGTGCCGCGGATGTCTCCGTACTTGAAGTACTTGTGGTTATCGCACCACCGGCAGCCGCGAATTCCCGGCGATGCGTTACTACTCGAAGTCCGTCGCCCGGCGGCGGACACGCGTGCACAAGCCGGCAGCGCTCACGCCGAGCCGCCTTGCAACGCTTGATTCGTTCAGTTCAATTCAGTGCGGCGCGCACCGGTAACGGGCGCACGCCGGCCGCCTGCCTTAGCCTGGCGCGGACTTCGTCTTCGATGAATCTCGGGCTGCACCGTTGAGTGCGCCGAACACTTCATGCAGATCGGCCGCGCCACGCGCGGGGCGGTCCAGCATCTTCAACTCGACGCTTTGCAGATGGCGCGACATCAAGGCCGCCGCCTCTTTTGCATCGCCGGCGTCGAGCGCGGCGAGAATGGCTTCGTGGTCCTCGAACGAGCATGGGCTGCGTCCAAGCGACTCGTACAGCGCGGAAATCAGCGTGGAGCGCGCCACCAGACCGTTCAGGCAGTCGCACAACACGGCGTTCCCGGTGAGTCCAGCCAACTCGGTGTGAAATTCGCCCGACAGACGAATCCACGCCGGAAAATCACGTGTTTCGAACGCTTTGCGTTCCCGGCCGATCATGCTGCCGATGCTCTTCAAACGCCGCATGCCGTGACCGGTGCAAATCTTTTCCACCACCGCCAGCTCGATGATGCGGCGCATCTCGAACACTTCGTGCACTTCCTGCAGCGACGGGCTCGCGACGAACGCCCCGCGATTCGGTTCGAGATCGACGAGGTGGTCGGTGGCCAACTGCGCCAGCGCCTGTCGGATCGGGCCGCGCTTCACGCCGAATACTTCGCACAACTGCGCTTCTGTCAGCTTGGATCCCGGCGCGAGCCGATGCTCGAGGATCGCGGCGCGGATGCGCTCGGCGATCACTTCGGGTTTCGAACTATTCGCGGCGGCGGACTCTGTGTCGGACATGATGTTCGTCTCGGTATGTAGGTCATCATAGGATGGACATAAAGATTGTCAACAATTTCTGTCTTGAATTTCGACAATCTTCGCGGTGAAGGCAAGCTGGCGGGCAGGCGGCACCGCTTACGTGCCTAGTGCTGTCTCAGTACGAGTTTAATTAGGTAAGGCGGAGGTCGTCTATTGGTGGCGAATTTTGTCAACAAAATTGAGGGACCTTCACGAGGCGTTCTGTCGGCGGTAGGCGGCAGAACTTGACCGTTAGTTGCGTTATTTGCCTTAAAAAGAAAGCGGCAAACGCCCGCTTCCCTTCTCCGCCGGTTCAGGCGAGGTACGGATAGCCCGACAAACTCAGTTTAAACCCATGCGCGTCGGCGACGAGATGCGCGTCCGCGCCCACCGGCAGCGTCAGCATGTTGCGGACATGCCCGAATTGCAGGCCAGTGACGACCGGAATGCCGATCACCGACCTCACCTGCTCGATCATGGCCTGCAGGTCGTAGCCATTATCGTAATCGTAGGGTTTGGCGCCGGAGAAATCGCCCAGCACGAGCGCCTGTTGCTGCGCGAGGATGCCGGACAGGTGCAACTGATAGATCATCCGCTCGACCCGGAACGGTTGCTCGTTGACGTCCTCGACAAACAGGATGCCGCCCTGCACCGGCGGCATATACGGCGTGCCGATCAGCGATGCCAGCACCGCCAGATTGCCGCCCCACAACATGCCCGAGACGTCGACCGGTTGCGCTTGCGGCGTGTTGCTCGAGATCGTCATGGTCGGCTTCGTCAACGCCGACCAGAAGTGCTGCATGGTGAATGCGCTGAGTTCCTCCGCGCCGAAGTCGCTCATCACCATCGGACCGCCAAAGGTCTTCACGCCGGCGCGCGCCAGCAGCGCAAGCTGGATCGCGGTGAAATCGCTGTGTCCCACCAGCGCGATCGGCTGATCGGTCAGCCGCCGCTGCAGCCCGTCGTAATCGAGCCCGTGCAGGATGCGCACCGCGCCGTAGCCACCGCGCACCGCCAGCACGATGTCCGGCAACTTACGCGACGGATCGGCAAGCCGGTTCAGATCGGCCGCACGCTCGCCATCGGTGCCGGCAAAGCGCTGGTAGCGACGCCGCGCCGCTTCCACGCCCTCGACGCGGTGCCCCTGCGTATGGAAGCGCTGCAACGCGCGATGCAGCACCTCGGGGTCATGCGGATACCCGGACGGCGCGATCAGTTCGATGGTGCGATGGACGGTCATTGGCAAGACCTTGTTGGACGTTGTTGTTTTAGAGCGACTCAGCCGGGCCCGGTTCGCCGCCTGCGGCGGCACGTGCCGCCGCGCGTGCTACGCGGCTCGCGCGCCGCCGCTCGGCAAAGAACGACTTGAGCGCGGCGCCACATTCATTTTCGAGCACGCCGCCGATCACCGTGGTGTGATGATTCAACTGCGGATTACCGAACGCATCGACGACACTGCCGCACGCGCCGGTTTTCGGATCGCGCGCCCCGAACACGACGCGGGCGATGCGTGCGTGCATGATCGCGCCCGCGCACATGAGGCACGGCTCGAGGGTCACGTAGAGTTCGCAGCCCGGCAGACGGTAGTTCTCGACGGTTTGCGCCGCGGCGCGCAACGCGGCCATTTCCGCATGTGCCGACGGGTCGTGCCCACCGATCGGGTGATTGAAACCTGTGGCAATGACTTCTTCGCCGCGCACGAGAACTGCACCGACGGGCACTTCGCCGGCAGCGCGCGCCTCTTCGGCGGCGGCTTGCGCCAGCGCCATGAAGCGGCGATCGCGTTCCGAGACTTCGGGGACAGCGGAAGATGCGGGCGGCTCGCCAAGGGTGGGATCTGAATTCACCGAGGCGGCAGCAGCATCCGAATCGGTCGTAGCCAATTCAGCGACTCCGCTAACTGAGGCTTGAGAACCCAGCACATTCAGCGCACCGTGAGACTCGACAGAATCCGAATCCGGCACGGCGGCGTGGGCAAGCGGCTCGCTCACTGCGAACCCGCGTCTGCCGTATTGAGGTTGCCGGCGCGTTCGGACAACCGCTCGGCAATGCGCCGGCAGTATTCGCGCGGCAGAACCAGCGGGCCGCCGCGCAACGATTCAAGTGCCATATCGAGCGCCAGCATGCGCGCCTGGAGACGGCAACGGGTAGCCTGGTCGCTCACGGCATTCAACTCCGCTTGCAGGTCGCGCAACGCGCGCAACTGCTCGACAGCGGGCGGCACGAAGCCCGCATTCTTCAAAATCCGGTTGGCGACGCGCACTTCTTCGGGGACCAGAGCATCGTCGTCCAGCGACAGCGGCGCGCCCGCGCCCGGTAACTCGTCGAACTCACCTCGCGCTGCGGCGGCGGCAATACGCTGTTCGACTAACGCATCAAGCAATTTCATCTGCAATCCACTACGTTGCGGCCCAAGCATTCTATCAGGGAGCGCACGATCGTTCCGCTTCTCGAACCGACGAAACCTCCTACGTTTTCAGATTCTGCGTATTTGAGGGCCCTAGGGTCGTGCGCTAGCCTCAGCGATTCGCGGCCGCTCTGCATGCCGCCCCATTTTCCCCGCCGAAACCTTCAAAAAAACTTTCGACGAACGACGCCGTTCGCACCTTTGCTCGCGGCGCCCCAAAGCCACTGACCTTATGAAATCCCAAATGATCGACTCGAGCCTCAACCACGCCACCATCACTTTCGACGCCGGAATCAGCCCGCATCCCGCCGCAGACTCCGCACACCTCGACGAACGCACTCTCAAACCGAGGTTGCGCGCGACGCTAGCCGCCGTGACCGTGTCGCTCGCGCTATCCGGTTGTGGCGTGTTCTGCGGCGGCGCAGGCGGCAGCGGTGGTGGCTTCGCCGGCGGTTGCGCGACCGGCATGCGGTTCTAGCCCGGCGCCCGTCGGCACGCCGCCGTCACCTTGGAGGACGCGCGCTACGACGCGGTGCCCGCCAAAGTCCATCGAGCCAGCGCGACATGCCGCGTACGCCCGAGCAAGCTGTGCATCAACGCAAACTCACGCACATTCCAGCAGACCGGTTCGACGGGACGCGCCGCGGCCCACGGCATGCCGTACGCCAGCGTGACGTGCGGCGTGTAGTGCGCCGCGGACGAGACTGCGTGATCCCCCAAACCAGCATTCTGCAATGCATGGCCCAAGGCGTCGTGCAGCATGTGCAGGCCGGCGACGCCCTCGCCTCCGCCCAGCACCAGCGGTCCCGGTCGCGGCTTCGACGCAAAGCTGACCGCCGTGTCGAATTCGACGCTAAACGGCTCCATTCTGATCGACGCAGCCGCTTGCATCGCCGCATCGACTCGCTCCTGCGGCAAACCGCCCGCGAAATTTCCCAGGTGATGCAAGGTGACATGCAGACGACCCGCCGCAAGCGGCTTACTCCGCGCGCGCGTCTCCCCGCAAAGCTGTTGCGCGAGCTTCGAGATGCTGGCCGCTGTGGTGGCATCGGGAAAGACGGCGAAGAACAGACCGTCTGTCGGCGTTGGCGGCGCCTCGAGCCCAGGCAACCAGAGTTGTTCAGGCATGGCGTTCCTGACCGGAAAAAGCCGGCATGTAGATGAGTCTCCGTTCATTGTGCGGGCTCACCCGCGTACCTGATCTATTCAGACCGCTCGACTGTGCGAGGTTCCACGATCGCCTTGTTATTCATCCCATCGCGACATCTGGAGAAGTAGTTTGCTGCAAGCGAACACCACGCCATTCGGCATTGGCTCAATTCCCGTTGTATCGCTTCTGCCCGCCCCGCATGTTCACCGGGCACGCCCCGTGGACCAACGCCCGTTTCCCATTAAAAACCGCTTGCAGTCGCGACCCGCCCACGTACAATACTGTACATCCATACAGTATTGGCGGCAACGTGGAACTGCTCAAAAAGCTGGAAGTGTTGGCCGACGCGGCGAAGTACGACGCGTCATGCGCAAGCAGCGGCGCACCCAAGCGCGGCTCTCGCGGCATTGCCGGTTTGGGCGCCAGCACCGGCGCGGGCATTTGCCACAGTTTCACGCCAGACGGGCGCTGCGTCTCCCTGCTGAAAATTCTGCTCACCAATTTCTGTTTGTACGACTGTCAGTACTGCGTCAACCGGCGCTCGAGCAACGTGCCACGCGCGCGCTTCACGCCCGAGGAGGTCGTCGAACTGACGCTGGATTTCTATCGGCGCAATTACATCGACGGGCTGTTTCTGAGTTCCGGAATCATTCGGTCGTCGAACTACACGATGGAACAGCTCGTGCGCGTCGCCCAGTCGTTGCGTGAGGATCATCAGTTTCGCGGCTATCTTCATCTGAAGACAATTCCCGACGCCGATCCACAGTTGATTGCGCAAGCCGGGCGCTACGCCGACCGGTTGAGCGTGAACATCGAGCTGCCTACGGACGGTAGCCTCGCGCGGCTCGCGCCGGAAAAGAACGTCCGCACCATCAAGCTCGCCATGGGCTCGATCCGTCTTGCGCAGGAAGAAGCGCATAGCGACGCCAGAGCGCCGAAGTTCACGCCCGCGGGCCAGAGCACGCAGATGATCGTCGGCGCGGATCAGACGAACGACAGCACGATCTTGCAGACCGCCGCGACGCTCTACGGATCGTACAAGCTCAAGCGCGTGTACTACTCCGCCTTCAGCCCGATTCCCGATAGCCCTTCCGCACTGCCCGCTCAGGCGCCGCCGTTGTTACGCGAACATCGGCTGTATCAGGCCGATTTCCTGATGCGCGGCTACGGCTTCAGTGCGGACGAGTTGTTCGAGCAACCCGGCAACCTGTCGCTCGATATCGATCCGAAGCTCGCGTGGGCGTTGGCGCATCGCGACCAGTTTCCGGTCGACCTGAACCGCGCGCCGCTGCGCATGATCGCGCGTGTGCCGGGCATCGGCATGCGCAACGCGAAACGCCTGGTCGAGTTGCGGCGCTCGCGCCGTGTGCGCTACGAGGACCTCGTGCGGCTGCGTTGTCCGCTGGAGAAGATCAAGCCGTTTGTCGTGACGCAGGACTATCGCGTGGCGCTGCACGATGCGTCGTCGGCTCGATTGCGCCGGGTGTTGGCGCCGCCGGTGCAACTGGCGTTGTTGTGAAGCGTCGCGATGCGTTCCATCGTTATAGAAGATCATTTCGTCGCGTGGCGCGCCGCGTCGCTTGGCGCTCTAGGCGAAGGCCTCGCGCCGGAGACGATCGAATGGCGCGTCAAGCAGGAACCTGAGGCGTCGCAGGAGCAGGCGCTGTTCGACTATGGCGCGACATCCGAGCAAGCAAAGCCCCGACCCACTGCCGTTCATGTTTCGAAGGAACTGGCGGCGCTATTGCAAGACGCCGCGCTGTACCGCGAATCACAGCGCTGGGCGTTTCTATACAAGGTCCTATGGCGTTGGCAACACGGCGACCGCGCGGTCGCCTCGCCGGCAGACGCAGATGGCGCACGGCTCCATCGCATGGCCAAAAGCGTGTGGCGTGCCAGGCACGACATGATCGCGTACGTACGGTTTCGCAAGCAGACATCCGCGTCAGCGGTGCAGACACCCGAATACATCGCCTGGTACGAGCCGGAGCATGATGTGCTGGCGTGGGTCGCGGAACACTTTGCGCAACGCATGGGACGCTCCACCTGGATGATCACGACGCCACGCGGCGCGGCCTTCTGGGACGGTCAGCAACTGCATCTGGAGCAACGCCGCACCCTGCCCGCCGACCATCGTAGCGATACCGCGGACGAAGCCGAGGCGCTATGGCTCGCCTATTACCGCAGCACGTTCAATCCGGCTCGGCTGAACGAAGCGGCGCTCGAACAGCACATGCCGGTACGCTTCTGGAAAGGTCTGCCGGAGGGTCATCTAATCCCCGCCATGATCAGTGAAGCGAAAAGCGGCGCGCGCCGCGTGGCGCAGGCGAGCGGCGTCGGCGCGCTGGGCGGCAAAACCATTCCGATCGAAGCGGACATGGCGCAACCGGTCCGCGACCAACCCTCGTCGCTCGATACATGCCGGCGCTGCGACTTGTGGCGTAACGCGACGCAAGCTGTCGGCAGTTCGGGGCCGAGCGACGCGCGCATCATGCTGATCGGCGAGCAGCCAGGCGATCAGGAAGATCTGAGTGGTCAGCCGTTCGTCGGGCCGGCCGGACAACTGCTGACGATAGCGATCACGCGCGCCGGGCTGTCGCGCGACCAGGTTTATCTGACCAACGCGGTGAAGCATTTCAAATGGGAACCACGCGGCAAACGCAGGCTTCACAAAACGCCGGGACAGCGTGAGATCGAAGCGTGCTCTTACTGGCTCGAGCGTGAATTGCACACGGTGCGCCCGGCGGTGATCGTCGCGCTTGGCGCGACGGCGCTCACTGCCTTGCTGCGCGGGAAAGTCAGCCTGAGAGACCATCTCGATGCGCCGTTCAGAGTGGAAGGCGGCTGGGGCATCGCCACCTATCATCCGTCGTTCGCGTTACGGCAACAGAATGACGCAGACCGCGACAAAGTGCTGGCCGAGATCAGCAACGCGCTGATCCGGGCGCGTGAGCTGGCCGAATCCGCCACGCTGACTGCCACGAAACCGCAGCAGTAAAAAGAGCCCCCCTTTCCGATGTCCATAGAACATCTCACCTCTGGGAACATCTTCACGCAACGTCACGATTCCCCGGCGTCGTCTTGCGGCGCCAGCGCGACGACATTCCCGATTCCCTGCCGCGCCATCTTGGTGTAGGGGCAAAAGCGTTCGGTGTTGCGAACCAGTTCCTCGGCAACGACACGCTCGACACCGGGCAATCGAATACGCGTCTGCGCGCTCAGGATGAACAGGCCGTCCATCGGGTCGCGGCCAAAATCCACGGTGACTTGTACCGAGGCATCGGGAATCGGAATGCTCGCCTGTGCCGCAAGCAGACTCAGCGCGCCATGAAAGCAGGCCGCATAACCCGCCGCGAACAGTTGCTCCGGATTGGTGCCGCCGCCAGGCCCGCCCAGCGCCTTCGGCAACCGCAAGTGGACTGCGAGATTGCCGTCATCAGAACGGGCGATGCCCGACGCGCGCCCGTGACCCGCGTCGCCGCCTGTTACGGTGACGGTGGTCGAATACAGCGTTTGGGGGGCGCGCCCGTGATACTTGTCGAGCAGCGTCAGCGGCGGTGGACGCAATGTGGTCATGGCGCGCCTCGTCGGCTCGTGGCTTATTTCGCGGCTTGCGTCTGGGCGAACCACGCGTCGAAGTTCATCGTACCGAGACGCGGGTTGGCGCCGGGGACGAGCGTGTCGTCCTGCAACTTTGCGCCGAAATAACGGGCTTGCGGGTCTTCGGCGACCTTGCGCGAGTCGTGCGTCGCCAGGAGGAAACGCCGCACCATGTCGGCGAGCCGCACGCGTTCCGGGCCCGCGATCTCCGCGATGCCGTTGCGCGGTTCGCCGGCGGCAAAGTCCGCGACGGCTGCCGCCACATCATCCGATGCGATCGGCTGGAAGAATGCCGGAGACAGCCTGATGGTCTGGCCGTCGCTACCCGATTGCGCGATGCCGCCAAGAAACTCGAAGAACTGGGTCGAATGGACGATCGTGTACGGCACGCCCGATTCGCGGATCAGCTTTTCCTGAGCGATCTTGCCGCGGAAATAGCCGCTTTCCGCGAGCCTGTCGGTGCCGACGACAGAGAGCGCGACGTGATGCTGTACGCCCGCGGCAATCTCCGCCGCAAACAGATTGCGTCCGGCCGTCTCGAAGAACTCGAGCACGGCGGCATCTTCGAACGACGGTGAATTGGCCAGATCGACCACGACATTCGCGCCCGTCAATGCCTCTTTCAGGCCTTCGCCAGTGATTGTGTTCACGCCCGATGCGGGCGACGCGGCAACGACCCCATGACCGCGCGCGCGAAGATTCTTGACGACTTTACTGCCGATGAGTCCCGTGCCGCCGATCACGACGATCTTCATGATGTCTCTCCATGAGCTTGTGCGCGGCTCTCGCGCCGCCGCCAATTGTTCGACTCCGGCTTGCATCGCATTGCTGATAGTGCGGATGAATTTGCCGGTGCTTTGCCGAACGGGCCGCGATTCGCGTGCCGTCCGTACAGAAAGCATGGTAGGCATGCACTGCGTCATGCGGTAGGGCCGCAGAGGGACGCACCGTGTTGCATGACGAGCACCAATCAACGCAAAGGTCGTTCAGATGCCGTCACGCGACCGTCGACAACGACGATCGCGTCGTCATCGTAGTCAGACACTGCAGGTCGAGCGCTCTCGTGTGCTCGGTCATGTAATCGACGAACACGCGGACCCGCGCGGGAAGTTGCTTGCGGCTGAGATAGCAGATGTAGTGGCCACCATCTTCCGGCGCGTGCTGCGCGAGGCAACTGACCAACTGCCCGTCGCCCAGCCGGTCGCAGACCTGATACGCCGGCAACTGCGCGATGCCCAGCCCGTCCAGCACCGCCTGCACGATCAGATCCGGGTCGTTGAATGTGTGCTGTGCAACGGTCTGGCGCCGCTGCGGCAGACCGTCGACCTTGAACTCCCACTCACTGATGCGGCCGGACGCGGTCAGGAAGTTGATGCAGCGATGATCCGCCAGCTCATCGACATGCCTCGGCAACCCGTGTTGTCGTGCATAAGCGGGCGACGCGCAGACGAGCATTTGCATCGGAATCAGCTGGCGCGCCACGATGCCGCTGTCTTCCATGCGCCCCTCGTGGAACGAAACGTCGACGCGATCGGCCGTGAAGTCGGCGGGTCGATCGTTCAGCAGGAGTTCGAGGGCGATCTCCGGATAGCGCGTATGAAAGCCCCGCAGCAGCGGCGCGACGATCTTGCGGCCGAAGCCCGGCGTCGAGACGATGCGCAGATGGCCGCGAGGCGGCCCGTTGCGCAGTTCCCGCATGTCTTCCAGCGCCTGGGCGATGCGCTCTATGCCGGGCTGACAGTTCTCGTAGAAGAGCTCGCCCTCGCGCGTCAACGACGTGCTGCGCGTTGTGCGCAGGAAGAGGCGCGCGTCGAGCTGAGCCTCGAGTTTCTGCACGTTACGGCTAACGGAGGAACGCCCGATGCCGAGGCGATCGCCCGCGCGGGCGAAGCTGCCTTCGTTGGCAACGGCGAGAAAAGAAATGACGCCGGCGTAGCTGGTCGCAAAACTGCTTGCGAACGGGTCGGCGGCGCCGGCGATAGGACGGCGTGGTGGATTGTCTGACATGGAAGCGCGGTTCGTAAAGTCCATAGCGACTAGACGTATCAGCGCTGCCATTTGTGACACAGTCCGCCATTTTTTTAAACCGGATGCGGCGCGCAGAGGCGGCTATTTCTCCGGAACGAGAACGGGCGCGCCCTTGTCCTTCAGCAATAGCACGAGGAACCTGGCCGGCTTCGTCTGGCTTGCGTTGCGTCCGACCGTGTGAACATCGTTTGGACCTTCATAGAAGGTCTGTCCGGGTGTCAGCGTGACTGCCTTGCCGCCCTTGACCTGCATCACGATCGATCCTTCCAGTACATAGATAAACCCGTGCGCATGATGCCGATGGACGGGATCCGCCGCGCCCGGCGGGTACTCGACGGCGATCATCAAGGCTTCCTTGCCCGGATAGTCGTCGAGCGGCTGCGTCATTAGCGGCGTGACGATTGCGGCGGGCGCCTCGGCGCGGGCCACACCCAACGACGCGCCCACGACGACGAGCGCGGCCAGAGCAGTATTTCTCAAACGAAGCATGATAGTGTGCTCCTGCGTAACGCGGCCCGCCCGCGCGGGCCCAAACTGAAGAAGCGGCGAAACGCGTCCGCTCAGACGAGGTTCGCCTTATCCAGACCGAATGCCTTGTCGGACGAACCCGGCACCGTCTTGAACGCGACGTTCGCGCGGTTCCATCCGTTGATCGCCATCACTTCGAACGTCAGGTCCGAGAGTTCCTTTTCGGAGAACTGGGTACGCACGCGCTCGTAGATTTCGTCGGACACGCCGTGTTCGGGAAGCCTGGTCAGCACTTCCGTCCACGCCAGCGCGGCGCGTTCGCGCGGTGCGAAGAGCGTCGACTCGCGCCACGTCGCGAGGTGATGGACACGCAACTCGCGCTCGCCGTGCATGCGCGCTTCCTTCACGTGCATGTCCAGACAGAATCCACAACCATTGAGTTGCGACGCCCGGATCGATACCAGGTCGCGGATCGATTCTTCGATTGTGCTGTCTTTCAGGAGATTGCTGAGTTCGAAAAACTTCTTGAACAGTTCCGGCGATTGCTGCACATAGTTGATACGCTGCGTCATGATTTCTCCTGGCGACGATGAGTGGCCACCCTGCCTTGCGGGTGCCGTTAGCGGCAATGAGCCGCACGAATTCATCGTAGGCCAGGGCGGCGTGTCACGGTAGGCCGATGGACGCGCTCACGGTGTTGCCCGGGAGACACCAATCGACGTGTCGGGGCGCACCCGCGTCAAAAGAGAGATCGGCGTTCAGCCGTTGGCGTGTGCTGCCGCGATGCGTGCGAGCTTGTCAGGGTTGCGCTGCACATGGATGCGAACGATGCGCTCGCCGTCTGTTTCGAACGACTGTGCCGATTCGAGTTTGCCTTCAATAAAACGCAACAGGGCCCATTGACCGTTGAGCACCACGAGCTTGACGCTGAGTTCGCCGCCATAACGCCGCGACGACGCGTAGAAAAGCTGCGCGATGCGCCGGCCGCCCGCCATCGGTTTCGGGAAGCTCGGGACTTTGCCGCCGCCGTCGCCGATCAGCATCGCGTCGTCGGCCAGCAATGCGTTGATCGCGTGGAAGTCGCCGCGCTGCAGCGCCTGCGCGAACGTTCGCAGCAAACGCAGATGCGTCTCGCGCGGTACCACATAGCGCGGACGTTCGTCGCGTAGTTGCGTTTTTGCACGGCTTACCAGCTGACGGCACGCCGCCTCCGTCTTGCCGATGGCTTGTGCGACTTCGTCATAGTCGGCGTCGAATACCTCGCGCAGCAGGAACGCCGCTCGTGCCTCCGGCGTCAGCCGCTCGAGCAGCGCCAGAAAAGCCACCGAGACGTCGTCGGCGCGCTCCGTGGCCTCCTCCGGTGTGGCCGGTATGTCCGTCATCTGCGGTTCGGGCAGCCAGATGCCCGCGTAGTGTTCGCGTTGAATCTTCGCCGCGCGCAAACGGTCGATGGACATCCGCGTCGTGACCGCGACCAGCCACGCCTCCGCGTTATCGATGGCTTCACGGGCTGTCGCATGCCAACGCAGCCAAACGTCCTGCACGATATCTTCAGCCTCGGCAACCGACCCCAGCATGCGATACGCAATCTTCTGCAGTCGCGGGCGCAGCCCGTTAAAGGCGCGTGCGTCGTCGTCCATGCACCGACTTCCTATTTTTCCCGCAGCGACGCGACATATTGCTTGGCTGCTTCGTTGCCATGCGCGAGCGCCCGTGACGCAAGAGAAAACCCCACCTGAGTTTCATGGGCGACTGCGCTGCGGTCTTCATCGAAGACTTTTGCCGCGCGCCGCAGATGTTGCGCCGCCTGCCCATGAAGTTCCGACGCCGCTGCATGATGTTGCGCAGCAGTCAGGCCGCTATCAACGGACCCGGCCGGCAATGGAGCGCCTGAATGCTTGGCGGCGAGATTGGACTCTTCGATGGCATACAGTGCATGGCCTTGCGCCAACACGGCCTGATGAGCGGCGTGATCGTAATTCTTGGCCGCCTCGTAGTACTGCGATGCCTCCCGATGAAATCGCGCTGCCTGCTCGTGATGCGATGCAGCAGCATCGAGATGGACTTTTTTACCCTGCTTCGTATTCATGGCAGATCCTCCTGGAGCGGCCTCGCTCTGCAGCAATGCCGGAGACACTCGAAGCTGACTGGTACAGGCCTGATTGGCAAGAGCGTCTCGCGCCGAATGCATGACTTGTTCTAATCGACGTTGCAATTCACCGCGAACAAATACTACCTGAAAATGTGCAGGCAACTCGACCGCATCCGGCGTACGTTACCGGCGTCACGTGTCCCCCTGCTCGTGCGCGTACTGGGTCGGCGGTAGTCCGACATAGCGAGTGAACGCGACACTGAACGCACTCGCCGAACTGTAGCCGACGCGCTCCGCTATTTTCGCGACGCCGCTGTCTTTGCGTCGCAGCAGGTTCTTGGCCAAGGCCATGCGCCAGGACAACAGGTATTCCATCGGCGCGACGCCTACCGCGCGGCTGAAGCGTTCGAAAAATGCCGAGCGGGAAAGCGCGGCTGCTGTCGCCAGTTGCGCAACCGTCCAGGACTTGTCAGGACTTTCGTGCATTTGACGTATGGCCAGCGCAAGACGTCCGTCGGCGAGTCCGCGCACGAGGCCGGGCGACGCCGCAGTTCCCGTCGACCGCAGCGCTTCGATGAACAGAACCTCGAGCAGGCGCGCGAGCACGACGTCCCGCGCGGGCCGCTGCTCGCGAGACTCGTCCCTCACGAGCTTCACCAGGGTGGCCAGCCTGCGCTCGCCCCGAACATGCACGAGATCAGGAAGAAGCGACACCAGCAAGGCCGCGTCCGGCGAACCGAACACGCAGTGGCCGACGAGCAGTTGAACGTCAGCCGGGTCGCCCTCGACGCCCAGCCTGAATCCGCCATCGAGCAACGCGACGGGCGAGGTATCGGTGTCCTCCGGCTCAGGCGGCTCGAGACTCGACATCGTGAAGCCGCATACCTCCGGGATCAGAACGAAGTCGTCTGCCTGAAGGATGATCGGCTCGTGCCCGTTCGTGACGAGCCGGCACGAACCATCGAGGATCACGCAGTAGAACGGCTGCCCGGCTTCCGGGCGGCGAACACGCCAGCGACCCGCGCCGCTGACCACCTTCGAGAACGTGGCGGCCGGCTGCAGCAGCGTGACGATCTCGGCGAGAGGATCGACCATAACCGGACTCCTTCGAATGAAAACTGGACGATCGATTATAGCAAGTCCGGTGGCGGCGACTTATCGTGTGGGTACCGCCACCCTCTATTGGAAACTCCATGAAAACCGTCCTGATCACCGGATGCTCGTCCGGATTCGGCCTCGAAACCGCCCGCTATTTCCTCGATCGTGACTGGCGCGTCATCGCCACCATGCGCATGCCGCGCGAGGATGTCCTGCCGCGCTCCGAGCGTCTGCACGTGCTCGCCCTCGATGTGACGGATCCGGAAAGCATCCGTCACGCCGTGGATGCGGCCGGGCCGCTCGACGTGCTCGTCAATAACGCGGGAATTGGCGTGCTGAACGCCCTCGAAGGCACTGCGATGGACATCGCTCGTGAAGTCTTCGAAACGAACACCCTCGGCACGATAGCGATGACCCAGGCGGTTCTGCCTCAGTTTCGCGAACGGAAAGGAGGCGTCGTCGTCAACGTCACCTCGAGCGTGACCTTGAGGCCGCTCCATCTGCTCTCCGTTTACACCGCCAGCAAGGCGGCGATCAACGCGTTCACCGAATCCGTCGCGCTGGAACTCGAACCATTCAATGTGCGCATGCGCCTGGTCCTGCCGGGACGCGCGCCGGAGACTCGCTTCGGCGAGAACGCGCAATCCCGCATGCAGAGCGGCGTTCCCGAAGCGTACGCAGATCTGGCGCAGCGCGTCTTCGCCCATTGGCAGCAGGAGTCGGCGATCACACGCTCGCTCGATGTAGCGCAAGCCGTGTGGCGCGCAGCGAACGACCCATCCAGTCCGCTTCGCATCGCCGCCGGTGCTGATGCTGTCGCGTGGGCCAATTCACGGTGAAGCGGGCGCGCAAACGCCGGCGTATGTCGTCGCGCCAGGGTTGACGTTGCTATCCGAGCGATTTCCGACAATTCATGCTGCAGCCAGCTATAGCTGCGCCGGCAGTTAAAAGCGCAATGACCCGTGATGCGGACGAGAGCGGACCACGAGATTTGTCACGCGTCCGACGCATGGGTCGTTTCCGCTTGTGAAAGCGGTTGGCGCCCAGGTCCGGGAAAATCGCAAACTGCCTGTCCCCTCTTGACCTTGGCGCGCCGACAGATCTCTATGCCGCGTTGCGCCAACCTCTTGCCTCGAGTGGGCTGTCACGACTTCTTCGTACGCG
This sequence comes from Paraburkholderia sediminicola, assembly GCF_046027355.1. Lineage (GTDB taxonomy): Bacteria > Pseudomonadota > Gammaproteobacteria > Burkholderiales > Burkholderiaceae > Paraburkholderia > Paraburkholderia sediminicola_B. Next base: position 316,805 of record NZ_JAQQEK010000006.1, on the reverse strand, counting down.
GCAGCGCCGCATTCAGAAACGGATTGAAGCCGCCCGATCCCGCCGGCGTATCGACTTTGTTCGAGCGACGTCGCTTGCCTGGTTGTGTGCTGCCGGACAACTGCGCCAGCAGTTCATCCGCGCCCGCGCCCGCGTCTTCGTCTGCGTCTGCGTCGGCCGTTTTTCTGCTTCTGGCGCGCCGCGGTTCAGCCTCTTTGGCCGTTCCACTCGCAGCGCTAGTCGAGAGCGCGGCTTCCGCGATGTGTTCGACCACCGTCATGAACGACGTTGAAGCCGACTGCAGATCATCGCGCGGAAGCATCGTCTGTACGACGATTTCATGCAGTGAGCGGCCATCGACGGAACGGCCGGCGGAAGTGCCATGCCAATCGACACCCGCCTGCGCGAACGCGCCAATGACACGCTCGAGCACCGCGGGCGAGAGTACGCCGCCGTCGTAGAGGCTAATGACCATTCGCTCGAAAATTGCAAACGGAGTTGATGGGGAAGCTTTCGGCACGAGTTCTCACTCCTTGATGGTCCCGTTGTTTATCGCCTCGCAGTCAGGCGGCCCATACGCAACGATCACGTGCGCCGCTGTACTCCGGAGTTCCTGTTCAAGCCAGTAACCGCATGCTTCGATCTCCCGCTGTCCGGGCGTTTTGTGCATGCGACGCTTGCCACGCGGCGTCCACTTGAAATGTTTGACGGCGTTCGTGACATAGACCTCTTTGCGTTCCAGCCCGGCCTCTTCGAGCGCTTTATCGAGCAGTGCTCCCGCCGGTCCAACGAACGGTCTGCCCTGCACGTCTTCGGCATCCCCTGGCTGCTCGCCAATCAGCATGATCGTCGCGCGTTTCGGTCCTTCGCCGGGCACCGGTTGTGTCGCATTGCGCCATAGCGCGCAACGGCGGCACTCGTCTAATGTCGCCGGTTGCTGGTCTCGCTCGACATTCGGATCGGGCTGCGTGCTGCCGCGGGTACGGCGCGTCGGTTTGTCTTCAGACATGGTCGGTTTTTGGGGAGCCGCAAAACGTTGCGAGGCGTCGAAGGATGCAACGTCTGCTATTCGTGATTGCATGCCGCTATGGCTTGATCTGGAAGCAAAGCACAGGCCCGGCTGATTGACGTTCACCGCACGGCGCGACAATGCGTGAGCATCGGTAATGGCGGATGCCGCGCATGCATCCTGCTCCTTGGCTCCGACGGCATGCATCTTGCGACACGCTCCGAACAGCGCCAACTCTGGTCGACCGCCTTGCATGGGACCAGAGTAAGACCGTCGACAGGAGACCGGCATGACCACACTGAAAATCGAACGCCTACGCCCCACCCAGCTGACACACGGCGCGCGGGAGGTCCGCGAAAAAATCAAGCAATACAAAGCGCTGAGCGGGCACGATCTGGAGATGGCCATCGCCGAAAAACCGATACCCATCGTCTACGGTCCCGGCGACGCGCCGTTTGCGATCGATCATCATCACGTGGCCGCCGCGCTCTGGCACGTGGGCGTCAAGTCCGTGCCGGTCGTTTTGGTCAGGGATCTTTCCTCTTATTCGCAGGCGTCTTTCTGGCTCAGCATGGAAAACGAACGGTGGACGTACCCGTACGACGCCGAAGGCAGACGTCGGCCGTTTTCCGATTTGCCGAAACACATCTGGGCCCTGCCCGATGATGAGTACCGCAGCCTCGCAGCGGCGGTCCGCGATGCCGGCGGCTATGAGAAAACCAGTGTCCCTCTGGAAGAATTCCGCTGGGCGGACTTCTTTCGCTCGAATCTGTCGCGGCCGGACAGCGACGAGAAATTCGCCGCGCTAGTGAGCAAAGCGATCAGACTGGCAAAGAGCAACGCGGCGCTGGGATTGCCCGGCTACCTCGGTCCGGATACGGACGGCTAACCTCTACGCCAAAGGGACCTGCAGGCGTAAGCCGAATGGAGAAGAAACCGCCATGAAACTCGTCGATTGGAATGTTCAATGGGGACGCGGCGTGGACGGCCGGGTCGACCTCGCCCGAATCGTGCGCGAAGCGCGTGCACTGTGCGATTTCGACATCCTCTGCATGCAGGAGGTCACGCGCGGTTTTCATGAGGACCCGGCGTCGGGCGGTTTGGCCGGCGGGCCATCCGCCGATCAATTCGCCGAACTGGCCGCGTTGCTTCCGGAATTCACGGTGCTCGACGCAGTGGGCGCCGATCTTCCGGCGCTCGGCGCGAGCCACCATCGGCGTCAGTTCGGCAATGCGATCATGACGCGCTTGCCCGTCAGGCAAGTGTTTCGCCACTCCCTGCCCTGGCCCGCGGATCCCACCAAGCCGTCGATGATGAGAGGCGCGCTCGAAGCCGTGATCGAAACCGATATTGGCGCGATACGGGTGGTCTCCACGCACCTCGAGTTCTATTCGGAGAAGCAGCGGCTCGCGCAGCTCGCCAGATTGCGCGAACTGCACAGGGAAGCGTGCGACCACGCGCGAGCGCCCGCCAAGGCAGAAAAAATCGACAGCCCGTTCTCCGACACCGCACGGCCTACGAGCGCGGTCGTCTGTGGTGACTTTAACAGTGCGTTCGAAAGCAGCGCGTATTGCCGGATGCTTGAACCAATTGCCGACGCCCCCCGTTTTATCGATGCGTGGGCCAGCGCGCACCCTCGCGAGCCGCGCGCCCCGACAGTGGGTTTATATGATCACGAGCAGTGGCCGGAGGGTCCATTCGCCTGCGATTTCATTTTTGTAACCGAGGACCTGACATCGCGCATTGCAGCTTGCGAGGTCGATCCGGACAGCGAGGCCTCGGATCATCAGCCGATGTGGCTCGAATTGCACTAGGCCTCGACGAAGAAGGAGTGTCTGACGTCCCGCGGCTCGGAAATTGCTCGACGCCAGGACACTGAAGGCAACGAGCCGGCGGGAGAGCAACATGGAATATCAGCGACGCAACGCGGGCTCCCGATCCAGCTGAGCAGGCAGCGCAGTGGCCGTCATGAGGGACGCCGTCGAACGATTTTCGTCGGATCGGTGCGCGATGATGGGCGCGAGCATCGGTTTCTACTCCGCGTTTTCGCTGGCTCCGACTTTACTGATCGTCCTCGCGATTACGGGCTGGTTCGTCGGCCGCGACATCGCGCAGGGGCAATTCTTCGGTCAGATCAGGCAGTTGCTCGGCAATGAGGCCGCCAGTGCGATGCAGGCTGTCGCCGAACACGCGCATCGTTCGAGTGGTAGTGGCATGGCGGCGGCGTTCTCTGTCGTGCTGCTTCTCGTCGGGGCTTCGGCGACGTTTTCCTGCCTGAATACAGCACTCGATGTCGTCTTCGCGGCGAAATCGCCTCAAGGCCTTGCCGGCCTGGCATGGGTGATACGGGCGCGACTCGTCTCGCTCGGCCTGCTCATGGGGCTCAGCTTTCTGCTGGTGGTCTCGCGCTGGCCTCGACGCCGCGATACAGACAGCCGGCAGTGCTGTTTTCGGTAGCTCGACGCTTAGCGTTGTTGCCGACGCGTCGCGCAGTCGATTTTTGGCCTCGTGATACTGACTTTCGGACTCGGCGCGCTGATCAAGTGGCTCCCCGACAAGCGGGTCAATTTCCGTTCCGCGTTGATCGGCGGGGCCGTCGCGGCGTTGCTGTTTACCGTTGGCAGGCACCTGTTCGGTTTATACCTCGCGCACGCTGGAACGGCAGGCGCATTCGGCGCAGCAGGGTCGCTCGCTGTACTGATGATGTGGTTATATTTTTGCGCCATCGTTTTTCTTTTCGGCGCGGAGGTCACTGCTTCGCTATGTCAAACGCCGAAAGACGGTAATGCCGCGGACGTCAAGGCTCGCTTGAACGCAGCGCATTGAACGAACAAAAAGACGACCGGCGAACTGGGCATCCGAGGCCGCAAGCTTCCGGTGTCAACTCTCTATAGCGCGTCAGCCGCATCAACAGCAGCGCGATCCTGTCTACTCCGACAATGTAGTTCGCATGGTCGGATTGGGCAGCGCCGAGCCGTATTTGCGAGCCACGTCCTGGAACCCTCCGGCAGCGCCGACGCTACCGTTTTCCTTGAGTTGCTGCATCCGCATCGCCGTCTGGCGCGTCCTGCAGTTGGTCTTCCGGCGCGATCCGCCCGCCCCGCTCCCGTTCCGCCGATTGATCGGCGCTGAGTTCGGGACTGTCCTGCGCATCATCACCCTCGGCTTCGATCTGCCGGCGCGCTTCCTCCCAGTGCTTTTCCGCGTTGCTGTCCGGTGACGGATCGTTTTCCCAGAGCTGATACGCCCGGGTACGAATGCGGGCTTCGAGATCGTTGTCCATGCTGCGTTTCTCCATAAAATGCGCGCGGCAACGCGCTATAGATGGCGTGCGGCAATGCGAGCCGGGATCGCTGCGTGTCCGGCGCCTTGCTGTCGTTCGCTGCTCGGCCCACGCGCGATGGCCATGAAGGTGAGACGCGCGCCCACCAGAGCTACTGGCTCGCGCCTGATGCGCCGCCGCTCATGCCACTCGCGGCAGACGGAGCGCTCATTGCTCCCGTGCTGCTGCCGGCATCAGCACCTGCACCGCTACTGCTGTTGTCGGCGCGCTTGCAGCCGGCTGCACCCATCGTCAGTATCACGATTGCCGTGAGCACCATGACGTTCCTGAAGTTCGATTTCATCGCAGAATCTCCTGCATGGTTCGTGGTCGCTGCCAGACAACACCGGCCCCTTTAATGGCGCAATAAACATGCCCAAAGATGCATCGCGAAGATGCGGTTTTCACACGGCCTGGGATGCGTCGCACAAGTTGCAATGCAGCGTAAAAATTCGCTGGCATACGTGTTTCTTCTATAAACCGCTAAGGGATTGAGCCGTCCATATCGCTGGTTGCCCTTCTCCTCGACCGAGCAGGCAGCATGGCAATGACACGCCACGCCCCGGCGCGCAGTCCTAACGTTCGATGAACTCGCGAACTATAACGATACTCATACAGCGGACGTCCTGCGAGCGGCCGATCGGCTCTGGCTCCAGTCCCGCATGACCGGCCATCCGGAGTTCAGAATGCAATCGACCGACGAGCAAATCGAAGCGGCACCGGACGATCCCGCCGCAAAGGGGATGACGGCTCGGGACAGCACACCGCTCCAGCACGATCGTTACCGGCTCACCGTGCGTGCAAAGGCAGGCAACTTGAGGGTCGTTGCCGCGTGGCAGGTTCTCGGTTGCGAGGCGCCCCAGGCGGACCACGTTCGGATCCGTGTGGATCGCCGTCACTGCTTCGAAGAAATGACCATTACGTTCGCGGCGGTGTCACCCGATACACTCGCGGCGATGGTGGGCCGCCTGATCGCGCTACCGTGGGCGCTCGATGCGTACTTTTGTCCCTGCGCATTGCCTCAGGGGTAAGAGCTCTTCCGCTGGATTGCGCCTCCTGACGAGTACCTCACGCGCACGCGCGCCGCGGTCGATGGATCGCGTGAAGAACTCACGAATCCGTGTCCGCCCTCGGCGATGACGCACTGTTGCCAATGCCGTTGTGTCCACCCGGAATAGCGATTCCGCTGTCGTCCTTGCGCGAGCATCCGCTACACGACGCGGCGATGACAACGATGAGAAGAATTTTCGTCAATGTGCTGACCATTGTGATCTCCACTCGCATAGCGCACCCGGCATCGCGCGCGGCCGCTGAACATGCGCGGGCGTCGCAGCCAGTTCACGGACAGATGCATCGGGCGGACTCTTCGTAGACGCTTCGGATGATATCTACACCCGCACCGACTTACTTCCCTGCGATATCGCCCCAGCCCTGAGCACCAATCAACGGTACAAAACGCACAAGGTCGAGCATTTCCTCGTGGTAAGTCGTGCTGCTGTCGCGAGTCAGCCGGATCAGCCGCTGATGCTCCGGACCCGGACCCACCGGCATCACGATCCGGCCGCCTATCTGCAGTTGCGCGCTCCACGCGGGCGGCACGCCCGGGCCGGATGCGGTGGCGACGATTGCATCGAACGGCGCACGCGCCGGCAGCCCGAGCGTGCCGTCCGCGGTGTAGACGTTCACGTTGTCGTAGCCGAGCGTGCGGAGCCGTTCCATAGCGCTCTCAGCCAGTTGCGCATGACGCTCGACTGTATCGACGCGTGCAACCATTTCCGCGAGCACGGCCGCCGCGTAGCCGGAACCCGTGCCGATTTCCAGTACACGGTCGTCCGGCTTGAGCCGTGCCGCCTGCAGCATCCGCGCGACCATGAACGGTTGCGTGATGGTCTGGCCGGCTTCGATCGGAAGCGCTGCGTCCGCATAAGCCCACGCGCGCAGATCGGGACTCAAAAAGGCCTCGCGCGGCACGCGCCGCATCGCGTCGAGAATGCGCGGCTCCACAATGCCGCGCGCGATCAGTTGCCGCTCGACCATCGTTTCGCGCGACACCGCTAGATCTTCATGCACCGTGCTTCTCCCCTCGTTGTGCAGCGGCTCGCTGTCCGGGGGCTGCCTAACCATACATCACCATAGCGCGGAAAATGCCAGAAGACATGACCTGAGAAAGAAGACACGTGTGTTCGCGGCAGAATTCCGATTTTGATCCATGACCCGCCTATCTTTTTCAGCAACTGACGTGCCTCACGGTCGCTTGCACGTCCAGCTCATCAGGCCCGGCTACGCCGATGAAAGCGCCGGTCGACATGGGTGAGGATGCTGCGCGACAGACGCGTCGCGCGTCCCTGAATCATGCGGTCGGAGGCGCGCGAGAACACATACGACGCGGCGAGCACTGCCAGCACGGTCGCGACGAAGAGCACAAGCGACGTCTCCCGGCCGCTCTGCCCGAACACGCCTTCGAAAAAGTGCAACGTCACGTAGACGCAAATGAAGTGCCACAGGTAGATACCGTAACTTTCTCGGCCGAGCGCGTCGGCACAGCGGCGGATGTAGGCGCCGCGAGCATTGTCGCCCGGCGCGGGGCGGTTGCGCGAGCAGACGAATAATAGAAACGCGACTGCGCTGCAGGCGGCGACAACCGGCGCGAGTTCATGTGCTTTCGCAAGCCACACGCCGAGCGCCGCTGTCGCGAGCGCGAAACCCGAGCCGAGCGAATAAATCAGCCACGCCGTGCGCCGCGTCACGCTGGACGTGCCCGTCAGATGCGAGCGGAACGCGTACCACGCCCACATTCCAACGATGAAGCATGGCCCTTGCACCGGCGGCCAGAAGTAGCTGAACGAGTTGTTCGTTACATGACAGTCGAGCGTGCCGTGACAGTCGCCGATCGACAACGCCACGACCGACAGTGCCAGCAACAACACCGTCGCGATCAGCAAGCGCGTGCGGTTCATCGCGACGAAAAACAGCAGCGGCGCGATCAGATAGAACAGCATCTCGACACCGATCGACCAGCCGCCCGGCACCACGTTATTGATCGCAGTCGGTGACAGCGCATGCAGAAACAGCACGTTAAGCAGGATATCCGTTGCGCCGTGGGCACCGAGCACCCATGCGGGTTCGTAACCTGAGCGCGTCGCGCCGTAACTGATCAGTCCATACACGGCGATCGCGGCGTAATACATTGGGGCAATGCGAAAGAAACGCTTGATATAGAAACGCAATGTCACGTGACGCGGGCCCGCGCAACGTTCGTGGTCCGCTTCAAGTGTCATAAAAATCGTGATCGCGCTGATCACGAAGAACAACTGCACGCCGTATTGGCCCATGCGCGCCAGCAGCGTGACGCTGTGCGGCAGATTGGGAAACTGGAACGACAGGTGTACTGCAACGACACCGACGATCGCGAGCGCCCGACCGACGTCGAGCGCGGCAACACGTCCTTTTTCCATCGATACATCCTCCTCGCGGTTCGTGCCGGCCGATCAGGCGACGGCGAGCTTCGTGGACAAGGCACGCTCCGAGGAAGTTCCTACCTTTTGCCACAAAATGGGGCCTCGGCCTGCTCGAGGTGCGCGGCGTGTGGCGGCTTTATCGACTGAGTGCAAGCGAGATTGTGCAATCGATCGCGTGTCTGGTCGGTGTCGCGATGGTCGGGCTCGTTATGCCGCGATGGGATGCGCCGCTCTTCTTCGCCAACACGGAGATTTTTTGCGAGCGCATGCTGCAGCCCGTGCGCGAAGCACCGGCAAAAACCGCGTGGATCGTCATCGCAGCCGAACCGGTGACAGCGTCGACCTCAGCGCCGCCGACACGCTCGCCTGCCTCCATGACGAGCTGCTCGCATTGAACGTGACGCTATGCTTCGCGGAGTTGAAAGGGCCTGTGAAAGACAGCCTGAAACATTACGGTCTGTTCAAGATGTTCGGTGAGCGACACTTCTTTCCTGCTATCGCGCAGGCGGTGAAGCGCTATCTGGGATCGCATCCGGTCGGATGGCACGATTGGAAGGATCAGGCGTAGGCGTGTCGCGCTACCAAGGAAGTGTGTTTCATTGCGCCGGCTTCGGGGATTCTGCCGGTCGCGAGGACCGGCAGAATCCGCGGGCGGTCACCGCACCTGGAAGCGCGGTAGCGCAGTTCAATGCCGGGCGCTGCTCCAATGCCGCCAGTAGTGATGGTGCCCCATCTGTCTGAGTCGTTTTCGACGCATTTGCTCCTGGTGATAGTGAGCGGCGACGAACACGGCTGCCGTCGCCATCACGAACGAACCTACGGCGATTGCCACTGCTTCATTCATCGGAACCTCCATTGCTGACTATCCGCTTCATTGCAGGTGTTGACCGCCATTGATTGCAATGTTGGCTCCGGTCACGAAACCGGCTTCGCGCGAGCATAGGTACAGCACGAGTGCGGCGACCTCGTCGGGCTGTCCGAGCCGGCCGACCGGAATCTGCGGAATGATCTTCGTCTCGCGGATTTCCTCGGGCACCGCCATCACCATCTTCGTCGCGATATAACCCGGCGAGATAGTGTTGACCGTGACGCCTTTCTTCGCCACCTCGAGCGCCAGCGATTTCGTGAAGCCATGCATGCCGGCTTTCGCCGCCGCATAGTTGGTCTGACCGAAGCCGCCCTTGGACCCGATGATCGACGACACATTGATGATGCGGCCCCAGCCACGCTCGACCATGCTGTCGCATACCGGCTTCGTCATGTTGAACACCGAATCGAGGTTGGTTCGGATTACCGCGTCCCAATTGATCTTGTCCAGCTTCTTGAAGCTCGCGTCGCGCGTGATGCCGGCGTTGTTGATCAGGATATCGACCGGTCCGACTTCGGCTGCGATTTGCGCCGCGCATCTGTCGCACGAGTCGTAGTCGGCGACATCGACCTCGTATGCGCGAAACTGTCGCCCCTGCGCTTCCATCCGTGCGAGCCACTCGTTTGCACCGGTGTTGGCCGGCGAACAGGTGACTACGACCGCATACCCGGCGTCATGCAGCTTGATGCTGATTGCTTCACCAAGTCCGCCCATTCCACCCGTCACCACCGCGATCTGCTTTGCCATCGAATCGTCCTCGCAAAAAATCGGCCTCGTAGATATCTGGAGGCCACACTGCATTCAGTCAAGAACTTGATGTATCGGAAATGGACTGCGCCACTCCTTAAGTATTCCTTCCTATAAAATGAGAACGGCAACGCGGGCATCGCTGCCCGCGTCGGCCTTATCCCTTCGCGCCGGCGGCTACGGGAACCTGCTCGGCGTTGCGCCGCGCGGCCTTCGACGCCGTGGCTGTCACTGCATCGAAATTATTACCGGCGACCTGCACGGCCTGTTGCCCGGTCTTCTGCAGCGTTTCGTACAGGGTCGTAGTGGCGCCGATCGCGGACTTCCACGCTGCGATCGCTGCTTCGGAACCTGCCGGAGCGTTCTTCGCGGCTTCCTCGATGAAGGCCTGCACACGTGCGTTGTACCGCTCGTACTGCGCCTGTGCGAATTGAGTGACTTCAGCCTGCGTAGTCGAGGCGATATCGAATACTTGCCGGCCGTATGACAGCGATTTTTCCGTGAAAGGCCCGGTGAAACCCGATTGCAGCGCGAACCACTGCAGCGGGTCTGTCGTGCCGGGCGCCTTCGTCAGGTTGTCCTGCGCCTCGGCCAGCGTGGACCTGACGACCTGCAGGTTCAGCGCGGCCAATTTTTCGGCGCCTTCAAAGACCTTCCCGGTCAACCCGAAGAATGCGTCGAGGCTGGCTTTGGCGGCAGCGGCTTGCTCGGGACTCGATAGAGCCATGGTTGAATTCCTCAAAATTCGATCCGGTGCACGAAACCCCCGATCGGACGGGTGTGTTGCGACGGATCGCGATGGTGGATAAATCAAAGCGCAAGGACGCCTGTCAGGCAGAATGCGTCGCGAGAACTTCGACGGTCGTTACATCAACAGGCACTACAAACCAACCCGCAACCGAGACGTTTCATTCATGACTGTTTCTTCGGCGCGCTCGCCGGGAGGCGCACGCCGCAGATAGTTAGCGCATCCGGGCGACGGCCTTGAGAATGGAATCGCCGTCGCTTGTGACGTGAGCACGCGGGCGCCCTGAGGCAAAGTTTTCCAACGATATGAGTTGCCGCTCCAGCAGCGTATCGAGTTCAGCGCGGCCCAGTTCGATCTGGTCCGGTGCGTCCTTGATGAGCATCAAGGTGGCGAATTCATGGGGACTCAACATAGCGTCTCCTCGATTTAGTCTCTCTGCGCGGAGAGCATTAGTTACCTCTCCTGCGTGAATGCCGGCAAATATTCCTGCCGCCCCCTCCGCGAAGCAATCATGCGAGAAATCGAATCACGGAGACGCCATCATAACCGCTCAATTTTTGAACGCAATATGTGAAATGCTTTTTTTACGGCCTTCGGTTTTCTTTTTATATCGGAGGGCAACGCGTTGCATCTTCGTTCTGTCAAGGCCATTAGGGAAACGCCCGACTGGCTTGGATTCTATTTATTCGGATTGCATAATACTGTTTTAATAGCCCACTTACTTAACGGCACCTATTCAACGGCAATCTATTGGTCAATTTATATGTGAATATCGTATTTATAGGCCGCCAGCCTGTTGTTATCATTACCCCAAAATTGCGAAATATTTATGACAGCGCATGTATTAGTCTCGTTGCGTCGGGTATGACACGCGGGCTACCGTTCGGGAGCGCTCGGTGGGGCATGCCGGCCTACTGTCGTTTCGCTGAGAGCAGTCAAATACTGGCTTGGGCCGGTACGTTGTGTGTCTCCGACAGAGGTATGATGGTTGTTGCTGGACACGTCTGCGTAGGAGGAAATCATGCCCTCAACCCCGACCACACGACCCATTCACCGGCCAGGAATTCCGGACCACCCCGTCCACGGCGTTACGCCGGGCACCCGGTCGACGGCTCCTAAACCTGCGCCGCGCACTACGGTCGATGTCCCTGATGCCGCAGAAGCGGAGCCGGTGCCGCACGAACATTTGCCGAGCAGGTCGGACGACAATTGAGCTCCGCGCGTGCTTAGCGTAACGCCGCCCGGCCGTGGTCGTGGTCCGTGCAGCCGACCTGGACAGGCATGAGAAGCTCGCCGGCGTTGACAACGCGGCGGGCACTTCAGGGTCTGCGCGTGAACGTGCGTTGCAGTCAGCGAAACGAACCGCAAGGTTTGAGATCGCTCAGACAGAATTTTTTTGCAAACCTCGCGTCTTTTCCAGAACCAGAAGCACCGCTGTCAAGTCTCACGGATACCTTCTGCACACCGCTGGCCCCTGCTCCGCGCGGCCAGTTCGACCACGAATGATCTATAAGAATATCGCGTCGCGGAGTCGACGGGCTGCGTGCTGCCCGGCAAGCCGACCCCGATGTCGGCGTTTCACCCGTGGAGGTTTAGCGAATACAGCCCGATAAATCCATGCTTTGTCGGTTCGAATCGCGATTAGCCAAGTATCGGAGGCAATCATGAAGTACGAGTACGGCGGCTGGGTCATTGACGCAACCCCGGATTTTTCGCTTGGTCAGTTCTTCGCGCATGCGCGGATCATCCGAGCGTCGCCTGACGACGATGTGGACACTGAAATGCACATCGAGCGCAATCTTGCCTGGTTCGAAACCGAAGACGAGGCAATCGAGGCCGCGCGGCAATGGGCGATTGAGTGGATCGACGCGCGCGACGATAACCTCGCCGTTACGGCGGCTGCTTCTTTGAGCCGGCAGAACGATATGCCGGCGAAGGCGCCGGCCAGATGACAGTTCGGATGCCGTGGCCCTGATGCCGGACGCTGGCCCTGTGGCCATTGCGCAACGCCTGCGTCAGCGAAGACCCATCCCCCTCCACGGCAGACGTGGCAATGCGGCCGCTCGCAAATATTCAGACGAGACACCTTATTGCTTCAGAAACACGGATGTGTAGGATGGAATCAACGTCAGCGCCCCATGCGCGGCGTGTGTGTTCGGGCCGCAGCGATGTCTGCGGCTTTTTTTCGTTTCAGGAATCTTGCCAGTATTTGCGCGAGCCATCCGGCGGCATTGACTTCGGCGGTACAAAGGCCGGCGCACGGACAATCCGCCAATCGGAATTGTTGAGTAACCAACTGTCGTCAGCGCGCGAACGTGTCGTCCACAACGCGTTGCCCGGCGCTATACCCCGCCATGAGCGCCTCGGCCTGTGTCGGGAACGGTTGCTGGATGGTCGCCCCGAGGCGGATCGGCGCAACCACGGGGCGCGTAGCGCCCACCGCACCCATCGTTCTGACTTGCACGACGGCGACGAAGCCACGCGGGGGCAGCAGCGTCACGCTGCCCGCAGTCTCCCACACCGGCTCTAGTTCCACGGTGACCTCAAAGCCTTTGTACCCGTAGATTCTTTTCATTGACGATCCTGCTTGTTCTACCCGGTCCTGAAACCGTCGAATGCCCCTGCAGGAAAGTATACATCGCACTTGCAGCGTGGCGGCGAAGGGAATTACCGAATAGTTCCGGCCGCGATATCGGGTTCGAAAACTGTTGCCGTCCTGACCGCGCTGAAGAGTCGCCTCACATGGCTCAGAGCCTGTGTGCGATGGAGGCGGCGAGCACATGCGTCATTCACATCATCCGCTTGACGGTCCTCGATTTGCGCGCACACTGCATATCTACAGAGACTGCCTCCAAAAAAGGAGCTCAACGATGACCAAGCCTTTTCAGCAGTGGAAAGTCTTGCCGCATGGCAAGCTCACGGAAGTCGACGAAAACGTTCTCACGGTGACCGGCGAACTCCACATGCCGCTTACCGACCTGCCGCGACGTATGACCGTGGCGCGTTTGAACGATTCACGACTGGTCATATTCAGCGCAATTGCGCTGGATGAACTCGAGATGCAAGCGCTCGAAGACTACGGGCGCCCCGCCTTTCTGGTGGTGCCCAACGACCATCATCGGCTGGACGCGAAAATCTGGAAAGAGCGCTACCCGCTAATGCAGGTCGTTGCGCCCGAAGGCTCGCGGACGAAGGTGGAAGAAGCGGTGCACGTCGACACGACGGACCCCGCCTTTGGCGATCCGAACGTGCAGTTCGTGACCGTCCCAGGAACGCGTGGACATGAGGCGGCGCTCGTCATACGCACGCAGAACGGCACGACGCTGGTGTTGAACGATCTGGTCGGCAACATTCGCCATGAATCGGGGTTCGGCGGCTGGTTCCTGCGCATGATGGGATTCGCGGGAGACGAACCGCATATTCCGAAGCCGGTGAAGCTGATCCTCGTCGCGGATAAAGAGGCGCTGCGCGCTCAGCTTCTGGAGTGGGCGGAACTTCCATCGCTGAAACGCATTCTCGTGTCGCACGGATCGGCCATCGAAGATGATCCGGGCCAGACTCTGCGCGCTCTGGCGAACTCGTTGGCGTAAGCAGAAGCACACGACTGCAGCGGCGTGCGGAACGTTACCGCGCCGAAAGCGGACTCTGACCCACGACCGGGCGTGGCCGCCTGAATCACGGCGATTTCCACCTCGTATGCCGAAGTGAGCGCCGTCAGCGCAGGTCGGCGCGAAGATCGCGTACTCCCCGTCCCAGGCGCTGACGCAAAAGTGTTCGTAACGTCGCTCCGTCGACATAACCGACCTCGGCTGCGATGGCATCGAGGCCGAGACCGCTGCCGTGCACGAGAGACTGTGCACGTTCGACACGCAGATCCTGGAAGTAAGCCAGCGGCGATTTGCCGAGCACCTCCTGACACCGGCGTTGCAATGACCGCGCGCTCGTCGCCGGTGCGTTGGCGGCTTCCTGTAGCGAGAACCCGGCCTTGAGATGGTCTCGCGCCCACCGTTCGAAGCGAAGAATAAGCGGATCCGCCTGCGCCAGATGATTGGGAATGATGTAAGGCGCCTGCGAGGAGCGAATGTCGGCAAGCAGGTAGCGAGAGACGAGGCCCGCCAGCTCCGGGCTAGCCTTGCGTATCAACCACGGGGCGAGATCGAGATGCCCGATCGCTGCGCCGGCCATCACGCCCACGTCTGTCGGCACCAGCATGCGGGACTCGTAGAGCAAGACATTCGGGTAGCGTTGCCGGAACAGCGGACCGAGCCACCACGTCGTCGTCGCTTCCCGATGATCGAGCAGGCCGGTTTCCGCCAGAAGGAATGTGCCGATGCAGGACGCGGCGATATGCGCGCCTTCGGCATGCCATTGCAGCAATTGCGCCTTGGCCTTCCTCACGTCCGGTCGATCGAGCGCTGGGATCACCTGCTCCGGCGTCCCGGTATTCAGCGCAGGAACGATGACCCAGTCCGGCTTCAAGCCCGCTGTTACTGCGTGCACGGGTATGACCAGTTCTTGTCCGGACCGAACCCTCTTTCGCACGCCCACGATCGACACATCGAAATAAGGTGTTCCGCCCATTTGCAGGGCCGAGAAAGCTCTACCTCGATGGCAAGATCGAACAGTTCTGGTTCCGTGAGAATGCGGCCGGCGTGATCTTTCTGATGGAAGTCCAGTCGGTCGAACACGCCAAGGCGGCAGTGGATGCGTTGCCGCTCACCGCTGCTGAACTGATGAAGTTCGATCTGTTGCCGGTCGGCCCGCTCGCTCCGCTTGGCATGCTGATTCAAGGCAAGTAAGCATTGCCAGGAGGGCGATCCATCTCAGCTTCGCGATCCTAACGAACAGTCAAATAAGGTTGCGCTGAAGATGGATCGCCCTTTTCGATGAGCCGATCCAGAAAGATACCCAGCTATGCACGACCTGATTGAATCTTCCATCGAAGCGCCCCGCGTAATGGAAGACTCACCGGGCAAAAATACGGTCTGTGCTTAAGTCTATTCGACAAGCGGGATCGCGATTCTTGGCTTGGTACATCGCGAAGTCCGCCTTCCTGATGAGTTCACTTGAGTCCTCGCCGGCTTTCAGAATAGCGATACCGAAGCTCGCACCGACCGTTTCAACACCCCAACGTGAATCCAGGGGAACCTCCAGAGCAGCCGTCAATTCGGTGACCATCTGTTCGACCACGCCGGTTATGGCATCAGTATTGAGTACAAGAAGGAACTCGTCTCCGCCGAGGCGCCCTACTACACCACGCGTCTGTACGGTAGCCTGCAGCCGCGCCGCCACCATAGCCAGAATTTCGTCGCCGCATTGGTGGCCGTACGTATCGTTGAGCTCCTTGAAGTTGTCCAGATCGACAAAAATGACAGCGACTTTTCCGACCGCACCCGGTGCCGCGATCGCCTCATCGAGCAGGTCCACGATTTTGCCGCGGTTCGGCAAATCCGTCAGTCGGTCCGTTTGAGAAAGACGCCGCAATTCTTCTTTGCCGTTGAGGAGTTTGACGATCAGAGCAGTAATCCAGGTCGACAGTGCAGCGAGCATCACCGTGATGGTCGAGGCCATCGTCACATACACGCGACGCATCCTGTAGTAATCGTCCAGCGCCTCATCGACGGAAAGACCGGCGACGACGGTCAAACCGTATTTCTCGAGATGGCGGCTTGCCACCACACGTTCGACATGATCGATCGGATCGGAGAGGTCGGCCAGCACCGTCTTGCCGAGTGGGACATAGCTACTCGGCAGCGCCTCGCCAGAGCGGCTCGGCGAATTACCCGCACGACGCGACAACATGAACCCACGACCGGACAAAACGGCGATCATGCCACGCTCGCCCAGCGCAGCATTGTTGTAGAAGCCATCGGTCAGATAAGCCGGATCTTCCGAGACGATCACTACCCCACCGAAACCTCCATCGGGGCGATCGATACGGCGAGTTGCCTGAACGGACCACTGCCTGGAAATACGTCCAATCACAGGCTGGCTGATGAAGAGCCCGATGTTCACCGGGGAAAGGTGCACCCGGAAATGTTCCCGGTCCTTGAGATCAACCGTACCCGAAAACGGCAAGGTCGATGCAATCACGCGGCCATCGGCACCCGCAATGGTGACCTGTAGTGCCGTGTCCGCGGTAATCAGCCCGTATGCACGATACGCTCCAAGGTCGAAGGTTTGCGGCGTACGTTCGTATCCGTATTTGACCAGCAACGCGATCTCGTCGACATCGTGGACGGTCTTCAACGTATGGGTTTCTAAAGCATCGGCCAGCGTGCGGGCAGCCACGCGCGTGTCGCGCATCACGGAGGCTTTCTCGACCTGCAAGCGCAACAGTATGGTCACCCACAATATGCCGAGGACCAGAACGGTCAGCGCGGGCACCAGAACTAGCGCGTGGCGGGAGGATCTGATGCTGTTCGTGGCGTAAATTGTTCGATCCATGGGTCATTTTCACACTGCACAGGCGAACGCGAGTCTCTCAGTGCACCGAATGATCAGGACGTTTCGGCAGCACGCTTGACGACGCCAGCACGATTCCTGGCTTTTCCAAATGAAGCGACGGGCCGGCCGTTTTTTAGGTCGCGCAATGCTTTAACGACAAACCTCGCAAAAAGTTTATTGTTTTCGTCGAAATAAAAAAGGACGATCGTATTGTCTGAGGATAGATGGAGTACCAGGGGCCCACCAAGCATGGAACTGATAACGAAGCAAGCCACGCCAGGCTTGGCAAAGAATTCAGCGAGAATAATCGCGGCTCTATACGGGCGAAACGAGAAAATTTCTATATTCCATTGATATTCCGGCGATTCAACTCCCGTTATAAATTAATTTTGCAATTGAATGATTTTTCCATTATCAAAATAGTCGCACGAGATGGCCGAACGCACGGCTCAGCGGCCCGATCCTCCCGCGTTTGTCTTCGCATACGTATCGCCGACGATCAGATGCACGATCTCGTCGCCATTAGTCCCGGCCACGAGGCATGCGCCGGCGACCGATCCCCAAACCCGTTAGTCCGGCATCCCGTCATGCTCACCCAGCGGTCTGATCGGCCAATCCGTCCAGCGGTCCACGCGAGTCAGTTCGTGCGCTTCGTTGAGCGGATACCGGATACGGTTGTCTTCGCGCGGCCGCTCACCGATCACCATCAACCTGACTTCGTTGTCGGTATTGTTGATGAACGTGTGGCAGATACCGGTGCCGGCCGGAAACGCAACCGAGTCGCCTTCAGCAAGAGGATGCAGAACGCCGTCGATCCAGACGTCGGGCTTGCCATGAAGCACGTAGACGAACTCTTGCTCGGTACTTTCGGCGTGCGGATATGAGGTGCGCCGACCCGGCAGAAGCCTCACATGATGAATGCCGATCCGCGTGATACCCATCGCGGCGGACAGTGGCGCGTCAAGGCCCATCGGCTCGGAATCGCCGCGATAGCAATGCGCATGGGGTTCTTCCAGTTCGGTCCAGTGTTTGATGAAATCGGGGCGACCCATCGCCTGTTCTCCTTGGGGACGAGAAACGATGATAACGGGTTACGGAGAGCGTTCGACGAAACACCGCCATTCGCCGCACGGGCGCCGATCGACTCGCACATTCGGCCGTGCTGCCAGCATCAATTCGATGTCCCACTCCTTACCCTCTCCAGCGAAGCCAGTACCGGCGCGACCTTCGCCAGCTCCGCGCGCATCTCGTCGATCAGCCATTGCGCCACCAGGCGCACCGATCCCGATGGCTCGCGCGTACGGCATTCCAGCACGTAATTGCAACCCGTCTCCACCAACTGGTCCGACGCGGGGACGACCGCCCCGGTATTGAGCGGCGCGGCGACCGCGAGGAGCCACCCGAGCAACGCCCCATGTCCGAGCATCGCGGCCTGCAGCGCGAGGCCCGGATCGGAATAGCCGGCGTGTTTCGCCGATGCGTGGTTCATCACCCGCGTCAGCTCGAAAAAGTCGGCCCAGGTATGCGTCGTCGGTTCGAGGTGAATCAGCGTGTGGCCGCCCGCCTGACGCGGCGCGTCGAGGGGGCCGTGCTCGGCGAGATAGCCCGGGCTGCACACGGCAATGATCAGTTCCGGACAGAAACAGAGCGCATCGTGCTCGGAACCGGGCTTATGCAAACGAATACCGAGATCGGCGCCGTCGAGCGGACCGTACAGGCGGCTCGCCATCACCTGCAAGCGCAGATTCACCGAGGGAAACGCCTGCTGAAAGCGCTCGAGGCGCGGCAGCAGCCACTGCGACGCGAACCCGCTGGAGATGGAGAGCGTGACCGTTTCGCTCTCTTCCTTGCGGCTCTTCAGTTCGGTAATCGTGTCGCTCACCTGGCCGAAGCCCAAGGCCACCGCGACGTGCAGTTTCGCGCCCTCGTCGGTGAGGGCAAGCCCGGTTTTCGTGCGCGCGAACAGCTGGAAGCCGAGCGCGTCTTCGAGACGCGCCACCATGCGGCTCACCGCGACCGGCGTCACGTTCAGTTCGAGCGCCGCGCGCGTGAGGCTCATGTGACGCGCGGCGGCCTCGAAAACGAGCAGCGCCTGAAGCGAAGGCAGTCTAAGTCCCATCTGCTAACACCATGTTATCCCCGTTGACGAACATGTAAATTGACGCGCTTTCGGGCCAACTCTACTTTGTCGGCAGACCCATCGAGAGAGTCCCGACATGACAGAACAAAACGCGGACGACGCGCGGCCGGCCGCTTCGTCCGATCCCCTGCTGCAACCGCTGACACTCAAGCATCTGGTGCTGAAGAACCGCGTGATGAGCACGAGCCACGCGAGCCGTCTCATTCAAAACGAATTCCCGCAGGAAGTCTATCAACGCTATCACGAGGAAAAGGCCAGGGGAGGCATCGGGCTCACCATGTTCGGCGGCTCGTCGAACGTGAGCATCGACAGTCCCAACACGTTCCAGCAGATCAACATGGGCGTCGACGAAGTCGTCCCGCATCTGCGGCAGTTCTCCGAACGCGTGCACGCCCACGGCGCCGCGCTGATGTGTCAGATCACCCATCTCGGCCGGCGCGGCGATCCCTACGCCGAACCGTGGCTGCCGATGCTCGCGCCGTCGCCGCGCCGCGAAACGCTGCATCGCGCGATCCCGCAAGCGATGAACGAGCACGACATCAAGCGCATCGTGGCCGACTTCGGACGCGCGGCGCGCCGCTGCCTGGAAGGCGGGCTCGACGGCCTGGAGACGCACGCGGGCGGCCATCTGATCGGGCAGTTCCTCAACCCGGCCGTCAACCTGCGCACTGACCGCTACGGCGGCTCGGCCGCGAACCGGTGCCGCTTTGCGATCGAGGTTCACGAGGCGATCCGCAAGGAAGTCGGCGATGCCTATCCGGTTGGCTTTCGCTTCGCGCTCGAAGACGGCTGCAGCTTCGAAGACAGTCTGGAAATGGCCCGCATTCTGCAGCAAAGCGAGCTTTTCGACTTCTTCAACGTGGTCTACGGACGCATGGACACGAAGATGTCGCTGGTCGTCAACAGCATGCCCGGCATGTTCATGCCGTCGGCGCCCTGGCTCTCCAAGGCCGCCGCGTTCCGGCGCGCGGTGCGGCTGCCGGTCTTTCACGCCGCCAAGATCGCCGATCTCGCCACCGCGCGCTATGCGATCGGCGAGGGCCTCATCGACATGGTCGGCATGACGCGCGCGCACATCGCGGAGCCGCATCTCGTGCGGCTCATCGAGACGGGCCGCGAGGAGACCGCGCGCCCTTGCGTCGGCGGCTCACATTGCCGCAATACGAAGGCGACCTGTATCCACAATCCGGCGACCGCGCGCGAAACCTTCCTGCCGCACGACATTGCGCCGGCCGCGACGCCTCGCCATGTGCTGATCGTCGGCGCTGGGCCGGCCGGCCTCGAAGCGGCGCGCGTGTGCGCGAGCCGGGGCCATCGGGTCACGCTGCTCGAAGCGGCTGACCGCGCAGGCGGACAAGTGCTGCTCGCAGCGTCGGGAAGCTGGCGCAAGGATCTGATCGGCATCGTCGACTGGCGTCTCGCCGAACTGGAACGGATGGGGGTCGACATTCGCTACAACCAGTACGCCGAACTCGGCGACGTACTCCAGGAGCGCCCGGACGTGGTGATCGTGGCAACCGGCGGCACCCCCGATCTCGATGCGCTGCCGGGCGGCGAATCGTGCCGCTCGGTGGTCGATGCGCTGTCGGATACGCCGCCCAGAGCCGGACGCGTGCTCGTCTACGACGGCACCGGCCGTCATAACGCGTATCTATGCGCCGAGCGCTTCGTGTCGGCGGGCCTCGACGTGCGCCTCGCCGTGCTCGACGCATTGCCCGCGCAGGAAACCGGCGGCAAGGGCGACGACCTCGTGTGGCTTCGCAACCTCGAAAAGTGGCAGGTGCCGGTGCGCGCTCATCTCGAACTCGTCGAAGTACGGCGCGACCAAGCGGGCATGCTGCGCGCGATCTTCAGGCATCAGTTGACCGACGAATTCGTGGAGCTGGAGGCGGAGCATGTGGTCGTCGAACGCGGGACTCTCGCCGTGGACGATCTCTTCGAGGCCGCCCGCGTGCACTCCGTCAACGACGGCCAGATGGACCTCGCCGCGTTCGCGCGCGGAAAGGCGCAACCGGTCCTGCAGGCCGCGAACGGCGACGCGCAGTTCCATCTTTACCGGATCGGCGACGCGGTGGCGTCGCGCGACATCCATACAGCGATCTATGACGCGTATCGCCTCTGCGTCGCGATGTAAGCGAACACCCTTCCCGCTCGATCAGAACTCAAAGGACAGACCATGGCCATGCCTCTCGACAGCGATAACCCCGACCTCGAACGCAGGCGCGCCGTAACAACGCTTCTCGCGGCAGGCGCCGCCGCAACCGCAGGCTGGTCCGCATGGGCCGGCGCGGCCACCACTGCGGCCGCCGCAGCGAAGCCGCGTCAAGGCGGCATCATGCGCGTAGCGACGGCCAACCAGTCGCAGTCCGATTCGCTCGATCCCGCGAAGGCCTCGCATACCGCGGACTATTCGCGCATGTTCATCTTCTACAGCGGCCTGACCGAGTTCGACAGTAACTTCAAGGTGCAGAACGCACTCGCCGACTCGTTCGACACCAGTGATCACAAGCGGTGGACCGTCAAGCTCAAGCCGAACGTGCATTTCCACGACGGCAAACCGCTCACGGCGGACGATATCGTGTTCTCGCTCTCGCGCCACAAGGATCCGATGACGGCGTCGAAAGCCAAATCGATTGCCGATGCGATCGACTCCGTCAAGGCGACAGGGCCGCTGCAAGTGGAGATCGTGCTGAACGCGCCCAACGTCGATCTGCCCGCGCTGCTCGCCGTGCCGCATTTCGTGATCGTCGCCGCCGGTACGAAGGATTTCTCCAAGGGCAACGGCACGGGTCCGTTCGTCTGCAAGGAATTCACGCCGGGCGGCCGATGCGTCGGCACGCGCAATCCGAACTTCTGGAAGCCGGGACTGCCTTATCTCGACGAAGTACAACTCGTCGGCATCGTCGACGATGCTGCGCGCCTGAACGCATTGCTAGCGGGCGACATTCACCTCGTCTCGCCCGTGCCCGCGCGGGACGTCGAGCGCCTCAAGCGCGCGGGTGGCTTCGGCGTGCTGGAAAGCCAGTCGGGTCTCTACACCGATCTCATCCTGCGTCAGGACGCGACGCCCACCCGCAACCCCGAGTTCGTCCAGGCGATCAAGTCCCTGCATGATCGCGAGCGCATTCAGAAGACGCTGCTGCGCGGCTATGCGACCATCGGCAACGATCATCCGGTTCCCGCATGGCACCCCTATTATCTCGCCGGACTGCCGCAGCGCACCTACGACCCCGACCGCGCGAAGTCGCTCATCAAGAAAGCGAACCTGTCCGGCACGGCGGCGGAAATGGTGGCGCCTCCTTCAATCGAATCCGCACTCGATTCCGCGCTGATGCTGCAGCAGGCCGCGATGCAGACCGACCTCAAACTCGACGTGCGCCGCGTGCCCGCTGACGGCTACTGGTCGACGCACTGGATGAAGCATCCCATGACCTACGGCTCGATCCTGCCGCGGCCGACGCTCGATCTGCTCTATACGCAATTCTTCAAGTCGGATTCCGTGTGGAACGAGTCGGGCTGGAAGAATGCGCAGTTCGACCAGCTTCTGGTGCAGGCGCGCGAGGAGAAGGACGAAACCAGGCGCAAGCAGATGTACGGCGATATGCAGACCATCGTGTACGAGAAAGGCAGCATCATCATTCCTGCGTTCATCAACTTCATCGATGCGCATAGCAGCCATGTCAAAGGGCTCGTCGGTTCGCCTTCGGGACGCTTGATGGGCTACCGCTTCGCGGAATTTGCCTGGCTCGACGCTGCCTGATCGAGCGTTCGCGCGGACGCAAGCCTGCCTGCGTCCGCAGCTTTCGTACCGCTGGTATTGGCACGGCGTCGATACCGTCGAGCCCGATCGTCGTCGCTCAGAAGCGGTTGGTATAGGAGATCGCGATGGTGTGGCCGCGCGTATCGCGACTGAGGGTGATGGCCCAGTTAGTCAGCAATGCCCCCGACAACGCGCCCGCTATGTCAGCAACCAGATCCTTGTAGGAAAAGCCGCTGCTACGGCAGGTGCCGTCGATGCCTTCCTTGATCAAGCCAGGCACCGTGCCGATGAGCGTGCCGTAAATGACGGGATGCTCAGTGTCGCGTGTGAGGTAAGCGCCGAGCGCACCGAAAGGCGCTGAGACCGCGAAATGCTTCAGCTTATCGCTTTGAAACCAGCCATCCGATGTTTGTAAGCGGTATCCGCCGCGTCCGCCGTCGCAGTCCACATCGGCGTGCGCGGCAGTGCTTACCGCGAGCATCATCGCGAGCGCGATGCCGTGTCTCCATGTTGTCAACATGTGTTACTCCCCGTTTATTTTTTTTCGACTTGGTTTTTTATGGGGACGCGCACCGGGCCGGTACCCGTATTGCGCCGTCACCCAAGTCTTGTGTTCTACAGGGGCGATGCGCGGCACAATGTGCGCTGGATGACGAAACTTCCGCCACGTGTGTGCGCTGTGCCGCAGAGATGGACGGCGGCGTCCGCCGGATGGCTCAGTCGAATTGCTGATTCTTGGCTCTATTGACCAGGCCGTGCGCGGGGTATCGTGAGCGTCATTGCTTATGGAGACGCATATGCCCGCCTCGCTTCGCTTCGTTCACCTCGACACGCCCGATTCGCTGCTGCCCGCATTCGACGTCATGCGTCAGTTGCGCCCGCATCTGACCGACGCGCACTCGTTCGCCGCGCAGGTGGCCAGACAGCATGTCGAAGGCTATCGCCTGCTCGCCGCGTCCGACGCGGGCAGCGTCGTCGGCCTCGCCGGTTATCGCACGCTGACTAATCTGCTGTATGGCCGCTTCGTCTATGTCGACGACCTGGTCATAGATGGCAGGCAGCAGCGTGGCGGCATCGGCGCACAACTGCTCGACGCGGTACGGCAGATTGCGCGCGAAGCCGGTTGCGCGCACTTCGTGCTCGACACGGGCCTGCACATGCCGCTCGCGCAACGCTTCTATTTCCGCAATGGGCTGCTCGCTCGAGGCATGCACTTCGTCGAACCGCTCGCCCCGCTTTCCCATCCTGCCGGGGTCACGTCATGAGAATTTTGCTGCTCAATGCCAGCCCGCATGGCGAGGCGAGTCACGGCTACCGTTTCGCCGACGAGATCGTCGGCATGCTGCACCGGCACGCCGCGCCCGCTGCATCGGCCATCCAGGTGATCGAACGCGACCTGGCAGCCGCACCGCTGCCACCGGTCGCCCGCGGCTATGCCCGCGCGGTCACGTCGCGCACGCCGGATAAGGCGCAGTTCGAGGTCTCAGAGCAACTGATCGGTGAAATTGAAACGACGGACGCGCTCATTATCAACACGCCGATGCACAACTTCACGGTGCCGGCCGCGCTCAAGCTGTGGATCGATTACACGTTGCGCATTCATCGCACGTTCGCCTCGACGCCGGAAGGCAAGGTTGGACTGATGCGCGACCGTCCGAGCATCGTGATCGTCGGTTCGGGCGGTGTCCATAGCGGCGAACGCGCGCGGCAGCCGGATTTCCTGACGCCGTATCTACGCTACGCGCTCGGCTCGATCGGCATCCACAGCGTGCAGTTTCTTCTCTTGCAGGGGCTTGTGATGGGCGAAGCGACGGTGGCCGAGGCGCTCGCTGCGGCGCGCGCCCAACTGACCGGCGATGCAGTGTTCGCTTCGCTCGCCGCACTGGCCGCCGGCAACGCGAGGACGGCGGCGGGAGCGGCTGCGCGGAGCGCATAGAGCACGCCGGGCGGAATGCGTTCAGACAGCGCTCTTGTCGCAGCGTGCGAAGGCGTTCCGCGCTGCGCCAATTCGCGATCCGGACACGTGCCACGCGCGTCAGCCGTCCAGACACGCCCGCAGCGTTCGTGCGAGACGGCCTGCTTCGTCCGCATCGACGATGTTCGCGAAGCCGATCACGAGGCCGCGCAGCGTGCGCCGCGCGCGGCTATTCGCGTACCAGATCGAAAGCGGCAGCACCGCGAGCCCCGCCTCGCGGGCGCGAGCGGCGACGGCGACGTCGTCGACCGGGCCCGCGAGGCCCTCGGCGAACCGCACCGCGAACTGAATTCCACCTGGCGGCAAATCGACAATCAGCCGTTCGCCAAACGCCTGCTCTAGCGCGTGCACGATCAGCACACGCCGCTCGGCGTACAACGCGCGCATGCGCTTCAGATGCCGCGCAAAATGCCCCTGCCCAATGAAATCCGCCACGGCCGCCTGCAATAGCGTCGGCGATCCGGCGTTCATGCTGCGCGCCACCCGCCCGACGCGCTCGACGGCCCGCTCCGGCACCACCGCATACGCGAGCCGCAAACCGGGAAACATCACCTTGCTGAAGGTGCCGCAATAGATCACGCGATCGCGCCGGTCGAGGCTCTTTAAAGCCGGCAAGGGCCGGCCCAGATAACGGAACTCGCTGTCGTAGTCGTCCTCGATGATCCAGCGGGACGCTTTGCCTGCCCAGTCCAGCAGCGCCATGCGTCTTGCGAGCGACAGCGTGTGCCCGAGCGGGCTCTGATGCGACGGCGTGACCACGGCGAAGCGCGCCTGCGCATCCAGCAGCGTGCCGCGCTCGACGTCGATCCCTTCGCCATCCACCGGCACCGGCACGAGCTGGACGCCGGTCTCGGCCAGAAAACCGCGCGCGAGCAGATAGCCGGGATCCTCGAACCACACGCGATCGTTCGGGCGGGCGAGACTGCGCAACACGAGTTCGAGCGTTGCACGGTAGCCGCCGGTAACGAACACCTGTTCCGGCAGACAGGTCACGCCGCGCGACAGCCCGAGATAGGTGGCGATATGTTCGCGCAGCGGCCGGTAGCCGGCCGGATCCGGGTACCCGAGCATCGCGCGTCCGCCGCTGCGCGCGCGCTGCGCAACGAGCCGGTTCCATACCTTGCCAGGAAATGCGTCGAGCGCGGGCAGCCCCGGTTGCAACGGCTGCGGCTCGCCGCTCATGGTGACGGTGACGGCCAGCTGGCGCGCCGCCGCTTGAGCATCGCGCGATTCACCCGGCGTCTGCGGCGTGCCTGCTCCTTCAGTGCTTTGCCGACCGCGCGCGTCCTGAACGCCTTGCGCACGCGACGAGCGCAGCACCGATGCCGGCAGCGACGCCGATACGAACGTGCCCGCCGCGCCGCGCATCTGCAGGTAGCCCTCGTCGACGAGGATCGTGTAGGCGAGCTCGACCGTACCGCGCGCCGTGTTCAGTTGCGTGGCGAGGCCGCGCAGCGCGGGCACGCGATCGCCGGGACGCAGATGGCCCGCGGCGATCGCGGTCCTGAAACGCTCACAGATCTGCAGATAGATCGGCAACTGCTGCTGCCGATCGATTTCGATGGTCAATGCGGGAGTCGTTACGGTCATGACGGTCTCACGGGCAAGGGGAGCGGCAAACGACTTGGACTAGTCAGACCGACAGTTCTTGTCACTTTTCGATAGAACATGATTGTTCCACAATGGCCTCACGCGATGCGACGGCGGCGAACACTTTCATGCGGTACGACAGTCGCCCGGCGCCCCGCGCGTTCATTTACTTTCATCTGGAGAATCTGCCATGAAAATCGTCGTAATCGGTGGGTCCGGCCTGATCGGATCGCGTCTCGTGGCGCAACTCAGCGAGGCGGGCCATGAAGCGCTCCCCGCGTCGCCGCGTACCGGCGTGAACAGCGTGACGGGCGAAGGCCTGAGCAACGCGCTCGCGGGCGCGGACGTCGTCGTGGATGTGACGAACGCGCCGTCATGGGAGCCGCAGGCGGTACTCGACTTCTTCCGCACCTCGGCGCGCAACCTCGGTAAAGCCGAAGCGGCTGCAGGCGTGCGCCATCACGTCGCGCTATCCATCGTCGGCTGCGACCGCTCGCCGGAGAACGCGTATTTCACTGCCAAGGTCGCGCAGGAAGAGGTGATCAAAGCGGCGGGCGTGCCGTACACCATCGTGCGCGCGACGCAGTTCATGGAGTTCATCGGCGGTATCGCGGATTTCAGCGCGGTCGACGGCACGGTGCGCATCGGCGAAGGACTGTTTCAGCCGATCGCCGTAGACGATGTCGTGGCGAACCTCGCGCAGGTCGCGCTCGCTGCGCCGCTGAACGGCACCGTCGACATCGCCGGCCCGGACCGCGCGCCCTTCGCGGAGATCGTCACGCGTTATCTGAAATCGGTAGGCGACGCGCGCCCGGTGGTGACGGATCGTGAGGCGCGGTACTACGGCGGCCTTGTCGAGGAACAATCGCTCGTGCCGCTCGGCGACGCGCGGATCGGCCGCGTCAGTCTCGACCAGTGGCTGGCACAGGCGAAGAAGGGTTGATTGCAGGTTTAAGCGAAACCTGAATCAACGTGTCTACATTTGCATTGATCGGAGCCGCCGGCCCGGTCGGCGTTGAAACCGAATAAAAATCTTCCGGGTAAAGCATGAGCACGTCACAAAAGGTTGTCGTCGTTACAGGCGCATCGCAAGGCATAGGCGCCGAAGTCGTCAAGGCGTTTCGCAAGCTCGACTATCGCATTGTTGCGACTTCGCGTTCGATCAAGCCCTCGGAAGATCCGAACATCCTGACGGTTGCCGGTGATATTGGCGATCCGGCAACCGCCCAACGGGTCATTGCCGAAGGCGTCGCGAAGTTCGGCCGGATCGACACACTGGTGAACAACGCCGGCATTTACATCGGCAAGCCTTTCACCGAACACACCGCGCAAGACTACGCCGCGGTGGTGAACGTGAATATGACGGGCTTTTTTTACATCACGCAGCTTGCCATCGCCGAAATGGAAAAGCATTCGAGCGGCCACGTGGTTAGCGTAACCTCCAGCACCGCCGACAATGCGATCAGCGGTGGATATTCTGTACTGGCAGCCCTGACGAAGGGTGGTCTGAACGCCGCCACGAAGTCGCTGGCGATTGAGTACGCGAAGAAAGGGATTCGCGTGAATGCTGTCGCGCCGGGGATCATCAAGACGCCGATGCACGCGCCAGAAACCCATGACGCGCTGGGCGCTTTCCATCCGCTCGGGCGCATGGGCGAGACGAGCGATATTGCCGACGCGATTCTGTTCCTTGATTCGGCACCGTTCATCACGGGAGAGATTCTGCACGTCGACGGCGGCCAGAGCGCTGGTCGCTAAACTTACTCGGGCACCGCAAGCCGGTGCCCTTTCGTATCCCTGCACCAAAGACATCGGTCGAGAGTTCTTGCACGCGTCAATTTCCTCGTGCGAAATCCATGTGCGATGCGCAATACCAGGTTGCCCCTTCTTCAGTCTGCGCCATGAACATGTCACGAACTGGCAAACGGGCCAGGCTCACCCCGCCCTGTTGGACAAGTACCTGACGGTCGAATCCCTTTCCAATGGGATTTTCCGGCGAACGGGATTACGAGTTGGATACCTTCTTCTGAGCTCGATTGAAGGCAACGGCTGCCTTCTTCGCGATCCTGCCGGACGTTACTCAGTTTCGCTGTCGTCGGTGTCCCCATTGGCGCTCACCGTTGCCTGATTCATGGCCGCGGCCGCCAGCGTCGTTGCAAGCTCCGGGTGCGCTTCCTTTCGCTCGCTGTAGCGATCGTTCAGGTAGTCGGAGCGGTCACGTACCAGGAGCGTAAACTTGTACAGTTCTTCCATCACGTCGACGACGCGATCGTAGTACGCCGAGGGCTTCATCCGGCCATCGGCATCGAACTCCTGCCACGCCTTCGCCACCGATGACTGATTCGGGATGGTCACCATGCGCATCCATCGGCCGAGAATGCGCAACGCGTTCACGGCGTTAAACGATTGCGATCCGCCACACACCTGCATCACCGCGAGCGTACGGCCCTGCGTGGGGCGAACCCCACCGCTTTCAAGCGGTAGCCAGTCGATCTGGTTCTTGAATACGGCCGTCAGCGTTCCGTGACGCTCCGGGCTGCACCACACCTGCCCTTCCGACCACTCCGAGAGTTGGCGCAGCTCGACCACCTTCGGGTGATCGGCCGGCACGCTGTCCGCGAGCGGCAAGCCGTGCGGATCAAACACCCGCGTTTGCGCGCCGAAATGGCGCAGGATGCGTTCCGCTTCGAGCGCGAGAAGCCGGCTGTATGACGTGGGGCGCAGCGAGCCGAAGAGCAGGAGGATTCGTGGGCTGTGCTGCGAAACCGTGTGCGGTTCGAGCTTCTGCAGATCCGGCGAGTCGAGGTGCGGTGCGCTGACGTTGGGCATATCCTGCGTCATTAGAGGCGCCTCCGGCCTTCGCTATCGACGACCTGCTCGCCGTCCTCTTTGGCGAATGAGCCTCTCTGCCCAGCAGGCAGAATCTCCAGCACGACCTCGGAGGGCCGGCACAGGCGCACGCCGAGCGGTGTAACAACAAAAGGACGATTGATGAGAATCGGATGCTGCATCATGGTGTCGAGCAACTGCTCATCGCTCAGGGACGTGTCGCCCAAGCCGAGTTCGGCGTACGGCGTATCCTTTTCGCGCAGCGCAGAGCGGACCGTCAAGCCGGAGCGAGCAATCAGCCCCTTCAGGGTCTCCCGATCGGGCGGCGTCCTCAGATACTCGATTACTTCGGGCTCGATCCCGGCATTGCGGATCATCGCCAGCGTGTTGCGCGATGTGCCGCAATCGGGATTGTGATAGATCGTGACGCTCATACGTTTTGCCCCTTGATGCCGTGTTTCGCTTCGTACCAATGCTGCGAGCGGTTGACCACGCCGACGACGAACAACATCACCGGCACTTCGATCAGCACGCCGACTACCGTCGCTAGAGCCGCGCCGGAACGGAAACCGAACAGGCTGATTGCGGTGGCGACCGCAAGCTCAAAGAAATTGCTCGCGCCGATCAGACTGGACGGCCCGGCAACGCAGTGCGCGACGCCAAGCCGCCGGTTCAGCAGGTAGGCGAGGCCCGAATTGAAAAACACCTGTATCAGGATCGGCACCGCGAGCATGGCGATAACGAGCGGCTCCTCGACGATCGCCTGCCCCTGAAATGCGAACAGCAACACGAGCGTAGCGAGCAGTGCGCCGATCGAATAGGGACCGAGACGAGCAACCGCCTGGCGGAAATGCGCATCACCCTTGGCGAGCAGCTTGCGGCGCAGCAGTTGCGCGAGAATCACCGGGATAACGATGTACAGAGCGACGGAGATGATCAGCGTATCCCACGGCACCGCGATCGCAGACAGGCCGAGCAGGAGTGCGACGAGCGGCGCGAACGCCACAATCATGATGGAGTCGTTTAGCGCCACTTGTGAGAGCGTGAAATACGGATCGCCCTTGCACAGTTGCGACCATACGAAGACCATCGCCGTGCAGGGTGCGGCGGCCAGCAGGATCAGCCCGGCGATATAGCTGTCGAGCTGATCGACGGGAAGCAACGGCGCAAACACGTGGCGGATGAAGATCCAGCCGAGTAACGCCATCGAGAACGGTTTGACGAACCAGTTCACGAACAGCGTGACGCCTATGCCGCGCCATTGGCTCTTAACCTGACTCATGGCGGCAAAGTCGATCTTGACCAGCATCGGGATGATCATCACCCAGATCAGCACGCCGACCGGAAGATTGACCTGTGCCACTTCCATTGCGCCAATCGACTGGAAGAGCCGGGGTAGGAACTGGCCGAACAGGATGCCGCCCACAATGCAGAGGGCGACCCAGACCGTCAGGTAACGTTCGAAAAAACCGATCGCCGGCCGTGCGTCGTCGAACGCCGTATCAGTGCCGCTCATTTGCTTCCTCTGCGGGCTTCTCGCCAAGGGCGCGCATTCCTCGCTGGATCGCATTGCGATCCAGCACATGCAGCGGCCGGTTCGCTTTTGAGCACGGTGGGCTCTGCATTGCCGAACATGGCGCTGTGAAACCTCATGCTGCCGTCCATGTTCTGAACTGCGGCATGGATGTGCATCCGTTTCATGATTCGTCTCCGCAGCAGTTGGGGATGTCGCTTGCGGTACAGCTCGCACCGGCGCAGCAGTTCTCCGTCAGGAAAGCGATCAAGCCCGACATGGCGTCGAAGTTCGCCGTGTAGATGATGAAACGCCCTTCCTGTCGCGGCTTCACCAGGTCTGCATGTGACAGGTCCTTCAAGTGGAAGGACAGGCTGGACGGTGACAGCCCAAGCTGCTGAGCGATTTCGCCGGCAGCCATGCCATCAGGGCCGGCCACAACCAGCAGACGGAAGATCGCAAGGCGCGATTCATGGGCGAGCGCGCTCAAGGCGCGTACAACGAGGTTTGAGTCCATGCCCAAACAATAAATCATCCATTTCTATATTTCAAGTATTCTTGAAATGATCACCCCGTTCAGGCGAATGGCACTCGATAGGCGACCGGAGATCGAGCACGCGAACGTCCACCAGCGCCTGCCTGACTCGCTGGGTCAACGCCTGGTCAGCGACCGCGCGGTGACTCGATACCGCTCAGGATGAGATCGATCCCGGCGAGAAAATCGACCCGGTCGTCGTGAACGCGCAAGTGTCCGGCGAGGCTGCGTGCGAACGGATACTCATTCGGATCGAGCTGGGACCATACAGTCGCCATCGCGTCCAGAAAGTCCGATCTGTCGACGCTTCGCGTTCGAGCGAACTGCGTGTTGGCGGCGTTCTGTCCAGCGACACCAAGGATGTAGTGCAGCAGCGTGGACACCGCGCCCCACTGGTCTTCGTCCGCCACGCCAAGAGCGCGGACCTGCTGCCCCAGACATTCGACAATGCGCACCATGGGCAACTGCCCCGCCACTCGTGTGAGCGCCGAGCCAACCCACGGATGCACGTCGATCGCGTCGAACATGCCCAGCGCGAGGGCGCGAATTGTCGCCTCCGGTGTCGCGCCGGCCACGCACGACGCCATCGTGCGAGCGACGATGGCGTCGCAGGCGGCGGTCAGCAGATCGCTCTTGTTCTCGACGTGCCAATAAATGGCGCCAGCACCGGTGGCAAGCCGTTCGGACAGGGCGCGGAATGTCAGTCCGCTTTCTCCACTGCTGTCCAAAAGCGCGATCGACGCCTCGATGATGCGATCCCGCGAGAGCGATTCTTCTCGTCGTTGAGAGCTGCGTGGAGTGTTGCGTGAATTTTTGGTCATGCCGCATCTTGACACATTTGGAATGTCGTTCCAATATCATGGAATGACGTTCCATAGCTATCTGCGGAGTTCCCGGTGGTGGCCCCAACAACGAAGGAAGCAGGATGAATACTCCAGGCACGGCCAACGGCAAGCAATCCGCACAGAATCAATCTATTCACGATGTGATCATTTCCGGCGCAGGCCCGGTAGGTTTATTCCTCGCCTGTGAACTGGCCTTGGCTCAATGTTCCGTCCTGATACTGGAAAAGGCGGAGGATCCGCACTCGCCATTGAAGCAGCTTCCTTTCGGCATACGGGGACTCTCCGCACCAACTATTGAAGCGCTTTACCGTCGTGGGTTGCTACAGGAACTCGAGGTCCATAAACGACTTAAGAATCCCCACCAAAACTCAGGAGAAGGGTCGCGTCGTCAGGTGGGACACTTCGCCGGCATTCCGTTTCATGACGGCGATGTTGACACCTCTCAATGGACGTATCGCCTGCCGAGTTCGACCGAAACCAGTTTGATATCTGAAATGGAAGAACTTGAAGTGGTGCTGTCTCGCCGCGCAGAAGCCCTTGGCGTCGAAATCAAGCGCGGGCTTTCCGTTACCGACTTTCATCAGGCCGAGCACGGAGTCACTGTTCAGTCCGGCAACCAGACTTTTGAAGGTCAATGGCTCGTGGGTTGCGATGGAAGTCGCAGTGTCGTTCGCAAGGTAGGCGGTTTTGAATTCGCCGGTACGGAGCCAGAATTCACCGGCTACACGGCTAAAGTGGACATTGCCGATCCGCGGAAGCTCAGGTCGGGCCGAAACGTGACACCCACAGGCATGTACTTGCAATCGCAGCCTGGTTACCTGGTGATGCAGGATTTTGACGGCGGCGCATTTCATAGTGCAGGCACGCCAATCACGCGTGAACACGTGCAGGAAGTTCTACGCCGCATCTCGAACACCGACGTGACTATCAATGCTTTGCACATCGCGACTACGTGGACGGACCGAGCGCGGCAGGCAACAACCTATCGCAACGGACGGGTTCTTTTAGCTGGCGATGCCGCGCACATTCACGCGCCGCTTGGAGGCCAGGGGCTTAATCTCGGACTGGGCGACGCCATGAATCTGGGCTGGAAACTCGCCGCAACCATCAGGAAGAAAGCGCCGGAAGGCTTGTTGGACAGTTATCAGACGGAACGACACCCGATCGGTGCACGAGTTCTGGACTGGTCACGCGCCCAGGTCGCAATCATGAGACCAGACCCACAAGCTCGCGCGCTGAATGCAATTATCCGCGACCTGATGAACACGCGTGATGGTGCCACCTACTTTGCAGGAAGGGTGTGGGGCGTATTCGCAAACTACGATCTCGGTGGCGGCCACCCTCTCGTGGGCCATAGCGTTCCCAACTTTAAGTTCGAAGACGGTACAACAATTGGTGAGCTAATGCACGATGGCCGAGGCGTACTGCTTGATTTTGACAGGAACGCTTCGCTCAAAACTTTGGCGAACGAAGATGGCGGCCGAATCAAGTACGTTTCTGGCCCGGCGAAAGAACAATTGGGCTTGAGCGCTGCCCTGATACGCCCTGATGGGATTATCGCGTGGGCCTCTGACAACGACCCGGATTGCAGCGAACTCCAAAAGGCTGCGGCTCGCCGGCGAGTGACGGAATCAGGATGAATACGCCAGTCACCATTATCGGTGCCGGGCTCGGCGGCCTGACACAGATGGGATCGCGTACCCGGGGTGACTCTGCTCGGCGATGCAGCGCATCTGATGTCGCCGTTCGCTGGTGAAGGGGCCAACCTCGCAATGTACGACGGCGCTGAACTCGGGAAGGCCATCGCCACCAACCTCGGTGACGTTGAAGCTGCGCTCATCGCGTATGAAAAGGACCCCTTTCCCCGCAGCGCGTCCGCTGCTGCGGAGGCCGATCGGAACCTCAGGCTTTTCTTCAACGACAACTCGCCACAGAGCGTCGTTGAATTTTTCACCGATCACCAGCCCGTCAAGTAACCGCCTTCACACCAGCAAATCGTGCCCGTCGGCGGGCGCCGGAGGGCAGACCTTCCTCAACTGGTTTCTGAACGGTCGTCATTGCCGCTGCCATTCCGGGCTTATCTGCTAAGTTGTCGATGGCTGCCTACAGCCTAGTCCGCCTTCACGCCTTCAACCTGAATCTGCAAACGAGTCAGCGTCTTGAAGCCATATTTAGTGCCCCAAGTCACGCCGTAGTCGGCGCGGTCGAATTGCGCGCTGGCTTCCGCACCACACACCTCGCGCTTGATCAGCGGGTTGACGAAGCACTTGAACGAATCAATCTTCAACGTCAGCGGTTTGGTCACTCCGTGAAAAGTGAAGTCGCCGGCCACCTCGATCGGCGTGTCGCCATCAAAGCGGAGCGCATTGCCTTTGAACGTCGCGGTTGGGTACTTTGCGACATCGAAAAACTCATCCGATTTCACGCGCGTATCGAGTTGCGCATTACCGGTGTCAATCGACGCAGTGTCAATCGACACGTCGATCGTGCCAGCCTTCGCAGCACGGTCAAGTGTCACGACGCCGCTGCTTTTCGTGAACTTACCCCGCCACACCGAAATGCCGCCAAAATGGTCAGCTTCAAAGCTGGGATAGGTGTGCCTCGGGTCGAGGTCGTAAGTCGTCGGGGTCGCCATGGCGGCCCCTGCGATCAGCGCCAGAACGCCAGCTGCAATCAGGTTTTTGTTCAATTCAGACTCCTTAAGTTGGTCTGGTAAGAGTAAAAGAGGCAGTCTGTCTATCCACTTCACCCGGACGGTTCAGGAAGGCGAACTCACCCGGCCAAAGATCCGGACGGATCGCGTCAGGATGGGGATTCGAGGCGGCACGACGTTGTCGACTTGGCGTCAGCAACAAGAAATTCTCGCGAAATGCAGTTTCGCTCGGTGCGCGGTCTTTCAAAAATTTCCGACGCCTCTCCCAAAGCGGACTGGGACCCTCTTCGTGGGCGTCCGCGTTCTAAACGATCACGGTATCGACTCGCTCCGCGCGCTCAACGGCAACACGCATGCAGGCATGGGTCACCATAACCCTGAACATAAAGCAGGCAGCGGCGAAGTCTGAGGACTTCGGTGACGCCAACGTCGGCAGCAGCAGCAGCAAGGAAATGCAACACGACCATGGCAAGTTTTCTCGCAAAATACGGCGTCTTGATTGGCATTGGCAAAATTGAATATCGCTGTTGCTCCGCCGCCGTACAGCTGTTTCCACGTAGTGCTCTCACGCCCTCGTCTGCAATGCAGATAGCACTTGCCGTGAAAATTCGGCGAAAAACCGTAACTCCGCTCCGCATCAATTTTCGAAAAAAGAGCGCCTCGTGGCACGCCGCCGGCGATGTTGAACGCCGATACTTGCCTAACGCTGAAACGTTTGATCGACAACGTTGTTTGCTACATCTGGATTACTAACGAATCTGTCCGTGACACAGCAACCTTATCGGCGATGTCCATGCGATCATCCTATCCGCGTAACTTGACCAAGACAAGTGAACAGGTTATCCATTCCTTTGCCAACCGTGCAACAATGCCGCCGAGTCAACCAAGGAAGGGAAGTGCAATTGGACATCCATCGGCAAGATTTCTTGCCGATATGCTTGGTCTTGACTTTCTGAATTCGAAGACGATGCGCCGCGGGAACGCGGCAAATTGGCTTGCAAACGGCGATGATCTGTTGAACTGGCTTGAGCGGTGCCCACCTGGTTTCCGCTGAAGCGGCAGTGACAATCCGCGCCAATACTACTTCGGGAGAAGTCGACGCCGTCGCCCGCCGACTGCACGGAGCTGTCTGGGGGGCAAATCCAGCTGAAAGCTGTGGGTCAGAATTCGGTGAAAATCAATACTTCATGCCTTCATTCAGACGGGCTGAACCGCGAACCCACTAGGGCTCCCCGCGTGACGTTACTCCGGTACTCCGTCTATGCGGCGACCATCCGCGGCCCGAGCTGAGACCGTGCAACATCGACGAAAGCCTGCATTGCGCTCGAGACATAAGCATCATGCCGTCGGATGAATAGCGTTTCGACTTGCGCCTTCTCTGGCGATATAGCGTGGATAGTAACGAGATCCTGTTCCGCTGCCGCCGAGACCACGCCTCGCGGCAATAACGTGATACCGATACCAGCAGCAACGCACGCAATGATCGCATCCATTGAGCCAAATTCGAGGGGCGCTGCCGTGAGCACCCCCATTTCGGCGAGCAACGCGTCGAGCCGCTGACGGTACGAGCAACCCAAACGGAAGACAATTGTCTTGAGGTCCTGCACCGATCTGATCGCCTCGAGCGAGCGCACGGTACGCGGCGTAACCAGAACCAACTCCTCATGAAAGACTGTCTCAATGTAAAGGTCCGGATGGTCCAGCGGACCCGCTATAAATGCCCCGTCGAGCCGGCATTCCGCAACATCGGCAGTGAGACTGCAACTCGTGCCCGTCGTCAGGGACAATCGAACCTGCGGATACATTCGAGCGAAATTACTTAATATTGGAGACAGCCTAAGCGCCACAGTCGTCTCGAGGGTTCCAAGCGTGAGAGTGCCGCTCGGCGCGCCGTCATCCAGCGCAGCGACCTTGGCATCCGTAATGAGCTTTGCAATACGCGCGGCATACGGGAGCATGCGTTGCCCCGCAGGGGTCATGCTCACGCCGCGCACATGCCTTTGAAAGAGAGCGACCCCGACCTCTCTCTCCAGAGATCGGATTCGCGCTGTCACATTGGATTGAACAGTATTTAGCTCGGTAGCTGCCCGGTTCATACTTCCATGACGAGCTACGGCTTCGAAGACCTTGAGGTCGGCAGCGTCCATGCTTTGCACCTCTACGAAATGTCCACGGCCTCGATAAAACCTTCGCTGCCCGAGCGACAAGCTATCAACAACCGCGATTCGATAACTTCGATTTATTCAGACGCGTGCACGACAAACTGATTGAAAACGAGTGCAGACCTTCGGCAACTGTCGAAGTCAGCCAAAATCTCACGAACCGTACGGCGGCTCAAGCAGCGCTGCACGGCGAACTTATCTTGCATCCTACACCAAAGCGAAATTGAACATTCGAGGGAAACAGTACCCTTCCGTGGCTTCGCAAACGTAAGCAATAGCGCAGGAATAGAGCAGAGTCGTTGCTACGTTCAGCGTACTGCCGATCCTGGAGGATTGCATGTTTCTACCTGACGCGAATGCGTAGGAGAGGTTCGATAATCCGAACAGCAAGCCTTTCGTGTTTCACGATAGAACGCCGAGTAAACGTGCAGAGCGGATCTCGACGATCCGCCCTCGAACTGAGCAACACGTTAAATCGTTTTGTCCAGCGAACGAATACCCAATTGAATGGCCCGCGAGTTCAACCAGCCAACGGCGACACAATCTCTGTGTGCCCCTCCCGAATCTAATGACCAACCGGCCCCGCGAATACCGGATGCTCCTGTAGAGTCGCACTCCGCGCCCGGTCAGCATCCGCCTGTTTGCTGCGGTCCAGTATGGAGACCAACCAGCACGTCATGAACGCGACCGGCATAGTCACTATGGTCGGCGGATCGATCGAGAACAGTGGCTTCGCATTCCCCATAACATGCACCCAGACGGCCGGGCCTGCGACGGTCAGCAATATGGCAGAGACCAACCCGACGGTCCCACCGACAACGGCTCCAATCGTGGTCAATCGTTTCCAATAGAGGGCAAGCAGTAACACTGGAAAAGTCGAGCTGCAGGCGACCGAGAATGTGAGTCCAAGCATGTAAGCCACGTTCTGTGTTCTGAATGCAATGCCTAACGCCACCGCAATGACGCCAAGAACCAGGGTCGATATCCTTGATACCCTTACTTCATTGGCTTGACTAGCGGCACCTTTGCAAAAGACACGGGCGTAAAGATCATGCGAAACCGCCGAAGAACCCGCGAGTGTCAAGCCCGACACAACCGCAAGGATGGTAGCGAATGCGACTGCCGAGATAAACCCCAGCAACGCGTTTCCTCCCACCGCCTTTGCAAGGTGGATAGCAACCATATTGACGCCGCCGAGCGGTTTGCCCGCAGCATCCAGGAAGTCGGGATTGGAGGCGACCAGCGCGATAGATCCAAACCCGATGACAAACACGAGTGCAAAGAACAGGTTGATGAATGCACTTGCCCAGAATACCGAACCGCGTGCAGCCCGTGCGTCCGGCACCGTGAAGAAACGCATTAGAATATGCGGCAATCCCGAGGTACCAAACATCACCGCAAGACCCAATGAAAATCCCGATACAGGATCCTTCGCCAGAAACTGCGGACTGAGGATTGCACCGCCCCTTGGGTGAATCTCCACGGCACGCCGCAACAATTCCGAAAAGTTGAAGCCAAAGTTTCGCAGCACCAGAAAGCTCATCACAATCGTGCCGAGCAGCAGCAACGCCGCCTTCACGAGCTGCACCCAAGTCGTGGCGACCATCCCTCCAAAGGCCACATAAAACATCATGAGAGCGCCAACAAGAATTTCGGCGTAAACATAGTCAATGCCGAACAGCAGCTTGATCAGCTGCCCTGCCCCTACCATCTGCGCGATGAGATATAGCGAGACAATACATAGCGATGCACAGGCCGAGAAGATACGAATCGGTGTCTCGCCAAGACGCGTTGAAACCGCATCCGCGACTGTATATTTACCGAGTTTTCGCAGCCTCGTTGCCAGCAGAAAGACAACAATTGGCATCCCCGTCGCATATCCGACCGCATAGACGAGACCATCAAAACCACTACTGAACACCAAAGCTGTCAGGCCAAGAAATGCACCGGCTGACATGAAGTCACCCGCGATTGCAAGACCATTTTGCAATGCGGTTATTTCACCTCCAGCCGCGTAGAAATCGTCAGTCGACTTTGTTCGCTTCGCGGCCCAGTAGGTGATAGCAAGCGTCGCCAGCACGAAGGCAAGAAAAAACGCTATTGCCACGCCGTTTCCAGTACCTACGCCGCTCCGAGCGGCAAAGGATCCGGAACTCGCAACGCACGCGGACGCTGAGAGCGCGAGAAAAGCGCCATTTCGAAAAATATTCATAATGGGTCACCAGGCATTTAACGATTAAATTTCAGCGGAATCGATACGAAATTTTCGCGAATCGGCTGCGTTTTCAACGAGGACATACAACCCGATTAGCAGCACGCTAGCGACCAGAATGACTATCCCGTACAGGAACGCAACCGTAACCTCTGACCCATCTACCACTGGCGAAGCGAGTGTTGCCGGCGACACAACGGCAAGAGTAATGAACCCAAAGAACATCAACACTTCAACAAGCGTCAAGAATACTGCCAGCCCCACCCTCTCACTTCCGGCGGCGACACCGTCGACCACCATTCTTGCTCCATTCATCTCTCCTCCATGTTTTTTTGCATTACGTACTATATATTTCGAAAAACGCGTTTCTCACCAGACCCGACGTAGACCATGCTATGGTTTTTCCATATTCTCCATCGTTGTCACGTGCACTGCATTCCGACCGCCGGATGCCACGCCCCGGCGGAACTCCGAACAAGACCTTAGCGATCAGTTTGGCGCGGCTACCCGGTGGACTTCTTGAAGTCCTCTCCATTGATCCGACTGGAGATACTGATATTTTCAGCTGGATGTTCGTGCAAGATCACATTGATAATCTTGGGGTCCGATCCAATCGAGTCGTGCGTGACCTGGATGATTTCCCTGATGAGTTGTTCGCGTCGTTCTTGCGCAAGACCGATGTTGATATGGCATTCGATGAAAGGCACAATATTTCTCCGTCAAATCTATTTAAGACGTTCAATCAATTCTTTATCATTTGCCGCACCCTCGACATACTCCGGAAGATGCTCTCCATGTTCGACGAAATTGATTCCGCGTCCCTCGCGAATCACGAAAAAGATGTCATTCTTCGTTTCACCTGTCGCGGCACTGACCACCCGGAGTAAACCGGCGGCAAGTTGCCGCTTCTGTTCGTCGG
Source organism: Paraburkholderia sediminicola (assembly GCF_046027355.1). Lineage (GTDB taxonomy): Bacteria > Pseudomonadota > Gammaproteobacteria > Burkholderiales > Burkholderiaceae > Paraburkholderia > Paraburkholderia sediminicola_B. Next base: position 277,094 of record NZ_JAQQEK010000006.1, on the reverse strand, counting down.
TTCGACCAAAACGCATGTCACAAGAAATGAGTGCCATATATAAATATCCTAAAGATTTCTATGGGTTATTGAATTCCCGGATGCACCGCCGGGAATCGTGGCTCTGGACTTACTCTCGCCAAGAGGTTCATTAAGTCTTCAATCGGGTGTTCATCGAGCTCCGAGACCAGATCGATGATCTGGTCTCGGAGCTCCTGATCCGCATGCTGTTCGCTTAACCAATTGAATTTCTCGACAGTGCGTTCCCACGTGAACGGGTTGTCCAGGCCGCCTTCGAAGCCAATATGCTCCGTGACCAACACGCGACCGTCCTTGCATTTGATCGTCACGCGCGTGTTTAAAGCGTGCGGGTATTGCGCCGAAAATTCAGCGTCAGGTTTTACAGACACTTTTCTGAGCAATGCCTGTGCATCGGGGGCCTGTACACGCTCAGGTTCGAGCTGAGCCGGGCCGACCTGGTCATCGAGCAACGCGGCTGCAATCAGATACTTGAGGTTGTAGTCCGCCTGCTCTTTAGTCTGCGGGTTATCCTTTGCACCGAAGCTGCCGCCGCCGGCAATGTCGAATCCGCTTTGGAAGATGTCACATTGAACCCCCTCCACGTCATCGCTCTTCAAATCGTGTTTTCGCTTTAAGGCAAGCGTAGCTTCAAGGACGGGCTGACCATGAATGAGCGAACAATATTTCTTCATGATCGTCTGGTGAACGACTTCGAGCCGATGATCTTCCCAATCGACGTCAAGCGGTTGGTCAAACATTCTCACCAGACCGTTAGGCCCCTCGAAAAGACGGAGAGGACCTGTGAATCCGCGCTTGGCAAGCGATGCTGAATAGACCGCTCTCATGCCCGTGATACCAGGGGAGAAGCCTTTCCACTGTGAAACCGGCTCGGAATGGACACACGTCAACGAAATGTTGTCGATGGTTGCGATTGCAATCGCGTTAGCAATCTGATCGGCATCGAGACCGAACAGCTTTCCCGATCCGGCCGCGGCCGACACCGCCAACTGAATTGCGTGATTGAACCCTTTGGCCATCACCGGCACGATCGCAGTAATACGGCAGCCAATTTCATAGGCCGTTGCCAACGCCAGCATGAACTCTTCGCCACTTGCGGACGCATGCTCGGCAGCTGCCAGAATGGCCCCGAAGTTATCGCTCGGGTGGCAGAGTCCGCCGGGGGACATGTAGCTGTCCAGCAGGTCTACATACCGGACCAAACCGGAGTTGTACAAGGCGGCTTGATCGGGCGAAGTCTTACCGCCTCCAATCAAAGAACACGTCCCCGAGCCGCGGTACTCCTCGAACTGATCGCGAAGCGCCTTGAACGGCTTACCAGGCAGCGCGGCTATTGCACAACCCAGACTGTCAAGAATATTCCGCTTGAGAATTGCCCTCGTGTCGGGAGTAAGATGGTCTGCGCGTGCATCGTATGCAAAACGGCCGATACGCTGAGCAGTCGTGGGTGTACTCATCTGAAATCCATCCCTCAAAAGTTTCCGGATCGCCTCGAACGGCAGTCCGATCCTCAATTGGCGATTCGCGTGCGTTTCTTTAAATGACGCGCATCGCCTTCCGTCTACACACGCTTATGGCTGCCAGGCCATGATTTCGCTTCGTTGCCTGGCGCCATTGACCCAGCCGCAGTGACTCTGACATTTGCCATCTCTTGCCGACGTCGAGTTTCGATGTCACATTGCCGTGTCTCAAACCAATGAGACAAACTCGCACCATTCGAACTGGATATCAAGCGAAGGTATTAAATACGGTTATCTATCTCAGAGATAACCCAGTCACTCCCGCCGCCGGGGCCAATCCGGCTGGCACGCCCCCCGGAGCCGTCCGTAGGATTCTGCTCAGGTGCTTTGTAGGTTGCGCTGCTTCTAAACGGTCAATCGAATCCCGGATCATTTCGTAGCCAGAATCGAAAGATCCATCTCGATCGCCATCACACTCACCCGCCACTGAGGCGGCTTCGACGCGCAGCGCCTATCGAAACCTTTCGGCTCCGATTGACTGACAAATTACGCACGAGTATTTCGCGTCAGATTGACGTGGCCGAAGAACACGCTTGACTCACGAAGACTCATTAGCAGCGGCCACCGGGTGGCGCAAATGTATCTTTCGACTTATGGTTTCCGCCGTACGCGGATACGCCGCCGGTCCAGAATCGCACTTATCGACTCCTGCCGACCGCCAGGAATCACTTGAATGGACGAACCTGCGGAAATGAATCCAGTTTTTGACACGCTTAAATAGACACCAGAGTAGCCACTGGCCATCATATGTTTGGCTGCGCGTGCATATCCCATCACGGCGTTAAACTTGTAGCAGGGATTTCGAGGAGACTCGACGCGAAATTCAACCTCATCGATCAAGATGCGATCCCCGACCCAGAGCTGAGTTTCGAGCAGCCCACACGTCGTTAAATTCTCTCCCATCGCGGCAAACGGCAGTGGGTCGTCCGCACCCACGACACCGGCTTCAAGCCGGCGTTCCCGCCACCATGCGTAGTGTTCAGCCGGATACATATAAACAGCTTTCTCAAGGCCTCCATGCACGCTAAGGTCTACTTGCTCATCACCGACCAGCCCGAGCCTCTTAACCTCAATACAAGCCCGGTCCTGAAGCAGGCTGACAGGGGTTTTGCGTATTCCGGAATTAACCACCATCCCTGGCGAGGTATTACTCACATCCAACGGAGCACTCGAACCCACGCTAGCCGCGAGTAGCCTGGCGGCGATTGGGTCGGTCATTTCCGTCGTTGTGTGCTGCGCAAGCTGCTGTTGCATAGCCAAGCCCGTGTTGTGCTGTTCGACACCGCCCAGAATGAGGCGGGAGTATCAGTCGTTGATGCCTCCGGGCCGGTGGTACATCGAGGCCAGAAGGAATTGAAGCAGTTCTTTGTCGGCAACAAAAACGCAGTCGAGATGTCCTCTCTCCACGTCTTCGACAAGTGAACGCGACGTACCGATCGAAATCTCCAGCTCCACCCGGTGCCACCGTGCATCGTTACATTTGACTGAACATGGGCCAAATGGTGTGCCGCACGCGTCACACTCTGCTCGCTGGCGACGGCACAAAATATTTCTAACGATGAGAAATTCATTTCGCCCCCCAGTTTGGCCTTCACTCGGGAATACAACTAATGCGAGTGTTTAGTTCGGTCGAACGTGTCGTCAATCGGCGGACAAGAAAAACACTCTTTCCATCGTGGCAAGACACGCAGAGTCGCTCTTGAATCGCCACGATGGAGCGCATAGTTATTATTAGAAATTCATTGCAGAGAAAACCCTGCATTCGAATCAACTCGCTTACTTCGCTGTGGGCATGGCAAATTCAGCGCCCTTTTCCGTGCTTTCCGGCCAACGCTGCATGATGGACTTCTGCTTCGTATAGAACCGGACACCCTCCTCGCCGTATGCATGCGTGTCACCGAACAAACTGCGCTTCCAGCCGCCGAAACCATGCCAGGCCATCGGGACCGGAATAGGAACGTTGATGCCGACCATACCTACCTCGATGCGTCGTCCGAATTCGCGAGCGATATGCCCATCGCGCGTATAACACGCTACACCATTACCAAACTCATGAGCATTGATCAAATCGACCGCTTCCGAGAAGTCCTTCACACGAACGCAGGCAAGAACGGGCCCAAAAATTTCCTCCTTGTAGATTCTCATCTCCGGCGTGACGTTGTCGAACAGCGTACCGCCCGTGAAGAATCCGCCTTCATGACCGTCTACCTTAAGGCCGCGACCGTCAACGACCAACTTTGCACCTTCGTCGACACCAATCCCGATGTACCCTTCGATACGTTCGAGCGCCTGTTGCGTAACGATTGGACCCATTTCCGCGTCGGGCTCCATGCCGTTCTTTACAATGAGACTACGCGCACGCTCGGCGAGCTTCGGAATAATCTTGTCAGCCACATCGCCGACGAGAACAGCGACCGAAATAGCCATACAACGCTCGCCGGCGGAACCGTACCCAGCGCCAACCAGCGCGTCGACCGCTTGATCGATGTCGGCATCGGGCATCACCACCATATGATTTTTGGCTCCGCCCAGAGCCTGCACGCGCTTGCCGTTCTTTGCACCGGTTTCGTAAATGTAGTTGGCGATTGGCGTCGATCCGACAAAGCTCACCGCCTTCACATCCGGGTGCGCCAGCAAAGCATCCACAACGACCTTGTCGCCCTGAACCACGTTAAAAATGCCATCCGGCAGACCGGCCTCCTTCAACAGCCTTGCCATGAACAACGACGCCGACGGGTCACGCTCGCTTGGCTTCAGAATGAACGCGTTGCCCGCCGCAATCGCAACAGGGAACATCCAGCAAGGCACCATGCACGGGAAGTTGAACGGCGTAATGCCGGCGACAACGCCGAGCGCCTGACGCGTCGTCCAGTTATCCATGCCAGTTGAAACCTGCTCCGTATAGTCTCCCTTAAGAAGCTGCGGAATACCGCAGGCGAATTCGATGACATCGATACCGCGCGCCACCTCGCCTTGAGCATCGGAGAAGACCTTTCCATGCTCGGCCGTGATGATTGCGGCAAGCTCATCCCGATGCCTGTTCATCAACTCAAGAAACCGCAGCATGACGCGAGCGCGGCGGATAGGTGGCGTGTTACTCCACTTCGGAAATGCAGCCTTGGCGCTTGCGACAGCGGTGTCGACATCTGCGATCTCGCCCAGCAGAAGTTTTCGTGGACGTTCACCGGTGGCAGGATTGAAAATCGCCTGGGTACGCATTCCTGCCCCACGTACCGGCTCGCCATGAATAAAGTGGGTGACGTCAGCTGTGTCGTTGAACGCTTGCATCTCGATTCCTTGATTGATGGGTGGTGAGCAAAGTCTAGGAGTCGGCATTGCGTTTGCAAAGGCGTTAAACTTGAAATGATCGTTTCCAACGGCGAACAATAGACACATGGATACGCGAAAGGTCGAAGGCCTTTGGACTCATTTGCACTGGCTGACGGTTCTTGCCGAACAAGGCACGTACACTGCAGCGGCTGCTCGCCTTGGAGTGAGCAAGGCCGCAATGAGCCAACGCATCGCAGAACTCGAGCGAGCCTCGGGTGTCGCACTGGTGCAACGTAACACCCGCAGCGTACGACTCACCGAAGCCGGGCAGCGACTCGTCGACAACACACGTCTGGAGTACGAGCACATTGCGACGAGCTTTGCGATGGTTAAGGAAATGGCGGGCGTTGCACGCGGTTTGGTCAGGATAACCGCTCCGGTGGCATTCGCGCGGCAGCAGTTGGTGCCGAAGATGTCGGCGTTTTTGCGGGCGAATCCCGAAGTACGAGTACAACTCGAAGCGTCTGATCGTCTAACCTCGATTGCCACCGAGGGCTTCGATCTTGCCGTCAGACATAGCGCTCAAGTCCCTGAGACCCATGTCGCCTGGAAGCTGTGCGAGACGCAATCCGTAATCGTCGCGACATACGCATATCTGGAGCGTCGAGGTTACCCTGAATCCCCAACGGATCTCTCCTCTCACGACTGCCTGTTCTATCCTCGAGCTTTAGGGTCAGGAATCTGGTCGTTCGAACGCAGAACTGCGCGCAGAACGCACTCGACTCCTTTGATGATCACAGTAAACGGCCCCTTTTCCGCTAACAATAGCGAAGCATTGAGAGACGCAGCCCTTGACGATCTAGGCATCGCGCTACTGCCCGATTTCACTGCGCAGGCAGCGATTCAATCAGGAAAACTCGTTGCTCTCCTACCTGACTGGCGGCCAATAGGCGCCTTTGCCGAGCAACTCTACGTGGTCCGGCCGTACACCCCGCATGTACCCCGCGCTGTCGAACTCTTTATCACCTACCTGAGGGATACCTTCGCTGAAGGATTTCCTCCGTAGCGGGTAGCGCTGCTATGTTTTCACGAGAAGCCAGTCGATTTCGAAACGGATTCCCAGGCGTCAATTTCGCGGCTCAGCACAGACATTCTGTCCCGGACTACACTTAACGCATCATCGCCGAGCACAAGGTGAACCGGTGGCTCAACCTCGTCGATCAGGTCCAACATGATCTTCGCCGCCTTCACCGGATCCCCAGGCTGCTTTCCATCTTTCGCCATACGGGCGCGGCGGATCGGGGCAAACACCGGATCGTAATCGTCGATATTGTGCTCAGTGCGCACCATCGATCTGCCCGCCCAGTCTGTGCGAAACGCGCCCGGCGCAACGGCCGTCACCTTGATACCGAAACTGCGCACTTCCTGCTGCAGCGCTTCCGATATCCCTTCAAGTGCGAACTTGCTACCACAGTAGTACGAGATACCCGGAAATGTAACTAGCCCCGCCATCGACGTGATATTGATGATGTGACCCGTGCGTCGTATTCGCATGGACGGGAGCACGGCCTTGATCATGGCGACCGCGCCGAACACGTTCACATCAAACTGACGACGGAGTTCCTCGAGCGGAGATTCCTCGAGAATTCCCTCATGACCGTATCCCGCGCTATTCACGAGAACGTCGATCGCACCAACGCGCTCGACGACTTCCTTGATCGTCGCATTGATTGAATCAAAATCAGACACATCGAGGATCGCACCGTGAGCGTGGTGCGCATGCAATCCCTCAAACTCAGCTTTTGCAGGATCGCTTCTTACAACGCCAATCACCGTGTTGCCGGCGTCCAATGCTGCTTTCGCCAAAGCACGACCAAAACCGGAGCTCGCACCGGTAATCAAAAAAATGCGCTGCGCGGCTTGGCTCATGATTAAAACTTCCCGTTGGGTAATCTTCGAACGACAGCTTCAGCCGCCACTTTGGTGAGAAATCGGATGCCACTACTTCCTCACTGACTCAGCACAACTCAGCCAGCCTGAATTCGCGGATCAAAATCGAACTCGATTCTGATGCCGCCTGGCTCGTACACCATCGCGTGGCGCTTGGGTCCTTCACCCATGTTCTCCGGTGCGAACTCAACCACTACCCCTCGCCATCCGGAGACCCGGGTGAAAATTGCGTCGAGAGCCTCTTTACTACCGACCCGCAGCGCGAGGTGATGTAGACCGACATTTGTTTTGCGGTCGAACTCCACGCAATTTTCCAGATCCTTGACCTCCCAGAGTGTCAGCGTGACGTGGCCGTCGGACACAAAAGCCGCCGGGTAGTCGGGCCTCCCGCCAACCTGTGTCCAGCCCAGGACGTTGATGAAAAAATCCCGGGTGACGCTCAGACTACGGACCGTGAGACCAACATGGTCGATGCCAAGTGTTAGAGGTGCATCAGTCATCCGCGAGCTCTCCATTTGAACCTACACAATATTCGCCAACTCCGAAGCGGTCTCGCGTGTACCGTATTGCTCGCGACAACCCTGATTGCTCTACAAGCTACTTCCTGAATAGAAACCATAAGGTTCACGTTGAGGTAATAGCGTAATCGTTCGACACAAGTCGAGAGAAGGTTTTGCGAGGGTTGTCATCATCGCGGAGGCGAGATCGTACGTTGTCCGCTACGCCGCCGCCATCAAAGGCCCAAACTCCGAGCGCGAGACCTCGACGAAAGCACGCATGGCGCTCGACATGTAAGCGTCATGCCGTCGGACGAAAAGCGTCTCGACGCGTGCTTTCTCAGGCGAGACCTCATGGATGGCAATGATGTCCTGCTGCGCCGCCGCCACGACCACGCCCCGCGGCAGCAACGTGATCCCGATACCGGCCGCAACACACGCAATGATTGCATCCAACGAGCCGAACTCAAGCGTCGTCGCGAGAATCCCCATCTCCTCAAGCAGCGCTTCCAGTTGCTGCCGATACGCGCACCCGACGCGGAACACAATCGTCTTCAGGTTCGGGATCGACGTCAAAGACTCCAGCGAGTGTATGGTTCGAGGGGTCACAAGCACCAGTTCTTCATGGAGAATCGTCTCGCTGTGGAGCTCCGGGTGGTCAAGAGGACCTGCCATGAACGCCCCATCCAGACGACATTCCGCGACATCCATCGCGAGGCTTGAGCTTGTTCCGGTCGTTAGCGACAGCCTGACTTGCGGATACATCCGCGCGAAGTTGCTCACAATCGGCGAGAGCCGCAGCGCCGCAGCGGTTTCCATGGTTCCCAACACCAGGGAACCACCCGGCGGTCCGTCATCCATGGCGGCCACGCGGGCGTCTGCAACGAGCTTGGCGATTCGCGCCGCGTAAGGAAGCATACGCTGACCCGCCGGCGTCATGCTCACACCGCGGACATGTCGCTGAAAGAGCGCAACACCAACCTCTCTTTCCAGCGAACGGATGCGGGCCGTTACGTTGGACTGGACAGTGTGCAACTCTACGGCCGCCCTGTTCATGCTCCCATGGCGAGCGACCGCTTCAAATGCCTTGAGGTCGGCAACATCCATAACACTACCCTATGAAAAATTTCCGAAGTCGACGACGAACCGACATTGCCGCGCGGAAGTCACCGCGAAAGTCACACTACGCCCCCGCCAGAATCTGTCGGATGGCTTCCTCGAAGGCTTCGACAGGCTGTGCACCGGTCAGCAAATAACGATTATCAAAGATGATTGAGGGCACCGAATGGATGCCCATCGCCTGGTATTTCTCTTCTTCCGCACGAACTTCATTGGCGTAGTCGCCGCTTTGCAGAACAGTGCGCGCCTGCGCCGCGTCAAGTCCCACGGATTCGGCGGCTTCGACCAGAACGTCGTGGTTGCTCGGGGCTCTACCCTCGCCATGATAGGCCCGTAGTAACGCCTGTTTCAGCGGTAACTGTTTGCCTTTGATACCGGCCCAATGCAACAGGCGGTGCGCATCGAAGGTGTTATAAATGCGCGTACGCGGGCCGAAGGTAAAGCCGACATTCGCGCCACGCTCGCGGAGCGCGGCCTGTGCCTCGGCTATCTGTTCCGGGGTGCGTCCGTATTTCTTTCCGATATGTTCGACAAGTGCTTCGCCGTCGTTGCCCATCTGCGGATTCAGTTCGAAGGGATGCGTGACCAATTCGACCTCGACGGCCTCACCAAGACGCGCAATCGCAAGCTTGAGCGAGGATAGGCCGATCGCACACCAGGGGCACGCTACGTCGGAGACAAAATCGATTCTGATTGGTTGTTTCATTGCTTTCGTGATGAAGATGACCTGTTACGCGAACGGCTCGATACAAGGGCAGCCACAAACGGGGGCAGCCGAATTTGCGAATGCCCGCAGGATCGCTCGCCCGATTACGGCGCACTCAAAGCCGGAAAACGCGGCACGACATGGGTGGCGAGTTCGTCGAGTACCGGGGCCGTGCGGCATAAACGTCAGGCAAATATGCACGGAAGGTCCTGCAGCTCGTCGGCAGAGCGGCCGGCGCTGCGGCCACGAGTCATCGTCACGGAAGCGTGTTGCGGGTTAGTGTTCATGTGAATAACCTGGCCACGTCGAAAGACACCTTGACGTCTCGTCCGTGCTTCGGATGCCTCGTATTCTGAACGACCTTCGATGCGAGATTATCGCAGTCCGCGGTAATTCAATTGTTCCTGTACGTCAACCATGCGTCAGCGCCGCGCATGTGTTACGCGGCATACGGGCCTTTTTGCACACGGCCTCGCTTATTCGCCGTGCGCCGTCACCGACATTGCATTCCCACGGCGCCTGTGCGCGTTGTCCGATATTCAGCTAGCGGACTGCGACGCCATCATCAACGTAGACCGACGCCGTGGGAATTTCAATTGTTAGCCGGCGATCAAATATCCACGCGACTGTATCGACCAAAGAAAGGAGAATGCAAAGTAGGATAAGCGCGTGCTGGTGTAGCTTGCCTATCCTAAGGCTCAACCATTGTGAGGCTCACCAGGCCCAACGCTAACGCATACGTTGGGCTGCTATCCACTTTACTCAGGGAGGAAATAATGCCGCTAATTCGTATCGATGTCCTTCAAGGAAGGACGGAGGCCGAAATCACCTCCTTGCTCGATGCCATACATCGAGCCGTAGTCAAGGCTTTCGACGTACCCCAAACGGACCGCTACCAAGTCTTGACGGAACACAAGCTCCGCCGGTTTATCGCAGAAGACACCGGGCTCGGAATTGTACGCACCGACAAACTGACTCTGGTTTCAGTCACCACTCGTCCACGTTCTGATGAATCAAAGCGCAAATTCTATAGTGAGCTTACGGCCGAATTGGAGACAAGCTGCGGCACGGGCGCGAATGATGTGATCGTCTCCATCACTACCAACTCCGATTCGGACTGGAGCTTCGGGAACGGAGTCGCTCAGTATCTAACCGGCGAACTTTAACGCGTGGACGGACGTGAGCGCTGCTGTCTAAAAGTTCGTGTCGAGCTACAACTCTGTCATTCGACGGAAAGAGGTAGAAGGAGGCGGTACTGAACGCTCATCAGACATCATTGCGTTTGTTGATCGACAAATGGCTGGCTCCAACCCCATCAATGCCGGTTCGTGTCACACGCTTCAGTTGCGTTGGTGTAGGGCCAACACGCTGCATACGAGCCGAGGTACTTCATCCAACCGGACTTCTTGTGATTCTCTTCTTCAAACACGGCGACGGCATGTGGCGAGTGTTCCCACCAGGCGACAACCGGCCTGAAATGCGAATCCGACGGGCCGGACGGATAGGCCATCAGTCACTCAAACGCGGTGCGATATGCAAACAACGAAGGGGTGCCCCCACTCATAAGAAATAGAACCTTTTTTCCCGCACCGAATGCTCCATTTTCGACATTCTGAATTAGACCGGCGAACGCCTTGCCGCTATATACCGGATCCAATAGAAGGCCTTCCTGGCTGGCCAAAAGATTGACTGCCCGGCGCATTGAATTAGTAGGTAATCCGTAACCGCTTCCGAGTTGGTCACCATGAAGAACAACGTCGTTGCCGGATACCGTGAGACCAGAACCGATCAGGTCAAGCGTCTGCTGCACTTTTTCGTATGTGGTGGCATAAGCTTTTTCAAGCGGCGCAAGAACGGTGTACCCCACTACTTTCGTCGGCGACACACCAGCAGCGATCGCACCCGCTATCAGCCCGGCCTGCATGCCACCACTGCCATTCGCGACAACGATATAGTCAAAGTCAATTCCGACCTTCCTCGACTGGTCGAGAATCTCAATCGCACAGGAGACATAGCCCAGGCAGCCGACCGGGCTCGATCCACCGAGCGGACACACATACACTTTTCGCCCCTCGGCGCGCAGCGTTGCGGCCCGCTCTTCCGCAACCTGCAGCGCGCTTACGCTCCCTGGAACATCATGAATGACCGCACCAAAGAGGCGGTCTAGCACCACATTGCCATTTTCGACGTAGTCGTCGTCCTCGATCGGAACCAGCCTCGAGAGCACCAGTTCACATTTCATTCCAACGCGCGCAGCCGCCGCTGCCGTCAACCGGGCATGATTTGACTGTCGGCCGCCAACCGTGATGATCGTGTCAGCGCCGCTCGCCTGCGCCTCACCGATCAGGAATTCGAGCTTGCGCAGCTTGTTGCCCCCGCCCCCCAGGCCATCAAGGTCGTCCCGCTTGACATAGATTTCTGCACCTCTTAAGTACTGACTCAATCTAGGCAGTGCCACAATCGGTGAAGGTCCGTCGCGCAATTGCGCCTTGGGAAACCGGGAAAGGTCTGGTACTCGCAATGTCATTTAATCACCCCACAAGTTGGTTGATCGCTCGTCTGGACGGAGATTGTCGTCGTTGGGTGGCCGGTTTGAACTCGCGGTTGGGCGCACACGCGTACTGGCGCCTAGTCGTTTCCACGGCAGATCAGCCGGATCAGCTGCCATCGGACCAGGCGACTTGGCCACGAGAATGCGCTCGGCGATTGGACCGAAGTCCGCGCGGAAATGCACCGAGCTCTTGTTCACCAGAATCCTCATCTTCTCAGGCTGGATACCAGCCATTCTGAAAAGGTTGCGATCGTTCATCGGTGCCTTAACGGAACTCACCGCGACTCTGACGTCGTCGATTCGAAGGCAGGCAGTCGGACCGACATCGACATGCATTCCGTGCATCATCGGACCATCAAAGATACATTTGCCGTCTGAAAGATGTTCAACTTCGAATGTCGCCTCGAACGGGAAGTCATCGACAACCCCTGACTTGCCGCCCAACGCTACCGTGATGTAACTTCCTTTGCCCGCCTTGTGAGCCTCTCGAACGACTTCGGGGTCCCACATCAAGCCCAGTGCAGCTCCCTGAGCTTTGTTGCGCACCAGTGCCCGGAGCATTCCCGTTGTATTTGAATCAGCGCCGCCATGAGGATTATCCTGCGTATCGGCGATGATCACCGGACGGCTCGCGCGGGAAGCGATTCGCTGTGCCTCACGCACAGCCTCGTCCGGGTCGAGAAATTCAACCGCCCATTCGGACTCTCGCTCGATGACCTCGTCATAAATGGCTGCCACCGCCGCATCCGCGTGGCCTGGTTCGGTGGCGTAGCACCAGACCATCGGTCCGCATTCAGGAAAATCAGCAGCGGGGAATCCCGGTGTGAACGAAATTGACAGTACTGCCGCATTTTCCCGGGCTACCAGATGCTCGTAGACACTACGCGCCGGGTCGAGCAGCGTGCACATCGCATTCACCGGAATGAGAAACGGGATGCGCCGATAGGCCATCGTGACTGGCGTTTCGCTCGTCATCAACCTTCGCAATAGATGCGCCGCGGCCCTTCCGGTATCGGCCATGTCCACGTGGGGGTAGGTCCGGTATGCCACGAAACCGCTTGCATTGCGCAGCATCTGTTCCGTTACGTTCGCATGCAGATCAAGTGACGCGACGACAGGTAGGTCACTACCGACAATACTTCGAATGCGTGCCAGCAGTTCCCCTTCCCCGTCGTCGACATGCTCGGCGACCATGGCTCCGTGCAGGTCCAGATAAATCGCGTCTACCGTGGTGGTGCGGACCGCTTCGACGATTTCGCCAGCAATCCGCTCGTAAGCTGATCGGGTTACGTGGGCCGAGGGGCTCGCTGCCGCCCATATGACCGGGATCAGGTGATGTCCTTCCGCTTGCATCTCCTGGATAAATCCGCCGATTGGGATGTTCACTTTTTGCAGCTGAAATACGTCGTCCTTGCGGACCATGGCTGGAAATCCTTCCCCGCGGACGAAATTCTCATAGTCCGCCTTGGACGGCGCAAACGTGTTTGTCTCGTGCTGGAACCCGGCAATCAGTATTTTCATGATCTGGCGTCCTTCAAGCTTCTCGTTTGGATCGAATAAGCGCTAGAACGCACGCTCCCACCATCAACAGAGCAACCGTTGGCAAAAGTGCGGTCTGCATGCTCCCGGTTGCGCTTTTTACCCAACCTATGATGCTTGGGCTGACAAATCCGCCAAGCAGCCCAATCGTGTTGATCAGCGCAATGCCGCCGGCCGCTACGTCCCCCTTCAGATGCTCAGACGGCATGGCCCAGAACACCGTGTACGCAGCCCACGTGAGAGCCGTCGCCAACGTGATGCTGGCGAGCGATAACCACAGTGACCCTATCGAAAGTGCTGAAATGGCCAGCGCAACCGCACCAATCATTGCGGAGACCGCGCTATGCCAGCGACGCTCCATCCGTTTATCGGAGCTTCGGCCTATCATCCACATCGCGACTACCGCAAGACCATAGGGAATTGCTGACAGGAAGCCAATGGTCAAGAGATCTGACACGCCTCCTGACTTAAGGATTGTGGGGAGCCAGAAACTGACGGCGTAGATGCCACAGATAAGGCAAAAATACGCGAGTGCCATGGCGTAGACGCGGCCGTCGGTGCAGACGTCCCTAAACCCTGCGTGGCTTGCCTTCCGGCTTCCGATGTCTTGCAGAAGTGACGCCTTCTCATCGCTGGACAGCCATCGCGCCGATTCAATGCGATCATCCAGACAGAAGAACGTAACGACTCCGAGGACAACACAGGGCAAGCCCTCGAGGAGAAACATCCATTGCCAACCGGCAAGCCCGTGCGCACCCGAAAGCAAGGCCATGATCCCTGTCGACAACGGCGCCCCGACAATCCCACCGAGAGGCGCGGCCGCCATCACGAAAGCCATCACCTGTGCCATGCGCGCCTGTGGATACCAGCATGTCAGATAAAAGACCATTCCCGGTGCGAAACCGGCTTCGAAGACTCCGAGCATGAACCGCAGAATGTAGAAGGAATGCACATCGTGAACAAACATCATTGAGGCGGATGTGAGTCCCCATAGCACCATGATTCGGCTGAGCGTTTTGCGCGCTCCGAGGCGAGGTAGCAGCAGGTTGCTCGGGATTTCGAAGAGCATGTACCCAAGAAAGAAAATCCCGGCGCCCACCCCGAACGCCGCGTCGGTGATTCCGATGTCGGACTGCATCTGCAACTTCGCGAATCCGATGTTGATCCGATCAAGATAAGCGAAGAGATAGCAGGACACCAATAGCGGTAACACATGCAGGTCTATACGACGATAAACAGCTCGCTTGCCGTTCAAGAGCGCAGCAGAAGATAGTGTAGACATCAAATTGCTCCCGTTTCGACTGCGGATCCGGCGGTTCTGGTGTCTGCATCGTTACCCAAGAAAAACCTGGTTGCAAGAGCAACTGTGGACCGCTATCGTTGTCTTTTGAGCAACGCGGGGATTTACCTTATGCGGGAAATAAACCAACGCAGGCTTCGTTATTTTCATGAAGTGCTGACCCATGGCTCAATTCGCAGCGCCGCCGACAGCGTCAATACGGCGCCATCGGTCATTACGCGACAGATCAAGCTGCTGGAAGATGAGATCGGGATGGTCCTGTTTGAAAGACAATCCCGCGGCGTAACGCCAACCGAGGCGGCACATCAACTGCTGGAATATTGGAGAGCTTGCCAGGCACAGCAGGAGCATCTTCAGGGCAGACTAAATGAGTTGCGCGGCTTGCAGCGAGGTCAGGTTCGGATCTCCATCAGCGAAGGCTTCGTCGATGACTTCCTGGACGAAGTGCTGAACAGTTTCTCGGCGCAGTACCCGAAGCTGGATGTGGTCATGAACGTGGCGCCCGTCAACGAGGTGGTAAGAGAAGTCGAAGAAGACATCGCGCACATCGGAATCGCGTACAACCCGCCCAACTCCCCACACGTTCGATATCTCGCAAGCGCCCCAGAACCCGTCGTGGTACTCGCCGCAAGGGATCATCCACTGTCACAGGGCGATACCCGGGCCCCAATCTCTGTCCATCAGGCACTTTCTTATCCGATTGGTCTCATGCCAGTGGCTTTCGGTCTCGGTCAGCTCATGCAGGCCCTCGCTTTCGCAGAAAATCTGCGTCTCGCACCAGTACTCACCGTTAATTCCCTGCGTGTGCTGATCAGATTTGCGAAGGCGGGACGTGGAGTTATTTTCGCAACCAGGTTTGCTGCCCGCGCCGAGCTCGAGGCAGGAACATTGATTTCGAGAACGGTCGACCATCCGCTGTTTTTGTCCGCGCAGGCCAGAGTCCTCGTGCGCAACGGGCGTCCACTCTCAAAGGGAGCTGACGAGATCCTCAAACGCATCCTGTCTGACATGACCGTGTTTCAGTCACACGGATCCCCAGCACGGAAGCGAAGCACGCGCAAAAAGGGATGACGGGTACATCGCGGGAAAGCATGACGCACACTCTATTGACCGTGGCTGCGTCGCTCGCGATTATGCCAGGAGCCGCGATCGGGCACATCTTCAACGTTCGGCCGCCAACAGCGCATGTATTTCGGACACTACGCCGGCACCTTCTCCGACTGCGGACGTGACACGCTTGATCGACGTCGAGCGCACGTCGCCGATTGCAAAAACGCCCGGAACACTCGTCTGAAATGCGAAATTGGCCGTCACTGACTCCGTCGAATCAGTGCGGCCGGTTATAACGAAACCTTTGTCATCAACTTCCACTCCGCATCCGCGTAACCAGCTAGTGGCTGGGTCAGCGCCGGTAAAAAGAAAGAGGTGGCGAGTCGGGATTCGTGTGTGACTCCCAGCCGAACGGAAATGAACCTCCGTCACGCTGTCCTCGTCGGATACGACAGATTCGATGGCAGAGTTGCCATGAATCGTCACGTTCGCGAACGAGTTCACACGGTCGATCAAATATCTCGACATTGTTTCGTGCAAGTTCTTGCGTCGAATCAGCACATGGACATGTGCTGCATAGCTCGCCAGGAAGACGATTGCCTGTCCAGCAGAATTCCCTCCTCCCACGAGTACGAGTTCCGAACCCTGACAGAGACGGCCCTCGATCGAGGACGCCCAATAGTAGACGCCACGAATCTCTGACTCGTTGAGACCCGTGATTCGAGGGCGGCGATAAGCAGCACCGGATGCTATAACGACCGTCTTCGCGCGGGCACAACGGCCATCCCTGAGTTCGATCCTGAAAGGCGATTCCGCGCAGTGCAGTTTTGCCACCTCGGTCGGTATGACTATTTCCGCGCCAAATTTAACGGCCTGCTCGAATGCGCGGCTAACAAGAACGTGACCGGAGATTCCGGTTGGAAACCCGAAATAATTTTCGATCCTGGTGCTTGCGCCGGCCTGTCCGCCAAATCCCTTCACATCGAAAACAAGCACGGAAAGTCCTTCTGACGCGGCGTACACGGCCGCAGCGAGTCCGGCTGGACCCGCGCCGACAATGACGATGTCGTACGTGCCGGATTCATCGAAGCCACGGAGCAGACCGAGCTTCGACGCGAGGAGTGTTTCATCAGGATTGTGCAGGATAGAGCCATCGACCAGCACGGCTAGCGGCATCTGTCCTTCCAGGCACGGTGTTTTCAAAAGGAAATCGCGAGCCTCATCGTCGGTGGCCGGATCGAGGATCCGATGCGGATGATTGGCGCGCCTCAGCAGATTGGCGAGAACGATGAGTCTCGCGTCGGTCGAAGTTCCGATCAGGATCGGACCACTCCCATCCTGAATCAATCCGACGCGTCGGAGAATGAATGCGCGCATGATCTCTGAGCCGAGCTGCGCTTCCGCAATCAGAAGCGCCCGGAGCTGCTCAGGCGCGATGAGGAACGCATCAACGTCAGTGATGGCAATCGCATCAACGAGGTATGGCTTGCCGCTGAGGGTGGCTGTCTCTCCGAGAAAGTGCCCCTCTCCAACCTCCTGAAAAAGATGCGACTGCCCGAATCCGTTCCGGACGATCAAATGTACCGTTCCACGAGTCAAGATCCTCATGCCATCGCTCTGCTCTCCGGCGCGAAACATGACGTCGCCGGCTTTCCAGTGCTCCGTCGTTCCGAAGCGCGCCGCTTTAGCTATCCGCGTTTCGGTCAGACGGGGATACATCTGATACCGACGCCGCTCAATCTGGGTGCGCTGCCCTGCCTCGACGGTTTCGTAATCTTCAGGCGAGACACGGACGCCGGGTGGTACACCGTGCTTCAATGTCATGGGAGTTTCCTTGTCATCGATGGAAGGCTGGCGATGAGTCCGTTACAGAATGATTTCGTCCTTTTCACTAGTAGATGCCAAGTGATCGGCCGCGATTATCGGTTGTCGTAGACATCGCTTTCGAACGTTGCGATTGAGGCGCCGCGCTCAGGCTTTGGCTCACCATGCATCAATCGTTTCCCGAGTGGCAAGCCATGACTTCGTCAGGAATATCCACTGAAATCGCACACCCACGTTCGACCACGGCAGTCGAGATCATCTCGCTCGCGTTCAGCCTCCTGTAAGCACTATAAGGTTGCGATGACGCTGAACAAAGTCCAACGCATGAACAACACCTTTTACACCTGGTAAATAGCAATGCTTTGGAGGGTCGCAGAGGTCACCCTTTCCCGACGGTTTCAGCATGAATGCACGATTCTGGTTCTCGCCCGGATATGTGCAGACCTCGCGATGACTGTTGAGAACCAAATCTAGTGGTCACCTGTCTGCTCACCCGGCAAATTCACTAAAAGAGATTTCAGCCATCACAAATCATCATTTGATGTGATTGCGCGGCCCATATATCGTTCAAGAAACAGAAAGCTGCAGCCTGGGAGGTAGACCAAGCGATCTCCTAATGAGACTGTGCAACAAAAACCTTCCAAGGACGGAGACAAACTGATGGAAACAACCGCAGTGGCCGGCATTCGGACCAATCGGCTATTCGATGCGCCGGTGGCGAATTCGATCAGACCACCAAAACGATTATCGCGGGGGGCGAGCAAATGAACCTCGCCCATCAATTCCTCATTATCACCATCGCCGACATCGAGTCCTGCTGACACGGCCAATGCCGGATTCGTGCGCCGACTGTGTCGCACGCATCCGAAGTAGCAATCCACCTGGTTTTCGGCTGGTGCCTGCCTTGAGGGCTGAACTTGACCTGACGGTTTCAGCCTTCTTCATGGCCCGTCCGTCGTCAGAAAACACACGCAAGGAGGTAAGTATGAAACTGCGGGACAATGGCCTGGGGTTCTCACCCATCACTATCGCGCTGCACTGGCTCGTGGCCGCTCTGCTACTCTCGATTATCGGCGTTGACATCGCTATATCCGAAACAACCGGCGAGGTGCAAAGGGCGGACTTGACGCGGATGCAAAACCTGCTGGGCTCCATATTGTTCGTTATCTCGATCTATCGGTTCGCGGCGCGGATGTCTTCCTACCACCCCTTGCCCGTCGGCACGCCGAACCCCATTGAGGTGATCGTCAGCAGATCCGTGGCAGTTTCGCTAGCCTTGGCAATGGTTCTGCTTCCGATCGCCGCATGGCTTTCAAAGTCGGCCGCAGGCGAGGTTATTGGTCTGCCAGGCGGATTCGCGATACCTGCTCTCATTGAACCCAACGCGCAGTTCAAGCGGGTTGTCGAATTCCTTTTCAACGTCGGCGCGACTGCCTTTCTCCTCGGCTTGGCGCTGCATATCTTTGGCGCGCTCAAGAATCACCTGGTTCTGCGGAATGACGCCCTAAAACGAATGATCGGAAAACACGTGGAGCTTTGAAGCCATGAGCGAAGTCAAATCGGATTTTGCCGTGAGCGAGGTCACTCGACTCTGCGGCGTCAGGTATCCCATCTTCCTGGCGGGTATGGCAGCGATTTCTGGCCCCAAGCTTGTCGCCGCGGTGGCGAATGCCGGCGGAATGGGTACGCTCGGCGGCCTGCGACTGCCGCCGCTGGCCCTGCTCAAATGGATACGGGAAACAAGGGAACTCACAGACGTGCCCTTCGGAGTGAACCTCGTTCCGTCGTTCGGTGGTCCTGAGGTATTCGAAGCGCAGTTCCAGGTCATCCTCAGGGAAAAGCCGCGGCTGCTTTCCCTGTTCTACGCCGAGGACTATGCCGATATGATTCCCCGTGCCAAGGATGCGGGACTGGTGGTCTCGGTGCAGGTTGGCACAGTCGAACTTGCTGAGATGGCCATTGAGCGCGGGGCAGACATTATCGTGGCGCAGGGAAGCGAGAGCGGCGGGCACCTCAACCGGGGCACCATTGGCCTGATGTCGCTGCTGCCGGCGATTTGCAAGATCGCGCGAGGACGGCCGGTCCTGGCGGCGGGAGGCATCACCAATCGCGACGACGTCAGGGCCGCGATGGGACTCGGCGCCGCGGGCGTCCTCGTAGGTACAGCGTTCGTGGCAAGCCACGAGTCGAACGCACATCCGCTTTACAAGCAAAAGATCGTCGAATCCACCGTGGACGATACTGAGTATCGGACGGGCTACTCATTCGGCTGGAAGTACGGCACCCCGCACCGGGTGATTCCGAACCGCGACAAGTGGAATCTGCTGCGCTTCATCGGAGGCGGAGCACGAGTGATTGACAAGCCGAGGATGGCACAGAAACTGTCGCTTTATGCCGGACAGGGTGTTGGAAAGATCGGCAGTGTCGTCTCCGCGGCCGAACGGGTGGCTGAACTCATCGAAGGGCTACCTGTGTCATCGGCAGCCCCGAAAACGTGGGGCGATGATGCAAACGACCACTGCGCACCGGTGCCCTTTTATCAGACGGCAGGCGGAGCTGTCTAACCGCAACGGCATCTCAGACGCCCTACTTGCGAAAACATCCAATCGTCTCAGGACCACGCTTGAGCGCACCGTTTGTCTGGGCGGTATGCATGTGGATGGCGGATCCGGGACATGCAAAGGCACGCCGTGCTGTCCGCTCGAGATCGCGGCGCTAACCTCGCACGCTGGGCAGCGCCGCCGTCACCGATCCAGCATTACCTGTCACCCTAGTGGACGTTGGCCTCCGGCGCGCTGATAGCGGCATGTTTCCCTGTCACGACTCTCTCCATGACGATTTTCGTGTCTTCGTTCACCGGGATAAACTGATCTCGCGCCAGACTAATGAATGCAGTCAACGCCGGGGTGATCAAGGTGTCACTCCTGCGAATGAAAACTGTCTTCACATTTGCGAACTCGGGCGGCAGCCGATGGTAGCGGATCGACTGCCGCGATCCATAGCTTTCAGCGACGGTCTTCGGCAACAACGTGACGCCTATGCCGGCAGCGACACATGACAGGATGCCATCAAGCGTTCCCAGTTCCATCAACTGATTGGGAACCAGCCCGACCTGATGAAACCAATGCTCAAGCGTGGAGCGGTAAAAGCATCCGGTCCGAAAAACAAGCACCGTTTGCTGAGGCATGACGCGGATAAGCGCTGCCAGCGAGTCAAACTCACAACTGCTCACAAGGACCAGTTCCTCTTCGAACGCCTCCTCCTGCGACAGACCTGCGTTCTCGTGAAATCCGCCCACGAAAGCGCCATCGAGGCGATAACTTTCGATGGCCTTGATCAATTCGGCGGTGGTGCCCGTCAATAGAGATAACTTGACCTGGGGATGCTTTGCCCGGTACTTCGTCAGTACTTGCGGCAGTCGTATAGCAGCCGTCGTTTCCATCGATCCGAGTCGAAGGTACCCTGTCGGCGTTGCGGTATCCAGCAGCGCATTGCGGCTCTCCTCCGTGAGTTGCAGAATGCGGCGTGCGTAGCTGAGGAAAGTCTGTCCGGCCGACGTGAGCACCACTCCGCTCTTTTGCCGAATGAACAGTTGCTGACGCAACTCGGCCTCGAGTTCTTTCACCCGCATAGTGACATTGGACTGCACGGTGTGCACTATGTCCGCCGCCGCAGTGAAGCTGCCCTCTTCGGCCACAGCACAGAAGATTCTCAATTGACGCATTTCCATGGCGGTATCCTATTGACCACCGAAAATGATGAATAGCGCGGTGCAATTCGACGCTCTTTCACCCAGGCTTCAGACCGTTGTCAGCGCACGATCTACGTCGTGGTCCAGGCGCTGTGAAATTGCCGCCATCGCATTAGGCATAGATCCAGGAAGCGAGCGGAAAAAGTCAATGCAGAAATCGACGAAGGTCCTCAGCCTCACAGGAAGCAGTTCGCGGTGCGAGTAGAAAAGACATATCTCCACACCACTTTCTGACGTGGAGCACCGCGGCAAGATGTGCGTGAGATGCCCTGCGGCAATGTCTTCACGAACCATAGCCTCAGGTAAGGTCGCAATGCCGGTTCCCGTAAGTGCCGCTGCCCGAAGCAGCACTTCGTTACCGTCCATGGACGACATTGGCAGCACACTCATTCGTGATCCGGTTTCCAGAAGATCGATGAAATTCGTGCCCTTCTGCTTTGACGCAGGGTCCAGGAGAAGGAAATGGCCAGCCAGATCCGAAGCGGCTTCAGGTGTACCGCATCGTTCAAGATAACCGGGTGCGGCGACAAAAACGTGCCGCGACCTGGACAGCGTACGGCGAATAACCCCAGACTGTTCTACAAGATGAGGCGGAAGGATCGCCATATCGAAGTGGCCGTCATACAGGTTCACCGCTTCTTCCCGAACGGAAACCATGAGATTCACGTTGGGAGCGATAGCTTCATAGTTGGACACAAGTCGCGAGAAGGTCCTGTTCACCAGCATCGGGTGTACAACAAGTCGTAACCTTCCACTATCGATTTCACGCTCCTGCGCAATCCGACGATTCGCTTCATCAAGTTCTTCGAGGAGACGGCAGCAACTCAGATAGTACGACTGTGCCGCATCTGTCACTGAAACGGATCGGGTTGTTCTATGCAGGATCAGCGTCTGGACGCTCTCTTCGAGCTTGGCGATGGCTTTGGAGATCGAGCCGGTGGTCACGCCCAATGATGCAGCCGCCTTGCTAAAGCTTCTATGCTGTGCGACTGCAACGAACGCTCGCAACATGTATAGTTGGTCCATCGCCTACCTCGCTGATAAATTTCACAAAGCGAACATCCCCCGGCTGGAACTTTCGTGGCTGTAAGGATCCGAAGGTTGCCATCATTGCGGACATATCCATCGAAGGTCAGACGAACCATATAGCGACGTTCTCACGTTCGGATTGTTGATATATGGCGCAGGAAACAGCTTAGCAACGTTTCCAATATGCATAGGCGGTTTGTGACGATAGGGGTATCGCATAAACAGATAACCCCCGATTCGCTCGCAAGAGGCGAACGGCTTCCGGGCACGCTCACAGATGTCATGCAAATCTTCGGCCTCCATGCAGTTACCGGCCAGACGGGGCCGCTGAGTGCACGCTTAACTTGTTCTCGCCGGGAAAGAGTGTTTGCCTATGGTGGGTATTCAAACTCGAAGGCAACGAGCTTACGATTCGCAACTTATCAGCATCGCAGGTCCGATCGATAAGAGAATCGAATCTGGATATTCCGAGATCTGAGGCACGATGAGAAAGTGGAGTCAACGTGGGCAAACCGCTCCTCGTCTGTTCGTCACGATCTGAACGCATAGACGGTGATGTGCAGGGAATGCAAGCTGTCCATTGCACTGCATATATTGCTTCCGATGAATGCAAGCCGCTACGCTCCGGCGGGCGTGGGAATATCGCATGATCCATTGGTTCAACCGCTTCGTTCCGTCACCCATCTCTGTCTTGCCTCGCTGCTAAAGAAGCGCAGATGTTGGCCTACGCTCGTAGCTTCGGCGAGCTGACGTGTGGCGACGTTATGTCACGTCCGGCCATCTGCATACCAACAAAGACCTCATTGAAAACAGCTCGCGACATTTTGCTTAGACATCGCATCAAAGCTCTTCCGGTAACCGATGGATCGAAACAGGTCATTGGCATAGTCACGTGGGCGGATGTCTACGGACGCGAAGAGACCGTCCGCGCTACCGAGGCCTGCAGTTCGCGTCCCGATCCCTGGACCGTCTCCAGCCAGGAGACGTTGGTCGATAGTTTGATGACGGAAAGACCGGAAACGGTCGAAGCCAGGACGTTACTGATGACAATTGTTCCGATGTTTGCAAAGCACGGACATCACCACATACCAGTTGTCGACTCCCACGGCCAGCTAGTCGGGATGATGACCCAAGCGGATGTCATCTCAGGGCTCTATCACCACAGTCAGGCGTTCGCTTAACACCTGAAAACCAAGAGGAAATTCAGTATGTCTATCGAGAAGATGCCCGAACTTGTCGAAGCCGTCGATCTATATTTTCAGGCACTGCACGAGTGCGATCTGGACAAATTTGATCGGGTTTTCCACACGAGTTGCAGCTTGTTCGACATGGACGATGGAAAACTAACTGTCGTCCCCATTGCCGACTACCGCCGAGTCATCGCTGAACGTGTGTCGCCAATGAGCAAGGGCCAAAAACGTGACGATGCGTTGATCTCGGCGGACTTTCTGTCGACCGACATTGCAGTCACCAAAGTTCGCCTGCGCATCCACGACAAGGTTTTCATCGATCACTTGAACTGGGCGTATGTGAACGGTTCCTTTGTGATCGTCGCCAAGCTATGGCACGACATATCGACCGGTTCCGCCTGATCGTATTTGTCCGTTCCTTATGAAACGTTGCATGATCGCTGGCCAACTCGCGTCGGCCATCGGTTGACTGGTTTTTTTGCGGCATGAAGGGACTTTCCTCCTACCCTACCCTGCCCTTCTTTCGTCGCGGCGCACGTTCTCAGAAGTGCGCTTTTTTTGTTTGCTATCCCCATCATCCAGTAGCGGCTTCGCCCCACAAACTTGTACGGACCACAAAAGGGCGGTCTCATTCGTTGCCGGCGTTGCGTTATCTGTCAAACAGATAGCCGTATATTTTCCCTTCGCTTGTCAAGCACCTTAAACAGTGCGACGGTATGACGTCGATCATGCTCCTGACCGTATGCGTGATGCGATGGGTTTTCCGTGAAATACCCGGGCGAGCGCTGACCCCTCTAACGGTTAGTCACCCTCTATACATCCCTAGCGGAGAAGCGATGACGCTGACCCCCAGACAGCAATCGATCAAGGACGAGTTCATTCGCGTGCGGAAGACGTGGGCTCCGCAATGGGAAAGTATTCTTCGCGTCGACTGTGATTTCCTGCATGCCTACCTTAACCTGTCAGCGGTGCCACTGCGACACAATCACCTGGAGGACAAGGTCAAGGAGTTCATCTATATCGCCGTGAATGCGTCCTCGACCCATCTCTTCGCTCCGGGCATCCAGATGCATCTGAAGGCGGCCGTGGATTTTGGTGCCACGCGTGAAGAACTGATGGAAGTGCTCGAGTTGACCAGTACGATCGGTATTCACGCTGCCAATGTAGCGATGCCCATCCTGGCAGAAGTGCTTGTGGAAGAAGGTCTCCGAAAACGGACAGTGTCTGCGGATAGCCGCCGGCAAGCTTTGAAGCGGCGCTTCACCGAGGTACAGGGGCATTGGGATCGCATATGGGACGATGCGCTGGAACTCGATCCGGATTTCTTCGAGGCGTACCTCGAATTCTCATCGGTTCCGTGGCAGAACGGTGCTCTAGCGCCGAAAATCAAGGAACTTGTGCTTTGCGCGCTCAATGTCGCCGCCACGCATCTTTACGAGCCGGGCATCAGGATCCACATGCGCAATGCACTTCGTCACGGGGCAACCGCGGAGGAAATCATGGAGGCCGTCGAGATTGCGAGTGTTATCGGAATCCACGGCGCACTGATCGGTACTCCGATGCTGGAAGACGCAATCGCAGCTGCACAGAGTAGATAAATACCAACGGAAGGTCGACCGTGTTTTTTCCACGCCGGCTGGATTCGTCGGGCGAGAGCGCATTACCCCAAGCAACGCATTTGGGGCACGCTCTGCCCATTGCTGACGATAAGTCGTGGCCTATCGATGGCGGAACACAGGAGCGCGCTTGGCCAGGAACGCGTGCATGCCTTCCTTTTGACCTTCGGTCGCGAAGGCGGCCTGAAAAAGTCGACGCTCGTGCAACACACCCTCGCTCAGCGGCGTCTCGAACGCGCGATTGACCGCCTCCTTGGCAAGCCGTACGGCCGGCAGGTTGTAACCGGCTATGGTA
Source organism: Paraburkholderia sediminicola (assembly GCF_046027355.1). Classification (GTDB taxonomy): domain Bacteria; phylum Pseudomonadota; class Gammaproteobacteria; order Burkholderiales; family Burkholderiaceae; genus Paraburkholderia; species Paraburkholderia sediminicola_B. The sequence goes on along the minus strand of NZ_JAQQEK010000006.1, from coordinate 251,869 downwards.
TGCGCTGTCTCGAGCGCAGTCTGCAATAAGTCGGACGACGGAACAACGCGCGCAACGAGGCCGGCTGCGAATGCCTCATCAGCGGCCAGATTCCGGCCAGTAAGAATCAGATCCATCGCAAGCGACTTTCCGACTGCACGCGTCAAGCGCTGCGAACCGCCAATACCAGGCGGAATCCCGAGCTTGATCTCCGGTTGGCCGAATTGGGCATCATGGGCCGCAATGATGAAATCGCAGGCCATCGCCAACTCGCAGCCGCCGCCGAGTGCATAGCCGCCAACAGCCGCGATCACCGGCTTCGAAATGGTTCGAATGCGATCCCATTCGGCGAACAGGTCTTTCGCGTGCCAGTCGGCGAAGGACTTGTCGACCATTTCCTCGATGTCCGCCCCGGCTGCAAATGCGCGCGCATTGCCTGTGATGACTATCGCGCCGATTCCATCGTCCTGATCAAATGTCGTCAGCGCCGCGAGCACCTCGCGCGACATCTGAACATTGAGCGCGTTCAGGTTCTTCGGACGATAGAGCGTAATCAGGCCGATACGCTCCCTTCGATCGATCTTGATGGTTTCGTACACACCGTTTTCCGACACGGCGCCGACGGCATCTGCATTCGCGCCCGCGGCAGCGGGTCCCACATTCGGTTCGATCACTTGCATCCTGGTTTGCTTGGCGGATGCTTCCTGCACTGCTGAAACGTCGGTCTTCATATGTTCACCTGTCAGTTGAAAATTGCGGCGTCATGCCGCAAGGCTTGAGGAGCGCTTCGTCTCATCGACGCCTGCTTCGGAATCAGCCTGCGACGCGTACGCGCCCGACGAAGCCATCAACTCGGCCAGAATCGCTTCGCGATGCTCGTCCACTTCTGGCGCTCGCCTGACCACCGTGACGTCCTCATCGGGTGAGGTGCTCATCTTGATCGGATTACCGGCTGTTTTCACTTTCCGCTCGGACTTACCCTGGACATGGATGAACATGTTGCGCGCGTGCAGTTGCGGATGATCGATGACCTTGTCGATCGTGTTGATCGGGGCACAGGGCACGCCAGCCTCGTTCAGCTTGTCGAGCCAAACGCTGACCGGTGCCGAGCGGGTTACCCGCTCAATGGCCTCGATCATGGCGGGCCGGTTTTGCACGCGGAGATCGTTCGTCAGGAACAGCGGGGCGAAGGCCACTTCCGGCACGCCCAAGGCGTCCGCCATCAAAAGAAAGAGTTGATCGTTGCCTGCGGCGATGATGAATCGACCATCCTGGGCAGCAAAGCTTTCGAACGGCGCGAGCGACGGGTGGGCGTCGCCAGTCCTCGTAGGCACCTTCTTTTCGACGTCAAACCTGGCGAACGCCGTTTCCATCAACGCGGCCTGGCAATCCAGCATCGCGATGTCTACGTGCGTGCCTTGTGCATCTCTGGAGCGCTTGTAGAGCCCCGCCAGGATGCCTATCACGGCGAATAGTGCTGCACCGAGGTCACCGAAGGCGGTGCCAACACGTGCCGGCTGAGTGTCCGGCCACCCCGTCAGACTCATGACGCCGCCCATGGCCTGTACTACGGTGTCGTAACCTGGCAGATCCTTGAACGGGCCGGTGTGGCCAAAGCCCGAAATCGATGCATAGACGATGTGCGGATGCGTCCTTGCCAATTGCTCTGCGCCGTAGCCGAGCCGCTCCATCACGCCGGGCCGGAAGTTCTCGACCACCACATCGGCCTTGTCCAGCAAGCGGCCGAGAAGTTCGCGGTCACGCGGGGACTTGAAGTCGAGCGCAATGCTCTCCTTTCCGCGGTTGAAGCACATGAAGTACGCCGATTCGTCGTCGACGAACGGACCGAACGCCCGAGTATCGTCTCCCGTGCCCACACGCTCTATCTTGATGACGCGTGCTCCGAGGTCAGCAAGCGTCATCGCGCAATACGGTCCCGACAACACACGCGAGAAATCGATCACCGTGATTCCTTCAAGGGGCAAGCGCTTCTTCACCCCGGTTTTGTTCTCAGTCATGGCCAATTCCTGGTTGGGTAAAGTCAAACGCCTTGCTGAATCCAGTGCGAAGCTTTCTCGGCGATCATCATCGTGGGAGAGCTCGTATTGCCGCTGGTGATCGTGGGCATCACGCTCGCGTCCACCACCCGAAGACCCGCGACGCCGCGCACGCGAAGATGGCTGTCGACAACAACGTTCGGATCCGCGAGCGTGCCCATCTGCACAGTGCCCACGGGGTGGAAGATCGTGGTGGCGATGTCACCGGCCAGTTTCGTGAGTTCAGCATCCGATTCGTACTGCGGGCCCGGTTTGTACTCTTGCGGCCTGTATTTCGCGAGGGCCGCCTGGCTCGCGATATGTCTCGTCAAGCGGAGGCTGTCGACGGCGACTTTTCGATCGTCTTCCGTGCTGAGGTAATTCGGCGCAATGGCCGGCGCATCCTCAAAGTTGCCGCTCCTGATGTGCACCGTGCCCCGGCTTGTCGGGTTCACATTGGCGACACTGGCGGTGAACGCGGGGAATGTGTGCAGCGGCTGCCCGAAAGCGTCGAGACTGAGCGGCTGCACGTGATACTCGATATTCGCGTGCTTTCTTGACGGATCGCTCCGGGTAAAGGCCCCGAGCTGAGAGGGCGCCATGCTCATCGGACCCGAGCGGTGCAACGCATATTCGAGGCCGATCTTCGCCTTGCCGAACATGTTCGACGCGAGGACGTTCAGTGTCTCGCAGTTTTCGACCTTGTAGACCGCGCGAATCTGAAGGTGATCCTGCAAGTTCGCACCGACGCCCGGTGTGTGTTGGACAATATCGACGCCGTGCTTTTTCAACAGAGACGCCGGCCCAATACCCGAATGCTGCAGAATATGCGGCGAACCGATCGCACCAGCGCTGAGCACGACTTCGCGAGCTGCGCTCACCGACACAAGCTCGCCATTGCGAATAATGTCCGCGCCGGTGCAACGCAGCACACCGTTTTTGTCACGGTCGATCCTGAGCTTCTTCACATGGGAGTGGGTCCACGTCGTGAGATTCGACCTGTGTTTGATCGGACGCAGGAACGCCTTCGAAGTATTCCAGCGCCAGCCGTCTTTCTGCGTGACGTCAAAGTAGCTGACGCCGAAATTATCACCGGTGTTGAAATCGTCGATGATAGGAATGCCCGCCTGCTCCGCCGCTTTGGCGAACGCATCAAGAATTTCCCACTTGAGACGCTGCTTCTCGACACGCCACTCGCCGCCGCTTCCGTGAGCCTTTGCGATCGCGTCGACATTGCTGTTCAGCAGTTCACGTTGTTTCGGATCGAGTTTGTAGAAGTCTTCGTGAGCCTTGAAGTCCTTCAACGAGTTGTTCCATTTCCATTCCGGATCGCCCGTCAGGTCGGCCCAATGATCGTAATCCCGAGCCTGGCCACGCATGTAGATCATCCCGTTGATACTGGAACATCCGCCCAACGTTTTGCCACGTGGATAAAGAATCTGTCGGCCATTGAGGCCTTTGTCCGGCTCAGTGCGGAATTGCCAGTCCGTGCGCGGATTGTCGACGCAATATAAATAGCCGACGGGGATATGGATCCACATGTAATCATCGGTGCCGCCCGCCTCGACCAGAAGAACATTCCTGGTTTTGTCGGCGCTCAGACGATTCGCGAGCAGGCTGCCTGCGGAACCGGCGCCAATCACAATAAAGTCAAATGTCGTACTTTGCATTTGCATCCTGTTTGTCCATGCGAGCGGTTTCCAGCGCTGCCTGCCTAAATTAGACCGATCGTCTATAAAAACAGAAAAAAAAGCGGCCTAACCGAGCGCAGCGAAAAAAACGTTCGCAAAAGTGCGCAATGCTTCAGGGCCGCCCTCGAGCTTCGCCCTCAACACCGCGCCCTCCCAGCCTATCCAGAAAAATGCGGCAAGTTGCGAGCAATCGGCCCCTTCCGCAATCTCGCCCGCTGCCTGCGCTTCCAACAGGCACCTCGCCGTGCGGGCTTCCCAATCGGCAAAAACCTCACGCAGCCGCACGCAATGACTTTCCGGGAGTACAGCCATTTCCTGCCCGAGATTGCCCACGAGACACCCACGTCGAAAGCCGTAACGGTCCATCCCCGCCTCGGCATCTGAGACGAAATCCTGGAAGCGCTTCAGGGGCGATTTAGATTCGTCCGTGAGGAACTGATCAAGCTTTCTCGCGAAATACATCGCGTAGCGGTCGATCAATTCGAGGCCGAACGCTTCCTTGCTTCCAAAGTAATGGTAGAACGAGCCCTTTGGCACGTTCACGCTACGCAAGATTTCGTCAAGTCCAGTTGCAGAGAAGCCTTTTTCCGTAAGCGCAACGACTCCAGCGCGCACGAGAAGCTCTCGGGTTTCGCTAAAGCCTGCAAGTTCTTTCGGTGGACGCCCTCTACGGCGCGGTGCGGTATGCGTATCCATGCCACCGATATTAGACCGCTCGTCTACGAAATGCAAGGCAATCGCGCGCGTTGCTATACGTAGGGCAATTGCGCCCGGTTTTTCTCTTTAGAGACGTTGCACCTCGACTCAAGACTGCCCGGCGCGAGGTGCACCGGAAGCAACGGTCCTGCAGGTCGTCAATCACCAGGGCGACCCGCAGATCACCGAACAGAATTGCGGCTTAGACGAGCGTAAGCGTCACGTCTATGTTGTTCCGCGTTGCGTTCGAATAAGGGCACACAATATGGGCCCTCTCTATGAAGTCCTGAGCCGCTTCGCGTGCCATGCCCGGCAACGATATCTTCAACTCGACTTCGATGCCGAAGCCATTGGGAATGGGTCCGATGCCTACGATTCCGTTCACCGACACATCGGCAGGGATAGCAATTTTGTCGCGCGCAGCGACGAATTGCATCGCACCGATAAAGCATGCGCTATAACCGGCCGCAAAAAGCTCTTCGGGGTTTGTACCTTTCTCGCCCTTTCCACCCAATCCCTTCGGCCTCGTCAGCTTCAGGTCCAGTCCACTCTCAGACGCCACGGCGCGCCCTTCGCGGCCTCCAGTAACCTCTGCGTGAGCACGGTAGAGAACATTTTCGATCGACATTGCCAACTCCTTATCGATAAGTCAGTTAACAGGCGCAACCCGCAGCGCCCGATGATGCTTTAGTGCCCAGCGCTCTGACCGCCGTCCACGTGCAGGATTTCGCCGGTCACGAACGGCGCCGCATCCAGATACAGGATCGCGTTCACGATATCGCTCATCTCGCCCATGTGGCCCATCGGGTGGAGTGCGCCGAGCGCCGCGTGCGTTTCGGGCGCATGCATCGGCGACTTCATGATACCGGGTGCAACCGCGTTCGCGCGGATGCCGCGCTTCGCGTATTCAATGGCGAGCGACTTCGTGGCCGCGTTCAGACCGCCTTTCGTCAGCGATGCCAGCACCGACGGCACACCGTCGATGGCGTGGTCAACCAGACTGGTCGTGATGCTGACCACGTGGCCGCTTTTGTTCTTCTCCATTTCAGCAATCGCCAGCTGCGTGATATAGAAGAAACCGTTCAGATTCACGCCCGTCACCGCAGCGTAATCTTCCGCGGTATAGCCGGTGAACGGCTTTGCGATGAAGATACCGGCGTTGTTGATCAGCGTGTCAATGCGGCCGAAGCGCGCCACGCCTTCCGTAATGACGCGATGCGCCGTCGCCGGATCAGCGATGTCACCCGCCACCGCCAGGATGCCGGGGTCGTCGGACGGCTTGATGCTGCGTGCCGTTGCGACGATGCGATAGTCAAGCTTGCGGAATGCTTTGACGGTCTCTGCACCCATACCTTGCGATGCACCCGTAACGACTACGACCTTTTGCGACGCGCTCATTCACACCTCGAAATTTGGATTGGGCTCTGTTGCCCACCGGGCCGGCGGCTCCGATGCGTGCCTAATCTAGGTGTATTTGTGCCTCGAGCAAATACCCGCCATGGACAAACTATTTTTCGCGCGCGGAACAAATCGGATCGCGGGCCCATGATTCATGGGTTAACGTGGGCCGAGCGAAGTCTTGGTTCTCTGTCTTCCGCAGATCACCTGGCGCTCGCTCTGCGTCATCCCTTGTTCGCGAATGCCAGCGCGATAGCGTTTCCCAGTTCGTCCGCGACGGGCGCGGCTGCACCCGCCGCAGTGAAAATCGTGAACTCGACATCGGGCAGTGAAGGCAAGCCGGCATCCGGCGAGACTACGTGCAAGCCGTGCACGAGTTGTGTCTGCGCGACCGGCGTCACCGCAAAGCCGGCCTGCGCTGCGGCACACAAACCAGCGCCGCTCGAGCACACCAGCGCAATCCGGTAGTCGATGCCAGCGCGGGCGAGCGCGGCCAGTGCAGCCTCACGATACGGGCACGGTTCCGGCAGCACCGCCAGCGGCACCGGAGCGCCCGGTGTAAGCGACGCCCATTCCGCGCCAGCCCACACTAATGGCTCGCGCCAGAGCACGCGTCCGGAACGGGCGCCTTCGCAGCGACCGCCGATCACCATGTCCAGTTCTGCCTGATCCATCGCGTGCAGCAGTTCGGTAGGAATGCCGACTCTGACGCTAAACGCGATGCGCGGGTAGCGCACCGCGAACGTCTGCATGACGTTCATCAGCCTGACGTTGGCAAGGTCCTCGGATAGGCCGACACGGATCGCGCCCTCGCTCGGTGCGCGCGAGAGCTGCGCCTGCGCATCATGATTGAGTGCGAGGATCGCCCGCGCGTAACCCAGCAGCAGTTCGCCGTCCGCCGTGAGCGTGACCGAGCGCGTGGTGCGCGCGAGCAGATCGCGGCCGATCTGTTTTTCCAGGCGCCGCAGATGCGCGCTAACGGCAGACTGCGTCAGATTGAGTCGGGCGGCGGCGAGCGTGAAGCCACCCTCCTGGACCACGGCCACGAAAGATCGCAGCAGGACGGTATCGAACATGGCGAGTCCTTGCTCATATAGTGCGAATCTAACTGAATATGGCGATGATACTTCGTTTATATTTTGAATCGAAATATGTTGTGATGGGGGCTCTCAACACACCTGGAGTAGTCCCATGCCTGCCTTGCTGCATATCGAATCGTCGCCACGTAAGAAGCGGTCTGCATCGCTCGACGTCGCACGCGCTTATCTGGACGCTTATCGCGACGCTCATCCGGATCATCGGATCGACGTGCTCGATCTGTGGTCGGTCGGGATGCCGGAGTTCGACGGCGACGCGCTCGACGCCAAATATGCGGACCTGAGCGGCACACCGCTCAGCGAAGACCAGCAGCAGGCGTGGACGAGCATTCGGGAACTCGCGCAGCGATTGCACGACGCGGATACGTTGCTGTTCTCCGTGCCGCTATGGAATTTTTCCATTCCCTACAAGCTCAAGCATTTCATCGACGTCGTGTCGCAGCGCGGCATCTTGTTCTCGTTCGACGAGCGTGGGCTACAGGGCTTGCTGAAAGACAAGACAGCGGTCGTCATTTATGCGAGAGGTCTTGACTATTCAGTGGGCTCGAGCACACCCGCCCATTCGTTCGATTTTCAGCGGCCGTTCATGGAAGCGTGGTTGCGATCCGTCGGCGTGACCCACGTTAGATCGATTGTCGTCGAGAAAACACTCCTTGGTCCCGAAGTCGATTACGCGGCAAGAGAGGCTGCACGCGAGCAGGCAATGGCGCTTGCGCGGGCGACTTCCGTTTCAGTCGGCAAGTGAAATATTGAACCACCCACATCAACAAGCGCATCGTGCGCCCGATCACGGCTCCGCCCATCGCATCACCATGCCCGTTGATGTACTTCGTCAGCCCATGAACAACGAGATCGGCGTCATGTTCAAGGCCTCGAAACATCGGCGGGGGCGTGAACGTTGTGTCGATCGAGACCGCTTTTCAGAAAGGTGAAGAATATCGAATGCAACGCAGCAACACCCGTGCTGAAAACGGCTGCATCCTCACCGCGCTCCATCGCGGCAAGCTTGCGCTCGAGGCAAAGCTGATTGTGGCTAGAATTGCGGGTATAGAACAGCGTTTGAGAATCCGACCAGTCGAGTGAAGACGGGTCACCTGGCAATTGGTACGAGTTAGCCATCACGATCGGCGTACGGAGCGCGCCCGTCGTGGTGTCGGTGACGTTCCCGGCATGCACCGCCTGACTGGCGAAAGAGAGGCTTGCCGGCTCGTCCTTATTGGGCCGTTACTGAATGTTCCTGGTTTCCATGTACCGCCTTCCTGATGCACACGACCTTCGGTTGAGTCATTTCCTCGTACGCGAATCTGACACCTTCGCGGCCGAGGCTTCCGTACTTGAATCCCCCGAACGGCATGGCATCGAATCTGTGGTCCGACGAGTCGTTGATCATGACCCCGCCGGCCTCCAGCTTGTCAGCCGCCTTAAGCGCGGCATGCAGATCGCTTGTGAAGATGCCGGCATGCAGACTGTATTCGGGACTGTTGGCGAGCGAAAGTGCGTCATCCAGTGTCTCAATCCGCTGAAGCACGGCAACCGGGCTGAATACTTCCTGCCTCCACAGATCGCATTCGAAGCTGACGTCCTCAAGTACCGTCGGAGCGTAAAGTGAACCGTCCTGAGTATTGCCGCACAGCAGTCTGGCTCCCTGACTGATCGCGGCATCCACCACGCGTTTCGTGCGAGCCGCTGACTCAGCTGTGATCATTGGTCCAACGTCCGTGTCAGGCAACGCGGGATTGCCCGTCCTGAGCGCTTTGGTGCCGGCAACGAAACGCTTCCTGAACGCATCATAGATGGACGACTGGATCAGAATGCGTTGCGTGCCGATACAGTTCTGGCCCGCGGCCCAGTATGCGCCAGACACGCACGAATCAACGGCATCCTCGAGGTCGCAGTCACCCAGAACGATGACGGGTGCGTTACCTCCCAAATCCATCGCAAGCTTTTTGAGGCCCGCGGACCGGGCTATTCTCTCTCCGGTTACGAATCCACCGGTAAAGGAAACCATTCTGACGTCCCGGGATGAGACGAGTGCTTCGCCGAGCGCTGCGCCACCGGTCGCGACCGATACGACGTTCGATGGCATCCCGGCCGCCACCAGATATCCAACGAGCTTGATCGCCGAAAGCGGCGTGAGTTCGGATGGCTTGAGAACCACGGCATTGCCGCCAGCAATTGCCGGTCCGAGCTTGTGCGCGACCAGGTTGAGTGGATCGTTATACGGCGTGATGGCGACGATGATGCCGAGAGGTTCTCGAGTGAACCATCCCTGCCGGTTTTCCGATCCACCAAACGCGTCGAACGGCACGACCTCACCGGCGTTTCGACGCGCCTCATCGGCGGATAGCTTGAGCGTGTTCACGCAGCGCAGCACTTCCTTCCTGGCCTGCTTGACCGTCTTACCTGCTTCCGCAACGATGAGATCGGCAAACGCGTCCTTGTCACGCTCCACGAGCGATGCGCAGGTCTCGAGCACGCGAGCCCGTTCGTGACGTGACAGGTCACGGCAAACGCGCGCGCCATCCTTCGCGGTCTGGATCAGCACCTGCGCGCCTTCTGGCGGAATGTTCACGACCGTGCCGACTTCGACGCCATCGAAGGGATTGGTGATCGGGATAAAGCCGGGCGATGAGTCAATGGAGAATGCGGAATTCATTTCGGAACACCTGCGTCTTATCTTTCGAATGCGGAAAATGTCGGAAACCAACGCGCAACCAGTATCAGCGCGTCTCTCGCCCAGTCCCTGTCTAGAGCATAAGCGAGCCCTCCACCGATGTGACGCAAGAACCGCCCACGCGTACATTTCCGTTCGCATCGACGCTTACCTTTACCCGTCCATCTCGACCGACGCACCGTCCCTGAGCAGCCACGTAATCTGTACCGCCGGGTGGCAACAGGCCGCGTTGCCACTGGAAGGCAGCCACACTGCCGTTGCCGCTTCCGCAGACAGGATCCTCCGCCACCCCACAGGACGGCGCGAAGGTACGCACTTCTATTGCCGCGCGGTCTCCGTGCTCGCGAGTGCCGAATACAGTCAGGCCCGTGACGCCGAGGCGGCGCTCGAGATTCGCCAATCTCACGAAATCCGGCCGAAGGTTTAGTACGGAAGCAGCATCGTTCAGATGCACCACCATCCAGATGGCGCCAACATTCACGATAGCTGGCGTAGTCTTGCGGTCCACTTTGCACCCGAGGATAAGCTCCAGCTCCGCCACATCCGCCGCGTGCAGCGGTTCTAACTTCGCAGGCGGCAGGTCGAACGTGAGCTGGCGGTCTCCGCCTCGCTCTTCGATCGTCACTTCAACGAGGCCAATGCCGCATTGTTGAATCAATCGACCGCTTCCGCGAGGTATGACGCGCCCAGTTTCCGCGACGGCGTGAGCACTACCAAGGGTCGGATGTCCAGCGAAGGGAAGCTCATTACGCGGCGTGAAGATCCTCAAACGATAGTCGGCCTCGGCTGTCGTAGGCGGAAGGACAAACGTGGTCTCCGAAAGGTTAGTCCAGTTCGCGACAGCTTGCATCGCGTCGGTGGTCAGGCCCTCGGCGTCCAATACCACGGCCACCGGATTGCCCAGAAGCGGCCGGTTGGTGAAGACGTCAACTACTTGATAGGATCGCTTCATGTTCGCCTCGTCTGACTACCGTGGGCATCTGGGCATTCTTCAGATGCAAATGGAACACATGTATCGTAGCGTGTGCGGCACAACCGTAACAGTCACAATTTTTCGCCTATTCGACCATCACAATTTCGCCCGGCGGGCCGCGGGCGCCGACTCGATAATTGCCGAACTCTTCGGTCACGAACGAGCGCTTCTGTGGACACTTCCACCCGTACGGCTGCGGACAGTAGCCCAGGCGCATTGTCGGCCTGGCCGACAACGGCATGCGCTCACCGGTTGACGATCCGCTTCGGCATCGCCAGCGCCAGCAGGCAACCCAGGAGCAGGCAGATGCCAAACGTGATGACGCCCGCGCCCACGCTATGTGTTTGATCTTTTAGCCAGCCAAGAAAATAGGTACTCGCGAAGCCTCCAAGGTTGGCAATCGAGCACGCGAATGCAATACCGGCTGCTGCGGCCGTGCCGCGAAGAAACGTCGACGGAAGCGCCCAGATCACCGGCATCGCCGCCGCTGCCCCAGCGTTTGCCATCGAGAGAAGGATGACTATAGCGGCAACGCTGCCAGGGAAAAAAGCGCTTGCGATCAGGCCAAACGCTGACAACAGCAACGGCACCGCGACATGCCAACGACGCTCCCGGAACCAGTCAGAACTGATCCCGGCTGCCAGAACCATGACAACCGCCAACCCATTGGGGATCGCCATCAGGGCGCCAATCTTGATCGCGCTCCTGATGCCCGCATCGCGCAGCATCGTGGGCATCCAGAAACTTATCGAATAAAAGCAGAGCAGTACGCAGAGATCGAGGTAGCCCACCACCCATACTTTCGGATTGGCGAACGCCTGACCCAACCTATGCGCCTTCTTCTCCTCGTGATCCGTCCCAATGTCCTGCCTTAGCTTCGTGAGCTCGGCAGCAGTGAGAAAACGCGCGTCCTGATATGTTTTCGGGAGGAAGATATAGACGAGCACGCCGAGCAGCACGGAAGGCAGCGCTTCCAGCGCGAACAACCACTGCCAGCCTTGCAAGCCATTCACGCCGTCAAAGAGCGACAGGATCCAGCCTGAAAGCGGCGCGCCGATCAGACTCGATAGCGGCAAGCCCACCATGAAGAGTGCGACGATCCGGCTGCGCCGCGCGTCGGGAAACCAGTAGGTAAGGTAAAGCAGTGCGCCGGGCAGGAACCCGGCTTCCGCCACCCCCAGCAGGAAACGCACGACGTAGAACTGCCCAGGCGTCTTCACGAACATCGTCAACCCGGAAAGCACGCCCCATGTGACCATGATGCGCGCGATCCAGAATCGGGCGCCCACCCTTTGCAGTACCAGGTTGCTGGGCACTTCAAACAGGATGTAGCCAACGAAGAACAGTCCGGCACCGAGCCCGTAAACGGTTTCGCTAAATCCGAGAGAATCGAGCATCTGCAGCTTGGCAATGCCTACATTCACTCGATCCAGAAATGCGGAAAAGAAGCACAGACCCAGGAATGGGGCGAACCGCCACGTGAGCTTGCGATAGAGCCTGCGCCCGGTCAGGGCGTCATCTTCAAGGTCACAGGAGGGGATGTTCAGGGGAGACGTCGACATGTCGTATCCTGGCAGAGGGCATGGAAAGCGCGTTTCGCGGCCTTCAGCGAAACGCGCGACTCGGTTTCACGAATAGTTGATCACGAGCAGCTTGATCTCCGACATTTCGTCCATCGCGTAGCGCGTGCCCTCACGGCCGGTGCCGGAGTCCTTCCAGCCGCCGAAAGGCATGTTATCGATGCGATAGATCGGAACGTCATTGACCATCAGTCCGCCGACATCCCATTTCTCCAGCGCCCGGAACGCGCGCTGCAGGTCTCGCGTGAACAGGCCGCCCTGCAAGCCATAGCGCGAATCGTTTGCACGCTTGACGGCTTCGTCGAATGTGCGATAGCTGTTAAGCGTGAGTACGGGTCCGAAGATTTCCTCGTCCTCCACCAGCATTCCCGGCCGGGTGTCCGCCAGTACGGTCGGCCGCACTACTGCGCCGACGCGCGGGCCACCGGCCAGCAGACGCGCGCCCCCGGTCAGCGCCGCGTCTATCCAGCACTGAATGCGGATAGCCGATTTCTCATCGATAACCGGACCCACGTCGATGCCCTCTTCCATCGGATCGCCGACCTTACACGCGCGGACCTTGTCGAGCAGCCTGGCCTCGAACTGAGCCCGTACATCTTCGTGCACGAGAACGCGCTGCACCCCAATGCAATACTGCCCCCCGAACACCACTCCGCCACGCACGCACCGGGCCGCCGCGAGATCCAGATCCGCGTCTTCCGCCACGATCACCGTGCCGTTGCCGCCGAGCTCGAGCGCTACTTTCTTGTGCCCTGCGATCGATTTGATATGCCAGCCGACGCTGGCACTTCCCGTGAAGGTCACCATTGCGAAGCGGTCGTCCCGAACCATCGACTCCGCAAGCGGAATACTGCAATGACACACCTCCAGCGCACCGTCGGGCAAGCCCGCATCGCGCATGACATCCTGAAGCAGGAGGCTGGTGAGAGGCGTTTGTGGTGCAGGCTTCAGCACGACGACATTGCCTGCCGCAATCGCCGGCGCGACTTTGTGCAGGACAAGATTGAGCGGAAAATTGAATGGCGAGATCGCCAGGATGAGGCCTATCGGAAATCGCCTTGCAAGACCCACACGACGGCGCATGTCAGCCAGTTTGTCGAGATCGAGACTGGACAGTTCCGTAGCGCTGCCGCTTGTATCGGTCGTCTGGTATTCGAAAACTCCCGCATCGACGTCAAGCGGCACCTCTTCACCATGACTGCGCCGCGCTTCGGCAGCCGCGTTACGCAAGTTGAAGATGCCACGCGAAACCTCGCCTCGCGCATCGTACAAGGGTTTTCCTGATTCCGAAGCGATCGTGCGCACGAACTCATCGCGCCGGGATTCGATCAGGTCGGCCGCGCGTCGCAGGATATCCGCACGTGCGAATCGAGGCAATTGACGCATGATCTCGAATGCGGCTTGTGCCCGGCCGATCGATCGCTCGACTGCGTCCGCGTCCGCAATTGGCATATGACCTATCACGGCGCCGTCATAGGGACTACGCACAGCGTCGGTAGGCCGGGTTTCCGTATCAACGTCATATTTCATTGGGTATCCTTATCTATGATTCCTGTTTGAATTCCTGGCGGTTCACTTCAAATCCGCGTGCACGTGCCAATAGGAGGCGTTCTCGCCAGCTAGGCAACTACCAGGGTCTGGTTGAGGTCTGCGATCGCACGCACGAGACTACACGGCGCCAACATCGAGGTTTTTGGATTGCTCGGGAGTGTCTTGCCTGTGACAGAGATGTCGATGTGGCCAAAATCGCCTTCGGCTTTGATCCGGTGCGTGTTGCCGGTCGCAAGCGGATCGGCGTACATGACCACCGTGGTCCGATCGAAGCCGACGCCGGCCAGCGCTACCGCAGCCGCCACGTTGGCGTTCTTCGGAAAGAGGCGCGCCGCATCTCGCGCCGTGCCTTCATAGATGGCGGTCGGCCTCTCGATGTCGTCGAGCACGACCAGCGCTTCGGCAGGCGTGCCCTGCCAGGCGCCCGGCGCCTTGTGCGATTCATATCGCACCTCGCGCAGACCCGCGAACTTTGCCGCGCCAAGCGCGTCGAGCCCGCCCAGCGCACCGGAAGGAATGCGCAGACGCGCCCCTGCGGCGGTCGCGGTATCGATCAATAGCGTCTCGAGCGTGCGATCCGCCAACGCACCGACCGAGGCGACGAGCAGGTCGTGCCCTGCTGCAAGGACGGACGGGCCCAGGTTGCGTAGAGCCTCGTGGCCTGCGCATTCGACGACGAGGTCGAGATCACTATCAAGGAGGTCGTCAACGCTATCGATAATCCGGACGCCGGCGCCGAGCGCCCTGCGCGCACCCTCGCGATGTTGGTCCCGTTCATAGACAGCCACGACACGGACGGCGGGTGCGTACTGGCTCAGCAGGTCGCACAGCAGGCCGCCAATGGCGCCGCATCCTATCAATCCCACATTCATCATGTCTCTCGCTCGGTTCGTGGTGCTCGGGCTCGACCCCACGTGATGAATGCATTAGACGAGATTCAAATTTTTCGGGGAAGGTGGTCGAAGTGACGTCTACCGTCACCAAAACAGAACACTGCAGGTGGCAGTCAGGGAAACTGGCGGGTTGTCCTGAGACGTCGGATCAGGATGTCGAGGAAACTCTGTGCCGCGGCAGACAATTGTCGCCCGCGAAAGGTAATCACGTCGATTGTCGCCGACCCGGAATCGCGCTCGTCAAGCGGTATTGCCCGTAACCATCCGTGAGCCGTCTCCCGCGCGATGGTGAGCGGCGGCATGAAGCTGACAATATCCGATTGCCTGACGAGGTTCTTGATAACCTGCAGTGAGTTCGCTTCAATCGCAACCTGAAGCGCGATGTTCGCCCGTTCGGCGGCTTTTTCAATCAGATAGCGAATGCCGAATGTCCGTGTCGGCAACGCCACCCTTACAGTGGCCAGTTCGGACATCGACACCGCTTTCCGGCTGGCGAGGGGATGCTCCGGCCGGCATATCATTTGCAAAGGCTGGATTGAGCGCCCGTGAAGATTGATGTCGTCGCGGTTGAGGACATTGAAGGCCATTCCAATCTCGGCGCGATGATCCACCAGCGCGTCGACGATCTGTGCGGTGCCGCAGACATCGAGAAACACCGTAATACCCGGGTAGTCACGCGAAAACTCTGTTATCAGGTCGGGCATGAAACTATGTACGGCGGCTTCAACCAGCGCAATCCGGACCACCCCATGGCGCAATGAGCTCAGGTCGTCCATCGCAGCATGCAGTTGCTCGACCTGGCGCGTGCTGACGTTCACGTATTCGAGCAGTAGCTGACCGGCTGCGGTTAGCGTCGCGCCACGCGGCGAACGGTCGAACAACGCAGCGCCGAGTTCCTTTTCCAGGTTGCTGATCTGTTTGCTGATCGCGCTGGGTGCGACAAAGAATGTCTCCGATGCGTGTCTTAGTGAACCCGTGCGCGCGACTTCGGCGAAATACCTGAGTGACTGGGGCTGAATCATGATTTCGTGTCCGCGTGGCAGACCGCCCGGCCGGCGCGTTGCGTTGTCGACGCGGATGGATTCCGTGCCAAACGTATCGCGACAGCCGTTGCACGGGCGTCACCGGGGCGGCCTGGTGCATCATTCCGTCAGGCTGCGCTCACGCTGTCGAGCTCGGTCTGAGTGAGACCGTACTTAGCCATGCGGGCACGGTGATCAGCCGAACCGAGGTACGTGCGAAGTTGCTCATTCACCGCCTGCAGAAGGCCTGGATTGCTCTTGCTGAACGAGAAGGCCCCTGCAGGTGCTCTGCCTTCCTTGCTCTTTTCGTGCGCAACCACCTCCAGTTCCTTATTGGCACTGGCAAGGACACGGCTCCCAACCGCCGTGCTCGCGTATGCGTCGATCTTTCCTGCGAGCAGCGCGTCGATCGCGTCGGGTTGGCTCTTGAACGCCACGATCTGGCTATCGCTCACGCCTGCCCTCTTTGCAGAGTCCAACTGAACCGTCCCGGCGACGATCCCAAGCCGCGCGTCGTTCCGCGCCGCGACGGCCCCGTAGCTCGTCAGCGCTTTCGGATTGCCATGATGAAGCAGGAATCCGTCGCCCAGCGCCCATACCGGCACGCTGAACGCAACGCGCTCGGCGCGCTCAGCTGTAACGAAAATCGGTACGTTCATGTCCCAGCGGCCTTCCTGCACACCAGGCAGAAGTTCTTCGAACGAAGTCAAATGATGTTCGATGGAGGACACACCGATCGCCCGAAGCACCACCTCGGCCAGTTCGATGTCGGCCCCCTTCACCGATTGATCTTCACCCGTCCAGTAGAAGGGCGGTTCCTCGAGATAGGCGATTCTTACTTTCATAGCTGTGCTCCACACGTTGAGGAGTTATGGTTGAGGTCGCCTGCAGTTCGGCGCGGCGATTCATCTGTGCGTCGATGACGCTGCTTTCATCACGCACGCTGTTGCGCGACCACACGAGCGGCTCCCGCGGCGGGCGGGAGGCTGTAGCCGCTTCTGGCAGCCGCGAGAAGTTTCCCGGCTATTCCGGCACGTCATGCCGTAGCGGCGTCCATGGCCATTGAAAGAGCGGACAGTGCGGGTCCGAGGCACGCAGGCGGCAGGTAGCCAAAGCCCAGCCGGAATACACGGCTGCTTTCGCCAAACCATGTGCCGGATGCCAGCTGCAAGTCATGACCTGGTAGCAGCCCCCAGAAACGCGAGACAGCAACTTCGTCGAATGCGTCGGAGCGCAGGCGCAGGCAGCACAACGCGCCGGCGTCAGGGCGCACCCACTCGACACGCCCGTGCTCGCTCTCGCACCAAAGCGCCAGTTCCTGAAGAGCAGCGGCGAGCAACCGGCGTCGTGATGCGAGCACACTTTCCCTGTTGCGCAAAAGCGCTGTGGCGAGCGTCTCGTCAAGCACCGATCCCGAGATCACGGTGTTCATTTTGGCGACGGCCAGACGCTCGCGAAGCTCCGCGTCCGCCACAGTGAGCCAACCCGTCCGCAAGCCCGGCGCACCGAGCGCCTTCGATACCGACGCGCCGGTGACGATACGTGAATCGAGTCCCGCGAAACTGTCGACCACCGCATTGTCGCCATAGGTGGCCTCTCGATAGGTC
This sequence comes from Paraburkholderia sediminicola, assembly GCF_046027355.1. Classification (GTDB taxonomy): domain Bacteria; phylum Pseudomonadota; class Gammaproteobacteria; order Burkholderiales; family Burkholderiaceae; genus Paraburkholderia; species Paraburkholderia sediminicola_B. Next base: position 234,672 of record NZ_JAQQEK010000006.1, on the reverse strand, counting down.
TCGTCGATGAAAAGTATGGCGTCCGGTGACCGCCTTTCCAGCAACACAAGGAGCTTCTCGATGTCGGCACGAGAGGTCTGAATACCACCTGGATTTTGTGGCGAAGCGATACTGACCAGCTTCGTTTTCGGCGACAGACTTGCGTCGATCTGGTTCAGGTCCAACCGATAGCCATTCTCGAACGAGAGCTTGATCTCGCGGACGCTAACGCCGGCTCCGAGAAGGCAATCACGGCTCGGCGGAAAGCAAGGTGTCGCAAGGACAGCCTCGTCGCCGGACCGGCAAACTTCGAAAGCGAGAAGAAAGAGACCGAGCGCGGTACCTTGTGTCGTGATGATCTGCCCGGCTGGAACGTTGCAGCCCTCGGCAATCGCCTCGCGAAGCGCGACCGAACCAGCGGACGTGCCATAGCCGAGCTTCAGATTGCGGATAGGCTCGAGACCAGCCAGATCCAGGAGTTCGCCGACCGTCAGGTCCTGCGACGTGCTCTCCGCCAGGTTGAACGGCCGATTCACGTTGAGGAGCGAAATGATCTCGTTGCGAGGAAATCTCCCGCGCCACTCCTGAGGATTCGATTCGCTGAGGCCAGACTGTGGTCGTTCATCGACATTCCGTTGAATACCCTGCATGCTTTTGCCTTGTATTTGCTGTGAATTGTTCGTCAGACGATCCGTTGCAAGCAGCCAAACGGACGTTCCAGCACAGCCCTGATAGCAGTCACTACCGTGCGCGGCGCTTTGCTGCGGCGCGGCATCCGGGCTCCTTCAGACGCGATCGCAACGCATGCATCGTAGCGCCCGCCGGCCAACCATAACAGTCACAATTTTCTTCTGAATGGACCATCACAATTCCCCTTGGCGCGCCGGGGCGCCGCATCGATAATCGTGGATTACTCCGTTATGAGCGCTTCCATGAACACGCCCACTCCGTACCGCTACGAGCGGTTGGCCGAGCTCATCACCGGCATGATCGACAATGGCGCGCTCGCGCCGGGCACGCGTCTTCCATCCGTGCGCGCCGTCAGTGAACAGCACCGCATCAGTATCTCCACGGCACTACAGGCGTATCGCCTGCTCGAAGATCGCGGCATCCTGGTTGCGCGGCCGCAGTCAGGCTTTTACGTCGCAGCCGCACGCCGCGGTGCGCTCGCCTTACCTTCGGTCTCACGATCGCGCGCGAAAGCGTCGACCGTGTCGATCAGCGGAGCCGTCGCGGCACTGCTCGAGCACGCATCGAATCCGGCGCTGGTGCCGCTCGGCTGCGCCGTACCCGATGCGGCGTTGCTGCAATCGAAGCGGCTCGACTTCGCGCTCGCGCGTGCCGCACGTCAACACGGCACGCGCTACAACGTCTATTGCGCACCGCAAGGCGACCCGCGCCTGCGCCGCGAAATCGCGAAGCGGGCGATGCGCTTCGGGCACGCGCTGTCGCCCGACGACCTGCTCGTCACGAGCGGCTGCACCGAGGCATTGACACTGGCGCTTACCGCTGTCGCCAAGCGGGGCGATTCGATTGCAATCGAATCGCCCACTTACTTTGGCCTCCTCCATACCCTTGAAATGCTTGGCCTGAAGGCATTCGAGCTGCCGACCGACCCGGCGCGCGGCATCGAGGTCGGCGCGCTCGCCCGCCTGCTCGATACGGAACCGGTGGCCGCCTGCGTGCTGTCGTCGAATTTCAACAACCCGCTAGGCTGCACAATGGCCGAGGCCGACAAGCGGGCGCTCCTTGCGCTGCTCGCGCGGCATGCCGTGCCGCTGATCGAAGACGACGTCTACGGTGACATCCACTTCGGGCACGAGCGGCCAAAGCCGTTTATCGCGCTCGACGGCGGCGCCAATACGATCTACTGCAGTTCATTTTCGAAAAGCCTTGCACCCGGGTATCGGGTCGGCTGGGTTGTAGCGGGCGCCTATGCGCAGCAGGTGTTGGAACGCAAGCTAGCGTTCAGCCTCTGCAGTCCTGTCTTGCCTCAGGTCGCGCTCGCAGACTTTTTGGAGAGCGGCGCCTACGATGCGCACTTGCGCGGCATCCGGCGCCTCTTCGAAGAGAACCTCGGGCGCATGACGCGTACCATCGAGACAAGCTTCCCGACCGACACGAAAGTGAGCCGGCCGGCAGGCGGGTTTATGCTCTGGCTGGAACTGCCAAGGCGCTTTGACTCGCGCGCGCTTTTCGACGAAGCGCTCGAACAAGGCATTTGTTTCGCGCCCGGTGACGTCTTCTCCGCAAGCCGGCGCTTTCGCAATTGCCTTAGGCTGAGCGCCGGGCATACCTGGAGCGACCGCATCGAAGGCGGCGTCCGTCAACTGGGACAGCTCGCGCAGGCGCTCCTCGAGGGCTGAGCGGGAAAAAAAATACGCTTGGCCGTCGGATACAGACCGCTGACCGATGCGACCAATCCGAGCTGTTTGAGGATTCATGGCTCACCCTGTTCCTGCGGCAACGCATGCGCGATCGCGTGACACGCCATCAGTTGCCGCGTGCCTCAGGGCAATTCATCCCGGAGATTGCCGAATGACCATGATTTCCGATGCTTTCTGCAGCACGAGTCGGATGCTAACCAGGACTCGCTTTCCGTCGGATCGCAATCGTAAGTGAACTCATGCCCGTCTCACCTTCTTCATCAAAAAGTCGACCAGATCCTGCTGTACAGTGTCGAGCACGTCGCCCGCGCTGATCAGCGCAAGTTCTGTTGGTGGCAGCGGCGGCATATCGGAGCATATTCGATGCTCGGGTAAAACCGCCGACCTGGGTAACACCGAGATCGCCAATCCTGCGGCAACGGCAGCCTGAATCGCAGTGAGACTTTGACTGCCGAACGCTACTCGCCACGCGCGCTTTGCCTTGTCGAGGCTGCGAATCGCGCGCTTGCGGTAGATGCATCCTTCTGGGAAAAGCGCAAGCGCAAAAGGCTCCTCCGAATCCAGTTTCGGCGAAACGGCGTCCCGACCGCGCACCCAGACAAGTGCCTCTGGCCACGATGCGAAGCAGTCGCCGCTACCAGGTTCACGTTTGATGAGCGCAATATCGATTTCTCCGGCGGAAAGCTTTTGTTGCAAAACCGCGCTCATGCCCGCCAACGTTTCAAGTCGTGCATCCGGACGGATTTTCAGAAAACCGGAAAGCATCGCTGACATACGTCGCGCGTCGAAGTCTTCCGGCACGCCAATCCGCACCGGCGAAAGCTGCACATCCCGCCGGGCCGCCTCCCTCGCCTCTTGAGATAAAGCCAGCAACCTGCGCGCGTACTGCGTGAGCAATACGCCATGCTCGGTGGCACTCACATGGTTACCGGTGCGGTCTCGTAGAAGCAACGGTCGCCCAACGGATTCTTCAAGTTTGCGCACCTGTTGGCTTACTGTCGATTGCGTGCGATGTACGCGCTCGCCGGCGCGTGTGAAACTGCCTTCATCAACGACGCAAACCAGTGTCTTCAGCAGTTCGAGGTCAAACATCATTCGTCATTTGCCTTTTCACTGAGCATCAGCGATTTATTTAATTTTCCAATATAGAGCATTCAACCTATCCTGCAAACATCTTCTGTACGAAACGGAGTCAATGATGTCACTGAAGGGTACGCAACGGCCGAAATGGCTGACTTTTGACTGCTATGGCACGCTCATCCAATGGGACGAAGGTTTGCTTGCTGCAGTGCAAGAGATTCTGAGCAATCGTGGCGCGACTGAAGTCGAGGCGCCCAGGTTCATTGAGGTGTACGACCGGCATGAACACGCGCTCGAACAGACGCCACCGCATCGCTCTTTCCGGGAGGTCTCGGGCCAGGGGTTACGTCTTGCGCTGGAAGAGTTCGGGCTCGATGGCAGTGAAAAGGACGCCGTCTCGCTCACCTCGCGAATTTCGGCGATGCCGCCGTTTCCCGAAGTCGTCGACACGCTCGGGAAGCTGAAGGCGATGGGGTATCGCCTTTGCATCGTGTCAAATACTGACGACGACATCATTGCTGGCAACGTCGCACAACTCGGCGGTCATATTGACCGCGTGGTGACCGCGCAGCAGGCCGGCGCATACAAGCCCGCACGACGCTTGTTCGAGTACGCACACGAACTGCTCGATGTATCGAAGGACGATGTCGTGCATATCTGCGCCAGCCCGCATCTTGACCACGCCGCAGCACGAGACATTGGATTTCGGTGTGTCTGGATAGATCGCGGAACAGGTCGGAAGCTATTGCCGGATTACACGCCTGACGCCACGCTGAAGACGCTGGACGAAGTGCCAGCGCTTTTCGCGACGCTTGGCTGGTAATTGTTTCGCTGAATTCGTCTGCGGCGGCGCCCCGATCCAGGGGCCCGCCGGAGTCGGCATTTGCTCTTCGCAGTCGAGTGCGGGTTCTCCGCGAGCCGTTCACTCTTGCTCGTGATCTCCGGCAACACCTTCGACGTGCGCTCCCATTCCGCGACGATCCGCTCGAACACATGCTCGCGCAGTTTCTTGCCGGGTACGAGCGCAGCGTAACGCAAGGCCACCGCGAGGTTGGTCTTCGCGAGCACCCTGTCCATGTTCGACAGCACGTTCGAGAAGAACGGCCACGTCTTTCTTGTGCATTTTCTCCAGCAGCGCGAGACGGCGCCTAACGAGCCGCCTTAGTCAAGAGACCGTACCTCTTCGGCTCGCCTTGCTTCCTGCTCAACTGTTATGCGCAACATCGGTGGTTCGTGCGTCGCTACGAGGACTCACCCAAATAAGCCGCCCGCATCTTCGGATCATCCAGCATCTGCTTCGCGTCACCCGACATCGTGACCAGACCCGAGTCCATCACGTAGCCGCGATTCGCCGCCTGCAACGCCAGACGCGCGTTCTGCTCGACCAGCAGCACGGTCATGCCTTCGGCCGAAATCGCCCGCACCACTTCGAAGATCTTCTCGACCATGATCGGCGACAGACCCATCGACGGCTCGTCCAGCAGCAACAGCTTCGGACGCGAGATGATCGCGCGCGCCATCGCCAGCATCTGCTGTTCGCCGCCCGAGAGCGTGCCCGCGTATTGCGTCGCGCGCTCCTTCAGACGCGGGAAGAAGCCGAACATGCGATCGACATGCGCGCGAAGATGCCACGGCCTTCCGGCACCATCGCCAGACCACGCTTGAGCAACAGGTGCGGCGGCACGCCCTTGATCGACTCGCCCATCGTGTAGCCCAGTGCGATGATCGCGTACACGCTCCCAAGCACCAGACCATTCATGATTTGTTGGACGAGAATGTCCATGTCTCTCCCATGTATTGACTGCATCGACCTGTACACACGAAACGAGCGGCTTCTCGCCGCTCGTTCGCTGTTTTTGAGGTTTTTGCGCAGCTTTAGCGGATCGGATTGAGGGCGTCGCCTGACACCTTGTAGACCGTCACCGGCGCGTCGATCCACTCACCGGTCTTGTCGAAAGTCACTTTTCCGACCAGGGTCGAGAATTGCGTTTGTTTAAGCATCGGCACGAACTTCTCAGGGTCGGTTGAATTCGCGGCTTTAATGGCTTGTGCCACAACCATGGTTGCCGAGTAGAAAGCCGGTGAATAGATATCGTTCTTCGCGCCGAACTTCTCTTCATATCGGGTTGAAAAATCAGTACCGCCCTGCAATGTGGCCAGCGGCGCGCCACCCTGAGCGCAGTACCCCCGGCCATCCAGCGATCCTGCAGCGAGCTTCGGCATGTCGACGGAGCAGATGCCGTCGCCGCCGAGAATCGGAATCTCGAGGCCTAACTGTCTGGTCTGTCGTCCGATCGAAGCAGCCTGCGCGTAGTAGCCGCCATAGAAGATGACGTCCGGACGTTCGGCTTTGATGTGAGTCAGGATCGCGTTGAAATCGGTGGCCTTGTCGTTCGAATACTCTCGCCCGACAATCTCGACACCGTGCTTCTTCGCCGTGGCGACGAATACATCAGCGACTCCCGAGCCGTATGCGGTGCGATCGTCGATCACCGCCGCGCGCCTGGCGTGAAGCACGTTCGCGGCGTATTCGGCCATGCGTGCGCCCATCACATTGTCGCTGGCGGCAAGACGAAACACATACGGAAAGTTCTGCTGGGTAATGGCCGGGTTCGATGCCGCGCCTGTGATCATCGGGATGTGCGCATTGTTATAGATGCGCGACGCGGGAATCGTCACCCCGGAGTTGTAGTGGCCTATGACAGCTTTCACTCCCGAATCAACCAACTTCTGGGCGACGGATACGCCGGTCTTCGGATCCGCTGCGTCGTCCTCCGACACGACGGCGAACGTGACAGCTTGGCCGTTGATGATCATCGGCTTGCGGTTCAGGTCTTCGACCGCGAGTCGGACACCTCGCTCATCGTCCTTGCCGAAATTCGACTGCCCTCCCGTCAAGGGACCCGCAACGCCCACCTTGACGACTTCCGCTTGCGCAGTCACGCAGATAATGGATAGCAATGCAGCGAACAAGGCCGAAGTCTTAATACCGTCCATGAATCTTTCTCCTCGCAGTGATCGATTGGTTACCGGTTCTCGCATCATGTGATCCGATATCCGCCTTCAGTTCTCCGGAACGCATGGGCTCCCAGAAGTCTGCGTATTCTTTTTGTTCAAATTTCCACGCGACATGCACACTGCCCGACACGCCTCCCTACCTGTGCAGTCGGCAAGACCTGCACAGTTGCTCCGGTGTTTTACTGGAACAGGATTGCGCCGACGGGATAGAGGCGGTGGCGGGTTTCGCAGACGGGCAACATCGCCGCAACCGAAAACAGGAACGTGACGATGAGAAGGGTTCAGCCGAATTGGCCGGCGCGCGCATAGGGACACGTATGCGCTATCGAGATGATCTGGAGGGCAGGAGAAGCAAACACGGCAATGGCTGACAACCAATACCGTTCCGCAGGACGCGACTGTGAAGCGGAAACGTTAACGTGCAACGGATTCCGCTAAAAAAGAAAAAAGCCGGTCGAAGTTGCTATGTGCCACGTTGAATCGCAACCAGCCAGTCTTTACGTGTCCGCCGTAAAACAGATGTCCCGGGGCAAGCAGGATGCGCTTGTCCAAGGCACGCTCGGCCAGTTCCGCCGAATCCAGTTCGACGCCTGCCGCCCTCGCCCATACGAACATGCCGGCGCGAGGCTCGCAAAAGATCTCAAACCCGATTGCTTCGAGCCGGCGACAGACCCGCTCCTGAGCGGTTGCGAGACGCTCTCTCAACTGTTCCGTCTGCTTGCGAAAATGCCCTTCTGCCAGTATCGCGCTCACTAACCGTTCAGTGACGGTTGGCGTCGACATACCCGACACCAGCTTCTGATAGAGCAGACCCTCGAGTATTCCAGCCTCTGCGACCACGAAACCGACGCGCAAACCCGCACCTATTGTTTTGGAGAAGCTGCCGATGTAGATGACGTGTTTCAGTTGATCCATCGATGCCAGCGTCACGTGCGAACCCTGGACCAGCCCGGCGGAGACATCGTCCTCCACGATCAGGCAGTTGTGGCGTTCCGCGGCTTTCAGCAATTTGAAGGCCGCCGCGGAGCTGTAACTCGCGCCAGTGGGATTATGAAGCCGGCTATTCGTGAAGTAGACTTTTGGACGGTGCGTTTCGAGAACCGTCTCCGTGACGGCAATATCGGGTCCGGTAGGTGTCATCGGTATCCCGATGCTTTCGACCTCACGCAACCGCAAGGCAACGAGCAGATCGCTATAGCACGGCTCATCGACCATGACCGTGTCGCCCGGTTGAGTGAATTGGCGTATGACAAGGTCTAGCGATTGATTCGCGCCAAGGGTCGTCATCACCCCGCCGGCATCCACCTCTATTTCATAGTCCGACAACTGTCGGGCTATCTGTTCTCGCAATGGTTCGTAACCCCTTGCGTGTCCATAACCCAGCAGACTTTCCGGCTGCAATGCGAGTTGTCTGAGCGCCCGCGCGAGACCATCGCTGTCGAACCATGGCTCCGGAAGCCAACCGGCTCCTGCGTAAATCGCTCCTTCATTCGCGCCGAGAAAGTTTCGCAATAGCCAGCCATTGGTCACGCTCTCATCGAGCTTTTCGGCGATCTTCCGCGGTGCGTTATGGCTCCGGTCGGAGACGTAAAAGCCCGAGCCACGCCGCGCTTCCAGTACGCCCTGCGCTACCAGCCGATCGTAGGCCTCGACAACCGTGAAGGTCGACACGCCGTGCGCTCCGGCGAATGCGCGGATGCTCGGCACGCGCGCGCCAGGCCTCCAGCGCTTTTCAGCAACTTCATTCATCACCCCGGCCACGATCTGTACGGTAAGCGGCGTATCCGATTGGGAATCCAGCGTCAAAACGGGTTTCATCGTGATCACACAAGGCGGAAGAACTCGGACGGACAACTGAAAAGGTGTAGCGGTGCCAAGCCCTCTACAGCTATCTCGCGATCCCGCCAAGTGTACATGTATCTGTGCAGGTCGTTTGCCTAAATTGATAGCCATCCCGCCCGACTCTCCCTGTGGCGATAACGCTCACCGTCCTTCCTCAGCATGAACAAGATACGAAATGCAAACGCGATCCTCTCGCAAGGTGACTCGTCCTCCAGACGAGTCGTGCTCGAGATTGCCGACCGGACACTCGAGAGATTGGACAGCTACCGGCGGATCAGAAACATCATGCGCATGGAGGGCAACGTGTTGCATGTTGGAACCCGCTCATGGGATCTATCGCTGAAGCGCAATGTGTACCTGATCGGCGCCGGCAAGGCCTGCAATCACATGGCCATGGCGGTGGATCATGTGTTGGGAGACTTCCTGACGCAAGGGATCGCCATCGTAAAGATCCTGGAGGAAACGGATCGATTCAACAGGACCGAAGTCTTCGTTGGCGGACACCCGCTACCCAACGAAGAAGGCTACCGCGCATCCAGGAAAATTATCGAACTCGTCGATCAGGCTGGACCCGAAGACCTCTTCATTGCGGTGATCAGCGGCGGCAGTTCAGCGCTCATGTCATGTCCGATCGAGGGTATTACCTTGCAGGATGAGATCGCTACCACCGACGTGCTGTTGAAATCCGGTGCGGGCATTTACGAAATCAACGCCGTGCGTCGTCACATTTCGGCCTTGAACGGCGGGATGCTGGCGAAGCGCATTCAGGATGCAGGCGCCGAACTGATTGGTCTCGGTATCAGTGACGCGGTCGGCTCACCCGCCACGGGCGATATCGCCGTGCCCTATTCGGCCTACAAAAGTACGCCAATCGGCCCCGACATGACGACGCTGGACGATGCACGCGCGACGATCATCAATCGTAATGTCGCCGACCGGCTGCCTGAAAGCGTTGTCGATTATCTGATGAGCGCAGGCCCTGAAGCGGAAACGCCCAAGGCGTTTCCCGACAACACCTACTTCCTGCTCAACACGCTGCCGGATTCCTGCATCTACGCCAAGGAAATCTGCGAGGAGATGGGTCTTCCGGCCATGATCGTGTCGTCCTTTCTCGAAGGCGAAAGCCGCGACGCCGGTACTTTCCTCGCTTCGATGGCGCGCGAAATCCAGACATATGGCAACCCGGTCAAGCCTCCTTGTGTGCTTCTCAGCTCCGGCGAAGTAACGACGCTGATCGACGACAACAGCGTGATCAAGGGCCACGGTGGCCCAGGCCAGGAAATGGCCGTGAGTTTTGCCATCACGGCCGCGAGGACAAAGGGCGCCTGCTTGCTATCGATCGATAGCGAAGGCACGGATGGCACAGCGAACGTCGCCGGCGGCATTACCGATTCCACCAGTTTCAACGCCGCGGCCGACAAAGGAATCAGTCTGTATCAGGCACTTCGTGAGCACAGTTGCTTCGAGGCACTCGACTCGATTAGCTCGACTGTTTTTACCGGTAACACGGGCACCAACCTGTGCGACCTGAACATCCTTTACATTCCTGAGCCGAAAGGGGGCGAATAACATGAAAGACAGGATCGCATCCGTCCGGGCACAGCAGATCATCGACTGCAAATGCCGCCCCGCCGTCGAAGTCGAGATACGCACCGAAAGTGGTGCCATCGGTCTGGGCGCCGCGCCCACTGGCACCTCGGTTGGCATGCACGAGTCATTTGTCCTGCGGGACAACGACCCGTCGACCTACAAGGGCCTCAGCGTTCATCAAGCCGTCGACAATGCGGCGAACGTCATCGGCCCGGCGCTCTTCGGCATGAACGTGTTCGACCAACGCGCCATCGACGAAAAAATGATCTCCCTCGATGGCACGCCTAACAAAAGGCGTTTGGGCGGCAATACGATCTACTCGGTTTCCGTTGCGGCTTTCCGCGCCGCGGCCGCCGCGCTCTCGACGCCTCTTTACAAGCACATCGCGGGTGGCGACATCCGGACCGTGCCCGTTCCCTGCTTCAACGTGATCAACGGCGGGCGATACGATGGACTCACGCAGGCTTTCAACGAGTTCCTGATTGTTCCCTACGGCACTGATCGCGTCGATTCTTCCATCGAGATGGCAGTAGCCGTGTTCCAGAAACTCGCCGACGTGCTCACGGACTACCTGGGACATAAGCCACTGGTTGCCAGTTCCTACGGTTACGCCGCGCCGTCGGATGACCCCGAAACGATCCTGGCACTGATGCAAAAAGCCGTTGACGAGTGCGGCTATACAGGCCGAATCGCCTTCGCGCTCGATTGCGCCTCGAGCGAGATGTACGACAAGGAGACCAATACCTATCTGCTGAAAGGCAAATGGGTATCGTCCGACGAACTCATCGCCTATGCCAGGTTCCTGACCGAAATGTTCCCTCTGGTTTTTATCGAAGATCTGCTCGACGAGAACGATTGGACTGGATACATCAAAGCGGCTCGCGAACTCGACCGCACGATCGTTCTTGGCGACGACCTGACGGTGACCAACCCGGCCTTGCTCAAGAAAGCTTACGAACTCCGCGCCGTGGGTGGTTTCGTACTCAAGCCCAATCAGGTCGGCACGATCACTGAGGCGCTGGATGCTTATCGATTTGCAGAAGAACACGGAATGATCGCGGTGCCATCAGGCCGCTCCGGTGGCGTCGTGGATGACGTCGTGATGGACTTCTCGGTCGGTCTCCAGGTTCCATTTCAGAAGAACGGCGCGCCGCGCTCCGGAGAACGAATCGAAAAGCTGAACTTCCTGATGCGTGCCAATGCACGCAGCCCTGGTTGCCGCCTCTATGACATCTCGCCACTTCTTCGGTTTTGACGCGCGTGTCTGATGTTTGAAACCCGCCGATATGCCACCCAACTCACTTCAAAAAGGTGAACTCAAATGTATCCGAACATCGACTTTCTCTATCTCTCAGAGCCGGACATGATCACAGCCGGCGTACTGGATGCAGCGCATTGTGTTTCCGTCTGCGAGGAGACTTTCAGCCTTCTTGGTAAGGGCGATTACCTCATGGGTGGCGCCAATCACAACAATCACGGTATGAACATCGTCTTCCCGAAAGAGACGAAGTTTCCCAACATGCCGGTGGCGGGACCGGACCGGCGATTCGCTGCGATGCCCGGCTACCTGGGTGGACGCTTCGATGTCTGTGGCAATAAATGGTATGGGTCGAACCATGCCAATGCGGAGAAGGGATTGCCGCGCTCGATTCTGACCATGATGCTCAATGACAAGGACACAGGGGCGCCACTGGCCCTTATGTCGGCGAACCTTCTGAGTGCGGCACGAACCGGGGCCGTGCCGGGCGTCGCTGCCAGGCATCTGACCAATAAGGATTCGAAGACTGTATCGGTTATCGGTTGTGGCCCGATCAACAAGGCCTGCTTCACCGCAATCATGACGCAACTCGACGGGATCGAGAAGGTCATCTGCTTTGATGTCTTCCTCGACAAGGCGAACGAGTTTGCCGGCTGGGTGGAGGAAAAATATCGTATCGGCGCCATCGGCGTCGACCAGGCTGAACAAGGCTTCCGTGATGCCGATGTCATCACGGTCGCGGCCTCGCGCCTGAAGCCGCTCTACTTCAAGGATGAGTGGATCAAGGAAGGGGCAACCATCCTGGTGTCGGGGCCATTCAATACGGACGACTCTTTCCTGACCAATTGCAAGATCGTCTTCGATCACACGCCCCTGCAAGAGGCGTATGTCGAGGATGCGATCGCGTCGGGGAACAAGGACGCCTACTACAGCGGTGTGATCGGCGGCCCGTTCTATCGATTGATCGATGCCGGAATACTGCCCGCGTTGGCGGATTCGACAGGTCTGGGTGACGTCGTCAATGGCAATAAGCCCGGCCGGGAAACCGCTAAGGAACGGGTGATTTTCATTGCCTGCGGCATGGCTGTTTTCGACATCAGCTGGGGCTTTGAAATGTACAAGAATGCACTGCGCGAGGGAATTGGCCAATCGCTGAATCTTTGGGAGAAGCCCAGCGCATTGTGATTTAGTCAAAAAACGTAAGCGCAGCTTCAAAGGGGGCTACCAGCCCCCTGCGGAATGCGCTGTGACACCGCGCCGGCACCTGCAGAAACCGATCATCACAATGGCGGCGCCAAATAGTGTGCCGTTGAACCGCCATAGCGTGCGCGACAAAAGATTGAATGAGAGAGCGCTTTCTCGTAACGCCCTCCTTCTTCAGGAAGCGAGGAAACTTCCGTTGAAGAGAACCTTGCGTCGTTAATTGTCGCCTTGACAGATTTCTGGCCGTCTCGTGAAAGTCTTCAAAGAACTGCCTGACGAGTCGGCCGCAACGGCACTTTGGATGAGCCGGCATTCATCGCCCGATATACGGTTGAAAGTCCGCGGAGCAAAGAGTGACGCCCGTTTAGACCAGTCGCTTTTCAAACCAGTGATGGGCATAGGGTTCCGCGCTGAACGCATCGACTTCGACGTATCCAGATTGCCGGTATAGCGAAATCGCCTCGCCCAGAGTTCGATTTGTCTCCAGGCGAATAATGCGCACTTTGGCCTGCCGAGCACGTTTCTCCGCCTCGACAATCAACCGGCGGCCTACACCCATACCGCGAGCGGCAGGGCTCACCCACATTCTTTTGAGCTCGGCCGGTGACCTCTTATGAAACTTCAGCGCGACGCAGCCGATCGGGCTTCCATGGAGTCTCGCGACGATCAACGCGCCCTCCGGTGCCTTCAGTTCATGCGCATCCGCCGACAGGCTCATGGACGGGTCGAATCCTGCGTCAAAGCGCTCATCGAGTTCGCCGAAATACTGTTCGAAGCACCACCGCGCGTCATCGCTATCCGGCTCCTCAAGCGCGAAATTCACAAGAGATGCCTGCAGCAAGCGCTCAACTTCAGCCATTGCCGCGACCAGTCTGCGACGCTGCTCATCGCCTAAAGGTTCGAGCGCGCGTAAAGCGACCTCGTTAGAGAGCCGTTCGAGTTCGGCCCTTTCCATGAGGCCCTCCTGAGTCAGGCAAGCCCGACGTACCCGGCGGTCGCCCGAATGCGTTAGGACAGCGACAAGTTTTTGCCGTTCAAGAGACGCCAACGTACGGCTGACATAGCCTGAATCAAGATTCAGCCGCGCGCGAAGAGTACGAATATCCGCACCTTCGACACCGATCTCCCATAGCAGGCGTGATTCACCCATCGGGCGGCCCCGTCCGAGAAAATGATCATCGATAGCGCCAATGCTTTCGGCGACTATGCGGTTAAAGCTACGGATCTGGAGAATGTCGGATTCCATATCTCTGACTTTAGTCAGAGATATGGAATCCGTCAACATGAAGTCGAGGAATGCTTTGCCTTCCCTTACTGCGAATCATCACCCTGGTAGAAACGCCGGCCCGACCCGGAGCTTGTCGAACCCGTGGCGAAGCCACCGTAGGCACCATTCGTCTTGAGCGTATCGAGACGCATCTGCGCGGCCTGGATGTTCTCGGGATACGCGGTCGAATCCGACGTCGACGGGTTATAGCCCGCATTTTCCATGTCTATGACTTGCTGCCGGACCTGTGCGCGTGTGAGCGGCGCACTCGATTGCGCAAAGGCGGCAAACGGTAGCAACAAAGCTGCTGAAAGCGCCGCGGCATTCGTGATAAGTCTCATGGTGGTCTCCGATAGGGTTTAAGCGTAAACCCTATCTTACCCCCAGAAACCGGCACGCGACGACACCGGCGTCGCAACCGCGAAACTCCGCTCGTTACAGTCGATGACAGCGACCTGCCGCGTCTCACGCTCCGTTCATGCTCGCTTCTCCGTGACGCTCCTTTCAGAGGACATGCAGAAAAACAGGTTCACCTGTCAGGGCGCAATCTCTTCCAGGCTTCGCTCGCGCGTCTCGGTCATTTTCATCGCACAGAGCGCACCGAACACGGCCACCATGGCGAACATCACGAACACGGACCCGATGCCGCGCTTGTGCAACAGCAAGCCCGCAAGCGACGGCCCGACGGCGGACGCCAGGCGCAGCCACGACGTCGCGAGCCCTGTGCTGGTCGCGCGCATTCGCGTCGGATAGACCTCAGGGGTGTACAGATACAGCACGGCCGCAACCGAGCCGACCAGCCCGTAGCCGAGCGTTCCGAGCACCATCGCGCTCCACACGTCATGCGCGCCGAAGAGGCCAAGGCATGCGAACAAAACTGCGGCGAGACAGAATGCGGACACGGTCCAGTTCCGGCGCCCGACGCGATCGATGACATACGCGCAGACGAGCAGCAACGCGACCTGCGCGACATTCGTCATCGACGCGGCACGGAGCGCCGTCTGCAACGGCAGGTGATAGAGGGACCGGTACAGCGTGGGCAACCAGTTGTTGAGGCTATTCGCGATGAAAAACGCGCTCGCCCACAGCGCCCACACGACGAGCGTGCGGCCGCGATAGAACGGCGACAGCAGTTCACGCCAGCCCGCGCGTGCATTGACCATGACATTGTTCTGCTGTTTCCTTTGAGTGGGCGCGATGCGGCGGTCGGTACTCGCCTCCATGTCCCTGACCACGACTTCCGCTTCGGCGAGGCGTCCTTTTGAAATCAGCCACCGCGGCGATTCCGGCAACCGGCAGACAAGCAGCGCGACAAGCAGGCCCGGCACCGCGCCGATCCAGAACATGATCTTCCATCCGACGACGGGTACGAGCCACGCGCCGAGTTGGCCCGTCGCCATCAATCCGACGGGGAAAATCAGTTCATACAGCAGAAAGTACTTGCCGCGGCCGTGCGCGTTCGACAATTCGCTGATATAGGTCGCGGCGACGGGCATCTCGCCACCTACACCGATTCCCTGAATGAACCGGCACGCCAGCAGCATCGCGAAACTGCCGCTCATCGCGCAGCCCATGCTCATCACCGACATGATCGAGATCGCAATGGCCGCACTGCGAATGCGCCCCCGGCGTTCGGCATACCAACCGAATATCAAGGCGCCGACGAACTGCCCGATATAGCTTGCGCCGATCAGCACACCTATCTCGAGCGGCTCGATATGCCACAGGCCGATCAGCACGGGAAGCACGAACGCGATCGACAGCGCGTCGAATGCGTCGAAGAACGTCGCGCTGCCGATGATGATGCGCGCCTTCGTATGCCATCGTGAGAACGGTACGCTCTCGATACGCCGGATCAATGCCGCGCTCGCTTCGTCCGCTGCATTCACGGTGGCCTGCACGGCCGCGGTCTGCGTGGCCTCCTGACTCACTGCGCCATGCAGCGCATTGCTGTCGTGCATCGTCGTCTCCCGTCCCCGTCGTTGTTGTTGTGGTTAGTGCAATGCATACACGGCGATCGATGCAACGACGATCACGAGGCCCGCGGCCCAGGTCCAGGCCCGGATCTTGAAACCGGCGTCAGTCGGCGTTTGCGCGGACGAATGCTGTTGCACGTGAGCGGCTGATTGCGTCGAGGCCGCACCGGCTGTGGCATTCGCGGACATCGGCTCGTCGTCGCCCGCAGTCTGCTCGTGCGGTCCGACAACGGCCACCGTGAAGCGACCGAAGAAGTCTTCAGCCATTTTTCGCGCCACGCCGTCGATCAGGCGCGCGCCGACCTGTGCCAGACGTCCGCCCACCTGCGCATGTGAGCGGTACACGAGGCGCGTGCCGCCGGCACTGTCGGCCAGAAGATCGACATGCGCTCCGCCCTTCCCGAAACCGGCCGCGCCACCCGATCCTTCAAAGGTCATCGAATACGACTGCGGTGGCTGCAAATCGGTCAGCACCATCTTGCCCTTGAAGCGTGCCTTGATCGGGCCGACGGTCGTGGCCATCACCATCTGAAACTGATTGTCGTCGACGCGTTCGAACGACTCGCATCCCGGCACCGATGCCTTGAGAATTTCCGGGTCGTTCAATGCCGCCCATACGCGTTCGCGCGGCAGCGGCAGAATCTGTTCGCCTGTCAGTTCCATGTGTAATTCTCCTTGTCGGCCGCTGTCACTGACGCGCTTTCCTGCGCGCGAGAAAACTTCGCAGCTTGCATGATGTGTATGGGGTCGGGCGCCGGGTCGCGTCGTGGCGTGTCAGCCGAGAATGTGTTCCCACTTTGCACGGGTCTTCTCCTGCAATTCCTTGCTGGCTTCCGCGACTTGCGGAAACTCGTGAAGAAAATCGAAGGGACGGCATGCGTCGATGATCGCTTTCGAGTTGAACGGCGCCTTGTAGGGATTCGCAATCGACATCGGGTCATTCTTCGAACCCATTCCGCGTTTGACGATGTCGATATCGATGTCGGGATCGGTGCGCGTGGCGACCGCCCACATCACTTCCTGCAGATTGGCGGGATCGATATCGTCGTCGACCACGATCGAATAACGCGACATGTAAGCGCCGACGCCGCACTGACTCAGAATGTGGCCCGCCTGCCGCGCGTGGCCCGCGTAGCGCTGACGGATCGCCACGACGTTGAACATGCGCGCACCGCCGATTTCATGCGCCCACACGCCGGCGACATCCGGCACGCCCGCCGCCTGCAGCGCATCGACCAGCAGCGCCGAGCGCATCACGGCCTTCGAATACGAATAGTCGTTGGGCGGTTTCGCGGGCGGGCTGCCCATGATGATCGGGTTGTTACGGTAATAGATGCGTTCGATCGTCACGACTGGCGCGGTTTCCGCTTTGCCCGGATAGTAGCCGTGAAACTCGCCGAACGGTCCCTCGATCCTGACGTCGCCGGGATGCGCATAACCCTCGATCACGATCTCCGCTGCGGCCGGAAACGGCAACTCCGTCAACTGCCCTTTCACCACCGAAACGGGCGTCTTCAATATCGCGCCGATATAGTTGTACTCGCACATTCCGAACGGCACTTCGATACCCGAAATCAGATAGCCGAGCGGGTCGCAGCCAATCACGATCGCAACCGGGAACGGCTTGCCCGCTTTCATGTGCTTGTCGTACTGGATTGCGCCGTGCTTGCCCGGAATCATGTCGAGGCCAACGTGATTCCGGTCATGGATCATCACACGGTAGGTCCCAACGTTTATCCAGTCCGAGTCGAGGTCTTTCGTGACGACCATGCATCCCGTTCCGATATAGCGCCCACCGTCCTTCTCGTGCCACAGCGGCGCGGGAAACGAGAACAGGTCCACGTCGTCGCCGGACTGGATGTGGTCGAACACAGGGCCGCTTGCGACTGTCACGGGCTCGTATTCGGGCGCCTGTGCCTGCCATTGCTTCGGCTTGCCGCGCAGCGTCTCCACGAGCTCGCGATGCGTGCCCTGATGCCCGACACGCAAGATCGAAGAGAGTCGCGCCGGGCTTGCAGTGCTGCACGTCAACACGCGATGTCCGTTCGGATACCCGGGAATGTCGTCGAAGAGCAGCGCGGCAGGCCGCGCCTTCTTCACGTTCAGCTCGCTGATCGCGCCCAGCTCCAGGTTCCAGTCGGCGCCCGAAACGTCGGTCAGCTCGCCGAGCGCGCGCGCCTCGTCGAGCCATGCACGCAGATCCAGCGAATGAGTGGTCGAACTCTCTGTCACGTAGTGTGTCTCCTGTGGCTTTTGCTATTCGCGTACGGTGGCGCGGGCGTATAGGGTGACGCACGAGCGCTGCTTTACCGAAACATTGAAGCAACGCGATACGCCGCGCAAACGACCATCGTTCATGTCAGGGATGAGAACGATTCATGCGATGTCGCGTCTCAGTCGAGTTCGCTGCCAGACGGACCCGACTGCTCGCGCCGGCCGTAACCGCCTGCGTATTTGAAGGTGCCTTGCGCCGTGGCGATCAGCGTCTTCGAATCGATCCACGCTTCGCCGCGCGCAAAGAAAATCGACCGGCCCTTGCGTTCGAGAAAGCCTTTGCCGATCAAGGTCTCGCCGACACCCTTGTCGAGGAAGTTCAGCGTCAGCGACAACGTGACGCCGTGGATCGGCCGTTGCGGATCGGCGCTATACAGGCCCGCGTACCCACACGCGGCATCGAGCAGCGTGGCCACCACGCCGCCCTGCAGTACGCGCTGGCGATTCAGCAATTCCGGCTGCAGATGCAGCCGAAACTCCGCGTAGCCTTCGCGCCAACCGGTGCGCGTCATGCCGAGGCTGGCGAGAAACGGATTTTCCAGCACATCGATGTCCATCTTTTTTCTCCCCTTCCGCGAGTGAGCGGCGCGTCCCGCTCATCGCTTCTTGTTGTCCTTGCGCCGCGCACGTCGCAAGCGCCCTACGTGCCGCATCTCGCCTTGCATTGCCGCCACAAGGGAACGTTCAACCGACGCACCCGCGCATCGCACGCGCGGCCCGCCGCACGAATTCCTCCGCGCTGACATAGGGTTGGTGCGGGCCGATCAACCGCGCAAGGTCACGCGTCATCATGCCGGCTTCGATCAGGTCGATACAGGTTCGCTCGAGCCGCGCCGCGAATTGCTGGATATCGGGCGTTCCGTCGAACCGGCCGCGTTGTCCCAATGCGCGGCTCCACGCGGCGATCGTCGCAAGGGGATTGCTCGATGTGGGCTCGCCCTTGCGAAACTGCCGGTAGTGCCGCACGGCTGTGCCATGTGCGGTTTCTGTCAGAACACAACGGCCGTCCGGTGACATCAGCACCGACGTCATCAGTCCCGGCGACCCGTATCCCTGCGCGAGATAGTCCGATTGCACGTCGCCGTCGTAGTTTTTGCAGGCCCACAGGTAACCGCCAGTCGATTTCAGGCTGAATGCAACCATGTCGTCGATCAGCCGTGCTTCGTAGACGAGCCCCGCCGCGCGATACGCGTCGTCGAACGCTTCGAACTCTTCGGCGAAGATCTCCCTGAAGCGCCCGTCATATTGCTTGAGCACCGTCGCCTTGTGCGAGAAGTAGACGGGGTATCCGCGTTGCAGGCCGAAATTCAGACACGCGCGGGCGAAGCCCCGGATCGAATCATCGGTGTTGAAAATGCCGAGCGCGACCCCGTTGCCCGAGAACGCGTGGACGGTCTGCACGATGGGTTCGCTGCCGTCTTCAGGCTCGAAGACGAGCTTCACGGTGCCCGGCGCATTCACGACGATCTCCTTCGCGCGATACTGCTCGCCGAATGCGTGACGCGCAATCACCACCGGCCGGTCCCAATGCGCGACGGCCCTCGGCACGTTGGCGCAGATGAGCGGCTCGCGGAACAGCGTGCCGTCGAGCGCATTGCGGATGGTCCCGTTCGGCGACGGATAGAGGCGCGTCAGATCGAATTCCTGCTGGCGCGCGCGGTCGGGCGTGATGGTCGAGCACTTCAGCGCGACGCCATACGCTTTGGCGGCTTCTGCTGCCTGCTGCGTGACCTGATCGTCGGTGCGCTCGCGGTTCACGATGCCAAGATCGAACTGCACGAGTTGCACATCGACAAATGGCAGGATCAGTTGATCACGCACCCACTCCCACATGACCTGGGCCATCTCGTCGCCCTGGATTTCCACGAGCGGAGTGCTGACCTTTATCTTGCCGTTGGACATTGGATGTTCCGGGTTTATAACAATTGATTCATCGGCGCCGATAGAGGACGCTTCGTTTGACTGGACCAAGAGTGCATGAGCGGTTTCGCCCCGCGCAAACTAACTTTTCTCATATCGGACATGAAAAAGTTTCATTTCCGCGGGGACTACAAGGAGCCGATCATCCGAGCATCCGTGCAGCTATCGGCCTGGGCCGCGACGGACCCCGCATGGCCGCGCAGAGCATGGGAACGCGTCGATGAAACCCGCTACAATCCGTTACCAAGTGACCTTGCGTTGCGCCGATATCTAGATGAGACCCTACATACCCTCTCTGCAGAGCTTGCTAGCGTTCGAGGCGGCTTCGCGGCACCTGAGCTTCACCCGCGCGGCACAGGAACTCGAACTGACGCAGACTGCGATTAGTCATCAGATCAAGACGCTCGAAGAACGGCTCGAAATCAAGCTGTTCGTGCGGCGCCGCAATGTCCTGACGCTGACCCCCGCCGCACGCGAGTATCTGGATTCCGTGCACGAGGCGATCAATCTGCTGTCCATCGCAACCGCTCATGCGCGCAAGAAGAAGCCGAGCACGGTGCTCACGGTCACGTGCCTGCCAACTTACGCGGTCAAGTGCCTGATTCCCGCGCTGCCCGAATTCCAGCGCGCCCACCCCGAGATTACCGTGCACGTCGCGACCAGTTCGACGTTCAATGAGTTCGATCGCAACAGCTACGACGTGGCGATCCGTTACGGTTCGGGTCGATGGGCGTCGGCGCGTTCCGACCGGCTGCATGGCGAGGAGTTCTTTCCCGTGTGTTCGCCCGGCGTCCTGGAAGAAGCGGGCAAGTTCGGCTCCGTGGCGCAAGGCCTCGCGCGCATGCGCCAGATTCGCACCTACTTCTATTCGATGTATCAGGACGACTGGCCCGCGTGGCTGGAAGCGGCTGTGCGCGAGCCCGTGGAATTCGCGAGCGAGTCCGTGTTCCACCTGCAATTGACGTCTCTCGCAGCAGCCGTCGATGGTGTCGGCATCGCGATCGGCCGCACGCCGCTCGTGGACGGCGATCTGGCAAGCGGCAAGCTGGTTGCGCCGTTCGACGTCCGCGTGCCGTCCAGCTCCGCGTATTTCGTGTCGTCGCCCAACGACAAGGCACGCACGAAGAAGGTCGAGTTGTTCCGCGAATGGGCGCTCGCGCGGCTGGGCGAAAACCGTGATCAGGACAACGGCGTCACGCGG
This sequence comes from Paraburkholderia sediminicola, assembly GCF_046027355.1. Classification (GTDB taxonomy): domain Bacteria; phylum Pseudomonadota; class Gammaproteobacteria; order Burkholderiales; family Burkholderiaceae; genus Paraburkholderia; species Paraburkholderia sediminicola_B. The sequence continues at coordinate 213,677 of NZ_JAQQEK010000006.1, read as the reverse complement.
CGCCACGCGACGGCGCCATCGGTGCCGGAGCCTTGCTGAGTTCATGTCGAGCGCCCGTCAACCTGTAGCCGACCCGGCCTGGCGCACCGCTTCGGCTCTGCTCGAACAGCACCGGCGGGAAACACCCGACAAGCCTGCGATCGTGGACGTCGATCGACAGGTCAGCATGACATTCGAACAACTTGCGCAAGCCGTCGACGCAATCGCCCGCCAGTTCCTGCGGCACGGCGTGACCCGCGGGACGCGCGTCGTGCTCGCCAACTGTGAAGCGCCCGACAAGCTGTTGCTGTGGCTCGGCGCATGGCGTATCGGCGCAATCGTGTGCCCGCTCGATGTGCCCTTCGTTGGCCACGAAACGGCGCGCAAGCTGCTCGACACGATCCGCCCAAAGCTCGTCGTGCTTCCGGCCGATGCGTCCACCACAGTCGCGGCGGACGCGAATGTCCCCGTCGTGCGCTTTGCTTCATGGACCTCGCCGGATCACGCGCCCGCCAATCCGGGCGACGATACCATCACCCTCGCCGGACATTCTCACGATACCCAGCCGCACGACATGCCGCCGTTGCCCGACGGCGCAACCATATCCGAGGCCGGCGATATGGCGTCGATGTGCTGCACGTCGGGCACGACAGGCATTCCGAAGATCGTCGTCTACGACCACGCGTGCTACTGGCTCAACGGGCTCGACAGTATCGACCTGCTCGGCCTCAGGCGCGACGATCGCATGCTCGAATACCGTTCGTTCGACTGGTACTCGGCGCAGATACTCAGCTTCATCCCCTTCCTGCAACTCGGCTCGACACTCTGCGTCGCCCGGCGGTTCTCGCGCAGCCGGTTTGCCGGCTGGATTCGCGACCAGCGCATCACGGTGTGCGCGGGCGTGCCGACGGTGCTCAACATGCTGATCGAAGCCCCCCTCGACGCGCCTGCCGATTCCTTCGCGTCGTTGCGCGCGATGACCTGCAGCACGGCGCCGCTCTCGCCCGTTCAATGGCGGCGATTCGAAAAACTGTACGGCATCCGTATCCTGAATCTGTATGGATCGTCGGAGGCAGGATGGATGTGCGGCAACCGGCTACAGCGGCGCAAGATAGGCACGGTCGGCTATCCGGCCGCGCACGTCGCGTTCGACATCGTCGATTCCGAAGGCGTGCCGTGCGGCCCCGATGTCGAAGGCCAGGTCGTGGTCGACGGCGCGAAGCTCGCGCTGGGCGTGCTGCAACGGGACGGCTCGCTGCTGCCGATTCGCGGCAAGCCTCTGTTCACCCGCGATATCGCCGCGCGCGACGCGGAAGGCTTCGTGCGCATGGCAGCCCGCATGGACGACCTGATCATTCGCGGCGGCGTCAAGATCGTGCCGCAAGAAATCGAGGACGTCATGCGCGCGCACCCACAGGTCCAGGATGTCGCGGCGCTGGGCGTGCCGGACCCCTTGTACGGGCAGGAAACGGTATGCTTCGTGGTCGCGCAAGCGGGCACCGCGCCGGATAGAAAAGCCTTGCGCGCGCATTGCCGCGAGCATCTGCCGCGCGAGAAAACACCCAGGGAAGTCTATGTGATCGCCGCACTGCCGCGCAGCGCGCGCGGCAAGATCTTGCGCGACGCGCTGCGTCAACAGTGGTGGCAAATCGTCAATGCGCGGCCCGATCTGTCCGAGCCCGAGTGCGACTAGGCGTTCGCTGTCCGCGGTTTCAACCCGCTTCGGCGAACGCAGGGCACGTCTCGTCTTTAACCGGCGCGTTTATGCGGCCCGGTAAGCCACCATCTGCAACTCGACGAGAAAACCGTGATGCAGTTCAGGAACGGGCACGACCGCGCGTGCCGGTTTGTGCGCGCCGAAATGCTCTGCATAGAGACGGTTGAATTCCGGCCAGTTCTTCACACCGACGATATACGCGGTGCATTGCACGACGTCCGTCAACTCGCAGCCCGCTTGCGCGAGCACGTTTTCGCAGTGCGCGAGTGTCGCGCGCACCTGGCGCTCGAAGTTATCGGGACCGTCGGTGGCGACGCCCGGTCCGGGCAGCATGCCGGAGACGAACGTGAAGCCGTTTGTCTGCACAGCCTGTGAATAGTGGCCGCCCGGAGCGGGCGCTTTCTCGGTGAAAATGAAGTTCATCAATCGTGACCTATTCAGGTAGGGATTGGCCGCGCGTTTCCGGCAGCCATGGCGCGAGTACGAGACCCACGAGATAAATAAAGCCGACTATGACGGCTGCGTGACCGTAACCGCCAAAGCGGGTGATCAACGTGCCCGCGACGAGCGGCCCCGTCCACGCAAGAAAACGCGGAACGTTGAAACACAGTGCGATCGCGGTGCCGCGCACACGGGTCGGATACAGCTCCGGCAACCAGGTCGGCATCCACGTGTACTGTCCAAGGCTGAAGAAGCCGGACACGCAGGCAACCGCAAGCAGCAAGACGATATCGTGCGTCCACATGAAGAGCACGGGCGTCAGGATGAACGCCATCGCGAAGAACAGAAAGGTGACGCGCTTGCGCCCATATGCATCGGCGAGAAAACCGAGACCGATGTAGCCCGTGATCGCGCCAACGTTGTACGCCATGCCCGCGAAGCTGGCCCACGCGGCCGCGGACAGCCCGGCGCGCGCCGCCACCGCGCCGATGTAGGGCGGCACCCAGGTCGAGATGCCCCACCAGCCGAGCGTGGTGCTGAGCGACATCAGCACCGCGATCCACGTGCGGCGGCGCAGCTTCGGGTCCGCGAGCAGGTCGAATAGCGTAAAGCGCGCGAGCGCCTGCTCGCGGCTGTCGAGTGCCGCGCCCACCCGCTTGCGCTCGAGCGTAGCCTTGCGCTGCGCATTGATGCGCTGCCACTGCTCCGATTCTGGAATGCCGGCGCGCATCCACAGCGTCGCGAGACCCGGCAGTACGCCGATCAGATACATGTAGCGCCACGCATGCTCACCCATGCCGCTCATGAAAAGCCAGATCAGCGACGCGACGAAAAATCCCATGCCGAGACCGCATTGCATGAGTCCCGCCCCTTTGCCGCGATGACGGTCGGGCCAGATCTCGGCCGTCATCGCCGTGCCCGTCGCCCACTCGGAACCCATCGCCAGACCGACGACGAAGCGCAGCGCCGCAAACGATGTCCAGTCCCACGATAACGCGCTCAGGCCCGTCGTGAGCGAGTACGCGAGAATCGCGAGCATCATCATCCGCTTGCGGCCGATGTAGTCGGTCAGGATGCCGCCTATCAATCCGCCGATGCCCCAGCCAAGCAGCGTCAGCGCGATCACGAGCCCCGCATAGAAAGGAATCTGCGCATGGGCTGACGGTTCGAGCAACTGACCGAGCGCGACGCCTACGGTGAGCACCAGTGCATACGTCTCATAGCCGTCAAAAAACCAGCCGAGATTGGACGCGGCGAGTGCACTCCATTGTTGCCGGTTGATCGAGCGATACCAGGCGACTTTCCCATCGGCGCAATCCGTTTCGCTCTCGCCGCGAGCCTGCACGCGCATGCGGCCAGCAGAGCTCTCATCCACAGGTTGATGCATCGACTGTCTCCATGTCGTCGTTGCGCGCGACCTGCCATCTGTTGTCGTTGCGATGCGCGCATGTTGTAGTAGAGACTTTACGCGAGAACGCTCCTGGCCGAATTGCGCATCCGCGCGGCAAGCTTCACGGCCTCGATGATCTCGGGGTACGCCGCGCAACGGCAGAGATTGCCCGCAAGGAAGTGTTTGATCTCCGCTTCCGTCGGGTCTGGATTGCGATCGAGCAGCTGCCGGCTCATCAGAATGAAGCCGGACGTGCAAAAGCCGCACTGAAACGCGCCGCACTCGATAAAGGCCTGCTGCACAATGTCGAGTTCGCCGTCGGCGTCGAGATTTTCGATCGTGCTGACTTCGCCGCCGTCGGCCATCGCCGCGAGGAAGAGACAGCCCGACACGCTTTCGCCGTTGACGATCACCGTGCAGCATCCGCACAGCCCCTGTCCGCAGCTTTCGCGCGCGCCGTATAAGGCGAACTGCTGGCGCAGCACATCGAGAATCGTGTGATGCGGCTCGATCTCCGCGCTCACGCGTTCGCCGTTCAGCGTGAAATGAATCGTGATGGATGTGGCACTCATGAGTTAGTCCTCGGATAGCGGTTCGTTGCGCGCGGCGCACAGCGCGCGATAGACGCGCTCAGGCGTCAACGGCAGAGACATGAGCCGCACGCCGACGGCATCTTCGATCGCCTCGGCAATCGCCGACGCAACGCCGAACGTCGCGCTTTCACCGACGCCCTTCGCGCCGAACGGGCCGTTGTTCTGCACCGAATCGACGGTTTCGCGGCCGATCTTCGACGGAATGTCGTGGATGCCCGGAATCTTGTACTCGGCAAACGACGCGTTGCGCAGTTGCCCGACTTCGTCGAACTCCATGCGCTCGAACAGCGAGATGCCGAGCTGCATGATGGCCGCGCCCGAAATCTGCGTATCGACGACCTTTGGATTGATCGGCGTGCCGCAATCGACAACGTTCTCGAAACGCAGCAGCCTGAAGTGGCCCGTCTCCGTATCGACTTCGACTTCGACGCCGCAGCCGCCCACCATCCAGTTCGGCGTGATGTTTTCCGACTGGCCCGTCTCGTATGCCGGCGACTTATAACTGGGAATGAAGCTGCCGATGCCGACGATATTGCCGGCCTGCATCCCATACTTGCGACGCAGCAACTCGCCGGCGCGAATCGCGGGCACGGGCGGCAAACCCAGTTCGTCCGCGAGTTCGGCGAGCTTGCGGTTGGCGTCCTCGGCCGCGAGGCGCACGGCGTGGCCCATATGGAACGTCGAGCGCGAGCCGAGGGTCGCCATATCGTACGGCGTCACGTCCGTGTCGGGGCGCATCACCTTGATACGTTCGGCGGGAATGCCCAGCACGTCGCCCGCCATCAGCGCAATCGCGGTTTCCGATGCCTGGCCCATGTCGACCGTGCTCGAATACACCGTGCAACTGCCGTCGCCCGCGAGGCTCACCATCGCGACCGATGTGGTGGGCGCAACCAGCGCCTTGAAGCCGATGCCGATGCCGCGCCCACGCCGCAGCGTGCCGGTGCCGCGCTCGAACGGCGCCGTCCAGTTCATCCGCTGCGCGACGCGTTCGAGCACGAGGTCGATGGCGGCGTCGTGCATCGGCGTGCCGGTCGCGTGCGGGCGGCCCTCGCGAAGAATATTGCGGCGGCGGAACTCGAGAGGATCGATGCCGAGCGCCCGCGAAATCATGTCGGCATGGCTTTCGTACGCCCACACCATCTGCGGAATGCCGAAGCCGCGAAACGCGCCCGCCGGCGGCAGATTCGTGTACACCTGATACGAATCGATCCACACGTTCTCGATGTCGTAAGGACCGGAGGCCGTGAAGCCGGACTTCTGCGTGACGCGCGGCCCGATATCCGCATAGGCGCCACCGTTCCACCACACCTCGCACTTGCGCGCGCTGATGCGGCCTTCGTCGTTCACGGCCGTCTTCATGCGGAATGTCGTGGCGTGCTTGGTGATCGTAAAGAACTGTTCTTCCATCGTCAGCGACACTTTGACGGCGCGCCGCGACAGCAATGCGAGCGCGACGACGAGCGCTTCGAGTTTGATGTACAGCTTCGCGCCGAAGCCGCCGCCCAGCAGCGCCGACTTCACCCGCACGCGGTTTTCGTCCCAGCCGAGCAGGCGCGCGATCTCGATGCGCACGAACGACGGACTTTGCGAGGCCGTATGCACCGTCAGCATTCCCGTGCCCAGATCGGGTTCCGCCAGCGACACCATCGGTTCGAGCGGCGTGTGCATGACCTGCTGCGTCGTGAACGTGTCCTCGAACACATGCGCCGCGCTCGCGAAGGCCGCGTCGACGTCGCCGCGCCGCAGCTGGAAATCGAGCGCGACGTTCGTGCCCTTGCGTCCGGCCAGATGTTTGAGGTCGGGAAACGTGCCGGCGGGACGCAGGAACTCATGCACCAGCACATCCGATTGCGCCGCCTCGACCTCGTTGAATACCGCGGGCAGTTCCTCGTACTCGGTAATGATCAGATGCGTCGCCTCTTCGGCGATGTGCGGGTCCGAAGCCAGCACGACCGCGACGGGTTCGCCGATATAGCGCACCTTTTCCAGCGCGAGAATCGGCTGGTCGTGAAACGCCGGGCCGTAATACGGCTCGGGAATCACCTTCCTGACGTCTTCGCCCGTGTAAACGGCAAATACGCCCTCCAGCTCGCGAGCGGCACTCGTGTCGATGCTGACGATCTTCCCGTGCGCAACCGTGCTGCGAAAGATCTTGCCGTAGAGCATGCGCGGCAGCACGAGATTGTGGATGTACTCCGCGCGTCCCGTGACTTTCGAGCGCGCTTCGAGCCGGTTCAATGCGCGGCCCACCTGCTTTTGTGCTGGCTGTTCTTCCAGCGTCGTTTCGACCTTCATTACGCATGACCCTCGAATGGCGCGGCACTGCCGTTCGCTGCGGCGAGCGCCGTACGTACCGCGCGGCCCAGATAGACCTTCAGAAGTTGTTTCTTGTAGCTGGCCGAACCGTGAGGGTCGCCGACGATATCGAGCTGCGCCGCGCCCGCTTCTCCTGCATCGCGCAGCATCGCGGCGTCGTCGGGCGATGCGCCGCGTAGCAGCGCTTCGGCTTGCGTGAGCCGCGTCGGACGGTCCGTTGCCGCGCCGACGATCACGCTCGCACGGTCGATTCGCGGCCCCTTCATGTCGAGCACGACGGCGACGCCGAGCGCGGGCCAGTCGTGCGCCGCGCGCGTCGTTACCTTCATGTACGCAGCGGGACGTCCTGCCTGCGGCGGCACGATCACCTCGGAAATCAGTTCGTCCCGGGCCAGCACCGTTTCGTAGTAGCCCGTGCACAAGTCTTCGACGGGCACGGTCCGCTCGCCGCAGGGTCCCGAAATCGTCACGCTCGCACCGAGCGACGTCAGCACGGGCGGCATGTCCATGTGCGGATCGGCGTGGCCGAGATTGCCGCCAATCGTCGCGACGTTGCGCACGCGCACATTCGACAGCGTGCGCAACGTGCGCGCGAGCAGTGGCCAGCCTTCCTTCACTAGCGGCGAGTGTTCGAGCGTCGCGAGACGCGTCAGCCCGCCGATGCGCAGTTCGCCATTTGAGCCGACGCGAATCTGCGCATACCGCGGTTCGATATCACGCAGGCTCACGAGGCGCGTCGGCCGCAGCACGCCCGCCTTCATCATCAACATCACCGCCGTGCCGCCGCCCAGCGGGCGGATATCCGGGTCTTCCGGATCCAGCAGCGCGATCGCTTCCCTGAGCGAGCGGGGCCTGGCGAGCTCAAACGGAATCATCTAATGCACTCCTTGTTTCTGAATGGGGCTAGCGTGCGCAGCCGGCGCGATCGAGCAGCGTGTGCAGTTCGCGCGCCACGATATCCGGCGTCTCGAGCGGCGTGAGATGTCGCGCCTGAGGAATCTCTGTGAAGGTCGAACCGTCGATGCCCGCATGCAGCGCCCGCGCCATCGCCGGCGTCGCCGCGTAGTCTTCCTCGCCGACGATCACGCACGCCGGCACCTTGACGCCGCGCATCAGCGCGCGTCCATCGAACGAACCGAGCATGCGGCCCGTCGCGGCAAAGGCGGCGACCTCATTGCGCAGGAACGTATCCACGCAGCGCTGCACGACGTCCGGCCGTTCCGCGCGGAACGCATCGCTAAACCAGCGTGTCGTCTGAAACTCGACGAGCGGCGCCAGGCCGCCCGTCTCCGCCTTTTCGGCGCGTGCGTTCCAGTCCTGCGGTGCCGTCTCGCCGTACCACGCGGTGGTATCGATCAGGCCGGCCGCGATCGCATCGGGATATGCCGCCGCGAACTCCAGCGCGACGCAGCCGCCCATCGACGCTCCTGCGATCAACACGTTGCGAAAGTCCGTCGCGCGCATCACGTCGTACACGTCCTGCGCGAACAGCGACACCGTGTACGGACCGGCCGGCTTGTCCGATGCGCCGTGGCCGCGCGCATCGATGGCGAGCACGGCAGCGCGCGGCATCAGCCGTTCGATAACGGGCGCCCAGAAGTGACGGTCCATCGCGAGCGAATGCACGAGGACGACGCGCACCGTGTTCTCTTTTCCGCCGTAGAGGTTGTAGCCGATGCGCGTGCCGTCCCGTACGGTGACGTGGGACGAAACGACATCGGGACTGATCGGTTGATTCATTGCGTGCTCCGCTGCTGTCGGATGGGTTCGAGTTCGGGTCTTTCGAGCCCGCAGCCGGATAGTGCTGGCAAGCCGGAGTCGCGGCAAACGACGATCTTTCATGTAACGCATGAAAACTATTCATTGGCTGCGAACGGGCGTTCCAAGTCTTACGTGACTGTCTGCGCGCGTGCCTCGCCTGCGGCTGCGGATGAATTTCTCTCATATGCGGCATGAACAATTAGCGTTTGCCCGTCGCCGGGCTCACCTTCACTCTTGCTGCCAGAGCGTGCCGGTCCATGTCCACGCGATACGGGTACCGCGCCGCCACCCTTCCCGCTTGCACGAGCTGCCGCGGCATGCGAGGCCCCTCGCCGAACGAGCAGTCCCGCGGTCCCGCGGTCCTTATGCCGCTTCTCAACCAGAAAGGTCGAATGCCGTGAAATTCACCAGGAAAGTCCTGAACTCGCAGTGGGTCCGTCCGCTGCTGCTCATCGTGGTCATGCTCGCCGCGTGGGATCTCGTGATCCGCATCTTCAAGATTCCGCCCTACCTCGTGCCGACGCCCGAAGCAATCATGCGGCAGATCGCGGCACAGTGGCCGATGCTGTTGCAGGAGTCGCTGCCCACGCTGTACGCGACGCTGGGCGGCTTCGCGTTGTCGGTGCTGATCGGTGTGCCGATCGCGATGCTGGTCGCCGCATCGCCGCTGATCGAAAGCTATCTGTATCCGCTCGTGGTGTTCTCGCAGAGCATTCCGAAAGTGGCGATTGCGCCACTATTCGTCGTCTGGTTTGGCTTCGGCCTGTTTCCGCGCATGCTCGTCGCGTTCCTGCTCGGCTTCTTTCCCGTCGTCGTATCGACGGTGATGGGGTTCAAGTCGGTCGAGAAAGACCTGATCGATCTCGCGAAGTCGATGGGCAGCTCACCCGTCAAGACGTTCTTCAAGATCAGCCTGCCGCATGCGCTGCCGTCGATCTTTTCGAGCATGAAGGTGTCGATCACGCTGGCCGTGGTCGGCGCGGTGGTCGGCGAATTCGTCGGCGCGAATTCAGGGCTCGGCTTCGTGCTGCAGCGCGCGAACGGCAACTTCGACCAGCCGCTGATCTTTTCAGCGCTCGTGGTTCTGTCGGTGATCGGCGCGCTGCTGTTCGTCGCGATCGACATGCTGGAACGCATCGCCATTCCGTGGCATGCGTCGCACCGTTCACGTGCGCTCGGCCGCGCGTGAAATGCCCGTTGAACCGCCGCGCCGCGCGCCGCACGCTTCGAATACCCACATCAAAGATCAGACAGGAGACGACATGAAGTCCAGAAGGCTATCGCGCATCGCAGCCGCGGTGAGCATCGCCGCGATCGGTTGCGCCGCCACCGCGGCGTACGCGAAAGATTCGCTGACGATGATGCTCAACTACACGGTCAACGGCGCCGTGGCTCCGTTCTACCTCGGCAAGGTGAAGGGCTACTACGACGCCGAAGGCATCGATCTGAAGCTGCTGGAAGGACACGGTTCGGGGCCAACCGTGCAGGCCGTGGCGACGCATAACGTCGACATCGGCTACGCCGATTTCAGCACGATGGTGAAGGTGGCCGCGATGGGCGCGCCCGTCAAGGCGATCGGCGTGCTGATGCAGGAGAATCCGACTTCCGTGGTCGGCCTTGCGGAGAAGAACATCAAGACCCCGCAGGACATCAAGGGCAAGACCGTGGCCGTCGCGCCGGGCGATGCCTCGTCGCAGTTGTGGACCATGTTCATGAACAAGGTCGGCCTCAAGGACTCCGACTTCAAGACCATCGCGGGCAACCCGCAAACTACCATCAACGCCGTCATCACCGGGCAGGCCGATCTGCTCGTCGGCTTTGCAACGATCCCGCTCATTTCCGTCGAGCAGGCCACGAAGAAGCCCGCGCGCGCGATTCTGTTCGCCGATTACAACGTGAACGTCGCGACCCTCAGCATCATTGCCCGCGACGACATGATCAAGGACAACGCCGATCTGCTCAAGCGGTTCATGCGCGCGACATCGAAAGCAGTGGACGATAGCGAAAAAGACCCGGCCGCCGCCGTCGATGCCCTGCTCAAGACGCTGCCCGCAGCCGGTTCCCGCGACACGATGATCCGCACGCTCAAGGCCACGATTCCCTTCTACCGCACGCCCGAAACCGAACACGCGCCGATCTTTCACGTCAGCACGAAGAACATCAACGATTCCGTCGCCGCCATCGTGCAGTACAGCAAGCTCGATCCGTCCGCCAACGTGCCGACGAAGTACTACACGGGTGCTTTCGTTCCATGAGCCGCGCTGCACACGCTGCGTCCCTTTCAATCGTTCATCTGATACTGGCCCTGCTATGACCACCGTACTGAAGCTCGACGAGAAACATTACCGATCGCCCGCACGCACGGCATCGAAACCGCTGATCGAACTGCGCGGCGTCACCAAGAGCTATCGCAGCGCACAGGGCGCGATGCAGGCGCTCATGCCGCTCGACTTCGAGATCCGTGAACAGGAGTTCGTCTCGATCGTGGGACCGTCAGGTTGCGGCAAGAGCACACTTCTGAAAATGGTCGCGGGCCTCGAAGCGATATCGGCGGGAACGATGACCCTGTCGGGCCAGCCGATTCGCGGGCCGCAGAAGAATGTCGGCATCGTGTTTCAGAGCGCGGTCCTGCTCGCGTGGCGCAATGTGCTCGGCAACATCCTGCTGCAGGCCGAGATGCGGCGTATGCCGAAGCATGAGGCGCGCGAGAAGGCGATGCAGCTGATCGAGATGGCCGGGCTCAAGGGTTTCGAGGAGAAGTATCCCTGGCAGCTTTCGGGCGGCATGCAGCAGCGGGTTTCGATCTGCCGTGCGCTGTTGCACGAACCGTCCGTACTGTTGATGGACGAGCCATTCGGCGCGCTCGACGCGATGACCCGTGAAAGCATGAACATGGAATTGCAGCGCATCTGGCTCGAATCGAAGAAGACCGTGCTGCTGATTACCCATAGCATTCCCGAAGCCGTGTTTCTGTCGGACAGGGTACTCGTGATGTCGGAGCGGCCGGGGTCGATTGCTGCGATCTACGATATCGACCTGCCGCGTCCCAGGCCGCTCGAGGTGATGGCGACGCCGGCTTTTCTGCATTACACGAAGACGATTCGCGCGCACTTCAATGCGCAGGGGTCGCTCGACGATCATTGAGCGCTGACGTCTGCGATGCAAAAACGCGTCGCGGACATTCAAAACTCAAGCCGATTGGAATGCTCAAGGGCTCCAATCGGCTTTATTTCGTGCCAGCGCAAATCCTAGAACCAGTGATTGATACCAAACGAGATACCTGTCTGCTTCTCATGCCCTGACGCATTCAGCGTTGCATTCGTCACATAGACGCCCGTGAAATGCGTGTAGTCGACGTCCGCATAGAGTTCCGTCCGCTTGGACAGCAGATAAACGACGCCAAGAATCGCCACGTCCTTTCTTCCGTCCAGGCCGTTCGTCTTGTTCTTGTTGTCATAGTACGCAGCCGTTACGTTGAAGAAGGACGTCACCTGATACCGCACACCGCCCCACAGGTACTGATTGCGCGTCATGCTGTGCACGGAGGCCGGCACGTCCTGCAGATCGAGCGAATATCCCGCCATCACGTCGACGGGGCCCACCGTCACCGTGCCGCCCGCCGTGTACTGATCGTTGCTGAAGTACTGGCTCGATGTGGCCGACAGCGGGTTGGATCTGTGCGTGTAGCCCGCGCCGAGCTTGATCGTCTCGCTGCGATAGTTCACACCGCCCGCCAGCGTCGAGCCATTCGCGACACTGCCCGCCACGCCGCCGGGGGCATACGTGCCGCGAATCACCCAAGGCCCGAAAATGCCGCGGTAGTTGATGCCATTGCTGTCGCGTCCCGTGTCGCCGCCTGAGACTGCCGTAGACTCCGTGATGCTCAGGTAATGAAAGTCGAACGGCTCGAAGTCCTTGATCAGGTAGTGCTGCAACGTGAACTGACGGCCCATGTCGATTCGGCCGAACGGCCCGCCGAATCCGACCGTCGACGTACGCTGGAAGATCTGATTATTCGTATTGTTGTTCGCGCCCGTCGAGAGCACGTAGCCGGCTTCCAGATTGAAGCGCACATAATATCCGCCGCCGATGTCCTCCTTGCCTTCAAAACCCCAGCGGTTCGAGTTGTAGACGCCGTTCGATGCCATCGACAGCGCCGCGCCGCCCGCCTTGGTTCCGTTCACCAGATTGCGCAAACCACCATCGAGAGAACCATACAACGTGACGCTGCTCTGCGCGTGAACTGCGCCGCCGGAAAGGCCCAGCAGAGTCAATGCCGCCAGCGAGCGCGTCAGACGCCTTGTGCTCACGGCGGGAACTGCTCCTCCTTTTTCGTCCATATCTCCTCCATCAATGTCGTTCTATTCGTGTGGCGGGATGTGCGGGATGTGACGCTCCCCCGCGCCATCCACCATGGATATGCATGAACGTCCCGCTTGAAAATCCGTTCGACTTCTGCCGGTTCCAGACGGCAATCCATCGACACTCGCGCGAGACGCTCCGCTACTGCTGCGTTGGCAGGGCCGCTTTCAATACGCGGTCACATGTCCTTCTTCTCGGCGAAGTACCAGTCCGAGTCCTTGTTGATCCATTCGGGACCGACACGTTGACGCGTCTGTTCTTCGCCCGTCTTGAAGTACTCGCTCCTCACCGCGCGCTGCGCCATCGCTTCGTTGCGTTCGTCCCAGTCGCCCATCGAGACGCCGTACCACGGCCATTCGGGGCGCAGCGCCGGCAGGCCCAGTTCTTCCCAGATCGCCTTTGCGTTTTCCATGTACTGCCGGGTCGGCAGCGACAGCGGCGGCAGTTTTTCCTTGCGCGTCGCGTTCATCAGGATCACGCCGTCCACCGCGTCGTCGCCGCGCTGTGCGCCCGACGTGCGCGGACCATGTCCCGTATCGCGGCCGTGCAAAATTTGCACGTCCTTGATCGCATTCATCCGGTAGCTCATCGACCAGAAGATGGCATCGCTGTTCTCCGGGTTGATGTCGTTGCTGACGGCCACGACCAGCTTGCCGACGGCCGGCTGCAGCGATGCCGCGCCCATCAGCGCGCGCCAGATTTCCGTCTCAGTTGCCTTCTCGCTGAAGACGACAATCACGAGCTTGCGCAGATTCGTGAGCGGCTCGTGCATCACGACCTTTTCCACGCTGGAGATACGCAGCGAATTCCTCAGGTGATCGAGGAACAGCGGCTCGAATGCAACCTTCTTGACCAGCGAGCTCTCGCTCGGTGTGACCTGGCTGATGATCGACACGAGGTGTGCATTCTTGCGGCGCGTGATCGCCGTGACGTTCATGTACGGATTGAATTCCTGCAGGTTCACGTGACCGTGCGATTCGCCGAATGGGCCTTCCGGCTCGAGCGTATCGGTCGGCACGAAGCCTTCGATCACGATCTCCGCGTCGGCGGGCACGAGCAGATCGTTCGTCCTGCACTTCACCACGCGCAGCGGCTCGCCCAGAATCGCGCCGGCGACACCGAGTTCGTCGACGTCGATCGGCAGCTTCTGCACCGAACAGAACGACACCGCCGGATGTCCGCCAATCACGAGCGCGGCGGGCATCGGCTTGCCCATGGCCTTGTACTTTAGCCAATGCTGATAAATGCCCTGCCCCATTTCGATTGACGGATTGCAGCCGACGCGGCGTTTGCCCTTGATCTGCCCGCGATACGTGCCCATGTTCTGAACGCCATTTTCCGGATCGACGGAAATGTACTGCGAACAGGTCGTGTACGGCGCGTTGTCGAAGCCCGGCGTCGAGATGGGAATCGGCAGATGTTCGAGACCCTGGCCATCGACGTCGAGATCGTCGCCTATGAAACACACCTCCTGGCACGGCGCGTCATCCACGACGACGGGATCGATCGGGTGACCCTTCGCGTGCTGCCACTTCTTGCCGATCTCATCGACAGGTACGCCCATGCCGATCGAGTACACCTCCCGGTTGATCGACAGCGCGCCGACGACGACGGGCAATTCATAACGGCGCCCTTTGCTGTCGACGACGTTATGAAACACGAACGCCTTACGGTCCGATTCGGGAATGCCGCCGCGCAACTGCCAGCGCACCAGCGGATGCAACTCGGTGTCCTTGTTGATTTCTCGGTGTACGTGGACGACGAGGCCTCTATCTTCCAAGGCCTGCAAGTGTGTCTGGAAAGAAGGGAAATTTTTCATGGTTGTCCGGTTAATGATCAGGGGGAATGCATCGCAAACCGGCCAGCCGCACGGATTCGCCTGTCGGATTGCATGAGTGCGAGTCGAGCAGCGGTCGCCGTGCCATGACGTGCCGGGGAAGCACGGCGGCAGACAAGTGCCGTGCGTCGACAGATGCTGCTTGACGAGTCACGCAGCTTTAGTTGCGGGACTGTGACCGCAGACTGAGGCAGAACACATCCCCTCGCAAACGGTGATTTCTCATGTACGCCATGAACGGATTTCATCTTTGTCACGACGCCGTGGCGTGCGCGACACGCCTACACCGACGATGAAAAGGCTTCATGCCACGCATGAACAGATTTCGTTTGAAGCGAACACTCCACGTCATGCAACCTTCATGTGGCGGCATGCCGCCTGCGCGGACGAGGCCTTTTGCAGACGGACGCACGGCATATGAATCATCGCGGCGCGGCACTTGAATGCCCGGCGCCGCGGGTCAACGAGAGACGACGGACATGGAACGACGCAAACGTATCGTGGTGGGAATCAGCGGCGCTTCGGGCGTCATCTATGGCATCCGGCTGCTGGAAATGCTCCGCGAGCTGAACGTCGAATCGCATCTGGTCATGAGCCGGTCGGCCCAGGTGACGCTGGCCTATGAAACGGATTTACGCACAGCGGATGTGCAGGCACTTGCACACGAACACTATCCGAACGCCGATATCGGCGCAGCCATTTCGAGCGGCTCATTTCGTGTGGACGGCATGATCGTCGCGCCGTGTTCGATGAAAACCCTTGCGGAGATCGCGACGGGCAACACAGGCTCATTGTTGTCGCGCGCCGCGGACGTGATGCTCAAAGAGCGCAAGCGAGTCGTTCTGATGGTCCGCGAAACGCCGCTGCATCTTGGGCATTTGCGCAACATGACGGCTGCAACGGAGACGGGCGCGATCATCTATCCTCCCGTGCCTGCGTTTTACGCGCGGCCCGACAACCTCGAATCGATGATCGATCACACGCTCGGACGTGTGCTCGATCTGTTCGATATCGATACGGGCACGGTCAAGCGCTGGGGCGGCGAATCGGGCCGGCGACTGGTCAGCGTTGCCAATAGCTGAGGCGCGTCGCCGCGTGGCCGACGAAACCGGGTGGGAGTCGGCCAGCGGCAAACACGAGTTCAGGGCGCGCTTTCGTATGTGTCAGAAGAAGTGATGCAGACCGATCCGGAACGCTGTCTGATTGGGACTGTCCGGCGGCGCGAGCAACGGCATCGCTGCATTGCCGACACCATCGGCGTGCTGGCAGGTCACCTGCGCATACACCACGGTCCGCTTGGACAGCACGTAAACATCGCCAACCCCCAGCTCGGCATCGCGCGTGCCCGATAGCCACGAAAGATAGCCGCCCAGCGTTACGGTATTGGCCGCAGTCACGTGATAGTCCGCGCCGAGTTCTGCCGTCCGCATCGTCGCCGACTGTGTCTGCGTCGAAAGAATCACTTGCGTCAGCACGCCGTGCAGGTCGAGATGCGGTGTCGCCCTGTAAAGCGCCGACAGGCCGAAGATGTCCTGCGTTCGCGCGACGAAGGTCTGGCCGCCCGCCAGCGATTGCCCGAGAAACGGGCTCAGGCCGAGCCCTGACACGAGCGCAATCGCGTGATTGCGCCAACTGCTGTACACGAACGATGCCCGCAATGGTCCTTGCGAGTACACGATATCCGCACTCACGACCCGTCCCGGTTGCGTATTCGAATGCTAAACCTAATGGTTGGCGCTCTCCTCTAAGTGAACATCAATCGGCATGATCACCCATCTCGTGACGGCGCCGCCCGCGAGATAGATCACGTAACTGGCGATCAACATTGCCATGCCGACTAGCCATGCAGGAGTCGCCGTCGTACCGTTGATCAGTAGAAACACCGCCCTGTTGACCGCCTCAAGTGTATTCATCGCCACGACGTCATTGATAGGAATCCATCAGGCACGGGGTATCGCTGGCCGGGGCGCAAAACAGCACAGCAGCAGCGGCAAGATGACCAGCGCTGCGCCCGCGAGAAAAGTTGCCGGAGCGCCATAGCGATCCCATAGCCAGCCGGCCAGCGCGCTCGCGAGTAACATACATACGCCGCAGGCCAGGTTGAAAACGCCGAAGGCAGTGCCGCGCAGCGTCGAGGGCGCGGTTTCGGACACCATTGCAGCGAGGATGCCCTGCGTAAAACCCATGTGCAGGCCCCACACAGCGACGCCGACGAATACCAGCACAACCGACTGTCCCATGCCGAGCAGCAGGTCAGCCGCGATCAGCAGCGCCATGCCTAGCGCCAGCAGAAGTCTGCGATCCAGCCGGTCCGACAGCACCCCGACCGGATACGCCGACAGCGAATACGCCAGACTCATCACGACCATCACGCCGGGGATCCACGCGAGATCCAGTCCAGTCTGCTGTGCGCGCAACACAAGGAATGCTTCGCTGAAGCGCGCGAGCGTGAATGTCGCACCGATGATGACGATATACCAGTAGTGCGCTGAGAACTCGCGCAGCACGCCCCATTGCAATGGCGAGCGGAAGTCATGCCGTACCGGCGCATGGCCCGATTCGTCGATACCGAACGCGATGAGGCCGATCGCAATGAAGGCAGGCACGACGGCAAACCACAACACGGTACGAATGTGGTCGGCAAACCAGAACATCAGCGCAATGGCGAGTGCGGGGCCGAGGAACGCTCCAATCGTATCCATCGACTGACGCAATCCAAAACACGCACCGCGGATCTCCGGCGGTGCCACGTCGGCGACCAACGCATCGCGTGGAGCGCCTCGAATGCCCTTACCGACGCGATCAAGCAGCCGGGCAGTGATGACCCATGCGGGTGAAGTCGCGAGCGGGAACAGCGGCTTTGTGAGCGCCGCCAGTCCGTAGCCAAGCAGCAGCAGGCCCTTGCGCCGCCCGAGCCAGTCGCTGAGCGGGCCGGAGAATACCTTCACGATGAGGGCGGTTGCTTCGGCTGCGCCCTCAAGCACACCGATTGCGGTCACGCTCATGCCCATGGTGGTCACGAGGAACACCGGCAGCAGTGCATGCACCAGTTCTGACGACAGGTCCATGAAGAGGCTGACGAAGCCGAGCGCCCAGACCGTGCCAGGAATAGAGGTTCTGGGGGAGGAAGGCACGTCAGGGGTCATGGCGCGAAATGGGTAAAAAGAGTTCGCTCGGCACACTACATTGCCGGGCTCCTTGTAGGTGCCTCAGTACCTCTTGTTGATCGGTCCGCGCGGTGTGGTTTTAGCCGTCCCATGGATCCGGTTTCTTTCAGCGCCGGCGCCATCTAACCATCATTTTCTTAAGACAATCTTACGGCGTCGAGGAGCGTAAAACTCGATTGAAACGAACCGCTCTGTCGATGTTCTGATTGAAGATCCAGGAAGCGGTGGCTGTTGATCGGTCAATGGCCGCTTTTGCAAAAATCGGTGGACGAGCCGCCGATATGAACACTGAGCCATCCTGCAGTCGGGCACGACGGTTGCTGCAGTATCTCTTTTTGCAGCCAGACCATACCGGCACGTCCACAGACTCGGCGCATAACAATGAACCATCGATACATCGAAGGCGAACTTTCACACCTCGAGCAGGTGTTCCCTTACATTGCGAACGGCCCCCTTCCCATTTCCTACTGGATCGCCCGACTTGAGGTGCTTACGCTACTCCCAGCGATGCGCGATCAGCGTCGGAGATTGGCGCTGCTGCAAGATCGGTTGGAAACCATTGCAAGATTTGCTACAGCTGCACAAGCGCCCCAGTCGCACGGCACTCTCTAACGGTCAAATGCAGCTGCATTGGACGCCCGCCTTTTTCCCGTCGAAAGCGATGCACTCCTGGCGGGTTTCAACGCGGCAAGGGCTAGTCGATGACACGGTGGTGCGGTGGACAGGCACGAAGGATTCTCGGCCGAAGTTCGATTGGGTCACCCAAGGACTGCGGGCGACATGTCCGCCGCGGCTATCGACGCGCGATTGACGGGTATCGAGCAGGTGTCGCCGGCGACCCGAGATTTTCCGACGAACTTGGCCAACGCGGTGTTCCTTGGCATACGCCATCCGAAGAGGACACTCGCGCAATAAACCGCCAGTGAAAGTAAGCGCCAAAAAATGCGGCGCGTTCAGTCGGCTATGCTAACCTCGGACGATTAGCTCAAATTTATTACAAAATGATGAATAGCTTTGATTTGTCTATCGAAACATATCTGTCCAACGTACACTTCGGTCATTTCGCGACCCGATCCATTGAAGATATCGCCGACCTCTACACGTTCAAAGGCCTCGTACTCATTCCCGTGCTCTGGTGGATGTGGTTTCAGCAAGACGAGCGCCGCGAATGGCGGCGAGAAATGGTTCTCGCAACGCTTCTCAGTGGCCTCGTGGCGCTCTTCGTCGGAAGACTGCTGACTCACTGGTTGCCGTTCAGGGTGCGCCCCGTCTATAGCGCCGAACTGCATCTGCACTTTGCAGGTAGCGATATCAAGGACGCACTGCTGACAAATTGGAGTTCCTTCCCAAGCGATCACGCGATGCTATGGATGGCGGTCGCCACCGGCATCTACCTCGTGAGGCGTAGCATCGGCGTGCTGGCGATTCTCTATACGGTGCTGTTCATTTGCATTCCGCGCGCCTATCTCGGCTTTCACTACCCAACCGATTTGCTGGTGGGCGCCGCTGTGGGAATCGGAATTACCTATGTCATGACGCGAGATGCCATCCGCGTGCGCTACGCGACTCCCGCGCTGCGATGGATCGAACGCTATCCGGGGCCGTCAGGGATGCTGGCCTTTCTTCTGTGCCTCGAACTCGTTACGCAGTTCGACGAACTGCGCACGCTGGCGAGCAGTGTGCTCAGAAATTTATGAACCACGCGTGGCGATGTGGCGCTGGAAGCGTGTCAGTGGTGGCGCCGCCCGAGCGAGTCATTTTGTCGAAGCCAGGTTCCTCGACGCGACACGCGTCTTTGTGATTGAAACGGCCGCTCAGAAGGTGAACGGACATCATCGATCTCTCTATGTCGATGAAAACCGCATAGTTACAACAGTCCAAGCCCACTGAGCTCAAGTTGCAGGTGATTCAGTCGTCGCGTAGGTGACAGTCCTGTCCTTGCAAGTTGGCGAAAGCGCCGACTGTCTCACGCGAATTTTGGCTCTGCCTGTACGAGTTCTCCGCGGCTAGTGCTGAATGATCTTGCTCAGAAAATCCTTTGTGCGCGGCTGCCGGGCCGTCGGATTGCCGAAGAACTCGTCGCGCGTGCAGTCCTCGAGAATGCGCCCGCCGACATCCATGAAGACGATGCGACTGCCGACGCGTGAAGCAAATCCCATCTCATGCGTCACACACATCATGGTCATGCCGTCCTCCGCGAGCGCGGTCATCACGTCGAGCACTTCGCCGACCATTTCCGGATCGAGCGCAGATGTAGGTTCGTCGAACAACATGACGACGGGATCCATCGATAACGCACGCGCAATCGCAACGCGCTGTTGCTGCCCGCCCGACAACGTGCCCGGATATTTGTCCTTGTGCGCCAGGAGGCCGACGCGAGCGAGCATTTTGAGGCCACGTGTTCGTGCCTCGTCGAAGCTGCGTCCGAGCACCTTCGTCTGCGCGAGCGTGAGGTTGTCGGTGACGCTCAGATGCGGGAACAGCTCGAAATGCTGAAAGACCATACCGACACGGCTACGCAGCTTCGGCAGGTCCGTGCGTGGCGAATTGACGTGCGTGCCATCGATATGGATAGCACCTTTCTGGATTGCCTCGAGCGCATTGATGGTCTTGATCAGCGTCGATTTGCCTGACCCCGAAGGCCCGCATACGACAACAACTTCGCCCTTCGCGATCGACAAGGAGCATCCGTCCAGCACCTGGACCGTGCCGTACCACTTCGAGACATCGCGCAGTTCGATCATGGGCTTCATCTGGCTCATGGATATCCTTCAACGAATAATCTGGACTCGCTTCTGCACGAGCCGCACGGTTGCGGACAAAGTCATGCAAACGAGGAAATACACCACCGCCGCAAGCAGGTAGGCTTCCACCGGCCGGCCGACATTCTTTCCAGCGGTTTCGAATCCCTTTAGCAGGTCGTACGCGCCGATGGCATAGACGAGCGAGGTGTCCTGAAACAAAATGACGACTTGCGTCAGAAACACCGGCAGCATGTTGCGGAACGCCTGCGGCAGCACGACGAATCGCATGTTTTGCCCGTACGTCATCCCGAGCGCAAAGCCCGCATTGAACTGCCCTCGTGCAATAGCCTGAATCCCCGCGCGAACGATCTCAGAGAAGTACGCCGCTTCGAAGGCGACGAACGTCACGATCGCCGACATTTCCGCGCCGACGGGTCTGCCCGTCGCGAACGGAATGATGAGGAAGAACCACAGCAGCACCATGACCAGCGGAACGGAGCGCATGATGTTTACGTAAATGGCGACCGGCCGTTCGAGAGCCGGTTTGCCGAGCAACCGCACAAGTGCCAGTACCGTACCGAAGCAGATTCCGCCGAGCGTCGCGACGATGGTCAGCCACACGCTGTAGCCCAGACCTTTCACGACGAATGGCGCGACGACATCCCTGCGGAAGAAATCGAGGTCGAGAGTGCCTGGCATCGCTTCGACTCCTCAATGAACGGCGGCGGCGCCAACGGACCCGAATCCAGGAATCCGCGCCCTGCGCTCGATGACATGCATCAGGCGGTTCACGCCGAAGGCCGTCAATCCATACAAGACAGTGGCCGCGAGATACATCTGAATGGGTGCGGCGGTTTCCTCTCCCGCCTGCCGGGCGAAGAACGTCAACTCGGTGATAGAGACGGCAAAGGCGACAGACGAATTCTTCACGACGTTCATCGCCTCCGACGTGAGCGGCGGAATGATGATGCGCAAGGCGATCGGCAAAAGCACATGGCGATAGGTTTGCGCTGTGGTCAGCCCGAGCGCGAGTGCCGCATTACGCTGACCACGCGAAAGCGAGCGGATGCCAGCGCGTACCTGCTCCGCGATGCGTGCCGACGTGAACAACCCGATCGCAACGATGACGAGCAACGCGGGCGAGCACTTCTTGAGCGGCGGAAAGGCATCGGGAATGACGAAGTACCAAAGAAAGATCTGAACGAGCAACGGAATGTCGCGGAACAGTTCGACCCATGCCGCGCCGAGCGACGCGAGCCACGGCCTGTCGGGCAAGGTACGCAACGTTCCCACAGCCACGCCGACGATCAACGCGACCAGCAGCGCGCCGAGCGAGACCGTCAACGTCCAGCTCCATGCCGAAAGAATCCAGTTCAGATAGGTCTGGTCGCCATGGCTGCCGAAGCAGCTTGCGATTACATCGCCCGTCGTCGTTTCCTTGCAGAACACGCTCCAGTCCAGCGCCATCTTCTCTCTCCGTGTGTCGATACCACTTCGTTACCGCGCCGCGTAGCTTTCCATCGGCAGATCGTTTGGCTGCGCCCATAGCTTGACCAGGGCTTCGGGCGGCTCCATGTTCATCCGGATTCCGCGTGGGGGAATCGGCTGAACAAACCATTTGCTCCACAGCGTTTTCATCTCGCCGCTGGCGTCCATCTTTCGGATCGTGCCGTCAACGACCTTCTTGAAGTCGGGATCGTCCTTGCGGAACATGACGGCAATCGGTTCCGTGTTGAACGGCTCGCCCGTGACCGTATAAGCGGCCGGGTTACGCGAGATCGCGATGGTCGCGCGCAGCACGCCCTGATCGAGGACCCACGCATCGGCGCGGCCCGATTCAAGCATCAGGAAGCTATCGGCGTGATCCTTGCCGTAGAGGTCCGTCCAGTTCAGGCCCGCCGCGCGTTCATGCTGGCGCAGGTGCTGGATCGCGGTCGTTCCCGTCGTCGCCACCACCGTTTTGCCGGAGAGGTCGCGCAGGTTGCGAATGCCTGAATCCGCCCGTACGGCCATGCGATCTTCTTCGATATAGGTCGTGACCGAGAACGCGACGTCCCGCGCACGCGCCTGGTTGTTCGTCGTCGAACCGCATTCGAGATCCACCGTACCGTTCTGCACGAGCACGACACGATTCTGCGAATTGACGGTCTGATACTTCACATCGAGCTTAGGCAAGCCGAGCCGCGCTTGAATGGCGGAGACAATCTGTTTGCAGATGTCCATCTGAAAGCCGATGGGCTGGCCGTCGCCGCCCGTGTACGACAGCGGAATCGAACTGTCCCGCACACCAAGCGTGATCGACTGCGACGCCTTGATTTTCGCGAGCGTGGATTCTTCCGCTGCGGCGATCTGGGTCGTTACGCAGCAGGCCATTGCGACAAGCATCCTTGTTTTCATCGTCATCCTCCGATTCTTGCTAGTCCGCGAATTGCAGTTTGTGGACACATGCTCGGATGCGCAAAAAACCACGTCTATTCCGATTTCAGGAAGAGTTCGATACGCCGAGCCTATTGAAACGGCGATAAAAAAACGGCGATGCCAATCGACATCGCCGCCAGGTGTTACGGGAGGGAAGTTTCGAAAAATCGATGCCGATGTGCTATTCGCTCAGCCCATGCGCTGCCAGCACCTTATGAAGCCATGCCTGATCGCGAGCGCCCGTCGCGATCTCATCCTTGATGCGAGACTCGTTCGCAGCAATCTTCGCGACTGCATCGAGGATTCTTCGTGCGTCGCTCGCCGGAAAGGACACGACGCCGTCTTCGTCTCCGACAACCAGATCGCCCGGCGCAACGACTTGTCCGCCGACAGAAACGGGCACATTGATCGCGCCTGGTCCGACTTTATAAGGCCCACGATGACTCGAACCACGCGCATAGCAAGGGAAATCGGCCTCGAAAAACGCGGCGCTGTCCCGGATAGCGGCGTCCAGCACGAAGCCTGCGCATCCGCGCTGTTGCGCGTAAAGCATGATGAGTTCGCCGACCAGTGCGTTGGTCGTGTCCGCGCCGCCGTCCACGACGAGGACGTGACCGGGCGACATATCCATCAACGCCTTGTAGATCAGAAGATTGTCGCCAGGGCGCGTCTTGACGGTAAACGCGGTGCCGACCAGCTTCCGACTGCGGTGATATCGCGTCAGGCCGACCACACCTGAAACGCGCTGAAGGCTGTCGCTGATATGCGGCGTCACGATCCGCCGTAGCGCCTCGACGACCGCGGACGGCGCCAGCGCGGGCGGCGGATGAATATTGAACTCGGAACTCGACACGGCAACGCTCCTCTTCGGTGGCGGATCAACTTCCCGCAAACGCGCGGGAGAGCGCGGCCAATATCGGGTATCGTGTCTATTCTGTAAATTCCGAAGATCGGAACGAATCGTTCTGCCGGGCGTATCGAATATGCTGGGTTCTAAGCTCGATCCGTCCGCCTCTTGCGCGCCGCAGGTGCCTTCCCGACCTGAACCATTCTGCTCTGGGATAGCGCCTCAACGGCTGTGTCGACGATCGGATTCGCCCTCTCGGTGGACCATGCGACGGCCGTAGTGACGACAGTGACCGCCTCTTTCAGCGGCCGGAATACAACGTTATCCGCCGCCATCTTTTTCAGCGAATCGGGCACGAGCGCGATGCCCTGTCCACATCCGACGAAAGCAATTTGCGACGCCACAGAGCGCACTTCGTGCAACACGCGTGGCGAAAACCCTGCGCCGCGGCACGTCGCGATGATGCTGTCGTAGTAATTCGGACTGAAGTGCCGCGAGAACATGACGAACGCTTCGTCCGCAAGCGATGCAAGCCGCACACGCGGCAATTCTGCAAAGCGGTGCGTCTTCGGCAAGGCCACAGCAAGGCGGTCCTGCTTGAGCGCCAACGATTGAATCGACGGCCCCTGCTCTCCCTCGAGACGCGCGAATGCAAGATCGATTCGCCGCGCTCGAGTGCTGGCACCGCCTCGACACTGTCGATCTCTTTGACCGAGACGGTTAGCTGGGGAAACTGCGCCTTCAGATGCTCGATGAAAGGCGGGAGCGTATCGATCATCGCGGACGCGATGGCGCCGATCGTCAATACACCGCTATTTCCCTGCGTCGCTTCCTGTACTGCCAGTTCCAGACGTTCGAGTTGCTCGGCGAATTTTCGAACTGCCGGCAGGATTGCAGCGCCGACCTGCGTCAGCTTCGCGCCATGCCGTCCGCGCTCGAACAACTTGACCTTCAGCGCCTGTTCAAGCACCTGGATCTGTTCGGTCAAAGGCGGCTGGGACATCCCGAGCCGCTGGGCGGCACGGCCGAAATGCTTTTCTTCGGCGACGGCGAGGAACAACCATAAATGGCGAACGAGTCGAAAGTTGATCATGGCATTGATAGCTTCGGCGTATGAAAGGGTTCCGTTCTTCGGAATTTACATATGCGACTCTAACGCCGAGACTACAAGCTCTGCAATGCATCTAGCCAAAAACCATGACGCCCCCTTCCCTGCTCGACCGGCTTGCCTCGCTGGATTCCAACACGGTTTCCGATGCGCTCGATTTTCTTGGTCTTCCCGGCGCCACCTTCGGCATCCGGCCGCTTTGGGACTGCCCGCGCGTCGTCGGACGCACGAGCACGATTCAGCTCGGACCCAAGACGGATGCGACGCCTACTGTTCATCTCATCACCCCCGTGATCGACGAAATTCGCACGGACGACCGCGTTCTCGTCATTGCGGGCGGCCTCGAAGGCATTTCGTGCTGGGGCGACATCATCGCCAACGCGGCGACGGCAAAAAAGATTCGCGGCTCGGTAATCGACGGATGTAGCCGCGATATCGAAGGCAGCGAGTCAATCGGCTATCCCGTGTTCGGGCGCGGCATCACGATGATAAGCGCACGCAATCGCGTCGCGCAGATCAGTTCCGGCAAGCCCGTGACGTTCGCGGGCGCCGTCGTGCATGAAGACGATTATGTCGTCGCGGATCGCTGCGGCACGGTGTTCGTGCCCGCCGCACGTATCGAAGAAGTCGTCGATCTTGGTGAACGCATAGCAAAACGTCAGGACGGCATGGTGAAGGCCGTTCGCGCGGGCCGCTCCGTTGCGGAAGTCATGCACGACAAGGAATTCGAAGCCATCTACGTCAAGGAAGCCAAATGAGCGCTGAAGACAAGGAACTCGTCGCCCTTTTTGAAGGACTGGACACGCCCGGCGTCTCTGATGCGATGGACAAGCTCGGCCTGCCGGGCCAATGTCTCGGGATCGCTGCACTGGAGGACTATCGGAAAACCGTTGTCGGTCCGGCCTTCACGGTCAAGTATGTGAGCGCGAGCACGCCGCCGGGCAGCGTCGGCGATTTCATCGACGATGTCGCAGAAGGCGATGTAATCGTCATCGACAACGATGCCCGAACGGACTGCACTGTCTGGGGCGACATCATGACCCAGTATGCAGGCGCACGCAAAATCGCGGCGACCGTGATCGACGGCGTATGCCGCGATGTGGCCAAAGCGCTCGACGACGGCTACCCCATGTTCAGTCGCGGACGCTTCATGCGAACCGGCAAGGATCGCGTGCAAGTGGAGTCGATCAATGCGCCAGTTTCGATCGGCACGGCGCGCGTGACCTCGCGCGACATCGTCGTCGCGGATGCGAACGGCGTCGTCGTCGTGCCGCGCAAGCGCGCACGCGAAGTTGCCGCGCTCGCGCGCAAGATCGAGGAAACGGAATCGCAGATCCGCGCGCGTATTGCGGATGGCATGACGCTAGGCGAAGCGCGTGCGGCGCTCGGCTATCACATGTTGCAGAGGAAGTCGTGATGGATCAATCTGCTCATCGGCTCAATGTGAATCTCGCGCGTGCGCAGCCTTCGGCAACCTATCGGATGATGGATCGCGCCGCAGCGCGGCGCGCGAGCGGTGCAAGCGTCATCTCGTTGAGCGCAGGCGAACCGGACTTCGATACGCCCGAGCACGTTCGGGAAGCTGCAATCGAAGCAATCCGCGCCGGGCATACGCGCTACACGCAAGTCGTCGGCATGCGCAGCCTGCGCGAAGCTGTTGCTGCGAAGTTCCAGCGCGAGAATGGATTAGACGTCGGCTGGCAGGACACCATCGTGTGCAGCGGCGGCAAACAGGTCATCTACAACGCGCTGGCCGCAACGCTCAACAAG
This sequence comes from Paraburkholderia sediminicola, assembly GCF_046027355.1. Taxonomy (GTDB): domain Bacteria; phylum Pseudomonadota; class Gammaproteobacteria; order Burkholderiales; family Burkholderiaceae; genus Paraburkholderia; species Paraburkholderia sediminicola_B. The sequence continues at coordinate 187,224 of NZ_JAQQEK010000006.1, read as the reverse complement.
GGCGACGAAGTCATCGTGCCGGCGCCGTACTGGGTGAGTTATCCGGAGATGGTCGCTCTTTGCGGCGCACGCGCTGTCGTCGTGCCGTGCGGCATCGAAAGCGGATTCAAACTGACACCGCACGCGCTTTTGAAAGTGATCGGCCCACGCACGCGATGGGTCATCCTCAATTCGCCCTCGAATCCGACCGGCGCCGTCTATACGCGCGACGAACTGGCCGCCCTGGCAGATGTATTACTCGCGCATCCGAATGTCCTCGTGCTTTCGGACGATATCTATGAACATCTGATTTTCGATGGCGCGCCTTTCTTCACGATCGCTCAAGTCGAGCCTCGGCTAGCGGCGCGCACGCTGACGATGAACGGCGTCTCCAAAGCCTACGCGATGACAGGCTGGCGCATCGGCTACGGAACAGGTCCGCGCTGGCTGCTCGATGCGATGGAAAAGCTGCAGGGTCAGCAGACCTCGGGCGCGAGTTCGATCTCACAATACGCCGCGCTTGCTGCGCTGACCGGTCCGCAGGACTTCATCACCGAATCGTGCATGGCGTTCGAACGCCGACGCAACCTCGTGGTCGACCTGATCAATGCCGCGCCAGGATTGACGTGCACTATACCAGGCGGCGCTTTCTACGCATTTGCGTCATGTTCAGCCCTGATCGGCCTGAGCACTGCAGGCGGCACGACGCTTCGCAGCGATGAGGATGTTGCGGCAGCCCTACTCGACGAAGTAGGCGTAGCGACGGTTCATGGCAGCGCGTTCGGGCTCGGTCCGTACATCCGGATCGCGTATGCGCTCGACGACGTGGCGCTGACGGGTGCATGTCGCGCTATCGAAACGTTCTGCTCATCGCTTTCAGGGGGAGGCCTCGTCGGACATGGCTGAACTCGACAAGGAAAACGTAACGCTCGTGGTGGAAGGCGTTACGCTCGATCTTGCAGTCATGCGGCGCGCGGGGAACCGCGCGCCAATACTCTTTCTGCATGGATTCGGGTCGACGAAGGAAGACTACGCCGATATCGTGCGTTATCCAGCGTTCGACGGCCATCCTGTCATCGCTTATGATGCGCCCGGCTGTGGCGCAACACACTGCGCTGATCTGTCGAAGATATCGGTGCCCTTTCTTGTTTCGACCGCAAAGGCCGTACTCGTGCACTACGGAGTTGAGCACTTCCATCTGGTAGGCCATTCGATGGGCGGTCTGACCGCCCTCATGCTTGCCGACGAAATACTCTCGCGCGTACTCAGCTTCGTCGATATCGAAGGCAATGTCGCTCCGGAAGACTGCTTCCTGAGCCGGCAGGTGAACGACTATCCTGCGGCAGACTCGCAATCCTTCTTCGACCAGTTCATAGAACGCACATGGCATTCGCCATTTTTCTCGTGTCCGCTCTATGCCGCGAGTTTGCGACATAAGGTGCGTGCTGACGCGGTGCGACACATTTTCCGCTCGATGGTGGAACTCTCGGATAATGCGTGCCTCATGGACCGCTTCCTCGAGCTGCCATTTCCCCGGATGTTCATGTATGGTGAGCAGAACGCATCGCTTTCCTATTTGCCAACGCTTCGCGAGCACGGAGTGCAACTGGCTGAAGTGAGTCACAGCGGACACTTTCCGATGTACTCGAATCCAGTAGAGATGTGGCAACGGATCGCGCAGATCATCGGACCGGTGCCACGCTGACGGGAGAGCGGCGCCGCACGAACGATCGTGGAGGTCTATATCGATCGCATATAGCGGTCCGATTCGTCGCAGGCATGTTGTCTTGTGGCGCATGCGCAAATCGACCGGCTACGCTCAAGCCCCGACATTACGAGACCCTCGTCAGCGGGGTAGCGCCGCAACGAGATTCGCCCACAGACAAGCTTTTGTACGCAGTCACCCAAGTGTATCTATTCTGTCGCTCGTACGATGTGTCATCGGTCGCGTTGCACCGATCGCACACTCTTACGGAGCTTTAGAAAGCATGCTTCACGACCTGCCAGCTATCCAGAAAAATGTTCACTGGGGATATTTTGACGCGGCGCTAGCGCCCGCACTGATCGTCGAGAGCGGTGACTTTGTTCGTACCGAAGCGATCACGCATCATGCAGGCGACGCCCCCGAGCTCATGATGGATGACAAGGTGCGCGCGCTCTACGACACGATTCCCGAATCCGATCGCCAACCCGGCGTGCATCTGATGACGGGACCGATCTTCGTGAAGGACGCGAAGCCCGGCGACCTGCTTGAGGTACGTTATCTGCAAATGATTCCGCGCTTCAACTACGGCTCGAATCTCGCGGCGCATTGGGGTCATCTGTTCACCGACTTCGAGAAGGAACGCGTCACTATCTACGAACTCGATCACGCATCGAACACCGCTCATGCGCTGTATGGGTACGACTATCCCGGCAAATATCTCGTGCCGGGCAAGCGCTCGGAGGTTCGCGACTGCTGCCGCGAACCCGCGCTCGAAGGCATTCGCGTGCCGGTGCGCCCTCATCTGGGCACGGCCGGCGTCGCGCCCGATGTGGAGGGCCGCGTGAGCACCGTGCCGCCGGGCGCGCATGGCGGCAATATCGATAACTGGCGCATCGGCGCGGGCGCCACCATGTACTACCCGGTCGCCGTGGACGGCGGATTGTTCTCGATCGGCGACCCGCATGTGTCGCAAGGAGATGGCGAAATCAGCGGCACCGCGATTGAGGCGTCGCTCAATGTGATGTTCCAGATCGTGCTGCGGCGCGACTTCAGATTTCCCTCGCCGTTGCTGGAAACGCCGGACTATTGGATCGTCCATGGCTTCGATGAAGACCTCGACATCGCGACAAAAAACGCTTCACGCGATATGTTGTTGCTGCTCACCGAACAGCAAGGCCTGTCGCGCGACGACGCATATTCGCTAATGAGCGTCGCGGCGGATTTCTCCGTGACCCAGGTCGTCGATGGCCGTCAGGGCATTCACTGCAAGATCCCCCGCAGCATTTTTCCTCCGAAGAAAAAGCCTCGCGCGTGAGTTGTGCGCATGCGCTACAACGGTGCGTTCGCGCACGGTTGTAGCGCAGCGCGCTAGCGGTGCGCCTACGCACCGTCGTGGCGCAGCGCCACAGCGCTAACAGCGTTGCTGTCGATGGCACGGACATTGCCTTTGAATGACTCAACTGACGTTCGTCAGGGTCCGGGAGCCTGGGTTGGACTTACTGCGTTTCACCACCGAGTCGTACGCCGAAGTAGATCGCCTGCGAGCATGGAACGAGGCGCTCGACGGGCTTGGCCTGCGCTGCGGCACGCCTCAGGCAGCCGCGCGCCACTTGCATGGAACCATCAAGTCGCGCAAGTCGAGCAATGGCTTTGAACTGATCGCGCTGGCTGCGTTCGCGCAAACCATCGAGCTCAAGGTCGACGGCGCCGACAGTCTCGTGATCGTGCTGCATCTCGACGGCGTAGTGACGCTCGTCGCCGACGGCGTGCGCGCGCGAGTTGCTACCGGCGATATTGTTTATGCGTCGTCGCGCGAGGAAGCGTTCCTGTCGTTCACCTCCGACTTCCGTGCGTTCGTGATCCGCGTGCCCCGTGCTGCCATCAACGCACGCCTTCTTACACCGTTCTCACTGCGTGCCGGGCGTTTGCCCGCAGACGCGGGTATCGGTCACGTCTTCTCCGGCTTTCTGCGCTCGATTGCTGAAAGCGTGGAGACATTGTCACTCGAAGAGCTGCGTCCCCTCGAACTCGCGCTTGCGGAGTTCCTGGTCGCAAGTCTCGTCGGTCACGATAAGGAAGGCAGCTTCAGTGGCCTCACGCCGTCTCAGGCCGCGCTGTTTTCCCGCATATGTCGAACCATCGAAAGCAATCTCGCCGACCCCGATCTCGCGCTGACATCGATCGCGAAAGAAGAGCGCGTCTCGCCGCGTTATCTGCAGAAGCTGTTTGAAGCGGTTGGACAGAATTTTTCGACCTACTTGCGCTCACGCAGGCTGGAGCGCTGCCGCGCGGATCTGGTCAATCCCCTGTATGAAAAGCTCTCGATTGCCGATGTCTGCTTCCGCTGGGGTTTCAACGATCCCGCGTATTTCAGCCGTACGTTTCGCGAGCAATATGGCGCGTCGCCGCGCACTTTCCGGCATGAAGCGGGTCTTGAATTAGCGCGCCATCTCGTGCGGCGAATCTCGCGCGGTTTGCCTGTCAATGCCGGGAGTCTGCTCGTGCATGCACAGCTCGCCGAGCACGGCGCGATCCATGAAGTTGCGGACGAGACCGGCTCTGTAGAGCAGCCTGAAGCGCCTTCGGCATCACCGTCCCGCGAGTCCGGCAAGCCGCGTCATCATCTGTTGCGCGCGACGGCCAACACGATTCACTGGGGTTACTTCAGTCACGATCTCAAGCCCGTGCTCGAACTGAACAGCGGCGACACGGTGACTATCGAAACACTCACGCAACACGCGGCGGATGACTGGGAGCGCATGGTGCAAGGCGATCCCGGCGCCGAAAGCGTGTTCCACTGGACCGCCGGGCGCAAGAACGTCAACCGCCGCGGCGCGGGCCCCATGGACGCGTCCATCTATGGACGTGGCGCGGGAGAAGGCTTCGGCGTGCATATCTGTACCGGACCGATTGCCGTGCGCGGCGCGGAACCCGGCGATGTGCTGGAAGTGCGCATCCTCGACATTCACCCGCGCCGTTGCGCCAATCCGAAATTTACCGGCCGCGCGTTCGGCAGCAACGCCGCTGCGTGGTGGGGCTTCCACTATCGCGAGTTATTGACCGAACCGAAACCGCGCGAGGTCGTCACCATCTATGAACTCGATGCCGACGCCACCGCGGGCGAAACCGCCTGCGCGCGCGCCGTCTATAACTTCCGCTGGACGCCTCAGCGCGATCCCTTTGGGGTGATGCATCCGACGATCGACTATCCTGGCGTGCCAGTCGATCATTCGACGGTAGTCGAGAATCACGACATCCTGAAAAATGTCCAGATCCCGGTGCGTCCGCACTTCGGCGTGATCACCGTCGCGCCGCAGCAGGACGGTCTGATCGATTCGATTCCGCCGTCCACCTTCGGCGGAAATCTCGACAACTGGCGCGTCACGCGCGGAGCGAGCGTGTTCTTGCCAGTCGGGGTGCCCGGCGCTCTGCTCTCCGTCGGCGACCCGCATGCATCGCAAGGAGACTCGGAACTGTGCGGCACCGCGATCGAGTGTTCGCTCACCGGCGACTTCCAGCTGGTGCTTCACAAGAAAGAGACGCTCGGCAGGCAGGTGTTCGCGGACCTCACCTACCCGCTAGTCGAAACCGCCGACGAATGGGTTCTTCACGGCTTCAGCTATCCGAACTATCTGGCCGAGTTCGGCACGAGCGCGCAAAGCGCTGTGTACGAAAAATCCACCCTCGATCTCGCGATGCGCGACGCGTTCATCAAAACACGGCGTTTCCTCATGACGACCAAGGGACTTTCCGAAGATGAGGCGATCTCGCTGATCTCAGTCGCAGTCGACTTCGGCGTGACGCAGGTGGTAGACGGTAACTGGGGGGTGCACGCGATCATCCGGAAGTCGCTTTTCACCGCGTGAAGTAGCGAGTAGTGAGCTTCAATACGCGTGCGTACAAGAGTTTGTTCGCAGCAAGCTCGATGCCGCGATTTTGGCTTCCCTACCATGGGTTCTGACTTGAACACAGGCGTACGCGCCGTTCGACAGGACTCACTGGAATATGGATTCTCCCGCACATCGCACCCTGCCCGGCCACGGGCGCTTTCAATATTTGCCGATCAACGGCCGCCCTGTTTATCGCTGGCCCGACGGTTCCCGGTTAGCGGTCTATATCGGCTTCAACATCGAGCATTTCACGTTCGGTGAAGGACTGGGGCCGACTATCGGTCTGGTGATGCCCGAACCCGATGTGCTGAATCACGCGTGGCGTGAGTACGCATTGCGGGTGGGCGCATGGCGCTGCCTCGATCTCTTCGATGAACTTGCACTGCCGGCCGCTGCCATCATCAACACGGCGCTCTACGATCACTGCCCTGAACTGGTCGCCGCATTCGCTCAGCGTGGCGATGAACTCGTCGCGCACGGCCATACGAATTCGGAACGACAAGGAACGCTGACTGAAGACAACGAACGCGCGCTGATCGTGGCATGTCGCGAGCGAATCGCGGTGGAGAGCGCGCAACAGCCAGCCGGCTGGTTATCGCCGTGGCTCTCGGAGAGTCATGTCACCAGCGATCTGGTGGCCGAAGCGGGTTACCAGTACACGCTCAACTGGTGTCACGACGATCAGCCCACGCGCCTGCTTACGCGCAACGGTCACCCGCTGTGGGCGATTCCGTATCCGGAAGAAGTCAACGATATCCCGATGATCCTTGCGCGCCAGATGGACGCGAAATCGTTCGCCGATCTAGTGATTGATCACTTCGAGGAAATGCTGCGGCAATCCGCGCGAGAGCCGCTGGTGATGGGCATTGCGTTGCATGCGTACCTGATGGGGCAGCCGCATCGTTTGTGTCACTTGCGGCGGGCGCTCGAACATATTGCCCGCGCGCGCGACGAAGGCCGGATCTGCATCACCACGCCTGGTTCGATTGCAAACCACATGGACTTCCTCGCGCATTAGATCACTTCATTCTCGCTTCGCTATGCCGCCTCTTCCGCCCATATTTCCTTCAACCCCAATAGGATTCGCCATGTTCATGTCAAAGGCAATCAAGCTGCTGCTATGCGCTCTCACCGGTCTTCTCCTCGCACAAGGCGCATCAGCGCAATCGTGCGAACCGTCCAAGGTGGCCCAGAAATATCCATCGCTTGCGGGCAAGACCATCAAGATCGGCGTGGACCCCGAGTCGCCGCCGTATGCGTTTCGTGACAGCAAGGATTTCAACAAGATCATCGGTGCCGATGCCGACATGGCCCGGACCGTGTTCGACTGCGCTGGCGTGAAGACGGAATTCTTCACTGCCGGCTGGCCGGGGCTGCTGCCCGCACTGCGTGCCGGACAGATCGATGTGATGTGGGACTTGCTGTACTACACGCCGGAACGCGCGAAGGAAACGACCTTCGTCACGTATATGCAGGCCGGCACGGGCGGTCTGGTGGCGGCTGGCAACCCCAGGAAGATCGATGACATCTCCAAGCTCTGCGGCCTCACGGTCACGGCAGGCATTGGCACCGTCGAACTGACGATGGCGCAAGCGCAAGCCGCCAAATGCAAAGCCGAAGGCAAGCCTGATGTGACCATCATGACGTCCGCCGATATCGCGTCGGGCGCGCGCCTCGTGGCAAGCCATCGCGCCGACGTCATGATGTACGACCTGGCGCTCGTCGACGGTCTCGCGAAACAGAACCCCCAGCTCTACATGCGCGGCTTCATGGTGACGAGCGGCATGAAGATCGGCGTGGGCGTGAAGAAAGGCAACGCCGATATGATCGCCGCCGTGTCCGATGGACTCAAGATCATGCAGGCCAATCAGACGCAGAAGAAGACCTTTCAGCAGTACGGCGTAGATCCGTCGCTGGAAACGCCGACCACACTGCTTACTCAATAAAGGCTGCCTGCGCGGCACACCGTGTCGTGTGCCGGCAGCGTCATGGATCAGGTTCGGAAATGAAGGCACTGCGTATCAAACACAATATAGTCGGCGCTCTCGGCATGGTTGCCATGTTCGTATTGCAGCCGGCGATGGCCGCCGGTCTCGATGGCGCTCAGGTGTTCGACGGCTTCAAGGAACTGGCCGGTTATGTCGGCTCGCCGTTCCTGCTCGGCGGCGCGTGGATCGCGGTGAAGATTACGCTGATAGCGATGTCAATCGGGCTGCTGCTCGGGCTCGGTCTCGCGCTGATGCGGCTGTCGCGGTTCAAGGCCTTGAACTCAGCGGCGTGGGGTTATATCTGGTTCGTGCGCGGCACACCGCAATTGCTGCAACTCGTGTTCATCTTCGACGCGCTGCCGCTGATCGGTTTGCGTTTCGATGAAGTCACGACCGCGGTTATCGGCTTTGCATTGAACGAGGCGGCGTTCAGCGCTGAACTGTTTCGTGCCGGCATCCTGTCAGTGAACCGTTCGCAATCGACCGCCGCCGCCGCACTCGGCATGGGACCGTTGCTGACGTTACGCCGCATTATCCTGCCGCAATCGATGCGCGCGGTGATCCCGGGTCTCGCCAACGACACCATCGGCATGTTGAAGCTTACGTCGATCGCGTCGGTGATCTTCGTCAACGAGCTAACGTTTCGCTCGCAACAGGTCGTCGGCCAGAACTTCAAGTTCTTTACCGTGTTCGGTGCGGCGGCGGTGATTTATCTGGTCCTGACGAGCGGGATCTCCTTGCTTCAGGTGTGGCTCGAACGCATCTTCGATCACGAGCGCGACCGAAAGGTCACGTTATCGTGGTTCGGACTGCGCCCTTCGACGCGTGACGTGAAACCGCTCGACGCACCGATTGTCTTTCCGGTCGCCGCGAAGGAGTTGGAGGCGAACGATCACGCATGGATCGGGACGCTGCTGCCCGCCGAAAGTCGCACGCCGCGGCATCGCGATGAGCCGTTCGTCGCGTGCAGGAACGTCTGGAAATCGTATGACAAGCGCGAGATTTTGCGCGGCGTCGACCTGTCGATCGGGCATGGCGAAGTGGTCGTCATCCTCGGCCCGAGCGGTTCCGGCAAAAGCACACTGCTCAAGCTCATTAACCATCTCGAACCGCTTGACTGGGGAACGATCAAGGTCGATTCGCAGTATGTGGGTTACCGGGAAGTACCGGGTGGCGGCGGCACGGTGCGGCCCCTGCACAACCTCGCACGTGCACGCGCCGAAGCGCGCGTGGGCATGGTGTTCCAGCATTTCAATCTCTTCAGTCATTTGAGTGCGCTGGACAATATCGTTGAAGCACAGCGGCAGGTCTATGACGTGCCGCTCGCCGAAGCGCAAGCACTCGGCCGGGACCTGTTGAAGAGCGTAGGCCTCGCCGCGCATGCGGATTATCTGCCGCATCGGCTATCGGGCGGGCAGCAGCAGCGGGTGGCGATCGCGCGTGCGCTCGCGATCAAGCCCAAGTTGATGCTCTTCGACGAACCGACTTCGGCGCTCGATCCAGAACTCGTCGGTGAAGTGCTCGGCGTGATGCGCGGGCTGGCTGATGCCGGCATGACGATGGTTGTGGTCACGCACGAAATCCGCTTTGCTCGCGATGTCGCCGACCGCGTTGTCTTCATGGACGGCGGCGAAGTTATCGAGCAAGGGACACCGCAGCAGGTCATCGACAATCCGGCTCACGAGCGCACCCAAAAATTCCTTAACGTCGTCGCCAATTGAATATGAGGCTCACATGACGGACTTCGAAACTTTCAACCTTGGCCGCGTCGTCCTGCAGTCCGGCGCGACGCTCCCTGACATGCTGCTCAGCTACAAGACGTATGGCCGGCTGAATGCAGCGCGCGACAACGCGATTGTCTATCCGACGTTTTATAGCGGCAGCCATGTCGACAATGAGTGGCTGATTGGAGAGCACATGGGGCTCGATCCGCGGGAGTATTTCATCATTGTGCCGAATATGTTTGGCAACGGCGTATCGAGTTCGCCGAGCAACAATCCGCCCCCTTATGATCGCGGCCGCTTTCCGCATGTGACGCTCTACGACAACGTTGCGATGCAGTATCGCCTTGTGACCGAGAAGTTTGGCATCGAGTCGCTCAGGCTCGTCACCGGCTGGTCGATGGGCGCGATGCAGGCGTTCCACTGGGCCGCGATGTATCCGCAGATGGTGGAGCGCATTCTGCCGTTCTGCGGGGCGGCGCGGTGCTCGCGGCACAATTTTGTGTTTATCGAAGGGCTTAAGGCGCCATTACTGTTGGACCCGGAATTCAAGGACGGTTTCTACGACGCACCGCCAACACGTGGAATGCGCGCTGCTGCGCGGGTGTTTGCCGGGTGGGGATTTTCGCAGGCGTTTCTGCGTCAACGACTCGACATGGAAGCGATGGGCTATGGCTCTCTTGAGGACTTTATTACCCAGTTCTGGGAGGGCGACTTCTTGAAGAAGGACGCGAACAATATCTTGTCGATGATGTGGAGTTGGCAGTACGGCGATATTTCCGCGAATTCTCTATATAAGGGAGATTTTGATCGAGCGTTGGCCAGTATCACTGCAAAGGCTATTGTGATGCCCGGGCGCACGGATCTGTATTTCCCCCCGGAAGATAGCGAGTATGAGGTTTCGAAGATGCCCAATGCGCAGTTGCGGCCTATCGAATCGGTTTGGGGGCATTTTGCGGGCGGTCCAGCAGCGAATGCTGTCGATGTCAAATTCATCGATAGTGCGGTGAAGGAAATTCTGGCTGCGTAGTGTTCGGTTTTTTTGCGCTCGGTCCAAACCGCGCTCGCCGGCGAGGCCCTGATCGGTCAGGTATTTGCATGCTACGATTCCTTGGGAAGTCGAAGGGAGATCGCCGTGGAAGATGAGATCTACGCAACTCACACGCATGTGGCCCGGGTTCGCGTGATGCAGGCTGTGACAGGCTCTTATCGGGGAATCGTGCATCTGCGGCGAGTGGGAGCTGAACCCGAGTCGGACGATCCGCACGAAACTGAACAGGAATTCGCGCGCGAGGATCAGGCGCGAGACGCAGCGCGCGCTCTTGCCAGCAAGTTGCTTAAAGAGCACGAGTTCTGAATCACCGCGTCGCCTGTGCGAACCTGGACAACCGGCGAAGCGTCAAAACGGCGATGGAGACAGCTATGTGGACTTGCCGAAATTGCAATGCGCGGTTCGCCTTCGATGAGGTCGAGCCGCAAATCGACGAGGAAGGATTTTTTTTCATCTGTCTTGGCTGCGACTACCGGAACAAGCTGGCGGACATAGGTCGAGACCCAGCAGGGCGCCCGCAGTTGGTCCAGCGCGACGACGAGTAGAGCGCCCTTGCGGGGACGCCCATGAAGTTCGACTACAGAGAGCTCCGCAACGACGCGTCGCCCCCGATGCGCGCATCTAAGAGCACCGCACTTGCGGGCGCTGCTACGGCTAATTTGCGCGCATTCTAACCCGGTCCGCCGGCACGGCGGATCTGGATGCTTCCTGAACGCGGGGCAGCGCGGATTCACCTGCGCCGAAGCGCCGACTTACGGATAGCTCCTTCATGCTAGGATTCCTCAAAAACCGCGAGAGAAACCTTCATGGCCAGCCACAATTTCTCGTACAACGAGGTCAACTACAGCGTTTACGTGACCCAACAAAAGGACGGCAGGTGGGACTGGGCATACACGTTGACCAAACCGCCCATCTACTGGAAAAACCCGGAGACACCTGCGGGAACTCCGGAGCAGGCAATCGAACAGGCTCGTTTCGACGCGGAGCGCCGCATCGACGCGATGAAATAGTCAGTCGAAAATGGCCCGTACCATCGGGCATGGCTTCAATCCGGCCCTTCTGGATATCCCTTCGCCGTACGGCACGAACTACGAAGATTTGAAGTTCCGCGGATGGAGCGGCCAGCCGGTCCGGCTACGGTGGTCACTCCATCGACGGCGGTTCCATCGGTCCTGCAAACAATGCGCGGTCGAAGAACGAATCGTCCAGTTCCAATATTTCATCGTCACCCAGAAGGATCACGACTAACTGCCGTGAACCGTTCCCAGGCACTTCCGCGACTTCCCCGATGGTCTGCTTCGGCGTCCGGTCGTCCGTAAATCGCACCCAGTAGTAGCCCGGCACTACGGGTCGCGCGTCCATCCACTCCATGACTAATACTCCCTTGATCTGGCGAAATCGATCGCCCTCCCCGTCTGTCCGACACCGATATTCGTGGTCCCCTTCACGACGTCGCCATAATCCCACAACGTTACGCAGTGCCGGAGTGCGTCGCAGCTGCGCCTGAGGTTGTGAAAGCCGAATGCCGTGCGCTTATCCGGGTCCGATCCGGTCGCAGTCGGGAACCCCCAGCGTACAGCTTTCGTGCACGCGCTCGATGGAAAACTGTCCGGACAGTTTTGTCATAGTTCCTGCCATCCTTCATGACCCGTCGCAATTTGCATCGGTGCGAGCCGATGCGAATGGACGGATCAATCCATGCGCAGACCGATAGTTGAGGCTCGCTGGCTACAACAGGGCTACACTCAAAACAGGATAAATTCCGGAGCAATACCATGACCGACGCTACCCCCCAAAGCACATTTCGCGGTCTTCCCCTGACGCCGGAGCAGGACGCAGAAGTCAGGCACTACATAAAGAAGAAAGAGCAGCATGGCGCGCCATGGAACACGCCGGAGTTGGCGGCCATGCTTCGAGACATGCTGGAGCCCCCGAGCGATGACGACGGAGGACTCGGTTCCGCCGTCGACGAAACGAAGGCGGCCACAGAACGCGCGACAGCTTCGATCGACGAGACCATGGAACCCATTGAAGCCTGCGAAGAGCGGAATGCCGCGATGGAAAACGAGGGTATGAGGGGACCGAAGCGTTGAATCCCAGGCAGCGTTCGCGACTGATGCTGAAATTCACCCTACCCGTTCGGACCGTGGCATGAGCCTGTTGGGAAGCCCACGGCCCGCGTCGTGCCACCCTTTTCGTGGAACTGTGCAAAAGCGCAAAGAGCCGTGCAGCACGCCACACCCGACATGATTACGCGGACCCTGTACCCGCGGCGCCGTTTCGAGGTATGTCCTATCTGCGACAGGAGGGATCGTGAAACGCGATATGAATCTGGCATTCGCAATACTGAAGACTCTCGAGGAAAACAAATCCCCGCACCTCAGCGAATTTGACATTGAAAGCGCGCTCAAGGATGCGTTCGATGTTTCAAACCGGGGTGTGTGGTATCAGTTGAACCTGCTGGCCGACGCAAATCTTGTTCGCTCGACGGGTAGCGACTGGCGGCTAAGCTGGGATGGTCACGAGTTTTTGAAGTCGGCGGTCCCGAAAACCTCCGAAGGCGCCTGAAAGGTGACCTAAGCACTCGAAACATTTCCCGGCTTTCGTGAAGATAACTTGATTGCAGGGGCATCGCACGGGAGGCGCCGAACGCAATAGCAGTTTGCCGAAGCGCGTTCGATTCCACGACTTGCTGACGACCGCGCCCGAACGTCCAGCCAGCCGGCTTTGTACAGCCGCATGTGCGGACATTCCTGGTCTGAGGGGAATATGGACCGGTTAAAGCATGCGATGCTTGAGTATCACGAGCGCAGCAAGCATCGCGTCAGCGGCTATGCCCCCGGCCCCGGGAAACTCGACTGGGCAACCCAACCGGATCCGTTCCGGGTGTTTGCCGGCGCACCGCGCATTGGTCTGCCGCTAGCCGCGGATAGCCTGACTACACGCTACAACGAACTGCGCTGCGGCGCTTTGCCGCCCGCGCGCAGATTCGATCTTTCCAGTCTGGCAATCCTGTTCGAACTTTCCCTCGGCCTGTCGGCGTGGAAATCCTACGGCACCCAGCGGTGGGCACTGCGCTGTAACCCTTCGAGCGGAAATCTGCATCCGACCGAGGGCTATCTTCTGTGTCCGGCTCTGCCCGGCTTGTCCGCTGGGGTCTACCATTACCTGAGCCGGGACCATTCCCTTGAATGTCGCGCTGCCGTGGATGACGAACGATGGAGCGAGGCGTTCCCGCCAGGCGGCGTCCTGGTCGGCATAAGCTCGATCCCCTGGCGCGAGTCGTGGAAATACGGCATGCGCGCCTGGCGCTACTGCCAGCACGATTGCGGCCATGTCATCGCCGCGGTGAGTTACGCAGCGGCAGCGCTTGGCTGGCAGACGCGGCTGATGGAGGCGGCTGCGGACGACGCAGTGGCCAACCTGCTCGGACTGAACCGCGGAGAAGATTTCGGGAAGGCAGAAGCAGAGGCGCCGGATGTCTTGCTCTGGATCGGCACCCCCGAATTGCGGCCTGATCTTGAGCGCATGCTCATCGCCCTGGATAGCGCACAGTGGCACGGACGCGCGAATCAGCTGAGTCCGGGACATGTGAAGTGGCCGGATATCGATTCGATCCATCGCGCCACGCATAAGGCCTCTACTCGCGAACCGACCTTGCCGAATCTGGAGGAGCACCCGTCGCCCGCATCGCCCGCCCTTGATCTCAGCTTTGCCCGGATCGCGCGGCAGCGCCGCAGCGCGGTGAATTTCGACGGTACGACGTGCCTCGCCAAGGCGGCATTTTTCAGCATGCTGGCGTGCCTGTTGCCACGTCATGTCACGCCGCCGTGGAATGCGCTGATGTCTCCTGCAGCAGTGCATGCAGCGCTCATGGTGCACCGCGTGGGCGACCTGGAGCCGGGCCTGTATATGTTCGTGAGAGATCCGGGCGCGCTGCCGGATCTCAAGCGGTCTCTACGTCCAGAATGGCTGTGGCAAAAGACCGGCCCCGATCATCTGCCGCTCTATCTCCTGTTGCCTTACGATTTGCGCGCCACGGCAAAGTTGATCTGCTGTCACCAGGACATCGGCGCCGATTCCTGCTTTGCGTTGGGGATGATCGCGGGATTCGGAATCGCGTTGAAGCAGCCATGGCGTTATCGCCATCTGTTCTGGGAATGCGGCATGCTTGGCCACGCGCTCTATCTCGAAGCCGAAGCCGCCGGCGTGCGCGCGACAGGGATTGGCTGCTTTTTCGATGATGAAATGCACGCACTGCTCGGCGTGGAGGATCACACCTGGCAAAGCCTGTATCACTTCACCGTCGGCGGTGCGGTAGACGATCAGCGCCTGTCCACATGTCCACCGTATGAGGTTCAGCCTTGAACCGTTTGAACTCCTGGAATGTCATGGCTGTCTCCCAGCGGATGCACAGCCCTCGGCAGGAAAAGTGCCTAGAGCTCGTCGGATACTTCCTCGCCGAATTTGTCTGCGACGTAGGCACGCATGGCTGCGATCAGCGGAGTGTTTCCGTAGAAGCAAAAGCCGGCCGGCGTGGATGCTGCGTAACCGCCATGGTGTAGCGCGCCAGCATTCGTGTTGACCCGGGGCAGACAGTAGTCTTCGCGTTCGATGATCGGCCCGGCCTGAGCCCAGTCCGTCGACGGCGAAAAGGCGGCGTCAATCTCGGCGGACTTCCCGTGTTGGTTGTCGCAATCAACATACGCCACCCGGCACAGGCCATCCTCCACCCTTGGGTTTGATAGGCCTTCCGCTCTGGCAACCCAGTAATCGAGTTGCGCACCTTCCAGGTCACTTGTCTTCACAGGCGCTCTCCATCGGGCACTTCCTCGCCGAACTTGCTGGCGACATAACAACGCATAGCCGCTGCCAGATCATCATCTCCGAGCCACCAACCACTCCCCGACCGTGCCTGGGCGGCGATCCCCGCCGGTCGTCCGACCTGCAATCGACTGTTCTTCGAGAACCTAATCCACGATGGAACTGATCTCGTTTTGCTCGTGCTCGATGATCGGTCACGCCTGCTCTGGGTCGGTCTCCCTGGCAAACGTGGGCTGATCGTCGGGCCTAGCGAATTTCCCTGGCCACGGTCTGCAACTGCCTGAAGGCGCGAAACCGCGCCTCGTGCAGTGCCGCAATGTCACCCGTGTCCGACTCGTAGATCCTACAGATCCGCGACATTCTGGCCATCGCCGAGCGCACGTCGTCGAACAGGCCGCCAGCCACGCCGCCCAGGATCGCCGCACCCAGCAACACGGGCTCTTCCGCCTGCGTCGCAAGCACGGGCTTGCCCGTCGCATCGGCGAGCAGTTGCCGAACGAGATCGAGTCGCCCCGCGCCGCCGCTGATCACCACCCGCTCGATCGGTGCACCGGCCATCGCCTGCGCTTCGATGATCTGGCGAAGGCCGTAACCGATACTGCAAATGCCGGCAATGTAGAGGGCGACCAGACTGTTCAGATCATCCTCCATTCCAAGGCCCGCAATCACGGCTCTTGCGTGGGGGTCGGCCAGCGGGGCCCGGTTACCCAGGAACTCCGGAACGACATGCAGGCCGTTGGCCAGCAACGCCGCCCCCGACAGGCTGTCCGCAGCCTGCACCGCGAGACCGGCGAGCATCACCGGCAGCGGGTGGCCCTCGTGCTCTGCGCGACGTCGGGCGTCTGGGGCTGCGGGGTGCATCGAAAGCAGTCGTTCGATCGCCGCGCCCGCTACCGATTGACCGCCCTCGTTGAGCCATGCATCGGGCACCATCGCCGAAAAATAAGGCCCCCACACGCC
Organism: Paraburkholderia sediminicola; assembly: GCF_046027355.1. GTDB lineage: Bacteria > Pseudomonadota > Gammaproteobacteria > Burkholderiales > Burkholderiaceae > Paraburkholderia > Paraburkholderia sediminicola_B. The sequence continues at coordinate 171,106 of NZ_JAQQEK010000006.1, read as the reverse complement.
GGGCACGAAGACCGGACTGCGGGTCGTGGTCATCGTGCACGATGAGGTGCCGAAGACGTAGGCGAGGCAGGACTCGGGCTCGCCGTCGGCGCCGACCGTGCCGATCCCCCCGGCATGGGCATCGATCACGCCTGTGGCGACCGGCGTTCCGGTTCGCAGGCCGAGCTGCGCGGCGGCGTCCGCGGTCAATCCGCTGCCCAACGGCGTTCCCGGGTCGACGACGGTCTGGCCGATGCGCGCAAAGGCCTCGTCCGCCAGCACGCCGAGGCCGACGCTCCGAAAGTAACTCTCGTCCCAGCGCCGCTCGTGCGCCAGATAAGTCCATTTGCAGGTGACCGTGCAGGTGGATCTCGACAGATCCCCGGTCGCGCGCCAGGTCAGGAAGTCGGTCAGGTCGAAAAACTGCCACGCCGCCTCGAACACGTCCGGCCTGTTCTCGAGGAGCCACAGCAGCTTGGGTGTTTCCATTTCCGGCGAGATCTTGCCGCCGACAAACTTCAGCACCTCGTGGCCCGTCGAATTGATGCGCTCCGCCTGTGCCACGGCGCGGTGGTCCATCCAGACGATGATGTCGCGCTCTGCTTGCTCGGAAGGGCCCACGGGCAGCGGCTGGCCGCCCTCGCCCAGCACGACGAGCGAGCAGGTGGCGTCGAAGCCGATGCCGGCGACCTGATCGGGCGAAACGGCGGCCTGCGACAGCGCATCCTTCACGGAATCGCAGACGGCGTTCCAGATTTCGCCGCTCGACTGTTCGACGATGGAGCCGCTTGCGTGGAACAGCGTGATGTCACGCCTGGCCGAGGCCACCATGCGACCGGCAAGGTCGAAGATTCCGGCCCGGGCGCTGCCCGTGCCCACGTCCACGCCGATGACATGGCGCGCATCGCGCGTGCTGTCTGTCGAGCCGGCGGTCGGGTTTTCTGAGGTCATGACTCGCTGCCTGTTCACTGTCTGCTCATTGCCTTTCCGGGGAGGCGTTTCATGTCGACGGCGACCCACACCACCGCGCCCGTGTCTGGCACACGTTTCAGAGATCGACGTTGTTTGGAAGAATGACGAGATCGCGAATGGTCACGTTGCGCGGCCGCGTCAGCATGAAGAGCACCGCATCGGCGACCTCCCTGGCCTGCATCAGGCTGCCCGAAGCGAGCGCTTCGTCCATCTTCGCCTTTGGCCAGTCGTCGAGCAGCGCCGTGACGACCGGGCCCGGAGCCACCGCGCCGACCCGCACACCATGCTTGGCGAGCTGGCGCCGGGTCGTGTGGACAAAGGCCTGCACCGCGAATTTGGATGCGGTGTAGATCGGCTCCCACACGACCGGGACGATGCCCGCGATGGAACTGGTGAAGATGATGTCACCCGATTTCTGCGCGACCATGTGCGGCAGCACGGCGTGGACCGATCGGAACGCGGCATTGACGTTCAGGTTCAGTACGCGATCCCACTCGTCCGGATTGCCGTCCACCACATCGCCGCCGACGTAGGCGCCGGCGTTGGCATGGAAGATGTCGAGGCCACCGGCCAGCTCGAGGATTCTCGGCAGCATCGCGGATACCTCCGACGGCTGCAACAGATCCACGGCCAGCGGCAGTGCGTTCGGCCCCAGTTCCGCGCACAGTTGCGCGAGCCGGTCTTTCGCACGGTCGATCAGAACGACCTTTGCGCCTTCCGCGATCAGGGTGCGCGCGCACTCCAGGCCGATGCCCGACGCCGCGCCCGTGATGGCGGCAACTTTTCCCTTCATGGATTCACTCATTAACGGCTCTCCTGTCCCATGCAACTGCGATCCCACACAAGATGATTGCTGGATTGCTCGAATTACGCGCGACCGTGCGAGACGCGGGACTGCCGGGCGAGCGAGTCGACGATCACCGCGATCGCCAGCACCGCGCCGGTGATCATGAAGCGCAGCGAGGACGACAGGTTCAGCAGCGTCAGACCGCTGGCAATAGACTGGATCACGATAATGCCCAGCACCGCCGAATACGCACTGCCTCGGCCGCCGAACAGGCTGGTGCCGCCGATCACGGCCGCTGCAATGGCGTTCAGGTTCACGTCGCCGGTGCCGGCCTGCTGACTGGCCGAGGCGAGCCGTGCCGCGGTCAGCACGCCGCCGAGTGCGGCGAGACTGGCGCACAGTACGAAGGCGCTGGTGTAGATGGCGCCGACATTGATACCTGCCCGTCTCGCGGCCTCGTGATTGCCGCCGACCGCGTTCATCGACCGGCCCCAGCGCGTCCTTGTTAGTGCATAGTCCATCGCGACCGAGAGGCCGAGGAAGATACCGAACATCAGTGGAACGCCACGTCCCTGGTTGAGGTAGGCGACCACAGCCTCCAAAAGTACGGTGATGGCCAGGGCGCGCGCACAAAGACTGCCCACCGAGGGCGCAGAGAGATTGGATGCACGGCGGCGCTCACGCGTGCGCAACCCGATCACCAGCATCACGACACCGGGCACCAGCGCAACGAGGTACGAAACGACAGCCGGGATGATGATGAGTTGGCCGAGGTTCACCATCGTCGAATCATAGGGAAGGTTGATCGACCCAGTGGCGCCAAGCACATACAGCTGCATCCCGAGGATCGCGAGCAACCCGGCCAGCGTCGCGACGAAGCTCGGCATGCCGAGCCGGTTGAGCAGAAACGCGTACAGGGCGCCGACCACCGCACCGACGACGACCGCGGCGACGATGGCCAGCAGCACCGGCCAGCCGTGGTTGACCCAGAGCATCCCGACGAGGGCCGAAGCAAAGCCGCTCATCGAACCCACCGACAGGTCGATCTGCCCCACCATCAGCACGCAGACGATCCCCAGCGAGATCACGCCGACCGTCGAGCAGTCGAACAGCAGGTTGACCAGGTTGTCGGCCGAGAGGAACACCGGGTTCAGGCTGGTGAACACGGTCCAGATGATGATCAGGCCCGCGACGACCGGCAGCGATCCCAGATCGCCCGAGCGCACCCGCTCGACGAAGGCGGCCACGGTCCCGCCGACTCCGGTGGCATGTTTGACGCGGACATCGCTGCGGTCGAGCAGCGTGGACGGCTGTGGCGCACCCTGCGGTTCAGGCTGCGAGCCGCCTTGAATATCGTTGCTCATGACGGTTCCTTAGTCTAGGTACCCTGTTCGGCCTGGCGTCGGCCGGCGCGACGCGACACGGCGTTCTCGGTGGCGCCGGTGATCGCGGCCACCAGTTCCTGATTCGAGGAGTCGGGATAGAAGACGCCATTGTTGCGGCCCAGCCGCAGCACCACGATCCGGTCCGCCACGGCGCGAACGTCCTCCATGTTGTGGCTGATCATGATCACCGCGTGACCGCGGTCGCGCACCCGCTCGATCAGATTCAGCACCTCGGCGGTCTGGGCCACGCCCAGCGCCGCTGTCGGCTCATCGAGCATGATCAGCTTCGGGTCCAGCAGCAGCGAGCGCGCAATTGCGACGGTCTGGCGCTGGCCGCCCGAGAGCGACGCGACCACATCGCGCACGCTCGGAATGCGCGCCGACAGCTCGTTCAGCAGCGTCCAGGCCCTCACTTCCATCGCGACCTCGTCGAGGCGCAGCGGATTCAGCTCACGCCCGAGGTAGATGTTCGCGACGACGTCAAGGTTTTCGCACAACGCCAGGTCCTGGAACACCGTGGCGATGCCGAGATCGAGCGCCGCGCCCGGATTGGACAGCGTGACCTCCTTGCCGCCGAAGGTAATGGTACCGGTGCTGGGTTGATGGACCCCGGCTAGAACTTTCACCAGCGTCGATTTGCCGGCCCCGTTGTCGCCCACCAGTGCGACCACTTCGCCGGCATGCACGTCGAGCTCGATGTCCGTCAAAGCCGAGACCGCTCCGAAGTGCTTCGAGACGCCGCGCAGGCTCAGCACCAGGTCGCCGCGCCTGGATCGTGTCGTGGAGTTGTCAGTCATGGGACGGATACCTCATTGAGAGTAGAGGACCCGGCACGAGTCGGGTCCGCCCGGCGTTTGGGTCGCAATTGCGTCGGGTATGCGACGGATCAGTAAGTGATTCCCAGCTTCTTGCACCCTTCGGCATACCGGTCGGTACACAGATCCTTGCCGCTCGCGAACCCCTTGTCGACAACTTCCGCCTTGAGGTTCTTCGCCGTGATGACTGCCGGCTTGAAGAGCTGGGACGGCGTATTGAAGAGCGTCGTTTCAGCCTTCGGCGTCTGGCCGGACAGGAAGCCGACTGCCACCTTCGCCGCTGCGGCGGCGACGATCTCGCTCGGCTTCAGGATCGTGTTGTACTCGTCGCCCGCGATGATCAACTGCAATCCCGCGAGCGTCGCGTCGTTGCCGGTCACGGGGGGCACTGGGTTGACGCCGGCTGCCTTGAAGGCCGCGACGGCCCCGCCGCCCGTGCCGTCGTTAGCGGCCACGACACCGACAATCTGCGAGCCGAAGCGCGTGATCTGCCCGCTGACCCACTGCTGGGCCTTCGGCGGCGCCCAGTCCGGCGTGTCGTACTCGGCCAGCGTCTTGTAGCCGCTCCCCTCCAGTCCGGCGTGGATACCCTTCTTGATCAGTCCCGCGGCCGCGTCGGTCGGCGACCCGTTGACCTCGAGCACGCCACCCTTGGTGGTCGGCACGCCCGTTTCCTTCAGGTGCTGGACGAGTGACTGCGCGATGGCCTTGCCGATGCCTTCGTTGTCGAACGAGACGTAGTAGTTGGCCGGCGTCGAGGGCACGGGCCGGTCATAGGCGATAACCTTGATACCCTTGCCCTGTGCCATGTGGACCAACGACGCGGCGGCCGTCGAGTCGACCGGGTCGAGGACGATCACCTTGGCGCCTTGCGCGATCACCGAGTTGAACTGCTGCTGCTGCGTCGAGACATCGGCATTGGCATTCTGGTAGAGAACCTTGCAGTCGGGGCAGAGCTTGCTCATTTCGGTTTTGAAGCCGGGGAAGTCATGCTGTTCGTAGCGGGTCGACGCCTGGTCGGGCATCAGAAAGGCGACCGTGCCACTGGGGGCGGCCAGTGCCGCCGTGTTGCTCAACAAGCTCAGGCTCAGGGCGCTGGCGCCGATTAGTTGGTTCGAAAGTCGGGTCATCGAATGTCTCCATTATTAGAAAAATTCCGGCGTAGCTGCTGTCGTGTCTGTGTCGCGAGTGAGCTCCTTTGTAGTTTTTCGTCTTTGCTAGCGGCTTCCGGATTAATGCCCATTTCTTGCCTCACTTGCGTTGGCCCGAATAGGGGAAAGTTGCCGCGTCGTGTTTCATATCCTACGTACTGCGTGTTATCTCCATTCCACGTGCTGAAAGTGTTGCGCCTTTATTTATCGCGTACTCATCGCCAGTCTTGCACAACGTCTCCAGAGTAGGCGCTAGCCGGACACTTCCGAGGCACGCGCGGCATCAGGCGGTTCAGTAGCACTGGCCGCGTTGAGTTGTTGGTATGCGCGCCATCGCGAAGGCGACATGTCCTTCAGGGAAAGGAACTGGCGGTTAAAATTCGAGAGGTTATTAAAGCCGACCTGATAGCAGATATCGGTGATGTTCAGTTCACCCGACATCAGTAATTGACACGCGAGATTAATGCGCAGCCGGTTTACATACTGCACGAAAGGCACGCCGGTGTGCCGACGGAAGTATCGCGAGAAGGCACTGACGCTCTGTCCCACGAGTTCGGCCAACTCCGTTTCGCGCAACTCTTGCGACAGGTTCTTGCCAATGTAGGAAAGCACGTGATTGATGCGCGTCTGCGCATAGCGCGCCGGGTCCGCACAATAAGCAGCACTCGCCAGTTTCACCGGCGCGACGCTTTGCACGAGCAAGTCAAGCAAAGCAAGAAACAACGTGATGCGCCGCATGCCTTTCGCGCCCAGCATCTCGCGCATGATCGGTTCAGCCGCCGCGCCCGTTTCCGGTGTGAACAGTACACCCCAACGCGATGCATCGAGTAACAACTCGACGCGCTTTAACTCCGGGAAGAGCTTGATTGCGCGCGTGACGAACTCTGCATCGAATTGCAGAATAAGACAGCGTTCATCCACACGGTCGCCCTGCGGCACATTGCTGACCCAGTTGTGCGGCAGATTCGATCCCACCATCACGAGATTGCCAGGCGCGAAATTGCCGATGTAATCGCCTACGAAGTATTTGCCCGTCGTCGACGTAATCAGCTGAATTTCGTATTCAGGATGGAAATGCCAGCGCACCGTGCGATAGGGATACCCATGGGACCAGATCTTGAACGACTCGTCGCGCGGCACGGCGACCAGCTCCAGATCCGGCTGGGCGATTTTGGCGTGGCCGGCATCGGTACCCGCCGTGACACCCAGCGTGGTGTGCATCTGTCTTCCTCCTGAGCCCATTCTGCTTTTGACAGTCGCATACGTCTTATTGCGTCTGCTATAAGAGAAAGTTAGCCCTGCCGCGGACATCTCGCCACTGAAAATAAGACCGCGAACTGATACTTTATTGCATTCGGGTAAGTCCGTACGGCATCAAGGCGCATTTTTTGTGGAATGAGCACTTCGCGCGTTTGACAGCGGCGATAGCTCACACAGCCACCGTAAAGCGAACGCTCCCGTAGCCGGTTGGATTATTCGATATTTAGACAGCGCGTGGTCCAATAAGCCCAACGCAATTCAGATGCCTGGCTAGGGCTGCGGTTTGCAATTGATAAGTTGGGAGACGATTGAGACAACCTTAAAATGGTGCGAATTTACGATAATTTAACTTCAACAGCCGGACTTTAGATTGTGAAGTTGGCGCGAACCCGCGGCTTCATCCCTTGCCCGGTTCGGAGACGGTTAGAGGGCGGCGAGTTACACTCTCTCCGTCCGCTGGTTGAGGCAATGCGAAGGTATGAGGTACACGGCGTTAAGCGGCCTGCCTTGTGTCATGCCACCTTTCGCGCGGCTGCCAATCCGGCTCCGGCAATCGTCTGGCATCGATCTCAGCCATCCCGTGAGCAATCGCAAACCTGCACGCCTCCAAAGCACTAGAGAACCGCCCTAATTCCTTCGTTGCGCGCTGGGTGCCATCAGGCTTCCGAACTATGAGGAGAGCCGCGTACATGCCCTCGTCGTATGCCGCTAGCGGCGTCAGGATGAAAGTCTTATGGGTTACCTCGGCGTTTTGCATCAACTTCCTCCGTGCAAAGAATCGACGCGCGGGGCAGCGGACGATCTAACAGTTCAATTATTACTGATTGTAAGGATAACCGTTAGGCCCGTCTCTCGGTAATAGTCCGGATTCTTCAGAAGTATGCGTGCGCAACACGCGGAATCGGCCAGCGCGCTGCATTCATAATGATTATCGCCAAGCGCCGCGGCAATTCATCCCTGGAGGTTTAGCGAATACAGCCTGAGCAATCCATGCTTTGTCTGTTCGGATCGCGCTTTCCACATAGCTGTCTTTTAACGCTGCGACAATTTTTGGCAGTAGCGAGCGTAAATAGCCGTCCGACGATTCTTTTGCCGTGAACTCCAGACCTATCGACTAAACCTGCTCGTTGATGGCAGCCAGGAACTCGATCGCCTTCGTCCATACCTAGATGAACTGTTGAGACCGGGTCGAAAATGTTTGAGGCCTGATACAGGCAAACCTAATCCGAGTGCTCGGGGTGCAGCGGATTGAGTTCGAACAACAAGTTGGCGTTGTACATGCGGCAACAGTAACGTTGCGAGCGAAAGGAACGACGGCCGAGCGGGCGCAGCCGCGTCGGCCCGTGGACAATCCGTAGCCCTTCGTATGCCTTGACTGTCTCTTCGAGTTGCGTACTTTCGCAGAAATGGATGTCAAAGTGGCGCCGGAAGGAGAACCGACTATAGCACCGCGTTCGGCGACGTATAGCGAGTCAGTAGTCGAAGAAAAGACCCGCATGGCGTCGAGCTAAATCCATATCGAAAGGAGACATGGGGAGACAGGACTCGATATAAACCCTTAGGCCTGCGATGTAAGGTGATGGACACGCATCGCCTAATTCAGGTGTTTCAACCAAAATTCACCACAATTACATTAACAACTCCTACCACACCGCCGATAGTATTGTGGAAATCACTACTCGTAGCCGGATATAGCACCTACGTCACGCTCGATTTCCGCATGCATCCCGCTCCGATGCTACCCGTCACAAGCTGATACTGGCCAAGCGCCCGGCGATGGCGTCGCCAACAGGTGAAATCGGCTAGACCGTGGCGATGGTTTCTTGCGATCCTGCCGCCTGCGTGCGTTAGCGTCGTCGACGCCTCCCTCGTCAACGCTCGCCGCTCGTGCTGGGCGTTTGAGGAATCAGATCATTTCGCGGCAGACCGGCAGTCCCATACAGGAGGCAATATGCACATAGGCGTTCCGAAGGAGATCAAGAACCACGAGTATCGTGTCGGTCTCACGCCGTCTTCCGTGCGCGAGATCGTCGCGCATGGACACAGCGTGGACGTCGAGACAGGCGCCGGCGCAGGCATCGGCGCAACGGACGACGCGTACCGGGCCGCGGGCGCGCAGGTTGCGCCCAGCGCAGAAGCGGTGTTTGCCGCTGCCGACATGATCGTCAAGGTGAAAGAGCCTCAGGCGCCCGAGCGTGCGATGCTGCGCCGAGGACAGATTCTTTTCACCTACTTGCACCTCGCGCCGGACCCCGAGCAGTGCGCCGATCTCGTCCGAAGCAACGCGGTTTGCATCGCCTATGAGACCGTCACGCAACGCGGCGGCGGACTGCCTCTGCTCGCGCCCATGTCCGAGGTTGCGGGCCGCATGTCGATTCAGGCGGGCGCGTTCAGCCTGGAACGCGCGCACGGTGGCAAGGGCATCCTGCTTGGCGGCGTGGCGGGCGTGCCCTCCGCGAAGATTGCGATCCTCGGCGCTGGCGTGGTCGGCACCAATGCCGCGCAGATGGCTGTCGGCACGGGTGCGCAGGTCGTCGTAATCGATCGCAATGTCGATGCGCTGCGACGCATGGACCGGCTGCTGGGCGCACGCGTGATCACCGTGTATTCGAATCAGGACAACATCGAACGACACGTGCTCGATGCCGACCTCGTGATCGGCGGCGTGCTCGTGCCCGGCGCCGCTGCGCCCAAACTCGTCACGCGCAAGATGGTTGATGCGATGAGCCCCGGCTCCGTCATCGTCGATGTCGCGATCGACCAGGGAGGATGCTGCGAAACCGCGAGGCCTACGACTCACGCGGACCCCACGTACAAAGTTGGCGAAGTCGTACACTACTGTGTCGCAAACATGCCTGGCGGTGTGCCGCGCACGTCCACTTATGCGTTGAATAACGCGACGCTTCCCTTTGTCCTGCAAATCGCCGACCAGGGCTGGCGCAAGGCGCTTACCGATGACGAACATCTGCGTCGTGGCCTGAATGTCGCGTTCGGCAAAGTGACCTGTCCCGAGGTCGCCGAAGCACTGGGCTACCCCTGCGAGGATGCAGGTGCCATCGCGGCTGAATAGCAGAAACATCGAGACGAAACGCGGGCGGCTTATCCGGTCGCGCTCTCGAGCCAACGTGGTGGTGAGATTCGCCCCCTGTCAGACTTGGTCAAGTTCCCACTGCGAACAGCTGTATTCCACGAAATTCCGTTCTGCCGAACTGTATTTGGCTGATCGGCGGATTCAACCGGTGGATGCAACACACTAAAGACTGCGCAAGCAGTGGGAGTGTTGCAGATGAAACAGCGACGCCGGATTTATTACAGCGAGAAGCAGAAAGCGCTGATGTGGGAACGTTGGCGGAAGGGAGAATCTCTCCAGAAGATCGCCCAGCTTTTTGATCGGAACCACTCGTCGGTACAAGGGATTCTGGCTGAGACCGGCGGAATCCAGCCACCGCAAAGGCATCGATCGAGATTGGCGTTGACGCTGGCTGAGCGCGAGGAGATATCACGGGGGCTCGTTGCTGGCGATTCAATCGAGCAGTTCGTCATGGAGCCGGGCGAGTGCGTATGCCGATGGCTTGGCGCGATTTCTCCGGGCAGGATCAATTGACCTCCTGAAGCGGCAGCCGCTACGTTTGCCACGCTCAAGAGAATTTTTTCGTTTCTTTTTTGAATGTTTTCGCAGGCTTCGAATCCTTCTTCATTGGTGCGATCACTGGATTCACTTCCGCATTTGCTTCACATATTGATTCGACATCCTATGCAATCTTCGCCTAGAGGAAACGAACCAGCGAGATGGCGCCATCGATGCCTTGGCGCGCAGAGATGCTCGCGGTCCAGTCGGACTTCGATACGGCCGGGTCCCGCGTCCGACGGGTCATTCACGCCGTCGAGGGCGGCCCTGCTCCGCGTGGAGGCGTCTCGATATTAACGTTGTGAATGGCGATAGTGGGAATCAGCTGGGGACGAGCTGTGTTGCGAACGGCGTAAGGAGAAGCAAATCATGGAGATTTGGCTTGTTGCCGTCATATCCGGACTGTAAGCTTTCAGCAACGCGGACATATCCCCGCGTTTTGTGTGCTAAGTAGCCGTAGGCAAGTCCTGCGGCTTCTTTTTATGCGAACGCCGGAAAGAATCCGCAGAACCTAAATCAAGAAATGTTCTCGCGCGGCGTTCGATGTCGTCGAGATTTCAAGCGACGCGGACAAGTGCTTCCTGCTGGCGTCGGTCGGCCCCTGGCCTCAAAGTCGTCCAGTTGAAGCAGCAAACTATCCAGCGCGCAGAGTTGGACGCGCGTCAGGTGAGTGCCATCCAGAAGCTCGTGGAGCCGTTTGCGCCAGTATTCAGCCGGCAGAATTGGCCCGCCGGGATCTCCTATCAACGATGGCACCATCACGCGTGCAATATGCGCGATGTCCTGGTCAAAGAACATACCCATGTGCGCCCCCTTATGTGGTTTGGCCTGCGCCCTATTGTTTTACGTCTGATAAATACTGTAGGCCAGTTTTCGCAGCATGCCAAATATTGGGATCTATGGCGGTACTTCTCAGACAACCGTCTCGCGAGCCTTATTGGCAGTCTGGGAGCGTTGGTCGCCCCTTCAGCGGCCGGGATATTCGCCGTCCACGCTCATTGCCATCACCTAACATATAGATATGATCGCGACGAGCAAGGAGACGACCATGGTCGAGTCAATTTCGGTAATGTTGCTTGGGGTAATCGTCCTGATCATGGCTGCCATCCTGGTTGCGGAGCGCTACAGACGCGAACGTCACAGGAATCGGCAACTTCGCTGGCTGGACACGCACCCTATGCGCGACTGGTTACACCGTAGGCCGTGACGCAGGCAGGAACGAAAAGCCCCGCGCAAAGCGGGGCAGATCAGGCGAAACCGGTTATTGGCAGCGATTTTGCCAGTGGCCGTGTACCTTCACTTTGTGGCAAACGCGATGATGTTGGTGATCGTCGGCGTGTGCAGGTGCGACTGCGCTGAGGGTTACAACTACTGCTGCGAGCGCGGAAATCCGTTCTTCATCGTGCAACCTTCGAGTGGAACGGCGGATGGGCATCCTATCAAGGCCGCATTACGATGTACTGAAAGGACGGTTTCGCAGCTTGCCGCAATCCGTCACGTGAAGTCGTGATGAAGATCGTCGCGGTCACCACCCAGTGCCCGTAGCACGTCGCGCGCGAAGTCTTCGTCCACCTCCAGCCAATGAGAGGGTCGTGGCGCCGTTGCTTATGTTGGCGAATGAGGCAAGCCGAGATGATTGCCGGTGTAGCGCGAGCGTTGGATGGTTCGACGTTTGCGCTCGCTGCAAAGGCGCGCGCTGACTCGCATCACACAAATCATGCGACTACAGGGAACACGCCGGACATTCGTGTCCGTTCATATTGCGTGCCAATCAGTTCTTGTCCGGTGTTTTCAGCTCGATCAGCATCCGCTCACAACCGCCTTGATCCGGCACCATGCAGCCGAGCAAATGTTCACTGTTCGGCATCAGTATCTCGCCGCCCGTCTGAATCGCCAAAGTCATGCCGGGATTCTTCTGCCATACGACGAGGCCGAAACATGCAAGCGCCAACAGCACGACGAGGGAGAACGCGATCCTCTCCAGCTTCCAATAGATTCTCGGCATACCGACACCTTCAGCATGGCACAGGGTTTGTGATGAGCGCTCGCGCGCGGCCCACGAGTAACGGCTGAGGTATTGTCAACTTAAGCAAATCGACCTGACTAATAGCCCACTTCAATAGCATTTTTGGCTTACTGACGCCGGCCACCGATTCCGTTAAGTTGACAGTGCCGGAGTGACTGCAAGCGGAATTCGCCCGATGATAAATCCATGAGGCGACGAAGACTTCGATGCTGTCGATTGCTTGCCGACTCCCGCTTCGCCCACTACGCCCGTATGTGTCGACTGCCGGACCACCAGAACAGGGATAGCGCTATGAGTCAGTACCTTCTGTGTCTCGCTGCCGATCAACAGGCCACGCACACCGCTGCGACCGTGGGACGCCATGACAATCAGATCACAATTTCGCTCGATGGCGGTGCTGATGATCGCTTCATAAGGATGAGCGCGGGTGGTGGCAACCGTGTCGCATGTCACGCCCGCTCGGCTTGCGGCCTTCGTGACAGCCACGAGAAACGCCTCTGCACGCTCCTTGTTGACCTGAACGAATTTCTCCTCGGTATCCATGAGCATTTCGGTTCCATATGCCAAAACATGGAACTCCGGCATGACATGAAGTCCCGTAACCGAGGCGTCATTTTCGGCGGCGAGTGTCACCGCCATCTGGACTGCGACTTCGGAAAGTGCCGAGCCGTCGGTCGGCACCAGCAGATGCTTGAACATGACACCTCCCCTCGCTCGACGTGCGGGCTGTATCCGACGCGCACGTAGCCACTCGCGACATCGATGCCGTGATAAATTACACTTTACTTTCAGTATAGACACTGCCGTCATTTGCGAAATATTTTCTGCTCGCTGTTCGCTGTTCGTTTATCAAACCTTCCCACGAAAACCTGTCGTGACGCCCTTCAAGTTTGTTCTCCGTTACACGACCGTGCCGCGGCACCGTCAACCTAACGGAACCCACGAGATTTTTTTCGTTTAATGTGGGTGCGATTGCCAATCTGAGCGATCTATCGCACTGCGGATCGGCGTCAGTGACGCCAAAAATGCTCTCGAAGTGGGACTTTAGTCAGGTTGATTTGCTTAAGTTGACAGTGCCGTCCGCTTTCTTGAACTGAGTCGCTCGCACTTACGAGCAATCGCATCATCACGCAGACAACGCATCGTCCAGCAACGCGGGGCTTCCAGCCCTCATCTAGACAATCCCCCTCGATAATCTTCTTTAGAAACACCCGCCTGCACGTCAACCACTTAAACCGGCCCGGCTTGGGCAGGCTCACTCCGCAAGCAGTCGTTAACGTACCTCGTGCATCACAACTGCCCGTGCCTTCGATGTCCCAGGGAAAATCCCTTGCCCGCCGGTAGCACAGATGCGTTGTTGCCTGGCGTTTCTCTTGAAGACCACCCTAGGCATGTCGCTCGCACCGCAGTGGCAAATCTAGAACCGGTGCGATATGGCGATGGCGCATGCAAACTGGCTGCGACTCGACGACGGCGCCGCGTTGAAGCCGTCGCCGATCGTCGCGGTCGCATTGATGACGTTGCCGGCGCCGGCGGTGCCCAGTGTCTGGCCATACGCACGCTGGAAGCCCTGCAGCGCATACAGCATCGTGCGCGCCGACAGGTTGTACGACTCCGCCAGATTGAACTGCTCGTACCGTGCTGCGCTGGCGATGCTGTTCGCTTTGGTCGCGCGCGTGATGCTATAGCCCGCCGCCAGGTTGGCTGCCACGGTCGCGCGAAAATGCAGCACGGCGCCGACCGTGTTGAAGATCGCCTCATCCCCGAACGCCGAGCCCACGCCAGGAATGTATTGAACGTTCGAATAGGATACCGACACATCCCACGCCGCCGATAACGCGTAGGAGCCTGCGACCGCGACGCGCTGCTGGGCGGCCGCCGTCTGATAGCCATTGGTGAGGGCCGACACGCCAGGCTGGCCGCCCGAGTTCAAGGTCGAGTTTGCCCCCCACGCACCGCCTCCCAGCGTCGAGTTGTTGAATCGCTCGACGCCTGCGGCGACGCCTAGCGGTCCACTCGAATACCGCAGCGCCGCGCTCCAGCTCGAACCCCGGCTGAAACTGCCCGGCACCGCGCCGGGTGAGTAGGAGCCGCTGACGGTGATGCCGTAAAACGCAGGCGACTTGTAGACGAGCGAGTTATTGACGCGGTATATGACGTCCAGATTGTCGATGTCACCGGCGTGCGCTCCGAAATAACCGGTCACCCAGGTCGTGGGGCCATACGGACCCACCAGGGAGTAGTACGAGGAGTACTGACGGCCTGCGGTAAGCGTACCGTAGCTCGCATTGGTCAGGCCCACGAACGCCTGTCTGCTGAACCCGGCATTCGCGAACTGCTGGGTGCCGCTAAGGAGGTTAAAGCCGGACTCAAGCGTGAACACGGCCAGTGTGCCGCCCCCCAGATCCTCCTGCCCCTTGAATCCAAGGCGATTGCCATTCCAGATATTCTGACCAAGCTTGACGTTGGAATGACCGTTGACCGTCGAGCCGAGCGACGTCTGGCTGCTCTGGTAAACGAGCCCGGCATCGACAATCCCGTACATCGTGACACTGCTCTGCGCGAACGCGGGTGCGGCGACGCATGCGGTGCCGACGATAAAAAGCGCGCTGGCGTAGGGACCGTTGCTTTTCATTCAGATCCTGTTCTGGCAGAGGCATGCGTCTACGCGCGCTACTGCAGGTCTGCGTCAGACCAGGAAGGGCGCACTGCATGATAGGCAAGTTATGCAACGGGTGCTACCCGCGAAACAGGCGAATGTCACCAAATTGGGGTATGAAACGAGCTGCACGAGGCGCGCCAGTTGCCAGGGCGACATTCCAACATGCGCTGCGCTGCCGATCACCCCTTTAGCCTGGCCGCAGTCAGTTTGGAGAAGTGGATCGAACAATCGCGCGGCTCAACCGCCAAGTCGCCGAATTATGGAGCGGCCGTTAACTCAACGATCGCCAGCCGTTCGCGAAAACCAATTGACTGTCTCTTCGTGGCCGGACGCAGCCAGATGATGAGCGCCGCAGGTCGCCCCCCCAGCGGCCGTTTGATTTTCCCCAACGTAGCCGTTCACCCGTAAATATGCTCTGCAGAGCGGAAACGGTCATAACAAGCCTCTCTCACGAACGAAGCGCGCAATCAGGGCGTCCAGCGATAAACGGTAATGCTGGAACCTTTGACGTTGTTCTTCGTGACCACGTACTCGCCCGTCGATCGACGGTATGCCCTGACGCCGTACATCGAATCGATGGCGCTGCTGGCGTCCACGGTACCGGTACTGGTGTTGACCAGCGTGGTGTCGAGGTTGCCTGTAGCGAGATTGATGGCGTCGATGTTCGGCAGAGCTTGCCCGCTGCCGAACCAGTAGCCGACAAATAGATAGCTGCCGGCCGCGTCAATCGACTTGGCGCCAGCGTGGGTAAGGTTGATCACCGGATTGGGTGTCGTGGTGTTCCCCGCGCTCCAGCCGTGATACACCTCGATCCGCGTACCTATCGACGTCCAGTCCGTACTCCCAACAATGCCCTGCCCGAGAATCATCGTGTCGCTGTCCGCGAGGTAGACGATGCGCGTCAACGGCTTGATGCTCTCGGGAATGCGAATGGGGACACCGGGCCCCCATGCTGGCTTGCCGCTGGCGTCGAAGCCGATCAGCGGATAGTGGTAGATGTAACCGGTCTTGTCCAGGCCGGCCCACACGCCTCCTTTGCTGTCGATGCAAAATCCGTCCCTGACCGCTGCGGTCGTCTTGAACGCCCCACCGGGAAGCGTGGCGTCCGGTATTGCGATGTAGCCATTCGCAGCATTGAAGTGAAAGAAGTAGTAGGTATCGGGATTCTGGCCGGATGCCACGAGGATGCGGTTTGCGCCGATGGTGGCAAGCTGACCGAAATGCTCGTCCCGTGAGCGATCGTTGATGTTGATGCGTGGATCGGATGGATAGTCGAACGGATCGACAGTGTTCGCTACGAAGGTTCCCCCTGCGGTGCCGGTGTAGATGTTGGTGCCTCCATAGAAGTAGACGCCGTCGGTACCCGGGTCCGCAGCGGCGATCCCCTCAAAGTTGAGAGACTGAAGCTTCCATTGCAGCCGACCAGAACTGTTGTAAGAGTGAATGTCGGTGCCGCCGTCGCGGCCGAGATCCCAGCTTCCGCCCCACGGATTGTTGAGCACATAAAGGTTGCCTGCGGTGTCCTTGCCGATGCCAGTGACGCGGGTGAAACGCTTGTCGCCAACCTGCCCTTTGATTCCCGTCGTGGTATCGAGATAACCGCCCTGAATGCCGAATGTACTGGCCAGCACCGGCGTGCCCGAGAGCTTGTAGCGCTTGATGTTCATGTCGGGGCCTTCGTCCCCAACCATGAGCTGCCCCGATGACGCATCGAAATAGAGCGCCGATGGCCGCGCCCCACCCGGCATCTGGATGGTGTTCAACAGGGCGCCGGTTGGACTGAACTCGACGACAGAGCCCTCACCCTTCTGTGCGACCCAGACGTTGCCCGCGCCATCCACTGCGAGGGCACCCGGGCCCGTGACGTTGATGTCCCGCTTCCAGATACCGTCGGTGGTGAATATCCGGACGCGGTTGCCATAGAAGTCGCTCGCATACAGTAGCGAGGCCGCCGTGGCCAGTCCAGTGACGACGTCGACTCGGGGCAGGTTGTTAAATGCACTGACCTGAATCAAAAGATCGCGAGTCCTGGTGGTGCGGTTGTATCGGCCCACTGCACCACTTCCGTATGTCCCGCCGGGCTGCAGTGCCACGAAGATCGACGTCGCGCTGCCCGTGATCGCGCCGCCCTGAAACTCTCCGTGCGCCCCAATCGAGCCGAGGCTCTTGCCGGCCTGGTAGACAGCGACACCACCCTCGTACTCGTCCCACATTGAGGCCGTGTAGATGACGCCTTCGGGCGCGACCCACATGGAACGCGCGGTGTTACCCACGTGGGCGGCGAGGGTGCCATAGGTGTTCGCCAGCCAGTCGGTGGTATTTTCCGCCTGACACGTCGGCGCGATCGTGGCGATCACCGCGGCGAGGATCGCAGCATGAATCCGCTTTTGCTCGACCATGACCGATGCTCTCCAGATGTAGTGATCATTCACGTGAAAGGTCGGCCCGCGAGATTCCAAATTCGTGATCGGAGGCTTACGTATGAACATATGCAACTCCTTGCGCCTTTGCAAGCAGCAACGCGACTTTGCATATGGACACGAATTGCGATCTTGAACGAAGCTTGACCTCCTCCTGTTGGCCGCTTGCTGTCTCATGCATGGGGCATTCTTTCTTGTTGGGCGTGAGGCGGCGATCGGCAGCAAGCGCCCCTTCTCCGTCATACGAGGTCAATCAAGATCTCCGGCCGCTTTTCGAATTGCAACGGCCGTTAATCAATACAGTTGAATCGTGCTGGAGGTTCAATCTCCCGAAGTGGGTTGCCGCGATAGCCCGCCCGCGGCCTCGACTCACATCATTTCGGGGCTGCTCAGTTTCGTTCCGTCGGAAAAGCGGGCCAGTCTGTAGGGTTTAATGTCGAACTGCGGTGCCTCGTCCATTACCAGCCGGCTCACGAGAACGCCTGCGCCTGGCCCTAGTCCAAAGCCGTGTCCGCTGAAGCCGGATGCGATCACGAGACCGGGTTTCGCATTAACCTTCGAGATGACGGGAACGAGGTCCGGCGTCGTGTCGATCGCGCCCGCCCATGCGTGAGCGATCCGCAGGCCCGCCAGCTCGGGAAACACGCTGGACACATTTTGCAGGGCACGTTCGAGCCATTCGGTATCAGGCCGGGGATCCAGCACCCGCGTTTCTTCGAACGGCGAGACGTCATCGTCGCGCCAGGTTGCGCTTGCCTCCGGTCCGTGGAAGAAGCTGGCACCGACGCGAATCTTCAGTTTTTTCTTCAGCTTGCTGCGGAACATGGTGCGGAACTTCACCGAATGCCGCAGGTTTTGCGGCGCGAGTTCCACGCGTCCGTAGCCGGGAACAGCGATGGTGTAGCCGCCGTCCAACCGCCTCCTCAGCGCGAAGTTAGGCCCGGAGAAACAGCCTTCGATGACCCCCGGCGCCTCAGCGGTTCGCAACGCCGTTCCCATCACGTTGATGGAGGGCAGATCGATGCCGTGATGCTGGCAGAACAACGCGCTCCATGCGCCTCCCGCGAGAACGACGGTGTCGGCTGCGAGCCGGCCGCGCTCCGTCCAGATGCCAGAGACACGCCCAGCACTCGTGTCGAGACTTCGTACCGCGCAGTTCTGATACACCATCGCGCCGAGACCTTGCGCGCCGCGAGCAATCGCAGGTGCGGCTTTCGACGGCTCGGCGCGGCCGTCCGTGACAGACCACAGCCCTCCAGCCCACTTCGCACGTCCGGACGGAATGCGCGCTGCCAGTTCGCGCGCACTGAGGATCTCGCTGTGAAAGCCGACTTCCCGGGCGCGGGCAAGCCACGATTCCCACTGCGCGATGTCCGATTGATGCTCCGTGCCGTAAAGGATGCCCGCCTTACGAAACCCAATGTCCTCGCCCAGTTCTTCGCTTAGTTCGCTCCAGCGCTTGAGGCTCTGCATCGCGAGCGGCAACTCATAGAGGTCGCGGTTCTGCTGACGCACCCAGCCCCAATTGCGCCCCGACTGCTCGCAGCCGATGACGCCCTTTTCGAGCAGAGCCACCTGGACGCCGCGTCGCGCCAGTTCATACGCGGTGCTGACGCCAATAATGCCGCCGCCAATTACCGCGACATCGCATCGCTCGGGGAAACCTTCGCTATCCGTGACTTCGTCGATCCTTAGCATTTCATAGCCGTTGGTTGCCGCTTCTTAGTAAGTTACTGCAGTCAAGACCGTCGGAAATGCGCACCTAAAGCGCGATTTCGCCATCCGCAGATAGTGGCTACGATTTTGGTATGTTCCACCGCTTCGCTGATAGGACGATCCTGTTGTATCCGAAAGGGATACAACGATGATCCACCAAGCGCTGAGGCAAATCTTGAATTGCTATCTTGCAGACTGTTGCCGAGACTAGGTTTCTGCTTAGCCACATTCTCACACTCTTGCTTCCTGGTTAGCAGACGTGCAAGCCAGGATGTGCGAACGGCGGCAAAGACCGATCATGGGGCGCTCGTCGTTAACAAGCGGATGGCTGGTTATGGGGCGAAGCCGACGCCCGAACGTCCGACCGGCGACGCATGTGAACGACGGGTTGTGGCCGCCGGCAAGCGTCCGTTCACTTGCCGGCGCTGGCCTGCACTTCAGTCTGCTCAGCCATTTCAAGCGCGTCGTCAACCTCAATGCCTAGGTAACGGACTGTGCATTCCAGCTTGGTGTGGCCGAGAAGCAATTGCACTGCCCTGAGATTCTTAGTGCGTCGGTAGATAAGCGATACCTTCGTGCGACGCATGGTGTGCGTTCCGTATGCTGCATCGTCAAGACCGATTGATGCAATCCAGCGATGCACGACACGTGCATATTGCAGTGTTGAAATATGCGGTGACCCGTGAATCCGGCTGGGGAAAAGAAAATCCGAGCCCGTAAGCTTAGCTGCCTTGATCCAGGCGTCTACGCTTTCGCGCGTTTGCTCCGTGATCTCGAACTGGACTGGTCGCTGCGTTTTCTGCTGAATAACTATAGCCCGCGGCGAAACATGTTGACCATGGCACACATCTAACACGCGCAGCTTGGTCATGTCGCAAGCTCTCAACTTGCTATCGATCGCCAAATTAAACATCGCAAGGTCACGAGAGCGCCCGGACGATTGACGCCGAACACGGATCGCCCAGATTTCCGGCAGCTTGAGTGGCGGCTTCTGTGCTGTCAGTTTGCCCTTGTTCCACGGGACCCGCGCGGGATGAGTGGGTTTTGCGGTTTCCATGACCCTCTCCTTTCAACTGAAGGGGTATCAGTCTGCGCTTGTCGCCAACGGTCGCTGCCCGACCCTGACCGGTCATTCGAGCGAATGTTTCAAATGCCGCCTTCGTCCTGGATAGCGGTCGTCCGGCCATTGCCGCACGGTCGCGCCTAACCGAAGCCCACCGATCCGTTCAAAAGATGACTGCTGCCATCTCGCTCACTTTTCTGCCTGCAGGACGGATTTCATTCGACGTCAAACTGCCGCAGCAATGACGCGCTCAGGCACGCCGCACGAAGGCCCCCCTCACGGGTTCAAGAGTGAGGAGCGTGCAGGATTGCGTGAGTCAAGTGCAGAGGAAAACTGATTGGGCGCTTCGTGCGCTGTCGCCGTGGTTGCCGACGGGCTCTGTGAACGTGCAGCGACGACGATGGATGCACTCCGCGATGGCCCAAAATCCAGCGTGATTTTCACTTGCTGGAACGGCCACGGGAATTGGCTACCGCCTGACCAGCGTCATGAAGTTAGCCCTTATCCCGGGTTTCGATCAGTACCGCACAGGGCGACCGTTCGATGACTTCTCCGCTGGTCGAAGGGTTGGCCCAGCGGCGTAGCCGTGACAAATGGTGATGTCCCATCACAATGACCTCCGCAGCCAGCAGTCGGGCTTGTTCGATGACGACGTCGGCCGGACGATTTCCCGCGCACAGGTGCTGTTCCACCCTGAGATTCCGGTCGGCAAGCTGTGCGCCTGCGGCAGTCAGGACGGATTGTGCGAAAGATGTCTGCGCGTATGCGGGCGGATAGACCAGGCCATCGGGCGCGACACCGCTTTTGCTACCGGGAGGCAACAAATAGGATGGGTCGACAACGCACAGAAGGTGTACGGTTGCGGTACCTGGCGCCGCGACGCGGCTGACCAGGTCGATGACGTGGACACTCTGGGGCGAGCCGTCCAGCGGAACGAGGAGGATATTGAACATGGCTGGAGATAAAGTCAGAAATGGTGATGCGACACGTGTCGCCGTCAGCCGCGCGCATAGCCTACCTAACAGTAGTCGAAAAGCCTCAAACTTTGAATGGATAAGTGACGATTAAGCGAATACGTAGCTCGATGCTCGGCGTCGGCCCCCTCCAAATTTCGCAGGGCCTGGCTCGTATATGAAGCGGTCGTTCGAGATGACCTGGCGGATGACTCTTGATGGCCGATTTGCCGCCACCGTCCGTGACATAGGGGCCCTGCGTGTACTATTCGTGTTGAACACAGCGGACGACTGCTACGGATGTAGCATCATCAGCTGTGTCATTGCAGCTCGCTTCGAAAGCGGTCCTGGGAGACGATGAGATGCGCGTACTGATCGTCGATGATCACGAGCTGTTCAGAGCCGGATTGGCGCTGCTGCTGAGAGAGTTCCTTCCGAACATCGAGTTGCTGCACGCGAGTACGTTGTCTCAAGGCGTGAAGCATGCGCTTGGCGAGCTCCTGAACATCGTATTTCTCGATCTCGATCTTCCCGACGGCCACGGTTGCGGCGCGCTTGCCAAACTGAAGGAGTCGCGCCCGTCGTTACCGGTGATCGTGATATCGGCCGATGAGAGCGTGGAAACCATCAGTCGGTGCATCGAACTTCGCGCGATGGGATACGTCCCCAAGTCGTCACCCCCTGAAGCACTTCATGCGGCGATAAGCGCGGTGCTTGCCGGGGGCGTGTTCCTGCCCGCCGCCAGCATCGCGAGGCTCAGGCGTGACATGGGCACGGACGAGGCTCCGGTAAGTGGGCCTGGGAACGCACCGCCGAGCGGCAATTCGGAAATGAGCAGCGCATCCGGGCTGGGACTCACTCCGAGAGAGTTCGAAACGTTGGCGTGGCTGGTGCGCGGGCTTCCGTCCAAGGCGATTGCGCTGAGAATGGGGCTCGAAGACATTACGGTACGAAAATACGTCAGTCATTTGCTCGCGCATTTCAATCTGCGGCGCCGTACGGAACTCATCGTCATGCTGGCGGATAAAGGCATCAAACTCGGCGTCCCGCCAGTCACGGATCCCGCCCATGATCGAAGCCCGTCGGCCGTTGGGCAGCAACGAACCGACTGACTTCAGCGAGCGTGCTTTCCGGCGCGGAAGACTTCCGCAACAGCACGAACGGCTCGGTGAAATCGCGAAGCGCGTGCGGAGACACCAGTTCACCAGTGATGAATGCGACGGGAAGCACGCCCGCCCAGGCGAAATGCTGCCTGATCCGTTCGGCAACCTCAATGCCAGTCGGCCCGTCGCGCAGCCGGATATCGGTGACAATGATGTCGGGTACGCGGCCATCGTCGGCGAGAATCGCTTCGAATCCCGCCATTGACCCGGCGGTATCCACCAGCGCGCCAGCACTGACGAATAATCGGCGCAGACCCTCGAGAACAGTCGGTTCGTCGTCGCAAAGCAGGATATATCTGCCGTTAAGGACGGACGTGCATGCGGCGTTCGCTTGATCTTCCGTCACGACGACGGGTGCTAGTTGCGATATCGGAGCGTACAGGGAGAAGCGTGACCCGCGCCCTTCGACCGACCAGAAACGCATGCTGTGCTTCGGCAGAATTCCGACAACCCGATTGACGATGGACAACCCAAGTCCAAGGCCTTTCGACCGGTCGCGGCCAGGGTTGTTAATCTGATAGTACTCGGCGAATATCGCATCCCGATGCGCGGGCGAGATGCCGATACCCGTGTCCCATACGTCAATGCGAAGCCGTTCCCCAATCAGCACCCAGCCGATTACGACTCCCCCCGCGGAGGTGTTCTTGATCGCATTCGATACAAGATTGGACAATGCTCGTTTGAACAGGGAGCGGTCGCTTTCAATGGGCGGAGGGCGGCGCCGACGCTCGCTGATTCTGAATTCGATCTCTCGCGATCTCGCCGGTTCAAGGTATTGCTCGAAGACCTCCATAAGCACGGTCTGCGTATCCAGTGGCGCCAGGTGCGGAACGTATGAACCCAGTTCGCTATAGTCCTGAATGTCCTTGAACATATCGAGAAGGTCGCACGCGGTCTCCTCGATGACATCCAGTTCGCGACCCACCGCGTATCCGTCCCTGGTCCTCGTCCGGGCGCTTCGAATAAAGAGGTTGATTGCGGCGAGAGGTTGCTGGATGTCGTGATACGCAGATGAGAAGAACCGCTCTTTCTCCCTGACGAGGTCCTGCATGCGTAGGTTCTGTTCGTTGACTGCGCGTGACGCCGCTTCGACGCGCGCCTTGGCCGCGCGCAAGGTGCGCCGATACATGAATTCGCGCCTCGCGGCACGTTCCAGCGGAATGCTGACTAGCAAACCGACGATATACATCATCGGCACCATCGTGGCATGCGCAATCACCGACTCCACCCGCGCGTCGACGCTCTGGCCACTGGGCTTGAGATAGAGCATGACAAGGTAACTGACGATGCATAGCCCGATCAGCCACGCCGCCGTGATTACTCGAAGCCGGAAGGCCATGAATATCATGAAAAGGGCAAACGTCAGGATCGGATAAGCTTCCCGCCAGGCCAGGTCGCCCGGATAGATCTGTACCATTCTCAGGACCGCGAACCAGCAACCGATCGTCCAGACACTGAGCAGCCCGACGGCCCAGCGCTCGTCGAGTGCGCGTGGGCTCCACAACAGCACGGGCACCGTCATGCCGATCGTCCCGGCGATTCTCAGGAAAATGAGTTCCTTGTGGTGCAGATGGGAGGGATCGAGTACGCCTAACCGCCCGAAGTCGTGGATGGAAAACACGACCCACAACGCGGTGAAGATCGTGATGGCGAGCCTCCGCTGTCCGAAGAAGCGCCGCGCGTAGTCCATCCGGAACGCGTGTTCCTGAGCCGCCGATCTGAACCTGCGTACTACGAAGCCTGACAATCTCATAAGGCCGCTTGATCAGGAAAGCCGCCGCGGGCGGATAGTGCGCGACGTCGAGAGGCTGTATCGGCGCACCACGGGTTAGACAGGTTCCCACCGAACGTGTCTAACGATGGGCGCACAACACCATCGTGCGTAACCACATAAAAACAGAATAACAGGTCGCCATTTCTACCATCAGCCACAAATGTATCAACTACGGGATGTGTCCTTGCCTGCACTGGAAGGTTCAGCAAGGCGCTCCACCATCATTGAAGGCGACTAGCTGATACGTCACCGGGATGGGCCAGCGGGAGTGCATACATCTTTCGTCTGCGTTGCGGGTCCGTCGCCTACGCATGTGCGTTGTGACGGCGTTTCGCCTGACCAACAATAAATACGACAGCAACGCTGGAAAGGCATTCGTCGAGTGCATCCAGATCGGTTGATCGTTGCAACGAGCCGAACCTGTCTCTGTTCGTGCGAAAACTGCTGTCGGTCGGCGAAAGATGCACAGGCTGATCTCTTAAACTCCGAGGGAGTACTCCCATGAAACTTTATCAATCGATCACCGTCTGTCTAGCCCTGATAGCTGGAGTCACAGCAGACGGATGCTTCGCCCAAACGGCGATCAACCAGCAGGGGGCGGTAACGGATGGCAACGCCCCGCAGGTTTCAGAGGTCGCGGTTCCGGCCGTCACACCGCCACCGGCCGTGCCCGTTGGAAAAACACGCGCGCAAGTGATGCGTGAGCTGGAAGATTTTCAGAAAAATGGCGGCCCGGCACTGATGCTTGATATTTACCGAGGCGGCGGCTAATGAAGCGTCGTGAGCCGGCTAATGACCGGCGCAGACCGCCCCATACTCGCCCTTCGGGTCAACGCGCCTTCGCCCGGCAAGTTCTGATGCACAACGGCCATTCGAGTCAGTTTGATGGGCGACAGGCACATCGGTCATTGCCCGGCACACCCGTCACTTCGGTGTCAACGTGAGGCAAGCTCCTCACTAACCGCGGAATCAGTTCCATGACGGGCAGCCGCAACCATGCTGCCAGTTCGTCGATCGTTATCGTCTGGTCGCCGTCCTGTCCCAGCAACGTCACGACACTTCCGGTCCGGGCCTGCGCAATCTCCGTGATGTCGATCACGGTATGCTGAAAAGAGCGGCGTCCAAGAATGCGCCCCGCCTGTCCGTGCACCAGCACGCGGCCCAGCGGCGGCACGTGATTCAGACCGTCCCAGAAACCGATCGGCACGACGCCGATGCGCACAGCGCGTTCGAGCCGGATCGGTTCCGCATAGCCGATCCCGAGCATCGACCCGGCCGGATGCTCCTGCACGTGGATAATGCGCCCGCGCACGGCCCGCAGCATCGGCCGCAGCGGTGCGCGGGCCATCCAGTCCGCGTCGAGCGCACCGTATAGAAGCCGCCCGGGGTCAACCGCCTGATACGCCAGATGCGGATGCGCGAGCATCACCCGCGAACTCGCCAGCATCGTCGTCACGTTATCGAATCCCGCGGCGCGTGCGTCGGCCAGCGCGGCATCGAACACGCCGGCCTGAGTGCGCGTCACGTCATCGCTCTCCGGCGAACTCAGATGCGTGTACACGCCTTTGAGCCGCACGGTCGACTGGTCGCGCAGTGCCTCGAACGCGGCTTGCCATTGCGACGGCAGAAAGCCGAAGCGCCCGAAGCCCGGATCGATCTCGAGGAACGCATCGACCGCCACGCCGGCATCGATAAACGCACGCAGACTTTCCTGACTCTGGATCGTCACCGTCAGTCCCAACGCGGCGACCTGCGCCGCATCCTCCGGCAAGGTCGAGGCAAACAGCAGAATGTCGCGATCGATGCCCGCGTTGCGAATCGCGACGCCCTCTTCCGGACTGCCGACGCAAAAGCCATCGACACCCGCTTGCACCGCCAGCCGCGCAACCTTCGCGGCACCGAACCCGAATCCGTCGCCCTTGCAAACGAAGTAGATTTTCGTGGCTCGTCCCACCTGTTCACGCGCGACCGCCAGATTCGCCGCGATGGCGCCATAGTCGAGTTCCGCCCAACTGGGACGCAGCAAGCGCACACGTTGAGTATCAGGGACTGGCTCGAGGATTGAAACGGACATAGTCAAAGCACCCTGTCGTTGTCAGAGTTTGCCGATAGCCGCAGCATCGGCGCCGGTCGATTCCAGAAACAGCGCCTCCTGCCTCGCGACGCGCTCCTGCCCGGAAAGCGTCTGGAGAAGCCGACGCATCTCGGCGGTGCGCTGCGCGTCGATGTCGCGCCCCGCGCCTTCGAGCGCGACGCCATAAACTTCACACGCCATCTGCTCGGTGATGCGGTCGTCCAGCACGTCCTCGCGTACGGCTTCCGGCGAGCGCGTCAACGGATCGCCATGGCCTGCGCCGCCCGCCGCGATATGGCAGAAGCGATCGCCCTTGCGAAGCGCGGTCACGGTGCTCGGCATGGTCGGCAGCAACGTGCTTTGACCGTCGCGGGTCAGCAGATTGAGCGACGGCGATCCGCTCAGCCCGCCATGCGAGCCCGACGGCCGATGCGCGCGCCGGTCCGAGCGCAGTCCGAGCAACGCGTGGTCGCTGCGCAATTCATAAGCGCGGCGCATCGCGAGACCGCCGCGATGCCGGCCCGCGCCGCCGGAGTTGGTGACGAATCCGTACTCGGTGATCTTGAGCGGCAGACGTGCCTCGATCAGTTCGACCGGTTGGTTCGACAGATTGCCGAGCGGATTCGCAATGCCCTCGCAGCCGTCGTGGCGACCACCGCCCCAACTGCCGAGCACGCCGTCGGTAATCAGCCAGTTGCCGCCAGGCGCGCCGCCCTCGCCATCCGGGCTACGCCCGGAAATCGACACGACCGACGGACCGCCTTCGCCTAGCGCCGGAATCGTATCCGGCACGATCTGCGCGAATGCGCCTTGCAACACGTCGAACATCCGGTAAGCGATGATCCCGCGCGCCGCGCAGGCCGCCGGTTCGACCGGATTCACAATCGAGCCGCTTGCCGCGTAGACCTGCACGGGTCGCGAAAAACCTTCGCAATTCGGCACATCGACGCCAATCGCGCAGCGCACCGCCGCATACGCGACCGATTGCGTGGTCGCGAATGGACCGTTGATCGCGCCCTGCACCTGCGCATCGGTCCCGGTCCAGTCGATGCTGACCATGTCGTCCGCCACCGTCACCTTGACGCGAAACGCGATCGGCACGGGTGTATCGCCCAAGCCGTCGATGAAATCCTCGTAACGATATTCACCATTCGGCATCGTGCTGATGGCCTGGCGCGTCAGGCGCTCCGCGTAATCGTGCAACGCTTCGACCAACCTTTCGAAACCATCCGCGCCGTATTTGTCGAGCAACTGCACGAGCCCCCGCTCACCCGCTTTGCACGACGCCACTTGCGCGCGCAGATCGCCACGCAACTGGCCCGGCATGCGCGAGTTTGTCTCCAGCAGCGTGACGAGCGCGTCGTTGAAATCGCCGGCATCGCACAGCTTCATCAACGGAATCCGCAGACCTTCCTGATAGATTTCCGTCGCGCCGATCGCCATGCTGCCCGGCGCCATGCCGCCAATATCGGCGTGGTGGACGATGGTCGCAACATAGCCTTCGATACGTGACTCGTAAAACACCGGCTGAATCAGATACA
The DNA here is from genome assembly GCF_046027355.1 of Paraburkholderia sediminicola. Classification (GTDB taxonomy): domain Bacteria; phylum Pseudomonadota; class Gammaproteobacteria; order Burkholderiales; family Burkholderiaceae; genus Paraburkholderia; species Paraburkholderia sediminicola_B. The sequence continues at coordinate 143,737 of NZ_JAQQEK010000006.1, read as the reverse complement.
CGTCCGGCAGATGCATGCCACCTGACGTGTAGGGGTCGTTCATGATGTAGATATCGCCGGACTTGCCGGCCGTGCCGAAACGGCGCACCACGTTATCCATCGCGGCTGGAAACGCGCCGAGGTGAATCGGCAAGGTCAGGCCCTGCGCGATCACACGGCCGGCGCGGTCGAACACCGCGGTGGAGAAGTCCATCGAATCGCGCACGATCGGCGAATACGCGGTGCGCAGCACGACAAGCGCCATTTCGTCGGCGATCGAGCCGAGCGCGTTCTTGACGATTTCAAGCGTGATGGCGTCGGTGCCCGCCGAAGCGGCCTGCTGGGTAGTCATACGGATTGCTCCAGAAACGTGATGACAATGTTTTCGTGGGCATCGACGCGCGCGCCGGCATTCGGCGGCACGACGCAGGTCGAGTCGTACTCTTCGACGATCAACGGGCCGCTCATCGGCGCGGCGCGCAGATCGGCACGCGAGATCACCGGAGTATCGATAAAGCCGTGGGTCTTGCCGAAATACGCCCGGCGCCGCACCGGCACGCGCGCACCCGACGAACTCGCCCGGCTGCCGCCGGCGCGTTGCGCGTCGTAGGCGCGGTCTTTCTGCGAGCACAGCGAACCGACCGCGCGCAGATTGACGAGCTCGATCACCTCGTCCGCGGATGCATGCCCGTAGGTGCGTTCGTGTTCCGCATGAAACGCGGCAGCGATCGGCGTAATATCGAACGGCTGACCGGCACGCCATTCGATCGGCACAGTCAACTCGTAGGCCTGACCCGTGTAGCGCAAATCCAGCGCGCAAGTCACGGCGATATCGTCGAACGCGTTACCCTCGGCCGTCATATCCGCAGTGGCCCGCGCCACCAGATCTTCGAGCGTGTTGCCCAATTCCACTGCGGCCAGGTGATCGAGGCGGCAGAACATCGTTTGCATGAACTCGTGTTGTGTCGACGAGAACAGCAGGCCGAGCGCGCTGAACACACCGGGGCTCGGCGGCACGATGACCGTCTTCATGTCGAGCAATTCGGCGATCGCATGAACGATGACCGGCCCATTGCCGCCGAAAGCGAACAACGCAAATTCGCGCGGATCACGGCCGCGATATGTCGACACGGCTTTCACCGCGCGCGTCATCGTGGAGGCCGCGATCGAGAAAACGCCATAGGCGGCTTCGTACAGATCCGTGTGCGTAGGCTCGGCGATCTGCGTGCGCATTGCCTCGAGCGACTTCTGCTGGTTGATGCGCAACTCGCCGCCGGCAAGGAACGCCGGATTCAGATAGCCGAGCGTCAGCACGGCGTCGGTGAGCGTCGGAATCGTGCCGCCCGCGTCGTAGCACACGGGCCCGGGCACCGAGCCCGCCGAATCCGGGCCGACCTTGACCAGCCCGCCCGCGTCGATACGCACCAGACTGCCGCCGCCCGCGCCGATCTCCGAGACGTCGATGAACGGCAGCTTGACCGCGTGGCCGCCGCCCTTGACCAGCTTGCTGCTGACGTTGATGCCCGCACCGACCTCGTATTCGGTCGTGCGCGCCGGCTCGCCCTTCTCGATGATGGCCGCCTTCGCCGTGGTTCCCCCCATGTCCACCGTAATGCAATCGGCGTAACCCGACGCGGCGGCGACCGAGGCGCCCGCGATCACACCGGCCGCGGGCCCGGACTCGATTATCGTGGCCGGTTTCTGCATGACCATGGCCGCGCTCATCACGCCGCCGTTCGAATGCATGATCTGCACAGGACCGGTCATGCCGATGCCACGCAGCTTGTCGATCAGCGAATGCAGATAGCTGACCACCACCGGCCCGAGATACGCGTTGACGACGGTCGTGCTGGTGCGTTCGTATTCGCGGATCTCCGGCAGGATTTCGTGCGAGCAGGTCAGATAGACGGTGTCACCCAACACGCCGCGCAGCAGATCGCGAATGCGGATCTCGTGCTCGGGATTCGCATACGCATGAATCAGGCTGATCGCTACCGCTTCGATTTTTTCGTCGGCAATGCGTTGCGCGATGTCCAGCACCTGCGCATCGTCGAGCGGCGTGTCGACCGAACCGTCGGCGAGCAGCCGTTCGTCGACCTCGTAGCGGTGCCGGCGTTTCGCGAGCGGCTCCGGCTTCTGATACGCGAGGTTGTAGAGCATCGGCACACGCAGGCGGCCAATTTCGACCACGTCGCGAAAACCGCGCGTGGTGATCAGCGCCGTGCGCGCGCCTTTGCCTTCGAGCACGGTATTCGTGGCGATGGTGGTTGCATGAACCAGCTCGGTTATCTGGCGCGGTTGCGCGTCGAGCGAGGCCAGCAATGCCTGCAAGCCCGCGACGATCGCAATGCCATAGTCCTGGGGCGTGGACGAAACCTTTCTGGTATGAATCACGCCGTCATCGCCGATCACGACGATATCGGTGAAGGTCCCGCCGATATCAACACCGGCCCGGTAAAGTCTTTCAGTCATTACACACCTTGCTTGTTAGTCGATGCGGCGCAAACGCGTTGCCGGTTTGCGCCGGTCAATGCAGCGCTGCTAGAACTTGTGCACGAGTCCGACACTGACCACGGCCTGGTTCTGTTCCGAAGACGGCAACATGGTCTGAATCTGCGAGGCCAGCAAGCCGTTCGACGTCGCCGGCAACGGTCCGCCCGTAGGTCGCGGAAAGCCGCCACCGGCTGCGCGCAGATAGATCACCTCGGTATAGATGGAGGTTCGCTTGGAGAGGAACTTGTCGACCAGCAGGTTGACCTGATGCCAGTGCACCTGCGTGGGTCCGCCCGGACCGCCGGTGATGTTGTCGCTCGTGTAGGTGTAGGCCATGCCGAAGAACAGCGTCGGATCGAGCGTGAAGCGCGCATTCGCTTCATAGTTGTTGAAGCGGTAGTTGATGCCGCTCGCGAGCGTCGTGCCCACGTTGTTGTAGATCGCGTTGCTGTACATCAGGCTCAGCTTGGCCGGTCCGATCACATACGACGCACCGATGCCCGCAATCTGTTCGCGTTTGGACGTGATCGGCGCATCGCAGCAGGTGATCGCACCGTTGGTGTTCACGTTCGCCGTGGTGTTCACGCCCGGTTCGTCATAGAGCGAATACGCCGCCGCAATCGAAAAGGCGCCCTGCGAATAGATGCCGCCTACCGACCACATGCGATTGTTCGCAAACGCGCCGGGCGCGTTGCTGAACGCGTACATCGCCGTGCCGGTGAAGCCCTTCAGATTCGGCGAGACATATTTGATCGAGTTATTGACGCGCAAATAGTCGTCAGTGTTGTCGTTGTCGTACGGATGCGAAAACATCACACCGCCCCACGCACCGTTGGACGTCATCGTCTGCAAGGTGCCGACAATCGCGTCGTACTGGCGGCCGAACGTCAGCGTGCCGTAGTCCGGATTCGAAAAACCCACGAACGCCTGGCGGCCGAACATGCGGTTGTTCTGACCAAGCGCGCCGTTGACCGGGTTGAAGCCGTTCTCGAGCGTGAAGATCGCCTTGGTGCCGCCGCCAAGGTCCTCGGCGCCTCGCAGTCCCCAACGGCTGCCGTACTCGCCGTTGCCGGTCAACTGCACCGCGCTGTGGCCGCCCTGGTTCGACGAGTAGGTGATGGCCTCGTTGATGATCCCGTACAGCGTGACTGAACTTTGCGCATGAACGAGACCGCTCCCGCCCAGCAGAGCCGCCATGATGAATAACTTTTCCTTCACCGCTCTTCTCCAAACAAGGAATCGCGACACCCCGGTCGGCTAGCGATCGATTGATGATAGCAAATGAATCGATTCACCAAAGGTTTAAAAAAATATCCCAAGGTGGGCCGGCTCACTGCTTGACCCGGATCTTCTTCTCTACTGCTCGGACCGCCTCTCCTGTGTCGACCAGAGTTAGTGCTTTAGCACTTACTCTGGTCCCACCCCTATGGGGTGCCGGCCGATGCCTTTCGGGATCGCCGCCAGCAACTCCATCGTGTAGCGCTCGCGTGGTTCGAACAGCACCTGATCCACAGCGCCCGCTTCCACGAGACGCCCTTCGCGCATGACCACCACCCGCTGGCACAACTCACCGACCAGCGCCAGATCGTGGCTGATCACGACCAGCGAGACACCGGCGCTTTGGTGGAGATCGCGCAGTAGTCGGATGATCTCCGCCTGGATCGATACGTCGAGCGCGGAAGTCGGTTCATCGGCAACGACCAGTTCGGGACGGCGCGCGAGCGCCCGTGCGATACCCACGCGTTGCCGCTGACCGCCCGACAGCTGATGCGGATAGCGCGCCAGCACGAATGCCGGCAGCCGCACCATGTCGAGCAATTGACGCACCGGCACGCCGTCGTTGCCGATCGCTTCCGCAAGCGTCGTGGCAATCGTCTTGCGCGGATTCAGCGAATTCGTCGTGCTCTGGAACACCATCTGTACACGCTGACGAAACGTCGCGTTCTGCGCGCGCGTCATCGTGTTCAACGCGTCGCCTCTGAAACAGATCGAGCCGGTGGTCGGCGCAGTGAGGCCGACCATCATGCGCGCGACAGTCGATTTGCCGCTGCCGCTTTCGCCGACGATAGCGAGCGCGTCGCCCTTCGCCACCTCGAGACTCACGCCCGACACGGCATGAAAGCGGCGCCGGTTGAACATGCGCTCGAGTGGGGAACGCGCCAGCGCGTAGGACTTGCCGACCTCCTGCAGCGCGAAGATCGGCTGCGTGGCCACGGCGGCGTTCGGCATGTTAGCGGACATTGCGCGGCTCCTCAGGTTGATGTCGGCCCGCAGCACGCGTAACCGGCAAACGCGGAATGCTCGCGATCAGATGCCGCGTATAGTCGTGCGAAGGCCGCAGGAAGATATCCTCCACCGGACCGGCCTCGACCACGTATCCCTGTTTCAGCACGACGGCGCGCGAACACAGTTCCGCCATCAGGTCGAGGTTGTGCGTGATGAATACGAGGCCGAGATCCATCTCGTCCACCAGCGTTCGCAGCAGCTCGACGATCTGCGCCTGCACGGTCACGTCGAGCGCGGTGGTGGGCTCGTCCGCGAGCAGCAGCGCCGGTTCACAGACAATCGCGGCGGCAATCATCGCGCGTTGCTTCATGCCGCCGCTCAGTTCGTGCGGATATGCGCGCGCCGTGATGCGCGGGTCTTTGAAGCCGACGCGCTCGAGCACGGCATGCACTTCGCCGCGTATCGCGCGGCCGCGCAGCGGACGGTGGGCGCGGATCACGTCGGCAAGTTGCGCGCCGATAGTGAAGGCGGGGTTGAGCGCCGTTGCCGGATCCTGAAAGATCATGGAGATGCGCCGTCCGCGCAATGCCCGCATGCGCGCCTCGCACGCACGGCCCAGATCTTCGCCATCGAGCACGATCCGGCCGCCGCTGATGCGCCCCGCGTTGCCAAGCAATCCGAGTACCGCCAGCGAGGCGACGCTCTTGCCCGAACCCGATTCGCCCACGAGACCGACCGCCTCGCCGCGTCTCACTTGCAAATCGAGCCCATGCAAGACTTCGGTCTGCGTCTTGCCCGAACCGAAGGTGACGCGCAGGTTTTCAATCGACAGCAGCGCTTCGTTCATAGCGACGCTCCCGGCACATTGGCCGCCTGCGCATTGCGCCGCCGCGGGTCGAGAATCGTGCGCATCGAGTCGCCGAACAGATTGAAGGCGAGCACGCTGACGAACACCGCCGCGCCCGGGAACACCGATACCCACCAGTTGTCGGTGAAAATCAGTGCGCGCGCGTCGGAGAGCATCGCGCCCCAACTCGGTGTAGGCGGTTGCACGCCGAGTCCGATGAAACTGAGCGACGCTTCCACGATGATCGTCACGCCGAGCAGTAGCGACGCCTGGATCAACACCGGTGAGATGATGTTGGGCAGAACGTCGGAGAACATGATGCGCGCCCCGCTCGCGCCTTGCAGAACCCGTGCGGCGACATACTCCGCCTGCGACTCGGCCTTCGCGAGACTATGGGTGAGCCGCGCAAGACCCGGCGCGTACAGCACGCCGATCAGCAGCACGAGCTTGGTTTCATTCGAAATGGCGAGCATGCCGACATGCAGCGTATCAGTGCCTGTAATACCGACGAGTGCGATCGCCCAGATCAACAGCGGAATCGACGCGAGCACTTCCATCACTTTCATCAGCGTTTCGTCGAGCCACGAGCCGGCCTTGTAGCCTGCCACGAGGCCAATGCCCGTACCGAGCACGAGGCCGATCGCGACCGCGCACAGTCCGATGGACAGCGACGCGCGAGCGCCCCAGATCGTGCGGCTCAGAATGTCACGGCCCACCTGATCGGTACCGAGCCAGAACGCCGCGCTCGGCGCTTCCAGGCGATGTTCGATGTAGAGCTGCAGCGGATCTTTCAAAGGCAGCCACGGTGCGCACAATGCAATCACGCCCAGCAGCAACATCGTTACGAGACCGATCGCACCGGCCGGTTCGTGCATCAGCGCGCGCAGCAACCGGCCGGCCGATGCGAGCCACGTGCCGAGCACATGCGGCTTGCGTTGCACGTTGGGTAGAGATGAATCAGCCATCATGTTCTGTTCGCCTTCGGGTCGAGATAGCCATGCAGTACGTCGGCGCACGTGTTCGACGCGATGAAGATCGTCGTGATCACGAGCACGATGGCCTGCACCGTTGGATAGTCGCGCTGGAAAATCGCCGTGAGCAACGCACGCGAGACGCCCGGCAAATTGAAAATCTGCTCCACGATCAACGCCCAGCCGAACATGTAGCCGTAACTCATCGCGGCCGTGCTCACGAGCGACGGCAACGCGTTCTTCAGTGCATAAAGGCGAACACGCGACGGCGACAAACCGAGCGCTCGGGCGGTTCGCACATAGTCCTGCGAAAGTGCGTCGACCATGTTCGCCCGCACCAGACGGCTCAGCACGGAGACGTAGTACACCGACATCGTCAGCACGGGCAACACTAGCGCGAGCAGATGCGACGCCGAGCCGTCCGACCAGGGCGTGAGGCCACCCACCGGAAACCACCCTGTCTTGAGCGCAACATAGCGGATCAACAGCAACCCCAGCCAGAACGACGGCACGGATAAGCCGACGATCGCCACGGCTCGCAGCAGATGGTCCGTGCCGCTGTTCTCTTTCAGTGCCGCCACGGTGCCGAGCACGATCGACACGACGATCGTAAACACGAACGATAGCGTGACGAGCTCGACGGTATTCGGCAACGTATCGGCGATCTGCGGGCCGATTGGGTTGCCGGTCGCGTATGACTTGCCGAAGTCGAGCGCGAGCGCACCACTCAGCCACCTGCCGTATTGCGCGGCGACAGGCCGGTCGAGTCCGTATTGGTGATTGAATGCGGCAATCTGTTCGACGCTTGCGTCGCTGCCCAACGTCAGACGCGCGGGCGACACGGGCGTCGCACGGCACATCGCGAACAGCAGGGCGCTCACCACCAGTAGCACGAGCACAGACGAAAACAGCCTCGAAACGGCTTTCATATCGACCTCATGCCTTCGCGAGATAAACGCTGTCGAGCTTCAGCGAGAAGCCGGTGTTCACCTGGAAATCCTTGACGTTGCTGCGCCACAGGTTCTGCACCTCCAGCGCGCCGATCCAGACGGCCGGACAGTCGCGCGCCAGCACCTGCTGAATTTTCGCGAGGATCGGCTTGAGCGCAGCCGGATCGTCGACCAGATAACTGTCGTCGATCAGCTTCAGCAGTTCAGCACTCTCGTAGCCGCTCGCTTTCCAGAGACTTTCGCTTGGCCGGAACAGCGCGTTGAGCAGATACGTCGGCTCCGGCGGCGCAATGAAGCCGGTCAACGCCGCAGCGTGGTTTCCGACCAGCACCTGCGAAATCATCTGCCCGAAATCGAGCGGACGCAAATTGACGCGCACGCCCAGCGAAGCCAGTTGCGCCTGAATGAAAAGCGCCGTCGACGATGTATCGATCAGATACGCAGGCTGCACATACAGCAGATCGAACGATGCGCCGCTCGCGTACTTCGAGCTTTTCAACGCCGCTCGCGCATGGTCCAGATTGAACGCCAGGCTTCCGGCCGAGCCCGTGTCGTACCACGAGGACTCCGGCGCAAACGGCATGCTGCTCGCTTTGACCGCGCCGTAGCACAGATCGCGACAGATCTTGGCCCGATCCAGCACGAGCGATACCGCGCGGCGAAACGCCGGATCGTCGAACGGCGCCTTGCGATTGTTCAGACACATCATCAGCGGGCTGGTCGGCGATGGACGGCTGTCGCCCGCGAGGCCCGCCGACGTACGGATCTGCGCGAACGTCTGGGCCGGGGGCGCACTGATGATCTGCGTCTGGTCCGACATCAGCGAGGCAAGCCGCGACGACTCCTCAGGGATGATGCGGAACACGATTTTGTCCCAATGCGGCTCGCCCTTGCCCCAGTAAGCCGGATTGCGTTTCAGCTCGACAAAGTCGTTCGCCTTCGACTGCACGAAAATCGCCGGACCGGTGCCGACACCGATCGGCGTCTGCTTGAAGTAGTCGGCCGGGTGCTGCTCGCGGCTGCCTACCGGAAAAATACCCATGTACTTCGACATGTAGTCGAGCAACGGCCGGTAAGGACGCTTGAGGCGGATCACGGCGGTGTGCGCATCCGGTGCGCTGACCGACTCGATCACCGTCCAGAACGGCCGGCGGAACGCCTTGTTCGCGGGATTCAGCACGTAATCGAAGCTGTATTTCACGTCGGCGGAGGTGAACGGCTGCCCGTTCTGAAAGTTCACGCCGCGCTGCAGATCGAACGTGTACGTCAGTTTGTCCGGCGAAATCGTCCACGCGCGCGCCAGTTGCGGCACCCGCTGGCCGCGCGCGTCGATGCCGACCAGATTCTCGAAGATCAACTGGTTGATCGCCATCACGTCGTGATTCGGCTGATTGATCGGATCGAGCGTTTGCGGATTGCTCGGAATGGCGACCGCTAGCACCCCTGCGTCCGCGGCGAAGACGCGGCCTTCGAATGCGAACGGCAGGGAAAGCCCCGCGATGCCCGCGGCGCCCGCGCGGAGCAGTTGTCGTCGCCTGCTGCTGAAAGTCATGAAATCCTCTGCTTTTTTCAATGCCGCACAGTTCAATATCTTTTGGTGAATCGATTCACAAACAATAGTGAGGTTGGCGCATCGAGTCAACTCTTCAAAAATATCGGAAACCCTGGCTGGCGGGTTAAGCGCGCTTTGCGGCGGCTCTAGGCGAGCAGCAACGAGGCATCGGCGAGCGACAGCACCGTAGTGCGCGAATCGAATGCCGTGGAAAAAAGATGATCATGCACGACCTGGTCCGGGTCGTAACAGCAATCCTTGACGGTGTACAAGCGGAAGTCCGCGTCGCTCGCATAGGCTACCGACGACAGCACGACACCCGTCGACGCAATGCCGGCCATGATCAGCGTATCGATACCCTGCGCGGAAAGCCGCGCCTGCAGATCGGTGCCGAAAAATACGCTCACACGATGCCCGATGATGAGCGGTTCGTTGGCCCGCTGGCCGAGTTCCGGCGCGACTTTGTCGTTGATGAAAAGGCCGAGTTGCTTGAGTCCTTGCCCGTTCTTGTTCAACGGGCTGACTTCCGGATAACCCGGACTGAACTGGATCTTGGCGAAATAGAGGCTGACGCCTTTGGCCCGCGCGGCATCGCACAACTTGCGCGTGTTGGCGAGCAGAGTAGGCGCGACAGCGGGAAAGAGTCCCAGAATGTCGGTCTGATAATGCATGACCACAAGCGCTGTTTGCGCCGGCACGATCGCCGGAACCTGCGCACCCGCGCTCTGCGCGGACGCGGCGCTGATCCCGCCCTCTCCGCAGCCATCAAGACCGAGCCCGCTCGCCACCGCGCCGGCCAGCGCGCCGGCCGTTTTCATAAACCGCCGACGGCCTGCATGGGCGCCTTCCTCGTTGTTGTCTTGCCTCGCCTGTAAGCCGTTTTTCCCGTCGCTCATATCGCTCCTTGAATTTTGGTGAATCGATTCATTCACGGCATGTGCGCAATGTCGGTGGCGAAAAATCCGCTGTCAAGAACTTCGCGATCGGACAAACCCTGGGAATCGAACCCGGCTAGCGCTTTTTGCGGCGTGCCAGGCTGGGGGGCGCGCCGCACGACTCGCGCACGATCATCCGCATGGGATGTTTCGAGCGGCGGATGCCGGACGGCGCGGTGCCGTCGATCAGTTGCAACATCATGTCCGCTGCTTCACGGCCGACGTCGCGCGGGTTTTGCGTCACCACGGTCAATGCCGGCGACGCGATTCCCGAATATTCGTGCTCGCCGATGGAAATCACCGACAGGTCGGCCGGAATCGACAGCCCGGTTTCCCGCACGACTTCGAGCACGATAGCCACGTCGTTCAGCGTGGCGATGATGGCGGAAGGCGGCTGCGCAGCGCTGAGCAGCGCGCGGCAGACGTCCTTGTTAAACGCGCTGGTACGCAGCACGAGCGCCGGATCGAGCGCGATGCCGGCGGCCTCGCACGCGGCCTGATAGCCACGCACCATCTCGCGGCCCACCCAGGTGTTTTCGTGACCAGCCACGAGCGCAATGGAGCGATGACCGAGCGACGCGAGATAGCGCACGGCCTGACGGCAGCCGTCTGCGTGATCGGTCAGCACCGAATTGAATTCGCCTTGGGCATCGCGCTCCCACAGCACGACCGGCATATTCAGGGTGTGCAGGAAGTTGAAATACGAAGGCGTCTCGTCGTCGGAAATCGCGCCGATGAATCCGTCGATGCGGCGCTGCTTGAGGCTCGACAAAATGGCTCGTTCGCGCTCGAGATCGTAGTGGGAATTGGCGATCAGAATCTCGAAACCCTTGGCCCGCAGGCGTTCTTCGGCCGCGCTCACCATCTGTGCGGCAGTGTGCTGGGTGATGTCGGAAATCAGACAGCCAATCGCGCTGGAGCTGCCTTTGCGCATGCTTCGCGCCACCACGTTCGGCACGAAATTCAACTCGGCCACCGCGGCGCGCACCGCCTCCTGAATGGCCGGCGCCACATTCTCGCGGCCGTTCAGCACACGCGACACCGAGCCGACTGACACCTTCGCGAGACGCGCGACGTCCTGCACGGTGGGCGAGCCCTGCGGGGATTTGCGGCTGCGCAACGCAGGCTGAACGGGTTTGCTGGCTCTCTGTTTAGGCATGACGGAAGGCGGAAGGGTCGTCGACCGATTCTCGATGAATCGATGCATCGAGCCGATTATAGTGCGTCCCGGCTCTGACCCATGTCAGCGCGGCTTTGCAGCGCGAGCCGGCCGCCGTCCGTGCAGAGGAAAAACAATCGCGTGGGTATGCGAAAAACAGATACGGGAGGATCGCCATAATCAGTTCGGGTAATGCACCGCAATTTTCATCAGGCAGATCACGCCACCGCCTTCAACTCCCGCATGCATGAATGAGGAACTGCTGAAACGCCACTGCCGGCGTATCCAGTGTTGCGCCTTTGCGCCATAACATGCCCGCATCCATCTGCGGAATCGCGTTGAGAATCGGCCGCGCGTCGATCCGCTTGCCTTCCAGCGACCACGGGCGAAACACCATGTCGGACAGAATCGTCACGCCGAAACCATGCGCGACCAGACCACGCAGCGCTTCCATTGAACTCGTGCGAAACGCGATATTCGGCTCGACATCGTTCTGCTTCCAGTAACGCAGCGTGGACTGCTCGCCTTCGTCTACCGTAATCAGAATATATGGATAATCGACGATGTCCGCGAGCGAAGGCGCATTGAGTTGCGCAAGCGGATGGGTGGGCGAAGTCCACAACTGCCGACGCGAGCGGATCAGCACATGGTGGTGGAAACGCCTGATATTTTCGACATTCGATAGCAGCACTATCCCGAGATCGACGTCGCCGGCGAGCACGGCCTGTTCGATCGACTCGCGGTCCAGATCGTGCAGATCGATCACGACGTCGGGGTACGTCGCGCGAAACCGCGCCATCAACTCGGGCAGGAAATAGCCCAGCACCGTATACGAAGCCGCAATGCGCACGACTCCTTTCAGATCGTGCGAGCGGAACGGCGCCTTATAGACCGCGTCGCGCACCGAATCGAGGATGTGTCTCGCGTGGTTCAGAAAATCGTGCCCGTCCGGCGTCAACGTGACGCCTTGGGGCAGGCGTTCGAAGAGCCGCGTACCCAGGGTTTCCTCCAATGCGAGCACGGCATTGGTAATCGCCGATTGCGACACATGCTCGGCCGTCGCGGCCATCGAAAACTGCCCGCTCTGGGCTGCCGCCACGAAGTAACGCATCTGCCGCAAGGTAACGTCTTTTGACATGTGTTTTTCGAATAGCAGGATTCGGTATTCGTGATTTTACGTTGGAAATTCCGCTTCCTATACTCCGCTTCCAATAAAGCCGCCGGAGACTGCACCATGAATGCCCCGCTAACGCCCCCGCTACGTGACGCGCTTGCCGACGTATCGCTCGACGACAAATACACGCTCGAAAAGGGCCGCGTCTATATGAGCGGTACGCAGGCGCTGGTGCGGCTGCCTATGCTGCAGAAGGCGCGCGACCGCCGCGCCGGCCTCAACACCGCGGGTTATGTGTCCGGCTATCGCGGCTCGCCGCTCGGCGCACTCGATCAGGGTTTATGGAAGGCGAAGAAGCATTTGAAGGAACACGACGTCGTGTTTCAGCCGGGGGTGAATGAGGACCTCGCGGCGACCGCCGTGTGGGGCGCGCAGCAGATCAACCTCTGGCCGGGCGCGAAGGTCGACGGTGTATTCGGCATGTGGTACGGCAAGGGGCCGGGTGTGGATCGCACCGGCGACGTCTTCAAGCACGCGAATGCGGCCGGCACCGATCCGCACGGCGGCGTGCTGGTACTGGCGGGCGACGACCATGCGGCGAAGTCGTCGTCGGTCGCGCATCAATCCGAGCACATGTTCGTGGCAAGCGGCATTCCGGTGCTGTATCCGGCAAGCGTGCAGGAGTATCTCGACTACGGTCTGCACGGCTGGGCCATGAGCCGCTACGCGGGTCTGTGGGTCGCGATGAAGTGCGTGACGGACGTGGTCGAATCGAGCGCGTCGATCGACATCGATCCGGACCGATTGCAGATCGTCCTGCCCGACGACTTCGACATGCCCGAAGGTGGCCTGAATATCCGCTGGCCCGACCCGCCGCTGACACAGGAGGCGCGTCTGCTCAACTACAAGTGGTACGCGGCGCTCGCCTACATTCGCGCGAACAAGCTGAACCGCGTGGTGATCGACAGCCCCACTCCGCGCCTTGGCATCATGACCGCAGGCAAGGCGTATCTCGACGTGCGGCAGGCGCTCGCCGATCTGTCGCTCGACGACGAAACCTGCGCGCGCATCGGCATACGCGTGCTGAAAGTGGGTTGCGTATGGCCGCTCGATGCACAGAACGCGCGCGACTTCGCAACCGGGCTCGACGAGATTCTGGTGGTTGAGGAAAAACGCCAGATTCTCGAATATGCGCTCAAAGAGGAACTCTATAACTGGCGCGACGACGTGCGCCCAAAGGTGTTCGGCAAGTTCGATCAGCGCGACGACGAAGGCGGCGAATGGTCCGTGCCGCGCGGACAGACTCTACTGCCCGCGCACTACGAGCTGTCACCCGCCTTGATCGCGAAAGCGATCGCCCGGCGCCTCGCCAAAGCCGATCTGCCCGCCGATCTGCGGGCGCGGATCGATGCCCGCGTTGCCGTGATCGAAGCCAAGGAGCGCGAGGCGGCCACGCCGCGTTCCGTGACGGAGCGGCAACCGTGGTTCTGTTCGGGCTGCCCGCACAACACGTCGACACGCGTGCCGGAAGGCTCGCGCGCACTGGCCGGCATTGGCTGCCATTACATGTCGATGTGGATGGATCGCAAGACGGAGACCTTCAGCCAGATGGGCGGCGAAGGCGTCGCGTGGACCGGCCAGATGCATTTCACGAACGAGCGGCACGTGTTCGTCAATCTGGGCGATGGCACCTATTTCCATTCGGGTCTGCTCGCGATTCGCGCTTCCATTGCGGCTGGCGCGAACGTCACCTATAAGGTGCTCTACAACGACGCGGTCGCGATGACCGGCGGCCAACCGGTGGACGGTGTGCTCACCGTCCCGCAGATCGCGTTTCAGGTCGTTGCCGAAGGCGCGAAGCACGTGCTGATCGTGACCGACGAGCCGGAGAAATACGACGCGAACATTCGCCTCCCCGATGGGGTGAAGGTCTATCACCGCGACGAACTCGACCGCTTGCAGCGCGAGTTGCGCGAGATGGCCGGTACCTCGATTCTGATCTACGACCAGACCTGTGCGACCGAAAAACGCCGGCGCCGCAAACGCGGCGCGTATCCCGATCCGGCGAAGCGCGCCTTTATCAACGACGCAGTGTGCGAAGGTTGCGGCGACTGCTCGGTGCAGTCGAACTGCCTGTCGGTCGAGCCGCTGCAAACGTCGCTCGGCACCAAGAGAAAGATCAACCAGTCCTCGTGCAATAAAGATTTTTCGTGCGTGAAAGGCTTTTGCCCGAGTTTCGTCACGGCGGAAGGCGCACAGGTGAAAAAGCCCGCCAAACAAGCATCCGCACCTGCGTTGCCCGATTTCGCGGCGCTGCCCCGCCCCGCGATTGCTTCACTAACCAAGCCGTACGGCGTGCTGGTGACCGGTGTCGGTGGAACCGGCGTCGTAACGATCGGCGGCTTGCTGGGCATGGCGGCTCACCTCGAAAACAAGGGCGTCACCGTGCTCGATATGGCCGGGCTCGCACAGAAAGGCGGCGCCGTGCTCAGTCATGTGCAGATCGCCGCGGCACCCGACCAATTGCACGCCACGCGGATTGCGGCCGGTGAAGCGCGCCTGATTCTCGGCTGCGATGCGATCGTCTCCGCTTCCGCTGAAGTGCTGGCACGCACGCAACGCGACGTGACGAAAGCGGCGATCAACAGCGGCGCCACGCCGACCGCGCAGTTCGTGCGGGACCCGCACTGGAGCTTTCCGGCCGAGCAGACGCGACAGGATCTGCGCGCGAGCATCGGCGACGACTGCGACTTCATCGACGCCAATCGTCTCGCGCTCGCGCTATTAGGCGACACGCTCTATGCCAATCCCCTGTTGCTCGGCTTCGCCTGGCAACGCGGCTGGCTGCCGCTCGGCTACGAAAGTCTCGATCGTGCAATCGAATTGAATGGCGTAGCCGTCGAAAAGAATCGTCTGGCGTTCGAATGGGGCCGCTACGTCGCGCAGCACGGTGAAGCCGCCGCGGATGCTTTTACGCCGCTCGCCGGCAAGCAGCAGGCCATCGTCGTGCAGATGCCCGAATCGCTGGACCAGCTGATCGAGCGCAACGTCGAGCGGCTGAGCGTCTATCAGAACCCGCGTTATGCGGCGCGCTATGTTGCAGCCGTCGAACGGCTACGCGAGAAGGAAGCGGCTGTTGTGCCCCGGTCGAAGCCTCGCCTCACGCCGGTGGTCGCGCGCAATCTCGCGAAACTGATGACCTATAAGGACGAGTACGAAGTGGCCCGCCTCTATGCGGACCCGACCTACATGGACAAGCTGCGCGCTCAGTTCGAAGGCGAGCCGGGTCGCGATTACAAGCTCGCTTTCCATCTCGCGCCGCCATTGCTCGCCAAACGCGACGAACACGGCCACCTGAAAAAGCAACGATTCGGGCAATGGACGCTCACGCTGTTCCGCGTGCTCGAAAAATTCCGGTTCTTGCGCGGCACAGCGTTCGACGTATTCGGCAAGACGGAAGAACGGCGCAATGAACGTGAACTGATCGAGCAGTACTTCGCGCTGGTCGACGAATTCTGCGCAACGCTCCACACCGCCCGATTCGATGCGGCGATGAAACTCGCCAATCTGCCGGACGAGATTCGCGGCTTCGGTCACGTCAAGGAGCGCAACGTGCTCGCCGCGGCAACGAAGCGCGAACGCTGGCTTGCCGAATACCGGGCCGATGCGGCCGGCACGCCGCCCGTTTCATCTCCTCAATCTTTCGAAAAAGCGTTATGAAAACGACAATGCATGACCGTGATGGCGTGATCTGGCTAGATGGCGAACTGGTGCAGTGGCGCGATGCGCAACTCCACTTTCTGACTCATTCGCTCCACTATGGCATGGCGGTATTCGAAGGCGTCAGGGCATACGAGACCGCTGCGGGTCCGGCGATCTTCCGGCTCGACGACCACACGAAAAGACTCTTCAATTCCGCGAAGATCTTCGAAATGGCTGTGCCCTTCAGCGCGGAGACGATTCGCGAGGCGCAACTGGAAGTGGTGCGCCGCAATCAGCTGACCGCGTGCTATCTGCGGCCTCTCGTATGGCTCGGCAGCGAACAGATGGGCCTCGGTGCGCGCGGCAACAAGGTTCACGTCGGGATCGCCGCGTGGCCTTGGGGCAGCTATCTCGGCGAGGAGGGACTCGCGCGCGGTATTCGCGTCAAGACATCGTCGCTATCGCGTCACCATGTGAATGTGTCGCTGGTTCGCGCCAAGGCAAGCGGCTACTACATCAACTCGATTCTGGCCAATCGCGAAGTCACCCGTAACGGTTACGACGAGGCCTTGCTGCTTGACACGGAAGGCTATGTGTCCGAGGGTGCGGGCGAAAACGTTTTCATCGTGCGAAATGGTGTGGTGTATACGCCGGACCTTGCCTCGTGCCTCGACGGCATCACACGCGCGTCGGTCATTGAAATCGCGCGGGATCAGGGCCTTCAGGTCGTCGAAAAACGCATTACGCGCGACGAAATGTACTGCGCCGACGAAGCCTTTTTTACGGGCACGGCAGCCGAGGTCACGCCCATTCGTGAACTCGACGATCGCGTGATCGGCAACGGAGAGCGTGGACCGGTCACCGCATCGTTGCAGGAAACGTTCTTCGCCGCAGTCGCCGGCAAATCGGAACGCTACGCGCACTGGCTGACGCGCGTGGTCCGCTGAACTCGATATTTGCCGGGAGCCGGGCACGATCGTGCCGCTCCCGCCTTACCTACGACACGAGACCGCCATGCCCGCCGCCTCATCTTCAGAGCGCCTTCCCGCCAACACGATGCCCGTGCTGCGCGTCGTGCCTCAACCGTCAAGCGCCAACGTGCACGGCGATGTCTTCGGCGGCTGGATCATGTCACATGTCGACATCGCCGGATCGATTCCCGCCAGCGAGCGCGCGAACGGCCGTGTCGTCACCATCGCCGTCAATTCGTTCACGTTCAGACAGCCCGTTTTTATCGGTGACCTGTTGAGCTTCTACGCAGATATCGTCCGCGAGGGACGTACGTCGATCACCGTCAACGTGGAAGTCTTCGCTCAACGCATGGGCATGGCGGCCGACGTCGTCAAGGTGACGGAAGCCACCCTTACCTTTGTAGCCACCGACTCAGCGCGAATGCCACGCCCTTTGCCACCCATCGACACCGTTTCCATATCAACGCTGAACTACTCGTAACGGACATTTTCCTGGCGGATCTGCCCTTGCTCGGTCAGACAGATTTCAGCTCTTTCTCGACGTTTTCGCGACAAATGGCGTGGGTATGTGCTGAACCTTTTCGCTTCCGCACTTCGGACAAGCCGGATGAGCGGCTTCATGTTCAGCAAGATGCTCGGCATGTTCGAACATTTCACCGCACTTCTCGCACCTGTACTTGTAAGTCGGCATGGTTCCTCCAACGAGAATCCCGCACGTCGTGCTGGTCAGATACGGCCAGCGACGCCCGGCAATGTAGTAATAATCCATTCTAGTGCAGGACAGTGCAGGAAACACCCGCGTATGTGTCTAGCGCAGCGCTCATCGTTTGCGCCACAGACAACACCGGTATGCCCGTCCACGGCCAGGTGATTGCACGTACCAGCCGCCCCACATTGGTCGGGGGCTGCTCGTCGTGACGGGCCGCACCCTTTCAGGGTTGTTCGGGCGAGCCCGACCCACAAGGCGCAGTCAGCCGTCCTGGTAACGGACAGTCGCACGTGTTGACGAGAAACGGTTCATAGTCTTAATTCGTCGTAAGACTGATTTCAGCGGAAGTAGGCTCATACTTTTGCGGTCTGGGATGCCTCTGATTTCGTTTGCCATCGTTTCTCTCCAGTCGGGCCACCACGTCCTTATGTCGAGAATGACCACACATGCGATGAGCCGCCGGCACCTGCTGACGCTGATCGGCAAGAACCTCGGCGCGGCCGCCATGATGCAAGGCATGGGCACGCTTGGGTTCGCCGCTACCTCGACCTATGCCAGACCGATCGGACTCGATGGCGCGCCCAAAGGAACGCGAATTCTCGTGGTCGGCGCGGGCATGGCCGGCCTCGTCGCGGCCTTTGAGTTGAGGAACGCGGGGTACCGCGTGCAGGTGCTCGAGTACAACGACCGCGCGGGTGGTCGGGCCTGGACTGTCAGGGGCGGTGATCGCTATACAGAACTCGGCGGTGCCACCCAGGACTGTGATTTCGCTGACGGGCTTTATCTGAACCCAGGGCCGTGGCGCATTCCGTATCACCACCAGGGCGTACTCGACTATGCAAAACGCCTGAAAGTGCCGCTCGAGCCTTTCATCCAGGTCAATTACAACGCATACCTGCATTCGACGGAGGCGTTCGATGGCAAGCCGCAACGATTCCGGGCGGTGCAGACCGACTATCAAGGCTATATCGCCGAACTGCTTTCCAAAGCAATCCGCAAGGACGCGCTTGATGATGCGTTGTCAGTCGAAGATGCGCATCTGCTACTCGAATCCCTGCGCCAATGGGGTGCGCTCGGTCCGGATGGTGCCTATCAGGCGGGGCGGCGAAGCAGTGAGCGCCGCGGATTCGCGACCCCGCATGGCGGTGGGCTGATGCCCAAGGCCGTGCCGTCAGATCTGCTCCCGCGCGACCCCTTGCTTGCATCGAGTTTGTGGCAATGGCTCTCGTCTGGAAACGAGCAGGACTATCAGAGCACCATTTTCCAGCCCGTCGGCGGCATGGACAGGATTGCCCATGCGCTTTATTCGCAGGTCGCAAGCGCTGTAGTGTTCAACGCCAGAGTCACGGCCATCTTGCAGGACGAGCAAGGCGTCACAGTGCGCTATACCGATACGACCACCCGGACCGAACGGAACGCGCACGCGGATTGGCTGGTGTGCACCATCCCGCTCTCGATTCTGAGTCAGATCGACATTGCGGTCGGCCCGGCCATGCGCGCCGCGATCGATGCGGTGCCCTACGAGACATCAGTGAAAATCGGCTTGCAATTCGGCCGGCGATTCTGGGAAGAAGACGAGCAGATCTACGGCGGCATCACGCATACTGACCTGCCGATCTCGACGATCGGCTATCCGGCAACAGGTTACGGATCGATCGGTCCCGCGGTGCTGCTCGGCGCCTACATGTGGGGGCCAGCCAGCTATGAGATGGGTGCGCTGCCCCCTGCCGAACGGATCGCGGTGGCATTGAGCCAGGGCAGCCAGATTCATCCGCAGTACGCGCGTGAGTACCAGAACGGCTTCGCGATGAGCTGGAGCCGATCACCGTTCACGAATGGCTGCTTCGCCGCATGGACGGATGCGTTGAGAGAAGCGCATTACGCGAACCTCTGTCAGATCGACGGACGGGTCGTCCTTGCCGGAGAGCACGCTTCGCATATCCCGGCATGGCAGGAAGGCGCCGTGCTGTCGTCACTGGATGCGATCACCCGGTTGCATCGGAGGATCGTCAATGGATAGGCCGACGCTGATTCTCGGCGTGATGCTGATGGCCTTGCTGATAGGAGGCGCGACGGTGTCGGCTCAGGCCGTGGCACAGGACGCACCACGAACCTTCACGATTTCGCCGGGCTACGGCTTCACCGAAAAAAGCGGCGAAGCGCTTTACAACGCCACCTGCGCGGGATGCCATATGCCGGATGGAAAAGGCGCACAGGGCGCGGGTCACTACCCGGCGCTCGCGGACAACCCGGCAGTCGAGGCAGCACCCTACGTCATCCTCAACGTACTTCACGGCCGAAAGGCGATGCCATCGTTTGGCGACGCGATGGATGACGATCAGGTCGCTGCTGTCGTCAATTACACGAGAACCCATTTCGGCAATCGATTTGCCGGAAGTGTCACGCCGAGCCAGGTTAGAAGTTTGCGCTGAGTTTAGGTGGAGCGGCTTATCGATGCGAGCTTCAACGTCGATACTCTGACGCTGCTTTCGTGACGTGAGTATGGCGCTTTCAACCGGTTGTTAGGCGTCATTCTGCCCCTGGCGCCGGAGTACAACATGGGTGGCTTTCTCCGACGCAACGAACTGAACACATTCGTATCCCAGAGCGCGTACGTCAATCCCCTCGAACAGTCGCTCTCCCCCGCCCAGCAGGACCGGCGAGATAGCGACGTGCAGCTCGTCGATGAGGCCCGTACGAAGATATTGCCGGATAGTGTCAGGTCCGCCGCCAATGCGCACATCCATTCCGTTGGCTGCGTCGCGCGCCCGGTCAAGCGCCTCGTGAATACCGCCCGTGACGAAGTAGAAAGTCGTTCCGCCTTCCATCTGGATGGGCGGGCGCGCGTGATGAGTCAAGATGAAAGTTGGAACGTGATAGGGTGGGTTGTCCCCCCACCAGCCTTTCCAGTTCATGTCGGGCCAGGGACCGCGAATCGGTCCGAACATGTTTCTTCCGAGAATCCAGGCGCCAACATTCTTGAAGCCCCGCGCAGCGAAGTCGTCATCGATCCCCGTTGTGCCACCGTCGGCGCCAAATAGGGTCCGTTGGAACGTGCGTGTCGGGATTAACCACTGGTGCAAATCTGTCCCGCCCACGCCGAGCGGATTCCCGATGTCCTGATTCGGACCAGCTCCGTATCCGTCAAGCGAGATGGTAAAGCCCTCAACTCGGACGCGTGTCATTTTCATGCCTTCCTTTCGATTGACGCCTAACGTAATCTCAACCACAAGACCTGCGGCTTATATCGGTCAGCGCGGTATACATTGGCCATAAGAATCTTAAAAAAATGCCTTACCAGCTTGTTCTTGAGCGCTCACCGAAAAAATTCAGCTAAATAAAACGCCCGTGAACCCCGCACGCAACAACGCGCAATCCGGCAGTAGTATTGCAATGAAATATACCGCCTGCCAATCAAAAGTTGCGATACGGCATCGAATAGGTCCGACGCGGGAATGTCGCAAAATGGCCGTGCAAACAGATCTTGAGAACGTGCCGGAAATGGCGCGCGGAATGGCGGGCACTACTTCTAGAATCGATTGTCAACAGCGTTGACGGAGAACGTGGATACGTGCCGGACCTGTAAGTTCGAGGGAGGACCGAGTCTGTTAAGCGTTGTTCGATGCCTGCCCTTGTCCGCTGCCCCATGAATGCACGGCGACGCGTGCGGGCAGGCGTTGGACAACGCTTAACAGGTCCCGACCGTCGCAAATGGATCCGGTGTGGACTGTCACCGCCACAAAAAAGCGGACGCATGACGCGCGTGATCAAATGGAAGCGGCTCCATTGCCGCTATCCGCGTGCGGATTCAAGTACCTGCACCATGATTGCACGCTCGGCCTGTTAGCGTACCGGGTTCGCTCGCCTGGCGGCGTGGCGAAGCTTCAACCGCGGATCGTCGCAGTAACCACAATGAGAGCCGAAAAGACCAGCGCCGGGACGAGATGCCGGAACGGTTCCCGGTTTCGTAGCAATGTGAAGAGCGCGGCGATCATGATCGCACCGGCCAGCGCTAGACCAAAGACCCTGGTTTGTTGTCCAAAAAGAAGTGCCGCACTGAACAGCTCGAGCGTGCCACAGAACAAATGAAACCATGCCGGGTAACGCCAGCGTGCGAAGTCGCGCTTCACCGCGTCGCGCCCCGCAAGGTTGATCACCCCACCAACCGCGAACAAGACCGCGAGGACAGTCGCGAGAATCGATTCGAGAGATACACTGTTCCACTCCATCGTCATGCTCCGTTGATTTGTTGAAAGCGCCCTTGTGCAGAAAGGTCTGCGATCAGGCCGGAGCCATGAGGTTTCCAGGCGAGAACCCGTCGGGCATGCTGGCCGCTTACTGCCTGGTCGAGCGCCAACGCGTCGGCAAACGATCCAAGCGATTGGCGGGCGTCATCGAGCGGCCAAGGTACGACCCGATCGGCGCCGACCGACGCCCGTGTCGCTTCGCCTATTTCGGCAACGGCAACGGCTTCTTCCGCTACCACATTGAAGATCTGTCCCGCGACTCGACTGTCCCCGCCGGCCGCCCGCTCCACCGCGCTCAGGTAGGCCGTGGCGAGATCATCGACGTGCACGGCAGGCCAGTGATTGCGACCGTCGCCGACGATCCGCACACTGCCGCTCTGACGGGCCATGCCGGCTAGCATGCCGAAGATGCCACCTGCGTAGCCGTGCACCATCGCCGGCCTGAGGATCACTGCGCCAATCGAGCGCCGTGCGGCAAGCGCCAGTACATGTTGCTCTACCGCGGGTCGCCATGCGATGAGTGGTGTCGGGTTGAGCGCCGACGTTTCAGTCACGGGCAGCCCCTCCGTGTTGCCATAGACCCAGGCGCCCGACGTATAGACAAAGGCCGCGCCCGGCTGCAATTGGGTAAGCATCGCTACAACCGCGGCCTCATCGACAGCAGCGGCGGAGGCGTCGTTGGTCGACGCGGTGTGCATCACGCCATCGGCGGCCGCGGCAACCGCCGCGAAAGACTGTGGCTCACGCAGGTCGCCCGAATGCAGGTTCACACCGAGGTGTGCCAGCGCACTGGCGGACGCCGATCCGCCTGGGCGCACCAGCGCCGTCACCCGATGGCCCAGGCTGATTGCCTTGCGCGCCACCGCTTGCCCGATGAAGCCAGTACCACCTGTAAGAAATAGCCTCAAAGCGTTCTCCCAAATGATTGCCTGCGAATTTGATCAACCCCACAAACGAGACTCATCAGTCTCGTTTCGTCAAAGTTAAACGAGACCGCCCAGTCTTGTCAAGCGCGTAGCGATCTGCTATTTAACTCGTATGAATGCCTCCTCTCTTCCCGACCTGAGCCCGCTGCAACGCCGCAAGCGGTCTGCCATCCTCGACGGCGCTAGAACCGTTTTTTTACGCCAGGGTTTCGGTCTGGCAACAATGGACGATGTCGCCTCGGTCGCCGGCGTCGGCAAACAGACGGTCTACCGTCATTTCAAGTCGAAGGAGGCGCTCTTTATTGGTCTGGTGATCTCCATGTGCGCCGAGGTGGGCGCGCTTGCCAGCGCTCAGGCCGAGCAAACCGGTGGCTCGCCCGAAGTCGAGTTACGCGAGTTGGGATGGTTGCTGGCGCAAAACCTTATCGCGCCGGATAGTCTTCGGCTTTACCGGACCATCGTTGCCGAGGCCGAACGTCTTCCGGAACTCGGTCACGTGTTTTACGAAAATGGTCCAAAGCTCGCGCGTGCCTTCGCCGCAAACATTCTGCGAAAGCGATTTGACGAACCGACTGCTACATTGCGGGCAGCGACATTCGTTCAGCTGGTGCTAGGGGACGCGCATCTGGAACTGACACTTGGCTACACGGTGCCCAATGTTGAAGCGCGCTTTGGACAGCAGATTGGCGAAGCAGTAGCGGCTGCACTCCGCTAAGGGCAGCCATGGCAGCGATGTGAGCTTCCGTATTGTTCGGATACCTACCGACGAAATTCGCGAACCACATTTCGCTGCGCTTTGACCGGTTCAGGTGGGATGCGAATGGAGACCAGGGGCGCTTCGACCGCTGTACCGTCTTGCTGCCTGATGTATGGGTGCCGGATGGCGCAGGCAGAGCGTCTGGAGGTGTATAGGGCGGCGCTGTTATTCAGCGGTGGCATAAGAAAGATACCGGTTACGATTGGCAAATCAACGAAAAGAGGCCAGAAAAAAGGCCTGTTCGTGACGCAGACTCCCACGCATGACCGATAGAATTTCGTCCTATACCCACGTGACGCACTGTCGCGGATTCGATATCTGTCGGATCGCTTTCTCACATCGGATTTCCGGTTAATTCAGCATGACACGGCTTGCACGGCACTACGTCCCAGACCAACCGCAGCACGTTATCTTGCAGGGGCTCACGGGGCCCGCATTCCTGGACGAAGGAGACTACCTGTACTTCCTCGCCTGTCTGGCAGACGCAGCGCGCGTCGCCGATCTGGCAGTCCACGCGTGGGTACTTATGCCTGACGCGATACAGTTCCTCGTCACGCCTTCATACGAGTCGAGCGTGGCCATGGCGATGCAGGGGGTCGGCCGTCGCTATGTCGAGACCTTCAACCGCCGCCATGGACGGCGCGGTACGATGTGGCGTGGCGAGTACCGGGCAACGGTGATCGAGCCCGACCGGTATTTCCTGCTCGCGAGCCAGGTCATCGAACATGCGCCGGTGCGCAACCGCCTTGTCGCCGAGCCGGGAAACTACCAGTGGTCGAGCTACACGCACCACATCGGGCTGCGTGTCGATAGCTTCATCAAGGACCATCCACTCTACCGGGCGCTCGGCAACACGCCGTTCGAGCGCCACCAGGCTTACCGCGATTTGGGCACACAGCCTCTTGACGAACGCGAGGTCGATAACCTGATGCAGTCGACGCTCAACGGCTGGGTGCTCGGCAGCGCCGCATATTGCGAGTGGGCGGCGCAGACAGCCAGCCGGCGTTTGATGCCCGTACTGCTGCGCGACCGGCCGCCCAAGGTTCGCGCGACACGCGCCCTCGAACACGTGTGCTAATGCACCGGTGCATATCCCACGCCGACACGCTTTTATCTACTATTCAACACATCTAGCCGCAGACATTAGCATTAGTCGAGGCATGCTCAGAGAACTTCTCCATTCCAATCGAGCGAAGCGGAAAAGCCAAAAAACGACGCCGCTATCGGCATGGCGTGATTCATCATGTTCCTTCCATGATGAACCCTGAGTCCGCGCGCGTGCGCCGATTCGAGCAGCGCGGTCGTGCGCGATTCCATGATCACGTCGGCGACGACTGCATGGGACGGCAGTGCATCGACGGGAAATGGCAGAGCGTCGCTGGCGCTCAGTCCGACCGGTGATGCGTTGATGGCGATATCGATGTCCCTCATCGACGGCATGCCCGTTGCGAGACGGGCACTGGATACCGTAGCAATCGAGCGCGCCAACTCACGTGCACGCCCTTCATCAGCGTCATGGACGGTAAGGCTTCCGATCCTCTCCATTCCGAGCGTCCATCCTATGCATCGGCCCACACCGCCACACCCGTGCAAGATAGGCTATCGCCGGCTTTGGGCGCCATGTGCTCGTACGTCGACAAGATATGATCGCGGCATCAGTAGCCTTGCGCTCGTCAACAAGCCATCTCCCACCCCAACCGAAATTCAGTTGCGGATTTCAGCCATGTGATAGATGAGGTCACCCTGGACATCGAGAAGCGTATTCTTCGCCTTCGAATAGCGCTCCGTCTATCTCGACGTTCACGGGATGAGCGCGCTCTACATTCGGTGGAATGTCAACACATCGAGACCTGCGCGCAGTCAAGCACGGTCAGGATCGGGCGCCTACGAAAACGGCGCCCTCACATCACCATTACATACCGTTTTCCGAACCCGAACGAGACGTTCCGTTGGCGGCACCGCCATATCCCGAAACGCCTGCTTGTGCTGTGGCGTTCTGTGCCGTCACTTTTGCTTCAGCGGCCTGGATATTTTCCGGGTAGTGAATCGTGTCGCGCGGGTTATAGCCAGCTTTCTCGACCTGCGCCAGTTCGGCACGCACTTGCTCACGGCTTAGCATCTGATTTGATTGAGCGAACGACGCAACGGGGGCTGCGATAAGGGCAGCAACAAGGACCATCCGGGTGAACGACTTCATCACGAGTACCTCAATGATTTCTGTTAGTGGCGCTACGAAGAACCTGCTCGGCCACGACTGCGCTCAGTCTAAAGGGCAAAAATCATTAGGGTAAGTACTGCTTTTTTAACTCTCCGTTGCTGTGGCGACAACAATCGATCAACACAGGCTCGACAGTCTTCGCTCGAGGATCTATCCGGCCAAAGTCAGTTTGGGCGCAGCTATGCAGTGGTGCTGCGGATCCACTTGATCGCTTCGACGAGCCGTTCCGCCGAAGCGCCTTTCCATGTTAGAGACCGTACTTGTACGACGGATCGTCGCGGTCGCGCCGCCCATAGTTCCAGTCGCCCAATGGGGCAGCATCGAAACTCACCGGTATCGTACGCTCCGAGTCGTATACGACAATGCGGTCCGCAATACGCCATTCGCCGCTACGTTTCTCCAGACGATCAACGTATCGAACGTTCACGATCCAGTCCGCAGCAGGTTTGCCATCTAACGGTTTCGTGCGGTGAAAGGCCTGCGCGTAATGCTCGGCGAAAGCCACATTGCCGTCCACCTTGACGTATTGGTTGCCAGTGAAATGCATTGTGGTCTCGAAGAGGGGAAGCACCTGCCCGGCCCATTCGATAAATCCTTCGACTCCGCCTTCGTAAGCACCATGTCGGTCAATCGCGTCTGGGTGATAACACGAACGCACCAGATCGAAGTCCATACGATCGATGCCTCGGCAGTAGCGCATGTGGACTTCGCGAATCTCCGCCTTGTCTTGCTGTTCCTGACTCTTCGAATCCAATTCTTGTCTCCCAGGGAGTTGTTGCTGCCGCGTACCGCGTCGAATTTCAAATGACGCCCTTCAGGCACTCTTCCGCACGCCAGCCGTGCAGCCATTGCAGTGCGTCGTAAAACTGTTCTTGCGTGCGGCCGATCCAAAGAGAATTGCGAACTTGTCGCTCAACGCCCTTAGCGTGATAGATGCGGCCCATCTCACGTGCCGAATACAGCACGCGCGCCGTGCGCGGAATACGTGCTGTCTCGTACAGTTTGAACGCAGCTTCGAAATCGCCATCCGTCGCAGCGACGGCGGCACCCAGCGTAACGGCATCTTCGAGCGCCTGGCAGGCGCCTTGCGCCAGGTATTGCGTCATTGGATGCGCGGCGTCGCCAAGGACCGTCGCGCGGCCATAGCTCCAGCGCTCGACAGGGTCCCGGTCCGCCGTGGCCCAGCGCTTCCACGAAGTCGGCCGGTCGAGCATCTGATGCGGCAATGGATGAATGCCTTCAAAGTAGGACAGCACTTCCTCCTTGCTGCCTTCGCGCACCCCCCATTCTTCTTTCTCGCGACTGTGGAACGTGACGACGAGGTTGTATTGCTTGCCGCCGCGTAACGGGTAGTGCACGAGGTGGCAATGCGGGCCCGCCCACACCACCGGCGCATTGATCTGCAAATCCTTCGGCATGTTTTCCACTTCAACGACAGCGCGATAAACAACATGCCCTGTCACGCGATGCTCATCACCGATCAATGCCTTGCGAATTGCCGACTTCACGCCATCGCAACCGATCACGGCATTTGCGTGGTACCGCGCGCCGTTCTGATCGATGACAGTCACACCGTCGGCGTTCTGGTCGAGCTCGCAGACCCGCGTATTGGTGCGGAACTGGATCAACGGATGATCCTTCACAGCTTCGAGAATCGACAGGTGAATGTCGGCACGATGAATCACCGCATACGGATTGCCAAAGCGCGTGCGATACG
Source organism: Paraburkholderia sediminicola (assembly GCF_046027355.1). Classification (GTDB taxonomy): domain Bacteria; phylum Pseudomonadota; class Gammaproteobacteria; order Burkholderiales; family Burkholderiaceae; genus Paraburkholderia; species Paraburkholderia sediminicola_B. The sequence goes on along the minus strand of NZ_JAQQEK010000006.1, from coordinate 116,264 downwards.
GGGCGCCGACGTCGATCCGCACCACTTCTTTTGCGTCAAGCGCATCCATCAGTTTCAGGTAGTCCGTAAAGACGGCGCGGTTGCGCGCCGTCTCACCGACGCCCAGAGCATCGAGCGCGTTGAACGCGTTTGCTGCCAACTGGATTCCTGCGCCGATTTCCTGAATCTCAGGAGCCTGCTCCAGCAGTTGTATGTGAATGCCCTGACGTGCGAGCGCCAGCGCGGCGGCGAGGCCGCCAATACCGCCGCCGATCACGAGCACGCGCCGCCCTTTGCGGTCTGTCTCAATCATGTTTTGTCTCCTATGTCGATCGGAGTTAGCGCTTTAGCGCTTACTCCGATCCCATGCAAAGCGGTCGATCGGAGTTGGCGCTTTAGCGCTTACTCCGATCCCAGGCTCACTCCAGTCCCATGTAATCAGGCAATGTAATCGGGCTGACGCTGCGGCTGCGCGGCGTCGAATGCCGGGTGTTTCGACGCGTGCGCAAAGACGGCGAGACTGCGCGGATACGGACTCAGGTCGCAGTCCATGCGCAGCGCGTTGGCGACTTGTGGCACGAGGCACAGGTCGGCGAGCGTCGGCTGCACGCCAAGGCACCACGGACCTGTGTTGCCACGCTCGAGCATGCGTTCGGCACCCGCCATGCCTTGCGCGATCCAATGCCGGTACCACGCGCTCTTCTGCTGCGGCGTGACCCCCAGTTCCGTTTCCAGATATCGCAACACCCGCAGGTTATTGAGGGGATGAATGTCGCACGAGATTAGCGCGGCGAACTCGAGTACACGTGCACGCAGGACCGGTTCGAGCGGAATCAGGCGCGGCTCTGGGTATTTCTGGTCGAGGTAGTCGATGATCGCGAGCGACTGGCCGAGTCTGAAATCGCCATCGATCAGCGCGGGCACTGATGCGGACGGATTCACGTTCGCCACATAGTCCGTTGCGCAATGTTCGCCCACGCGGATATTGACGGGCAGCGTCTCGTACGCGATCCCCTTGAGTGCAAGCGCGATGCGTACGCGGTACGACGTCGAACTGTTGAAGAAGCTATGGAGTTGCACGGGTAGACCTCCGATAAATGCAGATTACGTATCTCAGGCCACGCGCACCGTTACTTCGCCAAGACGCTCGACACCGACTTTCATCGTATCGCCCTTCTGCACCGCGCCGACGCCTTCAGGCGTGCCCGTGAAGATCACATCACCCGGTTCGAGGCGGAAGAACTTCGACAGATACGCCACCGTCTCCGCGACCGACCAGATCAGATGCGACACGTCGCTCTTCTGTTTGGTCTCGCCGTTGACCGTCAGCCACAGGCCAGCGTTTTCGAAGTGACCGACCTCGCTCGTCGGATGAATCGGTCCGATCGGCGCCGAGCGGTCAAACGCCTTGCCAATCTCCCACGGACGGCCCATTTCGCGCATTTTCATCTGCAGATCGCGCCGCGTCATGTCGAGGCCGACCGCGTAGCCCCAAACGTGATCGAGCGCCTGTTCGAGCGGGATATCCGAGCCGCCTTTGCCAATCACGGCGACGAGTTCGGCTTCGTAATGGTAGTTCTGCGTCTGCGAAGGGTAAGCCAGTTCTAGCGTTTCGCCGTAAGCGACCGGCACGACGGCATCGGCCGGTTTGCAGAAGAAGAACGGCGGTTCGCGATCGGGATCAAAGCCCATTTCGCGCGCATGCGCGGCGTAGTTGCGGCCAACGCAATAGACGCGGCGCACCGCGAATTGAACGTCGCTACCGGCGACGGGTACAGCAACGGGCGCTTCGGGCGGGAAAACAAAAGTCATGATCGGACTCGGCAAACAGGATGGGTAGCGCACCGCCAATGCGGCGCCTGGAAAGGAAAGTAACGCGGCTAGCCGCGCTCTTCGCGCAGCAGATTCAGCGCGGCGAGCACGGGACGATCCGAATAACTGAACAACACGCTCTCCGCCGCTGCCGCCAGTTGCACAGGCGCCCACGACGGCGCGACGAACACGTCGTGCGGCTCGAAGGTGAATTCGTCGCTGCCGATTTTGACCGTGCCGTTGCCCTCGACGACGCAATACACCGTCGCATCGGTGCTGCGATATGTGCGGCCCTTGAAGCCGGCAGGCAGGTATTGCATGAAGGTCGCAATGGTCGGCATCGGCCAGCCGCCCGTGGCCGGATTCACGTAGCGCAGCTTCACGCCGTCCCACTCGTCGAGGTCGCCGTTGCGGTACAGCGCGTCGAGCGCTTCGCGGCTGCGCGCGTACGGGTAGCTGAAAACCGGTGAAGTGGGATCGGACACGCGATGCCGCACGGGCACCATGTTGTGACCGAAGCGCGCGAAGCTGTCGCCTTCAGGGCGTGAGACCGGCTGGGTCGCTTCGGGGTAGTTCTCGGCGAATCCGGCGTCCATCTGCGCGACGAGTGGTATATCGAGGCCATCGAGCCACACGACAGGCTCGCCGCCCTCCTCCACTGAAGGATTACCGTGGTCGTGCCATGTCCACGACGGTGTAATGATGAAGTCGCCCGGATGCATCGTCGTGCGTTCGCCGTTGACAGCCGTCCACGCGCCCTTGCCTTCAACGATGAAGCGAAGCGCCGACTGCGTATGCCGGTGGCTCGGCGCGATCTCGCCGGGCAGGATCAACTGGAGCCCGGCGTACAGGTTCGGCGTCATGCTCGACTTGCCCGGCAGGCCCGGGTTTTCGAGCACCAGCACGCGGCGCACGGCTTCTTCCGCGCTGATCACGGCACCCGCCTGCATCACCAGTTCGCGCACTTGCGCGTACTTCCAGATCGCAGGCAGCGCTTTCGGCTGCGGCGCCTTGGGCACGAGGTTGTGCAGCGATTCCCAAAGCGGCGCCATACCCTGCTGGGCGATCCGCTCGTAGTAGGCCGCGCGCGATCCGCCCGGATTGTTACTCGTCATTCGCGTCTCCTTTATGGGTCTCGTGGGTTCCGACTCACCAGCCGGCCGCGTCGGCTCAATCGAGCCCGCACAATGATTTATATGCGACACCGCCATGCCCAGTAAAATGGTGAAATCATCTAATCCATACAGTTTTGGATATACCTGCGACGCAGGACTGGTGAAAATCGTGACGAAGGAGCTGCGCAATGGACTGGACCTACCGCCTGCGACTGAGGCATCTGCAGGTACTGTTGAGCCTCGCGAGCACGGGCAATCTCAGCCAGTCGGCCGCGGCACTCAGCACGACGCAGCCGGCGCTGTCGAAATGGCTGAAGGAACTCGAGGAAGACGTCGGCCTGCCACTCTTCGAGAGGCACGCGCGCGGCCTGCGACCCACGTCGTACGGCGAGGCGCTGATCGAGCACGCGCGCCGGATCGAAGCGCATCTCGACATTGCGCGCGACGACATGCAGGCGCTACGTGCGGGCGGCAGTGGCCTCGTGAGTATTGGGACCTCGGGTGTATCGGCGGCGGACACGGTGCCGCTCGCCGTGTCGCGGCTTCTCGAGCGCATGCCGCGAGCGCAGGTTCGGCTCGTCGAAAGCACGATGAACCAGTTGATGCCGCAGCTTGCGCGCGGGGAACTCGATATCGTCGTCGGCCGCTCGGGACAGCAGTACGACGACCCGCAGTTGCAGACCGAAACGCTGTATACGGAGCCGATCAACTTCGTCGCACGGCCAGATCATGCGCTCACGGAAAAAGCGCAACTCGGCTGGGACGACGTACTCGCGTTTTCGTGGATCGTCTGGCCGCAGGGCACGCCCGTGCGCAACGCGCTTGAGACGGCGCTCGCGGCCGCGGGGCGCACACTGCCCAATCACTGCGTCGAATCGAATTCGTCGATTCTCAATCTCACGCTGCTGAACAACACCGATCTGGTGGGCGTCGCCTCGCATCGGGCCGCGCTTCGCTTCGAGCAGCTGAACGCGCTTCGTATTCTGCCGGTTCAACTCGAAGGCTTCGGCTCGGTATCGGTCTACTGGCACGCCGAGAACGTCAATCGCGCCGCGGTGGCCATGGCATTGGAGAGTCTTCGCAATTTTGCGGACCCGCACATGAAAGAATGGCACACCGCCTGAGGCGCCTTTTCCAAACGGATCCACTGCCCCAGCCGGAATCAACCCGGTTGTTGCGGCCCAGGCGCTCTTTCTCTTTCTCTTCGCACGGCGTCAGCCGGTATGAACGAACGCGTCGCTGAAGAAGTCGTCTTCGGGCAAGCCGGTCTTCACGAAGGTGTCGCGCGCGGCGCTCGTCATCGATGGGTTGCCGCATGCGTACACCTCATATCCCGCGAGCGAGTCGAAGTCTTCGAGCACAGCCTCGTGCACGAAACCGCGCCGACCCGTCCATGCCTCGTCAGCCTCGGACAGCACCGGCACGAACTTCACGCGGCCACTGTCGTGCCATTTGTGCGCGAGTGCCGCGAGATAGAGGTCTTCGGCGCGGCGCGCGCCCCAGTACAGGTGCAACGGCCGTTCGAGCTTGCGCTTGATGGCGTCCTCGACGATCGACTTCACCGGTGCGAACCCCGTGCCTGTCGCGAGTAGCACGGCGGGCCTGTCCGACCCTTCGCGTAGCGTGAACTCTCCGAACGGCAGCTCGATGCGCAGCCTGTCGCCCTTCGCGAGGCGGCCCAGAACGGCTTCGGAAAACCGGCCGCCAGGCACGTGGCGCACGTGCAGCTGCACGGTGTCGTTTTCGTGCGGCGCATTCGCCATCGAATAGTTGCGCCGCGTGCCGTCCTCCAGCTCGATCTGCAGATACTGACCGGCGCCGAACTTCGCGCGCACACCCGCGGGCAGCCGCAACTGCAGGATGCTGACGTCGGCGGCCGGCTGAATGATGCGGTACACGGAGACCTCGAGCGTCTTGCGCGCGACGGGGTCGCGCTTCTCGATGCGACGCGGCGCGATCGTCAGGTCCGTGTCGGGGCTTAGGCAGCAGAGCAGCGCGCGCTCGACCGGCGCCGCCACTGCGCCCTGCACCGTCGAACACCCTTCGCCCGCCACGAGGCGTCCTTCGCAGGACGCGCAGACGCCCTTGCGGCATGAGTACGGCACCGCATAGCCGGCGCGTTCGGCCGCGTCGAGCACGGTTTCACCGGCCGCGCACGGAAACGTTATGTCGCTGTCAGCGACGGAAATTAGAAAGTCCAAGATGTCACCTCGATGCATTGTCAGCAGGTGTCGGTCGAAGTTCGGGGCGGATCAGCCGGCGCGGCCACCATCGCATGCGCCTCCCAGGCAGGTTCGCGGGCGTCATAGCGGCAACGCAAGCAGCGTGTCGATACGCGAGCTGTCGCACACGACGACGCGCTCGCGCAACCGCACACCCGCCTCGTCGCGCACGTACACGTCGCAATAGCGGCCCGTCGCAAACAGGTCGGTGGTTCCGTCGCGCATGATGCGCGCGACCATGAACGAGGTTTCGCTGTGCGCCTCGGTGCCGTCGTCGCTGATCACGTACGGCTGCCCGAGCAGATGACGATAAGCGTGCCGTTCATAGACATTGGCGTCGCGCAGCGACGCAACCCTGTCGACCAGCATGCCGTGGGAGGCCGCGTAGATCATGCTGCCCACGAGACCGCGGCGATGGTTGTCCGCGGTCGTGACCCTGTACACGCATGACGTTGTGAAGAAATCGGGCCACTGCCCGAGGTCGCCGTCGTCGATGCAGCGCACGTATTCGGCCTGCGCACGGGCGAGCAGCTGGTGGATGTCCTGCGTCATCGTCAATATCCCATTGCGTTACGGTAGGCCTTCCAGAAGCCTCGAATCGAGGCTTCCGTCACGCGGCTCGCGCTGCTGGTCGTGCCATCGCCGCCCATCTCGATCACCGAGCGTGCGTCGCTTGCCCCGTCGATTCCGCGCTGCACGAACCCGCCCACGCAGCCGTCTTCCATCGAGACATACCCGGCCGGGCCCACGAGGTTCGCCTGGCGCAGACGCATTTCCCGCAACTCGGGCGTATCGTCCTCGAAGCCGAGATAGATCCAGTTCAGTTCGGTCTGGCGCGCGCCGCGCGGCAGGATCTGGCGCACCGCAATGGCGTTCTGGATCTGCTGGAGCACGAAGCCCGGAAAGACTGAAAGAATCTGCAGCGTGATGCCGTCGCCGAACTCGTCGGTGCCCGCAAGCACCGAGGTATCTTCGAGGCGGTGGCCGCTCTCCGAGCGGATGTTCTGAGCTGCGTAGTCCTTCGTGGTTGCCTGCTTTGCCGCTTCAGCCGCGTGATCGACTGCTGAATAGCTGACGTGATGCCCGCCGCTCGGGTCGACGATGATGCCACCGCGCTGCGACAGCTTGTTCAACTGGAAGGTCGTGAAGAATAGATGCAGGATGCTTGCATGATAGGAATCCTTGACGTTCTCGAAATAGAGTTTCCAGTTATTCGGCAACATCTGCGTGAAGCGGCCGAGCACAACAGGCGTGCGGTTTTCAAGCACACGTGCAATGCGTTCGACGATCTCGTCGCCAAGGTATTCGTCGAGGGGTGGCACGTCGTCGGAGAAGCTGCCGAACACGAGACCGTGGAGCGTCGCCACGCGCAGCTTGCGCAGGCCGTGATCGCCGAGGCAGAAGTCTTCCTTCATGCCGCCCTGGCCGTTGATACCGTCCCGGAACGCGACGCCGAGCAGATCGCCCTGCAGGCTGTAGGTCCAGGCATGGTAGACGCAGCTGAAATCCTTCGCGTTGCCCGCGTCTTCCAGGCAAACCATCGCGCCGCGATGCGCGCAGCGGTTTTCGAATGCATAGAGCTCGCCGTCCGTGTCGCGAGTAACCACCACGGGAGCATCGCCGATGAACGTACTGCGAAAGTCACCTGGATTTGGTAGCTCGGCTTCGAGGCACAGATAACTCCAGTTCGGACCACGAAAGATCGCTTCCTGCTCGTCCGCATAGACATCGTCACTCTGGAACAGCGCATAAGGCACGCGTGTGACGCCCTCGACGGGCCACTCGATGCTGGCGCGGCGCGCCGGCTGGATGGGGATGATGTTCAAGTTGCTGACTCCGTAGAGGGCGTTTGCCGAACGCCGATTACCGGGGACCTCGGCGGGACCATTATTGACAGTCCCTCCCAGATGTGTTCGAATATCGTACATCGTTCGATATACGACCCAATATGACATCCATCAAAAGCCCTGTCAATACAGAGGAGCGCGCAATGTCGCCCATCGAAGACGAGTCCGGAACAACCAAGTCCCACGCGAAGGAAGGTATGGGGGGCCTGGCCAAAGGGCTGGCCATCATCGAGGCGTTCGGCCCAAACACCACGCGCATGACCGTTTCGGATGCGGCAAATCTGGCTGACCTGAGCCGCCCCGCGGCGCGGCGTTGCCTGCTGACGCTCGTCGAGCACGGCTATCTCGCCCACGACGGCAAGTTCTTCACGCCGCTGCCGCGCATGCTGAGGCTGGGTAGCGCCTACCTCAGCACGTCGTCGTTACCGCAGATTGCGCAGCCGCTTCTGGCGAGCACGCGCGACAAGCTGCAGGAGTCCGTCTCGCTGGCCGTGCTGGACGAAGGTTATGCGGTGTTCATCGCACGTGCCGAGGCGGTCCGTATCGTGTCGACGGGCGTGAAGCTCGGCGGCCGCCTGCCCGCCTATTGCTCAGCCACGGGACGCGTGCTGCTCGCCGGCCTGCCTGAAGAGCAGGTGCGCGCGCACCTCGAAAGCGTGCCCATGAAGCGGCTCACCGATCGCACAGTGGCAAATCTCAACGGGGTGCTGAAGGCCATCCGGCGCGCGGCGGAGGACGGCTACGCGATCAGCGACGAGGAGATCGAAATCGGCATGTCGGCGATGGCGGTTCCGGTGAAGAACAGCGCCGGGCAGATCGAGGCGGCGGTGAGCGTAAGCGTCTATTCAGGGCGCGTGAATATCGAAACGTTGCGGGAAACCTTCCTGCCGGCGCTGCGTGAAACGGCCGCGCGCCTGCAACGTTCGCTTTAGGCCGGCTGGCGAGGCGTGTTCCGTACTACGAATGTTTCCTGGCGTATGCTGCTCGCCGCGCAGGCTCGCTGACTTTGCCTGGCACGAGAGGCGGAGCGCTACAACAGGGCGGCAAGGTGGCGGCGCGCGCTTTCAAGTTCTGGCAGCAGGTGTTCCACTACGCCTTCGCGCGTCATGCGGCTTGTGGACACCGAAAGGCTCATGGCAGCAACCATCTCACCACGTGCGTTGCGGATCGGAACGGCGATTGAGCGAATACCGATCTCCAGTTCTTCATCGATGATGGCGTACCCGTGTCTGCCCACAAATTCGATCTCTTTCATGATGCTGGTGATCGTAGTGAGGGTGTGAGGCGTCAGAGCGGGACGTGCCATTCTGTTGAGCATGAATCTCACCTCGGCTGGCGGTCGTCCTGACAGCAAAACGCGCCCTGTGGCACTACAGTAAGCAGGCAAGCGCGAGCCAACACCCAAACCGCTGGACAGGCTGCGCCGATGCGTTGAGCGCGCGACGAAGACTGCATCCTGCAAATCCAGCACAGCGATCGAGGCAGACTCCTGCGTGCGTTCGCTGGTGATCTCCAAGATGGGTTGCGCGACCTTGGTCAACGGATCTGAAACGACATAGGCGTAGCCCAGCCTCAGAGCGCGGGGTGCCAGGACAAAACTGTAACCATCCTGCGTGGCATAGCCCAGCCTGCAAAGCGTGAGCAAACTGCGTCGTACCGAACCCTTGGTATGGCCGGTTATCTCGGCCGCCTGTGTCACGGTCAACGGTCCTTTTTTCATACCGAATGCTTCGATGATGGACAGCCCTTTTTCGAGCCCCATCACGTATTCCGGTTCGTTTTCGCGTGATTCTTTCCCGCCCGCATGAGACGCCATAGACCCTCGCGAAATTCGAATTCCGTATAAAAGTCCGGTATGCGGACATTCTAGCCAGGTTCGTTGACACCTAATCAGCCTTTGCTGATATTTCGCTACATACCACAGGGCAAGCGCCCCCCAGGAACATAGATCACTCATTCCCACCTGAAGTCTTCCGACGTGCGAAGGAAACCATGAAACCTGAATTACCCAAGCGCATTATTGTCACTGGCGGTGCCAGCGGCATTGGCTACGCTTTCAGCGAACACCTTGCACAGCTGGGGCATCGTGTCGTCATCGCCGACCTGCGTGGCGCGGACGAAGCTGCGGCACGGCTTCGCGAGTCCGGACATCAAGTCATCGGCACGCGCACGGACGTTGTCAGCGAGGCAGATGTCGCTGACATGGCGGCCGCAGCAGTCTCGGAGTTCGGCGGAATCGATGGCCTCGTCAATAACGCCGCACTGTTTACCACCCTGACGCTCAAGCCGTTTGAGCAGATCACCAATCAGGAATGGATGCGAGTGATGGAAGTCAACACGATGGGCCCATTCAACTGTGCCAAAGCAGTGTTGCCGCATCTGCGCCAGAGCGGTCGGGGGCGCCTGGTGAACATCGCTTCCACTGTGCCAATCAAGGGGCCGGTGAATATGGCGCACTACGTGGCCAGCAAGGGAGCCGTCATTGCCTTCACGCGCGCACTTGCGCGGGAACTGGCGAATGACAGCATTACGGTCAATGCGATTGCCCCGGGCTTCACGCTAAGCGACGGTGTGTTGCAGACCGATCTGCAAGACCGCATTGGCGAAAACGCCCGTACTGCCGGCCGCTGTATTCAGCGCGATCAGGTGCCGGGTGACCTCGTGGCAGCGCTCGCGTACCTAGTCAGTGATGGTGCAGGCTTTGTCACCGGCCAGACCCTCGCCGTGGACGGCGGTAGTGTATTTCTTTGAGTCAGGCTGCCATGGACACCACAACCGCACAATACGAAACACTCTCCCTCTACATCGGTGGCCGTTTCCTGAGCGCCCGTGGGCGACCCGAACAGGATGTGATCAATCCTGCAACTGGCGAGGCGTTCGCCCGATTGCCGCACGCTACGCCCCAGGACCTGGATGATGCCGTGAACGCAGCGGCGGATGCATTCCAGGTCTGGCGGCACACGCCGGCAATCGAACGCTCAGCATTGCTGCGCCGTGTTGCCTCGTTGATCCGGGAGCGAGCTCCGCAGATCGCCCGTAACATTACACTCGATCAGGGCAAGCCTTTGGCCGAAGCCATTCTGGAAGTACAAAGCTGCGCTGAGCACGCGGAATGGCATGCAGAGGAATGCCGGCGTATTTATGGGCGCGTGATTCCGGCGCGCACGGCGGGCGTACGGCAGACGGTCTCCCGTGAGCCCATCGGTGTTTGCGCTGCGTTCACACCGTGGAACTTCCCCTTCAACCTGGCACTACGCAAGGTGGTCGCCGCCTTGGGTGCGGGCTGCACGATAGTACTCAAGGGTCCTGAGGATTCGCCAAGCGCAGTGGTCGCGCTGGCGCGTATATTTCACGATGCAGGTTTGCCGGCGGGATGCCTCAACGTCGTCTGGGGCGTGCCGTCCGAGGTTTCCACCCATCTCATCAACGCTCCGGCGGTGCGAAAGATTTCGTTCACTGGCTCCGCCACTGTCGGCAAACAGCTGGCGTCGATGGCCGGCGCGCAGATGAAGCGCATGACGATGGAACTAGGGGGGCACTCGCCGGTGCTGGTGTTCGACGATTCTGACGTAGAACAGGCAGCGCGTTTTCTGGCGCGCACCAAGACACGCAATGCCGGTCAGGTCTGCATGGCACCGAGCCGCTTCTTCGTGCACGAAAAAGCCTATGAGCAGTTCGTGAATGCCTTCGCTGCCGAATACGCGCCGCTTCGGGTCGGAGACGGCCTCGATCCCCAGACCCAGATGGGGCCGCTGGCCCACGAACGACGCATCGACGCAATGCAGGCCCTGGTGACGGACGCGCGGGAGCGCGGCGCATCGCTGGTGTGTGGTGGCAGCCGTCTGGCTGAAACAGGTTACTTCTTCCCCCCGACCATCCTCACCGGCGTGCCCGACGACGCGCTCCTGATGGCCGAGGAACCATTCGGACCCGTTGTGCCGATAACGACATTCAGTAGCACTGAAGAGGCGTTGTCACGTGCCAATGCGCTGCCATACGGCCTGGCTTCCTACGTGTTCACCAATTCGATCGCGACCGCCGAATACGTTGCTGGCCGTATCGAGGCTGGAATGGTTGGCATCAACCATTTCGGCCTGGCACTGGCCGAAACGCCATTAGGCGGCGTGAAGGAGAGCGGCATGGGCAGTGAAGGAGGCATCGAGACGTTCGATGGCTACCTCGTTACCAAGTTTGTGTCGCAGGCCAGTCGGGTGCCCTGACAACGACGCGACTGGACCTCTTCGTTAGTGCCCCCGTACGAGCAAACTTTCGTGCATTTCTGAGAACGCGTTCGTACCGTGTCCTCCGCCGCTGCGTCGGTACTGGCCGCAGCGCGGCAGTGCCGATGCAGCGGCACATTTCTCCGACGGGATTCCGATCATTCCGCTGACGGATGTGGCAGATCAGACTATCCGAAATCCCGCCTCCTCTGTCCTCTCTCATTTTCAACCTGCGGGCGGGTGCGCAGCACTCGCCCCTTCCCCACCACTGCACGCGAAGCGCATTCGGCCGCACCCGTCACGTTCACGTGCGCCCTTGCCAGGGACTTTCCCCAGGGTGCTTGACTTCACTCATCCCTAGACACATTATTCGATATAAATCGATCCTACAACACACTGTTTCATTTAGCATCACATATCAATGCCGCCACAGGAAGTTCCATTTTCCTGATCAATCCATTTCCATTGCTCATCCATCACCTACGGCGAGGATCACCATGTTCTTCAAGCTTCGCGCATCGCAAGCTGCAGTGCAAAAACCGCAAAGTCCGCTCGTTGCGCAAAAGACTATGCCCGCTCATCAGTGCGGCCTCAAGAATCGGCGCGATCTTCAATTCTGGCGAGGGAAGATGCTCGTCTCGATTACGCAAATAAGCGCCCGCCTGCTTCTTGCCACGGGTTTGATCTGTAGCGCTGCCCACGCGGCGGGAGATTCCATCACGAACCATCAAGGCGACATCACGCCGATGTGCGGCACGAAGCCGATGATCGTCGGCGTGTCGGACGGCTACGGCGGCAATACGTGGCGCAAGACCGGCCTCGCGGAAGTCAAGGACGAGCTCAGTCGGTGCAAGAACGTCACGCGGGTCATCTACAGCAATGCCAACGGCGATCCGCAGAAGGCGAATTCCGACATCAACAGCATGGTCGCGCAGGGCATCAACGTCCTCATTCTGCTTCCTGACTTCGGCGCGGTGCAGCTTCCCGCAATGCGGGCGGCCATGAAGGCGGGCGTCGCGGTCGTCCCGTACTCGGCTCAGATGACGGGCACACCTGGCCGTGACTACGTCGTCAACGTGGTGGGCGATACGCAGCAGATCGGTGTCCTGTGGGCCGACTGGCTCGGAACCACGCTGAAGAAGGGGAATGTCGTGTTCATGGGCGGATCGCCCGGAGCGACCACCTCCCAAAACTTCATGGACGGTCTGAGAGGCGGACTCAAGAAATACCCGGATCTGAAACTGCTCAACGAGCAGTACATCGTGACGAACTGGAATCCCGTCGACGCCCAGAAGGCCACCGTCGGTCTCATCGCGCAGTATCCGAAGATTGACGCCATCGTGACAGATGGCGGCGAAACTGCGCTGGCCGCAGTAAAGGCATTCGAGCAGGCTCACCTGCCTGTCCCCGCCATCGCGACGATTGCAAGCGACAACCAGGTGAATTGCCACTATATGTCGGCGAAGCAGTCGGGCAAGCCCTATCCGTATTACACGCTCGACGGCACGACGACTTACGTCCGCTTTGCCGTGCGGCAGGGTGTAGCGGCCTATCAGGGGACGGTAAACAAGGAGTCGCCGTCGATTCTGCCCTATGCCTACGCAGATAGTGCCAAGGGCCTCGATCCGAAGTGCGATCCGACCGCCCCGCCGGATGCCGACCTCACCTCAGCGCTCCCGCCGCAGAAGCTGAAGGCCGTGTTCGAGCGTTGATCGCTTAAAACGAGTCATAAACGAACAGCATTCACTGCTGCAGTTCGATAAGACCACGAACGATGGCCTTGTCCAGCGCGAAGTCCGCCACGAGCCGCGTGGGCTTCGCGCTTTCTTCCTCGACCTGCCTCTTGCGCCTTGCCTCCAACGGCAACAGGCCTGCGAATTTCTCCCCGAGCATGATCTCCTGGTCGCAGTAGGGCCGGTGCACACGCGCCGCTCACCAGGGCATTCCCCAGGTTCCTTGACTTATTTTATCCCACGACTCATCATTCGATATAAATCGATTGCTCATGGAATCATCTTGATGCAAACGATCTGATTGCGGGAGGGGTCTACATTTCCGGCGCGACCCGCCAGAACCTCTCCGGTTTGGTTGCCGTGGGCTCGGAAGCTTAGCGAGCCTGAATTCACTACCTGTGTCGAGGATCATCATGGTCGAAAAACTGTCTCTCTGGGAAGCCGCCAAACGCGAAATGGAGGAGTACCAGTTCATTGCCGGAGCCGAGCTGCAACCCAAATGGGACGTGTCGGACAAGATTGCGATCAATGCAGCCGTATCGGGGCGCTTCGAGAGCACCACGTCGCTCGCGGAGTATGTGGATGCCGCGTCGAGCGTCATCGAAGCCGGCGCCTGCGGCGTGCACATCGACTTTTCGTTCATGACCGACGAGAAGGGGCGGCGCCTCGACCGTGACATCCCGCCAGTCGAGGCCTATTCCGCCGTTCTCGAGCCGCTGCGCTCGCGCTTTGGCAACGACTTCGTGCCGAATCTGAACGTCCTCAACGGCTCGACATTCGATGAGTGTGTGAGCCCCGCGCGCGCAGGTCTGACCGAAGTCGCACCGTGCGCGCCGGGTCATCCGGAAGCGTTCATGGTGCCCGCCATCGCGGAGCTCGAGGCAACCGGCGTCAAGCCGGAACTGGCCATCCACAGCTCCGGCGAGATCGAGCTCGCGAAGCGCAAACTGATCGATACCGGCATTCTCAAGAAGCCCTACAACTGGCTGATTCTCTATGGCCTGCCGTTCAACGTCGGTCGCACGCTGGTGTCCGGCACGTGGGTAAGCGATGCCCAGGACATGACGCGCCACATGTTCCTCATGGTCGACCAGATCCGCAAGATCGATCCGACGTCGGTCATCAGCGTCTGTGCGGCCGGTCGCGCGACACTCTATATGACGACCCTTGCCACGATGATGGGCCTGCATATCCGGATTGGCACCGAAGACACGCCGTGGAAGTACCCGAACAGCGACGAGCGCCTAAAAGACAATCTGGAGATGTTCAACATGGCGCGCGACATCGCCGGCCTGCTCGGACGCAAGCCGGCCTCGGCCAATGAATACCGGGCGCTGGTCGGCAAGCCGGCCCGGAATTAAAAGGATAGCGCGGCCATGACCGCGCAAGCGGACAACGGTGCAGGCACGACGGGAGTGGGCGATCGTGCTCTGCACGCGAGTTCAGCCGCGACGATCCAATCAAGGAGACCGAAATTGGAAGCGAAACTTCAGCAGCTACTGGATGAAGCCGAGATTTGCCGCGTTCATATCCGCTATTGCCGCGGCATCGATCGGATGGACTGGGATCTCGTGCGGTCGTGTTATCACCCGGATGCGATCGACAGGCACGGTGCGTACAACGGAGGTGTCGAAGGTTTCATCGACTGGGCAGCCGAGTTGTTGCCGAACTTCGAATCGACGCAGCACTTCACCGGCAACCAGTACGTCGAAGTCCACGGCGATGTGGCGTTCGCCGAACACTATGCGCAGGCGAGCCACCGCACGAAACCCGATGGCGACAAGCCTGCGATGGATTGGGTGGTGAACATTCGCTACGTGGACCGAATGGAGCGGCGCAGCGGTGAATGGCGCATTGCCGATCGGGTGGTCGTGCTCGACTCCCAGCGATCGGACCCGATTCCCGGAGATCTGGCACCGCTCGAAAATTTCACTGTCGGGCGCCGCGACAAGGAAGATCCGTCGTACAAGTACCAGATCGTATGACGGCTCCGCCAGTGTCCCTGGCTGGCTCCAGAGGGCCGACCTTTGAGATCAGGCGCTCAACGTTACTGCAGTTACCTAAAGGGTAGAGGAAGCAATGGAAGGAAAATATCGTGTCGGTATCGTCGGCCTGAGCCCAGGACGCGGCTGGGCGGCGACAGCCCATATTCCGGCCTTGCGGGCCTTGTCCGACGTCTTTGAGCTCGCCGGCGTGGCGAATACGAGCCTCGCGAGCTCGCAAGCTGCGGCAGCTGCTTTCGACATCCCGCGAGCGTTCGAAAGTGCCGCTGCGCTGGCCGCATCGCCGGACATCGACATCGTCGTCGTCACCGTCAAGGTTCAGCACCATAAGGAGGTCGTCACGGCGGCCCTGCAGGCAGGCAAGAGCGTGTACAGCGAATGGCCGCTCGGCAACGGGCTCGAAGAAACCATCGCGCTTGCCGAACTCGCGCGTGAGAAAAAGGCATTGGCCGTGGTTGGCGCGCAGGCGATCGCCTCCCCCGAAGTGCAGTTCGTGCGCAAGCTCGTCGCGGACGGCAGGATCGGCAATGTTCTGTCTTCGACGTACATCGGCTCGGGTTTCAGCTGGGGCGACGACATCCTGCAGGGAGACGCCTACGCCATGGACAACCGGAACGGCGCCACACTGCTTTCCGTGATCGGGGGGCATGCGATTTCGGCGATTGATGCCGTCCTCGGCGATATCGAACAGATCGGCGCGGTGCTCTCGCAACGCAGGCAAACCGTGCGCATCATCGAGACGGGCGAAACCGTCGAGATGAAAACGCCCGACCACCTGATGGCGAACGCGATTCTGCGCTCCGGAGCGCCGCTGTCGTTTCAACTCCGCGGCGGCGTGCCGCGCGGGACGAAGCTGCTTTGGGAAATCAACGGCAGCGAGGGCGATCTGCGTGTCACCGCGAGGAATGAATACGTCCCGGCGGTCAACATCTCGCCCTTGCGCGTCGAGTTCGGACGCAAAGGCGAGGACGGCTACGAGGAACTCGACGCCCCGGATCCCTTCCCGATCGATGCAGGCGATGCCGTTGCAGCGCGCAATGTCGCCGGCGTTTACCGGTTGCTCGCCGATGACCTGCGCCAGGGCACCCGTACGGCGCCCAGCTTCGACCACGCACGTGCACTACACGAAGTGCTCGATGCAATCGAGCAGTCAAGTGAAACGGGCAAACGGATCAAGGTGGGCAAGTAACAAGCGTGTGCGGCTCTCGTATGCGCCGCACACGCACATGAAACGCGTAGACAGGAGTGTGCGCCCATCCTGCCCATGGTCGGCCGGGGCTGGGCGCGGAGCGATGCAGGCAGGTTGCGGGTGTTGTTCCTGACTGACCTCGCGGCGGACGTGAACGTCCATTTGGTGAGCGAGGCCGGTCAGTTGGTTGTAGTCACGCGATCAAGGCGAGCGTGATAAGGAGAAGATCATGGCTAGCGCAGGAAAGTCGTTGCACTCGATGGTGGAACACTGGCTTGCTCCCACCTCGATGGACACGGTGCATGTGGTCGAATTCAGGAACCAGCGTGCGAGGCGGCAATGTTACGTGTGCGTCGAAGCACGCAGGGCCGCCGGAACCGCGGCCATGTTCTTCTTTCGCCACAAGGACGGACTCTGGTGTATTTTCCCGCCCTGCCGGGAGCGCCCGACCATGCGCGTGGCGTGAGCGCCCGCCGCCGTTCGCCGCACAACGATCAGCAATGCTCCCAACGACATCGTCGTCGTGCCAACGACCGCCCGGCGGCTAGTCGATCACCGAGTCGCCCTGAGACATCTGGGTCAGGTTGTCTTCGATCTGGTGCATGACTTTCCAGAAAACCCGGAGATCTTTTGCCGAGATGCCTTCGAGCGAAGCCGAAATCATCTCGGTGAGCTCAGGCAGCATTTCGTCGACAAGGCGTCGTCCTTCATCCTGCAGGCTGACGTAGTATTTTCTTCTGTCCTTGGGGTCGCGTGTGCGTCGCACGAGATTGCGCTTTTCCATGCTATCGAGCGCCGGTACGGCCGTGGTCGATGCAATGCCTACCCGCTTGCTGAGTTCGAGCTGGTTCATCTCGCCACGTTCGGCCAGAACCCGAAGATAGAACCAGTGCGCAACCGAAACGCCCTCCTTGTCCAGTAGCTTCTGGCCTTGGGCGTCGTAGAGACGGTATATCGTGCGTGCCATCCATGGCACGGTTCGGCCGCGGTCGTCAAAAACGTCTGAACGCTGACCACCCGGCGCTTCCAGCCCCTCGAGCGCATCGCGCATTGCATTCGAACTCAATTTTGACATTGGCTATTCCTCAACTGGGGCCACCCGGCCGTATCGCACGGACCGGTGTGCGCCGCAAGCGTCATGCTCCCTATACAGGGAATTCCCTGGAACCCTTGACTTTACTCATCCCAAACAACATCATTCGATATAAATTGATACTTTAAAGCATCATTTCTACAGAGATAATCCTCTTTGCTAGGATTATACAGCGCGCGCAAAATGGATGTGCCCGCGAGACCTCCGGAACCTCTCAAACAGGACAAGCGCTATGAGTACTGATATGACGGCAAGCTGGGATTTCGAGGTCGACGTCATTGTTCTGGGAGCGGGTGCAGGCGGCATGTCGGCGGCCATTGTGTCGAAGAACGAAGGGCTCAAGCCGCTCCTGCTCGAGAAGACGGACCAGGTTGGCGGTACCTCCGCCTGGTCCGTCGGCATGATGTGGTTCGTAGACAGCGCGCCGATGCAGGAGGCGGGCTTTCAGGATTCCTTCGATAAAGCACGTCGTTACTTTGCTGCGACCGTCGGCACCACCGTGGGTAGTCCGCTTCAGGAAAGCTACATCACCCAGGGCCGGGTCGCACTGGACTATCTGGTCGGCCATTCCGAACTCAAGGTGATGGCGGTCCATTATCCAGACTACTATCCGGAGTCCGATGGCGGCATGTTCGGACGGGCTCACGCCCCGCTCGAGTTCGACGGGCGCGTGCTCGGTCCGCACTTCAAGGACCTGCGGGCACCGCTGCCGGCATTCGCTCCATTTGGCGGCATGATGCTCGACCTTCTGGATTTGAACCACTTTTTGTCCTTCACGCGCTCGTTCAAGTCGTTCTCGCATGTCGTGAAGCGCTTCCTGCGCTACGGCAAGGACCGCCTGAGCTACCATCGCGGCACCCGCCTCGTGGGCGGCAATGCGCTCATTGCGCGCCTGTACAAGACGATCCTGGACGAGCAGATTCCGGTTTGGCTAGGCGCGCATGCAACGCGGCTCATCACCGAGAATGGCGCCGTGATCGGTGCCGAAGTGACGCGAGATGGCCGCACGTCTCGCGTCCGCGCACACCGCGGCGTCATTATTGCGACCGGCGGCTACAGCGGTAACCTCGAAATGCGCCGCGAGCATTCCCGTCAGCCGACGGTCGAACTCGGCCTCGGCTTGCCAAGCAATGTCGGCGAAGGCATTCGACTTGGACTTTCAGTCGGCGGCCGACTCGATCACAACGCGCGCGACACGGGTTACTACGTGCCGATTTCGCAATACCGGAACGAAAAAGGCAATACGCTGTGGGGTCACTTCATGCTCGATCGGCCCAAGCCTGGTTTCATTGCAGTGAACAAGGACGGTAATCGTTTCACCAATGAAGCCGCGTCGTATCACGCCTTCACCCAGGGAATGTTCGACGCCGACGCGATCCCGGCGTTCCTGGTTGCCGACGCAGCAGCCGTGAAGAAGTATGGCATTGGCATCATCCTGCCGGGCATGTCGCTGCGTCGCTATAAGGAGTCGGGTTATCTCTATAGCGGCGAGACACTCGAGGAGCTCGCCGCCAAGGCAGGGATCAATGCCGCCGGGCTCGCACGCAGCGTCGCACGCAACAACCGCTTCGCGGAGACCGGGGTTGACGAGGACTTCCGCAAGGGCGCGTCAGCCTACAACACCTACAAGGGCGACCCCACTCACACCCCGAACCCGTGTATCGGCCCGATCACGAAGGGCCCCTTCCATGCAGTCAAGCTGATGCCGGGCGACTTCGGCACCAGCCGCGGTCTTGTGACGGGCCCCAACGGTGAGATCCTGGACAGCAACGACCGTCCGATTCCCGGCATCTTTGCGTGCGGCAACGACATGAACTCGCCTGTTGGCGGTCACTACATTGGCGCGGGCATTACACTGGGACCGGCGATCACTTTTGGTTACCTGGCGGCAATGGCGCTGGCAAAGCCTGGTCAGTCAGAGGCCGGCCCTGCTTCCATGGCTGCTTCTTTGCCGGCCCAGAATATCGTACAAACCTGACAGCACCGCTGACGCTTGCTATCAGTCAGTCGACGATCGTGTCGCCTTGGGCCATCTGAAACAGGTTTGCCTCGATCTGATGCATGACCTTCCAGAAAACGCGCATGTCCCTCTGCGAGATTCCCTCGAGCGACACCGAAATCATGTCGGTCAGATCGGGTAGCATTTTGTCGACGAGACGCTTGCCTTCGTCCTGCAGCTTGACGAAATACTTTCGCCTGTCGTTTGGATCGCGCTCCCTTTTCACGAGGCCGCGTTTTTCCAGATAGTCGAGGGCGGGTACCGCGGTCGTCGACGCGATGCCCACACGCTTACTGAGCTCGAGTTGATTGACCTCGCCGCGTTCGGCCAGTACGCGAAGGTAGTACCAGTACGCTATGGGAAGAGTTTCCGTGTCGAGAAGCTTCTGCGCTTGAGCATCGTAAAGCCGGTGTACCGTTCGCGCGATCCACGGAACGGTTCTGCCGCGATCATCAAATACATCTGATGATCTCTGCACTGTTGCCTCAACTAACTTCGGAGCGGTGGTGGCTGCTTTAGCCGCAGACGTATTGGATTTGGGCATTCACTCATTCCTCAGCATGGCATCGAGCCATCGATCGGTACTAGCTGTTCAAATTGGATTCATCAAAGAGAAATCATACAACAGGTTTGCGCACGGCCCTTATGGGCGGCGGAAGGAGAAACGGCCGAGACCCGCGAATACAGGTTCGGCCGTATCAGGCGCACAACAGCATCAAATGGCGAGGAATCCTCCATCGACCGCCAACTCGGCTCCCGTCACGAAGGACGCCCTATCCGAAAGAAGCCAAACGGCGGCAGCAGCAATCTCCTCCGGTGCGCCGATTCTTCCCAGTGGATGACTGGCTCGAAGCTTCTCGATCAAATCGGCAAATTGCGGATCGGACACCAGCGCCTGAACCATTGGCGTGTCCACCGCCCCCGGGAGTATGGCGTTGACGCGGATATGTGCGCCACCGTAGTCGACCGCAGCGCCTTTTGTCACCCCCAGTACTCCGCCCTTGGAGCCACAGTAGTCCGCCGCACTGCGCACTGCCACGCGGCCCAGCGTGGACGAAGTATTGACGATGGAGCCGCCACCCATCCGCAGCATGGCCCGTATCTCATGCTTCATGCAAAAGAACACACCGTCGAAGTTGACTGACTGAGTTCGGCGCCATTGCTCGGCAGTCAGTTCGTGTAGCAGTACGTTCGCCTGGGAAAGACCGGCATTGTTGAATGCGCCATCGAGCCGCCCATACTTGCTCAACGTCTTAGCCACGAGCGCTTCGACCTGCTCTTCGTCGGCTACGTTCGTTACTACAGCGATTGCATCGCCGCCTGCCCGTCGAATCGTCGAGACCGTCTCCTCTCCTGCCGCACGATCAATATCGGCGACAACAACGTGCCCCCCCGCCACAGCGCATGCCAGCGCTGCCGCGCGCCCAATACCCGAGCCGCCACCGGTGACGATGATAGTCTTCCCTTCAAGGTCGCGATTCATTTCCTTGCCCCCGTAGATCAACGCTCGAACAGCGGAGAAATATCGAGGTAGATGCGGCACTCATCAATCAACCTGCCCTGCACCTTCCAGATCGTCACGGCCGGAATCGTTAGTGTCGATCCATCCTTGCGTGTGTAAGTCACACATATTTGCGAAACAATGACATCCTCAAACGTCCATACGTTGAGGAGGTGATGCTTGATGCCCGCAAGTTGATTCAGGAAATTCTGTGAAGCCGCAGCAGCATTGGCTCGACCGATGACAGGATCGCCATTCGCAAAGACGAAGGTGCAGTTCTCAGTCAAACAGTTCGCGAATCCCTGCTCGTCCATCGAATCGATCGCTTCGTAGACCCTTGAAACAAACTCGATCGCTGCCGTGGGTGATTGCGTAATCAACATCGTGAATCGCCTCCTTGTTGATGATAGGGTTCGGGACGCTGAAGGCATCGACACGGGCTCTCGACGCCATCAGTCAATTGCGCTCAGAAGAAGTGCATGATGCCGAAGTAGCCACCTTGCTGGTTGTGGCCCGGCAGCGGGAGAGAGTCGGTCGTTTCAACCGGGAACGCGGACTGCTTGCCGTTAAACATTGCTCCGAGGGTCAAGTAGAGGAATGTCCGTTTCGACAGGTTGTAGGTGGTGCCGATGGCACCGAGATTGCCCGTCCCACCGCCATGATTCACGTTACCGTGATACCAGCCAGCCTGGAGCGAGAGCGCGGGGGTAGCCTGATACGAGGCGCCGACCCACTCCTGCTGGGAGCGTGTGGCGGCGTACGGGTTAAACGTAGTGGCAACCGTGTCCTGGCCGGATGAGACAAGTTGCTGATAGCCCGTGTAGAACTTGACCTGGCCCAACGTGTAGGTGACACCGGCCATGTATACCCGGGACGCGGCGTACAGGTCCGAAAATTTCCCGTTGGCATCGCGGAGTTCTTCATATACGCCGTACGCAGCGAAGCTGGCGCCCGTGTATTGTGCGCTTGCACTGAATTGGCGACCGCCGCGGAAGTTGCCAGCCTGATTGCCGAAACCATCCTGAAGGCGGAAGGAGAAACCGCCCCAGTTAGGTGAATTGTAGGTGACCACGTTTGATCGCGGTCCCCATGCTCTTCCGAACGCGAAGTTGGCAATACCGGTCCCAACCTGCTCTCCCAGCGGGTCAATGTACCAGCCGGTTTCGTCGGCCAGGCTCATGGCCTCGCCGAACCAGATACTTCCGTATTTCTCGTGGGCCAGGCCCACATAGGCATCGCGGATAAAGAGCTCGTTAGTAAAAATCTGGCCGTTTCCGGACGAAAACAGGCTTTCGAGTTTAAAGACCGCATGCACGCCGCCGCCGAGGTCTTCATCGCCTTTCAGGCCAAACCAGCTGTACCCGTACTGATTACTGCCGAATCGGAAATTGTTCTTTGACTGGCCGTTCGTCGCCACATTTGTCACGAAGTCGAGGCCAGACGCAACGCGCCCATACAGGGTCACAGAGCTCTGTGCGTTTGCATTGCAGATCCCGATGACTGTCAAAGCCGTGAATAACGCCAGTTTTTTCATTTTGCAATCCTGAACGAAAAATGATCTCCATGGATAAAACCGAGGCCTCTTTCCGGGCCACACCGTACGGAATCAGCGGCCTTGCCACTGATTAGCACAGATAGACCGTAGGGCCTTTCAATCGCCCAGCTCGACCGCTGGTGCAAGCCAGAAGCGAACAGAGCAAATAATCGCACTACTAATTACAAACCGACAATTTTCAGATCTGGTCAATACGCGTCCGCCACCAGCATGGAGGACGTGGCGCAAAACGACTACCCCCTAGACTTGCGAATCGTACGCAAAAGTTCTGGAAGATGACGTACCGTTGTCGCCAGAAGAATCGCGCAAGCCTGAACGAGGAGCTGAACAGCGGGGCCTGCGCCAAGCGCCAGCACGAGTTGACCGAGTTGCGCCATGAACAATGCGGCAACGGCACTCGCAACGACACTGCCTCTGCCACCCGTGAACGGCGTGCCCCCGACCACCACGGCCGCGATCGCCGGCAGGAGATAGTCATTACCGGAAGTCTGCGACGCGCTTCCGATGAATCCGGCGAGCAGCATGCCCGCCGCGCAAAAACAAACGGCGGACGCGAGGTACGCCCCAATCCTGTACTTCAGCACGGCAACGCCTGCGGCCTCGGCCGCGCGCGGGTTCACCCCGACGGCGACGAACCTGCGCCCGACCGTGGTCTTGCGCGTAATGATCCACGCAGTCGTTACGAACGCGAGGGCGAACCAGACGTTGGCCGGAAGCCCAAGGAACTGGGCGTGCGAAATGGTTTGCATGACGGTCGGAACGTCCACCGGCACGTTACCGGTCAACGAGCGTGCGCAGCCAATCAGCAGCGCGTTGACAGCAAGCGTCGCCACCAGCGGCGTAATCGCGACCCTCGAGATGAGCGCACCGTTGATGATCCCGACGATCCCGCCGATGCAGACCGTAAAAATGACGGCGAGGACGATGGAATTGAACGCGAAGCCCGTTCTGGCCATGACAATGCCCGCAAGCGAAACCATACCGATTGCCGACATGTCCAGCCCGCGCTGCTGGATAACCAGCGTTTGGCCCGTCGCGACAATTGCAAGAATGCCGGCGAACGGAAGCATGGCCAGGATCGAGCCTCGCGTCATCGTGCCCGGCGCGACGATGGAACTGCAAACGAAAAGCAGGATCAGCCCGACCCAGATCCATGAGAATTCATCAACCGCGGGTAGCCGTGCCGGCTTTGCTTTTGATTTCGACGTAGAGGGCTCAAGGAATTCCGACATAACTTCCGCCTGATTGTGCGTTGCGTTTCTCATTTCGCCACCACCATTTCTCTGCTCTTGGAATAGAGCGCGACTGACGTGAGGATCATCCCGCCCAGGAGGTACGACTGCCACGAGTCCCCGATATCGAGGAACGAGGTGACGACGTTCACCTGAATGATGAGGAGCGCACCCAGCAGTGAACCGACAAAGGAGCCGCGTCCGCCAAACAGGCTCGCGCCGCCGATCACTACCGCTGCGACGCTTCCGAGCGTGTAGTTGATACCGGCGCTGGGGTCGCCAGTACCGACCTGCGCCATCATGGGCACGGCAGCGACGCCCGCAAGGAACGAGCACCCCATGTACGCGGCGAGCGACGTCAGTTGCGGGCGAGCACCGGACATACGAGCCGCTTCGACGCGGGAGCCCACGCCGCGCAGCGTGAGACCGGCCCTTGACTTGAACAACGCGATTTCGAGCACCACGGCAAGCACGATTGCCACGATCGCGATAATCGGCATCGCGCCGATCTGCGCACTGATCGACTCCGCGATGGAATCCGCGATCAGGCCACCCGGAACCGGGCGCAGGAGCAGCGACACCGCCTGAAGCGCCATGTACGTCGCGAGTGTCGCCACCATCGGATGCAACCGGAACGGACCGACCAGCATCCAGTTCACGAGTCCGACGGCAAGGGCGACGAGCAACACGATCCCCCATCCCGAGAGCTGATGGGCCAGCGAGGCGCCATCATTCAGAAAGAACGACTGTATGACGACGATGAGCCCCATGAGCGGTCCAACCGAAAGATCGATCCCGCCAACCAGCATGAGCATCTGTTGCCCGTATGCGACGATGGCCAGTGTCGCCACGAGCGCCAGCATGCCGCTCAAGTTTCGCGCAGAAAGGTAGGCCGGATTGACGTGCGCCGCATACAAACCGAGCGCACAGACCGCGACGGCAAGCATCGCGAGCGGCGCCCAATCCCCGGCAGCCCACTTCCAGAGCCCGGAGGTCCGGGAAGCGCCCTTCTCCCGCTCAGTCGTTGAGGTCAGGACCGCAGACGTGATGTTGTTCTCACTGACGGCGTTCTCGCCCAGTTCCTTGACGACATGTCCGCGCGAGAAGATCAGCACGCGGTCACAGAGTCCCGCCACCTCGTGCGCATCCGACGAAACGACGATCACGGCGGCGCCTGCAGTTGCTGCCTCGCGAAGCACCTTGTAAATCTCCATCCGCGCGCCAATGTCCACGCCTTGGGTCGGCTCGTCGACCAGCAGCACCTTGGGATGACTGGCGAGCACACTCGCCAGCACAAGCTTCTGCTGATTACCGCCCGATAGCGTACGAATAGGTGTGTCGATGGACGGCGTCTTGACAGCGAATCGCGTCACGGCATCTCTCGCGCGCTTTGCTTCGCTTCGCTGACTCACCCATCCCTTGATGGAATCGAATGGGAGACTGCGGATCGAAAAGTTCTCGCGCACCGACAATTCGCCGAAAATGCCCTCACGATGACGGTCGCCCGGCAGATAACGGATGCCCGAACCGGCGGCAGCTTGCGAGTTGTGAAGCTTCGCGGGAACGCCGGCCACGGTGACGCTGCCGCGGCTTCGCGTTTGTCCCGCGAGAGCCCGCATGAACTCTCGCTGGCCATTGCCGTCGATCCCCGCGAGGCCGACAATCTCGCCTTTCCTGACCCGAACCGATATGTCGGTAAAGCCGGCGCCACGCAGCTTCGTCACGTCGAGAGTGACGCTTGCACCGCTGTTGTCACCCTTGGCCGGGAAGTCGCGGTCGAGCGCGCCGCCGACGATCAATTCGACGATTTCCTGTTCGCTGAGGCCTGCGGCCTCATAGGTGCCCTGGCCCTGACCGTCGCGAAGAACCGTCAGGCGATGCGCAATTCTCTGCACCTCGCGGATCCGGTGCGAGATATAAACGACCGAACAACCCGAAGCCGTTATCTTGCGGATGCGCTCGAACAGGCGGTCGACGTCTTCCGTCAACAGATGTTCGGTCGGTTCGTCGAGAACCAGAACCTTGGGCTTTGCAGCAAGCGCTTTGACGATTTCGACGATGAACCTCTGCTCGGGGCCCAAGCTGACCACGCGCTCGTTCGCGTCGATCGCAACATCGTCGCTCCATTGCTTCAGGAGCCCTCGAGCCCATTGCGCAACCTCCATCAAGGACGGGCGCTGCTCGGCAGGCACGCCGAGATAGAGGTTCTCTGCTACGGTCAGGTCGGGCATAAGCGCCGGTTCCTGCCGTACGATAGCCAACCCCAACCGGCGTGCGTGCTCCGTGTCGCCTCGCGTTTCCGTGCCGTCGATCACGACGCGCCCTTGCTCCGGAACGAGGGCACCGGACGCGACGGCCATCAGCGTGGACTTGCCTGCCCCGTTCTCGCCGACGAGACCGTGTACCTCGCCCTCGACCACCGAGAACGTCACGTTGTCGAGCGCCCGGACTCCGGGGAAGATCTTGGTGACACCATCGACCTGCAGCAGCGTTTTCTGGTCATTCATGATTCGTCTCGAACAATTACTGCGCCAATACTTCCATGAGCTTGTCGGCAGGAAGCGCGGAGGAGAGTCAGCATCAGGCAGAGCGGTTTAAATGTTTCACAACTCGCCTATCGTTTACATTGATATGTTGTACGAAATATTTACAAGTGAATTTGCACCTGGTTTCTTCTTCTTTTTTATCTATCTGCGCCCAAAGTTATTACGAAAAATCTTAATTCCGAAAGTGGATGCGGATCGATAGCCTCGACAGCGGAATGCAATAGTTCGAAAATAAACAGAGGAATACGGGCAGCGTACTCTCGCGCACATCAATCCGAATACGATGATTCCATGCGCGATTGATTTATATCGAATGATGTGTTTTAGAACGACTAAAGTCAAGAACCCTAGGGAATCTCCCTACCCATGCTGCATGGGCCGGGAATGTCACAAGGGGGTCGTCTGAACGGCGATGCCGCAACTGAGTGTGCGGCACTTGTTCGCTGCAATCCGTGCTGGCCTGATTTTTCGCGAGCGTGGTGCAACGCAAAGACAGACGAACCCGCCAGCAGTGCTACTGGCGGGTCGACGCGCAGATCGGTGTCGCTGGGAGTCAACGTTGCGATGTATGGTTGCCGCTCGCAACACGATAGACGGCGATTGGCGTGTCAATGGACCCGGTCGCAGACCTCAACAGATCAGTCGATTCGCACCCGCTTGCGGGTCTGATCTGACCTCTCGATGGCATCAATCACCTTGTGAAGGGCTACCGCGTCGTTGAAATCAGGAGCAGTGCTGGTCCCGTGAACCAGGTCCTCCGCCATCTGCCGATAGATGGCCGCCACATTTCGCGCAATGACCGTATCCACGAAATCGGATTTCGCTGACTCGACCTCGCGATACCCCTGCTCGCCCTTGCGGCCCGCCTCCACGCGCAATGGCGCGATATTGATGACAGGATAGTGGTCATGCGCAGCGGTGATGCGCAGATCACCCAGCGTTCCGTTGATCTCCCACAGCAGCTGCGTGCCGCGCGGCAGGCCGCCGCGAAGCTCCAGCGACAACGGTGCGCCCGACTTCAAAACGGCATTAACCATCACATGATCGTGTGTTCGCATCGGGATCGTGTCGCCCGTCTCGACGATGCGCGCGGTCTTGCGGCGCTGCGACACCACACCCTCCACCTCGTCGACGGGGCCGAGCACACTTTGCACGGCAGCAAGTGCATGCCCGCCAATGATCCTCAGCAAGGTTGCGCCGTTGGCCGCATCCATCGCGTACGAGTCACCGCGCGTGACTTCGTCACCCCAGGTAGGACCGCAGCCAAGGTAGGTCGACGACAACACCTCGCCCACGTATCCGTCAGCCACGAGCTTGCGCACGAGTTCGACTTCGGGCGACGCGGTGGCCTGGGTGCCCACCACTGCCCGTGCCTGGCTCTCCCTGGCGAGATCTGCAAGCTCGATCGCTTCTGCAAGACCGTTGCCGAGCGGCCACTCACAGTAGACGTGCTTGCCCGCCGCCAAAGCCGCGGCGACAACTTCACGATGGTGAGGAACTTTGACTGTGACGGCCACGACGTCGATATCCGGGGAGGCCACGAGCTCCGCCACGTTCTCGAACGCGCGCGGAATGCCAAAGGCAGCAGCGGCCGCCTTTGCGCTCGCGAGACTCGTGTTTGCCACACCGGCGGTCTCGAATACGTCGGACAACGCGCGCAACGCAGGAATATGCGCTGCGGTGCCCCAGCCGCGCTGCGCGCTCACTCCCACGATTCCCACTCGAAAACGTTTTTTCATTGCATCCTCGAAATACGCGTAGCGTCACGCCGGTCCCACACTCGGGTGCGGCCGGTATTGGCCCGTCTCCATCAACTCCGAAGCGGCAAGGGCCTTTGGAGTCCAACGCAGCGTCGCGCGTGTTTCCAGCAACCAGGCCTGATAGCCCTCCGGAACGTCCTCCGACGGCCCGTGGTGGATGACCCCCTTTGGCACGCAGGTCAAGGTGCCCGGTTCCGTACACCCGCCCCAGGCGCCGGGTCCCCGCACGTAACAAATCACTTCGTCGAAATCGGCGTTGATGTGAACCGGTGGCCGCCCCCCGGGACGCGCGCTGAGGTTGAACATCAGAATGTCGCCCGTGCTCGACGACAGAAACTGGCTGGGCGGACCACCCTCAGGCAGGTAGGCGTGAACCTGGATATTGGCCAGATTCAGCTTCCACACCGGGACGGACTCCGACAAGCACACGCCGAGCGCAAGCGGATCATGCGGCATCGTGAAGACCGTGTTCTCGGAGTCGAGGGTTTTCAGCACCAGCCGTGTTGGGCCGCCGGCGGGCATGGCGGAGTCGATCTCGGCATATTTGAGATCCCGCGCAACGTTGAGCAGGCCACTTGGCGCGGGCGGCGCGAGTTTCAGGGCCGCAGGACTCTCGACGATGATGCTTCGCATGGCATCGCCCGTCGGCGCATATCGATACGCGACGGATCGGGGAATGCAGACGAAGTCCCCTTCCGTCGCCGTGAGACAGCCCACGTCCGTTTCGAACCTGACCGTGCCGGATTGGATGAAGTGAATCTCGTCCGCTTCGACATTGCGCACCACGTACGGCATGGGCTTGCGCCGCCCCGACACATGCAGTTTGACGCCGAGCCTGGAAATTGCCACAGTGGTAGGAAGAGCCTCAGGGTCGTCCTGATCGTCAGGCGTCAAGCGCTCAAGGACGGCTCGCCGCGGTGCGTGCGGCCCCTGCACGGAAAGATAGTCAGGCGCATAGGTCGGCCGGGTCACAACTGATAGCGCCCCCTGAAATCCGTCACGGCTCCAGAGTTGCACCAGGGGAGGGCCTGCATCATGCGTTTTGCCACTCATTTGTCCACCTCCTTCGTTCTCTAACACCGCTTCCGCCGCCTCTCACGTCCACTGGCCGACGTCCGCAAGTAACGTCCATGGCACATCCTTTTCGCGATGATCGCACAAAGGATAGATTTATATCGAATGATGTGTGACAGAACAAATCAAGTCAAGTCAGGAACACCAGGGAATTCCCCAAGCAGATCTCGGGCGACAACGCACATTGCAAACGTAGCTATCTGTTCGAAGCCGTCAGTCCAAGGCCGCATCGTCCTTGGACATCTGAATCAGATTCTGCTCAATCTGGTGCGCGACCTTCCAGAACACGCGCATGTCCCGCGAGGAGATTCCGTCGAGCGAGGCCGAGTGTATGTCCGTGAACTCCGGCAGTATGTCGTCGACCAGGCGCCTACCCTCTTCCTTAAGACTGACGTAATATTTTCTTCGATCCTTAGGATCCCGGATCCTTTGCACCAGCCCGCGCTTTTCGAGGTTGTCGAGTGCCGGCACCGCGGTCGTCGAGGCTATCCCTACTCGCTTGCTTAATTCGAGCTGATTCAACTCGCCGCGCTCGGCCAGTACGCGGAGGTAGTACCAATACGAAATGGCAAGGTTTTCCTTATCGAGAATCTTCTGGCCCTGTGCATCATAGAGCCGGTGCACCGTCCTGGCCATCCACGGGACAGTTCGGCCACGCTCATCAAATAGTTCGGGCGACAACTTCGCGGCGGCCTCGCCTGACGGCTCGCGATCCAAAGTTGCCTTGGCGGCGCTGGGATTTGACTTGGACATTCCCTGATTCCTTTATAGATGGGCCAAGCGGGCAAATTTCCGGGCCACGAACAAACGGTAGTCAGGGCATACCCCACCACAGGAACCCTTGACTTTATTTATACCAAACAGCATCATTCGATATAGGTTTATTTTTTTAGGTATCGTCGCCCTACAAATGATCCGTTGCAGTTATGATCATACAACGTGACCGACCGCTGCGTCGCGCTGCTCCGCAAAATTCGCTCATCAGCGGCAATTCGGAACAACGTGGACCGATGCCTGACGGGCAGTCGTTGCGACCAATCAAAGCGCAGTTCTGCTCAGGGATGACATTCTCATGCAGCGAAAAATCCTTGTACTTATCCTCTGGCTCATGCCGACCGTCCTGCGTATTGCGGCACGCAGGTTTCCGTCCATGCGCGCGCATCTCGCCACAGGAAGTGGAGTCATCCAGCTGCGGCTCAGAGACAACACCCTCTCGAGGCAGCTCCATTTCCGAAACGGTACCGTGTCGGGGAGCTGGGGCGTGAATCCCAAACCCGACGCCGAGCTTGTCTTCATGGATGTGGCAACAGCCCGCCAGATGCTCGCGCCGAACACCGATCATGCGTTCCTGATCGATGCGCTCAAGAACTTCAAGATTACGCAAGGCGGAAGCGACCAGAAGCTCGTGTGGTTCGGCCAACTCGTCAACACGATGAAGACGGCAGCGTGGCGCAAGGGCATGCTGATGAAAGACGGAACCACGCGTTACGTCACACTCACCAATGGTGGACCCGTGTTCGTCTTCGTCAAGGACGACAAGATCGTCCGCACCACGCCGATCGATCTCGAAGAGGACGATGGACCGAGCTGGAGTATCACGGCGAGAGGCCGCCGGTTTTCGCCGGCACGGCGCGCGACGGTCAGCCCGCACGCGCTCTCCCTCAAATCGCTCGTGTACTCCGAAAAGCGCCTCTTATACCCAATGAAGCGCGTCGACTTTGATCCCAACGGCGAGCGCAATCTCCAGAATCGCGGGGTCTCGGGCTACGAACGCATCAGCTGGGACAAAGCGCTCGATATCGTCGTTGGAGAAATCCGCCGCATGAAGAAAGATTACGGCCCCGGGGCCATCGCCATGGTCACGGGCGCACACCACCAGTGGGGGAACATCAACTATTACCTGAGCGCGATGCTGCGGTTCGGCAACCTGATCGGCTTTACCCGCGTCGAACCGAGCCCGATCAGTTGGGAAGGCTGGTACTGGGGGGCCATGCATCACTATGGCAACAGCCTGCGCCTCGGTACGCCGAGCTTTTACGGCACGACCGAGGACTGCCTTCAGCATGCCGAGGTCATCGTGTTCTGGTCGAGCGATCCCGAATCGACCAGTGGTGTCTATGGCGGATTCGAAGGCACCGAGCGCCGGCTGTGGGCCAAGCAGCTCGGCATTGAGTTCGTGCATATCGATCCCTATCTGACCCACTCCGCTCAGTTCCTTGGCGGGAAATGGCTGCCGATCAAGCCTGGTACCGACTCGGCGCTCGCGATCGCGATCATGCACGAATGGATGATCAGCGGCAGCTACGATAAGGAATACGTGGAATCGAAAACGACAGGCTTCGATGAATGGCGTGCCTAC
Source organism: Paraburkholderia sediminicola (assembly GCF_046027355.1). Lineage (GTDB taxonomy): Bacteria > Pseudomonadota > Gammaproteobacteria > Burkholderiales > Burkholderiaceae > Paraburkholderia > Paraburkholderia sediminicola_B. The sequence continues at coordinate 85,025 of NZ_JAQQEK010000006.1, read as the reverse complement.
GTTCTCGGCGAAGAGGACGGCACGGCGAAGACGCCGGAGTGGCAAGAGGCCGAAACCGGTGTGTCCGCCAAGGATGTCCGAAGTCTGGCGCAGTTGTGGGCGTCAAAGAAGACTTATCTCGCGGCTGGCGGCCTGGGCGCGGGCTTTGGTGGCGCATGCCGCACCGAGACGGGTGCTCAATGGGCGCGAAGCGTCGTCATGATGATGGCGATGCAGGGTTGGGGGAAACCGGGCATCAACTTCGGCAATTTGCAAATCGGTGCACCGCAGGACCTCAATTTTTACTTTCCTGGGTACGCCGAGGGCGGAATCTCGGGCGATCTGAACAACACCGCGAGCGCGGCCAACAACTACTGCCGCATGCCTCACATCATCACGATCAACCCGGTGAAGCAGTCCGTCCCCCGGCAACGGCTTGCCGAAGCCATCGTGCAGGGAAACTCGCAAGGCTACGCGTGGGACGGCTTCTCGATCGAGGGACAATTTGCCGAATACTCGTATCCGAGGCCGGGCCATTCCCGTATCCACATGCTGTACCGCTACGGCTCGTCATCGTTCGGCACAACTCCGGGATCGAACAGGCTTGTTGAAGCGTATCGTCACCCTTCCCTCGAGTTCATCGTCAACCAGTCGATCTGGATGGAGAACGAAGCCCAGTTCGCAGACATCATTCTGCCTGCGTGCACCGCGCTCGAACGTGATGACATCTCCGAATGGGCCAACTGCGGCGGCTACATCCAGCATGCACAGAGCCAGCTCAATCACCGTGTGGTGACCATGCAGCACAAATGCATCGAGCCCCTCGGCGAATCGAAGTCGGACTATCAGATCTTTCTGGACATCCTGACAAGGCTTGGATACGGCGGGATGTTCTCGGAAGGCGGTTGCTCCGAATTGGCCTGGTGCGAGCGGATGTTCAAGTCGACGGACTTGCCCAAGCAGACCACCTGGAAGAAGTTCCTGCAAAAGGGCTATCACGTCGTGCCGCCGCCGAAGGACGACGACCAGCCGCCTGTCGACATGCGTTGGTTTGCGGAAGGCCGTCCGAAGGATTTGCCGGAAGCGAATCCACTACCTGGCACGTATTCGGTCGGCTTCGGCGACGGACTGGCGACTCAGTCAGGCAAGTTCGAGTTCGTGCCGTCGAGCCTGCGTCGCATCGAACAGATTGATCCCGCAAGGCCGGCCGTCAACCGATACATGAATCGCGCCAGTGGCGTGAAACAACCGTTTCCGCTGCAGCTCGTGACCAACCATCCGGTCTACAGCTTCCATACGCATGCGGACGGGAAGAACAGTCACGTCAGCATGATCGACGAACACCGGATGGAGATCGGCGGATATCGATATTGGGTCTTGCGAATGAGTCCCCGGGATGCGGAGACTCGAGGCATACAGCGTGGTGATCTGGTTCGGGTCCACAACGCGCAGGCATCAGTCATCTGTGCCGTGGACGTTTCTCAGCTCGTCAAGGCGGGGGTGACGCGCGGCAACGAGTCGTGTGCCGTGCTCGACCTGATCGAGACTTCAGTGGGCCTGGTCGATCGCGGAGGCTGTCTCAATCTCCTGACACCAGGTGGAAAAATGAGTCCGACCGCGGACGGGATCATGCCCAATACTTGCTGGGTGGAGGTGGAAAAATGGGATTCAAAACTCGAGAAAGCAGCGTGAGCGGCTGGGCGCTGGTCGTTGACGTTTCACTCTGCATCAATTGCAGAAATTGCGTCCTCTCGACCAAGGACGAGTACACCGGCAACGCCTTTCCGGGTTATTCCGCGCCCCATCCGCCGGAAGGTCTGGAAACGATCCGGATCGAACGTCACATTCGCGGAGAGGGCTCGCTTGTCGACGTTACCTATATCCCGAAGACCTGTAATCACTGCGATAACGCACCCTGCGTCAAAGCGGCATCGGACGGCACGATCTACAAGCGTCCGGACGGCATAGTCGTGATCGACCCGGTCAAATCGCATGGCCGGCGCGATCTGGTCGACACATGCCCTTACGGCATGATCGAATGGAATGAACAGGAACAGGTGCCGCAGAACTGGAACTTCGACGCTCACCTGCTCGACGCCGGCTGGAAAGAGCCACGCTGTGCGCAAGCCTGCCCCACCAAGGCGATCCGCGCGTTGAATGTAGCGGACGACCAATTGGCGGAAATGGTCGAGAAAGAGCACCTGTCAGTCATTCGCCCCGAGCTCGGCACCAAGCCGCGCGTCTTCTACAAGAATCTGGACGATGCGCTCAGCCATCTGGTGGCAGGCAACGTCTGCGAAGACATGGGTGGCGGTCAACTGCGCAATCTGGAGGGTGTTGAAGTTGTCCTGCGCGACTCTTCGGATGGAAGCGAACGCACAACCAGAACCGATCATTTCGGCGATTTCCGATTCTCAGGGCTGATTGCACCGTCTTCGCGTATCGAGTTGCGGGTGAGAAAGGACGGTACGGAAAAGGTCCTCGCTACAAGAGAGCGCACTGGGAGCGTCAACCTCGGCACGCTCCTCTGTTGAAACCAGGTCTCTTGCGTGAGCGGGAAACGGAGGACATACACGGTTGAATCTTGAATCATGTTCGCGTGTCCGCCTGTTCGCTGGCGGACACGCGACATTCGGGACGATCGATTTACCAGTAGGGGCCCGCCCCCCGGCTCCGACGCGTCACGCCGGACCCGGACAAGGCTCGACGCAGGAATCAGATCTTGAAGCTTTCGAGGCTCGCGGGATGGAACAACTCACGCGCCTGAAGCCGACGGCTGGACAAGCCCTCGGCATAATGTCGAGCAAGGAAGCGGTCGATAGTGTGTTCGTTTTCCGCAAAGCCGTACGGCCAGAAATCGAAGCCCATCAGCTTGCGCGCCGCCCGCAACTGGTCTTCGACGAATGGCAAAGTCACTTTGGTCGCACCGGTCTCGCTCAGCCGCTCGAGCGCGAGGGCCTTCGACTTCTCGAATGCCTTGACGAGTGCACCCGGCAGCCACGGATGCTGATCGGCGAGCGTCTTTCTGACACCGAGCGTGTGCATGATCGGAAACAGCTTTGTGCGCGCATACCAATCGGCCGCAGTCTTGTGTGGATCGTCGAAGAGATACCGAACCTGCGGATGGCCCTGGTCAAAGCAGGATGGCGCGCGCGGACCGATGACGGCGTCGATCTCCCCCGCCGCCAGAAGCCTGGAGATGGTTTCGCCTTCGGGGGCGTCTTCCAGCTTGATGTCGTCAGGCAGGTTCAGCGAGATCTTCTCGACGCGGGCTGGATCTTCGTAGCCGCCGCGCACCCAGGTCACATCGGACGCTTTTACCCCATACTCTTCCTCGAGAAAGAGTCGGACCCAGACATTAGCGGTGAGCTGGTACTCGGGTACCCCAATGCGCTTGCCCTTCAGGTCTTCAGGCTTGTTGATTCCCCGGTCCGCTCGCACGTAGATCGCAGTATGCCGGAACGCCCTCGACGGAAAAACTGGCACGGCGATATAGGGCGACGTGCCCGCAGCCACCTTGACAGAATAGCTGCTGAGCGACAGTTCGCAGATGTCATAGTCGGCGTGCCGAAACGCGCGAAAGAAGATCTCCTCAGGTTCCTGCAGCATGAAGACCGGATCTACGCCGTCGATCTGAACATCCCCATCGACGAGCGGACGCATACGGTCATAGTTGCCAACGGCGATAGACAGCCGGAGCTTGTGATTTCCCATTACCTCTTCTCCTTGTTGCGGAACGATAGAAACGAAAGCGTCAACACCGGCCAGCCAGGCGGGCTGGGAGACTGGTTAAATCGCAATCAATTTATTCTATATCGCATGATCCTACGAAGGATTACATGTGTCAAGGATCATGGAGGACCGTTGATCGGCGTGCCTCGTTGACGGCAGCACAATCACGTGTCGTCGAACGGCACTGTCACGTTGAAGCGCATGCGGCGCGTTAGCGAACTTGGCACGCAATTGCCCAGAGACCGGATGGATTTTGAGGTGATTTCAGTGAAACTGATGCCAAGTGGCGAAGCGTGCGGCGAGCCGATGTACCCACGAGAATTTTTGATGTACACCGAAATTTTATTTTTTGCCGCCCAGCCTCAAACATGGCGAACGGGGTGCAAACGAGTACGTTCTTGAGCACATAAAAAGTTCGGGTTCAAGAAATGTACTCACGAGTCTCGGCTAGTTGTGCCGACACTATGACGCTCACCTTTGGATTCGTAGCAATCCAGCTGTCCAGCATATCTGCCCACGCCTGGAGCATCGCTTTCCTCTGCTCTGCATACTCCGCCTTGTTGTAGACCGCGCGCACGCCACGCTGTTCGTGAGCGAGGAATTTCTCGATCCAGTCGGTGTTGAACCCTCCTTCGTGCAACAGCGTGCTGGCCGTCCGACGCAGATCGTGCACCGTGAAAGGATTAAAATCTGTCCCGTCGTCGCGTATCAGCTTGACCGTGCTGTCAATGACCCGGTCAGGGTCGCCGCACTTATTGGGGAGGCTGTCTCATAGCGGCCGAGATGCACGTACGAACTCGCTCCGAAGCACGTCTTGAATGCGACCAGAATGTCCAGAGCCTGTTGGTTCAGATAGACAATGTGGGGGCGACCGGCCTTCATCCGTTCCTTCGGAATTGTCCAGACTGCGGTGTCGAAATCTATCTCACCCCACATCGCCAGAATGAACTCGGACTTGCGCACCAGCGTGAGCAGCATGAATCTGATAGCAAGACGCAGCGTAGGCATCGTCGGCGTCTGTTCCAATGCACTGAAAAACACGTGGATTTCGGCAGGCGACAGTGCCCGATCGCGCGGCTTGAAGCTGGCGATGACAGACGGGCGGATGGCCTCCGCAGGATTGTCCACCTTTAGGCCGCGCCTGCACGAAACGGTAGACCTGCAGAACGATGTCGCGCGCCTGCACGGCAGGGGCCGCGGCGCCCCTCTCCTTGATCTTCTCGCAGCGCGTCATCAGTCGTGCGGGCGTGATCTCTTCCAACTTCAGCCGGCCAGATTCCGACGCGAGATTCCGCTCGTATATCGATTTGCGCATCGCTCGTGTGGAGTCCGCAAGAGCAGTCTCCACAAAGTATTTCTCCGCCCACTTACCAAAAGTTAGCGCCTCGGTCGCCTCGACCCGTTTCTCGACTTTCGCACGTGAAGGACTCTCTGCGTTGGATTGCTCCGTAGGCCGGGCTTCCGCGAGGCTAATAGCCATTCCGAATCCGAGTTCGTCTGGCTTGCGTGGCTTCCGTGCGGAAAGTGATGGATCGTACCGGCCGATAACCAGGGTTTCCCGGCGACTGTTCACCCGGTAGTCGTACCGGAAGCTCACCGCGCCTGACGGCGTCACTGCCGCATATAGCCCCCGCTGATCCGCAACCTTGTAGATCTTCTTGGCCGGCTTCAGCGCTCGCAACTGCATGTCTGTGAGCAGAACTCCTCGAACGTATACCGTCAGACTGATTTGACGGTATCGGACAAGGCCGTCCGAGGAAGAAATGTCGGTACCGTCACCGATACCGACATTTCCACCAGGCATTGCCCGGATCACAGCAGACCACACCGGACAATAACCCAATGTTTTTAAACGGAAAAACATGGAAAACCGGACCTCCCGGAGCGACTTGGGAGCAGCCTAATTCATTCCCACTCGATCGTCGCCGGCGGCTTGCCCGAAATGTCGTACACCACCCGGTTGATACCGCGCACTTCATTGATGATCCGATTCGACACATGCCCCAGCAGCTCATGCGGCAGATGCGCCCAATGCGCGGTCATGAAGTCCAGCGTCTGCACCGCACGCAACGCGACCACGTACTCATAAGTCCGCCCATCGCCCATCACCCCAACACTCTTCACCGGCAGAAACACCGCGAACGCCTGGCTCGTCAGATCGTACCAGGACTTGCCGCTTTCCTTATCGATGAAGGTACGCAGCGTCTCGATGAAAATCGCGTCCGCGCGGCGCAGCAGGTCCGCGAAATCACGCTTCACTTCGCCGAGAATCCGCACGCCCAGACCCGGACCGGGGAACGGGTGGCGGTACACCATGGCCGGAGGCAAACCGAGCTTGACGCCGAGTTCGCGCACTTCGTCCTTGAACAGTTCGCGCAGCGGTTCGAGCAGCTTCAGATTCAGCGTCTCAGGCAGGCCGCCCACGTTGTGGTGGCTCTTGATGGTCTGCGTCGCCTTCTTGCCCTTGCCGGCCGATTCGATCACGTCCGGATAGATCGTGCCTTGCGCCAGCCACTTCGCATCGGTCAGCTTGCCGGCTTCGGTCTGGAACACTTCGACGAATTCCGCGCCGATGATCTTGCGCTTCGCTTCCGGATCGGTCACACCGGCCAGCTTGCGCAGGAACACTTCGCTTGCGTCCACGTGAATCACCTTCACGCCGAGGTGGTCGGCGAAGGTCGCCATGACCTGCTCGGCTTCGTTCAGGCGCAACAGGCCATGATCGACGAACACGCAGGTCAGTTGATCGCCGATCGCGCGATGCAGGAGTGCTGCCGCCACCGACGAATCCACGCCGCCCGACAGGCCCAGAATCACGTGCTCTTTACCAACTTGCTCGCGAATCTTCGCGACGGCTTCGTCGATATAGTGGCCCATTTCCCAGTCGGGCTGCGCGCGGCAAATCTGCAGCACGAAGCGTTCGAGCATGGCGCGGCCCTGCACGGTGTGCGTAACTTCCGGGTGCCATTGCAGGCCGTAGAAATGGCGCTTTTCGTCGGCCATCGCCGCGATCGGGCACGATTCCGTCGACGCCATCAGCGCGAAGCCCGGCGGCATTTCCAGCACCTTGTCGCCGTGGCTCATCCACACCTTCAGCATGCCGTGACCTTCGGGCGTGGTGAAGTCGCTGATGCCTTCGAGCAGACTCGTGTGATTGCGCGCGCGCACTTCGGCATAACCGAACTCACGCAGGTGGCCGATATCGACCTTGCCGCCGAGTTGCTCGGCCATGGCTTGCATGCCGTAGCAGATGCCGAGCACCGGCACGCCGAGTTCGAACACGGCTTGCGGCACGCGCGGCGTATCTGTTTCGGTGACCGAGCTCGGGCCGCCGGAGAGGATCACGCCCTTGGGCGCGAAGTCGCGAATGAACGACGCATCGACGTCGTACGGATGAATTTCCGAATACACGTTGGCTTCGCGAACGCGACGTGCAATCAGTTGGGTGACTTGCGAACCGAAGTCGAGGATCAGGATCTTGTCATGCATGGCAGCGGACGGAGTCAAAAGTGAGCGGATACGGAATGCCGCGCGCGGGGCGCGGCGTTGAATTCAAAGCGGTCCACGTGGGGACGATCGAGCATGAAACGTAACGATGCAGCGGGTTGGCGCGGGCCGCGCCGCAAGCGGTTGCCCGCGGCGCACGCAAACCAGATCCGAATGTTTCGGCGGACGGCGTGGCGCGCAACGCGTCAGCCATGAAACGGCGGCCGGGGCGCGCCAGGCGCGTCGGCGGCGCCGTTGCGGGCTTCGTCTCGCGCGGCGGCGGCTTCTGCCCGCGCTGCGCGTTCGGACGGCGTCAGACTGGCTTCGTCGACCACCGGGTGAAGCGGCGCCCCTGCAACAGGACTAACGGAACTGACAGGCCGCGTAACCGGCACGACGGGCTCGACGACCGGCTCGGCGTGATAGACCGGAAAGCCCGCTGTGACACGGCCCGGCTCGCGCCGATTGGCCGCGTCTTTCGCGGCGTCTTTGGCAGCCTGCTTTTCGGCGCGCTCGGCAGCGGCGGCTTCAGCGAGCCGCACTCTTTCTCGCCGCCGCACCGCGCCCGACAAACGCACGCCGCCCAGACCGATCACCAGCAGCACGACACCAGTGAGCACCGCGACGATCTGACCGAACCCGGTCAGCGCCGGCGTATGCAGACCGAGCAGCCAGATCAGCATCAGCACGCCGGTCAGCCAGTTCACATGGCCGACCACCTTGGCGACGGTGGACGTGAGCGCGCCATCGACCGACGCATGAAAGGCCAGCCACGCCAGCCCGATCAGCGCCACGCCAAACCCCTGGCCGACCAGAGCCGGCTGGGTTTGCACCAGAAGCAGCGCGTTGTACAACGAAGTCCACGGCGTCAGCAGGAACAGCAGGCCGAACGCAAGCAACAGCAAGGCATCGAGGATGAGTACAGCGCGCAGCAATGGCTTCATTGGCGTTTAGTCCACGTGGTAGTTGGGCGCTTCCTTGGTGATTTGCACGTCATGCACATGCGACTCGCGCAAGCCCGCGCCCGTGATCTGCACGAACTCAGCCTTGTCGTTCATCTCGGCGATGGTGCGGCAGCCGCAGTAGCCCATGCTGGCGCGCACGCCGCCGATCAGCTGGAACAGGATTGCGTTGACCGAGCCCTTGTAGGCGACGCGGCCTTCGATACCTTCCGGCACCAGCTTGTCGATGTTCGCGGAGTTGTCCTGGAAGTAGCGGTCCGCGGCGCCGTCCTTCATCGCGCCGACCGAGCCCATGCCACGGTAAGACTTGTACTGGCGGCCCTGATACAGGAACACGTCGCCCGGCGATTCTTCAGTGCCGGCGAACATGCTGCCCATCATCACGGCATTCGCGCCGGCTGCCAGCGCCTTGCTGACGTCGCCCGAGAAGCGCACGCCGCCGTCGGCGATCACCGGAACTCCCGTGCCCTTCAGCGCTTCGGACACGTTGGAGATCGCGGTGACTTGCGGCACGCCCACGCCGGCGACGATCCGCGTCGTGCAGATCGAGCCCGGTCCGATACCGACCTTCACGCCGTCCGCGCCGTATTCGACAAGCGCCTTGGCGGCCGCCGCGGTGGCGATGTTGCCGCCGATCACTTCGACGTGCGGGAAGTTCTGCTTGACCCACTTGACGCGCTCGAGCACGCCCTGGCTGTGGCCGTGCGCGGTATCGACGACGATCACGTCGACGCCCGCCTGCACCAGCAGTTCGACGCGCTCTTCGTTATCCGCGCCGACGCCGACCGCCGCGCCCGCGCGCAGCTTGCCGTGTTCGTCTTTACATGCGTCCGGGTGTTCGGTCTGCTTGGTGATGTCCTTGACAGTCATCAGGCCGCGCAGTTCGAATGCGTCGTTGATGACCAGCACGCGCTCGAGGCGATGGCTGTGCATCAGCGCCTTGGCCTCGGCGAGCGGCGTGCCTTCCTTGACGGTGACGAGGCGCTCGCGCGGCGTCATGATGTTGCGCACCGGCTCATCCAGACGCTCTTCGAAGCGCAGATCGCGGTTCGTGACGATACCGATCAGTTGCGCGCCTTCGACGACCGGGAAGCCCGAAATGCCATGCTGCTGCGACAGCGCGATCACGTCGCGCACCTTCATCTGCGGCGGCACCGTGATCGGATCACGCACGACGCCCGATTCGAAGCGCTTGACCTTGGCCACTTCACGCGCCTGTTCGGCTGCGGTGAGATTCTTGTGGATGATGCCGACGCCACCCATTTGCGCCATCGCAATGGCGAGGCGTGCTTCGGTGACAGTGTCCATCGCGGCGGACACAAGCGGCATATTCAGGGAGATGTTGCGGGTCAGCCGGGTCTTGAGGCTGGTGTCGCGCGGCAGAACATCGGAGAAAGCCGGGACGAGGAGCACGTCATCGAACGTGAGTGCTGTTTGGATCAGACGCATGGCAAATCCTATAGGCGCAAAAGCGAATTATACGCGATACCTCCCTGGTTTTCACTGCACGAACAGCAGCTTAGCGAATTTCGGGCGGTTTTTTTCGCGCCATCGGGCCCCTGGATTTCGCTTGGCTGTTCACCTCGGGTTCGATCGGGTTTCGTTTGCGCGTTCGGGCGCAGCGGGGCGTCGGCGGGCTCGAATGCGCTTGTTCGCGTCGGCGCGCGGTTAGCGCAGGCCGAGCCCGCGCGGCTATGAAAACGCGTGCTCAAACCACACAAAATCCACCGGAATGCAGAATCGAACAAGACGCCCGGCCCGCCAACCGGCTATTCTGCCGACCATTCCAGTAATTTTGCAGGGGCAGTCGATGCAGCGCGGTGTGGCATATGGAGTAATGGCCGGGGCCTTATGGGGCATGGTTTTTCTGGTGCCGCGCGTGCTGCCGGACTTTTCGCCGCTGCTTCTGAGCGCCGGCCGCTATACGATGTACGGCATCGTCTCGCTGGCGGCCGCGCTGCCGATGGGGCGCTCGCTCGTCAAACGCCTGACCCGCGAGGATCTCGGCGCGCTGGTGAAACTGGCTTTGGCCGGCAACCTCCTCTATTACCTCCTGTTGACGGCGGCCGTGCACCTGATCGGCATCGCGCCGGCGTCGCTGATCGTCGGCGTGCTGCCCGTCACGGTGACGCTGCTGGGCCGGCGCGATCACGGCGCGGTGCCCCTCGCCCGCCTCGCCTGGCCGCTGACGATGGTGATGGCGGGCATCGTCTGCATCAACGTCGATGTGTTTACAGTGGCGGACAGCACGCCGGTCAGCGTCGTCACCAAGCTGATCGGACTGGCCTGCGCGGTCGGTGCGTTGGGATGCTGGACGTGGTTCGCCGTCGAAAACGCCCGCTATCTGCAGCGTCAGACGCATTTCAGCGGCAATGAGTGGTCGGTTCTGTGGGGCGTCGTGACGGGCGCGCTCGGCGCGGCGCTGTGGCTCGTGATCGCCGTGCTGCCGGCGGGCGGCCCGCAGGGCGAGCTGGCCGACGGGCGCTGGCACACCTTCTGGATGCTCAATCTTGGGCTCGCGATCGGCGCATCGTGGCTCGGCAACGGGCTGTGGAATGCCGCATCGAAACGGCTGCCGCTGACGCTCTCCGGCCAGATGATCGTGTTCGAGACGCTTTTCGCGCTGCTTTACGCGTTCATTTATGACCAGCGACTGCCGCGCCCGCTGGAACTGGCGGCGATTCTGCTGCTGGTGGCCGGGGTGTGCTGGTCGGTGCGCCAGCATGCGGACGACGATACGTCCGGAGTTGCGCGGATCAAGGACAAAGCGCAGGTGTCGGCGCCTTGAGGCGGGGCCAAATCCGCCTACCGCGAATCCTTATTCTGCCAGCGACGCCCTTCTATCGAACCCGCCTTGCGGGTTTTCTCGACGCGCCGCTGACGCGACACCTTGGGATCGACCAGCAGCGGCCGGTAAATCTCCACCCGATCATGGTCGGCCAGCACCGCGTCGAGCGGCTTGAGCTTGCCGAACACGCCCACTTTCTGTGTGTCCAGATCGATCTGCGGGAACCGCCGCAAGATGCCGCTCGCGTCCAGCGCCTGCTGCAGCGTGGCGCCTTCGGGCAGCTCCACGGCAATCAACGCCTGCTCGCCGGCCGACGCGTAGCAGACTTCAATCGACAAGCGCGCGCTCATGCCTTACCGTAGCGCTGGTCAGCACGCTTCACGAACGACTCGACGAAGGTATTGGCGATGTGATTGAACACCGGCCCAATGATCTTCTCGAGGATGATGTTGGTGAATTCGTAGTGCAGCGCGAATTCGATCTTGCAGGCGTCGGCGCGCAATGGCGTAAAACGCCAGAAGCCGGTGAACTTGCGAAACGGGCCGTCCGCGAACTCCATATCGATGCGCGTGGGCCGCTCCATGCTGTTACGCGTGGCGAAGTGCTGCTTGATGCCCTTGAAGTTGATATCGATCTTCGCCTCCATGCCGGTTTCGTCCCGGCGGCGGATTTCGACTCCCCCGCACCAAGGCAGGAAGTTGGGGTAATCGGCGACGTCGGTGACGAGGTCGAACATCTGTTCCGCCGAATGGCGGATCAACACGGTTTTCTGGACATCTGCCATAAATTGAACAGCGCGTGGCAAGGGTGGACGAGCGCAGCGGGCTTTCCTTGCCCCGCTTTGCTAAAATCGTGATTTTAAACGAGTTGGGCACTTTCCATTCATGAGCATCATCGACAACAGAAAAGCCTTCTACGACTACTCGGTCGAAGAACGCTATGAAGCAGGGCTCGTGCTCGAAGGATGGGAGGTCAAGGCGCTGCGCGCCGGGCGCGGCCAGATCAAGGAAGGTTACGTCGTTATCAAGAATAACGAACTGTTCCTGATCGGCACGCACATCAGCCCGCTGCCCGAAGCCTCGACCCATATCAATCCCGACCCGGTGCGCACGCGCAAGCTGCTGTTGCATAGCGAAGAGATCAGCAAACTGATCGGCAAGGTCGAGCAGCGCGGCTATACGCTCGTGCCGCTGAACTTCCACTACAAGGGCGGCCGCGTCAAATGCGAGATCGGTCTTGCCAAGGGTAAGAAGCAGCACGACAAGCGCGAGACCGAGAAGAAGCGCGATTGGGAACGTGAGAAGGCGCGTTTGATGCGCTCGCCGAGTTGATCGGCGGATTCGTCTGATTTGGCGATGGCCGGTGTGCGGATATGCCGCGCTTCGGTTGCCGCTGACGCGCCGCAAGCGGCCAGCAAGCGGCGCGCAACCAGACCCCCGCAAGCGCTCAAATGAAAATGGCCCGCACTGTCCGCGGGCCATTTCTTTTTTCAGCAGGCAAAAGCGCAGTCGGCGCAACCGGCGCGTTCAGCGGATTCAGGCCAGTCAGGACAGCCGGCGCATTCAGCGCCGTCGCAGCACTCAGCGCTTTCACCGCACCTCGGTCGCGCCCTTCCCTTTGTTCACGATAGTCAGCGCCGAAGCGATCATCGAACTCATGTCCGCGAGGTTGCCCGGCACGATCAGCGTGGTGCCCTGCTTCGCCAGATTGCCGAACGCGTTCACGTATTGTTCGGCCACCTTGAGGTTCACCGCTTCCATCCCGCCGTTCGACTGAATCGCCGCCGCGATCTTCTGAATCGCCTGCGAGTTGGCCTCAGCCACGGCCAGAATCGCCGACGCCTGACCTTGCGCCTGATTGATCGCCGCCTGCCGCTCGCCCTCGGACTTCTGAATCGCCGCCTCTCGGCCGCCGGACGCGATATTGATCTGCTCCTGCTTGCGCCCTTCCGACGCGGCAATCAGCGCGCGCTTTTCCCGCTCAGCGGTAATCTGCGCCTGCATGGCGTGGAGGATTTCCTTGGGCGGCGTCAGATCCTTGATCTCGTAGCGCAGCACCTTCACACCCCAGTTCGTCGCAGCTTGATCGAGCGACGACACGATGCTGTGGTTAATGAAGTCGCGCTCCTCGAAAGTCTTGTCGAGTTCGAGCTTGCCGATCACCGAGCGCAGCGTGGTTTGCGACAACTGCGTGATCGCGAACACGAAGTTGCTCGACCCGTACGACGCCTTCATGGGATCGGTGACCTGAAAGTACAGCACGCCGTCCACCTGCAATTGCGTGTTGTCGCGCGTGATACAGACCTGACTCGGCACCTCGAGCGGAATTTCCTTGAGGATGTGCTTATAAGCGATCCGGTCGACGAACGGAAACGCGAAGCTCAAGCCCGGTGTCAGCGTACGGTGATAGCGCCCGAGCCGCTCCAGCACCCACGCATGCTGCTGCGGCACGATCTTGATGATCTGCGCCGCCAATACGATCACGATGATCAGAAGCACCGCCCCGACGATGGTCGAATCCATTACTACCCTCCGGTCCGTAGTTCGAATAGTTGTGTGTGATACGGATGTGACGCCCGAACGCTCAGGCCGTGGTGGCTCGAGTGTTTGAATGACGAGCCGCCACCACGACGAGGCAGCTGCCGCGCAATTCCGTGATTTCATAGAGCGGCGCGTCTTCCGGTTCGCCCGCGGCCAGTTCGATATCCCATGCCGCGCCGCGATAGTTGGCGCGCGCCCGGCGCTCGTGCCACGCCGGCACGATGAGCGTTTGACCAATGTCGAGATTGACGTCCGGGTTGCGCGACGCCTCCTTGCGCGTTCTGCGGCCAAACCGCGAACGCCTGAGCAGCAGGACCGCCGCCAGCGCCACCACGGCCGCGACCGCGAACTGCACGTCGGCTGCGGCGCCCGCGAGGTGCGCAATGGCCGCCGCCACGCAGCCCAACGCGATCATCAGCAGATAGAAGGTGCCGCTGAGCAACTCCAGCACGACCAGCACACCCGCCCCGATCCACCAGAACAATCCACCTGGCGCCACGTCGACCTCCACAAAGCAAAACACCCCGGATCTACCGGGGTGTTTATAGCACGAAGCGAGCGCATTTCAACGGGCGATGCAGCACGGTTTCACGTGCATTCGACGCGCGCTTGACATGCCGCATCGCCCGTTATGCATGCCGCTTAAGACGCGGCATGCCGTTCGCTTTACTTCGCCGCCGACTTCGCCAGTTGCTGCCACGTCTCGATGATCGTATCCGGGTTCAGCGAGATCGACTTGATGCCTTCATCGGTCAGCCATTGCGCAAAGTCCGGATGATCCGACGGGCCCTGGCCGCAGATACCGACGTACTTGTCCAGTCGCAGACACGTGTCGATCGCCCGCTTCAACAGGAACTTGACCGCCGGATCGCGTTCGTCGAAATCCACCGCCAGCAGTTCCATGCCGGAGTCGCGGTCGAGGCCGAGCGTGAGCTGCGTCAGGTCGTTCGAGCCGATCGAGAAACCGTCGAAGAATTGCAGGAATTCCTCGGCCAGAATCGCGTTCGACGGCACTTCGCACATCATGATCAGGCGCAGGCCATTCTCGCCGCGCTTCAGGCCGTACTTCGCCAGCAGCCCGACCACGCGCTCCGCCTGCTTCAGTGTGCGCACGAACGGCACCATGATCTCGACGTTGTCGAGGCCCATCTCTTCACGCACCTTCTTCAGCGCGATGCATTCCATCTGAAACGCTTCGGCGAAGTCGTCGGCGATGTAGCGCGACGCGCCACGGAAACCCAGCATGGGGTTTTCTTCGTCCGGCTCGTAGCGCGAACCGCCGATCAGCTTCTTGTACTCGTTCGACTTGAAGTCCGACAGACGCACGATCACCGGCTTCGGATAGAACGCCGCCGCGATCGTGGCGATACCTTCGGTCAGCTTGTCGACGTAGAACGCGCGCGGCGATGCGTGACCACGTGCGACGCTTTCCACGGCCTTCTTCAGGTCCTGATCGATGTTCGGGTACTCGAGAATCGCCTTCGGGTGAACGCCGATGTTGTTGTTGATGATGAACTCGAGCCGCGCCAGACCCACGCCTGCGTTCGGCAGTTGCGAGAAGTCGAAGGCCAGTTGCGGGTTGCCGACGTTCATCATGATCTTCACCGAAATCGGCGGCAGTTCGCCGCGCTGCACTTCGGTGATTTCGGTTTCGAGCAGGCCGTCGTAGATCTTGCCTTCGTCGCCTTCCGCGCACGACACCGTGACCAGCGCGCCTTCCTTCAGCACGTCGGTCGCGTCGCCGCAGCCGACCACTGCCGGCACGCCCAGTTCACGCGCGATGATCGCCGCGTGGCAGGTACGCCCGCCGCGGTTCGTGACGATCGCCGAGGCGCGCTTCATGACCGGTTCCCAGTTCGGGTCGGTCATGTCGGCGACCAGCACGTCGCCCGGCTGCACACGGTCCATTTCCGACGGATCGTGAATCACGCGCACCGGACCCGCGCCGATCTTCTGACCGATTGCGCGGCCGGTGGCCAGCACGTTCGATTGACCCTTCAGCTTGAAACGCTGCTCGGCCTTGCCCGCCGCCTGGCTCTTCACCGTTTCCGGACGCGCCTGCAGAATGAAGATCTTGCCGTCGCGGCCGTCCTTGCCCCACTCGATGTCCATCGGACGCTCGTAGTGCTTTTCGATGATGACGGCGTATTTGGCCAGCTCGATCACGTCTTCGTCGGTGATCGAGAAGCGGTTGCGCTGCTCGTGCGCAACGTCGACGGTCTTCACGCGGCCTTCTTCGCCCGCCTTGGTGAATTCCATCTTGATCAGCTTCGAGCCGATCGAGCGGCGGATGATCGGGTACTTGCCTTGCGCGAGCGTGGTCTTGTAGACGTAGAACTCGTCCGGATTCACCGCACCTTGCACCACGGTTTCGCCGAGGCCATAGCTCGACGTGATGAAGACGGCGTCCTTGAAGCCCGATTCCGTGTCCAGCGTGAACATCACGCCGGCCGCGCCGACGTCCGAGCGCACCATGCGCTGCACGCCCGCCGACAACGCGACTTCAGCGTGAGTGAAGCCCTTGTGGACGCGATAGGAGATAGCGCGGTCGTTGTACAGCGACGCGAACACGTGCTTCATGCGATCGAGCACGTCTTCGACGCCGACCACGTTGAGGTAGCTTTCCTGCTGACCCGCGAACGATGCGTCGGGCAAGTCTTCCGCCGTTGCCGACGAACGCACGGCGAACGACAGTTCTTCAGGCGAGCTGTTTTGCAGGGTGTCGAAGCCCGCGCGGATATCCGCCTCGAGTTGCGACTGGAACGGCGCCTCGACGATCCATTGACGGATCTCCTTGCCCGCTTCGGCGAGCGACTTCACGTCGTCGACGTCGAGCGTCTCGAGACGTTTGGCGATGCGTTCGGTCAGGTCGTTGTGATGCAGGAAGTCACGGAAAGCCAGCGCCGTGGTGGCGAAACCGGTCGGCACGCGCACGCCGGCTTCGGCGAGCTGACTGATCATCTCGCCAAGCGACGCGTTCTTGCCACCGACGATTTCCACGTCGGTCATCCGCAACTGCTCAAACGGAACTACATACGCCTTATCCTTTGCGACGGTAACTGCGTTAGTCATACAAGCCCCTAAGTGTGAAAGAAATTCACGGCTGTGCAAGTGGGCTCGAACGCGAGACGCCCATTGGAAGCGTGACCTCGCGTCTTGCACAACCTGTTGGAGAAGCAATCGCTGCAAATTGCCCGAAGCGCCGGATGCGCGACGAAGAAGGCGAATGGACGAATTTACCGATCAATCCACCACGTTCGCCACAAGTTACTGGCCAAAAGCGCGGCGTTGACCGACCGTTCACGGTGAGTTAGACGCCGATCGCCTGCAATTGCTTATCCAACAGGTTGCCGCTATTCTACCGTGCCGACTTTGAAAATGTGACAGTCGGACGAGAATTGCGCCTCGAATCGCGCCCCGGACCGGCCAGCGGGCTTTTGCGAGGCCCCGCCGCCGTCCGGGCGCAGTTGCGGTGCCCACGGCGCGCTGGTCGAGCGCCGCTGCAGTCTCCGGTTAGCCACCGGGCAGCGTCGTCGACATAGCGATGTTTCTTTCGAGCGCTTTTTTCCGCTCACGTTCCCAGCCCCACTGATGCCGCCCACCGTATTCATCGTCTCCGACGGTACCGGGATCACTGCCGAAACCTTCGCGCATTCGATCCTCTCCCAGTTCGACCAGAAATTCCGCCTGGTTCGCGTGCCCTTCGTCGACTCGACGGAAAAGGCCTACGCCACGCTAGAAAAGATCAACGAAGCGATCGTGCAGGACGGCCGCCGTCCGATCGTCTTCACGACGCTGGTGGACAGCGCGTCGAATCAGATCGTCAAAGGCTCGAATGCACTCGTGCTGGACATGTTTCAGACCTTCGTCGAGCCGCTCGAACAGGAACTGGAACTGAAGTCGAGCCACGCGATGGGCCGCGGCCACCAGAACGCGGACACGGAGGAGTACAAGAACCGGATCGAGGCGATCAACTTCTCGCTTGCCCACGACGACGGTCAATCGAACCGCAATCTGGCCGACGCCGATGTGATTCTGGTCGGCGTGTCGCGCAGCGGCAAGACGCCGACGAGCCTCTATCTGGCCATGCAGTATGGCGTGAAAGCGGCCAACTATCCGCTGATTCCGGAAGATTTCGAGCGCGGCAAATTGCCTACGCCGCTACTGGCGCATCGGCAGAAGATGTTTGGTTTGTCGATCGATCCGCAGCGGCTTTCGGAGATTCGCAACGAGCGGCGGCCCGGCAGCAAGTACGCCGCGCCGGAGAATTGCCGTTATGAGATCAACGAAGCCGAAGCGATGATGCGGCGTGAAGGGATCAAGTGGTTGTCGTCGACGCACAAGTCGATCGAAGAGATCGCGACGACGATCCTGCAGGAAATCAAGCTGGACCGGCCTTCTTATTGAGCTCGCGCGTGAGGCTTGAGGTGAGCCCGGCGGCCTAAAGCAGAGACACGCGCGGCAACGCGCGTGTCTTTCACGTCAACTGCGCCCGCGCTGCTGGCGGCACTGTTCGAACATGCACACGGCCGCCGCGGCCGCCACGTTTAACGACTCCATGCCGCCCGGCTGGGGAATCGTCACCCGCAACGAGACCGCGTCGCGCCAGATCTGCGAAACGCCCGCCCCTTCGTTGCCGAATACCCACGCGAGCGGTCCGCTCAGATCGCAATCGTAGATCGCCTCGGCGCCGTGCGAATCCGTGATCACGATCGGCACCGCGAGACGCTCGATCAACGCCTGCGCTTCCACATCCTCGTGAATCTGCAGCAGGAAGTGCGCGCCCATGCCCGAACGCAAGACTTTCGACGACCACGCGTACGCCGTACCCGGCGCGCAGAACACCTGCTGAATGCCTGCGGCGGCCGCGCTGCGCAGAATCGAGCCGACGTTGCCGGCGTCCTGCACGCCGTCGAGCACGAGGCAGGTTTGCGCGACCCTGTCGGGCAGCGGCGTATCGAGCTTCTCGACCAGCAGCAGAATGCCCACACCATGCACGACATTCGACAGCTGCCCGAACAACGCGTCCGGCAGCGTCACGAGACGATGATCCTCGATGCGCGAGACGATCGCTTGCGCTTCATCGTGGCGCAGCGCGCCGTCAGTGACGATGCACATTTCCGGTTGCCCGGCGACGTCGAGATACGCGCTCGCGAGATGAAATCCTTCGAGCAGCGCGTGGCCGCTCTTGCGCTGTTGATGCGTCGAGCCGGCCAATGCCTTCAGGCGCTTGTAGAGCGGATTGTCCCGCGAGGTGATGGCTTTCACAGGCAGCGAAGACAGTGAGAATGAGGAAAGGGTGGGTGACACGCGGCGCTCACGGAGCGCTCGTGTAACGTTCAGAAGGCGTTGCGTTCGCCAAAAGCGTCGTCGTCGAATATCACTTCGGACACGACGATCACTTCACCCGCCGGCAGCGGCACACCCGTGCCCAGGCGCAGATGCGCTTCACGCACCGGCGCGAACGAGCGCCGATGATGCTCGCAAGGCCCATGTTCGCGCAGCGCCGCGAGATGCTGCGGCGTGCCGTAACCGGCATGCGCGTTGAAGCCGTAGACGGGATACGTCTGATGCAATTCGAGCAGCATCCGGTCACGCGTGACCTTGGCCAGAATCGACGCCGCCGAGATGCTTTTGACGAGCGCGTCGCCACCGATCACGGCTTCGCTGCGCACGCTCAGCGTCGGACAGCGATTGCCGTCGATTTTCACGAGCGTCGGTACGACGGACAGGCCTTCCACGGCGCGTTTCATGGCCAGCATGGTGGCGTGCAGGATATTCAGCGAATCGATTTCTTCGACGGTCGCCGAAGCGATGCAGTAAGCCAGCGCCCGGTCGACGATCTTGTCGTACAGTTCGTCGCGCTTTTTCGCGGTCAACACTTTGGAGTCGTCGAGGCCGCGAATCATCGGCTTGGACGGGTCGAAAATCACCGCCGCGGCCACGACCGGGCCAGCCAACGGTCCGCGCCCTGCTTCGTCGACGCCGCAGACGATGTCGTCCGGCGTCTCGAAGTTCAGGCCGACCTGTTGCGCCGCCGCTCCCGCAACGGTTTTACGGCGAGGTGCGCGTGCGGTGGTCACGGCCGCGCCTTCCGCTTTTCGATGACGCTCGCCACGACTTCCGCCGCGCGCTGCGCGGTATTCTGCTTCAGCACGTGATGCATCTCCGTGAAGATTTCCGTCAGCGTGCGCCGGTTGGTCTCGTCGCGCAACTGTTTCAGCGTGGCTTCCGCCAGCGCCTGCGGCGTGGCGAAGTGCTGCAGGATCTCCGGCACCACGAAGCGTCCCGCCAGGATGTTCGGCAGGCCGACATACGGCAGATAGCCCTGGCGGCGCATGATCTGGCCGGTCAGCCAAGGCACCTTGTACGAGATCACCATCGGCTTTTTCAGCAGCGCCGCTTCGAGCGTCACGGTGCCGCTCTTCACGAGGATTGCGTCCGCCGCGGTCATGGCGAGCTGCGCCTGACCGTCGGTGATCGTCAGCGCGAGACCGGGGTGCGAATCGACCAACGGCCGCAGCATCTCGCGCAAAGCCGGCGTGGCTGCCGGCATCACGAACTGCAGACTCGGCTCCTGGTGCTGCATCATTTCCATCGCGGCGAAGAACGTCGGGCCGATCAGGTCGATCTCCGAGCGCCGGCTGCCCGGCAGCACCGCGATGATCGGGCCGTCTTCCGCGAGACCCAGCGTCCGGCGCGCGCCGAGCGTGTCCGGTACGAGCGGAATTTCGTCGGCGAGCGGATGGCCCACGTACGATGCCGCGACGCCCGCCTTCTCCAGCAGCGCCGTCTCGAACGGGAATACGCACAGCATGTGGTCGACCGCCTTGGCGATCTTCTTGATGCGGCCGCCGCGCCACGCCCAGATGGACGGGCACACGAAGTGAACGGTCGGAATCCCCGCGTCGCGGAGCGGATGCTCGAGCCCGAAGTTGAAATCGGGCGCATCCACGCCGACGAACACCGACGGCGGCTCGGCCAGCAACTGCCGCTTCAGCTCGTTGCGAATGCCGAGGATGCCGGGAATGTGCTTTAGTGCCTCGACATAGCCGCGCACCGACAGCTTTTCCATCGGAAAGTGGGCGTCGAAGCCCGTGGCGATCATGCGTGGGCCGCCGATCCCATAGTACTGGGTGCCGGCAGGCAGACGGCTCGCGAGGCCGTCGAGCAGCGAGGCCGCCAGCAGGTCGCCGGACGGCTCGCCGGCCACCATCGCGACGCGCAATGGACTGGGTTGCAATGCCATCGGTTAGCGGATGATGCCGCGTTGCGACGCTTCGACGAACGCGAGCAGCGTCTGCACCGGCGCATCGCCATCGCCACCCGCGGACGCGAGTTCGCGCAACTGCACCTTCGCGTCTTCAAGCGACAGTCCGTTCTTGTACAGCACGCGATACGCCGCGCGCAGCGCCGAGATCGCGTCCGGCGAGAAACCGCGGCGGCGCAGGCCTTCGACGTTGATGCCGTGTGGCTCGGCCTTGTTGCCGGCGGCGATCACGAACGGCGGAATGTCCTGCACCAGCGCCGATGCGCCGCCCAGCATGGAATGCGCGCCGATGCGCACGAACTGATGCACGCCCGACATGCCGCCGACGATCGCGTGGTCGCCGATCGTGACGTGCCCGGCCATCTGTGCGTTGCTCGACAGAATGACGTTGTTGCCGACGTGGCAATCGTGCCCGATATGCACGTAGGCCATGATCCAGTTGTCGTCGCCGAGTGTGGTGACGCCCGCGTCCTGCACCGTGCCGGTGTGGATCGTGGTGAACTCGCGGATCGTGTTGCGGTTGCCGATCACGAGCCGGGTCGGCTCGTCCTTGTACTTCATGTCCTGCGGACGGCCGCCAACCGATGCGTAGTGGCCGATCCGGTTGTCTTCGCCGAGCGTGGTGTAACCTTCGATCACGCTGTGCGAACCGACCGTGGTCCGCGCACCGATCGTCACATGCGCGCCGATCACGGCATACGGTCCGACTTCGACGGATTCGTCGAGTTGTGCGCCCGGTTCGATGATCGCAGTGGGATGAATCCTGCTCATGCGTCCTCGCTTCTGATTCTGTTGCGTTGTCTGGATGGGCATCTGGCGGGAGGCCGGCACGCACATGACGCCGTCGGCCGCCCGGACGCTGATTTAAGCGCCAAGCGCGTTAAGCGTCCTTGTCCGTGTGCCGCACCGCGCACATCAGGTCGGCTTCCGCCGCGACCACGCCATCCACTTCGGCGCGCGCCTTGAACTTCCAGATGCCGCGCATGTGACGCTCGAACGTGCAGTTCAGGATCAGCTGATCGCCCGGTTCCACCACGCGCTTGAAGCGCGCGTTGTCGATGCCGACGAACAGATACAGCGTGTTCGACGGGTCGCTCGGCTCTTCCGAAAACGTCAGCAGGGCCGCCGTTTGCGCGAGCGCTTCGAGAATCAACACGCCCGGCATCACCGGACGGGTCGGGAAATGACCCTGGAAATACGGTTCGTTGATCGACACGTTCTTCAACGCTTTGATGCTCTTGTGCGGCTCGAGTTCGAGCACCCGGTCGACCAGCAGGATCGGGTAACGATGTGGCAGCAGCGTGAGAATCTTATGAATGTCGAGATTGATTTTTTCGGTGCTCATGGTGTTTCTGCTCACGCATTGACTGCGCGGTGATGACTGCGGATGCTGGTGCAGGTGGGTTGGTAACGCGTGCTGCCGGCGCTCGCCGTGACCCGGCGGCCGCGCCACCCGGTCACGGCAACCGACTTTGCTTCCTGATGCTTGCCCGCCATTTTACGCGGAGCCGGCAGGTTGCCCGGCGATTTGCTTAGCCAGTTGCCTTGATGCTTCAGACTTTATCGCCTGCGGCCTTGCTTGCCGCGTTGGCCGCCGGGCTGTCTTGCTTCTCAGCCGCGCCGTTTTCAAGCGCCTTGATACGATCGCGGAGTTTGTCGATATTGCGCAGCAACGCCGCGCTCTTGTTCCAGTCTGCATGGTTCACGGCCGGGAAGGCACTGGTGTACATACCAGGCTTCAACAGCGACTTCGAGACGCCCGACTTCGCCGTGACGATCACATAGTCGGCCAGCGTGACGTGCCCGGCAATCCCGACGGCGCCGCCGATCATGCAATGGCGCCCGATCGTCGTGCTGCCCGCGATGCCCGCGCAGCCGGCGATCACCGTATAAGCGCCGACCTTGCAGTTGTGGCCGATCTGCACGAGGTTGTCGATCTTCACGCACTCTTCGATGATCGTGTCGGCCATTGCGCCACGGTCGATGGTGGTGTTCGCGCCGATTTCGACGTCGGCCGCGATCGACACGCCGCCCACCTGCGGAATCTTCACCCAGCTGCCGGTACGCGCCTCACCCTCGCCGACGAAATCCGGCGCGAAGCCGAAACCGTCCGAGCCGATTACCGCGCCCGCGTGCACGATCACGCGCTCGCCGAGCTTGCAACCGTGGTACACCGCGACATTGGGATAAAGATGCGAGCCCGCGCCGATGCGCGTGCCACGGCCGATCACGACATTGGCGTCGAGCCGCACGTTCTCGCCGATCACCGCACCCGCTTCCACCGTGACGTGCGGGCCGATCACCGCGCTCGCGGCGATCTGCGCCGACGGGTCGATGGTCGCGCTCGGATGCACGCCGGGCGCCGCCTTGGGTGCTGCGAGGTCGATGAAGGTTTGCGCGACACGCGCGAAGTAAGCGTACGGATTCGGCGTGACGATGAAGTTACGATTCTCGCGCGAAGCGAGCTTGGCGAGGTCGTCGGCGTTGATCAACACCGCGCCCGCACGGGTCGTTTCGACCTGCGACAGGTACTTCGGATTGGCGAGGAACGCCAGCTGGTCCGGGCCTGCCTGGTCGAGCGGCGCGAGACTGCCGACGCGCTGCGAACCGTCTCCGACTATTTCACCGCCGAACCGTTGGACGATGTCCTCAAGCGTAAATGCCATGCCTATCCTGTCTCCTAGTATTCGGTCCGAGTTGTCGGATCTGCTGCCGGGCCATCCAGTCCGGCGGCCACGGTCAGTTACCCGACGCCGCCAGCGCCTTGAGCACCTGATCGGTGATGTCGATGCGTGGACTCACATACACCGCTTCCTGAACGATCAGATCGTAATGCTGCGCCTCGGCGATCTGCTTGATCACCTTGTTGGCGCGGTCGAGCACCGCCGCCAGTTCTTCGTTGCGGCGCTGGTTCAGATCTTCACGAAACTCGCGTTGCTTGCGCTGGAAGTCCGTGTCCAGTTGCGACAGATCACGCTGCTTCTGCGCGCGATCGGCGGGCGACATGGACGCGCCGTTCTTGTCGAGTGAATCGGACATCGACTTCAGCTTCTGCGCCATGTCGGCAAGGTCCTTGTCACGCTTGGCGAACTCGGCCTCGAGCTTGACCTGGGCAGCCTTCGCGGCAGCGGATTCGCGCAGGATACGGTCGGAGTTCACCGCCGCGATCCTGGCCTCCTGCCCATGCGCTACCCCGACACCCAAGGTCATCGCTAGCGCCAGCGCGCACGCCACACGTTTCGAAAACATACCGGTTAGCAAAGTCATCCTCTCGATACTGTAGTTTGGCCGGGCCGCCTGCAGCCCGATCAGAATGCCGTCCCGATCTGGAACTGGAACTTCTGATACTGGTCGCCGTCGTGCTTGACCAGCGGGAAGCCCAGGCTAAGCTTGAGCGGGCCGATCGGCGAGATCCACGCGAGACCGACACCGTAGCCGTAACGCAGGCCGTTGGCGCCGATGCTGTTGCCTTCCGTGCCCCAGACGTTACCGGCGTCGAGGAACGTGAAGACGCGCAGCGTGCGGTCGTAGCCCGTGCCCGGCAGCGGGAACGTCAACTCGATGTTACCCACCAGCAGCTTCGAGCCGCCGATCGGGTCGTTCGTCTTGGCGTCGCGCGGACCCAGCGAGCTCGGCTCGTAGCCCCGCACCGAGCCGATACCGCCCGCATAGTAGTTCTTGAAAATCGGATAAGGCTTGCCGCCGAGGCCGTTACCGTAACCGCCCTGGAAGTTGAAGCCCAGCACGAACCCTCGCGCAAACGAGTAATAGTACTGCGCGTTGATGTCGGCCTTGTAGTACTGGGTGCCGCCGATCGGCGTGCCGTACTCGGCGTTCGCCTGCGTGAAGTAACCACGGCTCGGCACCAGTGCGCTGTCACGCGCGTCGCGCGACCAGCCCACGGTGATCGGCACGTTGTTCGACACACGGCCGAATTCGTTCACGTAGTCGATGTAGCTCTGCGGCGTGTTCGCGTCGACGTCCAGCTGGTTCTGCTCGAGGCCGGCGCCGAAGTACACCGTGTCGACTTCCGAGAACGGAATACCGAACTTCAGGTCGCCACCGACCGTGACGATCTTGAAGCTCGAATCCGTCGAGTAGTACAGCGGCTGGTACGTACGGTAATAGACGTCGGTAATGCGCTTGATGCCGTCGACCGTGAAGTACGGGTCGACCTGCGTGACCGTCAGCGTACGGTACGTCTTCGCGGTATTCACGTTCACCGCGAGACTCGTACCCGAACCGAACACGTTGTCCTGCGACACGCCTGCCGAGAGCACCACCTTGTCGGTCGACGAGAAGCCCGCACCCAGCGTGATCGCGCCGGTCGGCTTTTCGGCCACCTTGACGTCGACATCGACCTGGTCCGGCGTGCCTTCGACAGGCACCGTGGTCACGTCCACATCCGTGAAGTAGCCGAGACGGTTGATCCGGTCTTTCGACAGCGCGAGGCGGTTCGAATCGAACCACGAGCTTTCGAGCTGGCGCATTTCACGGCGCACCACTTCGTCACGCGTACGCGTGTTGCCGACCACGTTGATGCGGCGCACGTAGACGCGACGGCTCGGGTCCACCTGCAGCGTCAGGTCGACCTTGTGGTTGGCCTGATCGATCTGCGGCTGCGCGTTGACGGTGGCGAACGCATAGCCGTACTCGCCCAGCTTGTCGACGATAGCCTTGGTGGTGGCTTGCAGCTTTTCAGCCGAGAAGCGGTCGCCCGGTTTGATCTTGATGAGCTTGGCCAGCTCCGGCTCGCGATCGAGCAGATTGCCCGCCAGCTTGATATTCGAAATCGTGTACGGCTCGCCTTCGTGCAGCGTGACCGTCAGATACATGTCCTTCTTGTCCGGCGTGATCGACACCTGGGTCGACTCGATGTTGAACTCGAGATAGCCGCGATTCAGGTAATACGAGCGGACGTTTTCGAGGTCGCCGGTGAGCTTGTCTTTCGCGTACAGGTCGTTCTTCGTGTACCACGAGAACCAGTTCGGCGTGGACAGCTGCATTTCGTCGCGCAGCGTGCCCGTGCTGAACGCCTTGTTGCCGATGAAGTTGATCTGGCGGATCTTCGCGCTCGGACCTTCGGCCACCGAGAACAGCACCGACACGCGGTTGCGGTCGATCGGCGTGATCGTGGTGGTGACTTCAGCGGCGTAGTAGCCGCGCGTCAGATACTGACGCTTCAGTTCCTGCTCGGCCTTGTCGACGAGCGCCTTGTCGTAGTAACGGCCTTGCGACAAGCCAACGGCGCGCAGCGCCTTGGTCAGGTTTTCCTTGTCGAACTCATGAATGCCCGCGAAGTCGATCGTGCCGATGGCCGGACGCTCCAGCACCTGCACGATGACGACGTTGCCTTCGGTCGCGATCTTGACGTCGTTGAAGAAACCCGTGGCATACAGGGCGCGAATGGCCTCCGATGCCTTGTCGTCGCTGAAGGTGTCGCCTTGCTTGATGGGCAGGTAGGCGAACACGGTACCAGGTTCGACGCGTTGCAATCCCTCGATCCGGATGTCTTGCACCACGAAGGGCGTCGTTGCGTGAGCAACCAGCCCATGCGCGGCGAATGCCGCGGCTATAACCGTCTTTGGAACAAAGCGATGAGGTTTAAACAACGTGCTTCCCCAGTGTGTATAGCTGCATCAGGTCGGGCGGTCGCCATCGTGAACGCCGCCGAACACTTTAAAAATGGATTAAACGAGCCAGATCGTTGAACAGCGCGATCGCCGACAATGCGACGATGCAGGCGAGACCCGCCCTCTGAAAAACGAGTTGCCAGCGATCGGAGACAACTTTACCGGTCACAGCTTCAACCAAATAATATAACAGATGACCCCCGTCCAATACCGGAATTGGTAACAGGTTCAGTACACCAAGGCTAATACTGACAAGGGCCAGGAACGACAGGAATGCAGAAGGACCTAGACGTGCGCTCTTTCCTGCGTAATCGGCGATCGTCACCGGACCGGAAAGATTTTTCAGCGACGCTTCGCCGACCACCATCCTGCCGAACATGCGCACCGAGTACACCGCGAGATCCCACGTGCGGCGCGCACCCAACTGCAGGCTTTCAATCGGACCGTAATGCACGTCGATCGACGGCACTTGCGTGGCCAGTTCCGCGCCGATGCGGCCGATCTGCTGACCTGTCGTTTCATCACGCTGTGCCTGCGGCACGATGCTCACATCTTCGAGCTTGCCCGCCGCCTTGCCGCCACGCTCGACCTGCAGCGTCACCGCTTTGCCGGCGTGCGATTTTACATAAGCGATGAAGGCCGTGGCGTTGTCGGTCGGAATGCCGTCGACGGCACGCAGACGATCGCCCGCAACCAGCCCGGCCTTTTGCGCCGCGCTACCCGGCTGCACACCCGCGACCGTCAGCTTGCCACCACCCGGCTCGAAACCGAGATGCGACATGAAGTCGTCGTCGACGTCCTTCTCGCTGAGGCCGCGCAGATCGAGCTGGAAATCCGACGTGCCGTGCGCATCTTTCGCGCTCAGCACGACGCGCTTGTGATCGAATGCCGCACCCAACAACTTCCAGCGCAGGTCCGACCAGGAGCGCACCGGCTCGGACTCGCCGGCGTTCTCGGCACGCACGGCCACGATCGTTTCGCCGCCGTCGAAACCGGCAACGGCCGCGGGCGTATTCGGCGCCGGCGCCGCGACCACCGCCGCCGGCTCCGTCACGCCGGTGGCGAAGACGAGCGCGAACAACACGATGGCCAGCAGGAAGTTCGCGACCGGACCGGCCGCGACAATCGCAAAACGACGCCACACGGACTGCCGGTTGAACGCATGCGGCAATGCTTCAGCGGGGATCGGCTCAGCGCCGGTCTCGCGCTCGTCGAGCATCTTCACGTAGCCGCCCAGCGGCAGCGCGGCAATGGTCCACTCGGTGCCCGTCTTCGGACTCACCCACTGGAACAGCGGCTTGCCGAAGCCGATCGAAAAACGCAGCACCTTGACGCCGCACAGGCGCGCCACGCTGTAATGCCCGTATTCGTGGACGACCACGAGTACGCCAATCGCGACCGCGAAGGCGAGCAGTTCGATCAGCAGGTTCATGTGCGCCTCACTGGACGGCGCGTTCCGTGCGACGAGCGCCGTCGGGCAGACGCGCGATGAATTCGGCAGCGGCGCGACGCGCGGCGGCATCCGCTTCGATCACGTCTTCGAGCGCGTGCGCGCTGCGGTTCGGCAACGCGTTGAGTACCGCGTCGACCACCTGGGCAATCGCCATGAAACCGATCTGGCGCGCGAGGAACGCTTCAACCGCGATTTCGTTCGCGGCGTTCAGTGCCGCGCTTGCCACACCACCCTCGGCCAGCGCTTTCACTGCCAGTGCGAGACACGGAAAGCGCGTGTAATCCGGCTTTTCAAACGAGAGCGAAGCGACCTGCAGCAGATCGAGTTGCGCCACGCCCGAATCGACGCGATCCGGAAACGCCAGCGCATGTGCGATCGGCGTACGCATGTCGGGATTGCCGAGCTGCGCGAGCACCGAGCCGTCTGCGTACGACACCATTGAGTGAATCACGCTCTGCGGATGAATCAGCACCTCGATGCGCTCGCCCGGCAGACCGAACAGCCAATGCGCCTCGATCACTTCGAGGCCTTTGTTCATCATCGTGGCCGAGTCGACCGAAATCTTGCGGCCCATCACCCAGTTCGGATGCTTACAGGCTTCTTCCGGCGTGACGTCGACGAGCGTGGCCGGTTCGCGCGTGCGGAACGGGCCGCCCGACGCGGTCAGGATGATCTTGGAGACGCCGCCGTGCAGCGCGGCTTCGCGCGGCAGGCATTGGAAAATCGCGTTGTGTTCGCTGTCGACAGGCAGCAGCACGGCGCCGTTGTCGCGCACCGCGTCCATGAAGATCGCGCCGGACATGACCAGCGCTTCCTTGTTGGCGAGCAGGATGCGTTTGCCGGCGCGCGCGGCGGCGAGACTCGGCGCAAGGCCGGCCGCGCCGACGATCGCCGCCACCACCGTATCGCAGCCGTCGCTCTTCGACACGTCGACGAGCGCCTGCGGCCCATACGTGACCTCGGTCTTGCAACCCGCTGCGCGCAGTTTCGCCGCGACGCTCGCGGCCGTGTCGGCGTCGCCGACTACCGCGACTTCGGGCTGAAAGCGCAAGCATTGCTCGACGAGCTTGTCGCCGTTGCGATGCGCGCTCAGCGCATAAACCGAAAAACGCTCGGGATGACGCGCGACGACGTCGAGCGTGCTGTCTCCAATCGAGCCCGTGGAACCGAGCAATGTCAGACGTTTTTGCATATCTCTTTCTCTAGCCGAGCAGCAGCATGGCAAGCGGCAGCACCGGCAACAAGGCATCGATGCGGTCAAGCACGCCGCCGTGCCCCGGCAACAGGCCGCTTGAATCTTTCACACCGGCCTGGCGTTTCATCATCGATTCGAACAGGTCGCCCACCACGCTGAATGCGACCAGCAGGGTCAGCGCGAGCAGCGTGCGCACGGCGCCCCAATGCGCCAGCAGCGCAGAATACAGGGTCGGCTCGAACGCATGCAAAAAGACCGCCGCCGCCGCGACGATCATCACCACCAGCCAGCCGCCGATCGCGCCCTCCCAAGTCTTACCCGGGCTGATGGCAGGCGCCAGCTTGTGTTTTCCGAACGCTTTTCCGGAGAAGTATGCGCCGATATCGGCCAGCCATACCAATAGCAGCAGCGACAGCACGAACGGCACGCCCTGCATGCGCGCGGCGACGAGAGCATGCCAGCACGCGACGAATACCACAATGCCGGCAAGAAACAGAAAGGGACGCCAGGCGCCCTGCGCGAGCGTGGGCTTGCGCAGCAGCACGAACGGACCGCCGATCACCCAGAATATAGCGGCTGCCTGGAAGAGCGGCCGCGCCTGCTCGATCCCCGCGCCGAGGCGCGTGCTGGCGACCAGCGCCACCGCGGCCACCAGCGCGTAAATGACCGGGCCCGCGCCGCCCAGCTTAAGCAGGCGCGCCCACTCCCATGCGGCGAACACGACGACGAAGGCGATCAGCGCGCCAAACGCGCCCACCGGCGCGAACAACGTGACCGGCAAGAATATCGCCAGCAGGATGATCGCCGTGATGACACGGGTTTTTAGCATGGAAGCGAATCGACGTTTTGCGATTGCGGCTCGAGTTGAGCACTGGTGCGGCCGAAGCGGCGTTCACGCTCCGCGTACGAAGCGATGGCGTGGCCAAGCGCGTCGGCGTCGAAATCCGGCCAGAACGTGTCGGTGAAGTAGAACTCGGTGTAGGCGAGCTGCCACAGCAGGAAGTTGCTGACGCGGCGCTCGCCGCCGGTGCGGATGAACAGATCCGGCTCCGGCGCATAAGCCATGGAGAGGTGCTCGGCGAACGATTCCTCGGTCACCTCGACCACCTTGCCCGCCAGCGCCGACTGTTCGGCGAGCTTGCGGGTGGCCTGCATGATGTCCCAGCGGCCGCCGTAATTCGCGGCGATCGTGAGCGTGAGACGGGTATTGCGCGCGGTCTTGGTCTCCGCGCGCTTGATCAGATCGCGGATGCGCGTATCGAAGCGCGACAGATCGCCCACCACGCGCAACCGGATGCCGTTCGCATGCAGCTTGCCGATCTCGCGCTCCAGCGCGGTCACGAACAGGCGCATCAGGAACGACACTTCGTCGTTCGGACGGCGCCAGTTTTCCGAGCTGAAAGCGAACAGCGTCAGATATTCGACACCCTGACGGGCGCACGCCTCGACGGCCGCACGCACCGCGTCGACGCCGCGCGTATGGCCCGCCACGCGCGGCAAGCGCCGCTGGGTGGCCCAACGGCCGTTGCCGTCCATGATGATCGCGATATGTCGCGGCACCGCGGCGACATCAGGCACGCGCACGGTTGAGCTGGTATAGGTCATGGCCGTCGGGACAGTGACTGCAAATAAAAGAAGTGGAAAACCTGAACGTGCTGAAGCGACCGGCCTCAGACCGTCATGATCTCGGCTTCTTTCGTCACGACGAGCTTGTCGATTTCGGCGACGAACTTGTCCGTCAGCTTCTGAACGTCGTCACCGGCACGACGCTCGTCGTCTTCCGAAATTTCCTTGTCTTTCACGAGCTTTTTCAGCTGCTCGTTGGCGTCGCGACGCAGGTTGCGCACTGCCACCTTGGCGGTTTCCGCTTCGCTCTTGACCACTTTGGTCAGTTCGCGACGGCGTTCCTCGGTCAGCGCGGGCATCGGCACGCGGATCACGTCGCCTTGCGTGGCCGGGTTCAGACCGAGGTCCGACTCGCGGATCGCCTTTTCGACGACCTGCACCATCTTCTTTTCCCACGGCTGCACGCCGATCGTGCGTGCGTCGATCAGCGTCAGGTTCGCGACTTGCGAAATGGGTACCGGCGAACCGTAGTAGTCGCACTGGATGTGATCGAGCAGGCCCGTGTGCGCACGGCCCGTACGGATCTTCGACAGGTCGTTCTTGAACGCGTCGATGGAGCGCTGCATCTTTTGTTCAGCGCCCTTCCTGATATCAGCCACAGACATTTTTAAACCTCCGAACCTTCAAAACGGTGCGAGCCGGCCAGCGCGCGCAAGATGCGGCGGCCCGGGCTCGCGCTAAAGCCCACGTTATGTGAACGAGAGTTTACACGTGGACGAGGGTACCCTCGTCCTCGCCTTGTACGATGCGCTTGAGCGCGCCCGGCTTGACGATCGAAAACACCCGGATCGGCAGCTTCTGGTCGCGGCACAACGCGAACGCCGTGGCGTCCATCACCTGCAGATTGCGGCCAATCGCCTCGTCGAAGCTGATCGTGGTGTAACGGGTCGCGCTCGGGTCTTTCTTCGGGTCGGCGGAATAGACGCCGTCCACCTTGGTTGCTTTCAGCACGACTTCCGCGCCGATTTCCGAGCCGCGCAATGCGGCGGCCGTGTCGGTCGTGAAGAACGGGTTGCCGGTGCCGGCCGCGAAAATCACGACTTTGCCTTCCTCGAGCTGGCGAATCGCGCGGGGCCGGATGTACGGCTCGACCACCTGGTCCATGCGCAGCGCCGATTGCACGCGCGCCTCGATGCCGGCGTGGCGCATGGCGTCCTGCAGCGCCAGCGCGTTCATCATGGTGGCCAGCATGCCCATGTAGTCGGCCGTGGCGCGGTCCATACCCGCCGCGCCGCCCGCAACGCCGCGGAAAATATTGCCGCCGCCGATCACCACGGCCAACTGCGTTCCGAGACGGACCACTTCGGCCACGTCCGCCACCATTCGTTCGATGGTCGCGCGATTGATGCCAAAGGCATCGTCGCCCATCAGAGCTTCACCGGAGAGTTTGAGCAGGACGCGTTTATAGGCAGTGGGCATAGGGGTATCCAGATCGCGCAGAACAGGGCAACAACAAGGGACTAATGTAGGGGTGAAATGCTGATTCGGGCAAGCGTCGCCAAATTGACGAACCCTGGGGTTCGCCAGCGGCGGCTGCGCGGCGAGGGTCAACTCGCGCGCAGCCTTGCGGCGCTGCCGACCGCGGCAAAGTCTTGCTCCGCCGCGGGTCCAACGATATTGCAGTGAAGCTTACGTGATACTTATTGTTGCTTTGCAGCAGCGACTTGAGCGGCCACTTCAGCGGCGAAGTCGTCCTGCTTCTTCTCAATGCCTTCGCCAACCACGAACAGCGCGAACTTCTGCACGCTCGCGTTGCCAGCCTTCAGCATCTGTTCGATCGTCTGCTTGTCGTTCTTAACGAACGTCTGGTTCAGCAGCGATACTTCCTTCAGGTACTTCTGCACGCTGCCGTCGACCATCTTGGCGACGATTTCAGCCGGCTTGCCCGATTCGGCGGCCTTCTGCTCAGCAATGCTGCGTTCCTTGGCGATCAGATCCGCCGGCACGTCGTCCGACGACAGCGAAACCGGCTTCATCGCGGCGATGTGCATCGCGACGTCCTTGCCGACCTGCTCGTCCGCGCCGGTGTACTCGACCAGCACGCCGATACGCGTGCCGTGCAGGTACGCTGCCAGCTTGTTGGCCGTGTCGAAACGCACGAAACGGCGGATCGACAGGTTTTCACCGATCTTGCCGACCAGCGCCAGACGCACTGCGTCGACCGTCGAGCCGTCCAGCGGCAGGGCCGCCAGCGCCGCGACGTCAGCCGGGTTTTGCGTAGCGACCAGCTCAGCGACCTTCTTCGAGAAAGCCAGGAAGTCGTCGTTCTTCGAGACGAAGTCGGTTTCGCAGTTCAGCTCGACCAGCGAACCCGCGTTGCCGCCGATGAACGATGCGACCACGCCTTCAGCCGTCACGCGCGACGCTGCCTTGCTGGCCTTGTTGCCCAGCTTCACGCGCAGCAGCTCTTCAGCGCGCGCCATGTCGCCGTCAGCTTCCGTCAGCGCCTTCTTGCATTCCATCATCGGCGCGTCGGTCTTTGCGCGCAGTTCTGCAACCATGCTTGCGGTAATTGCCGCCATCATTTGCTCCTTGAGTTCCGTCTGTCACACGCCGCCCGGACTTCGATGCCGGCGGCAAGAATTCGTTTCAGCGTTGACCGTACTTTTTTACGGACCACGCCTCGAGCACTGCTTCGGACACCGCCGGCAGCGCCCCACTACAATGTCGCGGCTTAAAAAAAGGGGGCCTGTAGAAAGCCCCCTTTTTTGCCGGACACGGGGCAGCTTTACGCTTCCGAGTTGACCTCGACGAACTCGTCGCCGTCGCCACCACGTGCAGCTTGCACCACTTCGTTGACCGCGTTCGCACGGCCTTCGACGATCGCGTCAGCCACGCCAGCCGTGTACAGAGCGACAGCCTTCGAGGCGTCGTCGTTACCCGGGATCACGTAGTCGATGCCTTCCGGCGAGTGGTTCGTGTCGACCACGGCGATGACCGGAATGCCGAGCTTGTTCGCTTCGGTCACGGCAATCTTGTGGTAGCCGACGTCGACCACGAAGATCGCGTCCGGAATGCCGCCCATGTCCTTCACGCCGCCGATCGACTTTTGCAGCTTGGCCATTTCGCGTTCGAACAGCAGCGCTTCCTTCTTGCTCATGCGTTCGGTTTCGCCTGCTTCCAGCGCCGCTTCCATGTCCTTCAGGCGCTTGATCGAGACCTTCAGCGTCTTGAAGTTGGTCAGCATGCCGCCGAGCCAGCGTGCGTTGACGAACGGCATGCCAGCGCGTTGTGCTTCTTCAGCGATCGTGTCGCGCGATTGACGCTTCGTGCCGACGAACAGGATCGTGCCGCGATTGGCTGCCAGTTGACGCGCGTACTTCAGCGCGTCGTTGTACATCGGCAGCGTCTTTTCGAGGTTGATGATGTGAATCTTGTTGCGATGACCGAAAATGAAGGGGGCCATCTTCGGGTTCCAGAAGCGCGTTTGGTGACCGAAGTGGACACCGGCTTCCAGCATTTGACGCATGGTAACTGCCATGAAAATCTCCGCGAGGGTTGGGTCTTAAGCCGGCTGCCGTATCGGCCGCGCTGCCATCACTCTGGCTGAACGCGGCGGACACCCTGGGTGCGCCGGCTTGCGAGTCTGCTGCCTTGTTGCTTCCGCTTTCGCTTCCGCATTACCTCATAGCGCAGGCAACCAGCGTTATGAGAAGCCATTCTTGCCGCTTTTTTGCCCATATGGACGAATAAAGCAAGACAGAGATCGACTTAGCCAAAGATTATAGCACGCGACTATTGCACGACTCAACCTGCCCGGTAGTCCTGTTCACGGCCGCCGGGTTGCACCCGCGCGAGCGTAGGGCGTTTCGAACGAGGCCGCCCGGAGGCCCGCAAAAGGCGCCCGCCCCGTCGCAAAAGGCTGCGGCAGCCGGAATATGGTGCGATAATCCCGCAATAAATCGCATTTCAGGCCCGACTCATGGCTATTACGCTCAAAAACGAACACGATATCGCGCGGATGCGCGTCGCCTGCAAACTGGCAAGCGAAGTGCTCGATTACATCACCCCGTTCGTCACGGCCGGCATCACGACCGGTGAACTCGACCGTCTGTGCCACGAATACATGCTGAAGGTACAGGGCACGGTTCCGGCGCCGCTGAATTATCAGCCGCCCGGCTACCCGCCCTATCCGAAAGCCACCTGCATTTCGGTCAACGACGTGATCTGCCACGGCATTCCCGGCGACAAGACGCTGAAGAACGGCGACGCGCTGAACATCGACGTCACCGTCATCAAGGAAGGCTATTTCGGCGACACCAGCCGCATGTTCATCGTCGGCGAGGGCTCGATTCTGGCCAAGCGCCTCGTCCAGACCACCTTCGAATGCATGTGGCTCGGCATCGACCAGGTGCGCCCGGGCGCGCATCTCGGCGACATCGGCTACGCGATCCAGAAACATGCGGAAGGCCAGGGCTACAGCGTGGTGCGCGAATACTGCGGCCACGGCATCGGCACGGTATTTCACGAAGATCCGCAGATCCTCCACTACGGTCGTCCCGGTACCGGGCTCGAGTTGCAGACCGGCATGATCTTCACGATCGAGCCGATGATCAACGCCGGCCGCCGCGACATCCGCACCATGCCGGACCAGTGGACCGTCAAGACCAAGGACCGCAGCCTGTCGGCGCAGTGGGAACATACCATCCTCGTCACCGAAACCGGCTACGACGTGCTGACCGTGTCCGCCGGCACGCCCGCGCGCCCGCCGGTCGTCGCGGCCACGGCCTGACCGACTTCCGACCTCACCGCCTCCCTGCCAATGAGTAGTGTTCCAGCCGTCGCCCAATCCCCTGCCACGTCGCTCAAGGCGGAGTACAAAGTGGCCAAAGCCCAACTGCTGGAACGCTTCAAGACGGCCACCAACGTCGACGCGTTGATGGCCTCATTGGCGCGCGCCACGGACGACTCCCTGCGCGCCGCCTGGAACACCTGCGAGCTGCCGCCCGAACTGACGCTGGTGGCGGTGGGCGGCTACGGGCGCGGCGAATTGGCGCCGCATTCCGACATCGACATTCTGGTCCTGCTGCCCGACGCGCCGATCGAGCATCTCGAGGCGCGCATCGAACGCTTTATCAGCCTTGCCTGGGACTTGGGGCTGGAGCTCGGCAGCAGCGTGCGCAGCGTGTCGCAATGTCTCGAAGAAGCCGCCAACGACGTCACCGTGCGCACCTCGCTGCTCGAGGCGAGGCGCATTACCGGCAGCGCCGCGCTGTTCGACGACTTCACGAAGCGTTACCGCGAAGCGCTCGACCCGAAAGCCTTCTTCCAGGCCAAAGTGCTGGAAATGCGTCAGCGCCACGCCAAGTTCCAGGACACGCCGTACTCGCTCGAACCGAACATCAAGGAAAGCCCGGGCGGCTTGCGCGATCTCCAACTGATCCTGTGGATCACCCAGGCGGCCGGTTTCGGCAGCAGCTGGCGCGAACTCGAAGCGCGGGGCCTGATCACCGAGCGCGAGGCGCGCGAACTGCGCCGTAACGAGAGTTTCCTGAAAGCGCTGCGCGCCCGGCTGCATGTGATTGCCGGCCGTCGTCAGGACATCATGGTGTTCGACCTGCAAACGGCGGTGGCCGAGAGCTTCGGCTACAAGCCGACCGCGACCAAGCGCGCGAGCGAACAGCTGATGCGCCGCTATTACTGGTCCGCCAAGGCTGTCACGCAGCTCGCCACGATCCTGATCCAGAACATCGAAGCGCAGCTTTTCCCCAGCACGAGCGGCATCACGCGCGTGCTGTCGGACCGCTTCGTCGAAAAGCAGGGCATGCTGGAAATCGCCAGCGACGACGTGTTCCAGCGCGAGCCGAATGCGATCCTCGAGGCCTTCCTGCTGTACGAGCAGACGCCCGGCGTGAAGGGCCTGTCGGCGCGCACGTTGCGCGCGATCTACAACGCCCGCGACGTGATGGACCAGCACTGGCGGCGCGATCCGGAAAACGGGCGCCTCTTCATGGACATCCTGAAGCAGCCGGCCGGCATCACTCACGCGCTGCGTCTGATGAACCAGACCAGTGTGCTGGGACGCTATCTGCTGAACTTCCGGCGCATCGTCGGACAGATGCAGCACGATCTGTATCACGTCTACACCGTCGACCAGCACATTCTGATGGTGCTGCGCAATCTGCGCCGCTTCGCGGTGGCCGAGCACGCGCACGAATATCCGTTCTGCAGCCAGTTGATCGCCAACTTCGACCGGCCGTGGGTGCTGTACGTGGCGGCGCTGTTTCACGACATCGCCAAAGGCCGCGGCGGCGACCATTCCACGCTCGGCATGGCCGACGCGCGGCGTTTCTGCCGCAATCACGGCATTACGGGCGAGGACGGCGAACTGGTCGTGTGGTTGGTCCAGCAACATCTGACGATGAGCCAAGTCGCGCAAAAGCAGGACACGAGCGACCCGGAAGTCATCAAGCGTTTCGCCGAACTGGTCGGCAACGAGCGGCGCCTCACGGCGCTCTATCTGCTGACCGTGGCCGACATTCGCGGCACCAGCCCGAAAGTCTGGAACACGTGGAAAGGCAAGCTGCTGGAAGACCTGTACCGCGCCACGCTTGCCGTACTCGGCGGCGCGCGGCCGGATGCGCATTCGGAGCTGAAGTCGCGCCAGGAAGAAGCGCTCGCGCTGCTGCGCCTCGAAACCGTGCCGGAAGGCGCGCAGAAGGCGCTATGGGACAAGCTCGACATCGGCTATTTCCTGCGCCACGACGCGGCGGATATCGCGTGGCAAACGCGCGTGCTGTACCGCCACGTGGAAACGCCGACGCCGATCGTGCGGGCCCGTCCGTCGCCGATCGGCGAGGCGCTCCAGGTGCTGGTGTACGTGAAGGACCAGCCGGACCTGTTCGCCGGCATTTGCGCGTATTTCGACCGCAACGGCCTGTCGGTGCTCGATGCGCGGGTCAGCACGACCCGTCACGGGTACGCGCTCGATAATTTCCTCGTCGCGCATACCGAAGAAGACGTGCATTATCGCGATATTGCCAATCTGGTCGAACAGGAACTGACCGCCCGCCTCACCGGTGACGGCACCCTGCTTCCGGGACCGTCGAAAGGCCGTTTGTCGCGGCTGTCGCGGACCTTCCCTGTTACCCCGCGCGTCGATCTTCGGGCCGACGAGCGCGGCCAATATTACATCCTGTCCGTGTCGGCGAACGACCGGCCAGGCCTTCTTTATTCGATCGCGCGTGTGCTGGCCGAGCATCGGGTCGGCGTCGCTTCGGCGCGGATCAATACGCTCGGCGAACGCGTCGAAGACGTGTTCCTGCTGGATGGACACGGTCTGTCGGACAACCGCCTGCAAATTCAGGTCGAGACCGAACTGCTGCGCGCGATCGCAGTGTGAGATTTCATGCGAGTCAAATTAACAGCCAAGCACCCGCGGCCGGCTTCGTCCGAACGCGCCCCTGTCCGTACCGGCAGCACATCGGCGCGTAAGCCGACGCCGCGCCCGGCGGGACCCAGGCCGGCGACGCCCGGATCGAGCGGGGCGCGGGGTGAAGGCGCAGGCGCGGCAGGCGGCAAGCGGCCAAGCGCCGGCAAGCCGGCTGGTGCCGGTGCGCGCCCTGCAAGGGCCGAAGGGTCGTTTTCGCGCGAGCGGGACGCCGGTGGCGCGCATCGCGCCGGGTCGGATCGGCCGCCGCGTCGCGAGGGCGCGGGTGGTGCGCCGCGCCGGTTCGAAGGCGGTGGTGATCGTGCGCCGCGTCGGGATGATGGCGATCGCGCGCCGCGTCGATTTGAAGGCGGCGGTGATCGTAGCGAACGCGCGCCGCGTAGGGCTGAGGGTGAACGGGCCCCGCGTCGGTTTGAAGGTAGTGGCGACCGCGCCCCGCGTCGGGACGCCGCAGAGCGCGCACCGCGTCGATTTGAAGGCGGCGCGGATCGCAGCGAACGCGCGCCACGCAGAGCAGATGGCGAACGCAGTCAAGGCGCGCCGCGTCGGTTTGAGAGTGGCGGTGACCGTACCGGTAGCGCGCCGCGCCGTTTTGAAGGCGCAGGCGATCGCGGTGAACGGGCTCCGCGCCGCTTCGAAGGTGCTGGTGAGCGTGGCGAACGCGCTCCTCGTCGGTTTGAGGGCGGTGGTGATCGCACCGATCGCGCGCCGCGCCGTTTTGAAGGCGCAGCCGATCGAGGTGAACGTGCGCCGCGTCGCTTTGAAGGCAGTTCAGATCGCGGCGAGCGCGCCCCGCGCCGGTTCGAAGGCGGCGCCGACCGCGGTGATCGCGCGCCGCGTCGTGAAGCTGGTGACCGAGCCGAAGGCGCGCCCCGCCGCTTCGAAGGCAACACGGATCGCAGCGAACGCGCTCCGCGCAGCTTTGGCGATCGCGCTCCGCGCCGCGACGACGGCGAACGCCGCCCGTTCAGCGGTGCGCGTCCAGGCGCGGGCCGTCCGCCGGAAGGCGGTCCGCGTGGCGAGCGCCCGGAACGCCGCGAACGCGATGCCTCCGACCGACCGCGCTTCGGCAGCGACCGTGGCGCACCGCAAGACCGCCGCGGCGGCGAGCGCGGGCCGCGCAGCGACAGCGCGCCACGCCGTTTCGAAGGCGAGCGCGGTGCCTCCGAACGTGGCGAACGCAGCTTCGCGAAGCCCATCAAAAGCGGCTACGGCGACCGCTCGGACCGTCCGGCACGCGCTCCGCGCGGCGAACGCGCCCCGGCCAAACGCGAATTCGGCGACCGTCCGGCGCGCAGCGCTGAACGCACCGAGCGCACCGACCGTGGCGAGCGCCCGGCCCGCAGTTTCGACAAGACGCTGCCGGCCGCCGGCCGCCGCTTCGGCGACGACCGTCCCGCGCGCGCCGACAAGCCGCGCGGCGCAGCCCGAGCCGAACAACGCGACAGCGAAACCGATGCCGCTCCGCGCACGCCGCGTCGCGACTACGAAGATGCGCCGGGCACGCTGCGTCTGTCCAAGCTGATGTCCGAACTCGGCCTGTGCTCACGCCGCGAAGCCGACGAGTGGATTGAAAAAGGCTGGGTACTGGTGGACGGCGAGCGCATCGACACGCTCGGCACCAAGGTTCGTCCGGACCAGCGCATCGAAATCGACCCCGCCGCCGAAGCCGCGCAAGCGAGCCAGGTGACGGTGCTGATCCACAAGACGGTGGGTTTCGTCTCGGGTCAGGCGGAAGACGGCTATCAGCCGGCCATCACGCTGGTCACGCCGGAGAATCGCTGGGAAGGCGATCAGTCGGACATCCGCTTCTCCGTCGCGCATTTGCGCCAGCTCGCGCCGGCCGGCCGTCTGGACATCGATTCGACGGGTCTGCTGGTGCTGACGCAGGACGGCCGCATCGCCAAGCAACTAATCGGCGGTCATTCGGAAATCGACAAGGAGTATCTGGTGCGCGTGGCGTTCGGCGACCACACCACCGACGTCGAAAGTCACTTCCCGCCGGAAAGCCTCGCGCTGCTGTGCCACGGCCTGTCGCTCGACGACGTGCCGCTCAAGCCGGCGCAAGTGAGCTGGCAGAACGGCGAGCAGTTGCGCTTCGTGCTGCGTGAAGGCAAGAAGCGGCAGATTCGCCGCATGTGCGAACTGGTCGGACTGGAAGTGATCGGGCTGAAACGCGTGCGGATGGGGCGTGTGATGCTGGGCGCGCTGCCGCCGGGACAATGGCGCTATCTGGCGCCGGACGAGTCGTTCTAAAGCCGGGCGTCTGAAGACGTTCCCCAAAAAAACCCACGCAATCGCGTGGGTTTTTTTATCCCTGCGCCGAGCCGAGGATGCCAGCGCAGTGACCAGAAGCAGCGCAAGCCGCCTCAATCGTCGCTATTCGGATCCATATCTGGAAACAGCACTTCCGTGAAACCAAACTTCGCGAAGTCATTGATCCGCATCGGATACAGCTTGCCGATCAGGTGATCGCATTCATGCTGCACGACGCGCGCGTGAAAGCCCTCGGCGACGCGGTCGATCGGCTTGCCGAATTGATCGAAGCCGTGATACTTGATCATCGAAAACCGGCTCACCGCGCCGCGCAGACCCGGCACCGACAGGCAGCCCTCCCAGCCCTCTTCCATATCCAGCGAGACCGGCGTGATGGTCGGGTTGATCAGCACCGTTTCCGGCACCGGCGGCGCGTCCGGATAGCGCTCGTTGTGCCCGAAACCGAAGATCACCACCTGCAGATTGACGCCGATCTGCGGCGCGGCAAGACCCGCGCCATTTGCGTCGTGCATGGTCTCGAACATGTCTTTGACGAGTTCATGCAACTCGGGCGTGTCGAAGTGATCGACCGGATCGGCAATGCGCAAAAGGCGCGGATCGCCCATCTTGAGAATTTCGCGGATCATAACTGCCCCTCCAGGAGCTTTCGCATACCATCTTCGTCGAGTACCGGGACGCCGAGTTCCTCAGCCTTCGCCAATTTGCTGCCCGCGTCGGCCCCCGCCACCACATAGTCGGTTTTCTTCGATACAGATCCGGCCACTTTCGCGCCGGCCGCTTCCAGCATTTCCTTCGCCTCTTCGCGAGCGAGGCTCGGCAACGTGCCGGTCAATACGACCGTCTTGCCGGCCAGCACGCCTTGCGGCGCTCTGGGCGCGGGCGGCCCTTCCGGCCACGTGACCTTGCCTGGCGCGCGCAACTGCTCGATCACCGTGCGGTTATGTTCCTCGGCGAAGAACTGATGAATCGACTCGGCGACCACCGGCCCCACGTCGTTGACTTCCAGCAAGGCTTCGACCGAGGCGTCCATGATCGGATTCAGCGAGCCGAAGTGCTTGGCCAGATCCTTCGCCGTCGATTCGCCCACGTGCCGGATGCCGAGCGCGTAGATGAAACGCGCCAACGTGGTGTGTTTGCCCTTTTCGAGCGAGTCGAGCAGATTCTGCGCGGATTTTTCGGCAAAGCGGTCGAGCTCGGCGAGCGTCGCAAAACCGAGGTTGAACAGATCGGCCGGCGTACGCACCAGATTCTGCTCGACCAATTGGTCGATGATCTTTTCGCCGAGGCCGTCGATATCCAGCGCGCGCCGCTGCGCGAAATGCCACAGCGCCTGCTTGCGCTGCGCGGGACAGAACAGGCCGCCGGTACAACGCGCGATCGCCTCATCCGGCAGCCGCTCGATATTCGAACCGCACACCGGACATTGCGTGGGCATGACGAATTCGCGGGCGTCGTCCGGGCGACGGTCGAGCAGCGCGCTCACCACTTCGGGAATCACGTCGCCGGCGCGCCGCACGACCACCGTGTCGCCGATGCGGATATCCTTGCGGCGCACTTCGTCTTCGTTGTGCAGCGTGGCATTCGTGACCGTGGCGCCGCCGACGAACACCGGCTCGAGCCGCGCCACCGGCGTGATCGCGCCGGTCCGGCCGACCTGCACGTCGATCGCGACGAGTTTGGTGAGCGCTTCCTGCGCGGGGAATTTGTGCGCCAGCGCGAAACGCGGCGCGCGCGACACGAAGCCGAGCGCGTCCTGCTCATCGCGCCGGTTGACCTTGTAGACCACACCGTCGATGTCATACGGCAGCTTCTCGCGTTTCTCG
This sequence comes from Paraburkholderia sediminicola, assembly GCF_046027355.1. Classification (GTDB taxonomy): domain Bacteria; phylum Pseudomonadota; class Gammaproteobacteria; order Burkholderiales; family Burkholderiaceae; genus Paraburkholderia; species Paraburkholderia sediminicola_B. The sequence continues at coordinate 42,871 of NZ_JAQQEK010000006.1, read as the reverse complement.
CCAACGGCGTGAAAAAAGCCCAGCAAGCCCTGCGCGCCCTGCACCACCGCCCGCTCACCGTTCACCGGCAAGCCGAGTTCCTTGTACCAGTCGAGCAGTTCGCTGTGCGTGGCCGGCATCTCCATGCCTTCGAGCACGCCGATTCCATAAGCGAAAAACGACAGCGGCCGATGCGCGGTGATCTTCGAATCGAGCTGCCGCAAACTACCCGCCGCGGCGTTGCGCGGATTGGCGAATTCCCGCTGCTCCGCGGCCCGCTGGCGTTCGTTCAGACGCTCGAAATCGCGCTTGAACATCAGCACTTCGCCGCGCACGTCGAGCACGTGCGGCACGCGTTTGCCCTTGAGCTTGAGCGGAATGGAGCGAATCGTGCGGACGTTCTCAGTGACGTTCTCGCCGGTCGTGCCGTCGCCGCGCGTGGAGGCTTGCACGAACGCGCCGTCGACGTAACGCAGCGAGATGGCAAGGCCGTCGAATTTCAGCTCGGCCGCGTAGTCGACCGGCACCGGCGGCTCGCTCGCGTTCTTGCCGAGCGCGTCGCCGACGCGCTTGTCGAACGCGACGATGTCTTCATCGGCGAAACCGTTGTTCAGCGACAGCATGGGCTGGTCGTGCACGACCGGCTCGAAGCCGCTCGCCGCCTCGCCGCCCACGCGCTGGGTGGGCGAATCCGGCACGATCAGGTCCGGATGCTCCGTCTCGATGCTCTCCAGTTCCTTGAACAGCTTGTCGTATTCCGCGTCAGGCAGGTCCGGCTGGTCGAGCACGTAGTACGCGTAGTTGGCGCGTTCAAGTTCCGCGCGCAGCCACGCGGCACGCTCGGCCGGGGCGCTGGTAGCGGGATGTGAGACGGAGGTTCGGGCCATGCTGTCGGAAGGTTCTTAAGTGGAATTCAGACATTGGATTATCGCAGGAAGCGTGCCCCTTTACATCGGCCGAATGGCCAGTTTCGGCGCGTTGCAGGTCCAGTCGAAAGCGAGGCATGAAGCCGCCGCCTGAAACGACAACGGCCGCACATCGTGCGGCCGTTGGAGACACCGGAAAAACGTAAAAAATTTACTGGCTGAACAAACGCCGTGTGGCCGGCGAGCCCGCCGGAATGCCCGCCTGTTCGAGCTTCGCGTAGAGCGTCATCAACTGCTTTTCGATGGCGAGCAACGCGGTTTCCGGCAACGGACGACGGCCGTCGTCGACCACCCGTCCGCCGATGCGCTCGGCCAACGATTTCGCGTAGTCGCACATCAGGCGGAACGGCAAGATGTCTTCATCGGCCACCGGCACGTCGAGCACCAGCGTGATCATCTGGCCGCCCTTGTAGGTGAGGTCGTCGCGCAGGAAGTTGGTGTCGCCGAATTGCAGCATGAACACCGGGCTCTGCTTCGCGTCGAGTTTGACGAAACGCGTGCCGTCGCGCGAGAGCAGCAAGCCGTCTTGCGACGCCACCGCCTGCACGTAGTTGGCCGACCACGGCGCGCCGTCGGAGAGCACGTTGATCGATAACTGCGCGTCGCACTGCGCGGCAAAGCCGTCGAGTTCGCGCGCCATCGCGACTGTTTCGAGCATGTCGGGAAATTCCGGCGAGGCATCCAGCGCGTCGGCAAACTGCTGCACGCCGGTCACGAACTCGGAGAACTCCAGTTCGTTGAGCGCGCCGCTGCGGTTGGCCAGTTGCGCGGCCGCGCGCAACTCTTCGTAGCGCGCGCCGTTTTGCAGCAGTTCCCACGCACCGCCTTCGAGCTTGCCCTCGATATGCACCGGCTTGCTGCCCGCGCGGCGCAGACGCTGCGCAAGCGGAATCACCTTGTCGCCGGCAACTGGGCCGTTCAAACGAATCGGCACGATACAGTCGATGCGCCGATCGACGATAGCCGGCGGCGCGGACGAGATCGTCGTAGCGGCGGGCAGAATCGGTTCAACCGGTTCGCCGGCCTGGCGAGCGGCTTGCGCGGCCTTGCCGGCCTCGGCGCCTTCGGCTTCAGCCACGGCCTCGGCTTCCGGATAACCATTCGGCGTGGTCGTCTCGGCCTGAATATCGGCCGCGGTGTCGAGCGGCGCCGTTCCAGCCGCCTGGCCGCCGAACGTCGGTTCGACGCGCGCCGCCGTGGTTTGCTCCGCCGCTTCGGCGCCCCCCACCGGCTCGCGGCGCGTGGTCGGCCGGGCCGGTTCGATGAACGGGCTCTGTTCCTCCTGATCGTCCCGCGCGAGGTTTTCGGCGGTATCGGCCGGCATCGGCCGCGGCATCTTGCGGCGCACCTTCGCGCTCTGCCACGCGTTGTACACGACCACGCCCCCGACCACCACGGCACCCGCGCCGATCAAACCGAGTGTCAACTCGTCCATGCATGCTCCATCAGCAATTCTTTTATCTGCGCGGCTTAGCGCCCGCCCCACGTGTCGCGCGGCCACCGGCCGCTGCGCTGAACGCGGACACCCGCGATTTTCGACTCAAACGCAACTCAAACGAAACCCAAATGAAACTTAAACGATATTCTGGGCGAAACCCGCAGCCGATTCCATGTCGACGGCAACGATCCGCGACACGCCCTGCTCCTGCATGGTCACGCCGATCAACTGCTGCGCCATTTCCATCGCGATCTTGTTGTGCGAGATGAACAGGAACTGGGTTTTGTCCGACATCGCCCGCACAAGGTTCGCGAAACGTTCCGTGTTGGCGTCGTCGAGCGGCGCGTCCACTTCGTCCAGCAGACAGAACGGCGCGGGATTCAACTGGAACATCGCGAACACCAGTGCGGTCGCGGTCAGCGCTTTTTCGCCGCCCGACAGCAGGTGAATCGTCGAATTCTTCTTACCCGGCGGCTGCGCCATCACCTGCACGCCGGCGTCGAGAATTTCGTCGCCGGTCATGATCAGCTTCGCCTGGCCGCCGCCGAAGAGACGTGGGAACAGTTCGCCGAAGTGCTGGTTCACCTGATCGAAGGTGCCTTGCAGCAACGTGCGCGTTTCGGCGTCGATCTTGCGGATCGCGTCTTCGAGCGTTTCGATCGCGCTGTTCAGATCGGTCGATTGCGCGTCGAGGAACGACTTGCGCTCGGTCGCCGCCTTCAGTTCGTCGAGCGCGGCCATGTTGACCGGACCGAGCGCGGTAATGGCGTTGTTGATGCGCGTGACTTCGCCCTGCAGGTACGACGGCTTCATATCCGGCGTGAGCTTGGCCTGCAACTCGGCCTCGTCGACGCCGGCCGCGGCCAGTTGCTCGATGAACTGCTCGCCGTTCAGGCGCGCCGCCTGTTCCTTCAACTGCAATTCGTTGATGCGGTCGCGCAGCGGCTGCAGCGCGCGCTCGGCGGTCAGACGCGTCTCGTCGGCGGCACGCAGCTTGGCGGTGAGATCGTCCAGTTCGAGGCGCGCGGCGTGCAGCGCCTCTTCCTTGATGGCGCGGATGTCGAGCGCGTCCTGCAGGCCGGTGTGCGCGGTCTGCTCGTTGATGGTTTCCAGCTCGGCGCGCGCATCTTCCAGCGACGCCGCGACACGCTCGCTCTGCTCGTGCGCGACCTGAATGCTGCGCTTCAGTTCGTCGATGCGGTTCGCCATGTTGCGCGCGGCAAAGCGCGCGTCGGTGGCGGCACGGTCGAGATCGCGCGCCTGGCCGCGCGCGGCGGTGAGTTGTTCGTCGAGCGCCTCGAAAGCGAGTTGATGGTCTTCGAAACGCGCCTGCAATTCGGCGAGCTCACCATCGTGACGCTCGAAGTTCGCTTCCGACTCCGCGCGCATGGCGCGCTGCTCTTCGATCTGCGCGGTGATCTCTCCGAGTTCCTCGCGAATCTGCGTGCTGCGCTGGGTGTAACGCTCGTGCGCCTGGGTGAGCTTGAGCACGTCCATTTGCAACGCGTGCACACGCTGCGTGGCGCGCTCCGCCTGCTGACGCACATCGGTCAACGCCTGGGCGGCTTGCGTGTGAGCGGCTTCGGCGCGGATCGCGGCGGCCTTCGCTTCGTCGGCGAGCAAGGCTTGCGCGCGAACCTGGCGCGCCAGATTTTCGATTTCCTGCTGACGGGCCAGCATGCCGGCCTGCTCGGAGTCGGCGGCATACAGTTGCACGCCGACGCGCGTCACCACATGCCCCGCCTTGACGACGAACGCGCCGCCTTCCGGCAATTGCGAGCGCATGGCGAGCGCCTGCTGCAGATCGTCGGCGACGAACGAGAGGCCGAGCCAGTCGTTCAGCACCGCGCGGATGCCCGCGTCGTCGATCCGCACCAGCGACAGCAACGGCCGCAATGCAGGCGGCGTGGCGGCCGGCTGGCCTGCTACCGGCGGCGCGTAGAAGGCGAGCTTGGCGGGCGGCGCGTCGGTGGCGAACGCCTTGACCCAGTCGAGGTTCGACACTTCCAGCGCGGCGAGCCGCTCGCGCAGCACGGCCTCGAGCGCGGCTTCCCAACCGGCTTCGACATGCAGCTTCTTCCACAGACGCGGCAGACTGCCCAGTTCGTGCTTCTCGAGCCACGGCTGGATCTTGCCTTCGGTCTGGACGTTTTCCTGCAACTGCTTGAGCGCGGCGAGGCGCGCGTCGAGCTGATGAATCTGGGCGCTTTCCGTTTGCACACGCTCCTGCGCGGCGCGGCGTTCGCCGTCGAGGCGCGGCAGCGTTTCCTGCGCGTCGACGAGCCGCGTCTGCGCGTCGTGCAGGATTTCTTCATGCTCGGCGAGCTGCATGCGCAGGTCTTCGAGTTGCGCTTCGTCCGGAGCGTCGAGACCACCTGCTTCCGACTTCAGGCGCTCATGACGCGCCTGCAGTTGCTGCAATTGCTGATCGGCATTGCGCTGATGCGCGGCTTCGAGCTTGAGCGCCTGTTCGGTCTGCGCGATACCACCGCGCTCGGCGTTCAACTCCGTTTGCGCATCGCGCCAGCGCGCTTCGAGCGCTGGCATTGCGTCGTGTTTGGCGGCGGCTTCGTCTTCGGCCAGCGCCGCTTTTTCCTCGGCGACGGAGAGTTGTTCCTCGGCGTCCGCCAGATCGTCTTGCGCTTTTTGCGCCTGCGACTGCCATTGCTCACGCTGCGCGTTCAGCGCGGCGATCTGCGCCTGCACGCGATTGCGCGATTCGACGATGAACTTGATCTCGGCTTCGAGCCGGCTGACTTCCGAATTCGCCTCGTAGAGCGCGCCTTGCGCGCCCTGCATCGCGTCGCTGGCGGAGTAATGCGCGACGCGCAGCGTTTCGAGTTGCGCCTCGACTTCGCGCAGCTTCGCGGTGTGCGCTTCGAGATCGATCTGGGCCTGTTCGATCGCGCGTTGCTGGCGCTCCTGCTCGCCGCCGGCTTCGTTCTTGCGCAACAGCCAGAGGAGCCGCTGCTTCTCTTCGCCGTCGGCCTGCAGTTCCTTGTAACGCGTGGCGACCACGGCCTGCGCTTCCAGCTTCTCGAGGTTCGCCCCCAGTTCGCGGACGATGTCCTCGACCCGCGTCAGATTCTCACGCGTATCGTGCAGACGGTTCTCGGTTTCGCGGCGGCGCTCCTTGTACTTCGACACGCCCGCGGCTTCTTCGAGAAACACGCGCAGCTCTTCCGGCTTCGCCTCGATCAGGCGCGCGATCATGCCCTGCCCAATGATCGCGTACGCGCGCGGCCCGAGACCGGTGCCGAGGAAGATGTCCTGAATGTCGCGGCGGCGCGCCGGCAGATTGTTGATGTAGTAGCTCGAGGTGCCGTCGCGCGTGAGCACGCGCTTCACGGCGATTTCGGCATACTGGCCCCACTGCCCGGCGGCTCGGCCGTCGGCGTTGTCGAACACCAGTTCGACGCTGGCGCGGCTACCCGGCTTGCGCGCGGTCGAGCCATTGAAGATCACGTCCTGCATCGACTCGCCGCGCAACTCGGAGGCGCGCGATTCGCCGAGCACCCAGCGCACGGCGTCGATGATGTTGGACTTGCCGCACCCGTTCGGTCCGACCACGCCGACTAGCTGGCCCGGGACCTGGAAATGCGTGGGATCGACGAATGACTTGAAGCCAGCGAGTTTGATCGAGGTCAGACGCACGGCGATTTCGCTGTTTGAAAAGGGAAAAAAATAGGTGGCTCGTGAAGGCCGCGCCAGCCGTTCGCCGATGGGGCGACACGGCCCGCGAACCCTCGGGCCTCGGGTGCCGGCTTCATGCGGTGAGGCATGCGCCGGCTAATGAGGGGCAATCATACCATCGCGCGTGGGCGGTTTTTGCCGTCCTTACGGTCGTCGAGCCCGGCATCGCGTCCGTCAGCGAGACTCTCCTCCTGAATGGCCGGATCGGGCGGCATGGCCTTGGTCCGATGCACCCAACTGGACAGCGCCGAAGCCAGCACGATGCACGCGCCGCCCGCCCATTCTCGCGGACCTGGCGTCTCGCCGGCAAAGAGCCACGCTGACAGCGCCGTGACCACGATCTCGAACAGCATGATGATCGACGCCCGGTTGGCCGGCACGCGCGAAAGTCCGTATTGCACCAGCATATTGTTCGACGCCAGCAGAAACCCGAGGCCGAGCACCAGCCAGGCGGCCGAGCCGAGATGCGCGCCGGTGGGCGGCGCGGGCATCGCCTCGAACAGCGAGGCACACGCACCGAACAGCGCCGCGCCACCGAAGATCGTCGCGGTGCGCATTTCCGGCTTCATGTCCGGCAACACGCGGCTCGTCTTGAGAATCAGCACATTGCTCATGGCGAAGCCCATGCCGCCCGCGAGGCCGGCCCACTCGGCGAGATTGCCGGGCACGGGAATGCCCAGTTGCGGCGACCACAGCATGGTCATCGCGCCGGCCAGCGACAGCGCGGCGAGGCCCGCGCCCGCCCACGTCAACCGTTCGTGCAGGATGAAGTGCGCGAAGAGCGCGGTCCACGCGGGGGTGAGATAGAACAGCAGCAGCACGCGCATCACCTGGCCGTGAATCGAGCCCCACACGAAGCCGAGGTTGGTGATACCCGCCGCCAGCGCGAGAGCCGGGAGCAGCCAGTGCCAGCGCACGGTTCTGAGCGCGCGATAGCGAACCAGCAGCACGAACAGGCAGCCGGCGCCGCTCGTCAGCGCGCTGGCTGCGGTGCCTGTCACGCCGAGCGCGGCCAGCATGCGCAGTGGATACCAGATCACGCCCCACACCGACGCGCCCAGCATGATTGCGAGCGTCGGCCAACCGTTGCGAAGCCAGTTGGTCATGGTGCGGGGCTCCTTGCGGAGGCGTTCGGGGTGTTTCCGTCGCGGACCGCGGTGCTCGTTGCGAAGACGCTGGTGACCTTTGAGCCGAGGACTGCGATGTTCCTCGCAAAGGCACCGGTGGCGTTCAGGCCGAGGACTGCGGCGGTCCTTGCAAAGGCGTTGGTGGCGTTCCTACCGAGGACCGCGGCGCTCCTGCGCCTGTTATGTTCGGATGTCTCCAAGACTGCTGCGTACATTGCTGCTCCTGCTTCTTTTTTGCGCGAACCGTCGGCGGTTCGCGTCGTTCCCGCTGCAGCGCATTGCCTGCGCCGCCTGGCGGGTTGCGCCGTTGCTCAACGGCGCGGTGCCCTTTACCTGCTCAACTGCTCAACTGCTCAACTCTTCAACTTGCCTTTGCGGCACGGCCGTGGATCGCCTGTGCGCGCCGCCGGCGCCATACCTGCCCGTGAGCGGCTGCGCGACGGTACGTCCGCCACGCCATGCGTGCCACGCTATAATCATCCGCTTGCCGCTCTGCCATGTGTTTCGCGCCTGTTGTGCGCTTTACCGCCGGCGCGCGTGCCCCGCTTCTTTCCGCATCCGTCTGTGCCCTTCTTCGATCAGGCTCGATCCGCCCAGTGAATCCGCTACTCGACTCCCTTCAGCCCTACCCGTTCGAAAAGCTGCGTGCGCTTTTCGCGGACGTCACGCCGACCGCCGGCCTCGCGCATATCAGCTTCGGCATCGGCGAGCCGAAACATCCCACGCCCGCGCTGATCCGCGACGCGGTGGTGGCCTCGCTCGGCGGTTTGTCCTCGTATCCGGCCACGATCGGGTCGCCGGCGCTGCGCGAGTCGATCGCGAAATGGGTCACGCGGCGCTACAACCTGCCGCCGGTCGACCCGGCCACCCAGGTGCTGCCGGTGTCGGGTTCGCGCGAGGCGTTGTTCGCGCTCGCCCAGACCGTGCTCGACCCGAAAAAGAATGCTGACGGCGAGCCTGCGATCGTACTCTGTCCCAACCCGTTCTACCAAATCTACGAAGGCGCGGCGATTCTGGCCGGCGCGCAGCCGTACTTCGTGAATAGCGATCCGGCGCGCAACTTCGCCTGCGACTACTCGGCGGTGCCGGCCGACATCTGGGCGCGCACGCAGCTGCTGTATGTCTGCTCGCCCGGCAATCCGACTGGCGCGGTACTGACGCTCGACGACTGGCGCGAACTGTTCGCGCTGTCGGACCGCTACGGCTTCGTGATCGCCTCGGACGAGTGCTACTCCGAAATCTATTTCGACGAAGCCAACCCGCCGCTCGGCGGCCTCGAAGCCGCCCACCGGCTCGGCCGCGGTTTCGAGCGGCTCGTCATGCTGTCGAGCCTGTCCAAGCGTTCGAACGTGCCGGGCATGCGCTCGGGTTTCGTCGCGGGCGACGCGGCGATTCTCAAGGACTTCCTGCTATACCGGACATACCACGGCGCTGCCTTGTCGACGGTGTTCCAGAGTGCCAGCATCGTGGCCTGGAACGACGAGACGCACGTGCGCGAGAACCGCGCGAAGTACGTGCAGAAGTTTTCCACGGTCACGCCGATGCTCGCCGAGGTGCTCGACGTGCGCCTGCCGGACGCCGCGTTCTACCTGTGGGCGGACGTCTCGCGCACGGGCCTCACCGACACCGAGTTCGCCCAGCGCCTCTACGCCGACTATAATGTGACGGTTCTGCCGGGCTCGTTCCTCGCGCGCACTGCGCACGGCGTGAACCCCGGCCGCAATTTCGTGCGCATGGCGCTCGTCGCCGACGTCGACGAATGCACGCAGGGCGCGCAGCGAATCGTCGATTTTTGCCGCGCGTTGGCGGGTTGAGTTTTCACTAACGGAAACCTCGGGCAAATCCGCGCACCGCATCCCTTCTTCAGACTTCAACTCTTCGATAAAGCACGCATATGTCGCAACAACTTCAGCAGATCATTGACACCGCCTGGGAAAACCGCGCCGAACTGTCGCCGAAGGCCGCTCCGGCCGACGTGCGCGAAGCCGTCGCCCACGCCATCGAGCAACTGGACAAGGGCGCGCTGCGCGTCGCGGAAAAGAAGGACGGCGACTGGGTCGTCAATCAGTGGCTGAAGAAAGCCGTGCTGCTGTCGTTCCGTCTGGAAGACAACGCGCCGATGCCGGCCGGTGGTTACTCGCAGTTCTACGACAAGGTGCCGTCGAAGTTCGCCAACTACACCGCTGAAGACTTCGCCGCCGGCGGCTTCCGCGTGGTGCCGCCCGCCATCGCGCGCCGCGGCTCGTTCATCGCGAAGAACGTCGTGCTGATGCCGTCGTACACCAACATTGGCGCCTACGTGGACGAAGGCTCGATGGTCGACACGTGGGCCACCGTCGGTTCGTGCGCGCAGATCGGCAAGAACGTGCACCTGTCGGGTGGCGTGGGCATCGGCGGCGTGCTGGAGCCGCTGCAGGCAAACCCGGTCATCATCGAGGACAACTGCTTCATCGGCGCGCGTTCGGAAGTGGTGGAAGGCGTGATCGTCGAGGAAAACTCGGTGATCTCGATGGGCGTATACCTCGGCCAGAGCACCAAGATTTACGACCGTGAAACCGGCGAAGTCACGTATGGCCGCATTCCGGCGGGCTCGGTGGTGGTGGCGGGCAACCTGCCGTCGAAAGACGGCACGCACAGCCTGTACTGCGCCGTGATCGTCAAGAAGGTGGACGCCAAGACGCGCGCGAAGGTCGGCCTGAACGAGCTGCTGCGAGGCGACTGATGGCGCGCGGCACCAAAACTGTCGTCTACGGCATCCCGAACTGCGACACCGTGAAGAAAGCCCGCGTGTGGCTGGAAGAGCACGGCGTCGAGTTCGAGTTCCACGACTTCAAGAAACACGGCGTGACCGAACCGCTCGTGCAGGACTGGCTGAAAGACGTGAAGCTCGACGCGTTGCTGAACCGTCGCGGCACCACATGGCGCGCTCTGTCCGACGACATGAAAGCGGCCGCGGACACGCAGTCGGGCGCGATCGCGTTGATGATTCACAAGCCGTCGGTGATCAAGCGGCCGGTGCTGGTGGTCAACGGGCGCGTCAAGTCGCTCGGCTTTTCCGCGGACGAGTACACCGCGCTGTTCGCGTGATCCTGCGCGTTCGGCCTGAAGCAGGATTTCGCGGAACTGAGCGCAACACGTAGTCGCGGTACGTAGTAATTCGCGGCCATGGCCGCGTGGCTCAAAAAGCTGTTGCCGGCTGCGGTGTTCAACCGCCAGCCGGCATTTTTTCATTTCAAAGTGGCTTGTATCGAATCCATGTCCGGCACCCTCGCCCTTACCGAACAACTGATCGCGCGCGCGTCCGTCACGCCCGACGACCAGCATTGCCAGCGCCTTTTGATCGAGCGCCTGTCCGCGCTCGGCTTCGAGCACGAGACGATCGAATCGAACGGCGTGACCAACCTGTGGGCCGTCAAACGCGGCGTCGACGGTACCGCGGGCAAGCTGCTCGCGTTCGCCGGCCATACCGACGTGGTGCCGACCGGCCCGCTCGAACAATGGCAATCGGCGCCGTTCGAGCCGACCCATCGCGACGGCAAGCTGTACGGCCGCGGCGCGGCGGACATGAAAGCGTCGATCGCGGGCTTCGTGGTGGCGAGCGAGGAGTTCGTCGCCGCGCACCCGGCGCACCGCGGCTCGATCGCCTTCCTGATCACGAGCGACGAAGAAGGCCCCGCCACCGACGGCACCGTCAAGGTCGTCGAAGCGTTGCAGGCGCGCGGCGAGCGCATGGACTACTGCATCGTCGGCGAACCGACATCGAGCGCGCAATTCGGCGACATGGTGAAGAACGGCCGGCGCGGTTCGATGTCGGGCAAGCTGATCGTCAAGGGCGTGCAAGGCCATATCGCCTATCCGCATCTGGCGAAGAATCCGGTGCATCTGCTCGCGCCCGCGCTGGCCGAACTGGTCGCCGAACGCTGGGACGACGGCAACGAATATTTCCCGCCCACCACGTGGCAAGTGTCGAACATTCACAGCGGCACCGGCGCGACCAACGTGATTCCGGGCCATGCTGACGTGATGTTCAACTTCCGCTTCTCGACGGCGAGCACGGTGGAGGGATTGCAGGCGCGCGTGCATGCGATTCTCGACAAGCACGAACTCGACTACGATCTGCAATGGACCGTGAGCGGCCTGCCGTTCCTCACGCCGCGCGGCGATCTGTCGACCGCGCTCGCCAAGGCGATCAAGGACGAAACCGGCGTGAACACGGAACTGTCGACCACCGGCGGCACCTCGGACGGCCGCTTCATCGCGCGCATCTGCAAGCAGGTGATCGAATTCGGCCCGCTGAACGCCAGCATCCACAAGATCGACGAACATATCGAAGTCGCACACATCGAGCCGCTGAAGAACGTGTATCGCCGCGTGCTCGAACAACTGATTGCGTGACCCAAGGACTATTTGCGATGACGCTCCCGTTTTCCACCGTTCGCGACCTGCTGCGTTTCGCGGTCTCGCGCTTCAACCAGGCCAATCTGTCGTTCGGCCATGGCTCGGCCAATGCCTACGACGAAGCCGTCTATCTGGTCCTGCATACGCTGCATCTGCCGCTCGATCTGCTGGACCCGTTTCTCGACGCGCGTTTGACCGCGGCTGAAATCGACGCCGTGCTGAACGTGATCGAACGCCGCGCCACCGAGCGCGTGCCGGCCGCCTACATCACGCAGGAAGCCTGGATGCACGGCTTCCGCTTCCACGTGGACGAGCGCGTGATCGTGCCGCGTTCGTTCATCGGCGAATTGCTGCAGGACGGTTTGCAGCCCTACGTGGAAGATCCCGAACAGGTGAGCGCCGTGCTGGAGTTATGCACCGGCTCCGGCTGCCTCGCGATTCTCGCCGCGCATGCGTTCCAGAACGCGGATATCGACGCGGTGGATCTGTCGGCGCCCGCGCTCGAAGTCGCCGCGCGCAACGTCTCGGACTACAAGCTCGACGACCGCGTCGCGCTGTTCGAAGGCGATCTGTACGCGCCGCTCGCCGAGCGCCGCTACGACGTGATCATCAGCAACCCGCCGTATGTGAACGCGGCGTCGATGCAGGAGCTGCCGGCCGAATACAAGCACGAGCCGGACATGGCGCTGGCGGGCGGCGTCGACGGTATGGACATCGTGCGCCGGATCATCGCCGAAGCGCGCAACTGGCTGACCGACGAAGGCGTGCTGGTCGTCGAGATCGGCAACGAACGGGCGCACGTGGAAGCGGCGTTTGGCGGGCTCGATCTGGTCTGGCTGTCGACCAGTGCCGGCGACGATAACGTGTTCCTGATCCAGGCGGCTGATTTGCCGGTTTGAGGTTTTAGCGCTTCTTCGGGATGCGGCGCGCGCGGCGGGGGTTGTCATGCTGTGCGCGTCGCGTCTGAGCGAAGCCGCTTTACCTTGCGCTCGCTTTGAGCCCAATCTCAACGCGTCGTATCCGAGCGAGGCCGCTCTCGCGAGCGCTCGCTTCGAGCCCAAATCTCGACCAGGTTCCCGAGGCCCGACTCGCGCGCTTCCGACCAGGCAAACGCAAAAATGTTTTGCCTGCGTCGACCACACCGCATTCAGGCACGCGCCCCTGAAACCTGACCGTGGCTTGACCATTCCCCGCCCTCAACGCACACACGTTCGGTAAGATGAGCGCGGTCAGCTACCCGGCGCCCATCGAACCGGCCCGGGCAGCGCTTCGCCAACCCAACGGCTGCCTATGGAATTCGACCTGCTTCACATCGGCACGCTGGTCGCCCTCTGCCACATTCTCGGCGTGGCCGCGGCATGCCACGCGATTCTCAACACGCGCACTTCGCAAGGTGCGATCGCGTGGGCCGTGTCGCTGGTCGCGATGCCTTATCTGACGCTGGTGCCGTACCTGTTCCTCGGCCGCAGCAAGTTTGCCGGCTACGCGGATGCGCGCCGCGTCGAAAACGAACTGCTGCGCACGCGCGCGCATCCACCGGAATGGGACACCAGTGCTTCGTCGGCGGGGCTACCCACGCTGGAGCTCGGCGGCCGGCTCGTGCATTCGCTCACGCGCCTCGGCGGCATGCCGTTTCTGCCCGGCAACACGGTACGCACGCTGGTGAACGGCGCGGCGACCTTCGAGGCCATCTTCGACGCGATCGAGAACGCGCGCCGCTACGTCATCGTGCAGTTCTTCATCGTGCGCGACGACGCGCTCGGCGAGATGCTCAAAGACGCGCTGATCGCCAAAGCGCAACAAGGCGTGCGCGTCTACTTCCTGTACGACAGCATCGGCAGCTTCGATCTGCCGCACCGCTATGTGGCGGCGTTGCGCGCGGGTGGCGTGGAGACGCATCCGTTCGCCACCAATCGCCGCTTCGTCAACCGTTTGCAACTGAACTTCCGCAATCACCGCAAGATCGTTTCGGTGGATGGCGAACGCGCGTTTGTCGGCGGACACAACGTGGGCGTGGAATATCTCGGCGGCAAGCCGCCGCTCTCGCCGTGGCGCGATACGCATATCGAGGTGCGCGGGCCGGCCGTCGCCAGCATCCAGTTCGTGTTCACGGAAGACTGGCACTGGGCCACGCAGCAGTTGCCCGAGTTCGACATGCCGCCCGCTCCGGCCGCCGACCCCGCGGCGGGCCAAGGCATGCACTGCCTCGTCGTGCCGAGCGGTCCGGCTGACAAGCAGGAAACCTGCTCGCTCTTTTTCGTCGAAGCGATCAACGCGGCGCGCGAGCGAGTCTGGATCACCTCGCCCTACCTGATCCCCGACGAGGCAGTGTTCTCGGCCTTGCGGCTCGCGGCGCTGCGCGGCGTGGACGTGCGCATTCTGATTCCGAGCCGGCGCGATCACCTCGTGGTGTTCGCCGCCTCGAAACTGTATGCGTACGACTCGCTACGCGCGGGGATCCGGATCTTCCGCTACCAGCCGGGCTTTCTGCATCAGAAGGTCGTGCTGATCGACAGCGCGGCCGCGGCAATCGGCAGCGCCAATCTCGACAACCGCTCGTTCCGGCTGAACTTCGAGATCATGGTGCTGACCGTGGATCGCGGCTTCGCCAAAGAGGTCGAAACGATGCTGCTGGCCGACTTCGCTGAATCGCGCGAAATCGACCGCAATGAGTACCGCAAGGCCACTGCGTTGAAACGCGTGCTGATGCATGTGGCGCGTCTCTTTTCGCCGATCCTGTAGCGGCCGCGGGCTTACAGCAGCTTTTCGATATCCTCGGTAATCGCGTCGGGCTTCGTCAGCGGCGCATAGCGCTTCACCACGTTGCCGTCGCGGCCGATCAGGAACTTGGTGAAATTCCACTTGATCGCTTCCAGCCCCAGCAAGCCCGGCGCCTCGCCCGTCAGATAGCGGAACAGCGGATGCGCGTTCGCACCGTTCACGTCGACCTTGTCGAACATCGGGAACGTCACGCCGTAGTTCTTTTCGCAGAAACTGCCGATCTGCGCGGCGTCGCCCGGCTCCTGCTTGCCGAACTGGTTGCAGGGAAACCCGAGCACCGCGAGCCCGCGCGCCGCATAGGTGTCGTACAGCTTTTGCAAGCCCGCGTACTGCGGCGTGAACCCGCATTCGCTCGCCGTGTTGACGATCAGCAAAACCTTGCCGTCGTACTGCCCGAGGCTCACTTCCTCGCCGCCCAACGTGCGTGCCGCAAACGAATAAATCGATGTCATGTGTTCCCCCCGTGAAAGCCGTCAGTCTATGCCAAAAGCTCCGCCGGTACAGTCGGCCGAATGGCCGATCCCGGTTGAGCGCCCGGTGTCGGGCCCGGCAGTCTAAAATAGCGGTTTTCCTCAGCCGGCCTCTTCGTGATCCGCTTTAACCAGTTCAGCCTCGCGCGCGGCACCAAGCCGCTCTTCGACAACACCACGTTCACCCTCAACCCCGGCGAAAAGGCCGGCCTGGTGGGGGCGAACGGCGCGGGCAAGTCGACGCTGTTCGCCGTGCTGCTCGGCGAACTGCATGCGGACGGCGGCGATTTTTCGATCCCGCCGAACTGGCAGATCGCCCACGTCGCGCAGGAAACGCCTGCCGCGGACAAGACCGCCCTCGCCTACACGCTGGACGGCGACGCCGCATTGCGCGCGATCGAAGCGGCGATTGCCGCCGCCTCCGCCGCGCATGACGGCGCGGCCGAAGGCGAAGCGCACGCCGCGTTCGCCGACGCCGACGGTTACACCGCACCCGCGCGCGCCGAAGCCCTGCTGCTCGGCCTCGGCTTCACGCTCGAACAGACCCGCGAACCGGTCAGCAGCTTCTCGGGTGGCTGGCGCATGCGGCTGAATCTCGCGCAGGCGCTGATGTGCCGCTCCGATCTGCTGCTGCTCGACGAACCGACCAACCACCTGGATCTCGACGCGATCGTCTGGCTGGAAGACTGGCTCGCCCGTTATCCCGGCACGCTGATCGTGATATCGCACGACCGCGAATTTCTCGATTCGGTCTGCAACGTCACGTTGCATCTGGAACAGCAGCAAATCAAGCGCTACGGCGGCAACTACTCGCAATTCGAAGTGCTGCGCGCGCAGCAGATCGCGTTGCAGCAAAGCGCGTACGAAAAGCAGCAGCGCACGGTCGAGCATTTGCAGAGCTACATCAACCGCTTCAAGGCGCAGGCCACCAAGGCGCGCCAGGCGCAGAGCCGCGTCAAGGCGTTGGAAAAGATGGAGCTGATCGCGCCGGCGCATGCATCCTCGCCGTTCACGTTTGAATTCCGCACGCCCGATTCCGCGCCGAATCCCATGATGGTGATGGAAGACGTGCGCTGCGGCTATCGCAGCGAGGGCGACCCCGCCGTCGAGATTCCGATCGTCGATCACGTCATGCTGTCGATCCAGAACGGTCAGCGCATCGGGCTGCTCGGCGCGAACGGCCAGGGCAAGTCCACGCTGATCAAGACGCTCGCCGGCACGCTCGAGGCGCTCGGCGGCCACGTGCGCGAAGGCAAGGGGCTGCGCATCGGCTACTTCGCGCAGCATCAGCTCGAAACGCTGCGCCCGGACGACACGCCGTTGCAGCACCTCGCGCGCCTCGCACCGGATACGCGCGAACAGGAGTTGCGCGACTTTCTCGGCAGCTTCAATTTTTCCGGCGAGATGGCGACCTCGAAGATCGCGCCCTTCTCCGGCGGCGAAAAAGCCCGCCTCGCGCTCGCGCTGATCATCTGGCAAAAGCCGAACCTGCTGCTGCTCGACGAACCGACCAACCACCTGGATCTCGAAACACGTCATGCGCTGACCATGGCGCTCGCGCAGTTCGAAGGCACGCTGATTCTGGTGTCGCACGACCGGCACTTGCTGCGCGCCACCACGGATCAATTCATGCTGGTCGCGAAACATCGCCTGCAGGAATTCGACGGCGATCTCGACGACTACCGCGACTGGCTGCTTCAACATGCCGCAGACCAGCGCGCGGCGCTCAAGGCGGGCGCGGCAACGAGCGGCGGCAATGGCGGCGACGGCGGCACGGACGGCGTGAACCGCAAGGAACAGCGGCGCCTCGAGGCGGAAACGCGTCAGAAGCTCGCGCACCTGAAAAAGCCGCTGCAAAGCCGCATCACGAAGATCGAAAAGGAAATGGACGCGCTCAACGCGGAGAAGGCAACGCTCGATGCGTTTGTCGTCGATCCGGCGAGTTACGAGCCCGAGCAGAAAAGCAAACTGACGGAGGCGATCCGCCGTCAGGCAGATGTGAACGCGCGCCTCGAAACGCTCGAAGCCGAATGGCTCGAGACTCATGAGGAACTCGAACAAATCGGCTAGCGGCACGCTGTTTCAGGTCCGCGCCGGCATCGACGGGAGGTTGGCTTTGTCATCCGCGACATCATCCGTCTCAACGCCTTGGGCGTCGGCTGGATCATCGGCCGCGGCTTCGGCCAAGTCTTCGGCTAACTCATCGGCGGCGAATTCGGCCGCATCTTCTGCCGCATCTTCTGCCGCTGCCTCGGCCAAGTCTTCGGCCAAGTCTTCGGCTACTTCACGGGCAGCGACTTCGGCCGCTTCGCCGGCTGCCTCCGCGCCGCCCCCGCTACAGGGCCTGCGCGTGCTTGACCTGACGCGCCTGCTACCGGGCCCGGTCGCAGCCCTGCGGCTCGCCGAGCTGGGCGCCGACGTGCTGAAGATCGAAGCACCCGGCGCCGGCGACCCCACCCGCACGATGATGCAGTCGTCGAGCGATCGTGTGGCCGGGCGGCCCGGCGCGTTTTACCGGCTGGTGAATCGCGGCAAGCGCGAAACGCGCCTCGACCTCAAGTCCGAAGCGGGACGCAACGTACTGTGCGCGCTCGCGGCCGAAGCGGACGTGCTGATCGAGAGTTTTCGGCCCGGCGTGATGGAACGGCTGGGCCTCGGCTACGAAACGCTGCGCGCGCTCAATCCCCGGCTGGTCTTCTGCGCGATCAGCGGATACGGTGCGAGCGGCCCGTTCGTCGACCATGCCGGACACGATCTGAATTACATCGGCTACGCGGGCGTGCTCGATCAACTGGCGGGCCGTGACGGCGCGCCGATCCTGCCGAATTTCCAGATTGCCGACCTGCTCGGCGGCGCCTTGAGCGCGGTCACGCAGATTCTCGCGGCGCTGTGGCATGTGTCGCGCGGCGGCGAAGGCCGCTTCGTCGATGTCTCCATGACGCATGCCACCTACGCGCACAACGTCGTGGCACAGGTCGCGCTCGCCAATGATGGCGCGGCGCCTGCCGTCGGCGCCGGTTTGCTGAATGGCGGCGTGCCCTGCTACAACCTGTACCGCACGCTCGACAACCGCTGGCTCGCGGTCGGCGCGCTCGAACTGAAGTTTTGGGAAACGCTCTGCATGGCGCTCGACCGGCCCGAATGGGCCACGCGTCACTGGAGTCTCGGCCAGGCCATCGGCGGCCCGGACGCCGCCGCGCTCACGCAAGAACTCGCCGACGTGATCGACAAGCGTCCGCTGGAAGAATGGGTTTTGCTGCTGGAGTCGCTCGACTGCTGTGTCTCGCCGGTGCTGACGGCGGCCGAAGCCGCAGGGCATCCGCTGTTCAATCCGCGGGCCTACGATGCAGCGAGCGCAGACGGTGCAGACGAGGAAGACAGGTTGATCAGATAGCGCGCGGGTGAATTTTATTCGGCGGGCCAGTCCAGGCTGGTCGGCAAAACGGCGCGTGATACGGAGCGCGTTCGCTCCCGTCGGCTGCATTGTCAGCGTTGACCTCGTCGCACCGTTTGCGGCATTGGCCTCAAGTGACATGAGCGGCAACTGGGGCACAAAACCGATCATTAACCCTGCACGCCCAGGTCCGCGCCGCGCCCCAGAAGCCCTCAGCGCCGAGCCACCGTCTGCCGCGGCAAAGTCTGACGCGGCGTCTTTTCGTCGTCGTACAGCACGTGCTTGCGGCCTTCCACATGACGATTGATCGTCGCGCGGACTTCGGCGGCCGTGGCATCTTCGGCGACCACCCGCCGCGAAATCTGCCCTGCCGTGTCGATCCATTCGACGATCCGGCAAGCGCCGCCCCAAGGCTGGCGAATAGGCGCGGAGACGCGGCAGCCGCGCACCTGGATCGGCTGCTCGGCTACGGTTTCATATGACTGTTTCAAGGCGCGATCCTTTTTCGGGCATCAGAAGGGATGCATACCCTTGCAGCTTAGGAAAAAGGAATGTCGGGTAGGTTACAGCCAATATGGAGATATTTACCGGCCATTACGGAACGTCGGGCGCCCCAAGGCGCCCGAACCCCCGTCTATTCGAGCGTGCGGACCCGGTCGATGGCCTGTTCGATCCGCTCGACCGCAACGACCTGTAAGCCTTCTATCGGCTGCTTCGGCGCATTGGCCTTGGGAATCACCGCGACCGAAAAGCCCAGTTTGGCGGCTTCCTTCAGACGCTCCTGACCGCGCGGCGACGGCCGGATCTCCCCGGCGAGGCCCACTTCCCCGAACACCACCAGCCCCTTGGGCAGCGGCTTGTTGCGCATGGACGAATGAATCGCGAGCAGCACGGCCAGATCGGCGGCCGGCTCGGTGATCTTCACGCCGCCCACGGCGTTCAGGAACACGTCCTGATCGAAACACGCGATGCCGGCATGCCGGTGCAGCACCGCCAGCAGCATCGCGAGCCGGTTCTGCTCCAGGCCGACCGCGAGGCGCCGCGGATTCGGCGCGTTGGCGGAGTCCACGAGGGCCTGCACTTCGACCAGCAGCGGCCGCGTGCCCTCCTGCGTCACCAGCACGCAGGAACCCGGCACCGACTGCTCGTGCTGCGACAGAAACAGTGCCGACGGATTGGCCACACCACGCAAGCCGCGCTCGGTCATGGCGAACACGCCGAGCTCGTTGACCGCGCCGAAACGGTTCTTGATCGCGCGCACCAGACGAAACGAGGAATGCGTATCGCCCTCGAAGTACAACACCGTGTCGACGATGTGCTCGAGCACACGCGGCCCGGCCAGCGCGCCCTCTTTGGTCACATGGCCGACCATGATGATGGTGGTGCCCGACTGCTTGGCGATGCGCGTCAATTGCGCCGCGCACTCGCGCACCTGGGCGACCGAGCCCGGCGCGGAAGTCAGCGCGTCGGAATAGACCGTCTGGATCGAGTCGATCACCGCGACATCGGGCCGCTGCTCGGCGATCGTCGCCTGGATTTTTTCGAGCTGGATTTCGGCCAGCAATTGCAGCTCGCTTGCCTTCGAACCCGGCTCCAGCAACGAAAGCCGTTGCGCGCGCAACGCAATCTGCGCGGCCGATTCCTCGCCGCTGATATAGAGCGCGCGTTTGTCCGCGGCGATCTCCGCGAGCGATTGCAGCAGCAGCGTCGATTTGCCGATGCCCGGATCGCCGCCGATCAGCACCACGCCGCCCGGCACCAGACCGCCGCCGAGCACGCGGTCGAACTCGCTCACGCCGGTGGAAAAGCGTGGCACGTCGGACGCATCGATATCGGCGAGACGGCGCACCGGCGCGCTCTTCGCTAGCGACTGGAAGCGGTGCGTGGAAGGCGCTTCCGCCACCGACTCGACCAGCGTGTTCCACGCATTGCATGAGGGGCACTGGCCGGCCCATTTCGGCGATTGCCCGCCGCATTCACTGCAGATGTACAACGTTTTGGGTTTTGCCACGCGTTATTGCCTGTGTTGCTGTTCTTTGGATTGAAACGCTTGCTGCGAGGCCAGGCGCGCGCCCGGGTTGCGGGCCTTTATTCCGCCCGCACCGGCACGCGCGGCGCCACGGCACACATCAGCTCATAGCCGATGGTGCCGCACGCCTGCGCGACGTCGTCGATCGGCAGCGAGGTGCCCCACAGTTCGACGCGCGAGCCGACGTTGGCGGTCGGAACCGGCGTCAGGTCGACGGTGAGCATGTCCATCGAGACGCGCCCGACGACCCGCGTGCGCACGCCGTCGACGATCACCGGTGTGCCTTCCGGCGCGACGCGCGGATAGCCGTCGGCGTACCCGCACGCCACCACGCCGATGCGCATCGAGCCGCGCGCCTTGAACGACGAACCGTAGCCCACCGTATGGCCTTCGACGAGCGTCTGCACGGCGATCAATTCTGAGGCGAGCGTCATGGCCGGTTGCAGGCCGGTGCCTTCGATCGCGGCCGTGACGCCGGACGGCGACGCGCCGTACATGATGATGCCCGGGCGCACCCAGTCGAAGTGCGTGGCGGGATGCCACAGCGTGGCCGCCGAATTGGCGAGGCTGCGGGCGCCGGCGATGCCCTGCGCGCCGCGCTCGAACGCTTCCACCTGATAGTCGACGCCGCGATCGCCGTCGGCGTCCGAGAAATGGGTCATCAATGTGATCTGGCCGACGCCCTGGCAGGCGCGCGCGCGCTCCCATGCGGCGCGGAACTTCTCCGGCGTGTAACCGAGACGGTTCATGCCGGTATTCATCTTCAACTGGATGTTGACCGGTTTGGACAGGCGCGCCATTTCGAGCATGCGCAACTGTTCGTCCGAATGCAGCGCGGTGGTCAGGCTGTAGCGGTCGATCACATCGATATCGGTCGGACGAAAGAAGCCTTCGAGCAAAAGAATCGGGCCGGCCCAGCCCAATTCACGCAACTTCACGGCTTCTTCGAGGTCCAGCAACCCAAAGCCGTCGGTTGCGCGCAGGCCGGGAAAAACGCGCGCGAGGCCGTGCCCGTAGGCGTTTGCCTTGACGACGGCCCAGATTTTGGATTTTGG
The DNA here is from genome assembly GCF_046027355.1 of Paraburkholderia sediminicola. Classification (GTDB taxonomy): domain Bacteria; phylum Pseudomonadota; class Gammaproteobacteria; order Burkholderiales; family Burkholderiaceae; genus Paraburkholderia; species Paraburkholderia sediminicola_B. Next base: position 21,581 of record NZ_JAQQEK010000006.1, on the reverse strand, counting down.
CGCGTAGCGCCGGGCAACGGCGAGATTATTGGCGAGAGCGGAGGTATGAATCGTGGCTGAAAGGGGGCGCGGCATGGGATATTTTCGTAAAGACGCTTGCGAATCAGCGGCTTACAAGGCGTTTTCAACGCTCGGCAGCCCGCTGGGCGGTGCGATCAAGGATTCTGCTAGTCCGAATCCATCTATTTTCATGATATAAAGCCGTGCGCACAACCCATTTCGAACGGCATAAGCCCGGACGCTCAGCCAGCGGCCGGGGCGGACAGACCGCAGCGAGGACAGCATCGCATCAGATGAAAAAAGGTTTTTACACCATCATGGCCGCGCAGTTTTTTTCGTCGCTGGCCGACAATGCGCTTCTGATCGCTGCTATCGCACTGCTGAAAGATCTTCACGCCCCGAACTGGATGACACCGCTGCTCAAGTTGTTCTTTGTGCTGTCGTACGTCGTTCTCGCTGCCTTCGTAGGCGCCTTCGCCGACTCCCGTCCGAAAGGACGCGTGATGTTCATCACCAATACCATCAAGGTTGTCGGTTGCATCACGATGCTGGTCGGCGCGCATCCGCTGCTCGCGTATGGGATCGTCGGCTTCGGCGCGGCGGCCTACTCGCCCGCCAAGTACGGCATTCTCACCGAACTGCTGCCGCCTGACCGGCTGGTCGCCGCGAACGGCTGGATCGAAGGCACGACCGTCGGCTCGATCATTCTCGGCACCGTGCTCGGCGGCGCGCTCATCAGCCCGCACATTGCCGCGCCGATCCTGCGGCACCACATTCCCTCGGTCAACACGCCCGCCGAGGCGGCAATGCTGGTCATCATGGCGATCTATGTCATTGCCGCGCTGTTCAATCTGCGCATTCCCGACACCGGCGCGCGCTATCCGAAACAGGAACGCGGCCCGATCAAACTCGTCACCGATTTCGCCGACTGTTTCCTCGTGCTGTGGCGCGACAAGCTCGGCCAGATTTCGCTTGCTGTGACCACGCTGTTCTGGGGCGCGGGCGCGACGCTGCAATTCATCGTGCTGAAGTGGGCCGAGGTATCGCTGAACATGTCGCTCTCCGAAGCGGCCATTCTGCAGGCGGTGGTGGCTGTGGGCGTGGCGGCCGGCGCGATCTTCGCGGCTTCGCGGGTGCCGTTGAAGAAGTCGCTGTCGGTGTTGCCGGTCGGCATCATGATGGGCATCGCCGTGATGCTGATGGCGTTCTACACGCGCGATCTGTTCCCTGCCCATTGGGGTCTTTATTTCGGCCGCGTGCATGTGCCAGGCTATCTGATCGTCGCGTACATTTTCCTGATGATCGTCGGCGGCCTGTCGGGCTTTTTCGTCGTGCCGATGAACGCGCTGCTCCAGCATCGCGGGCACGTGCTACTGTCGGCGGGTCACTCCATCGCCGTGCAGAACTTCAACGAAAATCTTTCCGTGCTCGTGATGCTGTGCCTCTACGCCGTGCTGGTGTGGCTCGACGTGCCGGTCACGGCAGTGATCGTGCTGTTCGGCACCTTCGTCTGCGTGATGATGTGGTTCGTGATGCGGCGCCACCAGGCCAACCAGCGCGCGTTCGACTCGGTCGCGCTGATCGGCGAAGTCAAGCACTGATCCGCTGCGGGTCGTCCGCTCACGTCGCGACCCGCGCCTTCCTCCTTCCTCGCTTTGCCATGACTCAACCGATTCCCAATGTGCTGACGATCGCCGGTTCCGATTCCGGCGGCGGCGCCGGTATCCAGGCCGATCTGAAGGCTTTCTCGGCGCTCGGCGCGTATGGCGCGAGCGTGATCACCGCGCTCACCGCGCAGAACACGCGCGGGGTCACCGCGATTCATGCGCCGGATCCCGGCTTCATTACCGCGCAACTCGACGCGGTGTTCGACGACATCCGCATCGACGCCGTGAAGATCGGCATGCTGGCGAACGCGCCGATCGCGCGCGCGGTCGCCGACGCGCTGCGCCGGTATAAGCCGAAGCACGTCGTGCTCGACACGGTGATGATTTCGAAGAGCAACCACGCGTTGCTGCTGCCGGACGCGGTCGCGGCGGTGCGCGACGAATTGCTGCCGCTTGCCGATCTGCTGACGCCCAATCTGCCGGAAGCCGCCGCGTTGCTCGGCGTGCAAGCCGCGACCGATGAAGCCGGCATGGTTGAGCAAGGCGAAGCGCTGCGCGCGCTCGGCGCACGCGCGGTGCTGATGAAGGGTGGCCATTTGAGCGCCACCGATAGTCCGGACTGGCTGGTGCAGGAGAGCGGCACGCTGCGTCTCGGCGGCCCGCGTGTGCCGGTGAAGAATACGCATGGGACGGGCTGCACGCTGTCGTCGGCGATTGCGGCGCTGATTCCGCAGCGTGGGGATCTGGCGAGCGCTGTCGCCGACGCGAAGGAGTATCTGACCGGCGCGCTGCAAGCGAGCGATCGGCTTGACGTCGGCAGCGGCGTCGGGCCGGTGCATCATTTTTATCGGTGGTGGTGAGGGCGGCTGGGCGTCACGGCGGTCTGGCTGCATTCGGCCGTTCTACGCCTTAGTCTTTCCGGCGCCTCCTGGTCTTTCCCGTTCACCCACTGCTACTGCCGCGCGTAGCTTTGCGCCAGTTCGGGCCACTCGTCGGGCACGATAAAGCCACGCGAGCGTTCTATCAGATTGCCCGCGCTGTCCTCGACGAATGAAGCGACCATCGCCGGTCCGTGCTGATGCAACGTTTGTCCGGCGAGCGTTTGCGCATCGACGAAAGCAAGGCCTGCGGACTGCACCTCAAGAGGCGTATGCCGCCGCGACGCAAGCCACTCCAGCCGCGGCAATGCGCGCCACTTCTCCGAATGAGCCGCTCCAAACGCCGGCCAATCACCGCGCGTCACCCACCACCCACGACCATGCGCCGGATCGAGCTCGACAGGATCGAGCGGCGTCTCGCCGTGCCGGTAAAACAGCCAGCCTTTGATGAACATCTGCGGCGTCCAGGGACCCGCATAGCCGACCGAGGCGAACTCCTCCCGCGCGCTCAACGGCAACTGGTGATTCAGCACATGCGAGAGCTTGAGGTCGAAGCGGTCTTTCAGATTCGGGCCGACGTAGTCGGATAACTGAGCGCGCCCGTCGCCGGCATGCAGATAACACTTCACGGCCAGTTCCCAATGCAGCCGCGCACCCTGCCGCGTCTGGACCAGAAAATCGCATTCGCCGAGCGTGACGCCCGCGCGCCGCAAGGGCACGCCGGCAGCCACCAGCCGCGCCGCCGGTCCATGTTGCAGGAACCAGCCGAGCAGCCGTTCGGCGTACCGGCCGACACGTGTGATGCGCGTCGCCGCCAGTTCGTGATGCAAGGGTTCGGGCGTGGCGTCGAGCGCGCGCAGCCAGTCGATGGTCGCCTGCGCTTCCTGCAGCGTGTCGAAGGAGTTCGCCAGCGCGCCCACCGGTGGTTGCGGGCGCAACAGATCTGCGCTCAGCAACAACCACGCAAGATCGCGCACGGCGGCATCGTGCAAGGTGTCGAGCAGCGTATCGCGGCTTGCCGCATCAATGCGCAGCGCGGCCGTGGAGCCGGCCGCCGGCCCCTCGGCGGCCGTCACTTCGACGCGTTCGACGGCGCGCCGCCCGCCGCCCGCCACGTGTCGCGCGCGAGGCACAGATCAGCCCAGGCTTTGGCCTTGTCGGGCAGGCTGCGCAGCAGATACGCCGGATGATAGGTGACGATCACGGGCACGCCTTCGTATTCATGCACGCGGCCACGCAGCGACGAAATGCTCGCCTCGGTTTTCAGCAGACTTTGCGCCGCGAAGCGGCCGAGCGCGACGATCAGCTTCGGCTTGACCAGCGCGACCTGACGTTGCAGATACGGCTCGCAACGCGCGACTTCGTCCGGTTCGGGATTACGGTTGCCGGGCGGCCGGCATTTGATCACGTTCGCGATATAGACGTTGGTGTCGCGCGCGAGCGTCAGCGAACGCAGCATATTGTCGAGCAGCTTGCCGGCCTGGCCGACGAACGGCTCGCCCAGACGGTCCTCGTTCTCACCTGGCGCCTCGCCGATCAGCATCCAGTCGGCGCCGCGATCGCCGACGCCGAATACTGTGTTCGTGCGTTTCTCGCACAGACGGCAAAGTCGGCAGGCGGCGACGCGCTCGCTCAGTGCGTCCCAGTCGAGCGTGTGGATTGCCGGCGCTGCAGGGGCTTCGTCGCGTGCGTCCGCGGGAGCTTGGGTCGGCAGGTCGTCGAACCACGCGAAATCGTCGTCGGGTGGTGCGTCGAACGTCGGCGGCTCGGGGCTGCGGGGTGGCTGCGACTGTTGCCGCGGTTGCGATGACTGCGATGACTGCGATGGTTGCGGCTGGCGTGGCTCCGCCGACGCTTGCGCCCGCCCTTGCGCCGGATCCTGTGCAGGCTGCCTTTGACGTTCAGCTTGCTCGCCGTTCTGCATGGAACGCGGCGACTGGCCTGCGCGCGTTTCAGCCGTCGCCTGGCGATCGTCGTACCGATCGCGCGCCCCGGCCGAAGGCGATGCCTGCTCCAGACGACCAGCCGTGCCGCGTTCGCCTTGCGCTGGCGCGGCGTTGGCTTGTTGAACGTCGGCGGCGCGCATCGCGGGCTGCGAGGTTTCCTGCGCGCGAGCAACGGGCGGCAATCCTGGCGCCGCGCCACGCGCATCATCGCGACGCGCACCTGGCCCGGCCAGCGCACCAGCGCCCTGCCCGACCACGGCCTCGGCTTGCGCTTGCGGCTCAACAGCCGGCTCCTGCGTCACAGCCATCCCCCGACGCACCCACAGCGGCGCGAGTCCGAACTCTTCCAGTACCGATTCATGCAGCGCCATCTGCGCCCTCCGTGGCAAACGAGAAACGCATCACGATGGCGTCCTCCCGGCTGCGATGCCGCGCCGGATAATAATTTTTGCGCCGGCCGATCGAAGCAAAGCCGAAGCGCTCATACAAGTGGATCGCCCGATGATTCGACGGCCGCACTTCCAGCAACAGGCCTTCGAGTTTTTCAGCGCGGGTAATGCGCACCGCTTCGCGCAGCAGCGCGAGTCCGGCGCCGGCGCCTTGCGCCGCCGGCGTCACACACAGATTGAGCAGATGCATTTCGTCGACGACCGGCATCAGCACGCAATAGCCGATCAGCGTGCCCGTGACATGGCGCAGACAGACGCCGAAGTAACCGTTGCGCAGCGAGTCGCCGAAATTACCCCGGCTCCATGGAAACTCATAAGCGATTTTTTCGATGGCGGCGACTTCGTCCAGATCGCCTTCGGTCATCGGCGACATGTAGCGGTCCGCGAGCAGCACACCGCTCATTGCCGGCCCTCGCCTTGCGCTGCGTTGTTTGCGAGTCTCGCGGCCTGCTCGGCCTTGGCGGCCCTTTCAGCTTTGTCTGCGACCCGCTCGGCGGTGGTCTGGGCGACCTTGTCGCGCACATATTCCGGCGCGGCCTGGTCGGCGGGCACCGTGCGGCCGGCGCGCAATGCGCGCAGCGCGGCGTGAGCGAGCGGCACGGCGTGCGGTAGAGCCTCGCCGTCGACGCTGCGCGCCGCGGCGAGTGCCGGCAACCGCGCGCCGAAGGCCGCGGCGGCATTGCCTGCCAGCGTGAAGGGGACCTCGGGCAAAACGAGCCGGTCCGGCGCATCGAGCGAAGCCGCCTGCAGCGTGCGCCATTCACCTTGCGCGTCGTCCCAGGCGTAGTCGGCCCAATAGATTTCGTCCATGCGGGCGTCGAGCGCGGCAAGCACGCGCGTCACCGACGGATCGCGCAGGCGCGCGCTCTCGGCACAGGCGAGCAGCGTGCTGACCGGCACGACCGGCAGATTCAGGCCGAACGCGAGGCCTTGGGCGACGCCGGTCGCGGTACGCAGGCCGGTAAACGAGCCCGGACCGGAACCGAAGGCGATGGCGTCGCAGTCCGCCAGTTTCAGGCCGGCTTCGTCGAAAAGTTCGCGGATGGCGGGCAAAAGACGCGTGCTGGAGACCGCGCCAGTTTGCTCGTGGCGCACCCAGAGACGCGGTTCGGCGCGTGCCTCTTCAGGTGTGGCGCCAACCGGATTGCCGGCGGCGGACAGAAGCGCTACCGAGCAGAATTCGGTCGAGGTATCGAGGGCGAGGAGCACAGTTTGAGTCATGGACCGTATTGTAATCGGCACGGCGCGCGCAAATGTGGTTTGGCATGCGAGCGGCATGCTTCGGCTTTGCGCCCGCGTGCCGGCCGATGTTTGGAATAAGCCCTCGGCCCCGCGGCGGCATGCAATTGCTATGATCATCAGCCGATCTCAAATCCGATCCCGCCCGGCGGGCAACACGACAATGACCGACATCGACACCCAGTTCACCCAGGCCCACGAAGACGTCCAGCAATTGCCGGAGCGTCCCGGCAATCTCACCCTGCTGCGCCTCTACGCGCTCTACAAGCAGGCCACCCGCGGCGACGTTCACGGCGACAAGCCCGGCTTTACCGACATCGTCGGCAAATACAAGTACGACGCGTGGGCGGCACTCAAGGGCACGGCGCAGGACGCCGCGAAGCAGCAATACGTCGAACTGGTCGAAGCGCTCAAGAGCGGCGAGGCGGCCTGAAGCGGCTCTGACGCGATCCCCGGCGGCCCGCCCGCTAATCCGGCCGGCCGCCCGAACAGCAGCCGGCACAAACTTTTCCACCAGGAAAACTCCTAACAGTGGCGCAGTGCAGCAAAAGCCTATACAATGCTGCCTGCGCTTCACTGCTTTGCCCGGCTTTCCTCTAGCGGCCTTTGCGGCGCAGCGCCTCGTAGCGTTTAGCTCCAATCCAGTTTAGAACCTGTCCCCTCCTGCCTAGCCCCCTACGGGCGATCATGTCCCAGGCTGGCGGCACGCCGTGTTGGCATGTCGCATCCGATACAGCTTCTAACGAAAAGCTCGCCTTCATTGTCGCGAGCTGCCCCCGTTTTTCGATTTGCTCGCTGCTTCTTTGCTCGCTGAATCCGACGACTTGGGTATGCCGATTGGCGCCGACGTTTTAATTCCCTGTGTACCAAGGATTCTCATGACTTCGAGCAATACCCCCAGCAGCCCGTTGAACGCCATCGCCGACCAAGCCCTCGGTCTCGCCGACGCACCCGCACAAGCCGCAGCCGTTGCTGCCGCTCCGGAAGCCGTCGCCGCTGAAGCCGCAGCACCGGCCGGCCCGTCGTTCGCGTCGCTCGGTCTGTCCGCGGATGTCGTCTCCGCGCTGACCGCCGCTGGCTATCAGAACCCCACGCCGGTTCAGCAACGCGCCATCCCCGCCGGTATTGCCGGCCGCGACCTGATGGTCTCGAGCCCGACTGGTTCGGGCAAGACCGCCGCGTTCATGCTGCCCGCCATCGAGCGTTTTTCGCAACTGCAAAAGGCGCAAGCCAGCCAGCCGCGTGAACCGCGTCCGGCCGACGGCGCCCGCACGCGCCGTCCGCAACCGGTTGCCCGTCCGACCATGCTGGTTCTGACGCCGACCCGCGAACTCGCGATGCAGGTCACCACCGCCGCCGCCACGTACGGCAAGCATCTGAAGCGCCTGCGCACCGTCAGCATTCTGGGCGGCGTCGCTTACGGCCAGCAATTGATGCTGCTCGCGAAGAACCCGGAAATCCTGGTTGCCACGCCGGGCCGTCTGATCGACCACCTGGAACGCGGCCGTATCGATCTGTCGCAACTGCAGATCCTCGTGCTCGACGAAGCTGACCGCATGCTCGACATGGGCTTCATCGAAGACATCGAAACGATCGTTGCCGCTACGCCGGCTTCGCGTCAAACCATGTTGTTCTCGGCCACGCTCGACGGCAAGATCAGTTCGCTGACCGGCCGCCTGCTGAAGGATCCGGAGCGTATCGAGATCGTTCAGCGTCTGGAACAGCGCACCAACATCGCGCAAACCGTCCATTACGTCGACGACCGCGATCACAAGGATCGTCTGCTCGACCATCTGCTGCGTGATTCGGGCCTCGACCAGGCTATCGTCTTCACCGCAACCAAGATGGACGCCGACCAGCTGGCCGGCCGTCTGGCCGACGCCGGTTTCGAATCGGCCGCCCTGCATGGCGATCTGCCGCAAGGCGCGCGTAACCGCACGATCCGCGCACTGCGCGAGCGCCGTGTGCGCGTGCTGGTGGCCACGGACGTCGCCGCTCGCGGTATCGACATCCCCGGCATCACGCACGTGTTCAACTACGACCTGCCGAAGTTCGCCGAAGACTACGTGCACCGCATCGGCCGTACCGGCCGTGCCGGCCGCTCGGGTATCGCGGTGAGCCTCGTGCATCACGCGGAACAAGGCGCGTTGAAGCGCATCGAGCGTTTCGTGCGCACCCCGCTGCCGGTCAATGTCGTCGAAGGCTTCGAGCCGCGTAAGTCGGCTCCGTCGGGTAACGGCCGTCCTGGCTTTGGCGGCCGCGGCCGTCCGGGCGGTGGCAACGGCGGTGGCCGTCGCTTCGGTAGCGGTTCGGGCAAGCCGGCCGGTAACGGCGGCGGTTCGCGCAGCGGCAGCGGCAATGGCGGCGGCTGGGCCGGCAAGTCGGCTGGCGGCGGCTCGCGTGAAGGCGGCTTCGGCGGCGGTTCGCGTGAAGGCTACGGCGGTTCGCGCGACGGCGGCTACGGCGCACGCCGCAGCGACGGCCCGCGTACGGCGCGTCGCGGCAGCTAAGTACTGACCGGGCGCATTCTGCTTCAGGGCTTCGGCCCGTTGCAGCGCCCAGGCGGTACTGCGCAGTCAGCTTGAAAAAAGACCCGAACGGCTTCTCGCCGTTCATCAGTCGAAAGAAACCGGTGCTCATGCGCCGGTTTTTTTTCGTCCGTACTTCGGCGCGCCCCAAATTTCACGATGTGGAAAATTTTTTTGCGTCGTAAAAAATCGTGCTGCACGGCACAAGACAGCCTATTGCAAGATGGGAAAAGTCGTTTCTTAATGCGAAACGAGTGACGTAATTCATTGATTTTAAACACAAACAAATAATCCAAAAAGGCTCCTAGGCGACTATTGCGCGACCATCGATTTGCCTAGACTCTTATATAAGACTTCACGAAACGAAACGCCCCAACCGGCCGGCCGCTTCGACGAAGAAAAGAGTCACCCATCCATACAGGCAACCAAGGAGCACACCATGTCCCGTCAAGAACAAGCCAAGCAACTCCAACAGCAATGGGAAACCGATCCGCGCTGGAAAGGCGTGAAGCGCAGCTACACGGCGGAAGACGTGATCCGCCTGCGCGGCTCGGTGCAAGTCGAGCACACGCTCGCCAAGCGCGGCGCGGAAAAGCTGTGGGAAAGCGTGAACAACGAGCCGTTCGTCAACTCGCTCGGCGCGCTGACCGGCAATCAGGCCATGCAACAGGTCAAGGCCGGCCTGAAGGCGATCTATCTGTCGGGCTGGCAAGTGGCGGGCGACGCGAACGTCGCCGGCGAAATGTACCCGGACCAGTCGCTGTATCCGGCGAACTCGGTGCCGCTCGTCGTGAAGCGCATCAACAACACGCTGACGCGCGCTGACCAGATCCAATGGTCGGAAGGCAAGAATCCGGGCGACGAAGGCTACGTGGACTACTTCCAGCCGATCGTGGCGGACGCGGAAGCCGGCTTCGGCGGCGTGCTGAACGCGTTCGAACTGATGAAGGCGATGATCGAAGCGGGCGCCGCGGGCGTGCACTTCGAAGATCAGCTCGCGTCCGTCAAGAAGTGCGGCCACATGGGCGGCAAGGTGCTCGTGCCGACCCGTGAAAACATCGCCAAACTGACAGCCGCGCGTCTGGCCGCCGACGTCTCCGGCACGCCGACCGTGCTGCTGGCGCGTACCGATGCGGAAGCCGCTGATCTGATCACGTCGGATATCGACGAAAACGACAAGCCGTTCCTGACCGGCGAGCGCACGGTGGAAGGTTTCTACCGCACGAAGCCGGGTCTCGAGCAGGCGATCTCGCGTGGCCTCGCCTACGCGCCGTACGCCGACATGATCTGGTGCGAAACCGGCAAGCCGGACCTCGAGTTCGCGAAGAAATTCGCCGACGCGATCCACAAGGAGTACCCGGATCAACTGCTGTCGTACAACTGCTCGCCGTCGTTCAACTGGAAGAAGAACCTGGACGACGCGACGATCGCCAAGTTCCAGCGCGAACTCGGCGCGATGGGCTACAAGTTCCAGTTCATCACGCTGGCCGGCTTCCACGCGCTGAACTACTCGATGTTCAACCTCGCGCACGGCTATGCCCGCAACCAGATGACGGCCTTCGTCGAAATGCAGCAGGCCGAATTCGCTGCGGCCGAAAAGGGCTTCACCGCTGTCAAGCATCAGCGCGAAGTCGGCACCGGCTACTTCGACGCCGTGACGCAAACGGTCGAACGCGATGCTTCGACGACCGCGCTGCACGGCTCGACGGAAGACGAACAGTTCTTCGACAAGAAGGTCGCGTAAGCAACCCCGCGGTCTGATCGCAGGAACAGGGCGGACAGACGAAAAGCGGCTCCGTCAGGGAGCCGCCGTCACAGGGAGGAGCAAGGCCGTAGGAGCTTGAACCGAGCAGCGCCGACGGCCGGCAGCTTGAAGTGGAACTTGGGAGAGATCGCAGCAGCAAGAAAGCCAGCACAACGCATTGTGCGGCGAACACAGCGCGCGCCGGCCTCACCGCCGGCGCGTTTTTTTTAGACTTGATTCAGCGATACACGATCACCGGAATCTTCGTATGCGTGAGCACCCGCTGCGTTTCGCTGCCGATCAGCAGGCTGCCCAGACCGCGGCGGCCATGCGAGGCCATGAAGATCACGTCGCAGCCGCCCTGCTCCGCCGCTTCGATGATGCCGAGATATGGCGCCGGATGCACGCTGGTCCGGCTGTCGACCGTGACGCCGACACGGCGCGCCGCCATTTCCACCTCGCGCAGATGCACGCGCGCTTCGCGCTCGCTGCGCTGCAGGAATTCGGAGGGCGGTTCGACCACCACGTCGGAGAACGGCGAGTACGGGTATTGCGGCAGGCACGCGTAGGCGGTCACGCGCGCATTGACGGCTTGCGCGAGATCAATGGCGCCGTCGATTGCCTTGCGAGACAGGTCAGAACCGTCGGTCGGAACCAGGATGTGCCTGAACATGATGCCCTCCGTCGCCGGCTGCGCGCAGCGCGGCCTCAGCGTCCAACGAGGCTCGGCGTGCAAGCCGCCTCCATCGATTGTAGGTCGCGGAATTGAGCGTATGAATCTGTTGAGGGTCTGTCCGCATATCGGAAACCCCTTGTTCGCGGCGGCGGGGCAACCGCCGGGCAAGCGCGCGCGGCGCCGGTCGCCGTCGGCCGCCGCAGTTAGCCCCGGCAGTTAGCCCCAGTAATCAGGGTGCCCATACGTATGCTTGAGAAAGTCCAGAAACAGCCTCACCCGCAGCGGCAAATGACGGCGCTGTGGAAACACCGCGTGAATCCCAATGGGCGGCGCGGCGAATTCGTCGAGCACGCTGACGAGCCGCCCGGCCGCGATGTCCGTGCCGACCTCCCACCACGAGCGCCACGCGAGACCGTAGCCTTCGAGACACCACTCGTGCAGCACCGCGCCATCCGAGCATTCCATCGTGCCGGACACCTTGATCGAGACGACCTTGTCGCCCTGCTGGAACATCCAGCCGCGTTGCTGGTTGGCGCTCGCGCCGAGCGCGAGACAGTTGTGATGCGCGAGATCGGCAAGGCTGTGCGGCGCGCCGCGCCGGCTCAGATACGACGGCGACGCCACGCACACACGGCGGTTCTCGCCGAGCTTGAGCGACACCAACGACGAATCCGGCAACTCGCCAAGACGCACCGCGCAATCGAAACCTTCGTTAACCAGATCGACGAGGCGGTCGGACAGGTCGAGCGTGATCGACACGTCCGGATGCGCGACCGTGAAGGCCGGCACCAGCGGCGCGACGTGCCGGCGTCCGAAGCCGGCCGGCGCGGAGAGCCGCAAATGGCCGCTCGCCTTGACGCCGCCCGCCGACACGCTGGCTTCGGCGTTTTGCATGTCGTGAATGATGCGCTGGCAGTCTTCGAGAAAGGCCGAGCCTTCGAAGGTCAGCGTGATCTTGCGCGTGGTGCGCACCAGCAATTTGACGCCGAGGCGCTCTTCGAGTGCGTCGATGCGGCGGCCGATGATGGCCGGCGCGACGCCTTCGGCCGAAGCTGCGGCAGACAGGCTGCCTTTGGCCGCGACGGTCACGAAAGTCTCGATCTGCTTGAAACGGTCCATAGGCGGTTGGCGCCGCGCCTTCGCGGGAAAGTGGTCGGTGCGCGTCAGATTAGGTGGATGAAAGTAAAAGATCAAGTGATGTTTAGCCTCTTTTTTAGCGCATAGCATCACTAATACAATCCGTCCTGACCTCTGATAGGAGCGCACGGCAATGTCGGCCACAACGACACTCTCCCCTAAAGCAGTGATTTTCGACGCGTACGGCACGCTTTTCGACGTGCATTCGGTGATCGCTGCCGCGGAGCAGATGTTCCCCGGCCACGGCGATGCGCTCTCGCAGTTGTGGCGCCAGAAACAGATCGAATACACGCAGTTGCGCACGCTCGCCGATGCGGCGGACGCACCCGGCGCGCATTACCGGCCGTTCTGGGACATCACGCTCGACGCGTTGCGCTTCGCCACGAAAAAACTTCAGCTCACGCTGGGCCGCACGGCCGAGAAGCGTCTGATGGACGAATACGCTTGTCTGTCCGCCTTCCCCGATGCCGTGCCCGCGCTGCGTCAGTTGCGCGACGTATCGCCGAATTCAGCGGCGCTTACGGGCGGCGAATCCGCCTCGCGTCCGCTTCTCGCGATTCTCTCGAACGGCAACCCGCAAATGCTCGACATCGCCGTGAAGAGCGCCGGCATGACGCGCCTGTTCGATCACGTTCTATCCGTCGACGCCGTGCGCGCCTACAAACCCTCGCCCGCCGCCTACGCGCTCGGCACGCAAGCCTTCGACGCGCTGCCGCGCGAGATCGTCTTCGTGTCGTCGAACGGTTGGGACGTGGCGGGCGCGACGTGGTTCGGCTTCACCACTTTCTGGCTCAACCGGCAAAACGCCCCGGTCGAAGAACTGGGCGTCACGCCGCATGGCGCGGGCGGAGGCATGGCCGATCTGCTCGCTTTTCTGAAGACCCCCGCGTCGCCCGGCCGCAGCAGCGGCGCCGGCGGCAGCCGCACGCGCCACAGCCTTGGCGCGTGACGGCTACCACTGGATAACGCGACGTACATCAACCGCATTTTCAACATTTGCATCGTTGCAATCTGACCGACCAAGGAGAAGAAAACATGGCGAACCCGCAGTCATCGCACGCATCATTGCAGTTGCCGCAGGGCATGGAAATCACGGCTGAGATCAAGCCGGGCTATGACGCGATTCTGACGCGCGAAGCGCTTGAACTCGTCGCCGCGCTGCATCGCACGTTCGAGCCGCGCCGTCAGCAGTTGTTGCAGGCGCGTGTGGAACGCACCAAACGTTTGGATGCCGGTGAGCGCCCCGACTTCCTCGCCGAAACAAAAAGCGTGCGTGAAGGCGACTGGACCATCGCGCCGCTGCCGCAGGATCTGCAATGCCGCCGCGTGGAAATCACCGGCCCGGTCGAGCGCAAGATGATCATCAACGCGCTGAATTCGGGCGCGGATTCGTACATGACCGACTTCGAAGATTCGAATGCGCCGAGCTGGGACAACCAGATCACCGGCCATATCAATCTGAAGGACGCGGTGCGCCGCACGATTTCGCTGGAACAGAACGGCAAGTCGTACACGCTGAACGACAAGGTCGCCACGCTGATCGTGCGTCCGCGCGGCTGGCATCTGGATGAGAAGCACGTGAAGGTGGACGGCAAGCGCGTGTCGGGCGGGATCTTCGACTTCGCGCTCTTCATGGTGCACAACGCGAAGGAACTGGTCGCGCGCGGCTCGGGCCCGTACTTCTATCTGCCGAAGATGGAGAGCCATCTCGAAGCGCGTCTGTGGAACGACATTTTCGTCGCCGCGCAGGAAGCGGTCGGCGTGCCGCGCGGCACGATTCGCGCGACAGTGCTGATCGAAACGATCGTCGCCGCCTTCGAAATGGACGAGATCCTGTACGAGCTGCGCGAACATAGCTCGGGCCTGAACGCCGGGCGTTGGGACTACATCTTCTCGGCGATCAAGAAGTTCAAGGCCGACCGTGACTTCTGTCTGGCCGACCGCTCGCAGATCACCATGACGGCGCCGTTCATGCGCGCCTACGCGCTGCTGTTGCTGAAGACCTGCCATCGCCGCAATGCGCCGGCGATCGGCGGCATGAGCGCGCTGATCCCGATCAAGAACGATCCGGCCGCGAACGAGAAGGCGATGGGCGGCGTGCGCTCGGACAAGGCGCGCGATGCCGGCGACGGCTACGACGGCGGCTGGGTCGCGCATCCGGGCCTCGTGCCGATCGCGATGGAAGAGTTCGTCAAGGTGCTCGGCGACAAGCCGAACCAGATCGGCAAGCAACGCGACGACGTGCTCGTCACGGCCACCGACCTGACGGACTTCCGTCCGGAAGCGCCGATCACCGAAGGCGGTCTGCGCAACAACATCAACGTCGGCATTCACTACCTGGGCGCGTGGCTCGCGGGCAATGGCTGCGTGCCGATTCACAACCTGATGGAAGACGCCGCCACCGCGGAAATCTCGCGCTCGCAGGTGTGGCAATGGATTCGCTCGCCGAAGGGCAAGCTCGAAGACGGCCGCAAGGTGACGGCCGAGCTGGTGCGCGAGTTGTCGGCGCAGGAGCTCGGCAAGGTGAAGGCGGCCGTGGGCGGCGACACCAAGCCGTATGAGCGCGCCGCGCAGATCTTCGAAGAGATGTCGACGTCGGAGCAGTTCACCGACTTCCTCACGCTGCCGCTGTACGAGGAAATCTGAGGCCAGCGTCGGGCCTCATGGATGCATCGGGCGCGCTCCGGTGCGTTGACAAAGGACGACGCAGTAGCAAGCCCGCTTTCGCGTGTCACATGCAGCGCGAAAGTGGCTTGAGTCGCAAGGCTGACCGACCGGACGGCCCGACAGGCTTATGCTTGCCGGGCCGTTTTTTTTGCGCGCGTGCCGTGGCGAACTCAGTCAGCGCGTGCTGCGGTACTCGATCCAGTCGCCCGATCTGATTTCCGGCAAGCCCTTCACCGCATTCGGCGCAACCGGATAAAAGCGGCAGTTCACGACGTTGCCGTCGACTTTCACCATCACTTCACGCGCGAGGAAACGATCCTCGACGCCTGGATAGACAGCCTCGATTTCGTCGAGCACCGCGACGAGTTCGTCGTCGATCTCATAGACGTCGCCGATTACGTCGACGCCGGCTTCGTCGACCACGAGGCCCGGATACGAGCCGAAATCGAACAGATGGCCACGGACCGTGGCCGTGCCGAGCAGATTGGGCGCGGCGATCTCGTTGCGCGCCGCGGCGTGGCGGATGTCGTTCACTTCACCGGCGCGCAATGTGCCGTATACAAAGACGGTCTGCATCGTCGTTTGCTCTCCTTGAATTAGGGTTTGGGTGGCTTCTATTCTGGCTCTGTTCGAGCTTAGGTCGCGGCTGCGGTTCAGTTGAGCGCCGCGCTCGCCACGAGCACGCCGTCGATATCCGCGTAGATCCATTCACCAGGACGCACCAGCGCGCCGGGCAATTGCACCGTTACGTCGCGCTCGCCGGTGCCGAGTTTCTGGCCGCGCCGCGGAGAGGTTGTCAAAGCCGCAATGCCGACGTTGACCTCGTTGAGTTCCAGCGCATCGCGCACGCAGCCGTTCAGGACAATGCCCGCCCAACCGTTCTGTTCCGCGATCTGCGCGAGGTTGCCGCCCACCAGCGCGCAGCGCAGGCTGCCGCCGCCGTCGACCACCAGCACACGGCCCGCGCCCTTCTCCTCCAGCGTGGCCCGCACGAGTGCGTTGTCCTCGAAGACCTTCAGCGTCACCGCTTCGCCGCTGAAACACTCGGCACGGCTGAACAGGTGAAACACCGGCTCAAGCACGCGCAACGTGCCGAGCGCCAGTTGATCCTCGTGCGCGTCGCACAAGTCCGCGGTAGCAAAACTCATGGCGTTCTCCTTCGGTCCGGGCAATCGGGACATTATGCAACGCCGGCTCTTGCGCAACACCTACAATGAGAATCCCGCGGCGGTTTGCCGTAGCGGGCTTTGCGTTGCGGTGCTTTCGGATGACTTTCGAGGTCCGCGCTTGCCGCGGTCCGTTACCGGGATCGATCTTCACACCATGACTTCATCCGCCGACTCCAACCTGTCGAGCCTCGTACGCTTCGCCGATATTCCGCCCGAGTTCCAGCCGAACGAAACGCATCCGATCCGCGTGCGCTCGCGGCAGATGCCCTCGGGCTGGCGCATCGCGCGTCACACGCATGCGTGGGCGCAGGTGGCCTACGCGTCGCGCGGCGTGCTGCGGGTCGCGACGACCGGCACGACGTGGATGGTGCCGCCATCGCGGGCAATCTGGGTGCCACCGCATGTGACGCACGAAGTGGTCGCCGTCGAAGACGCGTTTCTGCGCACGCTCTACATCACCGAAAGTACCGTGCCGGCCGGGCTCGATACGCCGCGCGTGGTCGAAGTCTCGGATCTGCTGCGCGAAGTGATTGCCGCGCTCGACACGCCGGGCATCTCGGCCACGCGTGAGCAGTTGCTGGGTGCCCTCGCACTCGACGAACTGACTCGCTCGGAGCCGCTGCCGCTCTCCGTGCCGATGCCCAATGAAAAGCGTCTGCGCGCGTTGTGCGAGGCGGTGATCGCGGACCCGACGCATGGCGAGTCGCTCGAACAATGGGCGTCCAGCGTGGGCGCGAGCACGCGCACCATCGCGCGGCTGTTTCGTCAGGAACTGGGGGTGAGTTTTTCGCAATGGCGCCAGCAGGCGATTCTGGCGCGCGCGATTCCGCTATTGAGCCAGGGACGGCCGCTTTCACATGTCGCGTTGGAACTGGGCTATCAAAGTCAGAGCGCGTTTTCCGCGATGTTCCGCCGTGCGTTCGGCGAAAGTCCGCGCGCGTTTATCGAGCGTGGCTCGGAACATCGGGCGGGGCATGGGGAGCATGGCGACACGGAGATGGACGACGAGACGGCGCGAGATCGCGCGGATGCAGAGAGCGATGCCGGACGCTGAGTCTGCGCCTGAAATTTCGGTGTCAAACGCGCGCTTTAGACGCGGTGCGCCTAACTCGGCGCGCTAATCCCTGCGTGCCAATCACTCGCGCTTCAGATCGCACGCGTCAAACCCGACGCTTCAAAGCCAGCGTGCCAAACACCAGCGCCGCAGACCTTGCTTGTCAAACACAGCCGCATCAAACCCGTCGCGCCAGATGACGGATCGCGCCGAGCTGCGCAAGACGCGGCCCGGCGAGCTTATAGCCTTTGCGCTGATAGAGCCGGGCGGCGGGATTGTCGACGAACACCCGCAGTTGCAACTCGCGCAGGCCGCGCTCGCGCGCCCATTGATGCGAAACATCGAGCAGATACGTGCCGGCGCCGAGCCGGCGATGGCCTTCGGCAATCTGCACGTCGCGGATATGCAGCGAATCGCCCTCTTGCGTGATGCGCAACACGCCGATCGGTGTGCCGTCCATTTCGAGAATGAAATTCTCCGACTCGCGCCAGCTACCGAGAAACAGATCGCCGCGCCAGACGAGATGGTGGCGACGGTAGTAACCGCCCATATTGTTGCGAGTCAGCGCCTCGGCGAACTCGAAATCGTCCATGCTGGCCTTGCGCAGATGAAACGGTAACGGAGCTTCGGTTGGATCGAACATGGCGAGGCGACAAGGGAGAGTCGGGTCAACGGTAAAACAGGCCGCGCGCGCTGGCAATGGCTGTTTGTCCCGAGCATACCCAGGCGCGCTGGACAGCGGAATAAAAAACGGAATAAAAAAAGCCCACTTCTTTCGAAGTGGGCTTTCTCAAATCTGGCGGAGCGGACGGGACTCGAACCCGCGACCCCCGGCGTGACAGGCCGGTATTCTAACCAACTGAACTACCGCTCCAGATTTTTGCATCGCGTTCATGAGCCAGGCTCATTCACTGCTGCACCATTCAATTTCCAACCGAACGACGCCGATGTGCTGGCGTCCCCTAGGGGATTCGAACCCCTGTACTCACCGTGAAAGGGTGATGTCCTAGGCCTCTAGACGAAGGGGACAACGTACTGCTTACACCTTTAATGAAAAAGCCCGTTCAAGTTCGTATGAACGGGCTTTGTCTGGCGGAGCGGACGGGACTCGAACCCGCGACCCCCGGCGTGACAGGCCGGTATTCTAACCAACTGAACTACCGCTCCAGTTTGCCTATCAATGACTTGCGAGCGTTGGCTTTCTCTCTGCAAGCTGCGCTGCTTACTACTCGAATAAATCGAACACTAAAGCGACGCTGATGTTTGGCGTCCCCTAGGGGATTCGAACCCCTGTACTCACCGTGAAAGGGTGATGTCCTAGGCCTCTAGACGAAGGGGACATAATCTTTTCAGATCTGTCTTTATCTTGCTGCTAACTCACGCTAACTTTTGTTTCGTCAGCAGCAAAGACCGATATTCTAGCTACGTTACAACTGTTTGTGAAGTCTTTTTTGCTACAAGTTCCAGACTTCGGAACAACTTCACTCTGCTCTGATGGTGGAGGTAAGCGGGATCGAACCGCTGACCTCTTGCATGCCATGCAAGCGCTCTCCCAGCTGAGCTATACCCCCCTTGCAGAACAGAAACGAGATTCTAGAGGCCAATTTGCGCTTTGTAAATACCCTTTGAGCAATTGCATGCGACTTTTTTCACAAGTCGCATGCAAACCCTCTCAAGGCTCGCGCGAACGCGCTCAAGCCAGCGCTTTTTCGATACGTCCCACGACAACGTCACGCCCGAACAGCATCAACACGCTGTCGATAGACGGCGTATGCGTGGTGCCCGCCACCAGCAGACGCACCGGCATCGCCAGTTGCGGCATCTTCAGTTTGTGTGCGCCGAGCGTCGCCTTCAATGCGGCGGCGATCGCTTCCTTGGTCCACTCCACCGTCTTGAGCGCGGCGGCCAGATCGGCGAGCGCCGGACGCACTACGTCGGTCACGTGCTGCGCGAGGGACTCGGCATCCGGCGCCGGCGTGCGATAGAACATCGCGGCGTTCTCGGCGATTTCCTTCAGCGTCGATGCACGGTCCTTCAGCAAGCCCACCACGGCCGCCAGATCCGCGCCCTGCGCGAGTGCGGCCTCGTCGATACCCAGTTCGGTGAAGAACGGCTTGGCCAGCCCGGCGAGGCGCTCGTTATCCGTTTCCTTGATGTAGTGCGCATTCAGCCAGTTCAGCTTGTCGTGGTCGTACTGCGCCGGGGACTTGCCCAGATGCTCCAGATCGAACCACTCGACGAACTGCTCGCGCGAGAAGATTTCCGCGTCGCCATGCGACCAGCCGAGGCGCGCCAGATAGTTGACCACCGCTTCCGGCAGGAAACCGGCGTCGCGATAACCCATCACGCTCATCGCGCCGTGGCGTTTGCTCATCTTCTCGCCCTGCTCGTTCAGCACGGTCGGCAAGTGCGCGTAGACCGGCGGCTCGCCGCCGAGCGCGCGCAGGATGTTGATCTGCCGCGGCGTGTTGTTGACGTGATCGTCGCCGCGAATCACGTGCGTGATACGCATGTCCAGATCGTCCACCACCACGCAGAAGTTGTAGGTCGGCGTGCCGTCCGGACGCGCGATCACGAGGTCGTCGAGCTCTTCGTTCGAGATCTCGATGCGGCCTTTCACGGCGTCGTCCCATGCCACCACGCCGGTCAGCGGGTTACGGAAGCGCAGCACCGGCTGCACGCCGGCCGGCGGCTCCGGCAGAACCTTGCCCGGCTCCGGACGCCACGTGCCGTCATAGCGCGGCTTTTCACCGGCTTCGCGTTGACGCTCGCGCAGCGCGTCGAGTTCTTCCGTCGACATGTAGCAGGGGTACACCAGCCCCGCGTCCTGCATCTGCTTGAGCACTTCGCGGTAACGGTCCATGCGCTGCATCTGGTAGAACGGGCCTTCGTCGAAATCGAGGCCGAGCCACGCCATGCCTTCGATAATGGCGTCGACGGATTCGCTGGTGGAACGCTCGACGTCGGTGTCCTCGATCCGCAGCACGAAGGTCCCTTTCATCTTGCGCGCGAACGCCCACGGATAAAGCGCGGAGCGAATGTTGCCGAGGTGGATGAAGCCGGTGGGACTCGGTGCGAAACGGGTACGAACGGAGGTGGTCATTAGCGGTTACTCGGAAGACAGGCGCCGGCGCCCGGGCGGACATCGCCCGTGAAGCGCGGCAGCGGAGCGCGCCCATTCGGCAAAACAGTGCCGTGCATGGGCACGAAGGAATTAAATGCGAGAGGCGAATTATACCTTCGAGAAGCGTATTGCCTGCCCTCGTCCGAACGGCCAGGTGCGGCGTGCATGCCGCGCCGCACGGCGCCCGAGGGCTTCCTCTGCAACGTTTCATTACCACGCCGCCGCGCGCGTGAGGCTTTGCTTTATGATGTGCGCGCGCTGCGGCCGGAGATAGATCCGCAGCGCATGGCATCGCCGCCGGCGATACCGCCCGTCTGACTATCCGCCTGATCGCGGCCACCGCCGACGCCAACTGCGTTGCCCGCGCCGTTGCTGGAGAACTCGTTGAAGCCCTCATCGCCTAGCCTCGCCCGCCGCAACTTTTCATTGGCCGCCGCCTCCGCGGTGCTGGCCGCCTGCACCACGACCGGCGGCAAAACCGACAGCACGCCCGTCGCCATCACGCCTGTTACGACCACGCCGCCGCTCGACAAACCGCAGCGGCCGCTGCGCGTTGCGCTCGCGCTAGGCGGCGGCGCCGCGCGCGGCTTCGCGCACATTGGCGTAATCAAGGGACTTGAGGCGCGCAATATCCAGGTCGATCTGGTGGCCGGCACCAGCGCCGGCTCGGTGGTGGGCGCGCTGTACGCGTCGGGCATGAATGGCTTTGCGCTGAACAAGCTCGCCCTGACCATGGACGAAGCGTCGATCAGCGACTGGGCCATGCCGTTTCGCACCCGCGGCTTCCTGCAAGGCGTCGCCCTGCAGAACTACCTGAATACGACGCTCAATAACCGTCCGATCGAGAAGATGGCCAAGCCGCTCGGCGTGGTCGCCACCGACCTCAGAACCGGCCAGCCGATCCTGTTCCAGCGCGGCAACACCGGCATCGCGGTGCGCGCATCGTGCAGCGTGCCGTCGATTTTCGAGCCGGTGAAGATTGGCGGCCATGAGTATGTGGACGGCGGCCTGGTGAGCCCGGTGCCGGCGTCGTTCGCGCGCAAGATGGGCGCGGATTTCGTGATCGCCGTGGATATCTCGCAGCGTCCGGAAAGCGGCTTGACGGCCAGTTCATTCGACGTGCTGATGCAGACCTTCACGATCATGGGCCAGACGATCAAGGCCTATGAACTCGACAAATACGCCGACGTCGTGATCCGGCCGAATCTGGCCGCCATGAGCGGCAGTGATTTCTCGCAACGCAACGCCGCGATTCTGGCCGGCGAGGAAGCGGTGGCGAAGATGATGCCGGAGTTGCAACGCAAGCTGGCGGCGAGCCGCGCTGCGGCGTAAGCGGTCCTTGAAGCGGCCTCATCGGCCGGTC
>NZ_JAQQEK010000059.1:0-24921 GCF_046027355.1 Paraburkholderia sediminicola | reverse complement strand
ACATCGGCGATCGCCCAGCTGAACCGCCAGACAGGTCGATCGCCGCGGGACTATGCGGCGTGAGCTATTCGCTATCGAAGCCCTTTGATGACGAAACCGCTCGCCAAACCTCCGAGGTCAGATCAGGTCCCGCGAATTGATGCGCCAACGCGGAGTGTTCGCGAAATGACTACCGTGCGACATCACCGCGGGTATGACGCGGACGTCCTCATCGTGGGCGGTGGCATTGTCGGCGTGTCGACGGCCATGCAACTGATTGAGCGTCATCCGGGTCTGAGCTTGCAGTTCCTCGAGAAGGAGGCCTCGCTCGCGGCTCACCAGTCCGGCCACAACAGCGGCGTGATTCACGCCGGCGTGTATTACGCTCCGGGAAGCCCTCAAGGCCGAGTTTTGCAGGCCGACTGCCGAGAAAGAGGTCTCCACTCAAGGTGCCGGTCATCACCCTATCCGACATGCAAATTTCGCGTCGGCGCATGGGTACGCTGCCGTGTCTCCCATCCCTCGGCCAGGCCTACGTCCACGTCGGACGCGGGCAGCATGGACACGGCCCGGACCAGGTCGGACGCACGTTCGGCGAGCATGATCGTCGGCGCGTTCAGGTTGCCATTGGGTTCGGTCGGAAATACCGACGAATCGATCACGCGTAAGCCCTCGATGCCGCGAACCCGCAGTTCGGAATCGACCACGGCCATGTCGTCTTCGCCCATGCGACACGAGCCGCAAGGATGCATCGTACTTTCCAGGTTCGCTCTGACGAAGGCGTCGATCTGCTCATCCGTTTGCACGTCCGGTCCAGGAGCGAGCTCAGCATCGCGGAAGCGATCCATCGCCGGCTGTCCGATGATTTCCCTGGTCAACCGAACGCAGCGTCGAAATCCTTCGCGGTCCTCTTCGCGATCCAGGTAGTTGAAGCGGATCTCAGGGTGCGTATAGGGGTCGTTTGACACCGATCGCACGTAGCCTCGGCTCTTCGGTTTGTTCGGTCCGGTCAACACCATGAACCCATGGCCCTTGAATGGCTTGTCGCCGTCGTAACGCATGGCCGCCGGCAAGAAATGGAATTGAATGTCGGGCCAGCGCAAGCCCGCCTCCGAGCGGATAAATCCACCCGCCTCGAAATGGTTGCTGGCTCCCAGACCGTCCTTGAACAAAAGCCAGCGCAGCCCGATCATGAATTTGCTGAACGGGTCCATCCTGGCGTTGAGCGTAACGGGCTCTTTGCACGCATACTGAATATAGATTTCCGCGTGATCCTGCAGGTTCTCGCCAACACCAGGCAGGTGATGCCTGACTTCGATGCCCGCCTTGCGCAGCACGTCGGCCGGGCCGATTCCGGAGCGTTGCAACAGGTGGGGCGAACCGATCGGGCCAGAAGCAATCAATACTTCAGCGCGGCATCGCGCGGTATGCGTGACGCCGCCCTGATCGTAAGAGACCCCGACAGCGCGCTTTCCTTCGAGAATCACGTGACGTGTCATCGCATTCGTCACGACGGTCAGATTCGACCGCTTCATCGCGGGACGCAAGTAGGCGTTGGCGGTCGACCAGCGCACGCCATCCTTGACCGTCATATGCATCGCGCCGAAGCCTTCCTGCATGTGGCCGTTGCAGTCCTCTGTCTTGATGTATCCCGCTTCCGCACCCGCTTCGATCCACGCGCCATACAGCGGATTCGCCATGTTATTGCCGTTGTTGGTACATAGGGGACCCTCCGCGCCCCGGTACTCGTCCCCCCCGAACTTGTAGGTCTCCGCGCGCCGGAAATAGGGCAGACAGTTGCGATAACCCCAGCCTCGCGCGCCGAGTTCCTCCCATTCATCGAAGTCGCACGCGTGGCCGCGAATATAGACGAGGCCATTGATCGACGACGATCCTCCCAGTACCTTGCCACGCGGGCAATGCAACTGGCGGCCATTCAGATGGGCTTCGGGAGCGGTCTGATAGCGCCAGTTGTACCTGGAAGTATTCATCGGCATCGAAAACGCGCTCGGCATCTGAATGATGACGCTGCGATCGCTGCCGCCGTATTCCAGTACCAGAACACGGACCGCGGGGTCCTCGGTAAGACGGTTGGCCAGTACACATCCGGCCGATCCGGCGCCCACAATGATGTAATCGAATTGCTCGGTAACCATGATATTTGCCTGCTTTCGGGAGCTTGACAGGATCGTCGTTGGATCAGTAGCGACGCTTGTCGCCGGTGGTGTATTGCGGTGAGGTCTTCTCGATATGGGCGATGACCGACGCTTCGTACTTCAGATCGAGCGACCGCGACAGCACGTAATAGGCAATGCCCGAGACGAACAGACCGACCAGCCAGGCCAGATCGACGCTGCCCATCGCACGGGCAAACGGACCGACATACACTTCGTTCGACCCATCGAGAATGCAGAAGAACGGAATCATCGCGGCAAAGCCGATCGCGTAGGCCAGCAAACCGCGTGCGCCCCACTTGCCGTAGAGGTTGTTGCGCGGCATGAAGAAGTGCGGAATCGCATAGCGGCCCTTGCGGACGAAGAAGTAGTCCGTCAGATTGACAGCGGTCCAGGGCACCAGAAAATACAGCATGACGACAAGATAAATATTCAGGACGGAGAGGCCCTTACCCGAGGTATAGATGCTTAAAGCCACGCCGAGCTGAAGGATCACCACGAAGAGAATCGCGAGAATGCGGGTCCGGGGAGTCGGCTGGACTTTCCGGAATGAATCGACCGCCGTGATAGCCGTCAATTTGGCGCTATAGATGTTCATCGCGATCACAGGCAGAAACGCCAGAATCGTGACGGCGACCACGACGCTTCCCATACCCGGTGCCAGGTCGCTACCCACCTGATTCAACGCGACGAGCACATCGGTTGCATGCAGATGGTCGGCGAGCCAGCCGCCAATCGCAATCATCCACGCGCCCGACAGCGATGCGCCCACGAACACCGCCGCGATCAGCTTGCCGCTCGGTGTGTTTTTCGGCAGGTAGCGCGAATAGTCAGAAACATAGGGTGCATAAGCGATGTTGTAGCTGGCCGCCGCCGCGAATTGCGCAATGAATGCGGTCCAGTTGAAACCCAGCGGCGGTGTCGGCGCCGTGCCCGGCGAGGCGGCGGCAAGAGGTATGTCATGTACCCAATGCATCATGACGGCGACAGTCACGAGCCCGTAAAGGGGAAGCGACAGATACAACGCCCATTTGAAACTGCGGTGCATCCAGTGATGACCGAGGATCGCCAGAATCGTAGCGGGCATCGTGACTGCCAATGCCACTTTGACTGGATCCCAGTTGAACAGTGCCTTGAGACCCTGCATCATCAGCACCAGGTTGACGATATTGAATCCCGCAAACACGAATAACGTGGCCAGCAAGACGACGATGACCCCGCGATAGCCGAACTGCGCTCTCGACTGAATCATCTGCGGCAAGCCAAGATGAGGCCCTTGCGAACCGTGAAAGGCCATGAACAAAGTGCCGAACATGATGCCCAGCGTACCGGCTATCGTCGTCCACAGCGCGCTCAGGCCAATGCTGGGACCGACAAAACCAATGGTCATGGTAAAAAACGTAAAATTACCCAAAAACCAGAACGGTCCCTGCCGGGATAGTCTGTCTGTACGTTCGTTATCCGGAATAAAATCGATCGAGTGACCTTCAATGGCGCCGTGCTCGACCCCGGCCAGGACGTTCTCTACTGTTTCGTCTGTTGCTTGCATCATGTACCCCTGCCTGCAATGAGAGGTTGATGGAATAGACATGGATCCGGCATGCATGCTGACCGCGACGCCCGCTCGACGCGTAGCACTCGACCCGCGTTTATCCGGGGCATCGTCAGCGCATTTTTTGCTTCAGTGAAGCGTGATCCAGACCGCCTTGCTCTCCATCAGATGATCGAGCTGCTCGGGGCCGAGGTCCTTGCCGAAGCCGGACGCCTTGAAGCCGCCGAATGGCATTGACGGATCGATGGTGCTATGTGCATTGACATAGACCGTTCCGGCGTGCAATTGCGGGATCAGCTTGTGCACGCGGTTCAGGTCGTTGGAGTAGATCGCGGCGGCGAGACCGTACGGCGAATCGTTCGCCAGCAACAAGGCATCGGCCAGATCGTCAAAGGGAGCCGTGATCAGCACCGGGCCGAAGATTTCTTCGCGGACTATCTTCATGTCGCTGCGGCAATGAGCGAAGATGGTCGGCTCGACGAAATAGCCAGGGCGATCCAGTTCATGGCCGCCATGTACGACTTCCGCGCCCTCGCGCCGCCCGGCGTCAATGTAGGAGGCAACGCGATCCTTCTGAAGCGCGGAAACGAGTGGACTGATGAAGCAATCCCGGTCAAGCCCGGGCGCGATCTTCAGCCTGCGCGTGTGTTCGATCAGTGCGCCAATGAACTTGTCGTGAATGCCTCGCTGGATGTAAACCCGTGCGCCCGCATCGCAGACCTGCCCGGAATTGAAGAAGATGCCGTTTGCAACTGCCTGGGCCGCGGCCTCGATATCGGCGTCTTCCAGCACCAGCACCGGAGACTTCCCGCCCAGTTCGAGCGTGAGGCGTTTGATGCCTCCTACCGCCGTGTGTCCAACCGTGCGGCCCACCTCGGTGGAACCGGTGAACGTGATTTTGTCGATTCCCGGATGGGCGGCCATGGCGGCGCCGATTTCGCGCCCGCGCCCGGTTATCACGTTGACCACGCCATCCGGGATGCCGGCCTCCTGCACCAGTTCCGCGAAGCGAAGCGTGGACAGCGAGGTGAGTTCGGCGGGTTTGATGACGGTCGTGCAACCGGCGGCAAGCGCGGCCGCCACCTTCCACGCCATGGTTTGCAGCGGGAAGTTCCATGGCACGATGACGCCGACCACGCCAATGGGTTCCTTGCGTGTGTAGGCGACGTAGTCACCCGGCAAGGAAGGTTCAACCGTGCGGCCGTGGAGCTTCGACGCCCAGCCGGCAAAGTAGCGGAAGGTGTCGATCGTACCTTGAACGTCGACGTCACGCGCGTTGGCAACGGACTTGCCTACATCGATCGATTCGATCTCGGCCAGCTCCGTTGCGTTTGCCTCGATCAGATCGGCGAGCCGATGAAGCAGGCGTTCGCGCTCAAGAGGTTTGAGCCTTCGCCATGGTCCACCGTCAAACTGTTTGCGGGCAGCTTCAACCGCGCGGTCCAGATCGGCCGTCGTGCCCAAGGGAATGTGCGTGATCACGCCGGTGGTGGACGGCTCGATCACCGCGCAAGATTCGCGTTCGCCTTGCGGCACCCAGGCACCGCCAATCAACATGCTCTGCGGCTTGTTGAGAAAGCGTTGCGTCTCTTCCTGGACGCCGAACTTCTCCAGATAATTTCGTACGACGGTATCCATCATTGTCTCCTGCCTTATAGATTGGGTGTCACTCGGCCTCTCATGGGCCAGTTTCCTGCGCGTATGTCCGCCTGTTCCTGCAATGCTTGGCGAAGAACTCGCAAGGCCGCCGGCGCGGTCAACCGCTCACCAACGTCCGGGTCCATCGATATAAACGCGACTTGTGGCAAGCCAGCGTTTAGAGAGACTATGGACGACATGTCCGATGGTAAAAATCACGTGAATCAGATGTTCATATCGGGAATATCGAAGCAAACGGTGCGGTGGGGACAACGACGGTGATCCAGTTGCAGGATGTGGACCTCAAACTCCTGAGGGTATTCATGACGGTGGTCCGGTGCGGCGGCTTTTCCGCCGCTCAGGCGACCTTGAACGTCAGCCAGTCGACGATCAGCGAACAGATGACGACGCTCGAAACGCGATTGGGGCTCAAGCTTTGCGAGCGCGGGCGCAGCGGATTTCGCCTTACCGAACACGGCGTGGCGACTTACGAGGCGGCGCAGCGGCTGCAGGTGGCGGTGGAAAGCTTCTGTGTGGATACCGATGCGCTAAAAGAGCACATCTCGGGCAAGCTGTATTTGGGCATCATCGACAACACGGTCACCGATTCGGCCTCGCCGCTGCCCCAGGCACTTCAAGCGTTCGTGTCGAGGGGACACGACGTGCATCTGGACGTCTACGTGGGCACGCCTGCCGAACTGGAGGAGCGTGTGCTGGACGGCCGGCTGCACATCGCTGTCGGGCATTTTCCACTGCATGTGCCAGGGCTGACCTACACCGATCTCTATTGCGAACCGGACGGCCTATATTGCGGAAAGAGCCACCCGCTTGCCGGCGGCTCGCAAGGCGACATCGCGCTCGAACAAACCATCGCGGCCAGCCGCGTAGTCGCGCGAGGCTATCTGCAGCAGCATGACCTTCAAATGCTCAAGGTCAGTAAAGCCGCGGCAACCGTCGACAATATCGAAGCCCAGGCCATCCTTATTCTATCGGGGGCATATATCGGCTTTCTGCCGATCCACTATGCGGCCCGATGGATCGCGCGCGGCGAAATGCATCAGATATGCCCGGACCAGTTCGGCACCCAGTGGCCGTTTTGCGCGATCATACGGCGGGCCGCCGTACCCCCGACCATCCTTCAGGTATTCATGATCGACCTGATGGAAAGCTACCGCATGGTCGCGCAAATCGCACGCACGGCATAAGGCTAGGGTTGTGCGGACGCAAGCGGCGTCGGCTCGCCATTTCGATAGGTGTAGATGGTGATGGGAGAATCCGTGAGATCGCGATTCTTGTCGAACCGGTAGTGGCCGGAAACACCACGGGAATCGATGCTCGCCAGCGCAGCGCGGTATTGGGCGGGTTCGATCGAATTGGCCTTCATCATGGCTTGCGCGACAATGTTCATGCCGTCGTACAAGGCCGCGCTGTAGGTCAGCGGATCGGTATGAAAGCGTTGCTTGTAGTCCGTCTTGAACTGACGGCCTTCCGGCGTTTGATCGAGAACAGGACCGCCTTGCGGGCAATACACACGCGTGTCGACCGCGTCGCCGCCAAGTTTCGCCAGCTCGGCATTGCACATCGCGTCGCCACCCAGCAGGTAGCCATTCATCGCGAGGCGCTTCATCTGCTTGCGCAGCGCGCCAGCCTGGGCGTAGTAACCGCCGTAGAAAATCCCTTCGGCGTTCGAGCCCTTCACGTGGGTGAGAATCGAAACGAAATCGGTCGCCTTGTCGGTCGTATATTCACGATCGACGATCTCGATGCCGTTGGCTTTAGCCGCGGTGATGAACTCGTCGGCGAGACCCTGGCCGTACGCAGTACGATCGTCGATCACCGCGATGCGCTTGATCTTGAGCTGCTTGGCTGCAAACTCCCCCATCCGGCTTCCAAGCTGCGTATCGCTGGCCGAGATACGAAACACGAACGGATAGTCGTGTTGCGTGATCGACGGATTCGACGCGACGGTCGCCATCACGATGCTCGACACGTTCAGGAGGTTCGAGATCGGAATCGCGACGCCGGAATTGAAAGGCCCGAAAATGACTTTGACGTTGGCGTCCACCAGGCTTTGCGCGACCGTCATACCGATACGCGGATCACCGGCGTCGTCTTGCGAGACCAACTCGAAACGCGTTTTCTGGCCGCCGATCACGAGACCCTTGGCATTCAGGCGCTCGATCGCCAGTCTCACACCGTTTTCGTCGTCCTTGCCGACGGCGGCCTGCGGGCCGGTCAATGGCCCCGTCAAACCGATCTTGACGACTTGCTCGCCGGCTGTCGCGCTCAGGGAGATCATGCTCACAGCGACTGCCGTCAACCAGCTCGCACCTGCGTATGGTTTCTTCATCATGCTCTCCTCACCTCGTGTGATGCGCCAAACCGTGTCGTCGCCGAGGGGCAAATCTCACCGGTGTGGGCATAGATAACATCGCGTGGACCCTTCCGTCACGACAACTCTTCCGATATCCGGACAGTCGGGTTGGCAGCAATTCTCCGTAGCCAAATTCCCCAATAAAATGCACCATTGATGAAATACATTTCGGAAATTCCCGAAGTAATCGAGAGGCGGCACGATGCAAGTTCAGGACACGGATCTTAAGCTATTGCGGATCTTCGAAACCATCGTGCGATGCGGCGGCTTCGCCGCTGCGCAGCCGATTCTCAACATCGGTGCATCGAGCATCAGCGAATACATGTCGCAACTGGAGACGCGGCTCGGACTGCGGTTATGTGAACGCGGACGCGCCGGTTTCCGGCTCACCGAGGAAGGCACGGAACTGCACGCCGCCGCACAGCGTCTGCTCGGCGCGGTCGACACGTTTCAGATGGAAGCCGGTGCATTGCGCAATCAGCTTTCCGGTGTGTTGCGCTTCGGCATGATCGAGGCAACGTTGACCGACAAATACTCACCGTTGCCTGCAGCGATTCGTGAGTTCGGCCAGATGGCGCCCGACGTCCGGCTGCACGTGCAGATCGAAACGCCGGGCAGCATGGAGCAGCATGTGCTGGACGGCCGTCTGCATCTGGCGGTCGGGCCATTCCCCGCGCAGATTCCGGGTCTCGACTACATGCCGCTCTACCGCGAGGAGCAGGGGCTCTACTGCGCGTCGACCCACCCGCTATACGAGCGGGCGAGCGGCCGTGTACCGGTTTCGGTACTCAGCAAACAGCGGCTCGCCGCCCGCGCGTATCTTGGCAGCAAGGAACTCAAACTCCTGCACATGCCGCAGGCCGCGGCCTCGGTCGACAACGTCGAAGGTCGCGCCATGCTGATCCTGTCGGGCAATTACATTGGCTTTCTGCCGCCCCACTACGCGCAGCCGTGGGTGGACGGCGGTCTGTTGGCCCGCATCGATCCCGAACACTACGTGACGCATCTCGACTTTCAGATCATCACGCGTAAAGGCGGCGAACCGGCACGGGTCGTACAGGCTTTCTGCAACCAATTGCGGGCAGCGGTCAGCAAGGTGAGCCGTGCCGTGCGAAGCGGCAAATAGCGCCGCCTGACACGGAGCAAACGACGTCCCGTTCAACGGCGGAGGTTTCGTTTGACTTTGCGTTGATGCATCACGCGGCCAATTGTGTTCAGCAGCAATTGCGCCGCCAGGATCGACGTCGAGCCAGAATGATCGTAGTCGGGCGCGACTTCCACGAGGTCGATGCCGATCACGTCACCCTGTTCGGCCAGCCCGGCGAACAGCTCGAGTCCTTCGTAATACAACAGGCCGCCGTGGCTTGGCGTGCCGGTGCCCGGTGCGATCGACGGATCGAAGCCATCGATATCGATCGTCAGGTAGTAGCGCACGCCCTTCGGGATACGATCCAGCACACCCTGAATGCCGAGTCGCCGCAGGTCGCGCACCGAGATAATGTCCGAGCCCATTTCGCGCGCCTGTGCATAGCCTTCGCGCGCGGTAGACGACACGTTGCGGATACCGATCTGCGTCATGCCCGACACGACGCTCTTTTCTGCCGCACGCCGTAGCGGATTGCCGTGGCCATGACGCACGCCATGACGCTCGTCGACGAAATCGAGGTGAGCGTCGATATGGACGATATGAAACGGCTCCTGACCTTCGAACGCATTGATGCACGGAATGTTGATCGAGTGGTCGCCTCCCATCACCACCGGCAATGCGCCCGCCGCCAGGATCTTACGCACGCCGTATTCGATGTTGGCGTGGCTCTTCTCCGTGTTGGTGTGAACCATGTCCGCATCGCCGATATCGACAATGCGAACTTCGTCGCTCGGCAGATAAACGACGTCGTCTTCGAAATCGTATGCACCGCCGTGTCCGAACGAGAATAGCGTCGACGCATCACGAATCGAGCGAGGGCCGAACCTTGCGCCTGCGCGCCACTGTGTACCGCAATCGAAAGGAGCGCCCATCACCGCGACGTCCGCGTCGATCTTGTCCCAGTCAAGGCACAGCGGAGACTTCGCAAACGTGCAGATTCCCACAAACGGCAAATTGAGCCGACCGGTTTCGTAGCTGTTTTCAGCCATGTTGCCTCCGTCCTGTTATGGATTCAGATATATGCGGCGCAGAGGCGTCGCCGATCATGGCGGGCCAGCGATGCGTCTGGAACGAAGTCTAGGCAAACAGATTCAACGGAAAAATACCGGAGTTAAGAAATACATTTCGGGAAAGTCCGATGCAATGCTGAAACGTAGAGAGAGTGGCCACGCGCTGTGGAATTCGTTAACGAACTCAGTTGAGGAGCTAACGTGACCAGCCGGAAAAGTGAAAGTCAACCTCACAAACTTCCGAGAATTGCGGGCCGCGTCACGCCGTCAAGTAATAGTCCCTGAACTGATCCCTTAACCGGTTCTTGAGCACCTTGCCGGTTGCACCGAGAGGAACGGCGTCTACAAACACGACGGCATCGGGTTTCCACCACTTCGCCACCCGGCCGTCAAAGAATTCGAGCAACTCGTCGCTGCCTAGCGCGCTCTCCGGCTTCTTTACGATCAGCAGTAACGGGCGCTCGTCCCATTTCGGATGCCTTGCGGCGATGCACACGGCGCTCGCAACCCCCGGGTGCAGGCAGGCGACGTTCTCGATGTCGATCGAGCTGATCCATTCGCCACCGGACTTGATGACGTCCTTGCTGCGGTCCGTGATCTGCATGAAGCCGTCGGGATCGATCTTCGCTACGTCACCGGTCGGAAACCAGCCGTCGCAGAGCGGCGACGCATCCTCGCTGCCGAAATATCCGGACGTAACCCACGGCCCGCGCACCTGCAGGTCGCCGGTCACCTGACCGTCCCATGACAACTCCTCGCCCTCCGGGCCCACGATTCTCATGTCGATGCCGAACACGGCGCGGCCCTGCTTTGCCTGGATGGCATAGCGCTGCTGCGTCGGCAACGACAGGTGGCGCCCTTTGAAACTGCAAACCGTGCCTACCGGGCTCAGTTCCGTCATCCCCCATGCGTGCAGGACGTCGACGTGGTAACGCTCCTGGAATTCCGTGGTCATGGCGGTCGGACATGGCGCGCCGCCCACGATCGTGCGGCGCATGGAGGTAAACGTCGTGCCACGCTCGGCCGCATGTCGAAGCAGTCCCTGCCAGACGGTCGGGACACCGGCGGAGAGCGTAACCTGTTCTGCCTCGATCAGCTCATAGAGCGATTTTCCGTCGAGAGCGGGACCCGGGAACACAAGCTTGGCGCCGACCATGCATGCGATATAGGGCAGGCCCCACGCGTTCACATGGAACATGGGAACGACCGGGAGGATCACGTCGCGTGCCGAGCAGTTCAGTGAGTCGGGCAATGCCGCTGCATAGGTGTGCAGAAGCGTTGAACGATGGCTGTACAGCACCCCTTTCGGATTGCCGGTGGTCCCTGACGTGTAGCACAGAGAAGACGCATGGTTCTCGTCAAGGAGAGGCCACGCGAAGTCGTCACTGTGACCGTCAATGAGATCTTCGTAGCACAGCAACATGATCGGCAGATCGTGCCTCGCCGGCATGTTGGCTCGATCGGTCATCGCGACGAATACCTTCGGGCTCCTGATACGTGATGCGACAGACTCGATCAGCGCGAGGAAGGTCAAGTCGAAGAAGATGACGCGATCGTCAGCATGATCGATGATGTAGGCGAGCTGATCGACGTGCAGCCGGGGGTTGAGCGTGTGGAGCACGGCACCGGAACCCGACACCGCAAAGTACAACTCCATGTGGCGGTAGCCGTTCCATGCCAGCGTACCGACGCGCTCGCCGTGGCCGATCCCCAGGCCAGCGAGTGCATTGGCCAGTCTTCGGGCGCGTTGCGCAAGATCGCGATAGCGATATCGGTGAATGTCGCCTTCGACCCGTCGCGACACGATTTCCTGCCCGCCGTGATGCCGTTCCGCGTGGGTGAGGAGCGACGCGACCAGCAGCGGTTGCTGCATCATCAATCCATGCATGAGTACCTTCCTGATTTGTCCAGATTCAGCTTAGCTGCGAGTGACACGGACCTGCCGGGGCGTCGCCGAGGGTAAGTTCGAGCTTACCGTCGACGTTCCGGACGGGAAAAGTTGCGACACTCAAACCACCTTTTCCCGGCATGCAACCGGTCGCAACGTCAAAACGAAGACCGTGGGCGGGGCAGCGAAGCAGGCGCCCTTCGATCTGGCCACCTGCAAGTGCTGCACCATTGTGCGGACAGGAGTTTTCGACGGCGCAAAGCTCACCGTCGATGTTGAAGAGCACGACGCTGCGGCCGTCAACGAAAACTAGCTTGCGTTGTCCAGGCGCGAGTTCATCGGCGGATCCGACCGGTATCTGGCGTGACATTACCTGCTCTCCTGATCGCCAATCGACCGCAACATGGCATCCGCGATCGCGCCGGGCGAGTACGCCCCGGACAACGACAGTGCCGAATTAAACACAAAATGCGGCACGCCCCTCACTTCTTCAGCCCGCGGCGAACGTGGTAACGGCATGTGCTCGTCCTGCCGCGAGGTCATGAGATGGTCAACGAGGCCCGCGGCGTCGAGACCGCACTCGAGGCCAATGCGCTCAAGCACGTCCCGGTTGCCGATATCTTCGCCGCCCATGAAATAGCCTGTGAACAGCCGGTCGATCAACAACACGGGCTTACACGCCGCGCCACTAGTTGTGGCTGTGGCCCAGGCAACGAGATTGTGCGCTGCCCGAGTGTTGGGCATCACCGCGATCCTGTCGAACGCCAGCTCGATGCCCGCTGCGTGAGCGGCCTCCTGAACCTCTGCACGCCGCGCGGCGACCGCGCCCGGACTCCCCAGACGAGCCACATAGAAAGCCTGATACGGTAGCCCACTGACCGGCGTGTCGGGCAGCAACTGATGCGAGTGCCACCGTACCTTGACGCCGACGTCGGGACGCAAGCTTGCGATGCGACTGAGAGCCGCATCGAGATTGCGCTTGCCAATCAGGCACCACGGGCAGACAAAATCGAAGTGGACATCGACCGTCACCGACGCGTTTTGGCTCACTGCCGAGCCCGGTTCCGTTGCACCGCCCATATCAGAGAAGCTCACGGATCAGCGTGTCGGCCTGCGGCCACTCGCCATAACCGGCCGCGGGATTCAGATGCGCAACTTCGCCCAGATCGACGAGACGGCTGCCCCAGTCCGCTGCCATTCCCGCAGCGCGATCAAACGCGGCAAGCGGATCATTACGGCTGGCGCCGAGAATACTCGGGAACGGCAGCGCTTTGCGCGGGAACGGCAGCCACCCGTGTTCTTCGAGCACGTCCAGCGCCGGATAACCCTCGGGCATCGGAACTTCCAGGTCGGCAGGCGTGGCCAGCAGCGCGCCCTGGATCGGGCGCTTGTGGTGCTGCGCCCAGTGCACGGTAATCATGACGCCGGCACTGTGAGCGACCAGTACGATCGGGCCATCGATCTTCGCGATGGCCTCGTCCAGCGACGCGACGCGCGCCGCGCAGCTGAGTTTGTCGTGCTCGAGCGGCGGCACCGAAGCCGTTTTGGGAAGGCGAGCCTGCAGCAGTGTCTGCCAGTGTTCGGCCACATGGTCACGCAGACCGGGCACGATCAGTACGGTAGGTGCGGTGTTGAGCGTCACGACGCTGAGTCCTTCAGGTTAGTACGGCTTGTCGCCAACAATTCCGGCTCGCTCCATCTTGCGATGGCACGGCGCGTAATCCATCACTGCGTAGTGCTGCGTGCTGCGGTTGTCCCATATCGCGATGCTGTTCGGCTTCCAGCGCCAGCGCACCTGGTACTCCGGGATGTACGCCTGGCTGATGAGATAACGCAGCAGGTCGGACGCGCCCGGATTGGCATCCTGGCCGAAGCGCACGCGCGCCGGCGTGTGGTAGTTCGTGAAGTGCGTCGTGAACGCATTGACAAACAGCACTTTCTCGCTCGTCTCGGGGTGCGTGCGCACAACCGGATGCTCTGCATCGGGATACTGCGCTTTCAAGGCATGCCGTTTCTCGATCGGCATCACAGCCCCGAAGCTCGCCTCGATGCTGTGGCGTGCGCGCAGGTCGGCGATCTGTTCCTTCACGTGCGCGGGCAGGTTCTCATACGCGAGCACCATGTTCGCCCACATCGTGTCGCCGCCGATGGGCGGGCATTCCACGCATCGCAGCACGGCGCCAAACTGCGGGGCTTCGCGCCACGTGGCGTCCGAATGCCACGCATTTTCGTAGCGGTCGTTGGGCTGGTCCGGCGACTTGTAGATTCGCACAAGGCCGGGATGCTCAGGATCACTGCCCGCGACCGGATGGTCTTCCAGTTCGCCGAAGCGGCGCGCGAAAGCGACATGTTCAGCGCGGCTGATGTCCTGATCGCGCAGGAACAGGACGCGGTGTTTGAGCAGGTTCGCCCGGATCTCGGCAAAGAGGCCATCGTCGTGGATCGCGTCGGCGAGCTTCACGCCCACCAGTTCGGCGCCAATGGCGTTGTTGAGTTGTTCGACAAGCATGACGCCCTCCTTAGATGACGAAGACCGATGAACCCGTTGTCTTGCGCGATTCGACATCACGGTGCGCTTGTGCGGCATCCTCGAGCGCATAGCGCTGATTGATCTCGATCTTGATGCGGCCAGCCGCAACGTGACCGAAGATTTCCCCGGCCAGGTCTGCTTTTTCGGCGGGGTCGGCGATGTAGTCGGCGAGTGCGGGACGAGTCAGGTACGGGGACCCTTTCATTGCCAGGATCTGCGGATTGAATGCCGGAATCGGCCCCGATGCCGTGCCGACGCAAACAATGAGACCGCGGCGCTTGACCGAATCCAGAGTGGCTTCGAAGGTATCCTTGCCGACACTGTCGAACACCACATTGACCCCGGCGCCATCGGTCAGTTCGCGTACGCGCCGCGCGACGTCTTCATGGCCATAGTTGATGGTGTGGTCGCAGCCATGGGCGCGGGCGACTTCCGCCTTTGCTTCGCTCGAAACGGTACCGATCACCGTGAGCCCCAGCAGTTTGGCCCACTGCGATACGATCAGCCCGACGCCGCCCGCGGCAGCATGGAGCAGAATCGTATTACCGGGTTTGAAGTCGTAGATGCGCCGCATCAGATACGACGAGGTCAAGCCGCGCATGGTCATGGCTGCCGCCGTCTCGCAGGTAATGCCTTCAGGCAGCTTGATCAGCGGTGCCGCCGGACACAGGCGCTCCGTACTGTAGGCGCCAAGCGTGTTGATAAAGCCCGTGTAGGTGACACGGTCACCTACCGCGACGTTCGTCACGCCCTCGCCCACTGCTTCGACCACGCCGGCTGCCTCTACACCCATGCCGGCAGGCAGCGGAACCGGATACAGTCCGGAGCGGAAATAGGTGTCCGCGAAATTCAGACCGACGGCCTCATGGCGCAGGCGAACCTGGCCCGGGCCCGGATCACCGACTTCAACGTCCTCGTAACGCAAGACCTCAGGGCCGCCGGTTTCGTGAAAGCGGACTGCTTTCGCCATGATTCGTTCTCCAGTTTGATTCTCGATTTATAGAAGGGGAATGCGCCTGCTGGCGGACCATCACGTCCCGGGTGCAGGCGGCCATTACCGCAAAGTGTCCAGATACTGCGTTAACCGACCGCGCCGCCGCTTCACCGCGCGGACGACGCGGCAAGCGCCAGGACACCGCTCAGAGCGAGGCTCCCTCACGCAGTGCATTCACGAGATCAAGGTCGCGTCTGTAGCTGGAACGGCCGATGGCGAACGCGAGCGCCGCGAACAGCGGCGCCAGCGGGACCAGTTGCAAGGCGCCGAGCAAGCCGATCCGGTCTGCGACGATGCCCGTGAGAATAGCCGCGGGCGCCAGTCCCAACAGGTTGTTGGCCAGTGTCAGGGTAGCGAATGCCGACGCGTGGATCGACGGCGGCGTAAGGTTCGCCACCATGGCGCCCGAAGGCCCCGTCGCGCCAGCACAGAAGAACATGCCACATCCGATCAGGATGAGCTGCAACCGGCCGGCCGGCAGTTGGAAGGCGATGCCGAGCAGGACGCAGCACAACAGGCAGTACACGATCGCGGTCAGCCACTTTCTTTGGACAACCTTCCTGTTGAGACGGTCGGAGAGGCTTCCGCACGCGATCATGCCAAGGCCGGTCACGAGCACGAACACCGCGGCTTGCACGGCCGCCTTTCCCGGTGCCAGGCCGTAATAGCGATTCAGGAAGCTCGGCATCCAGGACCACACGGCCGCCGGAACCAGCAGATGAATGCCGCTGCCCACATAGGCGCAAACGACGGACTTCGTGGAAAACAGCCCCTTCATCAGTGCACGGAAGCTCATGCGCACGCCGAGATTACCCTTCTGCCCGGCGATCACCGGTTGCAGCGATGCCAGCTTTTTCTCCGTGACAACACACCGGTAAATCGCAACTAGCGCGATGCCGAGGCAGGCCATTGCGCCGAACGACCAGCGCCATCCAAGGTGGGTCGCGACGGCACCGCCCAGCGCCATGCCCATCACTGACCCAAACGCCCCGCCTGCCATGAAAGTGGCGGTGAGGGTGGCGCGCAGACGCGGCGGGAAAATGCTCAGGACGAGCGCGATGCCCACACTGCCGTAGGCCGCCTCGCCAATACCGACGCACGCACGCGCGAGCAACATCTCGCCGTAAGTCGTCGAGATCGCACACCCAAGCGTCGCGAGACTCCATAGCGCCGCCATCAGTACGATGCTCTTTACGCGGCCCCAGCGATCCGCGAGAACCGAAAGCGGAAAAGTCAGCACGCCAACCATCAGTGCCACCACGCTGCTGAGCGACCCGAGCTTCGTGTCAGAGAGATTCCACGCGGACTTGATGAACGGAAAGACCGCGTTGAGAACCTGACGCGACATATAGTCGGAAAGCAGCAAACCGATCGTGAGCGCGCATACCACCCATGCGTAGGCGGGTATGTCCGATTGCGTTGCCGAAACATCGCCCGTGGTGGGCTCAGCATGCTGTAAAAGCATTTCGTCTCCTCCGCGTCTCGCGCGTCCAGCGCCCTTTTTTTCCCATGACGGACAAAGGGGCCGATATTTGTGTCGCCCCCCGATCCGGGCCGGGGAGCCTCCTTCAATCGCCATCGGCACAAGATGTCATGCCGATGGCGAGTCCCACCCTGTTACGCCGCGCGCAGCGGCAGGTTCTTCACGCCTGCCTTGCGATTCGGTGTCATCCCGTTGGCCGCGAGAGTCTCGTCAACCGTCTTGTACTGCACGCCGATCTTGTAGATCTCGCGCGCTTCCTTGCCGCTCGCAATCTCACGGCCCAGTTCGCGCGCCACGCGCACGCACTGCTCGATCTGCTGCACCGAGCTCATGCGATTGCCGTGCTGGTCGATGATCGTATCCTCGATGCCGCAGCGCGGGTGCAGGCCCATCGACATCGCCATCATGTTGAACGGCAGGACGTTCTTCAGCAACGACTCGGCCGTGACCGTGCTGCCGTCCGGCGCACGGTGGACGAAGTTGAAGAAGTTGAACGGATTCGGACCGTCAAAGCCGCCGCCAATGCCGATCCATGTCAGGTTCAGCGGACCCTTGTAGGCGCCCTTGCGCACCAGACGATCGAGCGTTTCGAGTGCATGAATACCGGTGAGCTGGAAGTGCGGCTGGATGCCCGAGGCCTGCAGGCGGCGCAGGTGTTCCTCAACCCAGGCCGGACCCGCGGGCACCGTCATTTCGCTGTACGCAGCCATGAGCGCAGGATTGGCGAGTGACGTGCCTTCCAGGTACTCCGGATAGAGCAACTCCATGATGTTCATCTGCGTGGTGTTGATCGCGACCGTCACCTGATCGGGCTTCGGGTCGAGGTCGGCCAGCATGTGACGCGTGTCGTCGGACAGCCACTTCGCGGCCTGGCCGTCGTCTTCCGGTGCAAACGAGATCGAGCCGCCCACCTGGATGATCATGTCCGGCACGGCCGCGCGCACGCCCGCGATCAGCTCGTTGAACTTCGACAGGCGCTTGGAGCCCTTGCCATCCAGTTCGCGCACGTGCAGGTGCAGCACGGTCGCGCCGGCGTTGTAGCAATCGACGGCCTTCTGGATCTGCTCTTCCATCGTCACCGGAATGTCTTCCGGAAAATCCTCGGGCATCCATTCCGGGCCGTACGGAGCCGTCGTGATGACTACCTTGTCCTGATTCTCCGGGTGCAGCGAGTCGTCGAGAAATTGCATCGTTTCCTCCAGAAATAGTTGGATGTTTTTACTTCGGCGTCAGGCGCATGTCGACGCGTCAGGAAATGGATCAGTGAGGCGAAGATACGGCAATCCGTCGACACGGATTTCGTTTTTGGTGACATTGTTTTATGATTTGACGACACTGCGTGTTAACACCAATCCCGCGACCCATCCTGCGCCAACGGGCTTCACGCGTGAGGAACGCAAGGGGATCGAATGCAAAGCATGGTGAGGTCGTCGACGCTGCACGGGTATTTCGACGTTGTAAGAGGCTTGGGCCTCAACCCCTACGAGCTAGTGCAGGAGGTCGGTCTCGACGCCGTGGCGCTGGCGAACCCCGATGAACGGATCCCGGCTGACGGCGCCTGCCGGTTACTGGAAGCGACCGCGGAGAAAGCGTCGTGTCTGACACTTGGGCTGCAGATAGCGCAAACCCGCCAGCAGTTCGGTAGTGGCGTCGTCAACGTTCTGCTCGCCCACAAGCGCACGCTCCGCGAGGTGCTGCTGGCCGCAGCCCAGTACCGCTATCTGCTCAACGAAGCGCTGGGTGTCTACATCGAAACGACCGGCGACACGGTGACGATCCGCGAAGAGATTGTTGCCGAACCGGGCACCCGGACAGTACAGGCGATTGAACTGGCAGTCGGCGTGCTGTCCCGCCATTCCAGCGCGCTCCTCGGTGCTCACTGGAAACCGCACAGCGTGCACTTCACTCATGCGGCGCCGCCTGACCTCACGTTCCATCGCCGGTTCTTCGGCTGTCCGGTCACATTTGAAAGCGACTTCAACGGATTCGTTTGTGCGGCAGCGGACCTCGATTATCCGAATCCGAATGCAGACCCCGTGCTGGTCCGTTATGCGGAAAGTCTCGCCAATCCGCTGAACGTGACGGCGGCAGATTCGATTGCGCTGGATGTGCGCAAGACGATTTACCTGCTATTGCCCCTCGGTCAGGCTTCAATCGAACTGGTGGCGCAACAACTGAATTTGACGGTGCGCACGCTGCAGCGCCAGCTTGATTCGGCCGGTTCCAGCTTCTCGAGCATCGTTGAAGAAGTGCGGCGTGATCTTGCTGTGCGCTACCTGCTCAACCCACGCTATCCGATCGGCCGGGTCGCCGCCTTGTTGGGCTACACCAACCAGGGGGCATTTACGGTCTGGTTCCAGAAGCGTTTTGGTATGACGCCCCGTGACTGGCGCGGTCGCCACCGGAAGTGAAAATACTCCGGGGTGTGGTGACGTCTGTGCCGTCCCCACGCACCCGGTCCGGCGCATGGTTGTCCGGACTGAACAACTGACTCGGGCCGCCTAGAAGCTATGACGCAGGCCGATCATGGCTGCCGTCGTCGTCACACCGGGCGCCACCGGCTGACCGTAGACGATCGTCTGGTTCATTGTCCCCTTGTTATTGACATGACCGACCTGCGCGTAAACCATCGTTCTGACGGAGAGCTTGTATTCGCCTCCGAGCGCGATTTCCGTCGAGCGATTTGCCGAATTATTCTTGTCCTTCAGGTAGTAGAAGCCCGAGGTAACCTGAAATGCCGGGGAGAAACGATAGCCCAATCCTCCGGAATAGAGATCAATATTGACCTGATTGGAATGCGCGGGATTCTTGCCGTTACTGTACGACGCCGACACCGAGAAGCCACGGAAAGTATAGAGCGCGCCAAGATAAACGAACCGGTTGTTATTGAGTCCCGTCAATGGCGCGCCAGGAGCCGGATTCGTGTCGTGTCCGTTGTAGTACACAGCGGACAGACTCAGACCGTAGTTCGCGTACTTGAGCACCGCGGACTCGCGCGTCCCTCCCTGAAACTGGCCTGCCACGCCGCCGGGCGCGTATTCCAATCCGATCGAAGCGCCGCCGAAAGAGGGCGACTGGTAAACCAGCGCGTTGCTGTCGTACAGTGCGCCGATTGGAGCATTGGTGCTGGTGCCCGGCCAACCGGCGGCCTGGTTCATACCCAGCCACGCGGTCAGGATACTGCCGAAGTATTGGGAGGACCGTACATCCGTCTCGGCCATCGCATAGATCATCGGGACGATCTGCCGACCCGCGTTGAACGTGCCGAACGGTCCCGATACGCCGATTGTCGCAAACTGATTGAATTGAGCCACGACGCCTGGCGTATCGCTCAGGCCGGATTTGCCAGTGCTACTGTCGAACGAACCCTGGAGCTTGAAATTGACATGGTAGCCGCCGCCGATATCTTCGCTACCCTTGATCCCCCATAGGCTCGAATAGATGCCGCCGTCCTTGAGACGGTACACCGCTCCCGTATTTGGCGCCTTTGGATTGAACGACGCTGCCGAGCTGCTCTGGTACAAGAAACCCGAATCGACGATGCCGTAAAGCGTCACCGAAGATTGCGCATGGGCGACGCTCGCGAATGCGATGAGCGCGGCCGCTCCGATCAGTTTCACCTGCATTTTGTCTCCTGATAGTTTTGTTTCGACTGCGCCAGCCAGTCGCTCCCTGTGTTGAACTCAAGTCGCGCAGGTGCAACGGAATTCGCGGCATGGTGGCGCGTCGTGCAGGGAAGAATACGTAAAGGAGCTCGTACAGACCCCTCCCAAAGCGGGAGGGGTGAGTAATTCGACAGCAGACTAAGATCAGTTCTAACGGACCACCAGTGCGAAGCCAACTGGCGCGTTCAAAACGAGGCAGCAGGATCTGCAAACGTCGAATGCAGCATAAGGGATACCATGTATCGACACCATCTCGTCCCTGTGGGCGATATTGATTCGTGTATCGAAACAACCGGTCGCGCAGTCGCGTTTGCCCAGTCGATGGGTGCGCGCATCACCTTCCTGCCCATACCGTACCAACACGCCGACACGCTGCATCGCCAACCTGACTCCCATGAGCCGTGGGCCTGACAGCGCGCACGCAAGATACGTCAATTCGTGCTCAAGTCGATTCGAGATTGAAGGATAGTGAATTGTCACTTAACCAATAAAACTGGAGATAAATCGATGAAAAAAGCAACTGTACTCAAGTTGGCGGCTAGCGCAATGTTCGCGCTGGCATCTATCAGCGTATGGGCTCAGTCTAGCCAGCCAGCCGCTGCTTCAACCGGATCCGCAAAAGCTGCATCGACTGGGGTCGATGCCAAAGCCGCTAAACGAGCAAATCGCGAACTGGCCAAACAGGTTAGAACGGCTATTGCCAAAGAGAAGAGCATCAATGCCGCGAACATCAGCGTGAAAGCGAAAGGCGGCGCGGTAACGCTTTACGGAACCGTGCCTGCAGCGTCTCAGATCGACGCAGCGGCCGCCGTAGCGAAAACGGTCCCAGGTGTGACATCGGTCAAGAATCAGATCGTGATTCAGCAGACATTCGGCCAGTAATCTCGTTGCGGGGCGTGCGCTTTTACCCCACGAAATCGAAAGCATTCCGTGGACTTTCGCGATGCTCCGAAACCCCTTCCAGGGCACGGGGCGATATTGCTTTCACTGCTTGCGGTGTGGCCCTGGCACCGATGTCCGATCGATTTTATCCAATCATCTACCTTACTATTTACTATGCAATGCAAATCAACTGTGTCTGATTTCGAATCGGGTGAAGTGAACGTAAGCTCATGTGCGACCGGTCTCCACCCCATTGCAAAAAGCGAGTACTCAAGTAACGCGCCGCAAGCCGAAACGCCGGCCGCGCGCATACAAAAAGCAAATTGGGCCTGGGCTGAAAGTTCCAGACACTTCGACTGGATGGACTGGCATACACTCTCGGCCCACCCGACCATCACCGACTTTGACCTGTAGAGGTAGACGGACCCGTTATCTGGTCTGGACGGTGCCGTACAATGACGGCCGTGGTGATCCGACATCAACGAGCCTCGTCAACGCCCATGCATTCGCCCAGCGCCACCGTCCCGATCTCACTCGTCAACGGTTTCCTTGCCGCCGCGGGTGCACGGCCGGGCCTGGTCGTCAAATACCTGGACGAAGCCAGCATCTCGCCGGCGCTTCTGACCGAACCGGGCGCGCGAGTCACAGAGGAACAGTTTTCGACCTTATACCGTGCGCTCGCCATTGAACTCGACGATGAAATGCCGGGCATCTTCGCCCGTCCGATGCGCAGCGGCACACTGAAGTTTCTCTGCCTGAGCCTGCTCGATGCGCCCAACCTGGAAATTGCCATGCATCGGTTTGGGCAGTTCTTTCACATTGTCCTCGATGACTTCAGGTTCGAATCGCGCAGAGACGGCCTGATAGCGTGCGCTGCCCTTCATCCTGATCCATCGTCAGCCCTCAGCATGCTCGGGCAACAGCTCATGTTGAAGCTCGCACACGGCGTGGCATCGTGGCTGATCGGTCAGAAAATTCCCTTGCTGCAAGTCGAGTTCGCGTTTT
Organism: Paraburkholderia sediminicola; assembly: GCF_046027355.1. Lineage (GTDB taxonomy): Bacteria > Pseudomonadota > Gammaproteobacteria > Burkholderiales > Burkholderiaceae > Paraburkholderia > Paraburkholderia sediminicola_B. Next base: position 2,600 of record NZ_JAQQEK010000059.1, on the reverse strand, counting down.
CCTGTCCGCCGCACACGGTGGATCATCTGTACCTGTTCCCCGGACCTGTTCATTTCGACTGCAAGCAAACGCTGATGCGCTTCAGCGCCGCGTATTTCGACATGCCCATCCGCCAGCGCAAGACGAATTTGCGCAAATTTCTCGCGCGTGCTCCGGAGGACTGGATCTTTGTTTCCTTCAGCGAGCAGCTCACGAGCCACCGCATTCGACAGTACCTCGCATCCCGTTTGCCGGATGTGCCCACCGTTGAAGACGCAGCGCGGAGTTTTCACTGCTCGGTCCGCACGTTGTGCCGGCGCCTCGCCGCAGAGGAAACCGCATTTCAGACTTTGAAGGACGAGTTGCGGCGTGATATCGCGATTCAGCGCCTCACCGGCACCAATGACCCGATCGCCGCGATCGCGGGCGATGTCGGCTTTGACGATCCCACTGCGTTTCATCGGGCCTTCCGGCACTGGACTGGGAGCACGCCTGGTGAGTACCGCCGGCAACCCTGAGCGCGACCCTGCTCGCCTCGCGGAACCATTGAGCGGCAACCGGCCTCGCTGACCCACGCAATGGGGTAAACGCGCATCGGCGAGCCGCCTGCTTCGCGAGTCGTGGCCGATTTTGTCAATAGATGGGCCGATTTGGGTAGTCGATTCGCGCCCAATCGGGACTACGATCGGCTCACTGTTACCGTGCCGGGCCATCTCGTCTGCCCTGCTCGCGTCCCTTCTTCGATTGCATTTCTGGAAATCCATCATGAGCTATACGGCGCCCGTCAAGGACATGCTGTTTGTCATCAATGAACTTGCCCACCTCGATCGCGTGTCGGCGCTCCCGGGCTTCGAAGACGCTACCGCGGACACCGCGCAGGCCGTGCTCGATGAAGCGGCGAAGTTCAGCGCGGACGTGATTGCGCCGTTGAATCTCGAAGGCGACAAAAACCCGAGTACCTGGCGCGACGGCGAGGTTTACGCCACGCCGGGCTTCAAGGAAGCCTTCCGCCAGTTTGCCGAAGGAGGCTGGCAAGGTGTCGTGCATCCCGTCGAATACGGTGGCCAAGGCTTGCCTAAACTCCTGGCGACACCGTGCATCGAGATGCTGAACGCCGCCAACCTGTCGCTGGCTCTGTGCCCGCTGTTGACCGACGGCGCGATCGAGGCGCTCCTGACAGCCGGCACTGAAGCGCAGAAGCAAGCTTACGTGCCAAAGCTGATCTCCGGTGAGTGGACCGGCACGATGAATCTGACCGAACCCCAAGCCGGCTCGGACCTGGCATTGGTACGCACGCGGGCCGAGCCCCAAGGCGACGGAACGTATCGCGTGTTCGGCACCAAGATCTTTATCACGTGGGGCGAACATGACATGGCGAAAAACATCGTCCATCTCGTGCTGGCTCGTACACCCGATGCACCCGAGGGCGTCAAGGGCATCTCACTCTTCGCCGTACCGAAGTTTCTCGTCAACGAAGACGGTTCGCTGGGCGAGCGCAATGACGTGCATTGCGTGTCGATCGAACACAAACTCGGTATCAAGGCGAGCCCGACCGCGGTGCTGCAATTCGGCGATCACGGTGGCGCAATCGGCCATCTGATCGGCGAGGAGAATCGCGGCCTCGAATACATGTTCATCATGATGAATGCGGCCCGCTTTGGCGTGGGTGTGCAGGGTATCGCCGTTGCTGAACGCGCGTATCAGAAGGCCGTTGCATATGCGAAGGATCGCGTGCAAAGCCGGCCGGTGGATGGCTCCGCGAAGCAGTCCGTGGCAATCATTCAGCACCCGGACGTGCGCCGCATGCTGTTGACAATGCGCGCGCTAACCGAGGGCGCCCGTGCGCTTGCCTACGTTGCAGCCGCGCATAGCGACATCGCGCATCGCCACACGGATGAAGCCGTGCAGGCGGAACACCAGGCCATCTACGAATATCTCGTGCCGATTGTGAAGGGCTGGAGCACGGAAAACTCGATCGAAGTGGCGAGCCTGGGCGTGCAGGTCCACGGCGGCATGGGCTTCATCGAAGAGACCGGCGCCGCGCAGTACTACCGCGATGCGCGCATCCTGACGATCTACGAAGGCACCACGGCGATTCAGGCGAACGATCTGATCGGGCGCAAAACCTTGCGCGACGGCGGTGCGGTGGCGAAGGCAATCCTCGCCCAAATTGATCGAACGCTGGGAGAACTGCAAGACTGTGCGTCGCTCTCCTCCACCCCGGCGTTCCGGTCGCTGCACAAGCGGCTCGCGGCAGGACGCCAAGCTCTCGCGAGCGTAGTGGACTTCATGCTCGTCAACGCCAAAAGCGACCCGAATGCGGTATTTGCCGGCGGCGTGTCCTACCTGAAGCTGGCTGGCATCGTGCTGGCGGGCTGGCAATTTGCACGTGCCCTGCTGGTAGCTGCTGAGAAGCACGCTGAGGATAAGCCGTTCTACGACGCGAAGATCGCAACCGCTCACTTCTTTGCCGATCACATCCTGCCCCAGGCCGTCGCGCTCGAGGCATCCATTGTCAGCGCGAAGGACAACGAAGGCATGTTGGCGCTGAGTGAAGACCAGTTCTAAAGAAAAGGCATCGCATCGTGACAGACGCAAGTCTCATTGAGCAATACGGTCCA
>NZ_JAQQEK010000058.1:0-29145 GCF_046027355.1 Paraburkholderia sediminicola | reverse complement strand
AGGTCCGTCATGGCTGATGGATAGCCTCGCTGCCGCGGCTGAAGCCGGCCGACTGAATGCAGACAAATACATCGAGCAGACATTTACAGGCAAGGAAGATGTGCGCGCTTTCCGCCATGTCTTGCGAGAGGCTGGCGGCGACCGGTGGCTCCCTTCAGGCGGATGATGGTTATCGACGGCGCGATGCGGATTCCTCAGTGACTCACACTGATTCCGGCCGCTATCGTCATGACCTGCAGACAAGCAATTCAGTGTCTGCAGAGCGCCACAATATTTGAAAGCTTTCGTGTTATCTTCGCGTGCGCTCGAGCGTGAGAGCCTCGGCCATAATCAAAACAAATCGAAAAGGAAAAAAAGCATGTTGAAACGGTTGTTGGGCGCCATTTTGGCAATCGCACTCATCGCTCTGGTGGGTTGCGGAGAGCAGAAAAAGCAGGAAGAGCCATCGCTCCTTCAGGACATCTCCGGAGTGTGGAAGGAGAACACATCAAACAGCCTTATGACGCTTCAGTATGCTGACAAAAAAGTTAGGATGCTAGTCGACGACGAATTCATTCCTGTTAACGCTGGCGCTATCGACAATGAGAACCACACGGCCAATCTCAACGTCGTCATTGCCGCGACGGGCAAGCCGGCGGTGTGGACCATCCGTCAAATCTGGAACGCCGATAAATCAGCTTTTCACTTGCAGCTGACACTGCACGACGGCACGCAGAGCGAGTTCAGCTTCGTTCGCAAAATCTCAACTGACGACTTGAATCACATCGCAAGTCTTGAGGCGCCAGTGAAGTCGGTGAACTCTGCGCAAGCCGCGGCTGCGGCCGCGACGCAACCCGCCCAGACTGAGCAACAGGCGACGCAACAGCCAGCACAGGAAGCACCGCATGCGATGCAGCCAGAAGCGCAGCCCGTGACCGTTTCTGCACCCGCCACCGCTCCGGCGGTGACGCCTGCTCCAGTCATGCCGGTTGCCGCAACGGCGACTGCGCCTGCTCAGACCGACAGCGCGTCGGCCGCGCAAACTACGGCATTCGCGCCGAGTTTCGACTGCAGCAAGGTCACAAGCGGTCCCGAGCGTCTGATTTGCGGTTCCCCGCAACTTTCCGCTCTCGATGTGGAACTGGGTCAGTCGTACAAGCGCCAGATGGAGCTAACCGACAACAAGAAGCAACTCAAGGCTGACCAGATTGAGTGGCGAAAGAAAGAACGCGACGCATGCTCGACCGCAGAATGCATTGCGCAAGCATATCGCAGCCGCATCGACGACCTTGATGCGGTAAGCAGCCACCTGTCGAAGCCCGCTGAGTTCAAGTAAGCCGAGCATTGCTGACAATTTTTGCCGCAAAAAAAAGACCCGCGTATTGCGGGTCTTGTCATATGTGTTCGATAAAAGCTGGGTAACTTTCGAGCATTATTGGAAAATATGCGGTCATCTCTTTTAGACGCGTGCGTCGAGCAACTCGAGCATCGCCGCGGCATTACCCGCGAATCCGACACCATGCAACGGGTTCGTATTCGGCTCCCGAGGATTTATTCGAATAAGCCGTTGGTGCGCGTTTCGCTCGCTGAAGCGCCGTACCGTCGGCAACGCTTTCCCAGCGCCCAGTTCGACAACGACCGGTTTCGATACAGATGAAATCCAGGCCGCCAGGCGTTCCCGTTGCCTTTCATACGGAGCGTCAACCCACCCATAGTCTCCGAACATCAGGATATTTGGACGCGCGAGAGAGCCGCAACGCGGACAACGCGGCATTGGACATTCCAGCTCGGACGTGTCCTCATCTACCTGCGGAAGGAATTTCTTGGCCGGCCATGTGTCGTTGGTGCAGACGTCCAAGCATTGAAGCGTGTGAATCGACCCATGGCATTCGTGGACCCGGCCTTCGGAGAACCCGGCTTTTTGGAACTGTCCATCCACGTTGCTCGTGAACACGAAAGCGCCAAGCGGCATGCGGTCCGCCCATCTACGCAGAATCGTGAAGCCGTCGTGCGCAACGGTTTCACGATAAAGCTTCAGCCGGTGTCCGTAGAAGCCCCACGCAAGTTTGGGATGCTCAGCAAACCTTGCTGGGTTTGCCATGTCTTCGAACGAGAGGCCGTGTTGCCGAAGCGAGGGATACGCGCGCCAGAAGCCTTCTTGGCCACGAAAGTCAGGAAGGCCCGAGTCGACGCCCATTCCCGCGCCCGCGGTGATGAGAAGTCCGTCCGCTTCTCGCAGCCATTCAGCAGCTTTCCCCAGCTTTTCATCTTGCGAATCGGTCACCTCTGTACTCCCATTACAATGCGACGACTACCGAAGGCCTGAAAGGCAGATGCATTAATTTAACGGGCCGTGAATGCGATGTGTGCGCTGGCGTCCCTTGCGCTCGTCTTCATCGTCGAAACCGTCGACGAAATTCGGCCTCGCTGATTGCGCGCCCGGTTTTTTCATCGTTGAGCCCCGCAACTGCATCGGCAAGCAGCAGCTCTTTCGCGCTCTCGCGACTTAGCAGGCGCCTTTGCATGCGCTGAGTTAAAAGCGATTTGACGCGAGCGCATACATTCATAATTTTGACGCGTGACCGCGGCCCAAGTTTTAGCGAGATGTGTCGGCGGCGCTACTTCGGCAAACCAAACCCCGTTATCTATTGAGTTGCCTTGCGCCGCGGACATTCACCTGCCATCTGGCGAAAGCGACAGGCCCAATTTATTGCTTGAAGCAACGACCGTCAAGATAATGTCTCTGGTGGTTGTCGGCAGTTTCCTCAGTCGCTTCGGCACACGCACGTTACGCGCGGTACCGTCGCCACGCTTTCATGTCCTCAATGGTCACCCCTTTGACCGGGGATTCCGCGGTTCCCGCCAACTCCAGAAGCGACTTCGATTTTGCCCGTAGGAGGACTTCGCCATCGGGCATGACATGCCATGCCAGCCGCGTGCCTGGCGTCATCCCCAGTGCTTCTCTGACTCCGGCAGGCACGGTAGTGCGGCCATTGGTTGTCAGTCGCGACTCGGCCATAAATTTCCCCTTGGATGCTCGGGTATGCGCGAGTCAGTTTCCGTGTCGACGCTCCTTGCGTTGCGCGACACTGCTCGACGCTGGCATGGTCAGCGAACGCCCTAAGACGAACCGCTGATGGTCAACGCTTGTCTCGAGGAGCGTCCAACGATGTTTCAGCGCGGCGGTTTCTCAGCGGATGCGCTCGCTAATCATTGGTCGCGGCCAGCAGCAGTTGCCGCGTGCGCTTCATGACCCAAGCCACCTCACGTTGGGAGAAGTCCCACTCGCCAGCGTCGACCTTCAATCTCACGCCTTTCTCGGCGCGGGTCAACGCCACGTCTGGCGACAGACCAGAAGTAGCAATCTTTCGCGATACATAAGCGGAAAGCTGACTAGCAAGGTCCTCACACGCGTCATATCGAACCCACAGTTGCTCCACCGAGACACCGCTTTGATAACGCCCGTCGACTTCGCGAACGAGAAGTTTTGGTTGAACCCCGGTTACCGAACCAAGGTCGGCCTCTGTCGGAAAATCATCAGGAACACGTCGGTCCGTCATACCGTCCTCCGCCACTGTTGCAGGTGCCAACTTATTATGGGTAGCCGGTCTAGGCCAGCGGATTTCGGCATCGGCTCACTTCTATTCTGACCGCTTAGCACGCGATTGCTCCAGCTCTTTACTGAGCGCGTCGATTTGCGCTTGCATACTGGCTGCTCGTTTCAGTAACTGTCCGACTTCATACCAGTAGGCATATCCTAAGTCCCCGTCCGCCAAGCCCAGTTCGTGAAACTTGCGAAGCGCAATCTCCAGGTCGATACCGCTATCAGAATTCATCTCGTTTTCCGTTGCATTTAAGGCACCGGGGTCGGGCTCCGGAGCAGTCCCGCGCCGAAACAAAATCCCCTCGTGGACATACCGCTTTTTGATACGCAGTATCACCAAGCTGAAGACAAACGCAATTGCCGGCACGACCAGCAACGCCGGATACGTGAGGGCGAATTGCCAGATTGCGTCTATGTCTTATACCGGTGTGAGGCTGTCGGGGTCGGTCGCGGAAGACAAATTCCTCACCGCTCGACCGCTTCGGCGGCGGCGCGCAACACCTGCTTCCTGTCTCCATAGAAGAGTGCTTGCAACGGTGTCTGGTCATCCAGCGCACTGTTCGTCGTTGTAAAAAAATGCCATTTGCTCCAGCCTTCCAAGTCCCCGAGCGTTCGCACAACCTTCGCCAAGTCCTTTCGGCGAATCTGTTCGACCAGGAAGAATGCCGGGAAATACGGTTCATCGTCGATGTCGACACTGAAGATGCGCTGAGCGGCGACGTCTTTTCTGACCCGGCGGGGGGTGAACCCGATAACGGCACAGAAATGAGAAAAGTGTATTAATTTCGCGGTGGCAACTAGGCGTGCCGGCGTCGACTCTCCTTGATTCGCACCGAGCTCTATCCGCCGTTGCGCACTTTCTTCACGAATCGAACGTTGTTCTATGTTCAACACTGTGGCTAGCCCCGCAACTGTCACAAGCGCACGTTTGAACCGCCTCCCGAGTTCGGCATCTGGAATTTTAAGAAGCGCTCGAGCTCCATCTGGGTCGAATAGGGTCACTGCGACTGCGGCGCTTCGCAGAAGCTCTAATACGTGGGTATCCTCGGACGGCGAGTCAGTGGTTGGGTTGCTTTGACGGGGCGGCATGGTCGTCCTCGCTCGAAAGCTTATTCGTCAGTCCGCGCCGCGAACAACGGAACGACGCGAACACCCACGGTCAGGTCGCCGGAGCGTTCGACAGTCGGGTGAGCCCAGACTTCCGGAAGTACGCTCGCTGACACGTCCAAGTCGACGTTCATGGGGTAGTGCCTGAGAAGGCCAATCGCGACTGATTGCACCAAGCCGCGAATGGTCACCTCCTCTGCAGCGCTCAGCATTTGCAGAAATTCGCGCGTGTCGACCACAGCCTTCGAACGTTCCGCTGGGGTTGTCATGTCTTTCCCTCCACGAGCACATGGGTCGTGACGTCGGTGTATGAAGTTACCCCGTTGACAGCGCACCAACGCTCCCAGATGTATTGACCGTCCGCTGAAGAACCTCGTGGGCCCACCAGTTGGTACACGCGACCGGATGAGGTAACTCCCCGTAGGGCGGTCGAGTCGAACTGTTGAATGGCCGTGCTCACCCGTCCGGTGTAATCGCACACGTTGGTACCGACAAAATGCCTAGAGCCAAGTTGTGTTTCTAGGATTTGCCATTCAGAAATTGACAACTCGGGCTCGGCGCTTATGCCGGCTACGCTCCAGACAGGCATGACTGCCCTCCTTTTCCCGAGTCGGTGGGTGTGCCGCCCGCAGTCGGTGCCGGCGCGGCAAGTTCGCGCGTAAAGTTGCTATACGCATCGGGCGAATGGGCGGTCGCCCAAGACAGCATTGGTCGTTTTTTCGCTTACTGTGCGTGCGGGATGTCTAAATCAAAAAAGGGCATAAAAATCGCTCTTTTTGATTCTAGTAAAGTAAGGTGAAAAAGCAAGGAGGAGAGTTCGCCGCGTTACAGGAGCGGCGGAGGTGGCGCCGCCTGAGCGGCAGCAACGAGGTCCTCGTAGTCCACATAGAGCTCGAGGCTTGAGCTACCCAAAGCGACAAGGCATTGAAGAAATTCCGGAAGAGAGAGAATCCCTTCGTCCAGATGCGACGTCAGTGTCTTTTCAGTCAAATCCGAACCAAGCCGAACCATCCTTTGCGCGAGTTCTTCGAAAGCAACCATTGGCTGCCTAGATAATTCTGCGACGACAACCATTCTGGCACGCTGTTCCCACGTTCCAGCCGTTGACACGGCACCGTCCCACAACGAAGGCACCTTTGCGCCAGTCACCGCAAGAATCTGAAGGAGCAGGCTCAGTTTGACGCGTCCGCGGGAAACACGGGATGCAAGAGCTCGGTCGCTTTCCTTCACGCCCATCGAAGCCAAGGCCCGAGACAACTGCGCGTAACCAAAGTCTTTCCTCGCCAGTACAACGCGCACGACACGCGAGGCAAGACTGGACCAAGCCGTTTCTGCTCCGCTCACAGGACTCCTTGCCTTAGGAAGGAAATGGCCTACTGTTTACGTCAGTAAATATCGCCGAATTCAGAGTTCTCGCACGCAGCTTTCTTTCATTGCCTGGAAGCAAAATGCGGACATAGTGTCGCCGATTGTACCAGGCGCGCTGCCGCTCGAAAAATGACAAGGCTGCGAATGTTCGCTGGAGTCAGCGGATGGAGAGGAGAGATAGGCCCAACGAGATGGTCTTGCTACGTGAGTGGACTTCGCGTAGCATCCGGGCGCGGCAAGGATAACCCTTTAGTATAACCAAAACGGTCTGTTTGTCAAGTCAATTGATGTGCTTGCAGGTGCGCGTTCGTTGTTTGAGCAAAGGGAGATTAGTTGCCGCAACTTGGGTCTTTGAGGCATCACTTCACGACGACGCGCGAGAGACACTTCGCGCGCATGCGATACGCTTTGCTTTCGAGCGGATGGGCGATTGAGTTCGCAGAGTCCTTCGATGGAATATGAGCGGCAACCATCAGATAGTGGCGAACCCATATCGGGTTCTTGGAGATGAGAAATGTAGTTTGTAGCAGCAGGATACCGAACGGCGACGGATGCTTCGCCGAAGAAGACCGGTAAACGACAAAAGGGACGGCGGCAACCGTCCCTAGCGTCGGTGAGCCTTCTCGTGAAGACCACACGTGCATCTACTCGCGCGTAGTGTCTCACGAGGTAGGTTCTATGTCAATGAACCGTTCCGCCACCAATAGATGTGGCGTGACCCTGCTCGTATGAGCAGAAGTGGGATGCTTGAGAAATATGATTAATATCAACGCGTTATGGCAGCCCGTGATAGTGGGCCGTCTCGGCTGTTGGTGGCATCGCTTCGACAGAAGCACAAGATGCTTTGCCTTTTCGGCGCAATTCCGCCGTACCCGTAGGAAGGCGACCGTCCCGGGGCGCATGCCCCTGGACGATGCGGCCAAACGCGGTGAGCTGAGCTCCTCGTGCTGTTCGCCTAGTCGATTCGCAAAGGAACGGCGATGGGACTGAGTACGTCAGCAGCTATTGCACCAGGCGGTCGGCGAGCGGCGCAGCGTCCGCGTGTCCCTAACCCCGCACTCGCAAACCTTCCTCAAATTGCTTCGCTCGATGCTGCCTTTGAGCGAATGGAGTTTTTGCCAGCAGATGCAACTGCTGAGACGGCCGTCATGCCGACAGTTCAGCACGCCCATCTTGGATTCGACCTCGTGCGCGCCGTGTATCAAAGCGCCAGCGAACGAGACCTCTCGTTGCTTGAATTCCGGAATAAGATTGAGTCAGCCCTCGAGGTTATGTTTCACCAATCTGACCGGCACGGGCATTCCACTCCGGCCGCTAAGGTGCGTGTGCCCAATGCTGTTGCGCGTGGCTTCCTCGTTGTTGTGCCAGAAGGAATGGGGCGACTTGCAATACGTCGGGCCCTCGTGAGGCTATTCGGCGAGGAGGTGGACGAGATTGACGTCGATTCGCCGGAAGGATTGGTGTGCTATTTGAGAGCGAGAATCCTCGTGGTCCAGTTCGGGCCCACTGGCGGTCTCAGAGCCTTTGCGAAGGGATTTGTTAAGGCGTTTGACGACGCTCTAGGCATGAACCTGTTTAGCAAAGCACGTGGACGAATTCATCGTGGCGAAGACGAGATAGGCGCGCTGCTTCAGGCGCTTGCTATCGCAGGTAGCCTCGGATGCCTCATTGTTGAAAATATCAACACGCGAAACGCCCGGCCAGACAAAGCTTCTGAGCTTTGGGACACTCTCGCGCGTTTCGCAGATGAGACCGGAATTCCCGTCGTCATTATGGTAACTCCGGGCGCCGCGGCCGCGTTGGCTGAACAGGACTCCGCTCGTCGGGCGCTATCTGGCGCCGGCCAATACTACATCCCCCCACACGCTGTTGATTCACTGCATTGGCTTGCCGAGGCGCAGTTCATCTTCAATCGGTATCTGCGAAAACATTTCGGAACCGAGGCTCCCGATTGGTATTTCGATGTGCTCTGGAAGGAAACGCTGGGCCACACAGACATTGGGCACAAGCTCTGCGCGCATATGTCGCGAAATTGGCGCGATTTAGTCACCACGGATGTATCGCGCGACCACTTTAGCCGCGCGGCAGAACTGGCGCTGCTTTTGGAACAGCCGCACCTTAAAGCAATCGCGACAGCTCGCAAATATGGCGGCTCACTCACCAACACGAGCGTCCGCCGCCACGGCGACTGGTTGCCGCTCGACCTTGTCATGCAGACCGTCCCTGGGCTGGAAGATGAGAAAGGGCGACGGATTTCATATCTGGGGGATGTAGGCCGCGGAGGGACTAGCGGTGCGTAAGACATTTCTGCCTGCGGCGCTCGGCGAAACAGCAACGAGTGTCCTTTGCATGGTCTCGCGTACGACGGATTCGCTCCTCGCGAGGCGAACATATATGGAAGTAGAGCGGAGTGGTCGAACTATATTGGGCAGTCTCCCGTGCAGGGCTCGCAAGTTTTGCTCGCTTACAGAAGGAGCTTACGGCGAGCCGGACCAAGTCCTATCCGCGTTTTCGCTGCTACCGCTTCATTTGCTTGGGGTGCATGCGTCGATGAAAGACCGCGCCGTCGAGTCAGTGACGGAGGCATCGCAAGCTCGTACATCCTTTTGCCATCTGCCGCCGCTCTACCAGTGCTGGAATAGGCACGGACTGCAGTGCCCCGAGTGTCGAATCATTGCGCGCGTACAGTTTGGTCGAAGGGTTTCGTACTGCATGCACTGTGCAGATTTCATAACACGCTGCCCACTGCATGACTGCGAGCTCGACTGCGATGAAGAGTGCAGCACGTTGGAATCGCTGATGAATCAGTCTTCGGCAGGTGTTGCGGGCAGCAACGCATTGCGCTTTGCGCGGATGACGTATTCCCTTGCGTTCTTGGCACCTCAAACGCCGACACGTGAGCGCGTGTTTCATTCGCTGCGCGAGAAGGGCTACGTCACACAGGAGGGGCACGTTCGCGTCGAGCCTCTTCGACGGGCGCTGCGGTCTATTTTCTCCGAGGGATTCGAAGACGTCCGACTTGATGCGCTGATTCGGGACGTTGATGTTGTCGCGGCATATTTGAAGGCTGCGAATAGCGACAGGCGAGTGATTCATCCGGTCTTGATGGTGCTCATGGAGTGGCTCGCGGCGGATATAGACGCTCTGCCGAAGTCTCGATGCCGTCGCACATCCGACACTGCCATGCAAGTTTCAGACGCAGCGCAGTTGGCGGCGAAGCGGGCGGCTTGGATGGCTCTCCGGCACGAATCGCGCGAAATGACCAGGACTCAAGTCAGACATCGCGCACAGGCGCTATGGACATGGTTGTACAGACACGACCGCGTCTGGCTCAAATCGAACGAAGCACCGATTCGCAGAGTAGGACAGCCACGGACGCCTCGTGCGATACCTACCGTGGTTTTGAACCGAATTTGTGGCAACACGAAGGACTTTCGTTTCTCCGCAGATGGACTTGCCCCGCTGCCGTCCTCTTACCAGACGCGAATCAGCTATGGGATGTCAGTCGTCGCGTTCAATTTGGCCGCATCGAGATTAAATGGAGCCGGAGTTCTTGCCCAACTGCCGGCACAACGTGAGGTATTCGTATCCAGACGTGTAGAACACGCACAAGCCCAGCTCACGCTCTCTGGCGCTGCAGTGAACAGCTCCAGCATCACCCGCAGGTCTCGACTGCGTAAAGACACAATCAACCGCCATGCGCACGTAGTCCACCAGCAATGACGAACTCTCTAGGACTTTTAATACGCTCTCCAATAATGCCGGAGGAGGACTTTGGACGGTACTTGGTTCGCATCGGCCGCTTTGCTAGCAAGGGGAAGTTGCCTCACGCGCGCTTGTGGCCAAGCGGACTAGGTACATATGCTGACGAATTACGTCGCTACGTCGGCTCCCGTGACAGCGTCCTCGAGCACAACTCATCGGTACCTCTCGTATTGCGGACGATGAGACCTCAGGAAAAAGAAATAGTGCTGAATCACTTCTTTGAGCAAAGCAAAGAAGGTCTGATGTCATTTTTGGGGCTCAACGGCCCTGGGTCTGGGTGGGCTCGACTGGCCCCAGGAAGGTGCCCACGTTGTATCGTTGAGGACATCGCGCCAGGCAACAAGCCGCTTCCATTCTGGCGCCGTGAGCATCTTATACCGGGCCTACTCATGTGCTCGCGTCATAAGTTGCCGCTACACACAACATGTGACAGTTGCGCCGATGTCTCGCAATTCGAAATGTACGGCGTGCATCCGGCTGCTCATTGCGGCTGTGGACTCCGTCCGCTTCGGCAGGCATCGATTCTGGCAGGCGCGGATGCAGACTCGGAGATTGAGCTCGCGAGAATCTCCGCTCGCCTGCTCAATAGCAATTACATGCCGACATTCAAGCGAGAGCGAATCGCACACGAGGTTGCGCGCGCGGTCAAAGGACACGGCCTGATGATGGATGGTCGAATCAATTGGGCCCGCACATTGGACTTCTTCCGGAGTAACACTGATGCACGGTTGCTCGACCGAGTCAACGCAACCGTCCATTGCACTGGCTCGCTACAAAAGGTCCTAAATGGGACAAAAGTGTTGCGCCATCCATTGCAATGCATTGCTCTTCTCAAGGCGCTCTTTGGCGCTTGGGGTGCGGTTGAAGAGGCGTTTGCGTCGCCGGTCGATGATGACGCATCGCATCCAGAGCTGCCCTGCGAGCCGAGGCGCAGCCAAAGTAGAAATACGGTCTATCGCAACGCATGGAGAGAGAGGCATTGCTCACGGTGGTTCGAACACTATCGGGGTCTATATCGCGAACTCAGAAATGGGAACCCAGAAATGACGCATAAGCAACTGTTGAACCAGATGCCACATAACGCTCGGCTATTCATCACTCAGCGGTCGCTCTTTGAGGCGGGCGAGGACGTATCCCATTTCGGCTTTCGTGGAATCGGACCTCGTGAAGACTACTACGAGAGACTCGATGCATCTATGAGCGCATACGTTGCCACCCGAGCGCGCCGGTTGATAGAAGACGGGTTTCGTCGCCGACTTACCGAGACTGTTCTTGTTCGTGGCCACCGTATGGACCGTGCATGGGGGAGCATTAAGCATCTGATGCCTTCGACTCGAGAGGAGCTCGACGAGCACGTTGAAACGGCGGCTGCATTCAGAGAGCGCATTCCACTTTCTGTGGGTCGACCGGCGCGATTGGTGTGAAGTCTGTCCGACAGCGAATGGTCATTCTGACACTCACTATGATTGGAGAGCAAAGTGGACGCTGACATTTCACACGAAGGTTTCGCCATCCACGGCGACCCAGCGACTACCGACTCAAAGACGCGGGGAAAGCCGTTATCGCAGGCGACTGCGTTGAATTTCTCGACCATTGACGCTCGATACCCGCTGCTTCGTCTGGACACCTTCAAAATACTTGAACTCCCGCGTCCGTTCGCCACGCCGTCTGGCCTAGTCCTACCACCCTTCGATGATTTCGGTTGGCCGCATGGAGAAGACTATTCCGCGCTGCTGGAGGCGAGGACCCCATCGCTCAGTACGCGGACGACCTTCCGCGGGCTGAAGTTCGCTCGGCGGTACGAGGCGTTGTCCATCGGCGAGCTGTGGGTTCTTTTTGCATTGTTGTTCCATCCGTATGTCGTGGATATTCGCGAGCAGTATGGCGTCTACGATTCAGAGCGTCTGATAAGCGAGATTCGAGCGGGGCGGCGCATGCTACGAACTGACCTGATGACGCTGGACGTAAACGTTACATACGTCCTCCCCGGGTCCCGGCAACTCCGGTATCACGTTGTGTCCGTGAAACACAGCGACTACGCGCCGGATGAAACCGACATGAGACGCGAGCAGCGAGAGCGCGAGGTAATGGCCGCACGAGGCTGGACGTGGGAACTGGTGAAGCGCAATGCATTAACTGCAAGAGAATGGAGTAACTATTTTGTCCTTTATCGCGCCGTTCGGGACCAGAACATCGAAACGTTGTACCGCTCTGCGCGGGACTTCGCGAGAGCAGTTCTCGGAAGCAGCTTGATGAAAGACATGAATTCGGTCCTTGACCGTCTGTCCCGGCGACTTGGAGTCAACGCACATCAGCTCTTCTCGGTTGCGGTCGCATACGGCTTTCTAACGCTCGACCACAGTAAGGAGCTTCGCGGAGACGCTCCAATCGCGCTTATCCGGTAGCGCAACCCTGAATATTTTGTGGATAATTATTTGAAATTTAGGATAACTATTGATGCGGGTATATATGAGCCAGACTTTGAACAGGACAGAAGTTCGTCCTCAAGTAGCGGAGCCCGAACTGTTAGAGCGGCTTTTGACGTTTGAGGCTGCAAATTGGCCCAAGGGGTTGCATCGATTTTCGCTTTTCAAACGTGCGCGAGATGGAGACTACGTGGTGTACAGACCCGTCGTATGGGACCCGCAAAAGAGGTTGATGCATGTCTTGAAGATGGCGGCAACAGGAACTCCGAAGCGTGATGGGGAATGGGAAGAATGGCTCGTTGATTCAGATGACAGCCCTCTCTCCGACGTGTATCTCGTGGACGAAACTGTAAGGCCTAGCGAGCTGGGCAATGATGTCGAAGCTTTGGATGACAGTGAGCGGCAGGGACTTGCTGAGCGCCAACGAGTGCTTGATGCGTACTGTTACGTTGATTCCAAGGGTCTGGGAAAACGAGAAGACTATGTGTTTAACTCCCTCGTTGTCACTGACGAGAAGCAGCAAAAGCGCGCGTTTGCGCACTTGAAGGTTGCGCTCGGTGAGCCTCGGAGTTTCATCACGACTATCAAACGCCTATTCAGTCGATATTGCCAATTTGGCGGTGTGCCGACCGCGCTCGCAAAGCTTACTGACCGCATGGGTGGGAGAAGTAAGCGTCGCCCCGGAAGCTACAACACAAAGCCCGGTCCAACTTCGGAGTCGGAAAGGCGGCGTCGTGCTCGGAACAACGCCGCAGGAAGAGACACAGAGTGGCGACAGCGTCCTGTCCGCCCGAGCGATATTGAAAAGTTTGTTCAAGCCCTGACGAAATATTGGGCGAGCGGACGTAAGTCTCTTCAGCAGACATACGATTGCATGGTCTTGGACGGCTATCACAAGTGGCCCACTCGCTTGATACCGAGCTATACAACGTTCAGGTATCACGCAGTTGAGTACCTAATTAAAGACTTCGGCCTGAAGCAGCTGCGAAACGGGAAGGTTCTGACCGACCAGTACAACAATGCCCGGACCGGACAGTCGAGCTTTCTGACTCAAGGTGTTATTGAGATTGTCGACATCGACGGATTCGATGCGAAGATTGCAATTGCCGTTCGTGTTCGGAGAAAGATTAAACGCGTTCACATTTGTGTTTTGCTCGCGGTCTCCAGGCTTTCAGGGGCTATTGTTGGATATGAACTCGCCCTCAAGGGCGAGAATGCGGAAGCCTTTCGCCGGTGTATTGCATCCATCTACTTGCCCAAGGAGCAGCGAGCCAGCGAACTCGGCTTAGAGGATGCAAGTGGGCTATTGGCCGGCAACATTGACGGAATCTTCGTCGACAACGGCGCAGGGGCTTCCGAAGCTGTCGTTATCTCAGCATGTGAAGCGATGGGCTTGATGCGGATGCTACCGCCCCCAGGGCGAGGCGATTACAAGGGTACATGTGAAGGCGTCAACAATCTTATGATTTTGATGATGGCAGACGAGCGCGGTGGCTACACGCGTCGTACCGACCATCTTTCTCGCGAGATTCGCCGCCTGAAAGCGAAAAATAAGCCTATCACGCTCAACGAGTTCGAGCGACTGCTGATGTTGGCGATACAGCACTACAACCTCTACACAAACAAGAAAAAACTTCGGACGCGAGCTATGCGGGATGTTGGTGTTGGAATTACGCCCGCCGCGATTTTTGCGTACACGCAGAAGCTGCGTCGGGGCGATGCCGGACGCTGGCTTTCACCACGGGAGGTGTACGACCGATTCATTCCTTGGGAAACCAGAGTCTGCCGGCGGGGGCTGGTCGAGTTCATGAAGATGCGGTACTCGTCCGAGGAGCTCGCGGAGGTCTTCAACGGGCATGCAAAGGCCGCGGACTCGGTCCAAAAGCCTTTGGAAATCCCCATCAAACGCATCGATGGGTACGCCAAGCACCTACTCTGGCGTCGCTCGGATGGGTCGGCGGGGGTAATTGAACTTGTCGATGAAGACGCTCGAAGTGTCGGAGACGTAACCTGGAAAGGTCTCGAGTTCTTCAATGAAGACGATGACAACCAAGAAGAAGAACTTCGCCCTCGTCGGCGCCAGAGCCGGAACAGAGTAACGGTTAAGGTGCAAGAGGGCGTCCAGAAGGCGGAGAGGAATCGCGCGGATATAGGCGTCGGAAGCTTGGCGGGTGGGAATCTCCGGGATGCGCGGGAGAACGCCCAAGCCAAGCGCGATGAGAAACGAGGGCGCGCACAAGCCGAGGCGCTCGCTGTGGAGGTTCCGGCCGTTCGCGCCTCGAACGCTCAGCGGGGAACGGCCCAACCCGTTGTTGCATCCTCGGAAGGGTCTTACTTGCAGCGATTGAAGGCGAGGATGAGCGGGGTTTTCAACTCAGACGATTCTTACGTTTAGCGACGTAAACAGCGGATGAAGGGACGGTGTTTGGCCCGGGAATCGAAATGGGTCGGACAGGACAACCCGTCCCCATTCCCCGAGAAACGCTCCAGCGCACAACGATTGGGTCCGAGCCACTAATGGGGACTCGACAAATCCACTCTGACGGAGTTGCCCGCCGAATAAGGCGTAGACAGGAATAACCGTTTCTTCGAATTATCCGAGGCTGGCGAATTCGGCGGAGCCTAGCAAAGAGGTGCTGCAGGCATCGCGTGTGCATTCAGCTCGAACGCTTTGATTTAAAGCAACATTTCGCTTGTAGCCAAGATTGACCGGGCGCGTAGACACGACTAATCCAAGTTCGCAGTTGCTCAAGCGCCTGAGCGAACTCGGCGTGACGTCTGTCGTCAACAAGTCGGACGATCTCAGCCATATCGGGCTCGCGGTGCAGCATGTCAGCCGCAACCTCGAATACATGAGCCCGTCCGTCAAGGCGTCGCTCGATACACTGCGCATGAATGCCGGTGGTAAGAACGACGAAGTGATGCTGTCGAAACGCGAACTGGAAGTGGTGCGTCTGTTCGTGTCAGGCATGACGATCAAGGAGATCTCGGAGCATCTCAACCGCAGCATCAAGACCATCAGCACGCAGAAGAACACCGCCATGCGCAAGCTCGGGATCGAGCGCGATTCCGAGTTGTTCCAGTACGCGCAAAGCAATGGCTTGCTGAACCTGTCGTCGCATTCAACGGAAGACAAAGGCGGAGTGTCTTAAGGTTGCATGCGAGGCTTAAGGTAAAAATAGAAAAGGGCGCCTGTCGATAAGACAGGCGCCCTTTTTATTCGATCCGCGCGAGGCGGAGCGGCTTACTGCGGCGTCGAGGTTGCGCCGCCGTGCGCCGCCGACCATTCAGCCGGTGCGTGCAGGAATTTTTCCACTTCGTCGAGCGTCTTGGTGTCGAAGTATTTGTTTTCCTTCGCGACGCGCAACACGTCCCACCACGTGGCGAGCGCGTGCAGATCGACGTCGATGTCTTTCAGCACCGACACGCTTTCCTTGAAGATGTTGTAGTGGAACAGCACGAAGCAGTGGTTCACCGTGGCGCCGGCGGTGCGCAGCGCATTGATGAAGTTGATCTTGCTGCGGCTGTCCGTGGTCAGGTCTTCGACCAGCAGCACGCGTTGACCTTCAGTCAGCAGACCTTCGATCTGCGCGTTACGGCCGAAACCCTTCGGCTTCTTGCGCACGTATTGCATCGGCACCATCAGGCGATCGGAGAGCCATGCCGCGAACGGAATGCCGGCGGTTTCGCCACCGGCGACCGCATCGATCTGCTCATAGCCGACGTCGCGCAGAATCGTGGACTCGGCCATTTCCATCAGGCCGCGGCGCACGCGCGGATACGAGATCAGCTTGCGGCAGTCGATATAAACCGGGCTCGCCCAGCCGGACGTGAAAATGTACGGTTTCTCCGCGTTGAAGTGCACTGCTTGCACTTCCAGCAGCATTTTGGCGGTCGTGTCGGAGATCGTCTGGCGATCGAAGCCTGTCATGGGCGGATCCTTGGGTGTGAGCGGGGAGAAGCGGGCGCGGGGCCCGGTGGCGCAGCAAGCGTGGTATTCCGCGCCATGTTGGGCGGAATACGCAGCCGGTCAGTGGAGTGCAGGCCGGTTTTTGCTGCGCGCGTAGGCCGACATTTTACCCGAAACGGACCCTTCCGAGGAGGCCGTCGTGCGTGGCCGCGGCGAATGACGGTCATAACGGACGCGCCGGGCAGGCTTGGGCGGGCATCGAAGGGCGCATCGGGCGCCTGCATCCACGAGCGCTTTTTGGTTCGCTTGTGGGCCGTCAGGGGCGCCTTTACACTCACGCGAATTTCTCGGGCGCCTGCCGCCATTGCCGCCCATTCGACCTACGGAATGCTTTCAATGAACACCGTTTCCTCCGCCACCGACCCCCGCGCATCCGTGAGAAATGGCTACGCCGGCCGGGCGCTGATCGCCTCGGTGCTCGGCTACGCGATGGACGGCTTCGATCTGCTGATCCTCGGCTTCATGCTGCCGGTGATTGCCGCCGATCTGCACCTGAGCTCCGCGCAGGCCGGCTCGCTCGTCACCTGGACGCTGATCGGCGCGGTGGCGGGCGGTCTGATCTTCGGCGTGCTGAGCGACTATTTCGGCCGCGTGCGCATGCTGACGTGGACGATCTTGATCTTCGCCGTGTTCACCGGCTTGTGCGCCCTTGCCCAAGGCTATGCCGATCTGCTGACCTACCGGACCATTGCGGGAATCGGTCTCGGCGGCGAATTCGGCATCGGCATGACGCTCGTGGCCGAGGCATGGCCGGCGTCGCAGCGGGCGCGCGTCTCGTCGTACGTCGGTTTGGGATGGCAGCTCGGCGTGTTGGCTGCGGCATTGCTGACGCCGCTGCTGTTGCCGGTGATCGGCTGGCGCGGCATGTTCGCGCTCGGGCTGTTGCCGGCGGTGGTCTCGTTCTTCGTACGGCGCCGCGTCGAGGAACCGGCGCTCTTCACCGAGCGCGTGGCGCGCGGCATGCGCAAGCTGCCGCTGAAATTGCTGGTGGCCGATGGCCGCACCACGCGCGCCAGCATCGGCGTCGCGATTCTCTGCTCGGTGCAGAACTTTGGCTACTACGGTCTGATGATCTGGCTGCCGAGCTATCTGTCGAAAACCTTCGGCTATTCGCTGACCAAATCCGGATTGTGGACCGCCGCGACGATTCTGGGCATGGCGTGCGGCATCTGGCTATTCGGCATCGCCGCCGACCGCTTCGGCCGCAAGCCGACCTTTCTGTTTTACCAGGCGGGCGCGGTGGTGATGGTGTTCGTCTACGCTCACCTGAGCACGCCGATGGCGCTGCTGATCGGCGGCGCGGCGATGGGCGTGTTCGTCAACGGCATGATCGGCGGTTACGGTGCGCTGATCTCGGAGCTTTATCCGACCGATGCGCGCGCCACCGCGCAGAACGTGCTGTTCAATGTCGGCCGCGCGGTGGGCGGTTTTGGGCCGGTGGTGGTGGGCGCTCTGGCCGCCCGCTACTCGTTCGGCGCGGCGCTCGCTTTGCTCGCGTCGATCTATTTGCTCGACATCTTCGCGACACTCTTCCTGATTCCCGAACGACGCGGCGCCGAGCTCGAGTGAGCGCGAATGGCCGGTCCGTGACCTGCGGATGACAAACCGCAAGACGCCCACCGGATGCGGCGCTGCAGCATTGCGCGAGCGCTGTTTCGCCGATGGTGAGCATGGTTAACCAGTCAGTGCATCGACTCATTCGGGGTGTACACTAACCGACCCGCGAAGCACTCCGCATCGTCCTGTCCTCCGGCGAGGTTCGACGCGGCGCCAACCGGCGCAAGCGAAAACCGCCTCAATCGATTATCCATTCGATAGATGCACGCGACGCTGACGGTGCGGTGTGCCGGGCCCAATTTCTTACGTCTCGCAGGCCAAAAAATGGACGAACAACTTAAGCAAAGCGCTCTCGCATACCACCAGAATCCGAAACCCGGCAAGATTTCGGTCACGCCTACCAAGCCGCTATCGAACCAGCTCGATCTGTCGCTGGCGTACTCGCCCGGCGTCGCCGCGGCCTGTATGGCGATCTACGACGAGCCGCTCGACGCGCAGAAGTACACCTCGCGTGGCAACCTGGTCGGCGTGATCACGAACGGCACGGCCGTGCTCGGTCTCGGCAACATCGGCCCGCTCGCCGCGAAGCCGGTCATGGAAGGCAAGGGCTGTCTCTTCAAGAAGTTCGCGGGCATCGACGTGTTCGACATCGAACTCGCCGAGTCCGATCCGGACAAGCTGGTCGAAGCGATCGCGATGCTCGAGCCGACGCTCGGCGGCATCAACCTCGAAGACATCAAGGCGCCCGAGTGCTTCTACATCGAGAAGAAGCTGCGCGAGCGCATGAAGATTCCGGTCTTCCACGACGATCAGCACGGCACCGCGATCATCGCGTCGGCGGCTATCCTGAACGGCCTGAAAGTGGTCGGCAAGAAGCTCGACGAAGTGAAGCTGGTGTGTTCGGGCGCGGGCGCTGCGGCAATCGCGTGTCTGGACCTGCTGGTGAACCTGGGCCTGTCGAAGAAGAACGTTCTCGTTACCGACTCCAAGGGCGTGATCTACGAAGGCCGCGGCAACCTCGATCCGTCGAAGGAACGCTACGCGGCGAACACCGAGGCACGCACGCTTGCTGACGCGATCCGCGGCTCCGACGTGTTCCTCGGCTGCTCGAGCGCCGGCGTGCTGAAGCCGGAGATGGTCGCCGAAATGGGCACCCAGCCGCTGATTCTCGCGCTGGCGAACCCGGAACCGGAAATCCGCCCGGAAGACGCCAAGAAGGTTCGCCCGGACTGCATCATCGCGACCGGCCGTTCGGACTACCCGAACCAGGTCAACAACGTTCTGTGTTTCCCGTTCATCTTCCGCGGCGCGCTGGATGTCGGCGCCACCACGATCACGGAAGAAATGAAGCTCGCCTGCGTGCGCGCCATCGCCGAACTGGCCGAAGAAACCGATCAAGGCGATGAAGTCGCGAAGGCGTATGAAGGCCACTCGCTGGAGTTCGGCCCCGAGTATCTGATTCCGAAGCCGTTCGATCCGCGCCTGATCATCAAGATCGCGCCGGCCGTCGCGCAAGCCGCGATGGATTCGGGCGTCGCGACACGTCCGATCAAGGACATGGACGCGTATCGCGAAGAACTCGGCACGACGGTGTATCGCACGGGCATGGTGATGCGTCCGGTGTTCGCCGCGGCGAAGTCGGAGCCGGCGCGTATCGTGTTCGCCGAAGGTGAAGACGAACGCGTGCTGCGCGCCGCGCAGTTCGTGCTGCTGGAAAAGATCGCCAAGCCGATTCTGGTCGGCCGTCCGTCGGTGATCGAGATGCGTCTGAAGAAGATGGGCTCGAAGCTCAAGTGCGGAGAAGACTTCGAGATCGTCGATCCGGAAGACGATCCGCGCTATCAGCAATGCTGGCAGGCGTACCACGAACTCGGCGCGCGCGAAGGCGTGACGCCGGACGTGGCGAAGGCCGCAATGCGCAAGTTCAACACGCTGATTGGCGCGATCCTCGTGCGCCTCGGCGAAGCGGACGGCATGATCTGCGGCATGATCGGCCAGTACCACACGCATCTGAAGTTCATCGAGCAGGTGCTGGGCAAGGCGGACAACGTGCAGAACTTCGCTGCGATGAATCTGCTGATGCTGCCGGGCCGCAATCTGTTCATCTGCGACACGTACGTGAACGAAACGCCGACCGCCGAGCAACTCGCCGATATGACGATGCTGGCCGCGGGTGAAATCGAGAAGTTCGGTATCACGCCGAAGGTTGCGTTGCTGTCGAATTCGAATTTCGGCAGCGCGCCGTCGTCGTCGTCGCAACGCATGGCCGCGGCTCGCAAGCTGATCGCGGAACGTGCGCCGTGGCTCGAGATCGACGGTGAAATGCATGGCGATGCGGCATTGTCGGAAGCCGTGCGCAAGGCTGCGTTCCCGGGCACGACGCTGACCGGCGAAGCCAACCTGCTGATCATGCCGAATGTGGAAGCGGCGAACATCACGTACAACCTGCTGAAGATGATCGGCGGTGAAGGCGTGACGGTCGGTCCGTTCCTGCTGGGCGCGGAAAAGCCGGTGCACATCCTGACGCCGGCTGCGACCGTGCGCCGGATCATCAATATGACGGCAGTGGCGTCGGCCAACGCGCGCAAGGCAGTGAACGCGAAGTAATGCGTATGTTTTGAGACTCGGAGCGGCGCCTCGTCGAGGCGTTCGCGACGAGTCTGCGAAAAAAGCCACGGATGCTGAGCCCGTGGCTTTTTTATTGGCGCAGTCGTTGCGCCGGCGTCACGCGTCACGTCTCACAGCACGCAAAAAAAGGCGGCTATCCGCGAGGACAGCCGCCTTTTGTTTTCAGACCGGCGAGCCGGTCAAGCCATTCCGATCACGCCGCGTGTTGCGTCTTTCCAGCCTCCGGCGAACGCCACCGCGCCAGCAACTCGTTCCATTTGACGCGCACGCCCTTCAGGTTGTTTTCCTTCACGTGACCGTAGCCGCGGATGCCGTCCGGCAGATTCGCCAGCTCTATAGCCAGTTCACGCTTCTGCGCAGTCAGACCCGCGATCAGTTCACGCACCAGCGCCTCATACTCGCCGATCAACGCACGTTCGGTACGACGCTCTTCCGTCTTGCCGAACACATCGAGCGCGGTGCCGCGCAGGAACTTGAAGCGGGCCAGCACGTGCATCGCGCTGAAAACCCAAGGGCCGTACTTCTTCTTCACCAGATGACCCTTGGCGTCCTTCTTCGAGAACGTCGGCGGCGCAAGGTGAATGTGCAGCTTCCAGTCGCCTTCAAAATTCGCCTTCAGTTTTTCGATGAACGCCGGATCGCTGTACAGACGGGCGACTTCGTACTCGTCCTTGTAGGCCATCAGCTTGTGCAGGTTCTTCGCGACTGCCTCGGTCAACGGCAACTGGCCGTCGATCGAATCGAGCGCCGACTCCGCGGCGCGCACTTGCGACACCAACGCGCGATAGCGCTCGGCATATGCGCTGTTCTGCCACGCCGTCAGGTACTCGGCGCGTTTGTCGATCAGCGTGTCGAGCGCTTTCGGCGTGTGCAGCGAGATGATCTTGCTGCTTGCCGTTTCCGCCGCCGCGCCGCGTCCTTGCGATTGCGCGAGTTTGCGTACCGCGGCCAGATCGTGCGCGGCGCGGCGGCCCCACTCGAATGCCGCGCGGTTCTTCTCGACCTGCACGTTGTTCAGCTCGATGGCGCGCATCAGCGACTGATACATGAGCGGCACCCAGCCGCGTTGCCATGCGTAGCCGAGCACGAACGGGTTCGTATAGATCGCATCGCCGAGCAGCGCGACGGCGAAGTGATTCGCGTCGACCGTATCGACGCCGTCGTCGCCCGCGGCGGCGCGCACGTCGGCTTCCGTGCTGGTGCCCGGGAAGCGCCAGTTCGGGTTCTTGATGAGCTCGGCGGTCGGCGTATGCGCGCTGTTCAACACGACGCGCGTGCGGCCTGCCTGCATGCGCGACACACATTCGTCGCTGGCCGTGACGATCGCATCGCAGCCGATCACGAGACTCGCTTCGCCCATGGCGATGCGGGTCGCGTGGATGTCGGCCGGATTCTTCGCGATCTGCACGTGGCTCATCACGGCGCCGCCTTTCTGCGCGAGGCCGGTGACGTCGAGCACGGTGACGCCCTTGTTCTCCAGATGCGCGGCCATGCCGAGCAGCGCGCCGATCGTCACGACACCCGTGCCGCCGACGCCCGTCACCAGCACGCCGTACGGCCGCTCCATGGACGGCAAGTCGGGTTCCGGCACCGGCGGCATCGCGTCGCCGGCGAGGCCGGAGGCGGCCTTCGGTTTGCGCAGCTGACCGCCTTCAACGGACACGAAGCTCGGGCAGAAGCCGTTCACGCACGAGAAGTCCTTGTTGCAGGTCGATTGATTGATCTGGCGTTTCGTACCGTACTCGGTATCGAGCGGCTCGACCGACAGGCAGTTCGACTTCACCGAGCAATCGCCGCAGCCTTCGCACACGGCCTCGTTGATCACGACGCGGCGTGCCGGGTCCGGATACGTGCCGCGTTTCCTGCGGCGGCGCTTTTCGGTCGCGCAGGTCTGGTCGTAGATCAGGATCGTCGTGCCGGACACTTCGCGCAGTTGCCGCTGCACTTCGTCGAGCTTGTCGCGATGATGAATGTCGATGCCCGGCGCGAGGCCGACGTTCGCCGAGTACTTCTCCGGCTCGTCGGTGACGATTACGATTTTCGTCGCGCCCTCGGCGGCGAGCTGATGCGTGATCTGTGGGACGGTCAGCACGCCGTCGACTGGCTGGCCGCCGGTCATGGCGACTGCGTCGTTATAGAGAATCTTGTAAGTGATGTTGGCTTTCGACGCGATCGCCGCGCGAATCGCCAGCAGCCCCGAGTGGAAGTAAGTACCGTCGCCGAGATTGGCGAACACGTGCTTGTCGTTGCTGAACGGCGCCTGGCCGATCCACGCGACGCCTTCGCCGCCCATCTGGCTGAAGGTGCTGGTGCTGCGGTCCATCCAGACCGTCATGTAATGGCAGCCGATGCCGGCCATTGCGCGCGAGCCTTCCGGCACATTGGTCGATGTGTTGTGCGGGCAGCCCGAGCAGAACCACGGCTTGCGTTCGGCTTCGACGCGCGGCCGCGCCAGTGCCTTTTCCTTCGCTTCGATCACCGCGATGCGCGTGGCGATGCGAGCGCGCACATCGGACGGCAAGTCGAATTTGTCGAGCCGCGTGGCGATCGCCTTGGCGATGATCGCTGGCGAGAGTTCGTAGTGCGCCGGCAGCAGCCAGTTGCCCATCGGCACCGACCATTCGCCGCCCGCGCCGTCTTTCTCGTCGAACTTGCCGAACACGCGGGGACGCTGCGCGTCAGGCCAGTTGTACAGTTCTTCCTTGATCGCGTATTCGAGAATCTGGCGCTTTTCCTCGACCACCAGAATTTCGTCGAGGCCGCGCGCGAAGGCCTGCGCGCCTTGCGCCTCGAGCGGCCACACGCAGCCGACCTTGTACAGACGGATGCCGATGCGCGAACAGGTTTCGTCATCGAGACCGAGGTCGGTCAGCGCCTGACGCACGTCGAGATACGCCTTGCCGCCGGTCATGATGCCGAAGCGCGCATGCGGCGAATCGATTTCGACGCGATCCAGCTTGTTGGCGCGCACGTAGGCGAGCGCCGCGTACCACTTGTAGTCGAGCAGACGCGCTTCCTGCACGAGCGGCGGGTCCGGCCAGCGGATATTCAGACCGCCCTCGGGCATCGCGAAGTCTTCCGGCAGAATGATCTTCGTGCGGTGCGGATCGATATCAACCGATGCCGACGATTCGACCACATCGGTCACGCATTTCATCGCGACCCACAGACCGGAATAGCGGCTCATCGCCCAGCCGTGCAGACCGAAGTCGAGATATTCCTGCACGTTCGACGGGAACAGAACCGGCAGGCCGCACGCCTTGAAGATGTGTTCGGACTGGTGCGCGAGCGTGGACGATTTCGCCGCGTGGTCGTCGCCGGCGAGCACGAGAACGCCGCCGTTGCGCGCCGAGCCGGCCGAGTTGCCGTGCTTGAAGACGTCGCCGGAACGGTCGACGCCTGGGCCTTTGCCGTACCACATCGAGAACACGCCGTCGTACTTGGCGCTCGGGTACAGATTGACCTGCTGCGAACCCCAGACGGCAGTAGCCGCGAGGTCTTCGTTGACGCCTGGCTGGAACACGACCTGATGCGCGGCGAGATGCTGTTTCGCCTTCCACAGGGATTGGTCGAGTCCGCCGAGCGGCGATCCACGGTAACCGGAGATGAAGCCGGCGGTATTGAGCCCGGCGGCCTGGTCGCGTTCCTGCTGCAGCATCGGCAGACGCACCAGCGCCTGGATGCCGCTCATGTACGCGCGGCCGCGTTCGAGGGTGTATTTGTCGTCGAGCGTGACGGAAGACAACGCGGCTTCGAGCGAGGCTCGCTGACCTGCGTCTAGCGGGGCATTCATTATGTGTACTCCTCCAACCAGTTTGGGATCACCAAAACTTTTTTTGGGCCCCGGCATCTTGTGAATGCTTGGGCCGGGGCCGTCATCTTGACGTGTTTTAAGTGATGGTAGCACTGGTGAAAACCCGCCGCAGGCTAGCAAAAACTCCACGTCAGAGGCACGCGACCGACGGCTGACGCTGCCGTGCGCCTGGGGTTCGATCGTGCAACATTCGACGGCAGGCATGTAACAAGCTGTAAAAGCTACAAATCCGCGGAACCGTAGTTGAAATGCCTGTCTAACACCCCACCTGTGAGCAATGTCCGCGCAACGCTCCGCATTCGGCGGAGCTTCACGACAACAGGGCAGTTAGAAAAGGAGTACGCATGAACACGAGAAACATCCAGACCTTCCTGATGGTTTCGGCCGCATTTTTCGCCATGAGCGCACCCGTGCGCTCGAACTCGGGCAGTGCAGGGGCGTTATCGAACGCGGTGACCCGTACGGCGCAGGTCGCGCCCGCACGCATTGCCATGGACCGCGTCACGCGATCCACCAAGTCCGACGAGGAAGACCAGAATTCGTGATGCGCCGCGCACGCGGTGTGTCGGTTGAATAACCGGCCGTTGTCCGACCAGGATTGACTTGAGACAACGGCGCCAATGAAAAGGGCGGGGATCGTGAGATCCTCGCCCTTTTCATTTGGATCTATGTGTCCGCTCTCGTGAAGCGGCGCAAGCCGTCAGACTTTGTCTTGCACCACGCCGCGGCGAATCTGATCCAGTTCGATCGATTCGAACAGCGCCTTGAAGTTGCCCTCGCCGAAGCCTTGATTGCCCTTGCGCTGAATGATCTCGAAGAAGATCGGGCCGATCTGGTTTTCGGTGAAGATCTGCAGCAGCAAATCATCGGGCGCGCCGTCGATCAGGATCTTGCGCTTGCGCAGTTCGTCGAGCGGTTCGCCATGATTCGGCACGCGGCGATCGACCAGTTCGTAGTAAGTGTCGATCGTGTCGAGCAGCGAGATGTTCGATGCGCGCAAACCGTCCACCGTGCGGTAGATGTCGTTGCTGCCGAGGGCAATGTGCTGAATACCTTCGCCGTGGTACGCGTCGAGATATTCCTGAATCTGGCCGGCGGTTTCCGATCCTTCTTCGTTGATCGGGATGCGGATCTTGCCGCACGGGGAGGTCATCGCCTTCGACTTCACGCCGGTCACCTTGCCTTCGATGTCGAAGTAACGCACTTCGCGGAAGTTGAACAGACGCTCGTAGAACTCCGCCCATTCCTGCATCCGGCCGCGATGCACGTTGTGCGTCAAGTGGTCGATGTAGGTCAGGCCGTGGCCGACCGGGTTCGGGTTCGCTCCCGGAATGGGTTCGAAGTCGACATCGTAAATGTCGATGTTTCCAATGGTGCTCGGCTCGGCGCCGTTCTTGCCGCGCCAGCGGTCGACGAAATAGATCAGCGAGTCGCCAATGCCTTTGATCGCCGGAATGTTCAATTCCATCGGGCCGGTTTTGTTGTCGAAGCCCCAGGCGCCTTTTTCGAGAGCCTGTTTGTACGCCTTGGCGGCGTCCTGAACGCGGAAAGCGATCGCGCAGATCGACGGACCGTGCAGACGCGTGAAGCGTTGCGCGAACGAATCCGGCTCCCCGTTGACGATGAAGTTGATTTCCCCCTGGCGATACAGCGTCACATCTTTATGACGATGCCGCGCGACGGCGGTGAAGCCCATCTGTTCGAAGAGCTTGCCGAGCGCCTTCGGATCCGGCGCGGTGTATTCGATGAACTCGAAGCCGTCGGTGCCGAGCGGATTTTCCCAAGTTGAAACCTGCATTTGTCTGTCTCCTGATGTGCGATTGCGCGACTCAATGACGCAAGTGTAAAGGCCTGTCCGCAGCGAAAACTTGCGAACTTAATCGCGCATCGATACGCTGACGCTAGTTTCTAGCTCAATATTTAGAATGGACGGCAGAAAATGGCCCATATAGAGATAGACGCCATCGACAGGCGGATTCTGGCGATCCTTCAGGAGAATGGCCGGCTGTCGAATCAGGAGATCGCCGAACGCATCAATCTTTCGCCGAGTCCGTGTCTGCGGCGTATCCGTCGGCTGGAAGAGAGTGGCGTGATCCGCGGTTATGTCGCGTTGCTCGATGCGCAGCGACTCGGGCTCGACTTGCTCGCTTATGTGAATGTGCGGCTGGAAAAGCGCGGCGGCCCGGCGCTCAGTCCGCGTGGTGACGCCACGCATGCCGATCTGTTCCGCGCGGCCGTCCAGGCTTGGCCGGAAGTGGTGGCGTGTCATGCGATGACCGGCGAGATGGACTACCTGCTGCGCGTCCAGGTGGAGGATATGGCGCACTTTTCGCGCTTCGTGCAGGATCAGTTGCTGCACCATCCGTCGGTGATCGACGTGAAAACGAGCTTTTCACTGGAAAAGATCAAGGAGACGACGGCGCTGCCGATTTTGTGAGCACGGCGGCGTGGCGTGCGACCGCCCAGCAAACAAAAAGGGCAGCCACGGGGCCGCCCTTTGTTGTTTGCCGAAGCGCAAGCGTTTTAGGCTGCGACTTCCGTCGGCATGAACGACTCGAACAGCTTCGACGCCTGACGCGCTTGCCGCTTGAGCGCGTAGTCGAACACTGCGGCCTGCTCCTGCAGCATTTCAGCGATGATGCTCGATTGATCCGCCGGCGGCAGCGTGAGGTAAGCGTCGGCCTCGCCGTAAGAGTATTCGATCTTCATGCCGGCCTTCTTCGCGATGTGCATCATGGTCGAATTGCGCGACAGGCAGTGCATGTACAGCATGGTGACGTGCGTATTGCGGCTGCGAATGGCGGCGCGCTCGAACAGCTTCGAGCCGATGCCCTGGCCGCGAACGCTTTCCAGCACGGACACGCCGAACTCGGCCGTGCGCTTGTCGCCTTCAACAGGCAGATAGGCCAGGTGGCCGACGCCGGTCAACTGCAATTGATTGTTGAACACGCCGAAGACGGTGTCACGCTTGAAGTCGATCGCGCGAACATAGTTTTCAATGACGTGGTCCGGCACGATCTGGCCGAAGCGCAGGAGTCGGTCGTCTTCGTCGAGCGCGAGGAAGTGGGTCAGCAGACGTTCGCGGTCGACAGCGGTGAGCTCGCGGACCAGAGCAGGCGCACGACCGGCTGGCTGCGTCAAACGATCGTGCGCGACGATCGGCTCAGCGGCGCGGGGTGTAATCAAGTTCATGGTCGGGTTCTCCTTTTAGTCGAGCGGCGTGGTGCACCGCGAAAGCAATTTTAACGGAGATCCAGACCGCGCACTAGGGAAAACCCGTATCAATATTTGAGGGGGATGCCTAAAAAGGTTGCGCCCTATTTTTAAGTTGTTGATTTTTTATCATAAATAAATGGAACGGGCGTTCGTGACACGATGTCGCACATCGGCCACTTCGGACCGTTATCTCATATGAATATTGTTGCGGTGCGGAATTACGCTGGATTCGAGCTCAATCCGTGGTCCACCATGCCGACCACCTGCTCGGCAAATTCACGGTAGCCCATCCGGCCATCCGGCTTCAGCCAGGTGAATGTCCAGTTGATCATGCCGAACACCATCATGGTGAGCGCGGTCTGATTGTCGCGCGTGGCGCGCTCCGGATACGCGCGGGCCAACTGCCGCGCAAAAGCGGCGACCACGTCGCGCTGACGGTTCAGGATTACTTCGCGCTGGGTGTCGACCAGATACTTCACGTCGTTCAACAGCGCGACGTGCCGGCTATGTGACGTCTCATATTCCGACAGAAACGCCCGGATCAGTTCGGCGAAGGTTTCGCGCTCCGACAAGCCGCGCCGCTGACTCGCGCCTTCCACCTCGGCGATGATCAGCATCAGCCGCTTGGTGTAACGGTCCAGCAGATCGAACAGGATCGCTTCCTTGCTCGCGTAGTAGTGGTAGAGGCGCGCTTTCGAGGTGCCGCTCGCGGCGGCGAGATCGGCCATCGAGGTGCTCGGATAGCTGGTCTGGGCGAATTTCGCCGCGGCGAGTTCGAGAATCTGCTCGCGTTGGGTTTCGTGGTCAGGGGCTCGGGTGCGGGCCATAGTCGTCTGTTTTATTAGTGTGGACAGGGGGCAAACGCCGCGCACAATTCCAGCGTGCGCCATGCACTTGCGTCGCCGCGCAGCTTGATGCGCCGGGTCGCGGCCAGTTCGCGGAAGCGCCACAGCACAATGCTGTCGCTGACCAGGAATCCGAGTTCGGCGGTCATCAATTCGGCGGCAACGCGCGCGGCCGGCTGCCAGTCTTCAGTAACGTGCTCGAAAATCAGCGCGTCCAGTTCCACGAAGGTGCCGCTCGTGAAGGTATTGTCGCGCCAGCGCCGCGTTTCGCCGTTCGCGTGTTTGACTTCCTGCCATTCAAGCGCGAGCCGGCTGATGCGCAGCACGGAAATCGGTGCGGCGTCCGGTAGCCGGGATTGCAGCACGGCCGGCGCGAACATGCCGACCGACGTCGCGCGGTCTTTACGACTATGCGCCCACGCGCCCGGATCGGTGAGATCGCGAATCGACAGACGCACTTCGTTCAGGCGCTGCGGGCTGTTGCGCAGGTGATAGCAGACGCGGCGCAGCATCAATTGATCCGATGCGCTTTCGCCGTGCCACACCACCAGATTCGCTTCGCCGCGCGCGATATTCTCCAGCGCCGCGGCCTGTTCGCGGAATTCCCGAAGGAAATCACGCCGGGTGTCCGCGCTCACGCGATCCCAGAAGTCCGCGCGCACGTCCGGCGCGTCGTCGACGCCGCGTAGCGGGCCGACCGCGAGATCGTCGCGCAATGCGTGCACGCGATCGTCGCGGCCGGCATCCAGCAATGCGGTGCGCAGTGACTCGGCGGCGACATCGCCGTTGGTGAGGTGGATCGTGCTCATCGGCAGTGGCGTGGGGCGGTTAACAACACTAGGGGCCGGCGGGGCCCCCCGCGAACC
>NZ_JAQQEK010000057.1:0-31106 GCF_046027355.1 Paraburkholderia sediminicola | reverse complement strand
CGCCGAGCCGCACAACTATGCGGTGCGAGCCAACCTGATGTGGACGGCAACGCTGGCTTTGAACGGCCTGATCGGCGCCGGTGTGCCGCAGGACTGGGCAACCCACATGCTCGGCCACGAGATCACGGCACTGCACGGACTCGATCACGCACAGACGCTCGCCATCGTCCTGCCGGCCATGCTGAGCGTGCGCCGCGAGTCGAAACGCGGGAAGTTGCTGCAGTACGCCGAACGAGTCTGGAACATCACTGAAGGCAGCGAGGACGAACGTATCAGTGCGGCGATCACGGCGACGCGTGTGTTCTTCGAACGCATGTCGGTGGGAACCCGCTTGCGCGACTATCAGATCAGCGGCCAGTCGATCGGCACGCTGATCACGAAACTCGAAGAGCACGGGATGACGGCACTGGGCGAACACGGCGACGTGACACTCGACGTGAGCCGTCAGGTCTATCAATTTGCAGTCTGAACAGGCCCGCATTCGCGCGGCCGATCATTTGGAAATGGCATTATGAAAATTGGATTTGTAGGACTTGGCTCGATGGGCGCAGCGATTGCGAAGAACCTGATCGACGCCGGGCACGACGTGCAGGTTTTCAATCGTAGTCCGGCCCGCGCCGAACCGTTGCGCGAAGCGGGGGCGAGTGTCGCGTCGAGTCCCGCGCAGGCGGCGCTGGGGGCCGACGTAGTCTTCACGATGGTGGCCGACGATTCCGCGCACGCAGCGGTCACGTTCGGCGAGGCGGGCATCGCCACCACGCTGAAGCCGGGTGCGCTACACATCTCGATGAGCACGATCAGTGTCGCCGCCGCGCAGGATCACGCTGCGAAGTACCGTGAAGCGGGTCTTGCCTTCGTGTCCGCGCCGGTGTTCGGCCGGCCCGATGCCGCGGCGGCGCGCAAGTTGTTCATCATGGCGGCCGGCGCGGACGAGCACCTCAAGGTTGCCGTGCCGCTTCTCGAAACGCTTGGGCAGTCGGTCGGCATTGTCGGCGAGGATCCTTCGCAGGCGAACCTGGTGAAGCTGATCGGCAATTTCATGCTGTCCGTGATCATCGAAACGCTGGGCGAAGCCTGTGCCGTAGCGGGCAAGGCCGGCATCGATCCGATGCGTCTGGTCGAGCTCTTGACGAGTGCAAACTTCAATGCGCCGCCATACAAGATCTACGGCCCGCTAATTGCGTCGCAGCAATTCCAGCCGCCTGGCTTCTCGTTGCCGCTCGGCCAGAAGGACAACCGCCTGATGCTGGCAGCCGCTGAGGCACTGGGCGTTCCGCTGCCGCTGGCAAGTCTCGTCCACGACCGGTTCCTGACGTTGCGCTCGCAAGGGCTCGGCGCTGAGCACGACTGGTCGGCGGTGGCACTTTGTGCGCTGTCCGATGCAGGCTTGAGCAATGCGCTTCACGGCGGCTGAGCGCAATGGGCACGATGCCGCTCGCCATGGGCGGCATTTCACATGCCGAACAGCGCGCGAGTGGGGATGTCGAGCATGAGCGGATCCGACGTGCTATCCCAGGCTCAGCTACGACCCATATTCGGCTCCGCCGTCGTGTCACGCTGACGTCGTGGTCTCGCGGTTTCCTTGATCAACATCACGAACGCGCTTGTGCCAATCAGACAGAGGCCCATGACCAACAGTCCGGCGGAAAACGAGTTGGTCAACGAGCGCGCGAAGCCGACGAAGTAAGGTCCTCCAAATGCCCCGATCATGCCGATACCGTTGATCATGCCGCTAATTCGAGCCGTCACTTCAGGGGGGACGAGCTCGGTGGCGATCGACCAGAGTACTGGCTGCGATCCGTAGAGTGTCGCGCCGGCGATAACGAGCAGCGCCATGTTCGCGACGAAGGGATTGGACTCAAAGG
Source organism: Paraburkholderia sediminicola (assembly GCF_046027355.1). Lineage (GTDB taxonomy): Bacteria > Pseudomonadota > Gammaproteobacteria > Burkholderiales > Burkholderiaceae > Paraburkholderia > Paraburkholderia sediminicola_B. Next base: position 29,241 of record NZ_JAQQEK010000057.1, on the reverse strand, counting down.
TCTCGCCGCCAACCAGAAGAGCCAGGCCGGAAATCGCTAGCGGTATCGCGGAAAAGAGCCGCCGGTCGAGTTTGCGATCCGACCAGTAGGTCAGGATCGGCATGAGCACGATCGCGAACGCGTAGGGAATCGATGAGAGCCAGCCGATGTCCGTCGGCGAAAGCCCCGGCTGTTGATGAATCACACTGGGTAGCCAGATCACAAAGCCGAGGAAGCCGGTATTCCAAAGCAGAATCGCCGTTGTAAAGAGCCACACCGCCGGGCGCCGCAATTGCGAGCTGAAGGACACTGGTATTGGCGACGGCGCTTGCGACGCGTGCCGCTTGTTTTCCGAGTCGAGGTGTTCGAGCAGTTGCGCGCGATCGGCGGCTTTCAACCACTTCGCGTTGCGCGGCGAATCGGCCACGCCCCACAGCCACACAAACACCCATACGAGCGGGAACACGCCCTCGACGATGAACAACGTGCGCCAGTCGCCGAGCTTCAGGATGTAGCCGGCGATAGGACCGCTCGCCATCGCGGCGAACGGGTAACAGAGTTGCCAGATGCCATTTGCGCGAGCACGCTCGGACGGCGCGAACCAGTTTCTGACGAACAGCAGGAACGTCGGGAAGATGCCGCCTTCGAATACGCCGATCGCGAAGCGAACCGCGACCAGCTGCTGCGCATTGTGCACAAACCCCTGCGCCATTTCGATCGCTCCCCACAGCACCATCAGCATGGCGATCAGCACCTTGCCATGGCCCTTGTCGGCGATCCAGCCGCCCAGAACCTGCGAAGCGCCGTAGCCGAGAAACAGCACGCCCGACGCGAATCCGAGAATCGAGGCGGTCAGTCCGAGCTCCTTGCCCATCGACGGAATCGCAAAGCCGATGTTGGTGCGGTCCATGAAAGCGATGATAAGGGTCATCATCATCACGGGCAGTAAGCGAAACCATCTTTGCTTCATCGTCTGTCTCCACGTTTCGCGTGCATGGCGACAAGGCGGCAACTAGCCCAATGCGACAGCACGTGTTTATCTTTGTATCGCTACGTCTTGCAAACTATCGCGGCGTTGCATCGCGACGGTCTTGGCCGTCTCAGCATGCGAGGCACCGCACAAAATTCTGCTCAGGCAGCGCAAGAACTAAATCCGGTCTTGCGCCGCCCTGAGCATCCGGGGTCAGACCTTCCGACTCATGTGTATCGATGCGGCGCCGGTTGCCACTTCTTCCAGAAGTCGGGATCGTGGCAGATCACCAGTTCACCGCCGAAGAACTCGCACAGCAGGCGCAACCGCGCGATCGATGCGATCGCCTGTTCGGTCGTGTGCGCATTGCCGGGCGGTGAATCGGGTTCGAGATTGGCCGGGCAGAACACGGCGTCGCCGGTCATGAACATGAGCGAGCCCGACGGCAGACGCACCATCAACGATTGATGTCCCGGCGTGTGGCCCGGTGTCGTGAGCACGGCCACGCCGGGCTTGACCACCTGATCGCCGCGCAACAGTTCATAGTCGATGTCGCAATCGAAGTAGGCGCGCTCGTACGGCCGCGCGGCAAAGCTGTCTGGCTGATACGCAAAGCGGTATTCCGAACCCTGTACCAGGAAGCGCGCGTGAGGGAATAACCGGTTGCCGCCCGAGTGGTCCCAGTGGAAGTGGCTGTTGATGACGATCTTGACGTCCTCCGGCGTACGACCGAGGTCGGCCAGCCGGGCGCGAATGTCGTCCTGTCGGTCATAGCGCGCGATCATTTCGGAAAAGCGCTTCATCGACAGGCAGGGATCGGCGCGATGATCTCGTTCGCAGTCATGCGGCAGAAGACCGGTATCGAACAGAATATGTTCACCGTCCGTCATTTCGATCAAGGCGCCGGTCACGGGAACCTCGACGCGTGTGCCCATTCCGCGCCGCATCGTCAACGACGACTGGTCGTTGATCAGCGTGCCGAGGTTGAACAGCGCAACGCTTTTGACAAGCGTTTCAGTCGTGCCGGACAGGCTGGCTGACACAGTCATCGTCTCGTTCCTATTTATGGATCGCCAGGCTCTCGGTCGACGTTTGCGACGAGTATGCTAGTCATCGCCCCTCAGAAGAAGTAGTCTTTACTTTCTTCAAAACATAAAATTTCTTTCGATGGACTCCCGCTATCTTCAGAGCTTTGTCTACGTGGTCGAATTTGGCTCGATCGCGGAAGCCGCCCGTCGGCTCGATCTGACGCCGGCCGCGGTGGCACAGCGCGTTAAGATGCTCGAGACGGAGTTGGGCGGTCAGCTCGTGCGCCGCTGCGGACGCACGGTCGGTACGACGGAGGCCGGCGAGCGCATCCTCGAACGCGCTCGCAAGGTGCTGCACGACATCCGCGACCTGAAGTCGGATCTGGAGAATCCGTCGACGCTGGGTGGGCAACTGCGCCTAGGCGGCATGGGAACGATGATGACGAGTCTAATCCCCGTCATGCTTGCCGAACTGCTGGCGCGTCACCCTGGAATCGACTTTTATCTCGAGCCTGGCACCTCGCACGACCTGTATCGGAAAGTGGTCAGTGGCGATCTCGATGCCGCGGTCGTCGCACGGCCGCCGTTCAATCTGCCGAAAAGCTGCGACTGGCACACGTTCAGGGAAGAGCCGCTCGTGCTCCTGACGCCTGCCGCGATGAAGGTGACGGATCCGCACGTCACATTGCAGACGGAACCGTTTCTCCGTTACGACCGCAATGTTGTCGGTGGGCAACTCGCCGAGAGCTACCTTCGGCAACATGGCATCACGCCGCATCAACGCTGCGAGCTCGACGGGCTCGGCGCGATTGCCGCGCTGGTGGACCGCGGTCTCGGCGTTTCGCTCGTACCCGACTGGACGACAAAACCACCCGCCGATCTAGCGCTTGCCAAATGGCCGCTGCCGCATCCGTTTCAGAAGCGCGTGGTCGGGTTGATATGGGGACGCACCTCGGTGCGTATCCGGCTGATCCAGGCTTTCTTGCAAGTGGCCTCGGAATTCGATTGTGGCTAGGCGGCACAGTGCCGTCGCAAATTTATCGTAAATACAGCCTCGGCGATATCGCTATAGAATTGACGCGACCCAACCGTGAATGTCGATGATTCGCGAGTCAGCAGGGCCGTTTCGCAACTCTCTAGTCGATACACTTTCAATGTCCCATAGCACTCGCCGGCCCACGGGCCGCGCTTCTTTTGGTCGGCGTCACCTGAGCAAGGAGATGCTGCTCCCAATGACGAGGCGAGCTGCCTCTGATATCTCGCTCGCAAATCACCTTGCGCTTGCGGTCTGCCGCAAAGGGCAAGGAAACGCTCATCTGATCAGTGAGCTGAACAGAGCCGTCTATCTGACGTTCTACTTACAAGAGGCCGGATTCGGCAATGCATCTGTCGATTTGTATCGGCGCGCCGAGGCTGCATTGGATCAGGCTGCTGGCAGGGCACAGTGTGACGGCGTGTGGCAAGTCAGTGCGGAGGTCGCGAGTATGCTTGAGGAAATTCTCGCCATTCACGATCAGCAACTGACGGCGGCTGCGACCAGACACGTGATCGAGGCCAAAGCGCGGTTTGCCAGGTTGAACAGAAGCAACCACCGTTCGCCGGTTTCGGAAGACGCACGGCCGACTGATCGCCGCGACGACTCCGAGTTCAACGTTTCCGCGACCGCCAACAGCTTGCAATAGTCCGGACAGGGAACGCGCTCCGAAGTAGCCAACAATTCGGGGCTGCCGTTCCCGCGCCGTGCAGCGGCGGTCAATTCGCGCTGGGTGCTGTCGCTGTTGCGACGAGTGCCGGCGCCGCAGCCGCTTGAGCCAGTTCATCGCTCGACCATCCACCGCCGAGCGCATGCAGGAGTTGCACGTTCGCACTCAACTGGCGCGTCTGGATATCGAGCACGCTGCGTTGCGCTTCCAGTGCGACCGTCTGCGCCTGCACGACATCGAGGTAGCCCACCACGCCCTGGCGATATTGACGCAACGCGAGGTCGACCGAGTACTGCGCGGCGTTGGCTGCATCCCGTTGCTCACCCAACGCAGTGCCGAGATACGACAGCAGGGCAAGGTTGTCTTCAACCTGCTGGAATGCAGACAGCACCACGCCGCGGTAGCGTTCTCCCGCTTCTTCGGTTGCCGCCTTGGCGGAATCGAGTTGCGCACGACGGTACCCGCCGTCGAACACGTACTGCACGAGCTGCGGGCCGACCGCCCAGAACAGATTGGGCGCGCTAACGAGGCCGGCGTAGGCTGCGCTTTGCACACCGCCCTGCAAGCTCAGCATGATGTCCGGGAAGTAGGCCGCCCGCGCGACGCCAATTTTTGCGTTGGCCTCGGCCACGCGGCGTTCCGCCGCAGCGACGTCGGGCCGGCGCTGCAGCAGCGTGGACGGCAGGCCGGTGGGAATCGCCGGCAACGCGATGGCGGCGGTCTGGGGCGGCAGGCTGAATTCGGACGCAGAGGTTCCGACCAGGACCGCGATCGCGTGTTCAAGCAGAGCCCGTTGCGCCAGGTTCTGCGAAAGCTGCGACTTCGCCGACGAAAGTTGCGTTTGCGCTCGGGAAACGTCGAGGCCCGACACGATCCCACCGTTGTGCAAAGTTTGCGTGAGTTGCAGGGCCTTCGCATACGCCACGACAGTTTCGTTCAACAGCTCGGTTTGCTGGTCGAGGCCGCGCAAGCGGAGGCAACTGTCCGCGAGTTCGACCTGCAGGCTCAGCCTGACCGAGGCCAGATCGGCCTGGGTCGCCTGCGCCTCGTCCTTGCCGGCCACGACGGAGTCGCGCACACGCCCCCAGAGGTCGAGGTCATAGTTGATTTCGCCGCCAAGCGTGACGGAGTTGTAGTCGTTCGGGCCGCCCGCGCGCAACGGCCGGTTGTCGGACTGGCGCTCACGCAGCGGCACGGCGCTCACACTGATCGACGGGTACAGGCCCGACTCGACCTGCGCCACGAAAGCCTGCGCTTGCGCATAGTGTGCGTACGCCGCGCGCAAGTCGGTGTTGTTGGCCAGCAGACGCGCTTCGAGATCGTCGAGCTGCGCGTCGCCATACATCTTCCACCAGCCGTTGCGGTCTATCCGGTCGGCGGGCTGTGCAGTGGTCCACGGGCCGACCGTCTTGTATTGCGCCGCGATCGGCGTCGGCGGGACGTGATATTGCGGCGCGAACGAGCAGGCGCAGAGCGCGACGACGCTCGCGAGAAGCGCCGGAAGTCCATACTTAACCATGTGCAGCTGCCTTCTTGTCGGTCGCCGTCGCCACCTCCACGCTGTCGCCGTCAGCGAGTCCGTCGGGCGGTGTATCGATCACGCGATCGGTTGCGGCGAGCCCTGAGCCGATCTCCACCGAGTCGCCCAGGTCGCGATTGATCTTCACCTGTTTGAACAGCACGTGACCGTTCGCGCCAAGCGTGGCGACCACGACGCCGCGGCTATCGAAGACGAGCGCGCTGGCCGGTACACGGAGCGAATCGGCGGAAGCGGGCAACGAGAATTTCAGGCTGGCGAACCCACCCGGCAGCAGCTTGCCGGTAGCGTTGTCGACCAGCAGTTGAACCAGCGTCGTTCCCGAGCTCGAATTGACCGAGTCTGCCGCTGCAACCACGCGCGCGGCGAACTGCTGGCCGGGATACTCGGGAACGGTCAGGATGGCGGTGGTGCCATCGTGTATCGTCGGTGCGTAGTTCTGCGGCACCTGGACATACACGCGTAGCTGCTTGACGTCGGAGACCGCGAACAGCTCCTGTCCGACCCCGCCGCTGCCGGCGTTGACCAACGCGCCGACGTCGGTATCGCGGGCGGTCACCACGCCGTCGAATGGCGCGACGATGTGCGCGAAAGCCTTGGTGGCGACGAGGCGGTCCACGTTGGCCTTTGCGGCCGCGACGATCGCTTCCTTGGCGGCGTAATCAGCCGTACGCTGATCGACATCCTGCTGGGCGACGGAATCGGTGCCGCTTAGCGCTTCCCAGCGCTTGGCAGTCGTACCCGCAAGTAAAGCATTCGCCTGTGCACTCTGGAGATCCGCGCGCGCTTGCAATAGTTGCTGGTCGAGCTCGGGCGTTTCGATTTCGGCGAGTACCTGGCCCGCTTTGACCGGCGCGCCGATATCGACATTCCATGATTTCAGATAGCCGCTGACCTGCGCGAAAATCGGCGCCCGCGTAAACGCTTCGAGGCGGCCGGGCAGTTGCAGCGAGGGGCCGTTGGCGTCGCGCAAGGGCTGGATCACGTTGACGGTCGGCACGGCCTGGGCGTCAGTCCAGGTTTTCAGTTTGCGGGCATCGGCGGCTCGCAGCGTGAGACCGGCGACGACGACGCCTAAGACGACCAGCAGGCCGACCACGCCGGCTACCAGAAGCGGGCGGCGCGACGGTGTATTAGTGGGAAAAGTAGATTCAGACGACATGAGCAGGACCTCCCGAGACGGATGCCGGGGTAGCCGCGCGCCCGGGGCGCGCGTGAACGATACAGAAAATGACGGGGACGAGGAACAGCGAAGCGGTGGTGGCAAACAGCAGACCGCCGATCACCGCGCGGCCAAGCGGCGCGTTTTGCTCGCCGCCTTCGCCTAAGGCAAGCGCCATCGGCATCATGCCGATGATCATGGAGAGCGCGGTCATGAGCACGGGGCGAAAACGCGTAAAGCCCGCTTCGAGCGCGGCCTTGAACGGGTCGCCGTGGACGGCAAAACGTTCGCGGCAGAAACTGACGACCAGAATCGAGTTGGCCGTTGCCACCCCCATGCACATGATCGCACCGGTCAATGCAGGTACCGAGAGCGTCGTGTGGGTCGCGAACAGCATCCAGACGATACCTGCCAACGCGGCAGGCAACGCGGTCACGATCACGAACGGGTCGGCCCACGACTGGAAATTGACCACGATCAGCAGATAGATCAACACCACCGCACCAAGCAGGCCGAACAACATGCCGGCAAAGGCGCTGTTCATCGTCTGGACCTGGCCCAGCAGTGCAACGGAGGAGCCCTTGGGCAAGGTGTTGGCGTTGTCGTGCACGATGCGCTGGATATCGGACGCCACCGCGCCGAGGTCGCGGTCCTGGGTGGTCGCGAAGATCTCGACCATGGGCTGGATGTTGTACTGGCTGACAACCTCATTGCTGCTGGTGCGCTCGACTGTCGCCAGACCGCCGAGGATCTGGGCGGTGCTTCCGCCGCTGGCCGTGATCGGCAGATTTTGCAGGGCGGCGAGCGAATCGAGGCTGTATTGCGGCGTTTGCATCACGATCGGATAAGACACGCCGTTCGCGTTGTTCAGCCAGAACGTGGGCGCGACCTGGCTGGAACCCGCGAGGTTCACCACCATACTGTTCGTCACGTCACGCTCGGTGATGCCGAGCAATTGCGCGCGCGTGCGGTCGACATCGACGTTGAAGGTCGGGTTGCCGTGCGACTGCTCGATCCGCGCATCGACCACGCCCGGCACATCGCGAACCTGGCGCAGCAGACGGTCCGCATACGCGTAGTTGGCGTTCAGGTTATTGCCGCGAATCTGCAGGTCGATCGGCGCCGGCGAGCCGAAATTCAGGATCTGACTGATGATGTCCGCTGGCGGGAACGAAAACGTGACGCCCGGGAATTCTCGCGGCAATCTCTCGCGCATGACGCGAACATACTCGTCGGTTGGACGATGGCCTTCGTTCAGTGCGATCTGGATGTCACCGTCCTGCGAGCCGACCGTACCGGTGTTGTTGTACGCGGTGTTGATCCCGCTGACCGGCAGACCCATGTTGTCGACCACGGTGCCGAGATCCGCGGGCGGAACGACCTGGCGGATCGCGCCTTCGACATTCGCAAAGATCTGCGCGGTCTTTTCAACGCGAACGCCGACCGGTGCGCGCACATGCATCAGGATTTGTCCGGAATCGACCGAAGGGAAGAAGTTGCGGCCGAGGAAAGGCACCAGTGCGAACGAGAGGGCGACAAAGCAGAGGAAGCCACCGACGAACGGACGCCGGTGGGTCAGCGCGAGTTCGAGCAACCTGCGGTAGGCGCTTCGCACCTTTTCAAAGCGCGCTTCGAAGCCGCGCTGGAAACGCCCAAGCGGACCGGGGCGCTTCGTGTCCTCGGCGTGCTCTTCCTGCACATGCTGTTTCAGCAGGTATTTGGCCATCGTCGGCACAAGGGTTCTCGACAGGATGAACGACGAGATCATCGCGAAGATCACCGCCTCAGCCATCGGCACGAACAGGAAGCGCGCGACGCCGTTCAGGAAGAACATCGGCACGAACACGATGCAGATACAGAGCAGCGAGACGAACGCCGGCGTGACGATCTGCGCGGCGCCGTCGAGAATAGCCGTCTCCACCTCCTTGCCATGCTCGAGGTGCCAGTTGATGTTTTCGATGGTCACCGTGGCATCGTCGACCAGAATCCCCACTGCTAACGCGAGACCGCCGAGCGTCATGATGTTCAACGTCTCGCCGAGCGCGGACAGCGTGGCGATGGAGCCGAGGATTGCGAGTGGGATCGAGGTTGCGATGATGATCGTCGAGCGCCAACTGCCAAGGAACAGCAGGATCATCAGGCTCGTCAGCACAGCCGCGATCACGCCCTCGCGCGCCACGCCGGTGATCGCCGCCCGCACGAACAGCGACTGGTCGCCGATGGGCTGGATCTGCAGGTTATCGGGCCATGACGCCTTACCTGCAGCAATCCGCTGCTTGATGCCGGAAATGATGCCGAGCGTCGACACCGAACCGTTCTTGAGCACCGACATCAGTACCGAACGCCGGCCGTCGACGTGCACGATATTGGTCTGCGGCGGGCTGCCGTCGCGCACGTTCGCAATGTCACGAATATAGACCGCGGTGCCATTGGCCGCCTTGACCGGCAGATCGCCCAACGCTTTGATTTGCGACGGTGCATTGTTCAGTTGCAACGTGTACTCGTAGTCACCGATTTTTTCGGTGCCGACCGGCGTAATCAGGTTCTGGCCGGCAAGCGCATTGGCGACATCCTGTGCGGACAAGCCCCGCGCCTGGAGTGCCGCCGGGTCGACGTCGATTTGCACCTGACGTGTCTTGCCGCCGAACGGGTAAGGAATCGCTGCGCCTGCGACCGTCGTGAGAATCGGGCGCACCGCATTCAGGCCAAGGTCACCGAGGTTCTGTTCTGAAAGTCCCTTGCCGGACAGCGCCAACTGGATGATCGGCACGGTCGACGCGTTGTAGTTCAGGATCAGAGGAGGCGTCGTACCTGCAGGCAACTGCCGCAATTGAGTTTGCGCAACCGAGGTCACCTGCGCGTTCGCCGTGCTGATATTCACGCCCGGCTGGAAGAAGATCTTGATGATCCCGAAGCCGGCGACCGATTCCGCCTCGATATGCTCGACGTCGTTCACCGTGGTCGTCAGCGTGCGTTCGAATGGCGAGGTGATGCGGCCGACCATCTGGTCCGGCGGCAGACCCGTGTACTGCCACACGACGCTGATCACGGGAATCCTGATATCCGGAAAGATATCGGTTGGCGTCCTCATCGCGGACAAAGGACCGATGATGAGGATGAAGATCGCCAGGACTACGAAGGTGTAGGGTCGCCGAAGGGCGATACGGACTAGGCCGAGCATGAGAATTCCAGAGCTTGGGGTAAAACGTAAGAGTGTCTTGGCGGAGGCTAGCGCGGCGTGCGATGACGCGCAGCCACGTGCTTGTACCTGCCACAAGCACAGGACGCACTTGAACTGACGGCATATCCGACCGTGACGGAATACTGGATAGGGCTACGCATAATCTGCATTTCTTGAGAATTGCTCTGCTGCTTACGATCAGTCAAAAAGCTTGCGTGCATCTTTCAATTGCCCGGCGTTTGGAAGAGAAAGACATGCGCAACGAAGAGGGTCGCCTTGGGCCACGTGCCGATGTGCTGCAACGTAACTCAAGCGCGAATGTACACAAAGCTCGGCATTCCTGCTGAAGGACGAATAAGAAGTCAGGCACGTATGAATGCGGGGTGAGCCCATTTCGCTTTACCCGCATATGCCGGGAATACCTTGTCATTGTTGGGCAGAGGGATGTCTGGTAAGAACCGGACACAGGCGTGCGAGCGCCGTTTCCTGCGAAGGCTAAACCGTCAGCGTTTTTTATTACCGATTGTTCGAGAGGTCCACATGCGCTCTTGACACCATTTCCTAAGTGGCATTCAAAGAGCTGACGTCGGTTCTGGAGATGAGGTCTTCACGTCACCGTCACATCATTCAAGATGAACGTCACGGTAAAAGCGACGTTTTGCACAAAACAGTTGTGCGGCAAACAAGTGGACTAGAAAGTGGTTTTCACGCCCCGGAGTCGGTCGTCGATCAGCGGAGAGCGATGCTTTCAATTGCATGCCGACCTCCCTTTCCCTTCCGAAATGTCCACGGGCAGTGTTGTCTGCGGGCCGCATAAATTTGCTGGATTGAAGATTCAGTAATGGATAAGGGCCGTAGGAAAGTTTAGCTAACCGTCGCGTAACTCAAGGCTTGGGAGCGCGTCCTACACTTCAGTCCTTGCTTGATTCTGGAGTGCTCCATGGCACCGCGACCCTCCCTTGCGATCGACTCCGTACGTGGCTTCGAATTGACGGGCGACGGTCAGTATTTGATGTTGAAAGCCAATCAGACTTCCAGCATTGCGTTGCATTGCTCGGTCATGCACGAGTTGCTGGCGGCGTTGTCGAACGCGATTGGCGTGTCGGAGCGGATTCGCAGCAAGAAAAAGAGTGTGAAATTCGCGATGCCGTGTGAGGCCTGGGAGATTGGCAAGGACGCCGGTGCGGCAGCCCATCTGATTCTTACATTCCGTCTGCCCGGCGGCGCGGAACTGTCGTTTCGCATGCAACGCACTGAGGCCGCACACATGACGGAAGTCCTGGCGCTTGTGAGCGGCATCGCAAAGATTGGTGATCTGCCCGCCATCACGGTGCAATAGAGCTCGCGCCTGAATCACCCGCGCCCTCGATCGATACGCGACACAGCGTATTGAAGTCGGGTCTCCACGTTGTGTCTCTATCATTTGGCTTCCCTTTGCATGCTTGTTCAAACTTCAACTGCACGCCGTAGCAGGGCGGTGACTCTCGTCGGCCTAAGTGTGACAGCAATGTCGGCCCACGCGAGCGACTCGTTCGTGATTCGCGATATCCGTCTTGAGGGATTGCAACGCGTCGAACCTGGTACCGTGTTCGCCTACCTGCCCATCAAGCAAGGCGACACCTTCAGCGACGACAAGGCATCGGAGGCGATTCGCGCGCTGTATGCGACGGGCTTCTTCAACGACGTCAAGATCGCGACCGAAGGCAACGTCGTCATCGTGCAGGTGCTGGAACGTCCGGCCATCGGCACGATCGACTTCGCCGGCATTCATGAGTTCGACAAGGAAAACCTGACCAAGGCGCTGCGCGCCGTGGGTTTGTCGCAAGGCCAATACTACGACAAGGCGCTGGTCGACAAGGCCGAGCAGGAACTGAAGCGTCAGTATCTGACGCGCGGCTACTACGCTGCTGAAGTGACCACCACGATCACGCCGATCGACCGCAATCGCGTGTCGGTGCTGTTCTCGGTGGCCGAAGGTCCGAGCGCGAAGATCCGCCAGGTCAACTTCATCGGCAACAAGGCGTTCAGCACGGGCACGCTGCGCGACGAAATGCAGTTGTCCACGCCGAACTGGTTCTCGTGGTACACGAAGAACGACCTGTACGCGAAAGACAAGCTCACCGGCGACCTCGAAAACGTCCGCTCGTATTACCTGAATCGCGGCTACCTCGAGTTCAACATCGACTCGACGCAGGTGTCGATCTCGCCGGACAAGAAGGACATGTATCTGACGGTCACGCTGCACGAAGGCGAGCCGTACACGATCTCGAACATCAAGCTGGCGGGCAATCTGCTCGACCGCGAGCCGGAGCTGGCCAAGCTCATCAAGATCAAGCCGGGTGACCGTTTCTCGGCTGAAAAGCTGCAAGCCACCACCAAGGCTATCGTCGACAAGCTCGGCGAATACGGCTATGCGTTCGCCACCGTCAATGCGCAGCCGCAGATCGATCAGGCCAACCACAAGGTCGATCTGACGCTGCAGGTGGACCCGAGCCGCCGCGTCTACGTGCGCCGCATCAACGTGGTCGGCAACACGCGTACGCGTGACGAAGTGGTGCGCCGCGAAATGCGTCAGATGGAGAGCTCGTGGTTCGATTCGAACCGCCTCGCGCTGTCGAAAGACCGGATCAACCGTCTCGGCTACTTCACGGATGTGGACGTGACCACGGTGCCGGTCGAAGGCACGCAGGATCAGGTCGATATCGACGTCAAGGTGACGGAAAAACCCACGGGCTCGATTTCGCTGGGCCTGGGCTATGGCTCGGGCGAGGGGCCCATTATCTCCGCGGGCGTATCGCAGGACAACGTGTTCGGCTCGGGCACGAGCCTCGCACTGAATGTGAACACCTCCACTACCAACCGTACGTTGACGGTCACGCAGGTCGATCCGTACTTCACGATTGACGGCATCAAGCGCATCACCGACGTCTATTACCGCACGACGGAGCCCTTGTATTATTCGACCGACTCGAGCTTCCGGATCATCACGGCAGGAGCGGACCTCAAGTTCGGCGTGCCTTTCTCCGAGGCCGACATGGTGTACTTCGGGCTGGGGTTCGAGCAGAACCGTCTGGATATCGACGCCAATACGCCTCAGAGCTATAAGGATTACGTCACGCAATTCGGCCGTGTCTCCAACAATGTTCCGTTGACTGCGGGATGGTCGCGTGACGACCGTGATAGCGCGCTTGTCCCAAGCCGGGGCTACTATACGCAAGCCAATGCCGAATACGGCACGCCGCTGGGTGATACGCCGTACTACAAGGCAGACCTCCAGGCGCAATACTATTATTCATTCGCGCGTGGCTTCGTGCTTGGCCTGAATTTTCAGGGCGGCTATGGCAATGGATTGAACGGCAAGCCCTATCCGATCTTCAAGAACTACTATGCGGGCGGTATCGGTTCAGTGCGTGGATATGAACCAAGTTCGCTCGGCCCGCGCGACGCGACCACCAACGATCCCATCGGTGGCTCGAAGATGGTCGTCGGCAATATCGAGCTGACCGTTCCATTGCCGGGATCCGGCTACGACCGCACGTTGCGCGTCTTTACCTTCCTCGACGGCGGCAATGTATGGGGCAGCGAAGGCAGTAGCATCGGTGCGAACGGATTGCGCTACGGCTATGGGCTGGGTCTCGCCTGGATCTCGCCGATCGGTCCGCTCAAGTTGAGCCTGGGCTTTCCGCTCGTCAAGCATGCAGGCGATCAGTATCAGAAATTCCAGTTCCAGATAGGCACATCGTTCTAAGGCTATCGTCGGACCGCTCTCGCCGATCCCTATCGTCACGTTGCCTCGCCCGATCCGTCCCGCGTTGGCAGCGCCCGATCGCCGACACGTCCGGCCACGGAACGTAGAATGGCGATGAATTCCTGCATGGGCTGTGACGGCAATTCGTGCTTGCGCGTGACGATACCGTAGCTCGTCATGGTACGGGTGATGGGAACGGGCAGGTGTCCGAGCAGACCCTTGCTTACATATTTTTCGACAGCGGCACGTGGCTGCAGCGAAATCATGTCGGTTGCCTGCAACAGTTCCAGTGTCGAAAAGATTGAAGGCGTTTCCACCATGCCCACCGGCGCAGGAATGCCCGCGCCGGCGAACGTTTCGTCGAACAGCTGCCTGATAGCCGTTGCTTGCGGATAGAGAATCCATGGCCACGCGCCAAGATCGGCCAACTCCAGCCGCCGCCGCTGCAGCAACGGATGATGCTGTCCGACGACCACCCAGACCGGTTCCCCGGACAGCACCTCGAAGTCGAACAGTACCTGATGGCGCGGCTCCGTCAGACGGCCGACCATCACGTCCAGCTTCCTTTCTTCCAGCCAGATCGCCAGTTGGTCACTGCTTTGCTCGACCAGTTTGATGACCAGTTGCGGCCGCTGCTGGCGAATCTCCCTGATGCCGGTCGTCACCACCTGAGCGGCCGAAGCCGAGATAGCGCCCACGGTGAGATGACCGTAGCCGCCATCGCTCAAGGTGCTGAACTCGTTCACGAACTTGCCCAGATCCGCTACCGCCGTGGTCGCATAGCGCACGGACAATACGCCGAGATCAGTTGGGCGCATCTCCCGTGGTAACCGTTCGAACAACTGGGCCCCGAACATCGATTCGATGTCACTCAGGATTTTTGTCGCCGCGGGCTGGGTGATAAGCATCTGTTCGGCTGCGATGCGCAAGTTGTGCGTGCGTCCTAGGGCATCGAGCAGTTGAAGATGTCTGAAGCGCAGCCTTGCCAGGACGCTCGACGTACGCACCGTAAATTGTCTGGACATGGGGTAAACACGCACGAACTCATAACCGGATGGAATCGATTGTACTGAATAAGAGATTGGATGTTTATCGGTCGGCTGCCTAAAGTTGCTGCTGGGCGAATCAACGCGCGAACTGGCGGCAAGCCGCGCGCGCCAGACAAACTTCAGTGGAGACAGACATGACATCCCCGCTTTCACTCAGCGTAACGGACACGCTTCCGTCGGACGGATTGTCCGGCACGCTTGTCGGCCGCGCCTGGGTTCCTGCCGCGAATTCAATGCCCGCAGGTCCCGCCGTAGTCGTCTTGCGCGCCGACGGCGTGTTCGACATTTCCGACGCTGCACCGACCATCAGCAGCTTGCTGGAGCGGGAAGATCCGGTCGCGACGGCGCGAGCCGCGAGTGGCCGCTGGATCGGCAAACTGGAGACGATCACCGGGAATACGGCCGATGCAACCGGCGGTACCGCGCGCAATCCGGAGCGCGTCCATCTGCTCGCGCCTTGCGATCTGCAGGTCATCAAAGCAGCAGGGGTGACCTTTGCGGCGAGCCTGATTGAACGAGTGATCGAGGAGCAGGCAAAGGGCGACCCGCAAGGCGCGGAGCGCGTGCGAGAGCAGATCAGGTCTCTCGTCGGCGATAGTCTCACCAGCATCCGACCGGACTCCGCCGAGGCGCGCGAATTGAAGGCGCTGCTGATCGAGCAGGGACTATGGTCCCAATACCTTGAAGTTGGAATCGGTCCTGACGCGGAAGTCTTCACAAAAGCGCCGGTGCTGGCGGCTTTGGGCACAGGCACGGAGATTGGGCTGCATCCGAATTCGGTCTGGAACAATCCGGAGCCGGAAATCGTGCTGTCGATCGACAGCCGCGGTCGCACGCTCGGCGCGACGCTGGGCAACGACGTCAATCTGCGCGACTTCGAAGGACGCAGCGCGCTCCTGCTTGGCAAGGCGAAGGACAACAATGGCTCGTGCGCGATTGGCCCTTTCCTGCGGCTTTTCGACGAGACTTTCTCGATCGATGATGTGCGCCGGGCGACAGTCGATTTGCGCGTTGAGGGCAGCGACGGTTTTGTCTTGCGAGGCACGAGTTCGATGGACCAGATCACGCGCGACCCGCTCGATCTCGTTTCGCAGACGATCAGTTCGACCCATCAATACCCCGATGGCGCGCTGCTGTTCCTCGGGACGCTTTTTGCACCAATCGAAGACCGCGACGCCGCTGGCGCGGGCTTCACACACAAGCTGGGCGATATCGTGAAGATTTCGAGCCGGCAGCTCGGCACGCTGGTCAACCGGGTCAACCACAGCGACCGCATCGAGCCGTGGACCTTCGGCGTGCGCGCGCTGATGGCGAACCTTGCTGCCCGAGGACTACTGGGCACAGCCTCTCTCTGATCACGTATGAACCGGCTCTAACCCCCCATAACAGACCGGCATACCCGGCTTCCTCAAGGAGATAGACGAGATGCAGACTCAACACGTTACGCAAGACCCGTTGGAAAGCGCGGTGCGCAAGGCGCGCCTGCGGCTCGCGCCCTTCCTCGCGCTGATGTTCGCGCTATCGATGCTTGACCGTTCGAACGTCGGGTTCGTCAAACAGGCCCTTCAAGTCGATTCGAACATCGGCAACGCGGCGTTTGCGCTCGGGGCGGGGATCTTTTTCATCGGCTATGCGGTGTTCGAGATCCCGAGCAATCTGATGCTGCATCGGGTGGGTGCGAAGCTCTGGTTGAGCCGGATCATGGTCACTTGGGGGCTTGCGTCGGCGGCCATGATGTTTGCGCACAACGAGGCCTCGTTCTATGCGCTGCGCTTCATTCTGGGCGTGGCCGAAGCAGGTTTTTCGCCCGGCGTCATTCTCTATTCCACATACTGGTTCCCCGCACGTGAACGCGGCAAGGCGCTAGGCATCTACTATTTTGGCTTGCCAGTGGCGCTCGTGCTGGGCAGCCCGCTGTCAGGCTATTTGATGGAGGTCATGGGTGGCCGCCTCGGGCTGCACAACTGGCAATGGATGTTTCTCATCGAAGGTCTCGCTGCGTCGACTGTTGGCATCGTCGCGTTCTTCTATCTGGTTAGCAAACCGCGCCACGCGAAGTGGCTGACGTCAGCCGAAAAAGACGCCCTGGAAAACGCCATTGCAGCGGAAGACCGGCACAAGGTCGCGCATGGGCCCGCTACTGCGCTGACCGCGCTGCGCAACTGGAACGTGCTTCGCTTTGTATCGATTTATTTCGCCATTCAGGTGAGCGTGTATGGCGTCATCTTCTATCTGCCGACGCGGATTTCGGAGCTGACCGGTACGGCCATCGGCTCGAAGGTCGGCTTGCTGACCGCCATTCCCTGGTTGTGCGCACTCATCGCACTGCGCTTTATCACCGGCTACGCGGACGCGAGCGGGAAGCATCGGCAACTCGCCATCGCCATGCTGGCGGCGGCCGCGGCAGGAATAGCATTGTCGACCCTCGGCAATCACATCGGACCCGTGCTCGTCGCATTCTGTATCGCGACGGTCGGCTTCGTAGTCGTCCAGCCGCTCTTCTGGACCTTGCCGACGGCCTACCTGAGCGGTACCGCGGCAGCGAGCGGTATTGCAATGATCGGCGCGCTCGGCAATCTCGGCGGCTTCATCGCGCCGACATTAAAGACGGCAGTGGAGACGCTCTTTCATAGCCCTCGTGCAGGCATGTTCACTCTGGCGTTTGCAGGCGTCGTCGGCGTGTTCCTGCTTATGAGCATCGGCTTGCATTCACGCCGCGTAACCGAAGCGCCGATTGGCTCGGCCGAAGCGACGCTTCGCTAGGCACATGCAGTTACGCTGCTCGCGATTTAACCGGAAATTCACATGAGCATTCTCGGACATCATTACATCGGCGGACGACGCGGCGCTTGCGCATCGATCAATACGCTCGTCGGCCTTGATGCCGTAACAGGCGAGGCCGTGGGCGCGGCGCAGAGCGAGGAGGCTGCGTCATGATATTCGACGCGGAAAACACAATGACCGATCCTTCGGCAACCGTAGAGCCAATCGTGCAACTGCATCCAGATGACGATGTCGTCATCGCGCGGCGCCAGCTTGTCGCGGGCATGCGCATCCGCGGTAGTCTTGCCGTACGTGGGTTGATCCCGGCGGGTCATAAGCTTGCCGTCCACGCTATCGAAGCGGGCGCGCCAGTGCGGCGCTACGGCCAGATCATCGGCTTTGCGACACGTGCCATCGAAGCCGGGGAGCACGTCCATACGCACAACCTTGCGATGGGCGATTTCGATCGGGACTACGCGTTCGGCGCAGATGCGAAGCCGGCGTCGACGGCTGCAGCGGCGGCACGGTTCATGGGCATCGTACGCGCCGACGGACGTGTCGCAACGCGTAACTACATCGGCATTCTGACATCGGTCAATTGCTCCGCAACGGCGGCGCGCGCCATCGCAGATTGCTTTCGTCGCGATATTCATCCGCAAGCGCTTGCGGACTATCCAAACGTTGATGGCGTGATCGCGCTGACGCACGCTCAAGGCTGCGCGATCGATTCCGAAGGCGATGCGCTGGAAATGATCCGGCGTACTCTCGGTGGTTATGCACGGCATCCTAATTTCGCCGGAGTACTGATAGTCGGGTTGGGCTGCGAAACCAATCAGATCGATCGGCTTGTGCAAAGCCAGGGTCTTACGCCCGGCGTGGCGCTGAAGACGATGACCATTCAGGCGACCGGCGGCACGGCGCGCACGGTGGCGGCGGGCATCGAACAGGTCAAGGCGATGCTCGCGGAAGCGGACAACGTACGGCGCGAGCCTGTCGATGCAAAGCACCTCGTAATCGGCTTGCAATGCGGCGGCTCAGACGGCTACTCCGGCATTACCGCAAATCCGGCACTCGGCGCGGCAGTCGATCGCCTGGTCTCGCACGGTGGAACGGCGATTCTCTCCGAAACCCCCGAGGTCTACGGCGCCGAACATCTATTGACGCGCCGGGCCGTGTCACGTGAAGTCGGCGAAAAGCTCATCGAACGGATTCACTGGTGGGAAGCTTACTGTGCTCGCATGAATGCCGATCTGAACAACAATCCATCGGCCGGGAACAAGGCCGGCGGGCTGACAACGATTCTCGAAAAGTCGCTTGGCGCCGTAGCGAAAGGCGGCACGACCAATCTCGTCGACGTGTACCGGTACGCCGAACTGGTGCGTGCACACGGTCTCGTTTTCATGGATACACCGGGCTACGATCCGGTTTCGGCGACCGGGCAGGTCGCGGGCGGGGCAAACCTGATCTGCTTTACGACCGGCCGCGGCTCCGCCTATGGTTGCGCGCCGTCGCCATCGTTGAAACTGGGAACCAATACCGCTTTGTGGCAACGCCAGGAAGAGGACATCGACCTGAATTGCGGGTCGATCCTCGACGGCGAGCGAACGGTCGGCGAACTCGGTGAGGAGATCTTCCAACTCATGCTTGCGACCGCGTCGGGCCAGGCATCGAAAAGCGAGATTCACGGATACGGCCAGAATGAATTCGTGCCCTGGCAGATTGGCGCCATTACATAAGGCGGCGTTTGCGTTTCTTTGGCGCGGCTAGCGTAAGCCAGCCTGTTTGAGCCTAGCTCGACTGCGTAACCCCGTACGCGTTAGGCTCCCGCTTCTTCGGCGGCACGATCATTTCGATTTTGCCGACGAGGAAGATATACGAAAAGATGCCCAGAACGGCGACGATCGAGACGTACCACATCGCATAGTGGAAGTTGTGCGTGCGCCGCAGGATCATGCCGAAAACGATGGGCGTAGTAATACCGGACAGATTGCCGAACGATCATGGCGGTCAACACGACGCCGACGATCACCGACAACTTGCGCGCGACCGTCACCGATTTACCCTATTTCGGGAGGCTGTCACTGAGGAAGCCTCCCGCCAGCATGCCGACCATCGCCATGAGATAGGGAATGGATGCGCATCTACGCCTTGAGATGGGGCTCCAGCAGCGACAGGTCCGCAACTGAAAGACGATCGTGCGCGGTCTGCACCTGATGCCAGTACGGATAGAGCAGGGGCGGCGCGCTCACCTTGTCGAGCCGCTCGCGCTGTTCGGCGCTCAGCCTGAGGTTCGCCGCGCCGAGGTTGTCGAGCAACTGCTTCTCGTTGCGTCCGCCGATGATGACCGACGTGACGGCGGGGCGCCCGAGCGTCCATGCGAGCGCGACCTGCGCAGCCGAGACATTCTGCTCGCCGGCGATTTCAACAAGCGTATCGACGATCGACCACAGTCGTTCGGCGTCGCGGATCGGCGGCTCCGTCCAGCCGGCGAGCTGACGCGTGCCCTCGGGCGTCGCGTCGCGGCGGTGCTTACCCGACAGCAGGCCGCCTGCGAGCGGGCTCCAGACGAGAATGCCGAGGCCTTGATCGAGTGCGATCGGCGCGAGTTCGTATTCCGCTTCGCGTGCTTCGAGCGTGTAATGGATCTGCTGACTCACGAAGCGCGGCAGGCGATCGCGTTCGCTCACATGCAACGCCTTCATCAGGTGCCAGCCCGAGTAGTTCGAGCAGCCAACATACCGGACCTTGCCATGCCGGACAAGCAGGTCGAGCGCTTCAAGCGTTTCTTCGAGCGGCGTGAGTCCGTCCCATTCGTGCACTTGATAGAGGTCGATTACATCGGTCTTGAGACGGCGCAGGCTCGCCTCGCAGGCTTCTATCAAATGATGCCGCGACAGACCCCGGTCGTTCGGGCCGTCACCCATGGGAAAGCGGGCTTTCGTCGCAATCAGCACGCCGCCTTTGCGCTTGCCGCCGAGCGCCTGGCCGACGATTTCCTCCGACGCACCGTTCGAATAGACGTCCGCAGTATCGATCAGGTTGACGCCCGCGTCGATGCACATGTCGATCTGCCGGCGCGCATCGTCGAGGCCGACCTCGCCGACGCTGGCGAATTTGCCTTTGCCGCCCATCGTCATCGTGCCTAGCGTGACGGTCGACACCTTGAGGCCCGAACGGCCAAGTTGACGGTAGTCCATGATGAAGCAATCTCCCTATATGCTGTGAGGATTCGCAACTGGCGTGCGGTCGTTAAGTCTCATCGCGCCCGCATTTCGTGCGCGGCGTTTCACGTGTCCAGACATTCGACGATAACGGAGATTGAATTACCATTCCAATAGAAAGATGTGATCCAATTAAGCGGTTTCCGTGATTAATCGTCTCTGCAGAAAGAGTGCCAACGTGGATTTGAAGCAACTGGAACATTTCGTGGCGGTCGCAGAAGAGCGACATTTCACGCGCGCGGCGCGGCGCCTCAACCTTGTGCAGTCCGGATTGTCTGCGTCGATCCGCTCGCTGGAAGAAGACCTGGGCGGACCGTTATTCAATCGCAGCACGAGGCGAGTCGCCTTGACGCCTGCCGGCGAAGTGCTGTTCGCAGAGGCGCAGCGGGTACTGGCTGCCGCCCGCGACGCGCGGCACGCCGTCACGCAGGTTCATGGGCTCGCACGCGGCCGGCTGAGTATCGGTGCGATTCACGGTCTCGCGCCTTTCGTCGACCTGCCCGCTTCTCTCGGACAGTTTCGGGCTGCGTTCGGCGGGATCGATATCGAATTGACACTGGACGGCTCGCGTGCGTTGATTGACGATGTGAGGGAAGGGCGCCTCGACCTCGCGTTCACCCAGCCGCCGGATACGCCGCTCGACGATCTCGGATCGCACATGTTCGCATGCGAAGGAATGGTTGCCGTCTGCGCGACGTATCATCGACTTGCGGGCGCCAGCGGGCTGGAGCTGGCCGATCTCGTCGACGAAACATTCGCCGACCTGCGCCCGGAGTGGAGCGTGCGGCGGCTCGTCGATCGAAGCTTTGCGGCGGCAGGGCTGCAGCGCCGGACCAGCTTCGAGGTCAACGACATGCCGATGTTGCTCGAACTGGCCGCACAGGGGCTTGCGATCAGCATGGTGCCCGAATCCGTGGCCGCCGCGAGGGGCAGCAATACGCACGGCGCACCGGTCGCAACGGCGCGTCTGCGCGAGGCCGAGGAGCCCTGCTGGGAACTCGCGGCCGTTTTTAAGGGAAGCGCGGGAGAACCGCTCATACCCGTCGCCCGTGCTTTCCTGGACTTGCTTAAATTGCCCGCGATGATGGCCTGACGCTCGACTCGCCGCTTCGCACGGCAATAGCGCAACATGCTTAGGACCGCTCGTCATTGGGAGCCCGTCCGGTCACGAAAGAAACGTTCATGCTAGGATCGCCGACTCACTGTTCCAACGGATCGGGATCGTAAGTCGCTTGTAGGCGCCGCGATTCCGGCATCAACGAGGATTCTCATGACTCATTCTGCCCTGGCCCCCGGCGCCGTTGCCGTGATCACCGGCGGCGCCGCCGGCATCGGCCTGGCTGCCGCTAAACGCTTTGCGCAGCTTGGGCTGCGCATCTGCATTGCCGATCTCGGTGCCGATCGCGTCGCGAGGGCGGTGGAGGAAATCGCCGCGCTGACCGCAAACGGCACGCAAGACGTTTTCGCGGTTGAGACCGACGTCAGCGTCGTCGACGATGTTCGCCGCCTGCACGCGACCGTCGTCGAACGCTTCGGCGGAACCGACGTGCTGATGAACAATGCCGGCATTCAGCCCGGTAGCGAGATGTTCGGTCCAACCGGGAACTGGGAGCGCGTGCTGGGTGTCAACCTGTGGGGCGTGATCCACGGTACGCAGATCTTCGTGCCGGACATGATCAAGCGCGGTCGTCCGGGACTTGTGATCAACACTGGTTCGAAGCAAGGCATCACGACGCCGCCGGGCGACCCCGCCTACAACGTGTCGAAAGCCGGGCTGAAAGCGTTCACCGAAGCGCTGCAGCACGAACTGCGCAACACCGCAGACTGCCGGATTAGCGCGCATCTGCTGATTCCTGGCTTCGTGTTCACGGAACTGACACGCAACGGCCGCGTGGAAAAGCCCGCCGCCGCATGGACGCGCGAGCAGACCGTCGATTTCATGTTCGAGCGTCTCGACGCCGGCGACTTCTACATACTGTGTCCTGACAACGACGTGCCGCGTTCACTCGATGAACTGCGCATCCTATGGGCCGCAGGCGATATCGTCGAGAACCGGCCCGCGTTGTCGCGCTGGCATCCGGACTACGCTACGGCATTCGAAGCGTTTATCAAGCAGCCCCGTTGACTCAAGGGCGAGCACTATGTGGCAACAAAGTGAAACCTATCCCGATCCCGCAGTGGAAGTGCTCGATCCGCGCTTCCTGAAATACCGGATCACGAACGCGGCGGTCGAGCGGCTTGCGACTGGCATGCGCTTCGGCGAAGGACCGGTGTGGTTCGGCGACGGCCGCTTCCTGCTGTGGAGCGATATTCCGACCAACCGCATCATGCGGTGGGATGAGGAATCTGGCGCGACGTCGGTATTTCGTAGGGCTTCGGGGTACGCGAACGGCAATACACGGGACCGCCAGGGGCGGCTCATCACCTGCGAGCACGGCAACCGGCGCGTGACGCGCACCGAGTACAACGGCACGCTGACCGTGTTGCTCGACCGCTTCGACGGCAAGCGGCTGAACTCGCCGAACGATGTGGTCGTGAAGAGCGACGACAGCATCTGGTTCACGGATCCGCCGTTCGGCATCTCCAACAACTACGAGGGTGTCAAAGGTGACCCCGAGCTGCCGACCAACGTCTACCGCCTCGACCCGGCCACCGGCCGGGCGGAGGTGGTCGCCGACGACATCGTCAATCCGAACGGCATCTGCTTCTCGCCCGACGAACGCAGCCTCTACATCGTCGAATCGGGCTCGAAGCCGCGGCGCATCCGTGTGTACGATGTCGAGGACGGTCGGCGCCTCGTGCACGGACGCGTATTCGTCGATGCGGGCGAGAACGGCGCGCCAGACGGTTTCCGTTGCGACATGGACGGTAACCTGTGGGCCGGTTGGGGCACCGGACCGGGACTGAACGGTGTGATGGTATTCGCGCCGGACGGCAAGGCGATTGGGCGCATCGCTCTGCCTGAACGCTGCGCGAACGTCTGCTTCGGCGGCGCGGCGCACAACCGGCTGTTCATGGCAGCCGGGCAGTCGCTGTATGCGCTATACGTGGATACGACTGCGGCGGTTGCAACCTGAGCTGATCGGTGGATTACGTCCGCGCCCGGTCGGCGGCGGCACCGCACACCGGCCGGTCATGATGCGGATTATGCGGGTTCAAGAAGTGCGCTGGCGCTCGCTGAACGGAATTCCGCCTCTTGACTTGGAGTCTGGTGGAGACTCCACGATCTGCACGACAACCTGTTCAGCGGCGACACCGAGGCTGTCAACCACAACTTTGGTAATCCCCGTCATCAGCGCTTTCTTTTGCTCAGGTGAGCGTCCTGCTACTGCGTAAACAACGACTTCCGGCATAACGTACTCCAGCGGGTTGGCAAGGAACTGCAGTCGCAATCATAGCGGCACTGCACGCCGCGTGCTCGAGCCCGGGCTGTCCTTACGCAGCGTTCGTCAGTTGGTCTGCGTTGAGGCCGAATTGATGCGCGATCGATTGCAGCCTGTCGCCCCATTCCCAGACGCCGAAGACGTCATGTACGTTTTGCAGGCAGCTCAGCAGGCTGACCGTCTGCGGGTCGTATACGTTGATTTTCGAACGCAGTAGCGCTCTTCTCAGTTCGGCGACACCCACGTCCATATAAGCGGGCACTTCATGCTTTTGTCTGCTGACATAGTGAATGGGAACCCCTTCCATCACTGTCAGGTAGTCGCGTGGCTTGATGAAGTTGCCGATTGGACAGCCGCCGCAGTAACCGCGATATGCGCCGCCGCCGCGCGGCAAGAGCGCGGCTTGGCGCTGCTGGAACAGATGCTGGACAGCCTGGTCGAAAATGACTTGATGGCTTAAAAATTCAAGAGTCATTCGGTTCTCCTGCCGCACGCGAGCTTGCGCGCCCGCTGGTTCTGTCGGAATGAGAGAAGAGTAGGTTTTGCCGGTGCACGAATCTACTCTACGGTGGGATATGCCGATGCCGCGTTAGCGTAACTTACCTATACAGAGGTATAGGCGGGGTAACCAGCGCCACGAAAACTCGCGACCAGGGACCGCGTTCATTGATAAATACAAGTTAAGACCAGGTTAAATGCACATGAACTATATACACGGAATTGCAGATAAACTTCGCACCCAGTTTTTCAGCTTGTCGGGACCTTCGATTTGAAAGTTCGAGTGTAGGTAAGTGAGCGGATCGAATGTTCATCTAGGTAGGATGTCTTAACGAACGAACAGGGTCGCATTGCATACGACCGACGCAGCGGCATCCTTGGGGATCAGATTCGAAAGGATTGAACCGGCTTTTGCGAATGCAACGCATCAACTCGGCGCGCAAAGGGCACGAACTCCCAATCAAAATGCCGTCTATCGAACAACTCATCCGCACTCTTCCTGCGCAATATCACCCATCAGTTTATTTGTCTCCGCAACTCTGACCAATTCACCTTCACTCTTTGCATCCGAGCCATCCGTGAGAAGGCGACGCGTCAGTTCAAAGTCGGCGAGTCGTCCATATTAAGTCAGTTATCCTCACGTATTAACAATGAGGCTACATGTCAATCGACAAGTTAGCACTCGAAATTATGCAAGCGAGTTCAATCGTCTCTAAATCTGGTTAAGTGCTTGCCGTAAACAGGGATGAACGACTGTGATTCGCACAGTGGCGTCTTCGGAGAAGAGAAATGAAAACTGGGAAAGCAGCTATGTCGCTGCAAGTGCGTATTGCGTTGACGATGGGGTTTCTAGCTGTCTTGATGGTGGCGATCGGTGTTCTGGGTTTGCTCGGTACCAGCCGGGCCAATCGCGCGAACCAGGATACTTACGAGAACAAGCTGACCGCAGCGACGAACATCGGTAACGCGGAAATTTATATTGCGCGTACTCGCCTCGTGCTGGATCGCGTCGCATTGCATCCGGACGATCCGAAGACTGCCGGACTGATCGAACGTGCCGGCGGCTATTTCGACGAGTCGGAGACGTGGTGGCAGAAGTTCGTCGAGCAGCCGCACGAAGCCGACGAGGCGAGCTTGATCGGCAATGCGAGCGAGCGCCGGAAAGCCATGCGAGGCGGTATTTCCGCATTCATCGATGCGATCAAGGGAAATGATCACGCTCTGGCCGACAAGATCACGATGACGCAGTTGGGCGATCTCTACAACGACATGAACATTGCGAACCAGAAGGTCAAACTCGCGCTATACACCAACGCAAAGAAGAATTACGAGGCGGCGGAGTCGAGCTTTCACACGTTCGTTACGCTGTCGATTCTGATGATCGTGGTCGGCGTCGTGGCCGCCGGTCTGAGTTGGGCGGCACTGCGCCGCGCGATCATGAGTCCGCTGACCCAGGCGCTCGAGCATTTCGATGCGATCGCGGAAGGCGATTTGAACCGTTGCGTCGAAATCGCCAAGGAAGATGAAATGGGCACGCTGCTGCGCGGCGTGGAGAAGATGCGGACGAGTCTCGCCAGGACCGTGCGAGCCGTGCGCGGCAGTAGCGAATCAATTGCGAGCGCAACGGCGCAAATCGCTTCGGGCACGATGGACTTGTCTTCACGCACCGAAGAGCAGGCGGCATCGCTCGAGGAAACCGCAGCTAGCATGAGCGAATTGACGGCCACGGTGAAGCAGAACGCGGACAGCGCGCGCACGGCGAGTTCGCTCGCCGACAGCGCCTCGCTGGTCGCCACACGCGGCAACGAGGTGGTCGAGCGTGTGGTCGGCACCATGGGCAGCATCAACGCGAGCTCCCGCAAGATCGCCGATATCACTGGGATTATCGAAGGCATTGCTTTTCAGACCAATATTCTTGCGCTGAACGCGGCCGTTGAAGCCGCGCGCGCTGGCGAGCAGGGACGCGGCTTCGCGGTAGTCGCCTCGGAAGTGCGCAGTCTCGCGCAACGCTCTTCGTCGGCGACGAAAGAGATCAAGTATCTGATCGCCGAATCGGTACAGACCGTGACGGTCGGCACCGAACTCGTCGCGGACGCGGGCAAGACGATGCAGGAAGTCTTGCATGCCGTGCGTCAGGTCACCGATATTGTCAATGAGATCGCAGCCGCTGCGGAAGAGCAGCGTTCCGGCATCGAACAGGTTGATACCGCCGTCAGCCAGATGGATTCCATCACGCAGCAAAACGCGGCGCTCGTCGAGCAGGCGACGGCCGCTGCTCAGGCGCTCAACGAGCAATCCCGTAACCGGCTGTGTCGCAGTAAGAGATCGACGGTAGAATTGCGGCGATACAAAGTCGCCGATGAGAGAATCGATGAAGATGCTGAACCCGGGGTTGGCCAAGGTACTAAAACGCTTGCACTATCCGCTGGAGGTGATTCTGAGGTGCGTGCGTTGGTACGTCGCGTATCCGCTAAGTCTGCGTCATCTTGAAGAAATGATGGTCGAACGTGGGATTGCGGTCGATCATTCGACCGTCCATCGCTGGGCCATCAAACTGTTGCCAGTCCTGGAGAAGGAGTTTCGCCGCCGCAAGCGTCCGGTGGGTAAAAGCTGGCGGATGGACGAGACGTACATTCGCGTCAAGGGGGAATGGCGGTATCTCTACCGGGCAGTCGACAAGGACGGCAACACCATTGACTTTCTGCTGCGCGCCCATCGGGACAAGACTGCAGCCCGGCGTTACTTCGAGAAATCGATCGCCCAGAATGGCGTGCCCGAGACGGTGACCATCGACAAAAGCGGCGCCAATCTCGCCGCGCTCGAAGCGATCAATGCTGATCGTGAAACGCCTATCAAGATCCGCCAGTCCAAGTATCTCAACAACCTCGTCGAGCAGGACCATCGGGCGATCAAGCGGCGCATCCGGCCCATGCTGGGCTTCAAGAATTCTCGCTGTGCCCGGATCCTTCTGGCCGGCATTGAGGTTATGCACATGATCGCGAAAGGACAGATGAAGTGCGTTCGAGAAACCCATCTGTCCGCCGCTGATCAATTCTACGATCTCGCACTCGCAATATAAGCAGTACTTCGCATATCGATCTCGTTCATCCCTCGAACCTTACCGCGACAAAACCGTATTTCTACCGTGTCTCGACAAGCGCCATTGGCGCGCAGGGAGGACACACGTTTCGCGGGGGAGTCTAATTTTTGCACTTCCGTCTCCTATTGTTTTGTTTCTCAAGCAACTGACGCCGAGGCGACGTGAATTGCGTAGTCAAACTACTGAATAGGTCGAGGTCTTTGTTTTCGTCGGCGTCTCTGTCACGCTGCTCCACGGCCATCCGGGCAAACCCGATAAAGACCTTGGCCACTCGCTGTTTGATAAACGACCACCTCTTGTTTGATCGAATGCTACCGTCTTCGCTGTTGAGAAAGAGGGCGCTTATCGACAAAGTGTGCGACATACGCCCACTTTCATGGCACCATTCCGAGGTCTGCCGTCGACCGGATAGGGTGTTTCGTCGGATGATGGAGCGTCCAGGAGATGGCTGTGAGCGTGCCGGCAACGCCGGAATACCTTGCGAGGCGCGGAGTTTGTACCGCAATTGATTTGGACCCACGTTGCGGTCGGACGGCGCGTGCGGGCCTATCCAGGAAAAATCGTATGAGTCCAACGAACGGATCGGATCACGCCGGGAACGGCAAATCCTCTCCCGCTGCAGAGACGCCCGCGGTGGCGCTCGATCCTCATTCGCAGCTGGCCGACGCCATCGAGCGCTACAGCGAAGACCCGGACTTCGTGACCGCATTAGCGCGTGGTCTCGCAGTGATTCTGACGCTGTCAGAGAAGCGGCGGCGGATTTCCATCGCTCAGGTAAGTTACCTCACCGGAATTCCAAGGGCAGCGGTGCGCCGGAGTTTGCACACACTTGCCAAGCTCGGTTTCGCCGCGATGGACGACTCAAAGCATTTTTATCTAAGACCTCGAATTCTGACGTTAGGTCACGCGTATTTGTCGACCTCTCCGATCGCAATACTGGCACAACCGATTCTTGATCGACTTGGCGAAACGCTTGGCCACGGGTGTGCGCTCGCCGTACTCGATGGAGACGAAATCGTCTATCTCGCGCGGTCGGTTTCTTCACGCGTGCTCTCACCAGCACTGAATGTTGGTCGACGCCTACCAGCCTACTGCGCATCGATCGGCCGGACGTTGCTCGCCCACCTGCCAGAACACGAACTGGAAGCCTATCTGAAAAACACCCGCTTCCATGCGTACAGCAAGCACACGGTCACTGATCCGGACGAATTGCGTATTTTGCTGCAGAAAGTGCGGACAGATGGCTTCGCATTCACGCGGGAGCAGATCGAGCCTCATCTCTGCTCGATCGCTGTGCCGATCCGCGATGCCGCAGGTACTTACGTCGCGGGGCTCAACATCATTATTCACGGGAACCTGATCACCGAGCAAGAAGCCTCGAAGCGGTACTTTCAGCCGTTGTATCAGGCCGCCAGAGCACTTGGCCAATCTTTGGTGCTCTAACGTGTCCTGATCGCCCTCGCCCTCGCCCTCGCCCTCGCGTTCGTGCTCGTCGCCAACTTCGCTCACGATCCTGGGGTGGCCGTCCAGCAACCGCTGTTCACGGAGATGTTTGAGCCGTCGTTCCGCTATAGCGGAGCGGGTTTCGCCTATCAACTGGCAAGCGCGGTCGCTGGCGGCTTTACTCCGCTGATCGCAGCTGCGTTCGTCCTCTATAACGGCGGCGGCTACCCGAGGCCCACGCCGTATCAGAACCTGCCGCCGGTGCTGCTTGATCAGTGGTAGCTGGCGCTTGAAGCAATGGAACAAAGACAAATGAACAGGTCATGCGTAATGGCAGCGCTGAAACTTTGGTTCGTCTACAGGTCATGTTCGTTTTCCTGAGACAAAGATAGTTAAAGCTTTCGATGTTCGATCGACCGTAACAATATCTGCGTATGTGCAGACACTCGTCCGGATTGCAAACGCTCGACCCGAGC
>NZ_JAQQEK010000056.1:0-34575 GCF_046027355.1 Paraburkholderia sediminicola | reverse complement strand
CTGATGTGACCATGTTGTGTTCCTGATAGTTGGAGGACCATCTACCGCTATCCGGATGATGGCGGGCGGTCGAGATAGGAGGGCCAAAATGCAGCCCGTCACATAAGATGACTAATTACATACACACGAAGGCGCGCGATCACTACCGAACGCGGCGTCGCCCTGCCCGCGGCAAAGCGCGATCAGCAACAACGCGGAGATCAGGCGTTGCGCAACGACAGGTCGACGTGCTTCAGGCGTCGCACGATACGTTCGACGAACTCCAACGTTACGTGAGGCAGCGCGCGTTGGTTGGGCGTGATGACGCCGACGGTGAGCGCGTTAACGTTCACGTCGTCGAGCGGTCTCCATACCACGTCACCTCGCGCCAGTTCGTCGAGAAAAGCCAGTTTGGAGAAAAACGAGATGCCTCGACCAGACGCAATGAGCCGCTTGAGCAGCGTCGTCGAGTTACAGGTGACGCTCGGCTGTAGCGACTCCCAGTACTCGGGAAAGTCGGTGGTGACGACGCCCTGGATCGGCGATCGTCCTTCGAGCCGCAGAAACGCATGATTGCGGCATTCGTCGAAGCTGATGCGCTCCGTCTTCGCTAGCGGATGCGACGATGCCATGACCACGCCCGGCGGCAACGATACTTCGGTCACGACATCGAGCCCGGCGGGCAGCTTCGTAATGTACGAAATACCGACGTCATACTCGCCACTGACCAGCCGCGTCGGTACATCATGGGGCGGCACGGCGGCGATCGAATAGGTCACAGCCGGATAGGCATCCGAAAACTCCTCGACGGTCGCCGGTAGAAAGTCGACGAAAAGCGAATCCATTGCCACCACTGACACGTGTCCCTTGCGCTCGCCTTTCAGGTCGTCAAGTTCGCTGCGCATCAAATGGAAGTCGTTCAGCGTCGCGCGAATGTGTTGCAGCATGCGCTCGCCGGCTGCGTTCAACCGGATACCGTTCGGCAGCCGGTCGAACAGTTCGGTCCCCATCTCCGCTTCGAGCTTCAGGATCTGCCGGTTGACCGCGCTCGACGCGACATAGAGATTCTGCGCGGCCTTGCGGATCGAACTGCATCGAGCCACTTCGACAAAATATTTCAGGACATTCGCATGCATCGTGTTTTCTCAGTTCATCGGCCGCACCGTCCAGGCCGCGACCACGGGATGATCGCAGGCTACCTTGCCTACGTCGCATGCGCCACCCGGGGAACCGAGCGCACTGGCGTCCGGCCCGAAGAAATCCCGGTTCACGGCGGCGAATATAGCCTCCGCTTGCGGGAGTTCTTCATCGTGAAAGATAGCCTCGGTCGGACACACTGAGACACACACCCCGCAGTTGATGCATTCCTCAGGGTGGATGTAGAGCGTGCGCCCGCCCTCGTAGATACAGTCAACCGGACAACATTGCACACACGCACCGTCCTTGACGTCGATGCAGGGCGAAGTGATGACGTAGGCCATCAGCGTCCGCTCCAGACCGGTTTGCGCTTCTCCTGGAACGCGCGCACGCCTTCATTCGCGTCGTCGGATTGAAGTGCGGCCACCAGGGCGGGCAGTCGCAACGCCTGAGCGTCCGCCGGCGAGAGTGTGGACGTGCGCTTGACCACCTGCTTGATCGCCTGCAGCGACAGCGGAGCGCACGCGAGCAGCGCCTGAACCCAACGCTCGACGGCGGCATCCAGTTCGGCACGTGGCACGACTTCATTGACGAGGCCCATATCGAGCCCCTCGCGTGCCGAAATCCGGCGGCCGGTCATCAACATCGCCATTGCCTGGCGGTATGGGATCTGGCGTTGCAGCAGGGTCATGCCGCCGTCGAGCGGCATGCGCCCGACGAGCGCCTCGGGCAGCCCGAAGCTCGCCTCGTCACAGGCGACCACCAGATCGCACCCCAGCACCATTTCGAAGCCACCACCCAAAGCATAACCGTTGACTCGCGCAATCACCGGCACGTTCAGCGTCTCGCGCAGCGCAATGCCGCCGAAGCCGCCCGGGCGCGGCGCCGCCCAATATTCAACACCGCTCACCGACGGGTTCTTCAGGTCCGCGCCGACGCAGAACGCCCGCTCCCCTTCGCCGGTCAGGACCACGACCCGCACATCGCGGTTATGCTCGAGCTCGGTCCACACGCGTTGCAGTTCTGCTTCAGTGGCAAGGTCCACTGCGTTGAGCGCTTCCGGCCGCGCCAGCGTCACCGTGGCGACGTGCTGGTCGATGACAAGACGTACACTCATACAGCCTCCGTGGCGACCTTGCCGCGTAATTGTTGCAGGACCTCTTCGGTATGCTGGCCGAGGCGCGGCGGCCCGCGCCGCAGGCCAACCGGCGCGTGCGAAAGCTCGATCGGGCTGCCGATGAAGCGCACCGGCTGGCCTTCGCCCTCGCCTTCCAGAATCAGCTGGTTATGCAGAGTCTGAGGATCGACCAGCGCTTCACGCAGATCACGCACCGGCGCACACAACAGGTCCTGCTCTTCGAGCCGGGCGAGCCAGAAGTCACGCGTGTTGCTCGCAAAACGCTCGCGGAAGATCCGCTGCAATTCGGTCTTATGAACGAACTGCTGGTTGAGATTGCAAAAGCGTGCGTCGAGCGACAGATCTTCGATCTGCAGTGCAGCGCAGATGTCGCGCAGCGGATTCGCCTTGAACGCACCCACGAGTACCAGCGCACCATCGTGCGTATCGAAGACACCCGAGAGCGGCATCGCGGCCCAGTTCACTTCCGAGTCGGCCATCATGATCATGGCGGCTTCCTGCATCTGCATCGCGAGCATCGAGTTGTACAGCGACACGTTGACCTTCTGCCCCTCGCCCGTGCGTTCACGATGCAGCAACGCGAGCAGGATGCCCTGCACCATGTGCATGCCGGCCGAATAGTCGGCGAGCGCTGTCGGGTACACGGAAATCGGCAGCGACTCATCGGCGCGGCGCGCCATCACACCGCTCATCGCCTGGGCGAGCACGTCCTGGCCACCCTTGTGCGCATAGGGTCCGGTTTCGCCGAAGCCCGTGCCCACCGCATAGATGATCCGCGGATTCAATCGGCGGCAGTCTTCATAGCCAACGCCCATGCGGTCCATCACGCCCGCGCGGAAATTGCTGACGACCACATCCGCGTCCGCGATCAGCGCCTTCAGATCAGCCATCTGCTGCGCGTCGCGCAGGTCGAGCGCCACGCTGCGCTTGTTGCGATTCAGACTGCAGAAGATCGGATTGTCCGCGCCGGCCACCGGCTCGAACGTCGAGCGGCTCAAGTCGCCCGCGCCCTTTCGCTCGACCTTGATCACGTCGGCGCCGTAATCGGCGAGCATCTGCGTGCAGACCGGGCCCATCATGACTTGCGTGAGATCGATGACACGTACGCCGGCAAGCGGCAGGTCGGACGTCTTCGCAATGCTGTCGGCGACGCTCATGCGGCCTCCCGCTGATTGATGTGCGCGGCAAGCGGCGGAATGTCGGCGTTGCGGCCGGTCTGGTCACCCGGATCGGCGCCTTGCACACGCAAGGTCTTCTGCAGTGCATGCACGTCGACGTCGCGCACTCGCACGCCCGCATCGAGCGCGAGCGCGGCAGCCACACCGGCGGCTTCGCCCATTGCCATGCAAGGCGGGATTTCACGCGACATCTTCTGCGCCTGCGAGGTCGCCGAATAGTGGCGGCCGGCAACCAGCAGGTTGTCGATCTGCTTCGGCAGCAACACGCGATACGGCATGTAGTAATCACGGCCACGCGCAATGCTGTCGTCGAAGCGGGTACGCTGCGCGAGGTCGTCCTTCGTCATCACGTACTCGCCTTCGAGCAGACGCGTCTGGCGCACACCGGTTTGCGGCGCGACATCGATCACGTAACACTGCTCGAAGCCGGGCAGCTTCTCGCGCACGAAATCGACCACCGCGTGAATGTGCCGCCGGCCCTGCACTTCCGCGCGCGTCAGGTCTTCGGGCTTGAGGCCGTCGAGACCGGCCATGTGCGGGCAGTTGCACCACACCACGCCGGGCAGCGGTGTCTTCAGCCACCAGTAGCCCCACGAACCACCGAGAATGCGCTTGATCTGACGATCCAATGCCGCAAACGCCTCGGGCTCTTCCGCTTCGAAACGCTCGGCCGCCTCCGTATCGACGCCGCCGAGTCGAAATACCGTCGTCGTGATGTAAGTGCCGCCGACATGCGGCACGCCCGCCGATGCTGCAACATCCAGGTCGCCCGTCGCGTCGATCACCACGTCGGCGAGGATCGCTTCACGACCGCTCTTCGTCTCGCAGATCACGCCCTTCACCTGACCGTCTTCGACCAGCGTGCGCGAGAACCATGAATGCAGA
Source organism: Paraburkholderia sediminicola (assembly GCF_046027355.1). Lineage (GTDB taxonomy): Bacteria > Pseudomonadota > Gammaproteobacteria > Burkholderiales > Burkholderiaceae > Paraburkholderia > Paraburkholderia sediminicola_B. The sequence continues at coordinate 30,258 of NZ_JAQQEK010000056.1, read as the reverse complement.
CGCAACTTGATGCCGAGCGATTCCACCATCTCCAGCGCGACGCGCTTCATCCCATCCGGATCGAACGCTGCGGCGAAACACACGGGGTGAGGCGTCTTCTGGCTGTGAAAGTCGAAGGTGCCCCAGCGCCCCCACTTGCGATACGCGGCGGGATCCTCGCCCCACTCGTCCGAGCGCGGGAACATCGCCAGCTTGCGCGCCGCCATCCGTTCGATGAAGGTCATGCAGACGCCGCGCACTGAAATCTCCTGCAGGTGGTTGTCCCACATGTCGTCGAGCACCAGCACCATGCCGCCTGATGCGAGGCCGCCCAGGTGGTTGTAACGCTCCAGCAGAATCACCTCGGCGCCGTTGCGCGCCGCCCCAATCGCTGCCGACAGGCCTGCGGGACCGCCGCCCACCACCACGACGTTTGCCTTGGCCGCAACGCGCACATCGCGCACGCTTTCCTGAATCAAATCGCTGATCATGTTCACTTGTCTCCTCTGAGAATTCGGGTGTTTCGTGTTCGGTTCAATGCGTGCTTTCGGGCTGCCATCTGACCACCAGGCGTTCGATAATCGCGATCACCAGGAAAAACATGCCGGACAGCACAGCGCTCATGATGATTGCCGTGTACAGCAAGGCCGAATCAAAGCTGTAGGTCGCCTGAATGATCATGGCGCCGATACCTTGCGTGGCGCCGATCCATTCGCCGACCACCGCGCCGATCACCGACATCGACGCGGCAATGCGCAATGCGGAGAAGAGATAGGGCAGTGAAGCGTAGAGGCGAAGCTTGAAGAAGATTTCGCGCTTGCTTGCCGACAGGATCTGCATCAGTTCCATCGCCTGCGGGTTCACCGCTTGCAACCCGCGGACCATGTTCACGAGCGTCGGGAAGAAACAGACGATCGCCGCAATCGTGATCTTCGGCTCAAGACCGTTACCCATGATGAGGACGAGAATCGGCGCCTTCGCGACCACCGGAATCGAGTTGATCATCACCGCGACCGGATAGAAGATGTCCTGCAGCGTCTTGTTGTGCACGAAGACGGTGGCGATCAGGATCGCCGCCAGGTTGCCGAGCAGGAAGCCACCCACTGCCTCAATCGCCGTCGGCACCAGGTTCTGCAGCAGCACATCGCTCTTGTTGAAAAGCGTCTCCAGAACCAGGAACGGCGACGGCGCGATAAACGGCTTCACATGAAAACCCGCCACCACCGCCCACCACGCGAACAGCAAGCCCGCGACGCCGAGTACCGGCAGGAGGCGCGCGCGCCACAGGCGCTGGCGGCGTTGCGCAAGCCACGCTTGCGCTTCAGGATCCGCCGCTTGAGACGACAGGTTCAATTGCATTTCGGACGTGGTCATCAGCAGGTCTCCAGTACGCGCCGCAGATAGGCAGCGAGTTCGACGAATTCACGGGTCTCGCGGATATCGAGGGTCCGGTCTTCTGGCAATCCAACCGGGACGATCTCCTTCACACGCCCAGGGTTGGCGGCCAGCATCAGCACGCGCTGGCCGAGAAACGCCGCTTCATAGATGCTGTGGGTGACGAAAAGCGTCGTGAGGCCCATCTCTTTCCAGACGCGGCGCAATTCGTCGTTCAGACGGTCACGTGTGATTTCATCGAGCGCGCCAAAAGGCTCGTCCATCAGCAGAACTTTCGGGTCGCTGACGAGCGCTCGCGCAATCGCGACACGCTGGCGCATCCCGCCGGACATCTCGTGCGGGTAAGCGTCCTCGCGCCCCTTGAGGCCGACGAGTTCGAGCAGTTCGCGCGGTGTCGCCCGGCCCGCACGCGCCTTGCCGCCGGCGACTTCAAGCGGCAACTGCACGTTCTGGATCGCCGTGCGCCACGGCAGCAACGCCGCGTCCTGAAACACGAAGCCGATGTCCCGATGCTCACGCGCGACACGGGGCGCCGCGCCGAGCACGCTGATCTCGCCGCGGCTCGGCTTGATGAGGTCCGCGACGACTCGCAGGAACGTCGATTTCCCGCAGCCCGAGGGCCCGAGGAGCGTGAGGAATTCACCGGCCGCGACGTCAAGGCTCAAGCCTTCGATCGCGGTGACGCTGCGCCGGTCGGTGAAGAAGCGCACGTTGATATTGCGGCAACTGATAGACAGATTGGTGTCTTGCAGCGCGCCGACCGACGAGCCGGACCCTTCCGCGCGCGGCGGATTCATAGTGGCAGCATGCATGGATTACACCTTGAGGCGAGAGGAACGGGTAGCGTTGAGAACGTCCATCGTCATCACGTCGTCGACCTTGGGCTGACCTTTCTGGAACTGGCCCAGTTGACCGTACATCGTGATCTGCTCTTCCCAGACCTTTGCGTCCATCGTGCCCCAGCCCTGGGTCTGCGTGGTCTGATCGAACGCGTAGCCCATCAGCGAATCGATCGCGACACGCTCATCGGCGTGGTTCAGGTTCGGATATTCCTTGATGAGTAGATCGACAGCCTGGTCACGATGCGCATTCGCGTAGAGCCAGCCACGTGCGGTTGCGCGCAGGAAACGCGCCACGGTGTCGGGATGGTCTTTGAGCGTCGCGGTGTTCGCGTAGTACGGCAGCGCGTAGAGGCGCACGCCGGTGTCCCACAGGCGCAAGTCGACGCGATCCGCGCCGAGTGGCTTGAGCGCCGTGGTGTTGGTTTGCCAGCCGGTTACCGCATCGACCTGACCACTCAGAAGCGGCATCATGTCCGCGCCAATCGGCACGATGTTGACCTGGCTTTCCGGGATCTTGTTCTTCGCGAGCAACGCCTTGAGCAGCACCATGCCCGTCGACTGGATACCGATGCGCTTGCCGATCATGTCGTGCGGTGTGCGCACGGGATTCTTCTTGAGCGAAAAGAAACTGTAAGGATGCTGCTGCAGACCGGTCGCAATGCATTTGATCGGCAAGCCTTCCGAGACGGCAAGCATGATCGACGGGCTCGACGAAATCTCACCGGCCTCGGATCGGCCCGAGGCGACAATCGCGACGCCGTCAATATTCGGGCCGCCCGGCTGGATGTGAAAATCGATTCCTTCCTGCTCGTAATAGCCGAGCCGCTTCGCCGTCACTTCACCGACCTGGTTGCCGCCCGGGATCCAGCCCAGCTGCATGTTGACGGTTGCCCTGTCGCCCGCAAAGGCGCGCACCGAAAGCAGTGCGCCCGTCGCAGCCATGCCGCCCGCCGCGAGTGTCATCCGCAGCAAACGCCGACGTCCGGCATTTTCGATTACTGACATCATCTCCTCCGTTGGTCCTTCCTGGATACAAGGGGCCGGTCGTCAAACGCTCAGTGCTGCCGGTCCAAACGATTATTAAGAGCCAAAAGTGTCCTCGCAAGCATCAATTTTGAAGATGAGCGATGCCAAAATTAGAGCGCCCTTCCTTCGCAAGCTTTCTGACGAATTGCCCAAAAGCGTGCGTGATTCGTGCACCAGTTCGACCTCGACGCGCTAAAAATTCGATCACTGGTAGTCAAATTCAGTGCTAGCCGTCGAGAATTTTGTTCCGCAAGAATCGCCACCAATCGCATCAGATTTACTTCAACGCAAGGCGATTTCCGAAAGGATTTTGTAATTAAAGGCAATCCCGATGCGGGATCGCATTGCTGCGCCGCCCATTAATCAGAGAAAGCTGAGACAGTTATCGAAGACACAAAACCTTCGCTGCACAATGGCTTTGCTTCGTGATCCTAACCACAATTCAGATTCAAAAATCCACTTTCACTTTTCCAAAAAAAGCATTCAAAGGAAATCATGAATCGACGCATCTTTGTTCTCGCCGCAATGACATTGTTCTGCCAGACTGCATCCGCCCAAAGCAGCGTGACCCTGTACGGGCTGATTTCGACGGGCATCGTCTATGCGAACAATCAGAAAGGTGCAGACAAGCAAGGCCACGCGACGTGGCAGTTCGCGAGCGGGCCGATGCAGACGCCTCGCTGGGGAATGAAGGGTGTAGAGGATCTGGGCGGGGGACTGAAGGCCATCTTCACGCTGGAAGGCGGCTACAGCGTGGCGACTGGCGCACTGTCGCAAGGCGGCCGTGAGTTTGGCCGGCAGGCTTTTGTCGGTTTGTCGTCGGATACCCTCGGAACGGTAACACTAGGCCGTCAATACGACGAGGCAGTCACATTGTGTGTCTTCTCGTCGGCCTGTCAGTTCGCAGCGTACGGTGCGCACATTGGCGACAGCGACAACGTGTTCGACACGTTCCGGATCAACAACGCGGTCCAGTACAAGAGCATCGACTACAAAGGTCTTCAGTTTGAAGGACTCTACGGCTTCTCGAATAAGGCGGGCGGCTTCTCCGACAACAATGCCTATAGCGCCGCGGTGCAGTATCGCAACGGGCCGCTGTCGGCCGGCCTGGCGTTCCTTCAGGTCAATACGCCGAACGACGCCAATAACACGAACGGCGCGGTGGTGAACGACTATGGCTTCACGTCGCCGTTCATCACAAATCCGGCGACCAACGCGGGCGTCAGCAAGCAAAGAATGTTTGGAGCGGGCGGCGCTTACGCGTTCGGTCCGGCGAACCTGTCGCTGCTTTATACCAATGCGCGATTCGATTATCTCGACACGTCGCGTCTGACGCTGCAAAATTTTGAGGTTTCGCTGACCGACTACGTGACGCCGCAACTCATTCTTGGCGCCGCGTATATCTTCACCACGGGGCAATACCACCCGCAGGACAACAGTCCAAAATGGCATCAGGTGAATACCGGCGTGGACTACCTGCTCAGCAAGCGCACCGATCTCTTCCTCGTAGGCATCTATCAGAAAGCGGCGGGTGACGCGCAGCACGCGCAGATCTATTCGCTTTCCCCGTCGACCACCAAGTCGCAGGTCTCAGCGGTGATCGGACTCCGGCATAAATGGTGAGCGGTGTTACCAGCCTGGCGGACAGAAAGGATTGCGAATCGGCCATCGGGACGTCTCCTGAACAGGCGGCGCCTGTTGAACCAAGCAGAAGTGCCGCGGCCGTTGCGGCCATTCGCGCTTCACTTCTGTGGCCGGTTTTCAAATAACCGGTTCAAAACAGCGCCGACGGCGAGAGTCGCCCTACTTCCGATACTGGAGCAAACGCCGCCTCATCGGCAGCTTCCAGGGGGCAAGGATCACTCCCCCTCGAGTCAGCCCGCAGTTCGGCCATTGCCGAAATTCGAGTATCGGCGTTGGTCAGGCGGCTACGGGGCGCTTTCCTGACATTTGAAGGTCGGCGGTCGCGAATGACCGGTCTCACGGAAGCCGGAATTCGCACTTTCGACCCTGAACTGCCATTCGATACCGCGCAGCCTATATGTCCGCTCCCGAGGCAAAAGCGGTCATGCCAGGATAAGCCCAACGCGGAATCTCCAGCCCCCGTTCTCACGGGTGCCAGCCGGGAGGCGCGCGAAGAAAAGCCCTGCCACGACCACCGGCATGAAACACGCGGTCAGACTCAGCATCTTGACGGGAGTTGCGCACGCTTGCGCTGCTTGGGAGGCCTTGAGCTCCATCGAGATTGCTCCGCACAACAAATTTGTGCCAAATTAGTATATGATGATCATCATGCAAAAGTCATCAATCACTAGGAAACCGGTCGGCCGCAAGGAAATCACGCATGAGCGCATCGTGGAGGTTGCCGCGCGCGCGATCCGGCGCAGCGGCTACGACGGTACGGGCGTGGCCGACATCATGAAAGAGGCCGGCCTGACACATGGCGGCTTCTACGCGCACTTTCCATCGCGGGAGGTGCTGCTCGCTGAAGCGGCCGACCGCGCCGGCGCTGAGTCAGTGGCCCTGTCGGAGCAAATCGCAGCCTCTGTGCCGCCGGAACAGGCATTACCGTCGATGGTACGCGCCTATCTGTCGAAGGAACACCGCGAAGGCATAGAGACAGGCTGCCCGATCTCCGCTCTTGGCTCAGAGATGCCGCGCCAGGCGCCGGTCGTGCGGCGTGCGGCCACCCGCCGAATCAAGGAGATGATCGACGTCGTTGCGCGCCAATCGCCTGATTGGGGTCAACCGGGTGCGCATGAACAGGCACTGATGATCGTTGCCAGTATGGTCGGCACCATGGTGCTAGCGCGCGCCGTAGACGACCCCAAGCTATCCGACGGTTTTCTCGAAGCCGCATTGAAGAAATTCGCACCCGCTGACGAGTAAATCCGCTTGTTCGACGTGCGTTTTTGCTGGATTAAAAATATGATGATCATAATATTTTAGGCAGGACAAACACTCGACTCGCCACGCAAAGGCATTGCTCACCATCTGAAGGAAGGACATTATGAAAAGCGGAATAGCCGTCGTTACGGGCGCCTCGTCGGGCATCGGCGAGGCCACTGCGAACCGCCTTACCAAGGCCGGGTACAAGGTCTACGGTACCAGCCGGCGCCGTGCACAAGCCGGCCAGCGGACGTTCGAGATGCTGCCGCTGGACGTGACTAGCGAAGCATCAGTCGAAGCGGTTGTCACAGAAGTCCTGCGCTTGCACAACCGCATCGACCTGCTAGTGAACAACGCGGGCTTCGGCGTCGCCCCTGCCGCTGCGGAAGAGAGTTCGCTTGACCAGGCCCGTGCGATCTTCGATACGAACTTCTTCGGGATTATCCGTATGACGCGCGCCGTGTTGCCCCATATGCGGCGACAAGGTAGCGGCCGCATCATCAACATCGGCTCCGTGCTGGGTTTCTTACCCATGCCCTATATGGCGCTCTATTCCGCCACCAAGCACGCGGTTGCAGGGTATTCAGAGTCGCTCGACCATGAATTGCGCACAATGGGCATCCGGGTATCGGTTATTGAGCCTGCCTACATCAAGACGCCTTTCGACGCGAACTTTATGGCGCCCGACGCCCCCCTCGACGAGTACCGCGAGGTGCGCTCGGCCGTGGATAAGCGAGTCAAGGAGGTGGTCGAGGGTGCTGACGGTCCCGAGATTGTGGCCGAGACCGTACTGCAGGCGGCTCTCGCGGCTCGTCCGAAACTCCGCTACGCAGCCGGTGGACTCGCCAGCCGTCTGCGATTGCTACGCAGATTTGCACCCGCGGGCGTGGTAGACGCCGGCATTCGCAAAGATCTGCGGCTCACAACGTAGACGGAATTACTTAACGCAACATGAAACTGGCAAGGAACAACGAACCATGATGAAGGCATTCGTCGTCGATCGATATGGACGCAAGAGTGGCGTACGCGCCGGCGATATGCCGGTTCCGGAGCTGCGTGAGGACGACGTATTGATCCAGATTCACGCCGCTGGCGTGAATCCTCTCGATTCAAAGATCAGGGATGGAGAGTTCAAGCTCATTTTGCCCTATCGTTTGCCGCTGATTTTGGGCAATGATCTGGCCGGAGTTGTTGTCCGCGTCGGATCGCGCGTGCGGCGATTCAAGCCGGGCGATGAGGTCTATGCGCGACCGCACAAAGATCGGATCGGCACCTTCGCGGAATTCATCGCGGTCAAGGAAGACGGCGTAGCCCTCAAGCCCAAAACACTCACTATGGAAGAAGCGGCTTCAATCCCGCTGGTGGGCTTGACCGCCTGGCAAGCGCTGGTCGAAAAAGGTCAACTGAAGAAAGGACAAAAGGTATTGATACACGCCGGCTCGGGTGGTGTCGGCACCTTTGCCATCCAACTGGCCAGGCATCTGGGCGCGATCGTCGCGACGACAGCGAGCGCCGCGAATGCCGGATTGATGAAGCAACTTGGGGCGGATATCGTCGTCGATTATAAGAAAGACGACTTTACCGCCGTGCTGAAAGACTGCGACGTGGTGCTGGATACGCAAGGTGGAAATACGCTCGAAAGATCGCTGCGAGTTCTCAAAACGGGTGGCAAGCTCATCGGAATCGCCGGTCCGCCCGATCCTGATTTCGCTAAAAAGATGGGCGCCTCCTGGTTTCTGAAAACCGTGATGGGCTTTCTAAGCTATCGCATCCGGAAGGCGGCTAAGCGTCGTGAGGTCACTTATTCATTCCTGTTTATGCGTGCCGATGGCGACCAGCTAGGCCAGATCGCTACGCTCATTGACTCAGGTGCGATCAGACCCGTGATCGATCGAATCTTTCCGTTTGAGTCAACACGAGAGGCTTTGGCTTACGTCGAAACGGGACGTTCAAAGGGTAAAGTTGTCATCAAGATCCGATAGAGGGAGAGATCTCTATTTGATTTCTCGCAGACGTAACGGCACTTGTTCGACGTGAATTTCCTGGACCGCTGAATGTCAACGTCCGTTGTCAGCGTGGAGCCGGCCTTCAAACGTCCTCAGAAGAATCAAGAGGAGCGAGGGCTCCTGGCCGATCACTGCCTCATGCAAACGGCATAGACTACCCGATCCCGCACCGCCTCGATCGGCAGCACGCGACCCCATTGCCGTCATCCAGATCGCCGCACGGCAATAGCCGTTCTCAAAGTTCTACGGCCGTTCGCTCACGCGAGATCGCCTTTCGCTTGCCGGCCGTGGCCAACGTTCATGAAGTAGCCGTGTAGGGGTGGCAAGACGCCGTTTTCCGGACGTTCGCCCGACCCGCCGCCGTGAACGTTCGGTTTCAAAAACGGCGCATATCATGCGCGCCATCGTGGCGAGCGCGCGTTAGATGCCTGCGCCGGTCAACACCGTGATGCCAGGTCATAACGATGCGCTATTCCGCCTCGCTACTTCAATTGCAGGCGAGGTAACCGATAGCACAGACCTCCGGTTGCCCTGCCAGACCCGCCAGGCGATCGCAGGGCTGAGCAGCAACGACGGCGGCATCATCAGGTTGACGACCTTCAGAAACGCTGTCGCCAGCGTGCTGTCGTGCGTCGCGGCAAGGTGAAGCTTGCCAATGTACCAGTTGATGAAACGCAGCATCGGCGGGCGTGCGCCCTTGACTTGTGGATGGCGGAGGTCGTTGCCAACCGCGATGTCCCACGGAATATCGACGATCTTCGCGGCCACCCTGAAGAATCGACGCGCAAGATCGTTCGAACCCGCGCGCAGGCACCGCTGCAGCGTCAACGCTTCCTCTGCCGCGACCGTCATGCCCTGCCCGTAGACCGGGTTGAAGCTGCAGATGGCGTCACCGAAAACCAGGTAATTTTCGGGGAAGCGCGCGAGCTTTTCGTACCGCCGGCGCAGGCTGGAGACGTAGCGGTAGCGCCTGTAATCGGTTAGCGGCTCCGCTCCTGCGACAACGTCGTGAATTTCCATGGTCGGCAGCGTCGCCAGATACGCGAGAAAGCCCTGGTCGTTGTCGGGTGCGTCGTCGCCAAGAAAACCACCGGCACTGACGATCCAGCTGTCGCTTTCCTGCGCGAGCATGACACCGTTGCGCCAGTTCGGCGCACTACCGGCGACAACGATACCGTGCTTGCCGTCAAGATCAGTCGGCCGACGTCGATACGTACGGGTCATGTAGCAGATGCCGATCTCGACTTTCTCATTGGCGGGAGGTTGGTAGCCGAGCTCTTCAAGCCACGCCGCACTGCATGAGCCACGGCCAGTCGCATCGACGACAAGGTCCGCGTTGATGGTCTCTTCCGGCTTGCCATCGACACATGCGCGCACACCGGTCACGCTCTTGCGAACGGGGTCGGTGACAAGACCCCGCACAGCGCAACTTTCTATGGCGCGCACGTTCGGCAATCCAAGGAGCCGTCGGCGCAGATGGCCTTCGAGCACGGGACGGCTGGCAAGCAGGCCGATCAGGTCGCTCGTGCCGTTAGCAAGCCTGACGTTGCGACCTATCCAGATCACATCGTTGACTACATCACCGATCAAGCCGCCGCTTTGCGCGACAACCTCGGTGTTGAATCCTGGGAAGAATTCCTCGAGTACCGCGCTGCCGCGCGCAAGTAGCCCATGGGTATGACGACCTTGTGGCACGCCCTTGCGCGGCGTGTCTCCTGCCGGAAACGCATCGCGCTCAAGCACGGTGACGATGGTATAGAAATCCGACAGCACGCGGGCGGCCAGGAGCCCACTCATGCTGGCGCCGATCACGATCGCATGCTCGCCCAGGTTCTTCATGACAATCCTCCAGTTCAATCCGTCGCGATGAGTCCAGCGACCATCGTTTGCAGGGAATGGTAGGATTGCCTCGTCCCCTGAGCGTCCCCGGACGCCGTCATTGAAGGTCGCCTCGCCATGGCTCTGTTCAGCGTGCGGACGCTTGGATTTCCGGAGATCCGTCGGGACGACCGGCTGTGCCAGCTGCCCCTGCGCAAGGGCCTAGCCCTGCTGGTCTACCTGGCCGAAGCGAAGGGCTCAGTCGGACGCGACGTCAGCGCCACGATGTTGTGGCCGGAAGGCTGCGAAGAGGTTGTACGGGCGCGGCTGCGGCGTCTGTTGCATCGCCTCCAGCTCACGCTTGGCGACGAGGTTCTCACCACCGACCGGTCAACAGTTCGATGGTCGGCAGCGATCGATCTGCAGGTGGATTCCCAGCTGTTCGAGCAAGCCTGCGACCGCGGCGAGTTCGAGCGGGCGTGCCGCCATTATCTCGGTGACTTTCTCGAGGGTTTTTCGCCCGGCGACTGCCCGCAGTTTGACGAGTGGGCTTTCTTTCGCCGTGAGGCCTTGCGGGGCCGGGCGATCCAGGCGCTCGAGCGGGTGGTTCATGAAAAGAATGCGGCCGGCGACTACGCGGCCGCGGCCGCGCACGCCGGCCGTCTCGTTGAGCTCGATCCGCTCAGCGAAGTGTACGGCCGGCACCTCATCCGCAACCTTCTGCTCTCTGGAGACCGGACCACGGCCCAGCGGCACCTCGAGGCCCTGACGCAGCGCCTTCGCGACGAGCTCAATGTGGCCCCCGAATCGGAGACCCGCGCGCTGCTAGATGCCGGCGCGACGTTGCCCATCGAGGAGCCGCCGTCGACGCGCTACGTCAGTGGTGGCGGCGTCCATCTCGCATTCCAGACCTACGGCGCCGGCCGCATTGATGTTCTGATGCTGCCCGGTTTCGTGTCTCACGTCGAACGGGTGTGGGAAGAGCCCCGGTGCCGGGCGTTCCTGTCCTCCCTCGCCGAGATGGGTCGTCTCATCCTGCTCGATCGTCGCGGCGTCGGGCTTTCCGACCGGGTCGGGTTCAATCCCAGCGTCGACGCGACCGCGCAGGACATCGGCACCGTGCTAGACGCCGCGGGCAGCCGCAGGGTCGTGCTGTTCGGCGCGTCGGAGGGCGGACCAGCATGCATCAAGTTTGCCGTTGATTACCCCAATCGCGTCGCTGGCCTCATTCTGTTCGCCTCGTTGGCGAAGGGAACCGCAACGCACGACTATCCCCACGCACTTCAGGCTAGTCAGTATGACATGTGGCTGCAGCAGCTCGTCGCAGGCTGGGGTGGTCCTGCAGGCATTGAGACATTCGCGCCGAGCCTGTCTGGCGATCCTCAGGTGAGAGCCTGGTGGGCAGGCTTGCTCCGGGCCGCGTCGAGCCCGGGAACCATCAAGGGTGTGCTCGAGGCGTTGCGCGACATGGATGTGCGGCATCTCCTGGGCCGAGTTTCCATGCCGACCTTGGTGGTGCATCGTCACGACGACCGCGCCGTTCGCATCGGCGCCGGCCGGCACCTCGCCAGCCACATCGCGCACGCGCGATTCGTCGAGCTCGACGGCGCCGATCACTGGGCGTTCGCGGGCGATCAGCAACCCGTCCTGGACAACATCAAGCAATTTGTCGGCAGTCTCGCTGGGTAACGGTACGCGGTTACGTCGATTATTTCGATTTGCGTGGGCCGGATCGGATTACTTCTTGTATCTTTACAGCGATATTTTTACGTGGCTTAAAAAGCTACGTAAAAATATCTGGAAGGGTGCCGGTTCAAACTCTGATGCTTGACAGCGAAGCGCTATCGACGACACTCTTGCGGATAGTTCTACGTACGAGCACTATGACCTTCTCTCTCGCCGCTGGCCGACGCAAACACGTACGTTCGAGAACTAACGCCTTGCGCGATCGCCTTGTGGGACTACATTTAATCGATATCCGTCAAGATCATATGGCGTGATGCGAGCCGCGAATCGCGGAAAGTGTCTGCCGCGGTGACATGAAAGGAGATACCAAATGGCAGAGATAGACAAGGAAGACGTCGTTGCGGTGCTGAACCGGATTCTCGAATCCGAGTTGGCCGGCGTCGTTCGATATACGCACTACTCGTTTCTTGTTTTCGGATTCGGACGCATTCCGATCCGATCCTGGCTGCGCGAGCAGGCCGACGAATCGCTGTTGCACGCACAGCAGGTCGGCGAGTGGATCACCACCTTGGGCGCCTATCCGTCGCTTGCGATCGGTCCCCTCCTCGACTCGCACACATTCGATATCTCGTCGATCCTCCGCGAATCGCTGCAAGCCGAGAACCTCGCGCTAGCGCTTTATCGTGAACTGCTCGCGCTGGTCGAGGACCGCTCCGTTGCACTCGAGGAGTTCGCCCGCCAGATGATCCATATCGAAGAGATGCACGCGGGCGAAGTCGACAAGATGCTGCGCCGCCCTGGAGAAATGACGACGTCGGCCGAACGCCAGGCGGGCCAACCCTGATCAAGCGGACTATGGCGGCATGTGCGTGGCGCGCCACGCACGGTGGCGCGTCCCGTCCGTCTATCTGGCCGGAAGACCCAGCATTTCACGCGCCTGGGCAGCGCTCGCCACCGGCCGGCCATATTCGCCGCACAATGATGCCACCCGCGCAACCAGTTGCGCGTTGCTCTTCGCCAGCGTGTCCTTGTCCCAGCGCACATTGTCTTCCAGACCCGTGCGGCAGTGGCCACCTAGTTCGAGAGTCCAGTGATTGACCTCCAACTGATGCCGTCCGATACCAGCGGCGGTCCACGTTGCATCCGGCAATAGCGCCTTGAGTTGTTGGACTTCGAACTCAAGAATCTCGCGACGCGCGGGCAGCGCGTTTTTCACACCCATCACGAACTGAACGTGCACAGGAGATTTCAGCAGCCCTTGTTGCACGAGGTCCACTGTGCTGTACAACATCGCCAGATCAAAGATCTCGATTTCCGGTTTGACCTCGTAGTCGAGCATCATCTGCGCAAGCGCACGCACAAAGTCCGGCGGATTTTCATAGACAGTAGTCGGAAAATTGACAGAACCCGTTGCGAGCGATGCCATATCCGGGCGCAGATCGAGCATCGCGCCGCGTTGCTCGAACGAACGGCCACGACCGCCTGTCGAAAACTGGATGATGATGTCAGGGCAGTGCTTCCGGATGCCCTCCTGGAGAGAGGCGAAACTCGAGCGGTCGGAGCTGGAGTTCTCCTGTTCGTCACGCACGTGCAGATGAACGAGCGATGCTCCGGCTTCGTACGCTTCGTGCGTGCTTTCAATCTGCTCGGAGATCGTGATCGGCACAGCCGGGTTGTCCTTCTTGCGCGGAACTGAGCCAGTGATGGCAACGGAGATAACGCACGGTTCGCTCATGGCTCACACTCCAGTTCAAGATTTCCGTCCCGCCTATTTGGCGAGCGTCATGACCGCGTGCCCGGCGAAATGCCGGCACACCACGTGTTCCAAGTCTAGTTCAAATGCGCGCGATGAGGACCGCGTCCCTTGGGGACAGACGGAACGCGAAAACGCCTGTCAGCTCGTCAGCGTTACCACAACTCATCAGCGAGCGTCCCGTTGAGATGGCATTTGAACAGCAAAAGGTAGCGCATGAAGTCGCTTCGTCAGGCCTATCGCCGACAGGCCCGGCCATAGCGAATCTGCCTAAGTTAAACCTCCGGCGACACGCTTCGCCGCCGCGAGTGTTCTCCTCAACCTCTCATCCAGTTCGAGCGTCCCGGCCAGCTTGCGATTAGGTACCTCGAGACCGAATGGAATGCCCGGAGGCAACGCCTCGATAAACTCGCGCAACGGCAAGCCGCCCTCACCTGGCAACAGGCGGTCATAGCGTGCTTCTTCGGAAATAGCCGCCGTAGTTGCGGGCGCCGTCGCACTGGCGTCACAGAACTGCGCGTACCGGATTCGTGCCGGATCGACGGTCGCAATGTCGCTAATCTCGCCGCCGCTGCGCATCAGGTGAAAGGGATCGAGCAGCAATGCGCCATTGACTTGCGCCGCCTCGCTCACAATCGCATTGGCTGCCTGAATGCTGCCGACGCCGAGCCACGCCGCAAATTCGAGCGCGCACGAAATGCCGAAGGGAGCCGCCAGTTCGCACAGTTGCACGAATTTCTCGACGGCTAGCGAACGGTCGGCAATATCGATCAGCGTGAGCGCATTGCGCGCGCCGAGACGCATGGCCGTCTCGAACACTCGCTTGAAGTCCTGCACGTCGCGCTCCGGCGTGAGCAGCATGACTTCGATATCCAGCACGCCGAGGCCGGTGTCACGCAAGCGCGCCTCTGTTTCCAACAACATCGGCGAGTTGTCGAACATTGGATGCTGCGCTTCGCCCGCCCGAAACGGGCTCAGGCGCAGGCTGACCGCGTCGTAGCCCGTCCGGCTCGCCGCCGCCACCAGATCAGGTGGCGTCAGTTCGATAGCCGTCAGCGGCACCAGAGAATAGAGCCGTGTCATCGCATCGTCCCTGTCTCAGCCAGCTTCGCTCATGGTCGGCTCGGCATGCGTCTGCTCGTGGGCAACCCGTTTCAGCAGATCCAGCGCGACGTCGACAATCATGTCTTCCTGGCCGCCCACCATCTTGCGCCGGCCAAGCTCGACCAGGATGTCCACGGTTTTGAGGCCGTACTTGCCCGCCGCCACTTCCGCGTGACGCAGAAAGCTCGAATACACGCCGGCGTAGCCGAGCGCAAGGGTCTCGCGGTCCACGCGCACCGGACGGTCCTGCAATGGACGCACCAGATCATCAGCCGCATCCATCAGACGATACAGATCGCAGCCGTGATTCCAGCCCTGACGCTCTGCCGCGGCAATGAACACTTCCAGCGGCGCATTACCCGCGCCTGCCCCCATGCCGGCAAGACTCGCGTCGATGCGGTCGCAACCCTCTTCCACCGCCACCAGCGAATTGGCGACGCCGAGACTCAGATTGTGATGCGCGTGCATACCGGTCTGCGTTTCCGGCTTCAGCGCATCCTTGAATGCGCGGAAGCGATCGCGAATATCGTTCATGCCGAGTGCGCCGCCCGAATCCACCACATACACGCAGGTCGCGCCGTAGCTTTCCATCAGCTTCGCCTGTTCGGCGAGCTTCTGCGGGGTGGTCATGTGGCTCATCATCAGGAAACCGACCGGGTCCATGCCGAGTTCGCGGGCGAACTCAAGATGCTGGCGCGAGACGTCCGCCTCGGTGCAGTGCGTGGCGACCCGCACGACGCGCGCACCGGCGTCGAACGCATTGCGCAGATCGTGCGTGGTGCCGATTCCGGGGATCAACAACGTGGCGATCTTCGTCGTCTTGACGCTTTCCGCCGCGGCCGCGATCCACTCAACATCGCTATGCGCACCAAAGCCGTAGTTGAAGCTCGACCCTTCGATACCGTCGCCGTGCGCGACTTCGATGCTGTCGACGCCCGCTTCATCCAGTGCCGAAGCAATCGCCTTCACATTCGCGATGCTGTACTGATGACGAATCGCGTGACTGCCGTCGCGCAGCGTGACGTCGGAGATATAGAGTTTTTTATCGAGCGATGTCATTACACGGCCTCCTTGTGACCGCGCGCAATGCCGGCAGCAACCCGGCGGCGCGCCATCATGTCAGCGCACGCGAGCGCGGCCGACGTCATGATGTCGAGATTGCCCGCATACGAGGGCAGATAGTGAGCGGCGCCTTCCACTTCGAGGAACACCGAGGTTTTCAGGCCGTGCTTCGGACCGATGCCAGGCACGTTCAGCGGCTGCTCCGGTGAGATCACGTCGAACTGCACCTTCTGCTTCAGACGATAGCCGGGCACATAGGCCTGCACGCTAGCCACCATCCGCGCAATGCTGTCTTCAATGAGTTGTGTGTCGACCAGATCGGACAATACGAACACCGTGTCACGCATGATCAGCGGCGGCTCGGCCGGATTGAGCACGATGATCGCCTTGCCGCGCGTTGCGCCGCCAAGGATTTCGATCGCGCTGCGCGTGGTCTCGGTGAACTCGTCGATGTTGGCGCGGGTGCCCGGCCCAGCCGATTTGCTTGAGATCGACGCGACGATTTCCGCGTAATGCACCTTCGCCACGCGTGACACTGCCGCGACCATCGGAATCGTCGCCTGGCCGCCGCAGGTGACCATGTTCATGTTGTTGGCGTTTTCGGCTTCGAGGTTGATCGCAGGAATCACATACGGACCGATCGCCGCAGGCGTCAGGTCGATCACCTGCACGCCGTGTTGCTGAAGCACATCGTTGTGACGCTTGTGCGCGCCTGCCGAGGTGGCGTCGAACACGATGTCGATGTCCTTGAACACGTCGAGCTTCAGCAAGCCCTCGATCCCTTCAGCGGTCGTCGCCACGCCCATGCGTTCAGCACGCGCGAGGCCATCCGATTTCGGATCGACGCCGACCATCGCGCCCATTTCGAGGTGCTTGCTGTTGCGCATCACCTTGATCATCAGATCGGTGCCGATGTTACCCGGCCCGATGATCGCCACCTTAACCTTGTCAGTCATATCCCCTCCGGAATCATTGCTTCATGCTTTGGGAAGCGACGCGCTGCCGTCCACGACGCGGTCCGCAACGGTCTTGCCACCACGTCCCCAGCAGTCGGGCGGCACCTCTTCCACGAGTACGCGCACGCCGTCGATCGGCATGTCGAGGCTTTCCGCCATTGCCCGCGACACGCTTTCGATCAGGCGCCGTTTCTTCTCGGGGCTGCGGCCCTCGAGGATCTTGATCAGAGCAATCGGCATCACCTTACCCCTTGATGTGAAAACCCGCGCTGCCGAGCTGTTCCATATCGACCGATACGTACTGGCCGGGTTTGATCCATTCGGCCGGCGTCGCGCCGCCCGCCATCACGATCCAGCCGGCTTGCAGCGGCTCGCCTGCCTGTGCCGACAAACGCGCGGCGGCCACCAGCGACCGTAGCGGATGACCGAGCAGCGCCGCCGTCGAACCGACCTGCACGACACGGCCGTCGAGGTTCAGCGTGAGACCCAGATTCGCGAAGTCGATCTTCGGATCGCGCCACGCGCCGATCACGAAGCCGCTAGAAGATGCGTTATCCGCGATCACCTCGGGCAACGTGAACTTGAAATCCTTGTAGCGCGAGTCGATGATTTCGAGCGCCGGCGCAATCGCTTCGACCGCGGCGAGCGCTTGCGGTCCGGTCACGTCGCCTTCGAGCGAATGCTTCAGCACGAACGCAATTTCTGGTTCGACGCGAGGATGCACGAAGCGCGAGAAATCGATCGCGGTGCCCTCTTCAATCTGCATGCCCGCGGTCAGACGGCCCCAGATCACGTCCGAGAGACCCATCTGAACCATCTTCGCGCGGCTCGTGAAACCCATCTTCACGCCGACGCGGCGCTCGCCCCGCTCGACTCGCCGTTTGATCGAAGCCGATTGAATCTCGTAAGCCTCGTCCAAAGACAGATGGCCTTCGGGATCGAACTGCGAGACTTCGGTTGCTTTACGCGCTGCATCGTCGAGCAGCGTCGCGTATTCAGTGATGGAGCTCATTAGCGTGCCTCGCTCGCGGTTTGCGTGGAATCGGCTTCGAACACGGCGCGCACCGAGCCCAATCCGTTGATGCGTGTTTCGAAGATGTCGCCGGGCGTGACGGCGACCATCGGTCCGAGCGCGCCGGACAGCACCAGGTCGCCAGCAAGAAGCGGCGTGCCGAGCGCGGCCATCTTGCGGGCCAGCCACACCACCGCGTTGATCGGGTTGCCCAGGCATGCCGCGCCCGCGCCGACCGACACCGGCTCTCCGCGCCGCTCCATCACCATGCCGCATAGCCGAAGATCGAACTCGGACAGCTTGCGCGGGCCGTTACCGAGCACGTATGCGGACGACGACGCGTTGTCCGCGATCGTGTCGGTGATGCGGATATTCCAGTTCGCAATCCGGCTGCCGACAATTTCGAGCGCGGGCAACGCGTAATCGATGGCGTTCAGCACATCGAGCTGGCCGGGATTCGGCATGCGCAGATCGCGGCCGATCACGAAGGCGACTTCGGCCTCGATCTTCGGTTGAGTCAGAATGGACGCGGGAATGGGTTCGCCGTCGCCGTAACCCATGTCGTCGAACAGCATGCCGAAGTCAGGCTGGTCGACGCCGAGTTGCTTCTGCACGGCCGCCGAGGTCAGCCCGATCTTGCAGCCGACAATGCGCCGTCCCTCGGCCACACGCCGATCGGTGTTGGCGCGCTGGATCGCGTACGCGTCTTCGATCGTCAGTTGCTCGTAGGTCTCGCGCAGCGGCGCGATGTACTTGCCGCTACGCTCGGCCTCGACCAATGCGTTCGCCGCCTGTTCTATCAATTGAGGTGTCATTTTCCGCTCTCCTGTGCGGCTGCGGCGAGTTCGTCCTTGGTTTGATCGCCGACGGCCCAATGCGTGGCCGGTGTGACCGTCGCGTATACGCGGATGGTGTTGAGCGGCGCGCCCAGCGTTTCGTGCACGGTGCGGGCTACGGCCTTGACGCACGCTTTGATCGCGGCATCGTCACGTCCTTCGACGAGTGAAATGTGAATGATGGGCATGGTTTTCCTCTGTGCGTAACGTGGCGTGACGCCGGGTTGAATTAAATTGCTGCGGGAGGCGCCACTACGGCCACTGTCTGCCCGCTCCGTGCGAGCGAATCGGCGATACGTCCCTGCTCTTTCATTGACTCGACGAAGACAGCGAGCGCTGACGCTGCCTCGGTGCGATCCTTCGGCACACCCATCGCCTGGCGGATCGTCATGAAGCTGTCGTCGAGGACGCGCAATCCCTCATGCGTCGAGACATAACGGCTCACCACCTGACGAACGCCGGCGGCTGCGTCGAAGCCTTGAGTCAGGAATGCCTCGAACGCTTCAGCGGCGGTGGCATAACGTTCGATCTGCGCCTCTTTGAGCGTACGTGTCAGGTAGAGGTCGTACGCGCTGGCAGCACCCACGGTAATGCGCGCGCCGGCGCGGTCGATCTGTTCGCTGTACTGCAATCGCGACTCTTCGCGCACCATGTACGCGCCCTCAATCAGCACATACGGTGGGGTGAAAGCGATCTGCTCGCCGCGTGTCGGATCGGTCGCGAGAAACGCGACGTCCCATGCGTTGCTGGCGAGTGCTTCGAAAACTTTGCCCGCTGCGTCGAAGGTGACGAATTGCACCTCGACGTCGAGCCTTGCTGCGAGTTCACGCGCGAGATCGACGGAAATGCCGCTGAGTTCGCCGTTGTCCACGCGGCGTTGCGCGAGCACCGTATTGCCGAGATTGATCGCCGCGCGCAGCACGCCGCCCGGCGCAAGCTGTTCACGCGCCGACTGAAGTGCCTGGTGGAACTGCGCGTCGCTCATGACTTGCGCTCCAGCACCGACCAGACCGGCCGCGGACCTTCGGTCTTGCCGGTGATCGGCGGCTTCGGCAGCCTGGCCTCGCCTGCTTCGATCCTGAAGTGATGCGCGAGCGAATACCACGGTCCCTGAATATCACCTGAAGGCGCGGGTTCGTTTTCGTGCAATACGTATTGCCCCACAAGCGCCTGCGTCACGCCGAACTGCACGTCGGTGTCGAGGTTCGGATCGTCGCTCGAATAGACTTGCGAGAACTGAGTCTTGAAGCCCGGCTTGTAGATCATGAAGTGGATGTGTGCCGGACGCATGTTGTGGCGTCCTTGCGCGCGCAGCAATTCGCCAACTGGACCCGACAGCGGAATCGGGTAGCCTGCGGGCTTGACGCTGCGAAAAGCAATATGCCCTTCACTATCCGTGGTGAGCTTGCCGCGCAGATTCATATCGGCCTGCTCGGGGTCCTGGTTCTCGTAGAAACCTTCGGCCGACGTGTGCCACACATCGACTTCAGCGCCTTCCACAGGTTTCCCTTCGGCGTCGTGCACCCATGCATCGACAAAGATCGGCACGCCAGGCGTTTCCGAACGAACAATCGACCCACCATTCGGCGTAGCGGGCGAATCCATACGCCAGAACGGCCCCATCAGGTTGGCGGTGGTTTCTGTCTGGCCGTTGTCGCCGTTATTCAGCAGACAAACCAGCGATGAAAGTCCGATTGAACCGGCCGCCAGCACCACTTCATTGTGCGATGCGGTCGACAATTGCCCGAGCTTCGCGATGAAGCCACAGGCCTGATGGAATTCCGCTTCGGTGAGTTTGGCGTCGCGTGCGAAGTTGTGCAGATGGTGTACAGCGGCGGACATGATTTCGCGGAAGCGCGGGTTGGGTGCGCGGCTGAGTTCCGCAAGAACCGCTTGAGTGACATCTTTCTGGTTGCCGATGATCATGCCTGTCTCCAATCGTGGGCGCGCTACGCCGGCGGTTCAGTCGCACTGGACTCTGCGGGCGATGCGCGGCTTGACGTGTTGCAGCCATGATGCACGCCATGGGAACATACCGTCCAATACCGTTTTTTGAATTCCCGATACCGTATCGGTATGATGCCAAGCAGCCTTGGATACTCCACCGGTGTCGGCACACAGACTGGAAAGACAGACAATGGAACTGAAGCAGATGCGCTATTTCCTCGCCCTCGCGGAAGAGCTGAACTTTGGGCGAGCGGCTGAGCGCCTGCACATGGCGCAACCACCGCTCACCCGGAATATCCGGGCCCTCGAAGAGGAGCTCGGCACCCAGCTATTCATCCGCACAGCCAAAGGGGCGGAACTGACGGAAGCGGGTCGCGCCTTGCTCGACGAAGTGCCGAACATTCTCGCGTTGTCCCGCCGCGCCGAAGAACAGACCCAACTCGCCGGTCAAGGATATCTGGGGCGGCTCGACGTCGGCATCTTCAGTTCCGGCATCCTGAACGTGATTCCGCGACTGCTTGCCGACTTTCATACCGAACGTCCCGAGGTGAAAATCGGCTTGCACAACATGTCGAAGGCCGAGCAGATCGCGGCGCTTCGCGAGCGTCGTATCACAATCGGTTTTAACCGGCTGGTGCCGGACGAAAGCGATATTGCTGTCGACTGGGTGCAGCGCGAGCCGTTTCTCGTTGCGCTGTACGAGGGACATCCATTGTGCGAGAAGAAAGCTGTGACGCTACGCGACCTCGATAACGAGCGCATGATTCTGTACCCCAACGCACCGGTGCACGGACTCGCGCAGGAGGTGACGGCCGCGTTTCGCGCCGAGGGCGTGCGCCTGCGTATCGAACAGGAGGTCGAGGACGTCGTGACCTGTATCGCGCTGGTTGCGAGCCGCTTCGGCGTCTGCGTGACGACAGAGTCGGCGGTCAATCTTCGATTGCCTGGGGTGGTGTATCGGCCGCTCAAATCGTCACAGTTACGGGAGATCGAGTTGAGTTGCCTGTATCGGCGCGGAGATACGTCACCGATCCTGCAGGCGTTTCTCAAGTTGATACGGGCGTCCCGCTCGAAGCATGTCCACGCGAAGCTCTAAACGAGAGCCCCGCGGCAACGGTACTTTTAGGTAGCCCGGAATTGGGGCCGTGCGAAAGCCGGCCACGAAAGAATCATCGCCGCCCGGAGCGGAAATGGACCTGAACTTCGAAGCAATGTGCACCCGGAAGCTAGCTTTCGACCGGCGACAGCGCCGGCACCCCGCGTTGATGCCAAATGCCTCCAGCGCCTGCTGAGGGTTTTTCGCGCGACCATTGCATGAGCAAAATCAGCGGCACAGTGAGCCTCGCTCGGTTCCACCAGGCGGGTCCAGGGAGTCAATGGACAAGCTATCCGAAAATCCGAACCCATGCCGCCCGAAGGCGACGCGCGCGGTTTTCGAAGAGATATGAGGCAGCGAGCGTCAAGAGACCCGAAACAACACCTGTCACGATGTGCTCGACATACGGGATGCGGTGGTGACTCTCGTGCGAATAGGCGTCGCCTACCGTCGTCAGGAGGCCGACGACAAGCGCATTGCCGTACCGATGCGCGTAGAGTTTCGACGCAGGCGTGAAGGTCAACAGTACGGCCAGGAGTCCGGTGAGCAGACCGGTATGGAATGCAGTCGTCCAGTGGGCAAGACTCATGACACTGCCCCAGCTCCCCGGCATGCAGGTCATGCACGCGCTGGTCGGCTGCCAGAAACGCTGGATAAACAGCTTGGCGCGTCTTTTCCACTCGATTGACATGATGTATTCCCATCGATGCCGTTGCCACGGCCGACGCCACCCTATGTTTTGTTGGAGCGGTTTCCAGGCCCTTTAACCAGATCGCCGCCCTCGCCAGAGATGCGTCAGATCTGCAAGCCGTCGAGGCGTGGCAAGAACGTGTACATGCACGAATACTACACTGCGATTGAACGGCCGCGGTTTTGATCGGAGGCGGAATTCGGCCCTTGCATTTATCGCTGCGCTCCATCGATGACGGGTATCGCACTCAGCGTCGCAGCACTGATCGTCGCCCTGTCCGTAATCGGCGGATTCAAGGTCGACGTGTGAGATCTTGCGCGATTCCCGCCCTCCCCCTCACACAGCTTCCCCCGCCGGAGATGCAGATTCGTGACACGTTTTATTTATACGACCGCGTAGGCCGCGCGGTCTGATCGAGCAAGATGCAGCGCCAAAAGTCGATTCGACTGGCAAGGTATCAAGCAGGTTTTATTTGACCGCCCAGCCACGCGGATTCAAATGCGGGAAATACACATCCCTTTCGCCCGCGCGCGATCAGTAAGGATTTATCGTCAGATGAGAAATCGGCTCGACGGAACTTCCTTCCGGAAAGGAAGGCTTATCTACGATTCCGCCAAACCGGGGCGTCGACTGATTTAACACTACTCACCGTTATTTTCGTCTGGATAATGTTCCCCGAGACGATGAAACGGCCGTGGCGCGATCCATTGAGGCATCGCGCCACCGGCAGAACACTTACATCACCCGATGCGCGCGTTGGTGACCGTCACCGTCGGGCCGCCCTTGTCCCAGTCTTCCAGGCTCATCGCGCGTTTCCAGACCGGATTGGCGCTGGTGATGGATCCATTCACGACGTAGCCATTCAATTGAAGGCCCTGGACGTTGAACGAACCGCCGGGACTTCCCGTATCCGTATGGCCGGTAATGCTGATGCTGACCGTCTTGCTGACCGGACCCGGCAAGAATCCAAAATAAATGAGAATCCCGCCACCGGCGCAGTTATTCGTCGTCGGGCTGACGATGCGAATGTTTTCAAACACGGCGGTATTATCATTCGGCTCGATATCGAGACCGCATCCGGGTTGCGTTCCGCCGATATTTTCCCAAAGCGGAGTATTGAACGTAATCCCGCTGCCACTGATAATCGATACACCCTGGCGACGACATCCGGTCGCGTGGTGAGAATTGACCGTAATGTTCTTGCTGTAGCCGTTACTCTGTCTATCGCTATTATTGATATAAATACCGTCGCCCCAGCAATTGATCGTGGTCGGAGACGTAATGGTGCAATTCGTTGCGCCATTAATCGAAATCCCCATTCCCCATTCACCCGATTTCGCCGAATTCAATTCCTTGCTGCCGTCGAGGTACGGGCTTTCGAGCGTGACGTTGCTCACGTCCGCCAAACGCAGGATTTCGTAAGTGTCGGTATTATGCGGCAGCAGCTTGATCGAGGCGCCGCTCGCGAACCGCACGTGGCTATTGGTGCGCAGATCGAGACCGGCCGAATCGATCCGGCTCTTTCCGGTAATCAGCAAAATCTGCCCGACGGAGCCGTCGATCGCGCGCTGGAGCGCGACGCGATCGTTGGTGGTTCCATCGCCCTTGACGCCGAAAGACGTGTCGAGAAGAACGCCATCGGTGTTCGTCGGCGTGCTCGCTGGCGTGCTCGCCGCAGCCGGTGCGCTCGCCGTAGCTGGCGCGCTCGCACCGGTCGAGGAACTGGCGCCCCTCGGACTAGAGGCGCCGCCGCCGCGTCGGCTTCTGTTCGCGACCGCGTCGGCATTGGCAGGATCGCTGCTGCCGCCGCCGCAAGCGGCAAGCACAAGCGCACCGCTGCTGGCCAATAACGTTGTCAGAAATTTACGACGGACCGCGAGTTGAGTGTCGGAAACTGAGAGTTTTGCAGCTGGTGTATTGTTAATCATTCAAGTCTTTCCAACTATGCCGGCGCGATCGAAAAAAGCCAAAACCCAAGCAGACGACCTTGACCGCACAGGCGTTTAAAGGGAAATTAAGCGAGATAACGGGCGCAAAAAGCCCGAACGCTTACATACGCATTGCTCCGCGTATTCGGCGATGCGAATACGCGCAGGTGCGAGCGAATTCCCGAAGATAATCTCCGCTTAAAAGCAAAGAGAACTTCAGGTTGGTAAAGCAGGGTCTTCCGGAAGGTGTCGCCAGACTTGCACTTCGATGGCGCAAAAGCGCCGATGAGAGCAGAGCAATAGCTAGACGGTAAATTATTACCGTCTTTTAACAATCGTATCAGATTACCAAAGTCAGTTCTACGTCACACTTGTTACAACATGTACGTCATATCATCGTATGTTTGGCCAAACACGGAACAAATTTCCTGAACATCCCCATTTGCATGGATTTCCATACCGACGATTTTGTATGTTGATTTTAAAGGTATGAAGAATGAGCGGAAATACTCATATCATCGGGTTAAATCAGATTTTAACCGTATGAGTAATTTATTTGAAAGAAATTAATAGGATCTGAGGAGATGCAGGCTGGAACACTCGTGGGTTCCAGCCGCATGGCGGCCGCGGCGAGTCGCACTACGCTCGCGACGCTCGTCAGACGCCGGCCCCTCGTCGGGCGCGATCTTGCGACCGAGAAGGCCTTGCGCGTAATTCAGTTCGACGTTGGGAAGGAAGCGCGCAGTCGCGGATTCGTCGCCGACGCAAGCCAACCCGCCCTGCCCGACCGCTCCGCGTTTGCCCCGAGGATGTTCTCGCGATTCATCCGCGCACCCGTACAAAGCCTTTAACGCCGCTCGTCGGCAACGGCTTGCGCCGCGATCTCACCAATGCTCGCTGTCCAGGTCAACTTCGTCCCCTGCCTCGTGCAGTGTTGTTTAGCGCACCGAACGCATTTCTAAAGAGCGATCCAATCGAGCAAAACGCTCAAACAAGAAAGAGGCTTGACGCTCATGCGCTACGAGACAAGAACATTGCGCGGTCCAGTTGCAAAAGAGGTTGCAACACCCGCTCTTTGCCACCCGGCCATAGCAGGCGACGATAACCAAGCCGGTCGAGGTAACCCATGAGGCCGATCGCATTCGGTGGACGCTTTGGATGGCTTCATCCTGGGCACGGCACACATGGCGTGGTGCTCTGCAGTCCTTTTGGCCATGAAGAGCCGTGGTGCCACAAGGGCATCCGTTACCTGGCCGAAGAGCTGTCTGCGTACGGCATTCCCGCGTTGCGCTTCGACTATCTGGCAACGGGAGACTCCGCTGGCGTCGACGGCAAAGCCCATCACTTCGATGCCTTCGTGTCCGATATCGTCGCGGCCGTCGAGCGGCTCAAGGAACAAACCGGTGTGACGAGCGTGACGCTCTGCGGCTTGCGTCTCGGTGCGACCATGGCGGCACTGGCATCGCGTCAATGCGCGGCCGACTCGCTCGTGCTGCTCGCGCCTGTCACGCGCGGGCGAGCCTATCTGCGCGAATTGGCGGCGCTGCGCAAGGTCTGGCTCGACAATCTCGCCCCGCCCTTGCGCGCCGCGCAGCACGACAAGCCGTTCAACGTGCTGGGACAGGTTTACAGCGACAAGCTTTGCAGTGAACTGGCCGCGCTCGATCTCTCGAAGGAAATGGATGAATACCCTTCGGTTCCCGCACGCGTTCTCGTGCTCGATGCACGCTTCCGCGCAAGTGCCGCGCTGTGTTCGACGCTGCGCGGACGCGGCGTCGAGGTCGAAACGGGCGCGCTGGAAGGCTACTTCGAATATGTGGATGAGACGAAGTCATCGGTCGTACCCGCTCGCGCGCTTGACCGGGCCGTGCAATGGATCACGGACGGCGCCCCGGGCACGCGCGTCCAAAGGTCGGTGAACAAAGGAGCACGGCCGAGCGTCTCACTCGACGACGAAGCGATCATCGAAACGCCCGAAGCCCGCGAGCACCCGGTCATCTTCGGCGCCAACGGGCTGTTCGGCATTCTGTGCGAACCGCGCGACAGGCTCGCGTTCGGGCCCGTCATGCTGATCACCAATACCGCCGCCAGTGTGCATCACGGCGACAGCCGGCTGTCGGTTCGCATTGCGCGGGAAATGGCTCGGCGCGGCATCGCATCGATGCGCATCGACGCGCGCGGCATCGGCGACAGTCCGCCGCGCACCGCACACGGGCCGCTCGATCTGGTCCCATCGATCCATGCATCCACAACCATCGAGGATGTCGCGACGGCAGCCGCCTGGCTCAAGCGCAAGGGCTATCACACGGTCATCTCGTTCGGGATCTGCTCGGGCGCCTACAGCGCCTTGCACGCATCGCTCGTGGAGCCGACGCTCACGGCCGTCATCGCGGTCAATCTCGCGCGCTTTTACATACCCGAAGGCATGTCGATGGCGGAACTGGAGGAGGAGCAGCGCAACTCGATAAAGCGTGTCGGGCCTGCGATATTCAAGCCGTCCAAGTGGTGGCTCGTCCTGAGCGGAAAGCGCAAGTTCCGGCCGATTGCGCAGGCCGTCGCTGCGAACCTGATCGCGCGCCTGCGTTCGTATAGGCTGGGCGTGACCGGCAACGGTGCCGGCGCGGCCGAAGCCGCTACGGACCCGCATGGCGTCGTTCATGCGCTCGAACGCAAAGGTGTGCAGACTCTCTTCATCTACGGTTCAGGCGACGAAGGGATGGAGCAGTTCAACGCGCATTTCGGCAAACGCGGAAAGAAGCTGGCGCGCTTTTCGAATGTCAAGGCGGTCGTTTTCGATGAGCTCGATCACGCGCTTTTCGACCCGCGAGCGTCGGCGAAGGTCATTGCGCTAAGCGAGGCATTCATCAAGGATCTGCACGAGAAGGCGGTGGCGCCCAAGGTCGTCGATCCGGTGTTGGCCGTGTTGCAGCAGCGTGAGCAAGAAGCCAGGGCTCGGGCATCCGACGATGGGTCAAGACAGGCTCCGTCTGTCCTGACCCGCGCTCCACTACGGAGAAGGTGGTGAAAACGATTTATCCGGGTGCTTTTGAAAGCGGTGTTGGTCATAATCATCGTGAACAGGCACATGATCCATTGGGCTGACCGACTCTCACACGTCGAGCCCTTCGCTTCGCGCGTCGCCAGCCGGAAACTTCAATTGACGCACCTTGTGATACAGCGTCTTTTTCGGCATGCCCAGTTCCGCGCTGGCTTCAGCGATATTTCCATTGTGCCGTCGCAGCATATCCTCGATCAGCATGTGCTCGAAATGCGCAAGTTGCTCCGCAAGCGTTCCGCTTTTGATCCGCTGACTGCCGTTCGGCAACAGACAATCGCCGCCGAGACCCAGCACGAATCGGTCCGCGACGTTCTGCAGTTCCCGCACATTGCCCGGCCACTGATGCGACATCAGTTCGGAAACCTGCGATGCGGACACAATCGGAGCGGACTGTCCGAAACGAAGTGCGGCAGCGAGTACAAAGTGCTCGAATAACAGCGGTACGTCTTCACGACGTTCGCGCAAAGGCGGCAATTCGATCTGCGCGACGTTCAGCCGATACAGCAGGTCGGCCCGGAAACGTCCGTCTGTCGAAAGCTCCGTGAGATCCGCCTTCGACGCAGCCACGATCCGGCAATCGACGGCGATCTCCTCGTTTGCGCCCAGCCGCTCAATCCGGCGTTCCTGCAGTACTCGCAGCATCTTGATCTGCAGTGCGATCGGCATGGTTTCGATCTCATCGAGAAAGAGCGTGCCGCCGTTGGCCCATTCGATTTTGCCAATGCGATTCTTGATTGCACCCGTGAACGCGCCGGCCTCATGACCGAATAACTCACTTTCGAATAGCTGCTCCGGTAGACCGCCACAGTTGAGAGCAACGAAATGATGATCGCGGCGCCCGCCGAAATCGTGCAGCCCGCGCGCGATCAGTTCCTTGCCCGTGCCAGTTTCTCCCGTGATCAGCACTGACACAGAAGTATCCGCGAGTCGCAGGATTTTCCTGCGAACCTCTACGATCGCGGGTGACTTGCCAAGCACAAGGCCTTCTATGCCTTTCCAGTTTCGCAGCGCCGCGCGCAAGCCCTGTACTTCGAGCGTCAGACGGCGCTTCTCGACAGCGCGTGCCACTCGACTCGCGATGTGGTCCGACGAAAAAGGCTTTTCAATGAAGTCATAGGCGCCGGTTCGCATCGCACCCACCGCGGTCGCGATGTCCGCGTGCCCGCTGATCAGTACCACCGGGATCTGTGCATCGATCGCGAGGACGCGTTCGAGCAACTTCAGGCCGTCGATCCCCGGCATCCGGACGTCGGACACGATCACCACCGGCGCCCCCGGCGTGGCCTCCGCCAGCGCCTCGGCCGCAGCCGCATAAGCACGCACGGGAAATCCCGCCAGGGCAACCGCCTGCTCGACCCCGAGACGAACGTTCTCATCGTCCTCGACTACAACCACGCAAATCTCATCGCCCATTTACCGTCTCCTGTGCCGTCGTCTCGGAGAATTCAATCGTGAATTGTGCACCGCCGTCGGGTCGATTGGCCGCGAAGATTCGCGCCCCAAAGCCGTTGACAAGACGGGAGGTGATAGCGAGTCCGAGTCCCAGGCCGTGCCCTCGCGGCTTCGTGGTGACAAATGGTTCGAACAGATGCGGCAGAACCTCTGGCGCGATGCCGGGGCCACTGTCACTGACGGTGAAGAGCACGCGGCCCGGCTGCCCGTTCCTGGAAGCTTCGATGGAAATAATACGCTCGGCCTGGCCGGCGACTGCATCGAGCGCATTGCCGAGCAGATTGACGATCACCTGCTGCAACTGGCTCGGCTCTGCGCATATCGTCGTGCCGGCCGGGATGAAGACGTCTAGTTGCACGTGTTCGTCGCGAATGCGCGCTTCGTAGATCAGCACCGCATGCGTAACCGCCTCATTCAGTGACACTGCGACCCGTTCGAAATCAGGCTTGCGGGCGAAGGTCTTGAGCTCACTTGTCAGTACCGCCATGCTGTCGACCAGCCGTGAAATTCGCTGCAGGTTTCCGATGGCAGGTGCAGGTTGATTACGTTCAAAAAAAGTGAGTGCATTTTCGCAAAGCGTTTTGATGGCAACGAGCGGCTGGTTCAGTTCATGGGTCAAACCGGCCGCCATCTGTCCAAGCACAGCAAGCTTGCCCGCATGCACGACCTCTTGCTGTGAGTCCCGCAGAAGCTGCTCGGCGCGTGTGCGCTCGACGATCTCCTGCCGCATCCGCTCGTTGGCCTGCGTCAGCGCCGCCGTGCGCTCGCGAACCGTGATCTCAAGCCGATCATTGGCGCTGCGCAACGTGTCCTGTGCCTTTAGTTTTTCCGCAATTGCGCGACGGCGCTGGATCGCATAAAGGCAATAAAGCCCCACGATGAGGAAGCCCCCTGTGACGAACGCGAGCGCGATTTGCTGCTGGTGCCGCGCACCGGCGATGTCGAGCAGAACCAGGATCGAATCGCCGGCCTGGGGCGCGGTTCGCGACATCGCCAGATAGCGCCGCTCGTGGCCAGGGCGAGCCCAGTCGGGAAAGCGTGCAAACCACGCCGACGTGCCCCAATCATCGAGACGCCGATACGGCAGCGCTTCAACGCTACGGCCCGCGTATTGCCGCGACGCCTGGATCCGGTGCTGCTGCTCGGCGGTAATCGGTCTAAGCGCCGTGAACTTCCACGCCGGAATCGTTGAAATGACAATCACGCCGTTAGCGTCGATCACCATCGCCGCTTCGCCCGGCGTCCTCCACGCGGATTCGAGCGCGTCGACGCTGACCTTGACTGCCGTCACACCGATCGGCCCACCCTCATCCCGCACCGCGCTCGCGAAATAAAGGCCAGGCATGCCGGTGTTGGTACCGATGCCGAAAAAGCGACCCGCGCCATGCGCGAGCGCGTCCTGGAAATACGGTCGATATGACACGTTTGTGCCGACGAAGCTCTCTGGCCGATTCCAGTTGCTCGCGGCAATGACCAGGCCGTGCTGGTCGATCACATCCACGGCAACGCTGCCGGCCTCGTGATTCACCGCGTCAAGATAGGTATTCACCGTTTGCAGAAGTCCGGCCGCCGGGTCGGGCATCGCGCCCAGCAATGCACGCACGCTTTCCTGTCTCGCGACGATGGAGGGCATCATCTCGTACCGGCCGAGTTCGCTTCTGAGGCTGGCGGCGTATAAGTCGAGCCGGTGCGCGCCGATCTCCGCCAGCGCATTGATCGAAC
>NZ_JAQQEK010000055.1:0-38188 GCF_046027355.1 Paraburkholderia sediminicola | reverse complement strand
CACCCCTTGCCCCCCAAACCCACTATAACATCGCGGCGCCCCCCCCCCCTGGCGGGGGGCCCCGCTTCGCACTTTAGGCGCGCAAGGGCCTTAACCCCGTGCGCACTTCGTTCGCGAAGATCATCGGTTCTTCCCATGCCGCGAAGTGTCCGCCCGTTTCGGGTTTGTTGAAGTAAATCAGGTTGTGATAGGCCTTTTCGGTCCAGCTTTTCGGCGCCTGATAGTTTTCACCCGGAAACGCGCTGACGGCGGCAGGTACGTTCACGTCGGCTGCGAGAAAGAAGTTCGCGTGCGACTCCCAGTAGAAACGCGATGCCGAAACACCCGTATTGGTCAGCCAGTAAAGCGTGATGTCATCGAGCACATCGTCGCGCGTCAGCGCGCCGGCGGAATGACCATTGACGGGATGACCGAGCACGGCTGCGCTCAACGCCGCCGCGGGCTGGCCGTAGCCGTCGCCGTGGTCGAGTAGCCAGGAAGCCAGCGCAACGGGCGAGTCGGCGAGTCCGTACAGCGTCTGCGGGCGCGTGCCCATTTCGAAAGCGTAGCCGCGCTTCTTTTTGAAGTTTGCACTCAACTGCTCATACGCGTGCCTTTCCTCGTCCGATAAGCCGGCAGGCATTGCGTCGCCGGCGGCCAGCGACTTCAGAATCTCCGCCGGAACGGAGGCAGGGAAGTTCACATGAATGCCGATCAGTTCGGGCGGCGCCTGTTTGGCCATGATGTTCGTGACAATCCCGCCGAGATCGCCGCCCTGCGAAGCAAAGCGCTCATAGCCGAGGCGTTTCATCAATGTGACCCACGCGCGCGCGGTGCGCTCCGGTCCCCAGCCCGTTGTGGTCGGTCTCGCCGAAAAGCCGTAACCGGGCAATGATGGGATCACGAGATGAAAGGCATCCGAAGCCGGCGCGCCGTACGCAGTCGGATTGACGAGCGGGTCGATGATCTTGAACTGTTCGATGACCGAGCCCGGCCAGCCGTGGGTCACGATCAACGGCATCGCGTTTTCGTGCTTCGACCGCACGTGGATGAAATGGATATCGAGTCCGTCAATCTCCGTGATGAACTGCGGATACGAATTCAGCCGCGCTTCGCATTTGCGCCAGTCGTAGCCGGTTGCCCAATATTGCGCGAGTCCCTGAATGGTGGCGAGCTGAATGCCTTGTGATTCGTCGGGCACCGTCTCGCGATCCGGCCAGCGCGTGGCCTTGATGCGGCGCCGCATGTCGACGAGCTGCGAGTCGGGGACGTGAACCCGGAACGGCCGGATCGCCGTCTTGTCGCCGTTCGCGGGTTCGGTGATCTTGCCGATTGCCGGGCTCGTTTCCGCGAAGGCGAGCCGGCTCAGCGAGCCTGCCGCGAGCGCCGCGGCCGCCATACCGACAAAGTGCCGGCGCGATGAGGATTGGGGCATGTCTTTTGACATGGGATCGGTCTCCTGCCTTGGATCAGCGTGTTTCGCTGCGCGTGAAGTCTGCAATGTGCAGTCTCACGAAGTCGTACATGCTCATGGGTTTGCGGCCCGTGAGTTCGAACAGGTCGTTCGTCATGCGGTCGTATCGTCTCTGAACGTGCAGGTCCGCCATTACGGCCAGATGATCGACGACGTGAGCGGGAATGCCGAGTTCGCGCAATTTGTCCGACCACGGCGCGACAGGCACATTGCGGTAACGGATGGGCCGGCCGAGCGCGTCCGAAAAGACGCGCGCGGCCTGCTCGAGATCATTGGATTCGAGGCCCGTCAGGTTATAGATCTTGCCGATATGCGGCGCCGGGTCTTCGAGAATCACCGAAACCGCATTTGCGACATCAACGGCTGAAATGGGCGACGTCTTGCTATTGCCGAGCGGCAGTGCGAGTTCGTCGTTGTCGCGCACGCCGACGGCGCCAAGCGTCAGGAAGAAGCTCTCGAGAAACGCCGTGGGCCGTACCGTGACGACGGGCAGCCCCGACCACTGCAAAACCTGCTCGGCAAGCCAGTGCAGCTTGTGCTGGGGGCTGTCGGTTGTCTCCGTGATGCTCATTTCCGTGACTGTCATCTGCGACATGTTGACGATGGCTTCGACACCATGATGACGCGCCACCGCAGCAAAATTGACAGTTGCTTCGAGATAGGCCGCAGAGACGGACATGCCGAAATAGACGCGCGAACAGCCTTCGATCGCACGGTGCATCGAGGCGAGATCGGTCAGATCACCGACCATGACTTCGGCGCCAAGGCGGCGCAACTCGTCCGCGCGTTCGTCTTCTTTGCGGACCAGCGCCCGCACTTTATAGCCCTTCGCGAGCAATGACGTTGTCACGTTGCGGCCAATGCCGCCAATTGCGCCTCCGGCACCCGTCACGAGAATGGGCCGATCATGGGCAGGTTTCGTTGTCATATCACATCCTTTCAAGGAAAAACTTCACTTCATTTATGCATGCATATACACACTTGTGTATGAAAACGTGCGCGTGCATACGTCGATCAACGCGACGATCGGGTCGTCATTCGCGGGCGCCTTGCAGAAAGCCGAGCATTGTCTTCGTAACCAGCTCGGGCTGCTCCTCCTGGATAAAGTGCCCACTGTTTTCTACGTCGACGGCGCTCATATTGGCCGCCTTTTCTCCGACGACCATTTTCATCCACTTGTATGCGGGACCGCCCATCACGAGAACGGGCATTTGCAGCTGGCCATAAGCCTTGTTGTCGCTGACGTCCTGAGGGAAAGCCTGATACCACGCGTTGCCTGCGCGGATCGCGGCTGCGCTGTCATAAGCGTGCTCGTACACGGCGCGGTCGCGCGCGTCGACGGCTTTCTCATTCACAAGAAAGTAGTGGAAGAGCCAGTCCTGTTCAAGCCGGACGCGGCCTGCCAGCAGCTTCTCCGGCAAACCTTTGACCTGATTGAACGCGAACCACCACAAGTTCGGGCGCGCCGAACCCAGCCTGTCACCGTATGCGCCCTGGACGGGTAGAAGCGGAACAGTCTGCAGGCTATCGTCGGGATGCGGAAACTCCATCATCACCAGCTTGTCGGTGGCTTCCGGATAGTTCTCCGCGTAGGCGAACGCCACAGCCGAGCCGATGTCGTGTCCCGCGATCGCAACCTTGTCGTATCCAAGCGATTGCGTCAGTTCATGGATATCAGCGGCCATCGTTTTCTTGTCATAGCCGTCAGCGGGTTTCGATGACGCGCCCATGCCGCGCAGATCCACCACGATCACGGTGTAATGCTCGGCGAGCGCCGGCATGATCTTGTGGAAGGTCCACCACGTTTCGGGCCAACCGGGCAACAACACGAGCGGCTCGCCCTTGCCGCCGACCACATAATGCAGCCGTACGTCGTTCACGGTTGCATAGCGATTTCTGAATCCGGGCAGCGACTTCACCAGCGTACCGTCCGAGATGTCGGTCTTTGCGGCCGCGGGCTTGCGCGCATGCGTTGCGACGGGTGCATCCGTTGTGGACGTCTGCGTGTAGCCGGGCGACGCGGCCGCCATCAGCGCCGCAACGACGATGCTCGCGCAGCCGGTCCTGATCATTGCTTTCAAAGCAAATCCTCCTTCGATAGGTGGGCAATTCGAAGTTGCAGGTCATGCAGCCTGGGTGCGCAGATCGTCGGAACCCTGGTCGTTGACGATCATCGGGTGCGAAGCGCGTTCGTGAACATGCGCGGTCGGCGTACGGTCGATCATCAGACTCAGCAATTCGGGGCGGTTGTAGTGGCCGGCCGAGTCCATCAGCATCTTGCGGCGGTCGATTTGCGTGAAGTCGAGATCGACGATCACTTCGCCTTCACCCGAGCGAAGCGGCTCGGCCATCAGCATGCCGTCAGGAGCGACGATCGTGGTGAAGCAGCCCCCCGAGATCGGACCAATTCCACAACCGGTATCTTTCATGATTTGCGCCTGCTGGTCCGCGTCCAGCCACGCCGTTGCATTGACGACGAACGCGCCGGATTCGAGCGCATGCTGGCGGATGTTGATTTCCATGCGCTGGGCAAAGCCCTCGCCAAAGGCGGAACCCGGGTACATCGCCGAATGGATCTGCTCGCCGTCGGCGATCATCGCGTAGCGGGCGAGCGGGTTGTTGTGCTCGAAGCATGCGAGCTGGCCGATACGGCCGACTGCGCTGTCGACTGCACGCAAGCCCGAGCCGTCTCCCTGGCCCCAGATCATGCGTTCGAAATGCGTCGGCGTGATCTTGCGGCGGCGCTGGATCAGCGTACCGTCAGCATCGAAGAGCAATTGTGTGTTGTACAGCGTGCCGCCATCGCGCTCATTGACGCCAATGGACACGACCATGCCGGCCTTTCGCGCGGCTTCGCCGATCGCGTCGGTAGCAGCGGACGGCACAGTCACAGCCTGTTCGAGCAGGCGCAGATGTTCGGTGCCGGACAGAAGCTCGATGCCCGTCTGGACGGCCGCAAAGTAAGGGTAATAAGGCACGACCGTTTCGGGGAAGGTGGCGAACTGCACGCCTTTCTGGCCGAGTTCGTGAATCTTCTGCACGACCTTGGCGACGGTTGCTTCACGGCTATAGAGCACCGGGCTGAACTGGACGGCGGCGGCTTTGACGACTTTCATGACAAACTCCTTGACGAGGGGGGAGGGGTATCAGGCGTGGGTCAATCTTGCATATGCAACATCGACCGAAAAACTTCAGACAATACGCAGCGGCAACTTGCGCGCGATATTCATTAGCTCATGGGCACCGCCTTCGCCGAGGAGGCGCGTCGCGTGGCTCTGTGCAGCCGACCACGCGCTCGCGGCGTTTTTGAGCAGCGCCTTGCCTTCGTGCGTGAGCGAGAGTGGGCGGCTTCGACCATCGCTTGCCAGGACGCCCTCGGCAACCCAGCCCTGGGCGATCAGCGGCTGCAGATTCCTTGTCAGCGTCGAGCGCTCGTGATGATTCCGTCGGCCCAGATCTGAGCGGCTCATAGGCCCGAACTCCGCGATCAGCACGAGCAATGAGAACTGCGGCGCCACGATGCCGAACGGACGCAACGCATCGTCATAGACGGAAGTCAAGACGCGGGAGATCTGCCGGGCGCGCGTCAGCAGACAATTGCGCGCAATCTGGCTGCTCGGCGGTTCATCCGCGGTGCGATCCAGTTCAACCGTTCCGTTCGACTCGTGTTGCATATGCACTACCTCGGTAAGCCCAGTTTTTGCGGTGCGGTGTTTTGCTCGCGATGGGCGTATTTGAGCGGATGAACGTATCCCGCTTGTGTCCGAAAGTCGGTTTTATGTAAGAGTGCGTATCCCTATCTGTTGTAGATACGTTGGGATACAAAAGGACAGTGCGGAGAAACAGGGAGGGAAATGACGAGGGCTGCGGCGTGATGATCTCGCGAGGCCTCAGCCGCCGTTGCGGCCTGACTCGGCTTCGATATTCTCCGCCGCGGCACGCGAGAACCGCATTTGATATTCACTGGGCGACAACCCGGTCTTGCGCTTGAACAATTGCCGAAAAGTGCTGATATCGCCATAACCGACCCGCTGACTCACCGCCTCAAGCCCAATTGGCCGCGTTTCCAGCAACCTTTTCGCGACCTCGATGCGCAGATTTTGCAGATACGTCAACGGTGCGAGCCCGACGGCGTCCTTGAAACGGCGATTGAGCGTGCGTTCGCTGACAGCAAGCGAGGCCGCCAGATCGCTCAACCGGAATCCCTGCTGCAACGCAGCCTCCATCTGTTGCTGGGCGCGCGCGACGAGCGTGTCGGTATGCCCATGTTCGTCGAGAAGCGTTGCAAAGGAAGCCTGCGAAGTCCGGTTCATGTCGATCAACAGCGCCTTCGCGGTCATCGTGGCGAGTTCTTCGCCGGCGAATGTTTCGACGAGCCGCACCGCGAGATTCAGATACGACGTCACGGAACCGCCGGAGATGATGCCGTCTTGCGCGATCAGCAGTTCCTGTGCGCGAACTTCGACACGCGGATAGCGGCGCGCGAAGTCCGCGGCTCTCGCCCAGTGCGTCGTTGCGGCGCGGCCATCCAGCAGGCCCGCCTCGGCGAGCAGGTAGTTGGCCGTGCAATAAGCCGCCAGCACGGCACCTGCCTTGCGTTGACGCCGCAGTGCGGAAGACAGCGCGTTCAACTGCTCGCGGCGCCCGATGAACTCGTCGATGTTCGAGAAAAACGGTGCCGTCAGCAGAACGGCGTCCGCCCGTTTGCGCGGGTCGATCTTGCCGTCGACGTGAATGGTCTGGCCCGACGCAGCCGTGACGGATTGCCCGTCGAGAGATTCCACGCGCCATGCAAACACAGGCGCGGATGTCGTGCCCGGTGCAGCCTTGCGCGCATGGAACTGATTAGCGGCGCTGAAGACGTCAACAGGGCCCGCGACGCCGGACGCGAGGATTCCGTCATAGACCCAGATGCGGACGATGGCCATTGCGTGTCTGAAATTCCCTGAATAATGGCGATGCTGCCACTTCCGGCCGCACGAGTAAACCCCGATCATGGCCACATCCAATGACCTGAACGCAGGAGCAGCACCATGCCAATGATCGATGCACTGTGGCCCGAAGACGCCTTGACGCCTGAGGCCGAAGCGCGCCTCGTCAAGGAACTGACCGACATCCTCATCGAGGCGGAAGGGTACGATCCCGCCAATCCGATCGCACAGCGTGTCACCGTGTTCCATCTTCATCGGCCTGCTGCGATCTACATCGGCGGCGAACGCACGAACACGAGACGCTACCGGATCATTCCGTCTGCGCCCGAAGGGCAATACACCGACGAATCGCGTCGCTCGCTCGTCAGAAACGTCACGGAAGCGGTGGCGCGCGCGGAGAACCGGCCGTTCGATGACGTTGCGCCGCGCGTCTGGGTCTTCCCGACCGAGATTCCGGATGGCGCATGGGGGACGCGCGGGGCGATCTGGATGCTGCCCGATATTCATGCGCTGCTGGCGGGCGAGTCTGAGCGCGGCGCGGGCGTTGGACGCCTCGCGCGACGCCGCCTCGAAAAGGCGCGCATCACGCTCGCAGCAGCGCTCGATGCCGCCAGCGCAGGCATGACGAACAAACCGTAACTGGAGCGTCCAGCATGAAATTCAACGACGCAGCCCCCGTGCTGGCGCCCGCAGGCGGTCCGCCGCTCTGGCTGGCGAGGCTCGCCGAAAACGCGACGCTCGAAGCCACCGTGCTGAAGTGTCCGATCGAGGGACGAGCCGATATTCTCTCCGTAATCAAACACGCGGTCTCGCTCTACGAATTCCAGCATCACAGCTACAAGGGCGAGATCGGCAACGGTTTGTACATGGAATCCTATCGGTCGCAGATCCAGGGCGTGCCGATCGAAACGGTGGTCGTCGCGCATCTGAACGAACAGGGCGAGACGGATTCCGTGGTCATCAATCATCGCCCGCTCAACGCAGCGCTGCTGTTTTCGAAACGGATGTGGGAACGCGTCGATGAGCGCTTCCGCGATTGCTATCTGACGGGAGCAGAAGCCGCAGCGCTGAATACGGCATCTGGTGTGGCCTCGCGCCAGCCTCCTTGTATTGAAGAGTTGCCATAACGAACGATCTATCGATCGAAGCAGTGAGGATTTTGCAATGACTGATGCACTTGATGGCGTACGCGAACACTATCGCGCGATCTATAAACCAGGCGGAGGCTCGCGGCAGCCTTCAGGCTAATGCGACAAGAACAGGACATGATGAAACGCCTTTTTCTTAATTTAACAACAGCCTCTGTTCTGGTCACTTCTGCTGGAGTCTCCATGGCGCAAACCACTCCGATGCCAACCACGCCAACCACGAAGATATTGGCGATTGGCACCTTTCCACCGGGCACGGACATGCAACTTGTCCAACACATTCTTCCGACCGAAGTTCGCGAGACGGCGCAGCTCTACCGCGAGGGCAAGATTGACCAGTGGTATTCACTGCAAGACCGGGCTGGGGTGGCGTTCATCCTGAACGTTACGGACGTAAGTCAAGCGCATGAAATGCTTGAGGCACTTCCCTTGGGGAAAGCGCACTTAATGACATTCTCGCTTCTCCCAATAGGCCCACTGAAGCCGTTGAGCAAGCTTTTGAATCCCCCTTCCCCCCAGTAGAAAGCGCTAGAGCGTACTGGGCTGCTGCGCCGCCGGTTTTCACGGAGAGGCAGGCAACGTGGGCAGACTATCTCGCCGTTGTGGCGACGAAGGCGGCGGTGGACACAGACGGGCAACGTCATGACGCGCGTGGGCCGTTTGACCAGGCCACGGCATCAATGACGGGCCTCGGTAGGTCCGCCTGTGCGAGGCCACCCCGAAGCTGGTCTTGTGTGATGATCTGAAGTCGAACGGCTTCCCGTGAGACTCCGCGACCAACGTGTCGCGTTCGACTCCTGTCACCACGGATGATCCTGTCGCGTTGTAAACGGCCCCTGAGTGGCCTTCACCGACTAGCGCACGCGGCTTGCGTTTCAACTGACTCGTCGAATACTCGGCGGACCTCCGCGCTACACTGGCGGACGGTTCTCGTGCGAAAGACGAGGGGCCGATCCGTGGTCGCTTGCTGTCCTCTATAAACGGGGACAACGCTGCCGTTCAAACTACTCGCGGGTCTGACGACAGCAAAGCTGACCATAGCCGCCGTTGGTCGACGGTCGCGCCGCGGCAGCTATGGCCGAATTGTGCGCGTAGTTCGTCCGTCGGGTTCCGGGGGCTGCAGGCGTTCCAACAACAGGCCTCTCTGCTCACCGAACGGCAGGTCGTCGCCACACCCGGAAATTGGAGAGCAAACTTTCGACTCACACGGGCGAGTCAGCAATGGCTTTCCGCTGCCGACGCTAAGTTGACTGGCGCAGGACAGCGCGTCTTGCAGGGTAAAACCGGAACTTGCTCGACGCAGTGCGCTACTTTTGTGCAACGAAGCTGACGCAGATCCGGTGGATGTCACAAACGATCGGCGACCGGTAGTCGAGCCTCCATCCGTCTGCGAAGAGCGGTGCCAGCGACCGCTCCGTAGTTAGCGGGAAAGTTCGAAGGATGCCCGGCGCCAGTTCGGCGGCAGCGCCCGCCAGCGCAATCCGATCCTGCCAATGACATGTCGCGCCATTCGCTTTCAGCCAGATACGCGAAGACTCGACCAGGTGATCCGTGCGTAACCAGCTGCCGGTTCGCGCCATTGTGACAAGTTCCCCAATCACCAGGTAGCAGAGGAGTTCAGCGCGTGCCTCATCATCGAGCTTCTCAGGGAGTGACATGTCGAACGACGCTCTCGGATCTGTAACCTGCCGTCAGGTGGCGCATGGCCGGGACGTGCGGCGACAACCGGCCGCCGCGGTGATGGGCGCCACCTGGTGCCGATTGCCGGATGGTCAGGTCTCACCGCTCAGTCTGCATGGGGTTCGTCTGCATTGGATGCGCATTGAATGCGCTGGACGATGGCGTTGAACCGTTCTTCGCCACTGTGCGTGTGAACGCACTTCCCGTCGGGAGCGTCGCTCGTGCTGACCGTTGCGCCGCCACGACCCCGCCAATGCGGTCTGGTACAGAGGCCCGTTTTCGCATCCTGAGCACAGCGCACAGCGGCGTGGGCCGGAACACTATTGCGCCGCGGTCAGTTTCAGTCCTGGCCTCAATGCCGGCGACGGTTCCTGCAGGCCTTTGCGCTCGTCGGAGACCTGCTCGATGCCTTTACTGGCCACCTCCTCCAGAAAGGTCAGCCGGGCCCGATAGTAATCAACGCGTAGCTGTGCATCGAGCACATGCTGCTCGGCCTGGAACAGTTCCATGCGTAGGTCATTAAGTGCACGTTCCGCCTGTTTCTCGGGAGTGGGCGCGTGATGTGAAGCCCAGTTTGCAAGCCATCGCAGCATGGTGAAGCCCTCCTGTCGTCGGGTGCCCGGCCACGACAAAGGCTATCAAAGTCTGGAACGGCTGTCTGTCAAAAAACGCCAGCGCGTCACATGTTGCATAAACGGCACAGCGACGCCTGAGTGCGACGGAGGTGTGATAGCACCAGTTGGCGCATGCGCCGCACCCTCCCCGCGGGAATGTCCGGCGATCCTCACTGCCTGCACACTGCACGCTTGCCAGTGTTGAACCCTTTACCGCAGGTCATGGCGGGACCCGACCTACGGGCTGCGAACCGGCCGTGATCCTGCACTGACAGGGGGTATAGGAAAGCTTCATCGGGCGTTTTGCCTGCCTTGCGCTTTCCGATCGTGATGCCATCCGCCCGAGGGTGACCGCGTTACCGGGATATCGCGACTGCAGCCACAACCTCACCACGTCATTGCGCATCCAGCTCCGGACAAAACTGGCAGTCAGCGCGAGCACGAGCAGGTCATCGTAATACCCTGCCGCCAGCTCCTGCGCCGCCAACTGCATCCGGACGAGCCCACGCTCCATGTCCGCCAGACCTCTCACACCGTCGCGATCAGACTGCCGTCCCCGTGGATCATCCGCCCGAAGGCCAGCGGGCGTCGCCGCCAGTAGCGCGCGCGCAAAATCGCCGCTGCAGTTGTTTTGCAGCACCATCACGCTGGCCACAGCGATCTGGCGGGATGGCACCATCCGCGCCAGCGCGGCAATGGTCCGTTCTGGCAGTCGGTACCCAGTCAGCTGGTCGGCTGCCTCCGGGCAGATTCCAGACGGACACGCGCGATCCGCTGACTGTGCGTCCGATCGCGCAACATATCGGGCAGGACGGGCATCGGTCACGGTGCGCGGCCTTCAAGGTGATCGCGAAGCCGTCGGGGCATGGTGACAAATCCCTGCGATCGCAGTAGTGCGACGAACGCCGGATCAGACAGGAGTGCCGCCAGCACGTTGCCGACAATGACCCTGTCGACGCAGACGGCTTCCATCTGCCGGATCGCCGTCTGTTGGCGCGCTCGCTCCAGCATAAGGACTTTCCGGGCCTTGATCTGCGGCGAGGATCGGGATTTCGCGTAGGTTGACGCGTCGCAGCCGGACGCGACATCCCCTTCGCCAGGACAGATTGCGTTGCGCGGATGATCTTTTCGCATAACGACTACTTCGTAGCAGGGCGGCACGTCGCCGGTAACACTTCCAGCGGCACGTTGGCGGCAAGCTCGATCAGTGATGTAAGATCGGGATGCCGGTACGGCTCGAAATGAGACTGGCCGTAGCGGTACAGCACGGTGTATTCGCCCTTCGGCAAACTACCCTGGGGGAGGATGTGAAAGTCGAGCAGTTCCTTGCCCGCGCGCTCAACGCGGCCGTACACGAGAAAATCAATCGCGAAGCAATCGGGCCAACGGGCGATCCAGTACGGCAAATGTCCCTGGACCAGCCACGGGCTCCGGATAACCAGTTGCAGCCGTAGTGTGCCGTCGATGCATAGGGTCCCCGTGTGTTTCTCGTACCGGACCTGATGCCCCAGCTCCCGCAGCTTTTCTGTCGTACCATCAGCAACCCGACGCTCCATCACACGTTCGACGTATCGGTTTTCGGACCGCTCAGGATTCAGGTTCGGTGGGTATCCGATGATCTTGTATGCCTCGTACAGACTCCCGAATTCCCGAATTCGTGCATTACCTGCTCTACGGACGGCGCGCTCCGGTAATGCCTCAGTGTTGCCTGATTGAGTCTGCCGGTTCTCGCGACCACCTTGCGCAGGCCATCGACAATCTCGTTTCGTGTTGGTCTACGTCCGACGCGTGCCATTTTCTGCTGGACAGCAGCAAAAACGCGCCGGTCGACGACCGGTTCGAACGCGTCCGGAATGCGGATCCATTCCTCCCGCGGCAACTGCTCCCAGCCACGGTCGAGTTTCGAGGTCGTCCGACTGTAGACATTGGTGCCGATGTACTTTTCGTTGCGCAGGATGTCCAGTATGTTGGCGCCCTGCCAGGGGCGGCCAACGCCGTTGACTATGCCAAAGCTGTTCAGGCGCCGCGCGATCGCCTCCGCACTAACTGGTTGCCTTGCGTACCATTCGAAAATCTTGCGGACCAGTGCGGCATCGCCTGGCGGCCCCGGCGCGATGATGATGCGGTCAGTCTGTACGCTTTTGTATTCATGGGGAGCGAGGCACCGTCGCTCGCTGTCATCACGGCCGACCAGAATGCGCTGCAATCCAATCCCGGGAGGCCCACCCGCATGAAAACCACGCCGGACATTCAGGCAGTGCCCGAGAAACACTTTGCGTGACATCTCGCGGCTGAATTCGCCGGCCATCGCCCGCTTGAGCGCTTTCAGTATCGAAGCAGTCGGACTGCTATCGTTTTCGAACGGCTCGGCGACATAGATGACGTCAACGCCCGCGCGGCGACAGGTGTATTCGTAGAACGCACTTTCATCGACATCCTGAAAGCGTCCCCACCGACTCACGTCATAAACCAGCACGCTGGTGAATCTGCGCGCCGGGTTCTCCACGTCGATCAATAGCTGGATCAGTGCCGGGCGTTCACGCAGCGTCAGTCCACTGATCGCAGCATCTTCATAGTCCCGCACCACCCGGATACCGTGCGTGGCGGCATATCGTGCGATCGCT
Organism: Paraburkholderia sediminicola; assembly: GCF_046027355.1. GTDB lineage: Bacteria > Pseudomonadota > Gammaproteobacteria > Burkholderiales > Burkholderiaceae > Paraburkholderia > Paraburkholderia sediminicola_B. The sequence continues at coordinate 25,738 of NZ_JAQQEK010000055.1, read as the reverse complement.
TCGCGCTGGAATACAGGTGAGTATTCCTGGTGGTCGGTGGACATGCGGATGTACTGCGCGGCGCGAACGGGCGCAGCGGGCTGGGTACCGCGCGTCCGCGCGGAAGGCATGATATTTCCAGTGCTCACACATTAGTGCTAGCGCTTTTCCGGTCAAAGTCAAGACGGAGGATCTCTATGGCGGCCGAACGGGTGCTGGACAACCGGAATTGGTTGATCTGTCGACTTGCAAAGGGCCCAGGTCGTTAACGGCTATTCGATGCCTGCCATCGGCCGCAGGACTGTGTCGGTGCCTTTGCGCATGTTGGTAGGCGTCGAATAAACCTAATCGGGAGTGTGAGTTCACTGATACAGGAAGCCGCCGTCCGGCTGCTCGATGCCGCCACGGTCAGCAATCTGCCACAGTGCTGAAGTAGAACCCAGCGCGTCTCAACGTCAGCAACGGCCGAAATTTACCGGTATGTTATTGAGCAGCATTCTGATGCAAACCAGTGGCCCGCTTGACGGCTTCGAGGCATGGTGGCAACCGTTAGCCGCCTGCGAGCCTCGCGCAAATCCACGCGAAACCGCGCGTCAAGGTCAGACATCACAATCGAACTCCCATCATCCCTGTGGGAGCCTGTCATGAAAACCGAACAAACCCGTGAGGCGTGGAACAAAGGCAAACTGGTCGGCCAGAAGCCACCGCTGAAACTCAAAGATGTCTGGGCTATCCGGATCTATCTCCAGAACGCTCATGCTGTTCGCGATCTCGCACTGTTCAACCTTGCAATCGACAGCAAACTACGTGGTTGTGATCTTGTCAGTCTTCGAGTCCGCGATGTTACGCACGGCAATCAGGTCTTGTCGCGGGCGCAGGTCGTTCAGCGAAAGACACAACGCCCTGTCCAGTTTGAACTGACCGAACCTACCAGGAAGGCTGTCGGCGCGTGGCTGGAGAAGGCAGCCCTAAGGCCGGATAGATTTCTCTTCCCCAGTCGGCTGTCCGCATCGCCTCATCTCTCCACCCGGCAATATGCCCGGATGATACGTCGATGGGTGGAAACTGCGGGGCTTGATCCGACAGCCTACGGCACGCATTCGATGCGCCGCACCAAAGCAACCCTGATTTACAAGCGCACGAAGAACCTGAGGGCCGTCCAACTGTTGCTCGGCCATAGCAAGATTGAAAGCACGATCAGGTATCTTGGCATTGAAGTCGACGACGCGCTCGAGATTTCGGAACAGACTGAAATCTAACGCGTCGGGCACAGGCCGCGCGAAACGACGCTATGTTCGGGATCGTGCGGCAACTTTCTGGTGAACTTTGCTTCGCTCGAAACTGCGACCAATCGTTGCTGCTTACCGATCCTTGCAAGCTATCACCCGAATGGCTGGTTGGCAACGGAGACTGGCCCGACCAGCTACGAGTAGAGTTCGGCCATTGCCGACGTTGGCGCGACCATCGTCCAACGGCGGCTATGGTCTGCTTTGCTGACGTCCGGCCCGCGATTGGTTCGAACGGCAGCTTTGTGCACGTCCGGAGGACAGCAAGCGCCCCAATCGGCCATTCGTCTTGTCGACCACCGATCGGCCGCCTTCTGCTCGGGATCGGCCTGCCGCTACCAGGTTCTTTTGGGGCGTTCAGCTTTCCATAGGCATCTAAGAACAGGGCAAATGCAATGACCAAGGATCGATTACGCATCGCAGGTTAACTATGCCAGAGCCGATGGCATTGGAGCCACGCGCGGTCTCCGCAAACGACGGGCGGAACACCGGCACTGACAGCATTATCCGAGCGGGAACACAGCCTTCAGCCATAGAGCCTTACCCTGGACCCGGTTTCTGACCTCCGTATCGAGTTCATATTTCAGGGTGGCGAACCAGCCCTTTTCGCTGCCGTACTTGATTGATGGACCGATTGCCAATGCTCTACCCTTGTTGTTCAGGATGGTTTGCCCGTTTTGTTTGTCATTGGTGAGTTGCTGGTAGAAATATCCACCGATTCCGACAACCCATCCATGACCAATTCCATATCCCGCATCATAGTCCATGATCAATTCATGGCCTGAGGTATAGCTCGTCACCGCGTTTATTGTATTGATGTTATGCATGACCTTCAGGTCACCGTTGAATCCTCGCGGGTCGATGTACGAAACCCCAATGAGTGGCTGAAATGCCCAATAATTTCTGCCGATATTTGCAAGATCATTTTTATTGTAAGAACCCGTTGGTGCGAATACATCGAGTCCAGCTACCATATGCAATTGTGGGCTGAGATGCCACCCCAAAGCCGTGCCGAACGATGCATCGCCGACTCCCGTCTTGCTTTGACTTGAACCGGCCTCTTTAACGTCGAGATTGACAAGTGGCAGCAGACCATGGAAAACCAGCGAGGCGCCCAGGATCTGCTCATGGGTCACCCAGATGAGTCTTGGGACAATTGCTACGGAAGTTACTTTGAATCCAGGTATTGGGATGGCATTTCCGTTGTTATCTCTGAAGGAACTGCCTTCATTGTATTCTGAATAAACAATTCCGTAGAGGCCCGGCGGGGGCACGGCGCAGCAAGAATATGCTTCAGCACCGGTTGGATATATCGAACCGCCCCCCTCTGTTGCATTTGCAAAAGCCGAAATCGCTAAGGTGCCGCAAACAAAAATTATTATTCTGATTAAATTCCGGGCAAACATCTGCCGTCTCCTGAGTAGTTTTTAGTGTGCTTCTTGAAGAAATATTTGCCGTAGACCAGACGCGCGGGTGCTCGCGAATTGAGGTGAGCACCCTGCTACTAACTAGACGTTCTAAATAGGCATGCTTAGGCCGAAGCCATCCGCAGCGGCAACAAAGCGATCCGGACGGATTGCGATGACCTTGGCCTTGAATTCACGCATCCATTCGATCAGCGAACCATCGAGATCGATGATGTCGGTCGTCTTCACGCCCCGTGATTCAGCCGAACGCAGCGTCAGGAAGCTCGCTCCGAGGTTTGCCCATGCCTGCCGGTCAGTGGTGGACAGCACGGTTTCCGGATCGACCTCGTTGCCAAGTAGCACGAAGCCGTGGCCGAGCTGATCGTCAAGCATGCAGAGCTTGCCGTTCGCACCGGCCACGCGCGGCTGCGGGACCATCTTGCCGACGATGCTGCCTTCGTCGAGCGGGCCGCGCACCCAGCCGGCACGGAGCACGGGCGGCCTGAGCAGCGGCGGCTCGGGTGGTGCCTGGTCGGACGGCGGCGGCGCCGCAAGCGCCTTCATTTCTTCCTCGCTCAGCTGCTGCTTGATGATGCGCCCCATTTCCACCGCGATCGCCGTCATCTCGGCGACGTGCGGGGCGCGTTCAATTTCATAGGTGTCGAGCAGGCTTTCGGGCAGGCGGCCGGCCAATACCTCGCGCAGTTTCCAGCTCAGGTTGAACGCATCGCGGATGCCGGACTGCATGCCTTGGCCCGCCCACGGCGGCATCAGGTGCGCGGCATCGCCGAGTAGAAAAACGCGACCTACGCGCCAGGTTTCCGCATGGCGCACATGGTGCTTGTAGAACGCGTGCTGGTAAATCTCGACTTCGTTGTCAGTTACGCCGAGCGAGTTGAGCAGCTTCCACAGTTGCTCGTGCGTCGAGAAGTCCGCATCGGTCTCGTGCGGTTCAAGTGGGAACTCCCAGCGATGGTTGCCGAGCGCGAGCGCGATATCTACCACCGGACGTTTCTTGTCCGACCAGAACGTGAGGATGTTGCGGTGCGGCCACCAGCGTTTCACGCGCGCGTCGATCACGACCCAACGCGTTTCCACGGTCTCGCCGAGAAGCTTCACGCCGAGGCGTTCACGCGTACTGCTCGAACCGCCGTCGCAGGCCAGCGCATAACGTGCACGAATACGATGCTCGACGCCGCTGTTCTTGTCGCGGGACGTGACGGTGACGCCGGTTTCGTTCTGAGCGATATCGACCAGTTCTTCGCCGAAGCGTACCGTCACATGGTCCTGGAAGCGTTGCACACCGCGTCGCAGGATTTCTTCCATGACCGGCTGATAGATGGCGTAGGAGCGCGGATGACCGAGCGTGGACCGCGGGAATTCCATGTGCGTCAGCTCACGGCCGTCATAAGTGATCCAGCGCAGCGCACGGGTCCGGTCCATATTGCGGCTCAGCTGGTCGTCGAGGCCGATCGACTGGAATAGTCGCATGGTCCAGTCGTTGACCGTGACAGCGCGCGCACGCGGATAGATGTCCCGGTCTCGCTCGATAGCGATTGTCTTGACGCCGTAGGCGCCTAGCGCATTGGCCGCAGCCACGCCGCTCGGGCCGTAGCCGATGATCACAACATCGGCATCGAAGGTCTGCGTGGTACTCATCACACCACCCCCGCCGGGTGACTTACGGCAACCGGCGCGGCAGGCCGGTGGCCCCATTCGCTGATGCCGTCATATCGGCAAGATTGCCAGGTGGCGTCGTCCACAAATACGCCACCGTAGCCAAATTCCACGTGGAAGCCGGAAGGTGTTTGGCCGTAAAACGAAATCATCTGGTCGTTCGGGTGCTGACCGATGTCCATGGTTACCGCCAGACCATCTTTCAGGAAGCGATCGCGTGCGAACCCCACTTCCCGCATGGAACGGGCCTCGAGCATGAAATGGTGGATCCGTTTGCGCGGTCCCGGCACCGGTGGGCGCGGGGCGACTGCAAACGAGTGGTGACGTTCGTTGGCATGGAAGAATGCGACCTCAATCGTTACTTGCGGAGCGACGTGCATATCAATGTAGTCGCTCAGGCGTAACCCAAGCACATCCTGAGCAAAGCGGAGCATTTCGGGATATTCGTTGGCTTCGAATACGACATGCCCAAGCCCACCGCCAGCGGTCACAAAGCCGGACGGCACGAGCTTCGAGGTGAACGGCGTGCTGGCCGTGGGATGACCACAATAGACTTCGTGACGGTTACCGGCAGGATCGCAGAAATGGATCATGCTCTTGACTTGGCGAAGCGCAAGTTCGGCCTCTGTACCGATGGTCCACGACAGGCCAAGTGCAGTCAGGTTCTCGCCGAATGCGCGCACGGCAGCCTCATCGGCCACGCGCCATCCGGCAAACGCGTAGTCATCAGCCGGACCTTCGGTCAGGATGAAGCGGTAAGCTTTGTTGTCCATGCGTAGCAGGCGGCTGGCCTTGCCATCGGCCTGGGGCGTACCGGCGAGTACCTCGAGACCAAGATCGATCGCAGCAAATGCCTCCCAGCGAGGTATGTCCGACACCTCGAAGCCGAGATAGCCAAGCTCCCGAATAAAATGACTCATGATTATTCCTTCGTAATACTAAACGTCTGTTATAAATTTTTAATCAGAAAAGAAACTGGGTAACGAGTGCATTGAAGCGCTCGGCATGCTCCCATTGCGCCCAGTGGCCGCACTTGGCAAGCAACACAAAATCGGCATCCGGTATCTTGGTAAACAGCTCCATGCCGGCTACCGGGTTGACCTTGTCCTGCAGCCCCCAGATGAACAGGGCGCGATGTTCGAGCGTGGCCAGACGCGAATCAAGGCTGATGAACGTCTCTTTTCCGGGACCGCCAGGCGGAGGGGTCAAGGGAGGATTCGCGCGAATCTCCGGATCGTTGCTCGCATCGAAGCGGGCCTGAACCAACTCCGGCGTGAGGACGCTGGTGTCATACACCAGATTGCCGAGAAACTGACGGAGCTTGTCGACGCTGGGGCCCTCGCCAAGGTAATAGGTAAGCAATTGCTTGATGCCGTCCGTCGGACCGGTCGCTCCGGGGACCATTCCACCGCCCGGCCCCATCAGGACGAGACGGTCAAAGCGCTCCGGCTGGTCCATCGCTGCGCAGAGCGCCGACGAGCCGCCGAATGAATTGCCGATCAGGTGTGCGCACTCGATGCCGACAGCGTCCATGAAGGCCATAACGGCGCGCCCCCCGTTATGGAACGGCCCGAGGCCGCCGAACTCCTGCAGATTTTTGGAGCTCTGCCCCCAGCCCGGGAAATCGATGACCCAGCAACGGAAATGACGCGCCAGCGCCTCAATGTTGCGGCTGTAGTTGCTTGCACCCGTTGCGCCCGGACCGCCGCCGTGCAATAGGATCACGTCCGGACCGATGCCCCGAACCTGGTAATGGATACGCCAGACCGCACCGGTTTCGGTATGGCCTTCGGCAAAATGGGTCTCCGCCATCGGATACTCTCCGTCGTTTCATTTGCGCGCATCGAGCGGACTGCCCGTGCGAACGGCCGGAAGGCCATCCGCAGCGACGCGATGGCCAAATGTATCTTTCACCGACAAATGTGTCAATGACATAAGTGTCAATGTATGGTATGCCCTGAAGTGGACTATCTCGTGCCAAGGCCGATCTGTTTGACCTTCCGCAAGGCTTTCCGAATACGGGGCGGGGAAGCCCCGAGCGCGGCGAGTGTGGCTGAGATCACGGTGATTGCGCGCTCCTCGGCATGATCGCGGGCATGGGGGGTTCTGAGAGCGAAAACCATGATGCCGAGTGCGATCGATTCGGCAAGGTCGATGTCAAGGATAGTGATCTCGCCCTGTTCGATGGCAGCGACCAGATCCGCGCGTGCGTGTTCGGCGCCGAGCGGGCCGATGCTGGATACCGACCCGAGGAAGGCCCCAAACACCGGGTCCATGATTGCCTTGTGGTAGTACATCCAGGCACCGGTAGCAAGGCGGATGATCGGATCGGATTCTCCCGCCACCAATGGCGCGATCGATGAAATGACTTCGTCCGACAGGACCGCAACGGCGGCATCGAGCAGTTCGCGCGTGGTCTGAAAGTAGGTATAGAAGGTGCTGCGAGCTACGCCGGCGGCCTTGGCGAAATCGTCGATGACCGGGGCGTCAGGGCCGCGTTCGGCAAAAACAGGGATTGCACAATGAATAATCCATGCACGCGTCTTTGCGCGTTGCGCCTGACCGATCGCGGTGCGATGGTGTTCGGCTTTCGTAACGCTGGTCTCGCTGTTCTTGGTTTTGGGCATTCTGCTCGGATTCCGGTGGTCAGATCACCGACCAGGACCTGATGCGCTCCTTTCGGCCTGGACGGCTTCGATGTGGGCCGTAGATTTACGGCCTACGGCAGGAGTTTACGCCAGAAAGCTGCCGTTCCGGTCTGTACGTCATTATGGAATGGGTTGTCAAGATGAGCGGTTCCTTCGTCTATTACCCAGCTTCTATCGGAAGGCCTGGATACCGATTGCGGGTTCTGATCTGATCGTTGCTCCCGCCGACTCGTGAAGGATATCCCGGTCGAAGCCGAAGCTTTGGCACAGCAGAGGCCGTAACCGGCGAACGAGCGATATTCTGCCGGTTGCCTTGGCGGTGGTTCCTTGCAGAGCGGTACAGACTCGCGTGATGGTGCACGGGGCGGATTATTCCCCGGTAGTCGAATGGCCATTTCGCCGACCGGAGCAGACGGCTGAACGTCCGACTGACTGGGCGGGCGAATGACGCCTTCTGGCCGACTTTACGCGTTCGGTTAGGTTGACCGTAAGCTGCCAGTCGAAAGAATTCGCCCTGTGCCGGCGGCAGCTTTGTGCCGCAGTTCTCTTCGGGCGCAATCGGCCAGAAGGCGCCGTTCGCAAGTCAAATTGATTGGCCGTTCGAACGGCGGCTCCTATCGCAAAAGCTGCCGGTTTAGTGGCATACCGGCGCCACGCATCGATTCGAGAGTCCGTGAGCCGCAGCGGATCCGCGCATACTGTATCGGTGCCGGGCCATTTGTTCGGCTGGGTTTTGCAGCAAACGTCACAATGACCTCTATGGAGAGGTGGGCCCTATTCCGTGAGCGAATCTTCCCGCAAAGATTTCGCCGAGGCACGAAAAAACCGACGCGTCGATTGCACCGGACGCTAGCCAAGCCTGAGCATTAACAGGCGACCCGTGTCGGCCGGAACAAGCGGACGATTACCCGCGCAGCCCACGAGTATCCGACCGAACGTCGCCAGCGATCAGCCAGTGAGCATCCGTGAGAGCCAGTTCCAACCCGATCGGCCTCGCGAGCGGTGGGCTACCGCTTCGCGTCAAGCGCCAACGACGTTACTCAGACAATTTCAACTGCCACCGCCGTGGCCTCGCCGCCGCCGATGCACAGACTCGCCACGCCTCGCCTCTCGCCTCGCTGGCGGAGTGCACCGAGCAGCGTCACGATAAGGCGCGCGCCCGTCGCGCCGATCGGGTGACCCAGCGCGCAAGCACCGCCATGCACATTCACGCGCTCATGCGAAAGCGCCAGCTCGCGCATCGCGGCCATGACCACCACGGCGAATGCCTCGTTGATTTCCCACAGGTCGACATCGCTCGCCTGCCACCCAACCTTGGCTAGCAGCTTCTGGATCGCGCCCACGGGCGCAGTGGTGAACCAGGCCGGGTCCTGAGAGTGTGTGGCGTGTCCGTGGATAACGGCCAGCGGCGATAAGCCACGCTCGCGTGCGGTCGACTGGCGCATCAGAACCAGGGCCGCTGCACCGTCGGAGATGGAACTGGAGTTCGCCGCCGTGACTGTGCCGTCCTTTCCAAAGGCGGGTTTGAGCTTCGGGATCTTGTCCAGTTGCGCCTTCGCTGGCGCCTCGTCTTCGTCGACGAGTATCTCGCCATTGCGACCCGGCACGGCCACCGGCGCGAGCTCCCACCGGAACAGGCCGTCGCGCTGCGCCTGCTGCGCGCGCAGCGTAGAGGTGGAAGCAAAGGCGTCTTGCGCCTCGCGCGTGAAAGCGAAGTGGCGTGCGCAGTCCTCGGCGAACGTGCCCATGAGGCGGCCGTCGGAGGCGGGGCTGTAGTGGTCCTCCAGGCCGTCGAAGAACATGTGGTCCAGTACCTGGCCGTGTCCCAGACGCTGGCCCGAACGGGCCTTGGGCAACAGGTACGGTGCGTTGCTCATGGATTCCATGCCGCCCGCCACGATTAACTGTTGACTCCCGCTGAGCAGCAGATCGTGCGCCAGCATCGTTGCCTTCATACCCGAGCCGCAGACCTTGTTGATCGTGGTGCAGCCCGCTGATACGGGCAAACCCGCGCCGAGCGACGCCTGGCGCGCGGGCGCCTGACCGAGGCCTGCGGGCAGCACACAGCCCATGAGCACCTCATCTACGGCGTCGGGTTGCAGCCCGGCACGTTGCACTGCGGCGCGGATAGCGTGGGCGCCCAGCACAGGCGCCGTCAGAGAAGCGAAGTTGCCCTGGAATCCACCCAGCGGCGTGCGGGCAGCAGCGACGATCACGACGGGATCATTCGAAGTCGAAGAGGCAGGCATGCGAGTCTCCATTCGCCGCTTCGTGGCGGCTTTGCAAGGGGTGAGGAAAGTGTCGTCGTCGATGAATCATCTGAGCCAATCGGGATTGGGCGGCTCAGGGGACTCGAGCACGGCGGCAGCAGGAATAACGATGCGCACTCCAGGCACTGACTAAGTTCACCTGGCCGCCATGCGGATGGCGCCATCAAGGCGAATCACCTCGCCGTTGAGGTAGGTGTTTTCGAGGATGTGCAGCACAAGGCCCGCGAATTCTTCAGGTCGACCAAGGCGCGCGGGAAAAGGGACCATCTTCCCAAGGGCGTCTTGTACTTCTGTGGGCATGCCTTTGAGCATCGGCGTCTCCATGATTCCGGGCGCGACGGCGATCACGCGAATGCCATGACGGGCCAATTCCCGCGCGACGGGCAGCGTCATTGCCACCACACCGCCTTTGGAAGCAGCGTAGCCCGCTTGCCCGATCTGGCCATCGAAGGCCGCGACCGAAGCGGTATTGATGATGACCCCGCGCTCGCCATCGGTCTCGGGCATGTTCCCGGCCATGCACGCTGCGGCCAGCCGTACCATGTTGAAGGCGCCGATCAGGTTGATCTGAACAGTGCGCGCGAAACTCTCTAGCCGGTGCGGGCCTTCGCGTCCGAGCACTTTCTCGGCGGGGGCAACGCCTGCGCAATTGATCAGGCCATTCAGCGCGCCGAAGGTGTCGCAAAACGCGGCCAACGCACACTCAGCGCTCGCTGAGTCGGATATGTCGACCTTGGCGAAGTGGGCATTGCCGCCCAGTTCCGCCGCGAGCGCGGCACCGGCGTCCTCGTCGACGTCTATCAGCAGCACGCAGGCGCCGCCCGCCACCAGACGGCGCGCCGTGGCTGCGCCGAGCCCTGAGGCGCCACCTGTGACGACGAAACTTTTCCCTTGAATCTGCACTTCTGTCTCCCGGAAGTGACCACCTCGACGCGCACGGTACCGGGCCCGTGCTTCGCTGTGAGCACGGAATGCCGGAGCCATGCGTCCCGTTGGACGGTCATGTGATGCGACCGGCACGCTGCATGGCCCCGGCCGACAAAGCCATATTTGCGACGATCAACTGGCTGGTCATGGTAAGCGGCACGCGAAAGCACGCCCATGCCCATAGACCTCTTCATGCGTGCGCCTTTCGGACATATCGTGCCGGGATTGCGTCGCTCCCAGCGTTCCTTGCCCGATGACTGCTCGTGCTCAGTCGTACCAGGTTTCGCTTGGGCGCGGTAGCGATTAACATAAGTACACTTTCTGTGGGTGGACCCTGACCATGAATGAGGCTCAAGACAAGGGCACAACCTCTATCGGCCTGGTGCGTGAAGCAATTCTCGTTGCCACGCAACGTAATCTCGATGTAGCGGCCGTTCTCCAGCACGCTGGAATCGCGGCGGAATTGTTGAATGCGCCGAGAGCCCGTGTGCCGGCGTTAGCCTTTTCGCGCGTGTGGGCGGCTCTGGCCGACTTGATGCACGACGAGTTCTTTGGTCTCGACAGCCACGCACTGCGGCGGGGCAGTTACGCTCTGATGTGTCATGCCGTGCTGCATGCCGACAATCTGGAGCACGCGCTGCGTCGCATGCTGAAGTTCCTGCGTGCGGTTCTCGACGACATTCATGGGGAGTTGCGCTGCGAAGGCGAGCATGCACTGATCATCCTGCATGACGATGGGCGGACGCGCCGCCTCTTTGCCTACGGGACCTGGTTCATCCTCGTACATGGCCTTGCGTGCTGGCTGGCGCGCAGACGGATTCCGCTGATCGAGATGAGGTTTCGCGCTTCCGCGCCAATCGATGACAGCGACTACCGCATGCGCTTCTGCGAGGATGTGACGTTCTCCGCGGAACAAACCCTGATCCGTTTCGACCGCAGTTTTCTCGACCTGAAACTATCCGGGACGGAAGAGAGCCTGCGTGCATTTCTGCACAACGCACCAGCCAATATCCTGGTCAAATATCGCAACGAATCCAGCACTACGGTCCTGGTAAGACGCCGACTCAGAAACCAGGCCCCCGACGACTGGCCCGACCTTGACGCGCTATCGCGACTACTGAATCTGTCCGCGGCCACGCTGCAACGCCGCCTGCTGGCCGAAGGCACGAACTATCGGCAACTGAAAGACGAATTGCGCCGTGACATCGCCATCGAGTTGTTTTCCAGCAGTTCTCTCACAGTCGCAGAAGTCGCTGCGCGGACTGGATTTCAGGAAACGAGTGCTTTCCACAGAGCCTTCAGGAAGTGGACGGGGGCCAGTCCGGGAATGTACCGCCATGGCAGGGCGAATTCTTAACGTTAGAACTCGTAGCGTTGTCATCACGCAGTTCACGCGTTCAGATGTGTTTGCACGTCTGAACGGTCGAAATGTTCAATCCTCTTCTCCAAACCACGCCTCGCGCGAACGCATGACTGCCGATTGAAGGCGCAACCGTGCAACCGGATGAACCGCAGATAGGCGGGACGCACCCAAGCGACATTCCACTCCTACTCATTCGATTCTCGGGGCGATCGGCAAGTCGGGCACGAAGCGCAATGAAAGCGCAGCGTGTCCACACACCTCACGCAAACTGACGTCGGCGGACATGGATTGGCGTCCGAACCAGGCTGACACTGCAGTCGCGTTCGGCAAATCAGAACACGCCTCGCGCCCGGTTGCGCAAAGTAACCGGAGTTGGCTCCGCGAGAGCCCGGCACTTGATCACCGCGCAGAATAAGTAAAGCGTCATCGCTCAATTGGGCAGCAGTTTTCTCGCCAACGCGTCAGCAGCTCAGCAGCGAGAAAAGAAAAGTTTCCCTCGATGAGCCGCTCATTGCGGCAGCAAAAAATATACGGAGACGAGAATGAGAACCCGGTTAAGAAGCCGCCGAACCTCGGCGATTGTGAGTGCTTTACTCGCAGCATCGGCTGTTGCCGTATCTGGCTGCGGCGGCAATGACTCTGCGTCGCCAAACATCGCGGTCGTGACGCCAGCCGCGAAGTGCAGTGCGTTGGCTGGCATCACTGTTCCCGCCGGTTCGATCGGATTGCCGACAAAGGGTGCCACTGTCGTATCCGCGACGCTCGTTGCAGCTACCGATTCGGGTAACAACAATGGCGAGTACTGCAAGGTTCTGGGAAGTATTCATCCAGTGGATTTCAATGCGCCCGATATTCGGGCGGAGGTGGATCTACCGACTAACTTCAACGGAAAAGTTGTTCACTTTGGCGGCGGGGGATTTGACGGCACTATCGCCAATACTGAGGGCTCTCCCGCTGACGGGTTCTTATCCGGCGTAGAGCCCGCAGGTGTCAGTACACCGTTGCGCAGAGGTTATGTGACTGTCGGGAGCGACAGTGGGCATGAGGGAAACGTCCTGGACGGATCGTTCGCGACAAACGATGAGGCACTCGCCAACTACGCAGGCGACCACATCAAGATGACGCATGACTTCGCAGCCTACATCGCAAAGGCAAGATATGGCTCAGACTTCGTGCACAGCTATTTTATCGGTGGTTCGAGTGGAGGCCGACAAGGTTTGATTGCGGCACAACGATTCCCGCATGACTACGACGGTATCATTTCGACATATCCCGCTTCAGGAATAACAGGACTATGGCTCCAGATGGGCAGGATCTCGCGATCTCTGCTGGCACCCGGAGGATACGTCACGCCTGCTAAAGGCAAGGCGCTTCTCGCAGCGGTCATAAAGCAATGCGACGCTCTGGATGGCGTGGCTGACGGCATTATCAGTAACCCTGCGGCGTGCGTGTTCGATCCAACGGCGATTCGCTGCTCCGGCGGGGGCGACACTGGTGACAGTTGCTTGTCAGACGTACAACTCAATACGATGACCACCGCTGGCACACCGCTTAACTTTAGCTTCAATCTGGCAAACGGAGTTCAGACTTTCCCAGCATATAACGCGTTCACCGGGGCAGACTTCTGGTCCGTCGGCCTGGCTTGGGGCGCGTCAGCCGACGATGCGCTAATCGAGCCAGGGGTGATCGGCAAAAGCGCGTTTTACTATACGTTTTCAAACGACATGCTTCGGTTTGCGGTCGCTCGCGACCCTGCCTTGAGCATTCTGAACTTTAATTCAGCCAACCCGGGATCATTAACGTCGCGCGTGCAGGTGGTCAGCGCGCTCATGGACAGCACTAGTACGGACTTGACCCAGTTCCAGGGCCGCGGCGGAAAGATCATTCTGCAGCACGGACAATCAGACCAGTTCATTCCAGCGCAATTGTCGATTGATTACTATGACCGGCTGGCATCCCGGTTCGGGCAGGGGCCACTTAGTCTATTTCTGAAGTTTTACCTGGTGCCGGGCGCGGCGCACGGTGTCGGCGGACAATTCAATGGTTCATATGACGGTCTGACCGTATTGGACAACTGGGTGACTAAAGGTATCGAGCCCAAAAATCTGACTATCACCGACCTGGCTCCGCCAACAGCTGGACGCACCCGGCCAATGTGCGAATACCCACAGTGGCCCAAATACGTCGGCGGCGACCCGAATCTTGCAGCCAGCTTCGTGTGTTCGAACTAATTGGGTTGGCAGTGCGCTCCATCCGTGGTGCCGGGCGGTTACGTTACGCCCGGAGCCGCCGGTGCTGGCGCGACTGGCCGCTACGTTCCTGCCCGATTCAGCCGTTTTATACGCATCCGAAGTACACGCCTGCCGCCAGTGGCACAACACCGCAAACGCAGGCGTTCGGCGACCTCACCCATCTTGAAGTTAATGGACATCGACTGCCAGCAGCCTTCGCCCGACACTGGTTACAGCGCAGCGGCGATGGTCGATCCGGGCGCGACACGGCAACTTCATCGACGACGCCCTTAGCGCCTGCGTGGACTTCGCCCACGACATTAAACCAAAGGAGACAAACATGAACCAGATCGATGTTCATTCACTCGCGGGCCAAGCCAGGTTCAATGGTTTGCACAGGCTCGTTCTTTTCTGGTGCATGCTGATGCTGATAGTCGACGGCTACGATCTCGCCATCGTCGGTGCAGCGCTGCCATCGATCATGAAGGGCATGCGCATCGACGCGACCAGTGCCGGCATCATGGCCGCATCGGCACTTTTTGGCGTCATGCTCGGGGCGATTTTCCTTGGCACGCTGGCTGACCGTTTCGGCCGGCCGATGATGATCTGCGTTTGTGTGGCTCTGTTCAGTCTTTTTACAGCCGCTGCCGGGCTGACGAACGATCCCGTCAGTTTCAGCGTAACCAGATTCATTGCGGGCCTCGGCATTGGAGGAGTCTTGCCGATTGTCACCGCGCAGATGGCCGAGTTCTCGCCTGACGCGCTGCGCACTCGATTGGTGACACTCGTATTCGCGGGATATTCGATTGGTGGCATTCTGGTGGCGCTGACTGCAAAGCAGCTTATCGGCAGCTATGGCTGGCAATCCGTCTTTTTTGCCGCTGGCCTGCCTGTCCTGCTGATTCCGTTCATCATTAAAACGATGCCTCATTCGATGACCTTCCTGGTCAAAAACGGCCGCCACAATGAACTGCGCACGCTGCTGCAGCGCGTGGTGCCCGACTATCCGTTGAATGGACACGAGCAGTTTGCAGGACCTTCGTCGGATAAAAGCAGGGACGCTTCGGTGCGACGACTCTTCCAGGACGGGCGAGCTTTCAGTACTGCGATGATGTGGGTCGCATTCATGACGGGCCTTTTCATGGTGTACGCGCTGAGTTCGTGGTTGACCAAGCTAATGGCAATGGCGGGATACAGCCTCGGTTCAGCTTTGAACTTCGTGATCGTCTTCAATGTTGGCGCCATCGCAGGTGCGATTCTCGGCGGCTGGCTGGGCGACAGGGTCAATATCAAGCGCGTGCTGATCGCGTTCTACGTCGTGGGGGCCGTTGCACTCTCGCTAATGGGATACACCAAATCGACGGTGTCGTTGTTTGTCGTTGTGTTCGTCGTGGGCGCATCGACGCTCGGTACCCAATTGCTCGCCTATGCTTATGCGGGCGGCTTCTATCCTCATGCGATCCGCTCTACCGGTGTTGGCTTTGCTTCTGGCGTAGGCCGGATCGGCGCGATCGTGGCACCCGTGCTGATCGGGTGGCTCGTCTCCTTGAAGCTGCCGCTGGAACAGAACTTCATGGCAATCGGCCTGGCTGGCCTTATCGGTGCAATGGCCGTGACGCTGATCGATCACGCGCGTGCCGATTCGTACCGCGAAGACAGCGCGCCCATCGCCGGAGCTCAGGGCAGCGCAGGGCGCTAACGTCTCTGTCACACGCTGCTTAATGGGCGCGCCTGGTTTGTTCGAAGAGGGCCACTATTGCAGGTTTTTACTCGAAAAAACACGTCCACGCCGCAGTACATTTTTCAACATGCAGAAAAAAATGGACCGTCTATCTCCTCCTCCTTTCAGCTCTTTTTTCGACGTAAGTCGAGCCGTCGACTGGGCGCTCGTCACCCGGCGCAGCGTCCGTGCCTTCTTGCCCACACCCGTTGCCCGCGAGGAAATAGAGTCCATCCTCGAGGTAGCGCGTTTCAGTGCTACCGGCGTCAACATCCAGCCCTGGCATGTGCATGTCGTGACAGGCACGATGAAGTCGCGCCTGTCTGCCGCCATCAACGAGATCAATGACGATCCCGCTCGCAGTTCAGACCTTGACGAGCCCTACGACTACTATCCACGCGAATGGATCGCGCCGTACGTGGACCGCCGCCGCAAGGTCGGTTGGAACCTGTACGGGTTGCTGGGCATCGACAAGGGCGACAAGGAACGAATGCACGTCCAGCACGGCCGCAACTATCGCTTCTTCGATGCGCCCGTCGGCCTGTTTTTCACAGTGGACCGGGTCATGCGTGAAGGAAGTCTGCTGGACACCGGCATGTTCCTGCAAAGCGTCATGCTTGCTGCCCGCGCGCGGGGCCTCGACACGTGTCCGCAGGCGGCTTTCAACAAGTTTCACCGCGTCATCGCCGACGAACTGTCGATTCCCGACAACCAGATGCTGGTCTGCGGAATGAGCCTCGGCTATGCCGATCACAACTGTATCGAGAATTCGCTGGTGACGGACCGTGTCCCAGTGAGCGATTTCACCACTTTCTATAATGAATGAACGGAGACAAAGTCATGAGTGCAAAAGCCTACTCTCAAGGATTTGAGAAGAATCCGGCGAACCACGTTCCGTTGACGCCATTGACCTTCCTCGATCGGACCGCCGACGTCTATCCGCAACGAACCGCGATCATTCATGGTGAATTCAGGCAGACGTGGGCGACGACCCGCGAGCGTTGCTATCGCCTCGCGTCGGCGCTCGTTCAGTTGGGAATCGAGCCGGGCGATACCGTGTCGATCATCGCACCGAATACGCCAGCCATGCTCGAGGCGCACTTCGGGGTGCCGCTGTCCGGGGCCGTGCTCAATGCCATCAATTGCCGTCTCGACGCTGAAGGCGTCGCGTTCATTCTGCGCCACGGCGAATGCAAGCTCCTGCTGGTGGACCGCGAGTTTGCCGCGCTGGTCGAAAAAGCACTGCAGTCGGTCCCCAATCCGCCGCGTCTTGTCGACATCGAAGATCATGAAGCGCCCGACGGCGCCGCCATCGGCGAAACTGATTATGAGTCGCTGCTTGCCAGCGGCGACCCGGCATTTGCCGGCCGCGGCCCCGTGGATGAATGGACGCCGATCGCGTTGAACTACACCTCCGGCACGACCGGAGATCCGAAAGGCGTCGTTCCGAGCCACCGCGGCACGTATCTGATGAGCCTGCTGCAGATGACGAACTGGCCTCTCCCGCGTGCGCCGATTTATCTCTGGACGCTGCCCATGTTCCATGCGAACGGCTGGTGCTTCACATGGGCGATCACTGCCGCAGCGGGAACGCACGTATGCCTGCGCAAAGTCAACGCGGCGAATATCGTTTCCGCGATCGCGAAACATGGCGTCGACCATTTTTGTGCGGCACCGATTGTCCTTGCAGGCATCGCGAGCATGCCGCAGTCGGAACGGCAGCCGCTGCCGCGTCGTGTGCGCGTCCTGACCGCCGGCTCGCCGGCGCCGGCAGCGGTTCTGGAAGCGGTCGGAGCGATGGGTTTCGACGTCGACCACGTGTTTGGAATTACCGAAATCTCCGGCACGCCCATCAGCTGTGCATGGCACGATGAGTGGTATGCGTTGCCGCCGGAGCAGCAAGGGAAATTGAAAGCGCGACAAGGCGTACGTGCAGCAGCGTTCGAGAAAATGTCGGTCGCCAATCTTGCGACGCTCGAACCGGTGCTGGCCGACGGCCAGTCCTGCGGCGAAGTTCTGGTCCGTGGCAATACGGTGATGATGGGATACCTGAAGAATGCCGACGCAACGGCGATGGCTTTCGCCGGCGGTTGGTTTCATACCGGAGATCTTGCTGTTGTTCATCCAGACGGCTATATCCAGATCACAGACCGCTCGAAGGACGTCATCATCTCGGGTGGAGAAAACATCTCATCTGTAGAAGTGGAAGAAGTGATCTACCGCATGTCGGGCGTGCTCAACGCAGCCGTGGTCGCGCAGCCGGACGACAAATGGGGCGAGACGCCTTGCGCCTTTATCGAACTCAAGCCGGATGCCCCCGACATAACAGAGCAGGACGTGATCTCGTTCTGCCGTGAGAGACTGGCCCACTTCAAATGCCCGCGCCGCGTGGTTTTCGGCGAATTGCCGAAAACCGCTACGGGGAAGATTCAGAAGTTTCGTCTGCGCGAGCAGGCGGGCAGCCGAATAGCGATTACCCGACTGGCCGGATGACGCCGGTTGTCTTGCGAACCTGCCGTGCGCCGTACAGTGCGAGTACAGTCAAGCGCGGCTGCAAGCGCGCATATTCGTAGGTACGCGGATCATTGTGCGAGAGAGGGAGGTAGAGCGTGCAGAGCTTCCTGGGGACAACGTTCGATCCCGGCTCCTATGCGTTGGTTGATGAGCCGATGTCAGAGCCCGGTCACGGGCAACTGCGAATCCGCATCGAAGCAACGGCTCTGGGTTTCGTTGACGGGCTGATGATGCAGGGCCGCTATCAGATCAAACCGCGCTTGCCTTACGTCCCGGGCGGAGAGATTGCTGGCGTGGTCGATGCCGTCGGTCCGGGCGTGACGCGGCCGCTTGCCGATGAACGTGTCGTCACGTGGCAGCTCGGCGGAGGCCTGGCGGAATACGTCGTGGTTGACGCCGCCGACGTGGATGTTGTCCCGGGCGGGCTACCGATGCCAATTGCCGCAGCCATGCTGGTGGACTACCAGACGGCACACTATGCGTTGTTCGATCAGGGGCGCTTAACGGCCGCCGATACGCTGCTGGTGCTCGGAGCGGGTGGCGCGGTGTCGTCCGCCGCCGTTCAGCTTGCGGTGCATGCCGGGGCTCGTGTGATTGCGGCGGCCTCCAGCGAGTCCAAGCGTAAAGCCGCATGCGAGCTCGGCGCAGTGACTGCGATCGACTACAGCCTTCCGGATTGGCGCGAGGCGCTCAGGAGTGTGGCGCCCGAAGGCGTCGACGTCGTGCTCGACCCCGTTGGCGCAAACATGCTGGAGCCGGCATTCCGCTCGCTGGCCAAAGGCGGCCGGTATCTAGTGGTCGGATTTGCGGGCGGCGTCATACCGTCGCTCCCGGTCAACCTTGCGCTTCTCAAGAATGCCACGCTGCATGGGGTCGATGTGCGGTATTTCCTGGCGAACCGGCCAGAACAGGCACGGCGTGTACGCACTGCGCTGTTTTCGATGGTGGCCCGCGGGCACCTTCGACCACCCGCGACCATCGCTTTTCCTCTCGCAAACGCAAGGGACGCTGTGCTGGCAACATTTGACCGCGGTAGGCGCGGGAAAATCGTCGTGCTTCCCGGAGCGGCTGTCGGTGCGAGCCACGCTGGCTGACGCACGCGCCCAAAGCCCGGGAGTGCTCCGGGCAGCCGCGCAATCTTTTCCTTAATCTTCGTCTGGATTCACGATTCGTATTGGACGTGTCCCGATCCTCGCCCCGGTGACCTCATCGACCGCAACGGCCTTGATCTCCGTTCCTGTTTCGGCATCCAGGAAGCGAACCAGCTTGCCATGCCCGCGGTGTTGCCGCCCCCATGCACCGATGATGAACAGCACCGGCAGGAAATCCCGGCCCGCAGCCGTCAGCACATATTCGTCGCGCAGCGGACGCTCGGAATAGCGGCGTTTCTCCAGCAGACCTTGTTCTGCCAGCGCGGCCAGGCGCCGCGTCAGCATCGTCGGCGCAATGCCCAGACTTTTGCGGAACTGGTCGAAGCGCGTCAGACCTGAGTGGGCGTCGCGCAGGATAAGGATGCTCCACGCGTCGCCAGCGACAGCCAGGCTGCGCGCAATGGGACATGGGTCATCGCACAAATTGATGTTGTCCATACTATTTTGATAGTGACATGGCTTCGATTTGCCAGTATAGTCGATTTCAATTTGATAGTGACGCGGGCGGCCCGCACAAGGAGCTTGAAATGACCGACAAAAAGCATTTGGGTATCGCCCTTGTCACAGGGGCGTCTTCGGGTATCGGACAAGCCGCGGCGCAGCGACTGGCCGAGGCCGGCTACAAGGTTTTCGGCACCAGCCGGCGGCCAGGCCCCGCGGGCCGACATCCGTTCGACATGCTGACGCTCGACGTGACGAGCGATGAATCCGTCGACGCCGCGGTCGCCCAGGTTTTGCGGCGAGCCGGTCGCATCGATCTGCTCGTGAACAACGCCGGCTTCGGCGTCGCGCCCGCCGGCGCGGAAGAAAGCTCGATTGCGCAGGCCCAGTCGATCTTCGATACGAACTTCTTTGGCGTCGTCCGGATGACCCGCGCGGTCGTGCCTTACATGCGGCGCCAGGGAAGCGGCCGCATCATCAACATCGGCTCAGTGTTGGGTTTCGTGCCCATGCCGTACGGGGCGCTCTACGCGGCAACGAAGCATGCAGTTGAGGGCTATTCCGAATCGCTCGATCATGAATTGCGCGGGTGGGGCATCCGTGTGTCGGTCATCGAGCCGGCTTACACGAAGACGCCGTTCGACGCGAACTTCCTGGAACCCGACGCCACGCTCGATGCGTATCGCGAAGCCCGTGCGGTCGTCAGCAAACGGATCAATGAAGTGATGGCAACCGCGACGGAGCCTTCGGTGGTCGCTGAGGTCGTGTTAAAGGCGGCAGTCGCGGCGAAGCCGAAGCTGCGCTACCCAGCCGGCGCGCTCGCGAGCCGTCTGCAAATGCTGCGCAGATTTGCGCCGGCCGGTCTCGTGGATGCCGGGATTCGTAAAGATCTGCGACTCGACACGATACCTGCGTACCGGTCGGTGAACGCTCTTTTGCACGAGTGAAAAACATCGAGCGGCAAATCACACCGAGGGGCCAGAAAGCATCATGAGAGCATTCATTCTCGAACGTTACGGACGCAAGGATGGCGCGCGTATCGGCGACGTGGCGCGGCCGCAACTACGCGACGACGACGTCTTGATCCAGGTTCACGCCGCGAGCATCAATGCTCTGGATTCCAAAATAATACACGGCGAATTCAAGTTCATTTTGCCCTATCGCTTGCCGCTCATTCTCGGCAACGATGTGGCCGGCGTCGTCGTGAAAGTTGGACCGCACGTGCAGCGGTTCAAGATCGGCGACGAAGTCTACGCGCGCCCCGATAAAGATCGCATTGGCGCGTTTGCCGAGCTGATTGCAGTGAATGAAGCGGACTTGTCCAGCAAGCCGAACACACTCACCATGGAAGAGGCCGCCTCGATTCCGCTGGTTGGCCTGACTGCATGGCAAGCATTGATCGAAAAAGCGCAGATCCGAAAAGGACAAAGGGTTCTCATCCATGCAGGCTCCGGCGGTGTCGGAACGTTTGCGATCCAACTCGCGAAGCATCTGGGTGCGTTCGTCGCGACGACAACGAGCACGGCGAACGTGGAATGGGTGAAGCGCCTCGGTGCCGACGTCGTCATCGATTACAGGAAGGACGACTTCGAGAAGATGCTTGCCGACTATGACGTCGTGATAAACAGTCTGGACGCGGCGACGTTGCGCAAATCCCTTCGTGTGCTGAGACCCGGCGGACGGCTCATCTCGATCTCGGGGCCGCCGGACGCTGACTTCGGAAAAGAGCTTGGTCTGCCGCGCTTCCTCAGCCTGGCGATGTTTCTACTGAGTTACCGAATCAGGAAGGAGGCTAAACGCCTCAAAGTCAGCTATTCGTTCCTGTTCATGCGGGCAAGTGGAGATCAGCTACGGCAGATCACGTCGCTCATCGATGCCGGGGTTGTACGCCCAGTCGTGGATCGCATCTTTCCATTCGATTCGATCAGAGAGGCCATGGCCTACGTCGATAGTGGACGGACCAAAGGCAAGGTGGTTGTCAAGATGAGGTGATTGGCGCGCTGCGTTACGATGGACTTCCGCCATAGATAACAGCCAGTTCGCCTAATATGGCATTCGGGTGCGAATGGCCGTTCCGCCCCTGGAAGCAGCCGTCGGAGTTGCGGAGGGTTGAATGGCGGATGTGGGTCGATGACGGTCGGTCGTCGCGAATCTCGCGGCACGCCGCCGCGGAGTTAGTCCCCCTGCCTGAAGCACGTGTGAGGCGATCACCGTCCGCTTAAATTTGGCAGCCCCGGCCTCTTTTGTCGTTCGTCAGTCCGAGGCACTACCGTCCAATGCAGCGCCGCTCTCGCGGTCCTTGTCCCGAGTCGCGGCGCCGGCTGTATTCCTGCGCCATGTCGCTGGCGGCTCACCGAACTCCCTCTTGAACGCGCGATTGAATGAGGCTTCCGATTCGTAACCAACAGCCTCGGCGACCGACGCTAGCGACGAATCAGTGAGGCGAAGCTGCCGCGCGGCGAGTTGCAAGCGCCACAAAGCCAGATACTGCATCGGTGGTAGCCCGACCAGTTCGGTAAAGCGCTGTGCCAGCCCCGAACGCGAGATGCCTACCTCGCGGGCGAGAGCTTCAACAGTCCAGGCGTACACCGGCCGCGCATGCATCAGCGCGAGCGCCCGTGCGACGAAGCGATCACGCAATCCCGCCAGCCAGCCCTTGCGGTCCCCGGCCATCGTGCCTACGTAACGACGCACCGCTTCGACGAAGAGCAGCTCCGCAAGCTTGGCCAGCACCGTCGCGCTGCCCGCCTGCGCCGAGGCCGCCTCTTCGGTCGCAAAGCGCAGTGACGATTCGAGCCAGGACGCGCCGGGTCCGCGCATGTCCACCTTGAACAGCCTAGGCAGCGCGGAAAGCAAAGGATTTCTCGAATTGTCCTGCGTTGCGAGAAAGCCGCACACCATGCGAGTGAGCTCCCCGCCACCGCCGTGGACGAGTGTCATGACTTCACCCGGTTTCGTCTCGACCTGATTTGCCAATAGCGGCGCCAGGAACTCCGGCAACAGATCGGTGGAACTGCCTAACACGTGGGTCTCGCCCTGCGGTACCACGATGACATCCCCTGCCTCCGCCTGCAGCGTGCTCGCCGGATCGCCTGGCAGCATCGCCCAGCACCTTCCTTCTGTCACGAGATGGAACGAGACGACGCGCTCGGAGCGCGGCAAGTATGCTGAACAAAGCGCCGAATCAGCTTGTCCGATGACGCACCAGGGCGCAGAGAAGCTGCCGTCGAGGTGGACTGCCCCGGTCAACTGGATGACGCGCAAGACATCGGAGAGAGCATCCATGGCAGCGGTTGCGCGATGTTGGGGCCACGCACAAGAAAGCTGGACGCCCGGCTATTCAATGTCGCGCCTACCGTCTGGATACTAGCACCATGCCTGAAGGCCAACACACGACAAGAAGATTCGATCGGGGAGGGCAGCCATGAGGGTCGTGGCGTACTCCGCGAACCAGGCGGGTCAAGTATGAGTTGTATGCGCCTGCTCCAAACGAACTTGGTGATTTCGCAAACCGATGTGGCCCGTCGTGCCGTCGACGAGCGCTCCCACTGCTTTGCTCACATCAACCGCAACGCCGTGAGGTTGAGCGGCGCAGGCGTGGAGGGACAAATGCGAATCAGCGGCGTGGACCCTCGCCGACGTCGTCAGTCTTTAGACATGCCTCGACCGCGTTTTCACAGCAAAACCAGCCCGTCTCTCAGGAGTGTGTCATGTCCGCAGTCAATTCACCTTTCTTGCACAATACCGATCTCGCCACAATCGGGATCCGGCATGCCGTTGCCGACATTCATCAACCTGTCTCGCAACCGTACGTCGATACCGTGCGCTACGCGAAGTGCGTGGAAGTGTCCAAGCGCATCCGGTGGGACATTGATCGCGACGTGCTTCGCCATCGCGAATTCGACTTCACGATGAAGTTTCTGCCTGACGGCCTGTCGTTCGTCGATCGCCTGCCGTTCCTTGACGTCATCGAGCGCCGCCTGCTGTCGCAGATCCAGGGTCGCTCGTATGCCAATATCTTTGGCCTGGTCGAGCGTTTCATCGGCGCCAAGATGCTCGAAGTGAGCCGCGACCACTGGCTTGGCGACCAGATCGCACTCGAGGCGCTGGTTCGCTTCACCGACGAAGAGCTGAAGCATCAGGAATTGTTTCGCCGCATCGAGACGATGATCGGTGCCGAGATGCCTCCGGGATACACGTTCGAGCCGCGGCCCGATGACGTCGCATCAGTCGTGTTGGGCAAGTCGACTTGGTCGGTTCTCGCGCTGACGTGCCTCATTGAACTATTCACACAGGCGCACTATCGAGCCAGCATCGAGCCCGACAGCGAGCTTTCGCCCCTGTTTAAGGATGTGTTCCTGTTCCACTGGAAGGAGGAATCGCAGCACGCGATTCTGGATGAACTGGAATGGGTACGCGAGAACGCGAAACTCATGCCGCACGCGCGCGATGCAGCCGTGGACGACCTGATTGCGCTGGTGGGCGCCGTGGACGCGATCCTGCAGGCTCAGTCGGCGGCAGACACGGGCTACTTCATCGGACTTTGCGACCGCTCCATGACGCCCGTCGAGATCGAGACCGTGACGTCCACTGTCCTTGCAGCGTATCGCTTCCAGTACATCGTGTCGGGCGTGCAGATTCCGCGGTTCGGCGAAATGCTCAATGCAATGATCTCGCCGGAACAAGCGCTACGGATTAGCGCCGCGCTCGCACCGATCAGGGGTTGACCGTAATCCAGAACACGGAGTTTCAATCATGGCATTAACATTCCCCTCCGGATTCGACGTCGCTGCTTTACGCGCGCAGGTCATAGCAACTTACGACCGTGTCGCGCGCGACCCCGCCGGCGAGTTTCACTTTCATCGCGGCCCGCGTCACGCGGCCGACTACCTACGATATGACGCTCACGAGCTGGCGTCCCTGCCCGATGCATGCACGGCTCGCTTTGCCGGCGTCGGCAATCCGCTGCGCATCGGCCCGATCCATCCAGGCGAGACAGTCCTCGACCACGGCTGCGGCGCTGGCATGGACCTGCTGCTGGCCGCTCGTCGTGTTGGACCAGGCGGCCATGCCATGGGCCTGAGCTGTCGCAGCCGAAGTGTTCGGGTGCGACGAATTCATAGCTCGAGTCGAGCGCGGTGCCGAGCTGCCGCCATTGCCCAGCACCCGCACCCGAGCAATGCAGTGCAATCTTGGCGAGAACGACGGTCAGCGACTTTTTCAACAGTATCGTCTGTGAGCCGACGTTCGGAGATCGGTCACGTCTTGCCAAAAAATTGGACCAGAGCCCGAGCTGGAACATCTGCGGCTACGGGCGTATCACCGCGTTCATACGCCAGTGGATGTTAGAGCGAGACCAGAGCCCTCAGCGAGACGGTATGGCCTGTTGGCTGCCTACACCTGTGTTGTGATGTTGCTGATTCTGTCGACGAAGCAAATCGGTTCCAACAAGCCTTCTGGCACACCATAATTCAGACGCGGGGAACGACAGCCCGGACCCTGGAAGGGCTGTTCATCCAAATCAGTACACTGTGTTTATGAGCAGTGTTTTGGCGAGTGCCACGAATTGCCACCGGACAAAGGTCATGATCCGCAAACCCGTACGGACTCTGTGGGCGGCTGTAGGGGTGACGGCGGCTTTGTCGGCTTGCGTGCAGTCGGGTCCGACGTACACCGTGTCGGCGCAGCAGCCGCTGATCGGCGGCGATACCGAGGTGCAGTCCGACACCGGTCTGTCGAGGGCAGTCCGGCTAGCGCTGGCTCGCGCGCCTGGTTTCAATGTGGCGGGCGTGTTTGTCCGTGCGCGCGACGGCGCGGTGTTCTTGAGCGGGACGGTGCATAGCGCCGATCAGATCCGCCAGGCAGAGCAAATTGCGCGGACCGTCCCGGGGGTACTTGTCGTGTCGAACAAGCTGACGTTGTGGCACGGTGGGAATGGCTAAGCGTCCGCGTCGCGTTGTGCAGTCGTCGCACGGCGAGTAACGCGTGCCGGGCACGTTATCCGAGGAAGATTCAAGTCCGACCATTCGGACATATGTGCTGCTTACTTTCGCGATATTGCGGTCCAGCTCGGTCAGCCCGACCTTTTTTGTCATTGAGCGGAGAACGGACCAACGGCTACGTTC
>NZ_JAQQEK010000054.1:0-38322 GCF_046027355.1 Paraburkholderia sediminicola | reverse complement strand
CCGCACAGGGGCAACGCTAATAGACCACTAACAAAGCAAGGAAAGGCCAACACGCAAAGAACACAGCCAAACCAAGCCCTCTAAAAAAAAACCTCAAAAATTATGCCGCAACCCCAAAACCACAGAAACCTGCCGATCCGAATCCGAATTAACCACATTCGGAATCTGCGCCAGGTTCTCCGTCGCCCCGGTCACGGGATCAACCCCTAACCCAGCTCCAGAAGACTTCTGCCCAATCGCCACCGCATAAACAGCGGTCCGCTTCGACAAGCTATACACCGCTCCAAGATTGACCTGATGCACCCGGGTAGACCCACTCCCACTCGGCTTAACATCATTGAAAATATAAGCCAACCCAAGCTGCAAATCCGGCGCGAGCGCATAGGTGGTATTCAACTCGGCAATATCAAACGACACATCGGCGCCACCAGGCCGGGCCGCACTCGCAAAATACTGACTCTGCGACAACCGCGTATGCGTATACGTCACCGCCACATTCGCCTTGCCGAACGAATACGAACCCCCTGCCCCAAAAATCCGCACCTTGCTCGCATCCTGCAACAAACAATACGACGCGTCCGCATTCGCACAACTGAAGTCGCCGATATAGCCACTCGTGCCCCCCAACGCCGCCTGCAACGGCTGATTCAACTCCAGATACCCCGCGCTCAACGATAACGGCCCCTGCGCGTAATTCGCCGCCAGCGCCCAGCCCTTGTTCTGCGAAAAATTCCCCGCCACGCCGCCAAGGCTGAACAATCCCCCAACAGTCAAACCACCAAAACTCGGACTGATGTACTTGATCGAATTGTTGAAGTTGAACGCCTCGTTCAGATTGTCGACGTCGCCGAAATGCGAACCGTACAGCGTCGCCCAGTTATTACTCGATGCATACGCACCCATGTAGTCCGAGAACGGATCGTATTGACGGCCGAACGTCAGCGCGCCATAGGTCGAGTTGTTCACACCGACCCACGCATTGCGATTGAATAGCGTATTCGATTGCAGCATCACACCGCTGCCGATCAGAAAGCTGTTCTCCAACGCGAAGTTAACCGTCGTCCCCCCGCCGATATCCTCCGTGCCCATCAAGCCCCAACGCGACGGCACCAGGTTGCCGCCCGCCAGTTGATAGTTCGCGTGTCCGTTGGTGCTGCCGTCGGCCAGCGTCGTCTGCTGGTTGCTCGTGTAGACGAGGCCGGCGTCGACCGTGCCGTAAAGCGTCACCGAAGATTGCGCGTGCGCGCCCATCGAAAGGCCGAACGCGGCCAGCGCAAGCGCCGAGCGCTTGACGAAAGTGTCTGCCATGATTGTCTTGTCGAGAAGTGAGGTAGGTGGTTGTCGCGCGGTTCGCTTACTGGCCGAAGCGTGCGTAGATATCCGGGCGCTTCTTGCGCAGGATGAGACCGATCACCACGCCGACAAGCGCCACCGTGAACACGATCCAGGGAAAGGATTTGACGATCGGACTATCGGAGCCGCTGAGCGCATCGAGGTTGCGCACCAGAATCACACCGATATACAGCAGGCCCAAACCACCCACTAGCGGCGCGACGAACGAGTGCCATACGCGCGTGTCCTTGCGCGTCTTGCGGAAGAACGCGATCACCGAAAAACTCGTCACCGCCTGCAACATCACAATGCCGATCGTGCCGAGCGCCGAACTCCAACTGAACACGATGTTGAACACGTCGCTGCCCGCCGCGATAAAGAGGCCGAGCAGCACGCACACCGAGAGCGTCTGCAGATAGCTCGCCACATACGGCGAACGATATTTCTCATGCACACGGTTGAGTGCTTGCGGCAGGATGCCTTCAAGACTCAGCGCATGGATATAACGCACCAGCGTGTTATGAAACGACAGGAGACTCGCGAAGATACTGCTGAGCAGCAGGAAGCTCATCACCGTCGTCACCGCGCCGCCCAGATATTTGCCGGACTGAATGAACCAGAAATCGCCCGGCTGTTTGGTCGCGACGGTGACCACATCGGCGAGGCCGTACGCGCAGACAATGGTCCACGTGACGAAGGCGAAGAACACGAGAATCAGCATCACGGATACGTACGTGGCGCGCGGCACCGTCACTTTCGGATCGCGGCATTCCTTGCCGTAGATCGCGGTCGCTTCGAAGCCGATGAACGAGGCAAAGGCGAACATCACCGCAATGCCGAGGTGGCCGCTGAACACATGCTGCGGCGTGAACGG
This sequence comes from Paraburkholderia sediminicola, assembly GCF_046027355.1. GTDB lineage: Bacteria > Pseudomonadota > Gammaproteobacteria > Burkholderiales > Burkholderiaceae > Paraburkholderia > Paraburkholderia sediminicola_B. Next base: position 36,116 of record NZ_JAQQEK010000054.1, on the reverse strand, counting down.
CGCGAGCGTGAGGCCGTTCGGTCCACCGCCGTGCACGACGATCGCGATTGCGAGCACCAGCAGAATGCCCAGTTCGAGGCACATCAACACGCCGAGCAGGCGGCTATTCAGATCGATGCCGCGAATGCCCGTGAATTGCACCACGGCGACGCAAATGAGCGAATACCCGTACCAAGGCATCGCGGTATGCAAGAGCGGCGAGAGGATCACCGTACAGAAAAATCCAAACAGTCCGTACAGCGCGATCTGGATGAACGTGTATGACATCAGCGCGACGAGCGCCCCGGCCATGCCCAACGGCCGCCCGAGTCCGGCGGTGATATACGCGTAAAACGCGCCGGCCCGCACCACGTGTCGGCTCATCGACGCAAAGCCCACGCTGAAAATCAGCAGCACCAAGCCGGCAATCACGAACGCACCCGGAATGCCCGCGCCGTTGCCCAGACTGATCGCAGGCGGCACCGCGCCGAGCATGCCGGTCAGCGGCGCGGCCGCCGAAATCACGAGGAACACGATCTGCCATAGGCCCAGCGTATTGCCTTTCAATTCCACGGGGTTCTCCGCGTCGACCGCTCGGGTCGGAGAATAGGGTTCACTCATCGCTGCCTCTTTTGTGTTGGCTAGTCTGGGACTCGCCTGAACCCCGCACTGCTGATCCAGACGCTCGGTTGACCGATCTCCGATGCTTCGGTGTGAGCGCATGGTAGGTAGCTAAAAAATAAAGCGACTTCGCGAACCGCGCCAAATTTTCGATAATTTGCGCCAATGCGCGTGGAAGCCAAAATTCAGCGGTTTGCAGTGAATACTTAGGAACCTGAACTATTCTTGCGCGGCACGGGTAAAGCCACGCAATACTTTCAGACTGAAAGAAAATGCGCTGACGTCATGCGTTATTTTTTTTCCAGTTGCGCGTGGCGCGCCACAAGACTGTGGCATCGGCATAACCGACGGCGCGTGCGATCGCCGCATTGGTGAGCTCTTCCCGTTCGAGCAATCCTTCGACGCTGCGCTGCCGCTCCTCGCGCAATATCTGCCGCACCGACGTGCCCTCCTGCGCGAGGTGCCGTTGCAACGAACGATGCGAGAGACCGAGATCCTTCGCGATGTCGGCGACGATCAGCTTTTCGTGCGCGAGCCGCCGCGTCACCAGATCGCGAACCTGCTCGACGATGCTGTGCGGCATCGCATCGCGCGCGATCAGATCGGTGGCGTGGCGCTCCATCATGCGCGCCATTTGCGTGTCGGCGCTTTTGAGCGAAGCGTCGAGATCCTGAGGACGCAGAATCACGCCATTGAAAGGCTTCTGAAAGCGCACCGGCACACGAAAAATGCGCGCATAGGGTTTGAGGTCCGCGGGCGCGGCGTGCTCGAAATGCACTTCGACCGGATTCCACGCGGCGCCGCGCACGAGGCGGACCATATGGCACATGGTCGAGAGGCTGTATTCCGCATCCTGCCGGCGCGGCCAGATTTGCGAACTGGCGATCTGGTAGGTCCAGATCGGCCATTCGTCGTCGCGCAGCAATTCGCAGGTCGTGGTGTTCTGCCACGACGCGAGCGCGAGCGTGAACTTGCGCAGCGCCGCATTCAATGTGGGCGACGACAGAAACACGAGGCCCGCCGGCCCGAGCTCCGTCAATTGCAATTCACTGCCGAGGCGCAAGCCAAGTGCAGGCTCGCCGAGCACCTCGGCGGCACGCTCGAACGCCGCCACGTAGCGCGTGAGCGGCAGGATTTCATACGGATTCGACAGGAGCTTGCGGCTCATGCCGAACTCCTCCAGCAGCGCGTCGCATTGCGCGCCCGATGCATCGAGTGCGCGCACAACCGGTCCCATGACCGCGGCGCGGATCATCGGGAAACTGCCGTTGAGCGTGACTTTTTTCATGTTGAGCGTCTCCTCTCCAGTCTTCGCTGATGGTGGCTCGTATCATTCCTCTTGGCGCACTTTATCGTTCATTTGGCGCGATAAGCAAGCGCGAAAATATTATTGGGTTCCTACGATTTGCCATCGACTCAGCGTTCGCTACGCCTCATTTGCCTCGCGAGCACGCTGTCCGGTCCAGCAACTCCTTACGGGAATCTTATGAACACGAATGCCACGAAAGCCGCTCACGCCCCCGTTCATCCGCTCGATCCGCTGAGCGGCGCAGAAATGCAGCTCGCGTGCGACCTCGTGAAGGCCGCCGAAAAACTCGATTCGCACGCGCGTTTTCCGATGGTCGAATTGCGCGAGCCGCCGAAAGCCGAAGTGGTGGCATTCAAGACCGGCGAATATTTCTCGCGCACGGCCTTCGTGCTCGCAATCGATCGTACAAATGGCGCGACGATCGAATTCGAGGTGGACCTGAGAGAAAAGAAAATCGCCGCGCGCCGCGTCATGCCGTTCGCCGAAGCGCCCTACGGTCAGCCGCCCATCATGATCGACGACTTCATGAACGCGGAACAGATCGTCAAGAGCGATGAAGCGTGGCGCGTGGCCGTCATGAAGCGCGGCCTCAGCGAAAAAGATCTGGAACGCGTGCAGGTCGATCCGTTCTCGGCAGGCTGTTTCGATCGCGAGAACGAGAACGGCCGGCGTCTGGTGCGTTGCGTGAGCTACTACCGCGAGACCCTGACCGACAACGGCTACGCGCATCCGATCGAAGGCGTGCTCGCCGTGGTCGATCTGCTCGAAAAGAAAGTGATCGAACTGGTGGACGACGGCCGCATCATTCCGATTCCGCGCGCCAAGCACAACTACGACACGCCGAGCCTCGGCGAGCCGCGCAGCACGCTCAAACCGCTGTCGATCAACCAGCCCGACGGCCCTAGCTTCACCATCGACGGCTGGCACGTGAACTGGCAGAACTGGAACTTCCGCGTCGGCTTTACGCCGCGCGAAGGGCTGGTGCTGCATCAACTGTCGTGGGACGACGGCAAGAGCACGCGCCCAATCATCTACCGTGCGAGCGTCACGGAAATGTGCGTGCCCTACTCCGACCCGAGTACGAACCACTACTGGAAAAGCGCGTTCGACGCCGGCGAATACGGTCTCGGCAAACTGGCGAACCAGCTCGAACTCGGTTGCGATTGCCTCGGCACGATCCGCTATTTCGACATTCCGTCCGCGGACGATTTCGGCAACGCGTTCGTGATGAAGAACGCCGTCTGCATGCACGAGGAAGACTACGGCACGCTGTGGAAGCACTATGAATTCCGCACTGGCGTATTCGAAATGCGCCGCTCGCGACGCCTCGTGATTTCGTTCTTCGCGACGGTCGGCAATTACGACTACGGCTTCTACTGGTATTTGTATCAGGACGGCACGATCCAGCTCGAATGCAAGCTGACCGGCATCGTGCAGACCTCGGCGGTGGCCGACGGCGACACCTATCCGTGGGGCGGCATGATCACGGAAAACCTCGGCGGCCCGACGCACCAGCACTTCTTCAACGCGCGCATGCACATGATGGTGGACGGCGAGCGCAACACGGTGACCGAACACGAATTCGTGCCGCGTCCGATGGGCGAGAACAATCCGTACGGCAATGTGTTCGATACGACCAAACGCGTGTTGAAGACGGAAAGCGAAGCCGCACGTCTGGCAAACGGCGGCACCGGCCGCTACTGGAAGGTCAGCAACCCGAACGTGAAGAATGCCGTAGGCGCGAATCCGGGCTACAAGCTGGTCGTGAACGACTCGCCGCTGATGCTGGCCGACGAACGTTCGAAGGTGCGTCAGCGCGGCGGCTTTGCCACGCGTCACGTGTGGGTCACGCCGTTCGATCCGGCTGAGCGCTATGCGAGCGGCGATTATCCGAATCAGCATTCGGGCGGCGACGGCCTGCCGCGTTATATCGAGGCGAACCGCAACATCGAGAACGAAGACGTCGTGCTGTGGCACAGCTTCGGCCACACGCACGTGTGCAAGCCCGAGGACTTTCCGGTGATGCCGGTGGAGTACGCCGGCTTCATGCTCAAGCCAAACAACTTCTTCTCGGCCAACCCGACGATGGACTTGCCGGCCGAGCGTGATCTGAACAGCGTCGAAGACGGCAAGTCCACGGATCATGGCTGCTGCAAGCACTGATCCGATCGTGCCTCGCGCACGGCACGCCACTCTCGCGACCACGCTGTGCGCGAGTGCGGCATGCGTGTGCCTCGCGAGCGGCGGTGCGGCGCTGTTGATGCAGGCCGGCCTCGGTCGGCACGCCACCGCGCTGTGGATGAGCGCGCTGATGCTGGCGGCCATGATGAGCGTGCCGCTGCTGATGTCGCGCTCGTCGGGCCAAGCCACTATGCTGACAAGCGCCGCGACGCTCATCGTGACGATCAGCGCGATGAATAGCGTGCCGGCGTATCTGAATGATTCTGCGCACGGCGTCGCTGTTGCCGTGCTGATGATCGCAACGGGCGTCGGCATGTTGTTCTACCGGTTGCGCGGCGACGCCGAATCGCGTCATGACGTGGATCGCAGCAACACGCACGACTCCCGCTCGGTCAAGGCGGCGACTCCTTCAGGCGCAACGGCTCTGCTCGCCTTGCTTGCGGGACTGTCGAGCGGCAGTCTCGCCCGCTTTCAGCTCTTTGCGATTTGCGGCGTGAGCGGCGCACAGCCGGTCTGGCACATCGCGCTTTCGCTTGCCGCGGTCTGCGCGCTGGCTTTCATCGCCGATCACTCGCGCGGCAATCGCATGCTGATGGCGTTGTATGTCACGCGTGCGGCGCTGATCGGCACGCTCGCGGCGAACGACAATCCCACGCTCGCACCGCTCGTGGCAGCGATCTTTCTGGTGCTCGACTGCTTGACGATCCCGGCGCTCGTGAACTTGCGCGGCAACTCTAGCAGCGTATTGAGCGCGAGCTGCCCCGGCGTCGCGCATCACGTCGGCATGGTGCTGGGCGCGGCGTTATCGACCACACCCTACTTTTTCGGCGATGGATTCGTCGTGCTGTATGCACTAAGCGCGACAGCGAACGTGATCTGCGCCGCGTCGTTAGCAACACATTGGCGTGCAAGGCAACGCATCCACCTTCGCCCAAGTCCATACCGCCATCAGGCGAACCCTTCCGGCTAGCGCCACGGCCACTCAACCTCAACGGAGACGAACCACATGACCGAACACAAGCTAGCGGCCGCATTGCCGCACACCATGTTCATCAACGGCGAAAAAACCGGCAGCGCCGCAGGCAAAACCTTTGCGGTCTTCAACCCCGCCACCGCAGAAGAAATCGCGCAGATCCCTGACGCCTCGGAAGCCGACATCGATCACGCAGTCAGAACCTCGAAGGCGGCCTTCGAATCCGACGCATGGCGCAGAATGCCGCCGGCCGTTCGCGAGGGCCTGCTGCTCAAACTGGCCGACCTCGTCGAGCGGCACAGCGACGAACTCGCCACGCTGGAAACGCTGAATCAAGGCAAGCTCATCGGCTTCTCGAAGATGCTGGAAGTGGCGGGCAGCGTCCAATGGCTGCGTTATATGGCCGGCTGGGCGACCAAGATTGAAGGCACCACCTTCGATCTGTCGATTCCCTTCCCGCCGGGCACGCGCTACAACGCGTCGACCAAACGCGTGCCGGCCGGCGTGGTCGCCGCGATCGTGCCGTGGAATTTCCCGCTGCTGATGGCGGTGTGGAAAATCGCCCCGGCGCTGGCCTGCGGTTGCACCGTGGTGCTCAAACCCGCCGAAGAAACCCCGCTGACGGCCATCCGTCTCGCCGAACTCGCGCACGAAGCGGGCTTCCCTGCCGGCGTATTCAACGTGGTCACAGGTCGTGGCGAAACCGCCGGCGCGGCACTCGTGCGGCATCCGCTGGTGAACAAGGTGACGTTCACGGGATCGACCGAGGTCGGACGCATCATCGGCCGTCAATGCGCGGACGATCTGAAGCGCGCGTCGCTCGAATTGGGCGGCAAGAGCCCCGTGATCGTGCTCGACGATTGCGATCCGCGCAAGGCGATCGAAGGCGCTGCCGGCGCGATCTTCTTCAACCACGGCCAGGTCTGCACGGCGGGCTCGCGTCTGTATGTCGCGCGCTCGATCTATGACGAAGTCGTGCAAGGCATTGCCGCCGTCGCCGACGGCATCACGCTCGGCTCCGGTTTCGACGCGGCGACGCAGATGGGCCCGATGGTCTCCGCGCGGCACCGCGACAAGGTGGCCGGCATGATCGCGCAAGGCAAGGACGAGGGTGGCGAGATTCTGTCACGCGATGCGCGCGTGGAAAGCGACGGCTACTTCGTGCGTCCGACGGTAATCGCCAATCGCGCCTGCAAACCGCTTTCCGTCGTCAAGGAAGAAGTGTTCGGTCCCGTGCTGGTCGCCATGCCCTATGACGACCTCGATGAAGTGCTGGCTCAGGCGAACGCGTCCGAGTACGGACTCGGCGCGAGCGTCTGGACCAACCAGCTCGACAAGGCACTGCGGCTCGTGGACGGCATCGAGGCCGGAACGGTATGGGTCAACACGCACAACATGGTCGACCCGGCCATGCCGTTCGGCGGCTTCAAGGCTTCCGGCATCGGCCGCGAACACGGCAAAGCGATTATCGACTCGTATACGGAGAGCAAGTCGATCTGTATCGCTTACTAGCGCTGTGATGCCTGCGCGGTGCGTCACAAGCAAGGCGCCGCGCCGTGCAGGCAAACCAGTAAAATACCGGGACATCGCGCCACCGCGCCTTACCTTCCGGTCGAACATCTTGAAACGCAAAATGCCCGCGCTGAATGCGCTGAAAGCCTTCGAAGTCGCCGGCCGCACGGGCAGCTTCACCCGCGCCGCGGAGCTGCTCAACGTCACGCAAAGCGCGGTTAGCCGGCAGGTTCGGCAACTCGAGGCGCAATTGGGCGAGACCCTGCTGCAGCGTCATCATCACCATCTCGAACTGTCGGCCGCCGGCCGCATTCTTCTGCAAGCGCTGCAGCAATCGTTCGACCGTATCGAACTCACGGTTCGTGGCCTGCAAGAAAAAACCCATCGCAACCGCTTGCGTATCAACGCGCCTCCCACCTTCACGAGCCGCTGGCTGATGCCGCGCCTCGGCCGCCTTCGCGATGCGCATCCGCAACTCGAACTGAGTCTGTCGACCCGCGTCGACGACAACCTCGCGGAATCCGGTGTGCTCGACTGCGCGATCCGCTTCGGCAATGGCGAGTGGGAAGGTGTCGACAACCGCCTGTTGATGAGCGAGCGGCATATCGCCGTCTGTTCGCCCGCGTTGCTCGCGCGTCAGGCGGGCCGTGCGGCGATCGACCTGAATCAGTTCACGCTGTTGCACGTGCTGGCGAGCGCCGATCAGCGCTATCTGACCTGGCAGCATTGGCTGAAGGCGGCGGGGATAGAAAACGTGGATACGCGTGGTGGTTATGAATTCGATCTGCTCGATCATGCGATTCGCGCGGCCATTGACGGACTCGGCGTGACCATCGCCGACCGTCATATGATCGCGCGCGAACTGGCCGAGGGCCAGCTCGTGCAGGTGCTGAATGTGCACGTGGACGGGCATCAGTCGTACTGGCTCGTCACGCGCGCGGAGCAGGATGAACTACCGCATGTCGCGCTGTTCCGCGACTGGCTGCAACAGGAAATCTGGTTGAGCGGACGAGCGCTCGATGCGTCGGAGTCCGCGCCGTTGAGCGACGCGGGTTGAGGCTAAACCATCAAGCAGCAGCAGCCATCTCCGCTGCCGCGGGCCGATACGCAACTTCGCTTGCCGCGTCCTCGAGAATCATGTCGGCGCCCTTCTCCGCCACCATCATGGTCGGCGCATTGATATTGCCCGACGTGATATTCGGAAAGATCGACGCATCGACCACGCGCAAGCCAACAATGCCATGCACCCGCAAACGCGCATCCACCACCGAGGTGCGCGGATCGTCGCCCATCGCGCACGAACCGCACAGGTGATAGATCGAACCCGATTGCTCGCGGAAGTACTGTAGGAAACCTTCGCGCGTATTCACCTGCGGTCCCGGCGAGATTTCCTCGACCGTGATCGCCTTCAGCGCTGGCGACGCCATCACCTTGCGCACCAGTTCGCAACCCTGGATCACTTCGTCGATGTCCTTCTCCGTGGTCAGCGCGTTGATGCGGATCTTCGCGGCGTCCTCGGCGCGATTCGACGCGATTTCGATCGAACCGCGGCTGGTCGGCCGGCATGGATTGAACGCCAGCAGAAAGCCCGAGTACGGTTCAGGTTCGAGATTCGCCTTGTTGCTCTTCGGAATCCGGTACGAGAGCGGATTGAAGTACAACTGCAGATTCGGTTGCGTTTGCTGATCGTTGCCTTTGAAGAACCCACCCGATTGGTTCACGCTCATCGCGAGCGGTCCCTTGCGCGTCAGCAGATATTGCAGACCGAGCTTGAGCTTGCCGAGCAGCGGCCGCATCTCGTCGTTCAGCGTCTTCATGTTCGCGCGATAGTAGAAGCTCACGCACAAATGGTCCTGCAGATTCCGGCCCACGGCGGGCAGTTCCTTGACCATCGCAATGCGATGCTTCGCCAGCAATGCGCTGTCGCCCACGCCGGAGAGTTGCAGCAGCTTCGGCGAATCGACCGCGCCCGCCGACAGGATCACTTCACGCGTCGCCATGAATTGCCGCGTAACGCCGTTCTGCGTGACGCTCACGCCGATCGCGCGTTGGTTGCCGTCGAATAGAACGCGGCTTGCCAGCACGTCGCGCTCGACGGTCAGGTTCTTGCGCGACAGCACCGGATGCAGATACTCGAAGCTGCTCGACGAGCGCTGGCCGTTACGCGTATTCACGTCATAGATGCCGGCGCCTTCGAATTGGGCGCCGTTGAAGTCGTCGCTGCGCTGATAGCCTGCCTGATCGCAGCCTTTCAGGAACACATGGCAGATCGGATGCACCGCATCTTTCATCGGCGAGATGCGGATCGGGCCGTCGGCGCCGTGATATTCCGTGTTGCCGAGCGGATGCGATTCGAGCTTGCGGAAGTACGGCAACACGTCGCGAAACGCCCAGCCCGTGTTGCCGGCGGCGGCCCAATCGTCGAAGTCATGCGGCTGGCCACGCACATAGATCATCGCGTTGATCGAGCCGGAGCCGCCTTGCACCTTGCCACGCGGACAATAAATCGGCCGGTTGTCGAGTTCCTTTTCGGGCTCGCTGTAGTACATCCAGTTATAGGTTTCGTTGTAGTACGTCTTGGTGAAACCCACCGGAATCTTGAACCAGAACGAGCTGTCCTTGCCGCCCGCTTCGAGCAGCAGCACCGAATATTGGCCCGACGCCGACAGGCGGTTGGCGAGAATGCAGCCCGCCGAACCCGCGCCGACGATGATGTAATCGTAGTTCATGCTCTATGTCGCCAGACGGCGCTCAATCCATTGAAAGCGTAGTGGTGAAACCCGCCAGATGCAAACCGCCCTCAACCCTTGGCCGGCGCGAGGTCTTTCACGTCGGCCGGTTGCGCCGCCATCTGCAGATGCAGACGCTCGCCGGTGTACGGCGTGTGCTGCCTGACGACTTCCATGTTCAGTTCGACGCCGAGACCCGGTTCCTGCGACGGAATGATGTAACCGTCTTCCCATTGAATCGGCTTCTTCAGCACGGCCGCATGAAAACCGTCCCACGTGCCAATGCTTTCCTGAATCAGGAAGTTCGGCGTGCAAGTCGCGAGCTGGATGCTGGCCGCCGCGCCGATCGGCCCGTTGTACAGATGCGGCGCGATCTGCGCGTAGTACACCTCGGCCAGCGTCGCGACTTTCTTCGCTTCGAGCAGGCCGCCCACACGCGCCACGTTCAGTTGCAGAATCGACGCGGCGCCCGCTTCGAGCAGTTTGAAGAATTCGTACTTGGTGGTGAGACGCTCGCCAGCGGCAATCGGAATGCTGGTGTGCTGCGCGACCTGCGCCATCGCACCTTCCTGGCCCGGCGGCACCGGCTCTTCGAACCACAGTGGATCGTATTTTTCGAGGCGTTTCGCAAGCCGGATCGCCGACGAAGGCACCATCTGCCCATGCGTGCCAAACAGCAGATCGGCCTTGCTGCCCACCGCTTCACGCACACGGCGGCAGAACGTCTCGCAACGGTCCAGCACTTCCATCGACAACTGATGGCCCGAGTACGCGGTGTACGGTCCGGCCGGATCGAACTTCACCGCCGTGAAGCCGCGCTTGACGTTTTCAAGCGCGCATTCGGCGGCGAGATCGGGATCGTCGTAGTCGTATTCGCCGCGGCTGTTCTTCGGATACAGGTACGTGTACGAACGCAGGCGCTGATTCACCATGCCGCCCAGCAACTCGTACACCGGCTTGCCGGCCGCCTTGCCGATGATGTCCCAGCACGCCATTTCCAGGCCGCTGACCACGCCCATCATCGTCAGATCGGGGCGTTGCGTGAAACCGCTCGAATACGCTTCGCGCCAGAGCCGCTCGATGTGATGCGGGTCCTTGTCGAGCAGATAGCGGCCGAATACATCGTCGATGATGTGGGTCATCGCTTTCGGATGAAACGTCGCCGAATAGATTTCGCCGACGCCTTCAATTCCGCAATCGGTCTTGAGCTTGACGAAGATCCAGTACATGCCGCCCACATGCGGCGGCGGTACGGCGACGATATGCGTTTCGAGCGTGACGACTTTCATTTACGCAACCTCTTTTCTATTGAGCATGTTTCTCAGCGCGAGCCCGGCAAAGCCGCCGAGCGCCGCCATGACGGCCACATAGCCGAAGTAGAGCTGGTAGCCGAAGACGCCGGGGAACGTCTGCGTCAGATAGCCGTTGATGAGCGGCAGGAACACGTCCGGCGAATAACCGAGCACGGAGATCAGGCCGATCGCGAGACCCATCGTGGTCACCGGAATATTGCAGCGATCCAGCAGCGACCAGTACAAGCCGCGAATCGCGTAAGTCAGAATGCCGATGAACAGCACGAGGAACACCAGCAGCGCGTGGCTCGAGATACGCGGCGCCGCCATCAGGCCCACCAGCGACAGCGCGGCGAGAAAGAGCGCGATCACAAGCACCGACACCTTCGAATAGCGGTCGCCGAGAAAGCCGCCGCCGATGCCGCCGATAGGCCGCATCCACAGCTTGAGCGTGGTGATCGTGCCGGCCATCACGACCGTCAGGCCGATCTCGCCTTCATGCAGATAGGCGGAGAAGCTGTAGGTCGCCCAGAACACCTGGTAGCCGCAAAACACGATGGCGGCGACCAGCCACAGTTCGGGAATCTTCGCGAGTGTTTTCAGGTCGACCAGCACGTTGTTGCGTTGGCGTGCGGCGCGATTGGCGGCCGCGTCATCGGTGCCCTGCGGGTCCTTGACGAGCGCGAGCACGACGCCGAGCGCAATGCAAAGAAACGCGTACATGTAGATCACCAGCTTGAAACCGGCCGCGACCGGTTCGGCCTTGGTCTGCGTCATCCATGCGAACAGCGTGATCGCGATGGTCGCGAGCATGGCTTCGATCAGGCCGCGCCCGCCGTCGAGCAAGCCGAAGAAACGGCCCTGCTCATGCGTGCCCGCAATCATCGTCACGCGTTTGATGACCGCTGCCCAGAACGTCAGGCCGGTCGACAAACCCCAGCCGCCGAAGATCATCATCAACATCGGGAACGACGGCGCGGTCGAATACCACAGCCCGAGCACGCCGGTGGCGATCAGCGAAAAGCAGATCAGCAAACGCGGCGCGATCCGGTCCGCGAGCCAGCCGCTCGGCAGATAACTCAGCAGAAAAATCGTGCCGAGCGACGAATACAGATAGCCGAGCTGGCTATCGGTGATGTGGAACACTTCGAGCATCGTCGGCTGATACACCTGCCGCAGATACAGAATCGGATAGATCGCGCCGGCGGCGATCACCAGCAGGATGAGCTGGACATAGCGTTGCGCCTTGCTGTTTTGCAGGGCGGCCTGCTCGTCGCTTAAAGCGAGCGAAGCGTCGGTTCGGACAGGTTGAGATGACACGTGAGCGCTCCTCAGAGACACAGCGCCAGCCCATCGGGCCGCCCGGTCTCCAATATGTTTTGTTATGGATTGGCAGCGGATTTGCTGCGCTTTTCAGGTTGCAAGGGAGGCACACGCCGAAGTTTCAACATGCGGCGCGTGCCGGTTCAGCTTCAGTACTTCATGACCACGAGACGGGTCTGGGTGAATTCGAGCATGCCGTGTTTGCCATCGTCGCCACCGAGGCCCGAGCGTTTCCAGCCGGCATGGAAGCCCTGATATGGATCGGCGGGCGTACGGTTCACATACAGCTCGCCGGCTTCGATGCCGTTGGCGATCTTCATCGCAGCGCGATAGTTCTCCGTATACAGCACCGACGAGAGACCGAATTGATGGTCGTTGGCCATCTCCAGCGCTTCATCGAGCGTGCGGTATTTGACGACCGGCATGATCGGACCGAAGGTTTCTTCCTGGATGATTTCCATGTCCTGACGGCAGTTCGACAGCAAGGTGGCCGGGTAGAAGAAGCCTTTGCCTTGCGGCAGCTTGCCGCCGGTTTCGAGCGTGGCGCCCGCTGCCACCGCGCGTTCCACCATCGCGTGAATCGACTGGCGCGACGCCTCGTTGACGAGCGGCCCCATCAGCGACGGCTGCTCGCTGCGATCGCCGCTTTCCACTGCGCTCATATGCTTTTTCAGCAGCGCGACGAAGCGGTCATGCACGCTTTCCTGGACGTAGACCCGTTCGATCGCCGTGCACAACTGGCCGCAATGCGTGGTCTTGGAAGCGACCAGGTCGCGCGCGGCTTTCTCGAGATCGGCATCGGCCTCGATGATCGCGGGCGTCTTGCCGCCCAGTTCGAGCGACGGCTTCGCGATGTTCGCCTTGCAGTAGTCGAGCACCTTGCGGCCCGCGCCGACGCTGCCCGTCAGCGTGATCATGCCGACCTTGGGATGCGTGCAGAGTGCTTCCGCGGTGGCGTGGTTCATCGCGAGAATGTTCACCACACCCGCGGGCAAGCCGGCCTTCTCCACCGCCTTGGCGATTTCGAATGCGGAAGTCGGCGTGTTGTTGCTCGGGCGCACTACCACGGTGTTGCCAGCGATCAGCGCCGGCGCCACTTTGCGCATGAACGTATAGACGGGGTAGTTGAACGGTATCAGACACGCGACCACGCCGATCGGCTCGCGATGCAACACGAGGTTTTCGTCAGGCGTGTCGCTCGGAATCACCTCGCCTTCGATGCGGCGCGCCCACTCCGCGTGATAACGGGTGATCTGGCCAGCGTAGATCGCCTCGTTGGTGGCGTCGGCGACGCTCTTGCCCGACTCCAGCGCGAGCGCCGCGCCGATGGCGGGCGCGCATTCGGCCAATGCATCAGCGAGCTTGTGGAGATACGCCGCGCGCTCGGCCGACGGCAGCTTGCGCCAGCTCTTTTGCGCGACGGCGGCGGCGTCGACCGCGGCGATGGCTTCGGCCTCGGTGGCGCCCGTGACATGGGCGATAACGGCCTCGGTGGCCGGGTTGTAGACGGCGATGAGCTCGCTGCTAGCGGTGTCAGTCACGGGGTCGATGAACCGGCCGTTAGCAAAATTCCTGTCGAGTCGCATGGTCGTCTCCTGAAAAGCATGGTGCGAAAAACGCATTGCCCTCGGCTATGGCTTGCATGCCAAAGGTGCATGAACGGAATTTTTCTCCGGGGCACGGCCGGCCACAAGCGAATAATTCGCGTGACGAACATTCGAAAAAATCATGTTTATCCAGGGATGTGCCTCATACGCGATTCGCGTCTCGAATAGCAGAATCCGGGCTTTGCCAAAAAGCAGCGGGCGTCGAACGCACTTGGGTTCGTCCGAAACGTTCGGCCCGCTCACTACCAAGGTCTGGAGCTCATGATGAAAAAGAACCGCATTGCCACCGCCGCATTCACGGCGCTCACGTCATTTACTTCGCTGGCGGCGTCCCCGGCCTTTGCTCAAAGCAGCGTGACGCTGTACGGCGTGCTCGACGAAGGCATCGACTACACCAACAACGCGGGGCACGGCGCGGTCTGGGAAATGGCGAGCGGCTATGCGCAAGGCAGCCGCTGGGGTATGAAGGGTTCGGAGGATCTGGGCGGCGGGCTGAAGGCCGTGTTTCAACTGGAAAACGGCTTCGACGTGAGTTCGGGACGGCTCGGCCAGGGCGGCCGCATGTTCGGCCGCCAGGCCTACGTGGGACTGAGCGACGGCCGTTTCGGCACGGTCACGCTCGGTCGCCAGTACGATTCGGTGGTCGATTACCTCGCGCAGACTACAGCCAACGGCAACTGGGCCGGCTACCTGTTCGCGCATCCGTATGACAACGACAACACCGACAACTCGTTTCGCCTCGGCAATAGCGTGAAGTACGCGAGCCCGGAGATGGCGGGCTTCCAGTTCGGCGGCGTGTACAGCTTCAGCAACGATACCAACTTCGCGAACAACCGCGCTTATAGCTTCGGTGGGCAGTATGCGAACGGCGGCCTGCTGGTCGCCGCGGCCTATATGCAGGCGGACAATCCCGGCGTGGGTTCGACCGGCGCGATCACCGCGAACGACGCGAGTTTTATCGCCGGACGCATGCGGGTGTTCGGCGGTGGCATCAACTACACCTTCGGTTCGGCGACGGCCGGTTTTGCCTACACCAACTCGAGCTACAGGAATCCGACCGGCAACGGCTATATCGGCATTCCGCTGGCCGCGCCGGGCGTGACCTTGAATACGCTGAAGTATCAGAACTTCGAAGTGAACGGCAAATACCAGTTCACACCGGCGTTCTTCGTCGGCGCTCAGTACGTGTACACGATGGAAAACTACGATGCGTCGTCAGGCAACGTGAAGCCGAAGATCCACTCGGTCGGCTTGATGGCGGATTACAACCTGTCGAAGCGTACTGACGTGTATCTGCAGGGCGAGTATCAGAAGGTCGCGGGCGATTCGACTCACTCGATTCTCGACGACGCGTTCATTCCGGGTGTGCAGGCGCCGTCGTCGACGGGCACGCAGGTCGCTGTTCGGGTTGCGCTGCGGCATAAGTTTTAAGCGGTTGGGCGCCGGCGCACACGAATGTTGTAGTGACGCCAGCCTCGTGGGATCGTTCAGATTTTTTCTTTGTTCACGTTACGTATACGGCAGTTTTTTTTGAACACTGCTGTGCTGCCGCATCAGTGTTCAATTTTTGCAGACTGTTCACGTTACGTATACACTGACAAAACTTGAACAGAGGTGGACCATGCCACGTCAATCACCGCCGTCGTTCGTGCCCGATCCAACGGTAGATGCCGCCGCTGCGGCGTTTTCCGCAGCGACCGGTGTGTCCACAAAAATCCTCCGACCGCCACCCCGCACGCACTACGCGGCGAAGATCCAGTTTCAGGCATCCCCGCACAGCAACTGGTCACGTCCGGTGCTGCTGGTGGACAACGTGGACCGCTTCGCCACGCTGGCCGCGATCAAATCCACCGCGCACATTCGCGCCGACGATCCGTTCGTGGTGGTCACCCCCTATCTGTCGCCCAATATGCTTCGGCACTGCCGGGAATTGGGCCTGGACGCGTTCGACATGTCAGGCAACGCCATCATGCAAAGCGCCGGCAATCTGATCATGATTTCCGGCGAGAAGCGCACCGGCATGGCAAGCCGCATCAAGGACCGTGCCTGGACGGCCAAGGGCATGAAGGTGGTGTTCGCTCTGCTCTGCGAGGGACCGCTCGTCAACGCGGGCCAACGCGCAATCGCCCAACGTGCGGGGGTCAGTCTCGGCACAGCACAGTCGACATTTCGCGATCTGCTCGAACGAGGCGACATCGTTCAGCGCAAGGACCGCTACGTGTTGGCCGACCCGGCACGCACGCTCGACGAATGGGCTGCGCTTTACCCTTCCCGGCTGCGCAATCAACTATTCGTAAACCGCTATCAGGCTGCCGACCCGGCATGGTGGCGCAACATCGACCCGCAGGCAGAGCACTGCAGGTTCGGGGGTGAAGTCGCAGCCACGCTTCTCACCGGTTATCTCAAGCCAGCCACCGTGACACTGTATTGCGAGCACGCGCTGCCCCGCAAATGGCTGATCGAAGCCCGCCTGCGACTCGATCCAAGCGGCGAGGTGGAAGTGTTGAGCTCGCCCATTCCATTCGCCCCTTCTGCAACACCGGATTCCTCCAGCCAAACGCCGGAAGTGCCGCCGTCGGTCGCGCATCCCGTGCTGGTCTATGCCGACCTGATCGCAACCGGCGATTCCCGCAACCTCGAAACTGCCCGGATGCTCCGTGAACAATACCTCGCTACTTGATTTACGCGGCGACCAGTCGCTGCCGGCGCTCGTCGTCGAACTGTTGCGGCACGTCGCAGAGACGGCAAACGCGTTGAACGTCGACTGGTTCGTTGGCGGCGCCACCGCGCGCGACATCGTGCTGACCCATGTGCACGGCATCCAGACCACACGCGCCACCGCCGATGTCGATATCGGTGTCGACGTGGCAAGCTGGTCCGGCCACGCCGCGCTGAAGGCGGCGCTGGTCGCCGGCGGCTCGTTCGAGCAACGCGGCGAGGCACACCGGCTGTACTACCGCTCCCCAAGCAACGGCGAGTTGATGTGGCTCGACATCGTGCCTTTCGGCGGAGTCGAGGAAGGTCAAGGCAAAACGGCGCCGAGCGAAATCGCATGGCCGCCGGATCAGGCCATACGCATGAACGTGGCCGGTTTTGCCGAGGCGCTCACCGACGCCGTCGCAGTGCGGCTCGCGCCGGATCTGGTTGTGCCCGTCGCCTCCTTGCCAAGCCAGGCGATGCTGAAAATCATCGCGTGGCACGATCGCCATACGGTCGACAGAAAGGACGCGCTCGATCTGCTTTTCCTGCTCGGCAACTACGCAGCCGCCGGCAACCACGCGCGCCTTTACGAGGAGCACTACGAACTCGTCGAGCAATACGGACATCAACTGGAGTTCGCCGGCGCCGCCCTGCTGGGACGTGACGCCGCGAAAATCGCCTCGGTGCCAACCCGTGCAGCGATCGAGCAGGTGCTCGCGTTCGAGCAAGACTATCCGCGTATTCTCGAACACATGATGGGCCACCGTGCCCGGCTTTTCGAGCCGACGCCGGATTTCATCGAATCCGCATTCAACGCTTTTCGCACGGGTTTCAGAGACCAGGCTTGACCGGGTGACGGCCCATGCGCCCTCACTCCTCCACCGCCGCCTTCAACCTCGACAACGCGTGATCCCACTGCCGCGAGATCGCGTCGAGCGCGCGGCGCGCTTCGTCGAGATGGACGGGCTCGAACGCCCACAAGCGCTCACGCCCCACCTTGACGTCGCGCACGAGACCCGCGTTGGCGAGCACCTGCAAATGCTGCGTGACGGACTGCCGCGTGATGTCCGTTCCCGCAGTCAGTTGCGCGATCGACATTGCGCTGCCCGCGCACAATACGGCGACCAGGCGCAGACGTGTCTCATCACCAAGCGCCGCGAAAATCGGCGCGGAACTGCGCAGCACCGACGCCTTCAGATCCGCTCCGCCAAACGCCTTCTTAACCCTTGGTGACATGCTGTTCGATGTTGGCCATCTGTTCTTCCCATCCGCCGTTATTCATACGGAACGCTTCTTCGCGGCGGCCGGCAGGAAGCTGATCAAAGCCCGACTCGACTACGCGTAACAAGGTGCCCGACTCGACCTCGATCAGTTCGAAGACGACCAGGGTAGTCGGCTCCGGCGAATAGTCCACCGCGACGTCCACCGCGGCCGGATGCCAGCGCCACGACAGGTGATGCTCGGGCTCGACGCGCTCGACATGCACATCCATGACGAGATACTCGTAGCCCGGATAGGTAATATTGCCCTGCACGGATTGGCCGGCCACGAACTGTTTGCCGGTGAGATTCACGCCGAACCAGTTGCCGAATTCCTCGGCATTGGACAACGCGCGCCAGACCCGCGAGCGCGGCGCCTTCAGCAGAATCTGTTTTTCGATGCGATCGGTCGATGTGTTCATATGCAACCTCCTGTCTGCATATTAGGAGCGGCATGACCAACATGCAAGTATTTGCCTGCATGTTTTCACGGCGGTTTTTCGTAGATTCGAGAGCCCGCCGTTGCGCTACTTCTCTTGCGATTCGCGACTTTTGAACAGGCGCGCGCTCGACAGAATGGCGAGCGCGATCACCACGCTGAGAATCGCCGTGGCCTCGCGACCGAGCCCCGCCGCCACGCCGACGCCCGCGCTCAGCCACAGGCTTGCCGCCGTCGTCAGGCCGCGCACCTCGCGCTCGGCGCTGAGCTTGATGATGGCGCCCGCGCCCAGAAAACCGACACCGGACACGAGTCCTTGCAACACCCGGCTCATGTTGTCCTGCGAGAAACCGGCCTGCAGCGGCACGACCACGAACAAGGCCGCCCCGACCGACACCATCATGTGCGTGCGCATGCCGGCATCGCGCCGTGACATCTCGCGTTCGAAACCGAGTATGCCGCCGAGTATCAACGCGAGTCCGAGGCGCATCAGGACCTGCGTGACGTCAGCCGCGCTGCCGAGATCGGAGAATTCTGCCCGGGCGGTTGCCCACACCACGTGCCACCAGTTGTCCATTACATTTGCCCGACGTTCCAGAAAACGCCAAGCATACGGTAATAACGCGGCACTGCGTGGCTCATCCCGCCGACGTTTTCTTCACGAACGCGCTCACCACGGCCTCCAGTTCCCTCGTGATCGACGTCATCACGCCGGCCACCACGGCGAACTCTCGGCCGGTCACATGCGCGCGGCTCGCCACGATCTGACCGTTGAACGAGACGATATGCGCTTCTTTCGCGATCGCCTTGATCCGCTCGATCAACTGCTGTTGCTCTTTTTTCTGCAAACGCGCTATGCGTCGGCTTTCCTGTTCGTAGACAGCCGTGACGCCATGCAGATGGGTCAACAACGGATCGACGGAATCGACCAGGGCCTTGAGCGCATCATCCGCGCGCGGTGAAACGCGCCCGATCGCGTCCAACGCCGTCGAAGCCAGTGCGATAAAGTCCGCGATTTTCCTGGCCACATTTTCGCGACCATGAAATGCCTCGCGCAACGCTGGCGAAAACAGACCGGGCAAACCGTCGCGGCCTTGAGTCAGCACCGTATGACTGTCGGCAAACGTATTCAAGGTATCGCGCGAGATCGCCAGCGCGCCGTCGAACTGTTGAAACGCCAGCATCGCTTTCAACACGATGCGCTGCGAAAGCATCCGCTGACGCCCCGCCAAATTGATCAACGAGCTCAACACCTCGCTGGAGACGTCCGCATCGGACGGTGGTGCGTGAACCCGTTCTGTCGTGATGCTCATGTGGACTTCTTTTGATTTTGATCGGCCCCGTCGTGCGATCCGCGCCTCCACGTCGGCGTGGAGGCGCGGATTGTTCGGATTACTGCATTACTCCGTTGCGTGTGCGTGCATCACACCGGAGTGCATCGACCACGCCATCCACGGACGGCGCAGCGCGACAATCGCGACGAACGCGCATGCCGCCAGCGCGCCAAACGTCGCGAAGCCCATCTGATAGCTGCCCGTGCTTTCCTTCGCGATACCCATCACGACAGGCAGATAGAATCCGCCGATGCCACCCGCCGCCCCGACGATGCCCGACATCAGCCCCGTGCGGCCCGCCCAGCGATGCGGCACCAACTGGAAGGTCGCGCCGTTGCCGAGACCGAAGGCCACATACAGGCACAACAGCAGCGCGATACCGCCGGCGATGGTAGGCATGACCGCGGCGAACACGAAGTCGCACAGCGAGATGATCGCGAGCAGGAAGGTCAACGCGCGCACGCCGGACACCTTGTCGGCGATCAGGCCGCCGAGCGGACGCACCATCGCGCCAGTCGCGGCGAGCAGCGCCATGAAGAGGCCCGCGTCGATCTTCGAGAGCTGATAGAGGTTGGTCAAAAGCAGCGAAACATACGAGGACATGCCGACGAAACCGCCGAACGTAATGCTGTACACCAGCATGATCGCCCACGTGTCACGCTCGGCCAGCACCGCGCGATAGCGCTTGGGCAACACCGCGATCGCCAGCAAGGCACCGATCACCGGCAACAGCAGCACACCCGTCTTGCCGGAGCCGAACATACCCGCCTCGACCAGCAGCACCAGCACGATCAATCCGACCAGCGTCACCGCGAAGCTGCCGAATGCGCGCAGCACGCTACCCGTTTTCACGCCGGAATCGTTGGCCCAGAAATACAGCGTGATCGCCGCGATCGCGAGCAACGGCAGTGCGCCGCCGGCGGCCATCTGCCAACCATAGTGCGTGGCCAGTTGCGGGAACAGAAACCCGTCGAGCACCGCACCGATATTGCCGGCCGCGGCGAGGCCCAACACGAGGCCTTGCACCTTCGGCGGATAGTTGCTGCCCGCCATCGGCAGCGCCACGGCGAAACTGGCGCCGCCGACGCCGAGAAATACGCCGAGCACCAGCAGCACCGTGTACGACGGCACGGACGGCATCAACGGCAACACGATGGTCGGCACCGCCGACAACAGCACGCCCATCAGCGCGATGCGCTTGCCGTGCGCGGATTGATACAGGTTACCGAGCGTCACGCGCAGAATCGCGGCGGAGAGCACCGGCACGGCGACCAGCAAACCTTGCTGCGCGGGCGTCATCGCGATGCTCTTGCTGATGAACGGCGCGAGCGGTCCATACAGGACCCAGACGGTAAAGCCAGTGTCGAAATAGAGGAAACACGCCACTAGCGCGCGCCAGTCCCCACTCTTTAGGGAGCTCATCACGTTTTTCATCAGATATCCTCACAAAGCTGATTTTTCGACTATCCGGCAGATCGCGCTACGCGCCACGCACCGGAATGATCACGATGTTGAAAACCGGCATAACCATGCAACCTCCATGCCATGCGGCTTCGTCTTTTGAAGCTGTACTGCGCACTCTTTGAAATCCTGAAACGGCGAGCGCGTCCGTTGCGCTGACAAGCGTGCGTCTATCAATAAACGTCGCGTGCGTAGCGCTTTTCCTGCGCGAGGCGGTTCACATATTCGAGGGCTTTTTCATCGCTCATGCCGCCGTGTTGGGCCACCACTTCCTTGAGCGCCGCGTCGACATCCTTCGCCATCCGGTTGGCGTCGCCGCATACGTAGAAATGCGCACCGTCTTCGAGCCATGACCACAATTGCGCACCCTGCTCGCGCATACGGTCCTGCACATAGACCTTGTCCGCCTGATCGCGTGAGAACGCGACATCGAGCCGGTTCAGCACGCCGCTGTCGCGCATCGATTCGAGTTCGTCGCGATAGTAGAAATCGGAGGCGGCGTGCTGCTCGCCGAAGAAGAGCCAGTTGCGGCCCGTGTCGCCGCATGCACGCCGCTCGTGCAGAAAGCTGCGAAACGGTGCAACGCCGGTGCCGGGGCCGACCATGATCATCGGCGTATCCGAACCATGAGGAGGACGAAAGTGTGCGGACTTCTGCACGAACACGGGCACGTTGACATCGCCCGCACGGTCGGCGAGAAACGTCGACGACACGCCTTTGCGATGACGGCGGCCATTGCTGTAGCGCACCGCGGCAACGGTCAGATGAACTTCTCCGGCGTGCGCCTTCGGGCTCGATGCGATCGAATACAGACGCGGCTGCAGACGCTTGAGCGTGCCGGTCAATTCGGCGGCCGTGAGGCTCACTGGAAATTCGTGCAGCACGTCGGCGATCTGCTGTCCCCACAACCATTGCTTGAGGTCGGTCTTGCGCTCGGGCGACAGCAGATCGCGCAGCGCGCCGTTGTTGCTGCGCGCGGCGACGAACGCGAGCAGATCGGGATTCGGGCGCGCGATCTCGTAGTGCTTGCCGAGTGCATCGGCAAGACGCATCTCGCCAACGCCTGACACGTTCACCACGGCATCCGCGCTCACGCCGCTCAGCGTGATCAATTCGTCGACGAGTTCCGGGCAGTTGCTCGGCCATACGCCGAGCGCATCGCCTGCTTCGTATTCGAGTCCCGAGCCGTTCGTGCTCAGCGAAAAATAGCGCGTGTCTTTCGCCGCGCCCTGCTTGTTCAGGCGCAGATTGCTGACGAGCCGCGATGCGGCCGGCCGCGTTTTGGTCGGCACCGTGCCCGGCACCACCGCGTTGATCATGCCGCCCGGCGGCACGGCATACAGCGCGGCGTCCTCTTCCTTGATGCGCACGATGATGCGTTCGAGCCACGCGTCCGCGCTCTCCTGATACTCGCTATCGCAATCGACGCGCTCCATCAAGCGCAGCGCGCCTTGCCCGGCGAGTCGCTCATCGAGGCGGCGGCCGTGGCCGCAGAACTGGTCGTAATTGCGATCGCCGAGCGCGAGCACCGCGAAGCGCACGCCGTCGAGTCGCGGCGCGCTCTCGCCGCACAATTGCGTCCACAGACTCTGTGCGTTGTCGGGTGGATCGCCGTCGCCGAAGGTGCTCGTCATCAGCAGCACGTATTGGGCTTTGGCGAGCGTCGCGGCTTGATAGTCCGCCATGCACGAGGTGCGGATTTCAAAGCCCGACTCCATCAAACGCGTGGCATAGGCTTCGGTCAGTGACTCGGTGTTGCCGGTTTGCGACGCCCACAGCAGCGTGACCTTTGGCCGTGCGCGCACGATCCGTACGCCGGATGCGTGCGATGCCTCTGCATTCGACGCTGCCTGCGGCGTTGTCAGCGCAGCAGCCGGAACGGTCGCACTGCGGCTATAGAGACCGGCCAACAGACCGTCGACGTAAAGGCGGCTTGTCGTATCGAACGGCGCATTACCCGGCAGAACCGGCGCACGGTCGATGCCTTGCGCTTCCGCCGAACGCAGTCCGCTCACGAAGCCGGCCAGATAGACGCGCTCCTGGTCGGTGAACGAAGGTGCGGATGTCGGCGGCAACTGCAACAGGCTGGTGAGTGCATCGATACGGGGCATATCCAGATCCTCGGCGCTTGCCGATACGGTGTTGGCTGGCGCAGCGCTCGCGGCAACCGCAACGGATGCATCGGTTTGCGATGCATCGTCGTCATTCACGAAAGGCCCGACGCGCCCAGCCGCCACCGGGCTCAGCGCGACCGCGCAAAACTTGAGTTCGGGCTGCTGCGAGACCGGGTCGATGGCGTCGCTCGTCACGGCGTTGATGCACAGGTCGTCGCCGAATACGTCGTTCCAGTGCATCGGCGCGAAGCATTGACCCGCGCTCACGCGTTCCGTCACGACAGCCGGCAACACCGCGCGGCCGCGGCGCGAACGAATCTCCACCGGGTCTTTTGCCTTGATGCCGAGCGTCACGGCATCTTCGGGATGAATCTCGACGAACGGGCCCGGGTTCAGCTTGTTGAGCATCGCGACCTTGCCGGTCTTGGTCATCGTGTGCCATTGATGCTGCAGGCGGCCCGTATTCAGCACAATCGGAAATTCACGATCCGGCAGTTCAGCCGGCGCAGCGTAAGCGCGCGCGAAGAACACCGCCTTGCCGCTCGCCGTCGGAAACACGAGCCGCGGACGGCTGCCGTCGGGCTGTTCCTTGAGCGTTTGACTCACGCCGTCGTTGAGGTAGCGAACCGGATTGCGATCGGCTGAATCAGCCGATGCAAGCGGCCATTGCAACGGCGTTTCCTTCAACCGGCGATGGCTTGCGCCGCGCAGGTCGTAGCCAGTCTTCGGATTCGACGCGCGAGTGATTTCCGCGAAGACTTCCTCGGCGCTCGTGTAGGTAAAGGCATCGGCAAAACCCATTTCACACGCGACACGCGCGATGATCTGCCAGTCCGGCAGCGCGGCGCCCGGCGGTTCGATGCCCTTTTGCATCAACGTGAGATTGCGCTCGGAGTTGATCATCACGCCTTCGGCCTCGGCCCACAGCGCGCCGGGCAAGAGCACGTCGGCGTAGCGATTGGTCTCGGTATCGAGAAACGCGTCCTGCGCGATCACGAGTTGCGCCGCGCTCAGTCCGTCGATCACGTTCTGACGATTCGCCACGCTCGCCACCGGATTCGTGCAGATGATCCAGCATGCCTTGATCTCACCCGCGGCCATGCGCGTGAACATATCGATCGTGCCGTTGCCGACCTGGGACTTGAGCGAGCCCTTCGGAATGCGCCACAGCTCTTCGATAAAGGCACGGTCTTCCTCGACGAGCACCGAACGCTGACCCGGCAATCCCGGTCCCATGTAACCCATCTCGCGGCCGCCCATCGCATTGGGCTGGCCCGTCAGCGAAAACGGGCCGCTGCCGCGCCGGCAAATCTTGCCCGTCGCCAGATGCAGGTTGCAGATTGCGTTGGTGTGCCACGTGCCGTGCGTGCTCTGATTCAGGCCCATGGTCCAGCAGCTGATCCACTCGCGGGCGGTGCCGATCATCCGCGCGGCTTCGCGGATCTTTTCGACGGCGAGGCCGGTGATCCGCGCGACGTTCTCTGGTGTGTACCCGGCGAGAAACCCGGGCATTGCATCCCAGCCTTCGGTAGCCTCTGCGATAAAAGTGGCATCCGTATGGCCGTTTTCGTGCAGCAGATGCAGCAGGCCGTTGAGCAACGCGAGATCGGTGCCCGGCTTGATCTGCATGAAGAGGTCGGCCTTCTCAGCGGTCGTATTGCGGCGCGGATCGACGACGATCAGTTTGGCGCCGGCCTTCACGCGATCCATCATGCGCAGAAACAGAATCGGGTGACAGTCGGCCATATTCGCGCCGATCACGAAGAACAGGTCGGCGTGATCGATGTCTTCGTACGATCCCGGCGGGCCGTCCGCGCCGAGCGAGAGTTTGTAGCCGCTGCCCGCGCTCGACATGCACAGGCGCGAATTCGATTCGATGTTGTTGGTGCCGACAAAACCCTTGGCGAGTTTGTTGACGAGGTACTGCGCCTCGATCGACATCTGGCCGGAGACATAGAACGATAGCGCGTCCGGCCCATGCTCATCGAGCAGGCCGCGCAAACGCGCTGCCGTGGTGCTGATCGCCTGCGCCATCGGCAGCGGCGCCGGGTCCTGGCCGCGCGCATGGCGCACGAACGCGCCTTCGAGACGCCCCGACTTGCGCAACGCGA
This sequence comes from Paraburkholderia sediminicola, assembly GCF_046027355.1. Lineage (GTDB taxonomy): Bacteria > Pseudomonadota > Gammaproteobacteria > Burkholderiales > Burkholderiaceae > Paraburkholderia > Paraburkholderia sediminicola_B. The sequence continues at coordinate 11,172 of NZ_JAQQEK010000054.1, read as the reverse complement.
CATGCGCCGACTGGCCCTTCGTGCATAGCCGACCGAAATTGGCCGGATGCTCCTTGTCGCCGGAGATTTTCACGACCTGGCCGTCCTCGACGTGCAGCACCATGCCGCAGCCAACGCCGCAGTAAGGGCACACGGTTTTTACGCTAGTAGAGGACATGTAGGGCAACGTCGTTCAAAAGGATTTCAGACAATCAGTGGCTCAAACCGCGACCCACACCTGGCCGTTTTCCACGCGCGCGGCGAACGCGCCGACGGAGTGCGCCGGTGTTTCGAGGCACTCGCCTGTGCTCAGATCGAAGTGATGCTTGTAGATCGGCGAGGCCACGACGATGCGTTCGCCGAGACTGCCGATCAATCCGCGCGAGAGCACCGCCGCCTGCGAGCCCGGATCGAAGTTTTCGATCGCGTACACGATGCTGTCCGCGTCACCGTTGTTCACGTGAAAAACTGCGACCTGTTCGCCGTTGACGAGCGCGCAAACACCCGTGTTGGGCACGATGTCGTCGAGCGGGCAAATCGGCGTCCAGGAGCGTGGCAGGCGATCGTTGTTCATGGCGGAAGTCCTCGGTGAATGGTGCGGTTCAATCAAACGGTTTCGACGACAACGGGAATCGCAGCGAGCTTCGAGCGCCGCTCGGCGGGCGTGGCCGGCCGGATCTGGCCGCGCTCCTCGACGAAAGCGACGTTGCTGTCCGACTCGCCGCTGTTGACGAAATGACGGAAGCGCTTGCGCGTTTCGGGATCGGTGACGGCCTTCTTCCATTCGCACTCGTAGGTGTCGACCACGTGCTGCATCTCCGACTCGAGTTCGTCGGCCACGCCGAGACGATCGTTGACGACCACGTCGATCAGATAGTCGAGGCCGCCTTCGAGACTCTCGCGCCACACGCTGGTGCGTTGCAGACGGTCCGCGGTGCGCACGTAGAACATCAGGAAACGGTCGATGTAGCGCACCAGCGTCTCCTTATCGAGGTCCGACGCGAGCAGTTCGGCGTGGCGCGGCTTCATGCCGCCGTTGCCGCACACATAGAGATTCCAGCCCTTTTCGGTCGCGATGATGCCGACGTCCTTGCCCTGTGCTTCAGCGCATTCGCGGGTGCAGCCCGACACGCCGAACTTGATCTTGTGCGGCGTACGCAGGCCCTTGTAGCGGTTCTCGATCTCGACCGCGAGACCCACCGAATCGCCGACGCCGTAGCGGCACCACGTCGAACCGACACACGACTTCACGGTGCGCAGCGACTTGCCGTAGGCATGGCCGGATTCGAAACCGGCGGCGATCAGTTCTTCCCAGATGAGCGGCAGTTGCTCGACGCGCGCGCCGAACAGATCGACGCGCTGACCGCCGGTGATCTTCGTGTAGAGGCCGTATTTCTTGGCCACCTGACCGACCGCGATCAAACCGTCGGGCGTGACTTCGCCGCCCGCCATGCGCGGCACGACCGAATAGGTGCCGTCGCGCTGAATGTTGGCGAGGTAGTAGTCGTTGGTGTCCTGCAGCGAGGCGTGCTCCTTCTTCAGCACGAACTCGTTCCAGCACGACGCGAGCACGCTCGCCACCACCGGCTTGCAGATATCGCAGCCGAGGCCGTGACCGTGCTTCGCGAGCAGTTCGCCGAAGCTGCGCACACCTTCCACACGCACGATGTGATACAGCTCCTGCCGCGAATACGCGAAGTGTTCGCAGACGTGGTTGTTGACCGCGAGGCCCTGCTTCTTCATCTCGGCCTTCATCACCTGCGTGACGAGCGGCACGCAACCGCCGCACGAGGTGCCGGCGGTCGTCGCGCATTTCAAAGCGCCGATGTCGGTCGCGCCCGCGCAAACGGCGGCGCACAACTCGCCCTTCGAGACGTTGTTGCACGAACAGATTTGCGCGGAAGCGGGCAAGGAATCGACGCCGAGCGCGGGCTTCGCATTGCCATCCGCTTGCGGCAGGATCAGGAATTCAGGCGACGCCGGCAGTTCGATGCGGTTCAACATCATCTGCAACAGCGTGCCGTATTCGCCGGCGTCGCCCACCATCACGCCGCCCAGCAGATATTTGCCGCACTCCGACACCACCAGCTTCTTGTAGACCTGCTTGCGTTCGTCGCTGAACTGGTAGGCGCGGCTGCCCGGCGTGTTGCCGTGCGCGTCGCCGATGCTCGCCACGTCCACGCCCATCAGCTTGAGTTTGGTGCTCATGTCGGCGCCGGCGAATTCGGCCGTGTCACCGAGCAATTGCTTTGCCACCGCGCGGGCCATGTCGTAGCCCGGGGCAACGAGGCCGAACAGTTGACCGTTCCACAACGCGCATTCGCCGATCGCATAGATGTGCGGATCGCTCGTGCGGCACGCGTTGTCGATCACGATGCCGCCGCGCGGGCCGAGCGTCAGGCCGCTTGCGCGCGCCAGGTCGTCACGCGGACGGATGCCCGCGGAGAACACGATCATGTCGGTATCGAGGTGGCTGCCGTCCCCGAATTGCATGCGGTGCGTGCCCGCCTCGCCGTCGACGATCGCCGTGGTGTTCTTCTGCGTATGCACCGTCACGCCCAGTTCTTCGATCTTGGTGCGCAACACGCGGCCGCCGCCGTCGTCCACCTGCACGGCCATCAGACGCGGCGCGAATTCGACCACGTGCGTTTGCAGGCCCATGTCGCGCAGCGCCTTCGCGCATTCGAGACCGAGCAGTCCTCCGCCGACCACCGTACCCGTCTTCGAACGCGCGCCGCATTCGCGCATCGCTTCGAGGTCGTCGATGGTTCGGTACACGAAGCAATCGACTCGCTCACGGCCCTGCACGGGCGGCACGAACGGATAGGAGCCGGTGGCGAAAACCAGCTTGTCATAAGGCAGCGTTTCGCCCGTCGACACCGTCACGGTGCGCGCATCGCGATCGATCGCCACGGCCTTCGCGTTCAGCTTGAGCAACACGTTCTGGCGTTCGAAGAAGCCCGGTTCGACCAGCGACAGATCGTCCGCCGTCTTGCCCGCGAAAAACTCGGACAGGTGCACGCGGTCGTAGGCCGGCCGCGATTCCTCGCACAGCACCGTGATGTCGAGTCCGTGCGCGGCGTCGTGTGCGAGGCACTCGACCAGTTTGTGACCGACCATCCCGTGACCGATAACGATGATTTTCATGACCGCGGTTTCCTCAATGTGCTGGGTTGCGAGCGACGCCGTATGGCATGTGGCGAAAACGAATTCCGGAAATAAAAACGGCGTCCCGCGAACCCAGTCGATGACTGAATTCGGGGGACGCCGTTGTCCTGACCTGTCCTGCAGCGAGTACTTTGTGTTGCACTCGCGCCGGATCCACGTTGATCCGATGGCAAGGCTTAACGCAAAGCCTGTGCCAGCTGCACAAAATGCCCGTGACGAGGCCGTGGTGCGGGGCTTTGCGACGAATGGCACGCGTGTGCGGCGCAGCGGGCGCACGACGCGTTTTGATGCAGCGAAGCACATGGATGGTGCGACGCAGCACCCTGCACGTGCGAGGTGCGGGCCCGCGAACGGTGCGTGGCGCGAGCGTCGGAGGCGTTATTCGCGAGGCGTGGCAAGGCGTGAAGCGCTCTTCGCCGATAGGTGGCGTGGTCCTTGCATGAGCAGTGGCGAGCTCATGGCGGCAACGCAGCCGCCACGACATGTCGCACACACCATGCGGACGAAACACAACGCTGTGTTTTACCGCCCTTGAAGCGAAGCGGCAGAGCAGCACACCATGCAGTAATCGGACAACGGCGTCCCCTCGTGAGTATCACGAGCGGACGCCGTTTTTTATTTGGCGCCGGCGAAACAGCGATCGCCGGCCGACACAGAAGCGAAGGACACCGTGATAGATCCCGCGATGAACACGAATACCGGCAAGGTCACCTTATTGAGCGCCGGCCCCGGCGACCTCGATCTGCTTACGCTGAAGGCCGCCAAAGCGCTGGCCGCCGCCGATGTCGTGCTGCTCGACGACCTCGCGAATCCCGAGATCGTGACGCTGGCGCCGCAAGCACGCGTGATTCGCGTCGGCAAGCGCGGCGGTTGCCGGTCCACGCCGCAAGCGTTTATCGAGCGGCTGATGCGGCGCTATGCGCTCAAGGGCTTGCACGTGGTGCGGGTGAAAGGTGGCGAAGCGCTGCTGTTCGGACGCGCCGGTGAAGAGCTCGCGGTCTTGCGCGGCGCCGGCATTCCGGTGGAAATCGTCAACGGGATCTCGTCGGGGTTCGCGGCCGCCGCGGGGCTCGGCATTTCGCTCACGCATCGCCGTCATTGTCACGGCGTGAGTTTCGTGACCGCGCATACGGAAGATCACGGCGAGCCGGACTGGGCCGCGTTGGCCGCGACGCGCACCACGTTGGCGATCTATATGGGGATGCGGCGCATCGACAGTATTGCGACCGCGTTGCTCGCGAGTCTGCCGGCCGATACGCCCGCAGCCGTCGTGCAATGGGCCGGTGGCAGCAACGAGCGGCGTCTCGTGAGCCGCCTCGACCGGCTCGCCGCGGATGCGACGCGCGCGGGCTTCGGCAGCCCCGCGGTGATTCTGGTGGGCGGCGCGATCGGCGAAAGCGTCGAGCATGCGTGGGCGGGAGATAACGCATGGCGCGACGAAGCGGCCGCGATGCAGACTGACATGCCGAACGCGCGCGAGGCAATTGCACAGGCCGCATGATGAGCGGTCTGCGCGCTTCTCAACCGCTCAATTCGCCCGCTACGCTCAAACGCCTGTAGGCAGTCTCGCGACGAAGCACGTGCCCTCTTGCGCGGACGATCTGACTTCCAGCGTGCCGCCATGCGCGCTCACGATCTGCTTGCAGATATAGAGCCCGAGTCCGAGGCCACCGCCGGGCTTGCTGGTCGCCGGCCGCCAGTAGGGTTCGAAAACCTTGCTCAGGCTCTCCGGCGCAATGGCATTGCCGCCGTTCAGGACACTCAGCATGAGTTCGTCGTCTTCGATGCGTGCCCGCACTCGCACCGGGAACTCCGCCGCGCCATGCGTCACCGCGTTGCCGAGCAGGTTCGAGAGCAACTGCTGCACACGAGTGCGGTCGCAGCGCACCCGCGCGGGGACGGCGATATCGTCGGCGAGGATCCGATCCGGATTGGCCTCGCGCACTTCGGCGACCACCACTCGCAGCGCCATCGCCAGATCGTCGACGTCGTCGATCGACACGCCGATGCCCGAGCCGAGCCGGCCGCGCGCGAAATCCATCACGTCGTCGATCAGGCGAGCCATGCGCAAGGTGGTGGACTTCAGACGCTGGCCGATCTTCACGAGATCGGGCTCGTTCTTGCGCAGCGACAGCAGTTCGGCCGTCGCGCTCACCGCTGACAAGGGATTGCGCAGATCATGACCGAGCACGGCGATGAACTGCTCGCGCAGGCTGGAGTTTTCCCGCTCATGACGCAGCGCGGCCTCGGTGGCCTGGTGGCGGCCTTCGGTGGCGAGCTGGATCGCGATCAGCTCGGCGAACACTTCGAACATGCGCAAGGTGCGCGGATTCGAGACCTCGGCCGGATCGGGGTCGATCGCGCAGAGATTACCGAAATAGCTGCCGTCGGGAAGAATGATCGGTACGGAAATATAACTACCCAGCTTGTAGATCCGCGCCGTGTGATGGCCGTGATAAACCGGATCCGTGTGGAAATTGTCAATGACGATCGAAGCCCGCGCGGCGCGCGATTCGAAACACAGCGTGGTGTGCAGGTCCAGATCGCCGCCTACCGCCAGACCGAAATTCACCTCGTCCTGCACCGCGCACGCCGTCCAGCGGTGCTCCGTGACGCGGGCCACCGCGGCAAAGCCCATGCCGGTGTTCTTGCAGATCATACGCAGGATGGAAGGCACGGCGTCGATACGCTGGACCGCCTCGATATCGCGCGCGATGTCGACGTCTCCGTCGTTGCCGATCGGTAATTTATTCATAAGCAGCGGAACTGCGCACCCTTGCCGATCTGGCGTGGAAAAACACTTTATCGAGTATCGATTCTATCGGGACTTCAAATTGCTCACTATCAGGAACACAACCTGAGGGAAATCCGATGGCCCATCACCCAGCCGCACGCCTTCTGATCGCCGACGACGACGCGAATCTGCTGGCCGCCTACGTGCTCTACTTCAGCGCGCATGGTTTCGAGATCCGGACCGCGCGCAACGGCCTCGACGCGCTGGCTCAATACTGCGCATGGCATCCGCAGGCCGCGCTGCTGGACGTCGAAATGCCGCGTCTGGACGGGCGCGCGGTGGCGCGGCGGATCCGCTACGTGGGCGATATTCCGGCGCCCACGCTGGTCGCGGTCACCGGGCTCGAGCGCGCCGAGGAAAAGAGCGAATCGCTGCGCTCGGGCTTCAACCATCACTTCGTCAAGCCGGTGCCGATGCCGGTGATTCTCGCGGCGTTGACCGGGCGTGTCCGGCATTAGCCGGTGTTGTCCCGGCGTTAATCCCGCGTTGTTGTCCGCTTTTGCCGGTCTTCGCCACTTGCGCCTGACGTTGCGCCCAGCTTCGTGGCCGACGTTCTAACCGTGTCCTGAGCGTTCTTGCCCAATCATCACCCTCAATCGCCGAAGCCCAGTTCCGCTTCCACTGCCTGCCCCACGCGCAGCCACGACCCGGCCCCGCTCGCGACGAGCGCATTGTTGCCGAACGTGATCGCCCCGTTTCGCTGCGGATTCGCGCGGTAGACGCTCATCGTGTCGGTCGGCTCGTTCGGCCAGTCCGGATCGGGCGCGCCTTTCGCCTGGTCGATGGTCGGCATCGGACAGCGCGAGCACGGCTTGACCAGTTGCAACTGCACGCCCGCGCCCTTGTCCCCGTCGACGCTCAGCGCCTCCACATAGTCCTCTTCGTACGCGTCGAGCCCCGTCAGCACCACGTTGGGACGGAACCGGTCGATCGGAATCGACGGCGCGCCCTTGCCGTTCAGGCGCGTGTTCAGATCGTCGAGCGATGCCTGGCCGATCACCAGTAGTGGAAAACCATCGGCGAAATGGGTGGTCGCGCCGCCCACGCACTCAGTGTAGTCCGGATCGACAATGCGCTCGCGTTCGGGATTGAAGCGCAAGAGGCGCGCGGGCACGCCGAGAAACGTCGAGAACCACGCGGCACATGCCTCGCCGGTGTCGAGCCCGTAGGCCGCGTCGCGCCAGACCTTGGTCTGCACTGCGTGCGGCGTCTCGAGCCGCGCGCTCGCCAGCGGCGTGCGCAACTCGCTCATGCCGGGCGCGCGGATCACGAGGTCCTCGGCGCCGATTTCGACCTTGATCAGCGCCATGCGCGGATACGCGCGCTGCGTGAGCATGGCGCCGGCAGGGTCGGTGACCATCCAGCAGCGGTCGTATTCGAGGCCGGTGGCAAGCAGCCGCGCCTCATGCAGCGCAATGCCCGCGCAGGATTTGATCGGATAGACGAATAGCTCGCTGATGGTCGGCATGGCGTGGGTATGCACGTGGGAAGCGTGCGAATTCTTGTGTTTGATGCCCGATTGTAAAGCCCTCCGCTCTCATCGTTCCAGCCGGAATGTCGGCCAAACGAGCCGCTGAAGACCGGCCGGGCGATGCCGCCGTTTCTTCCGGCCGCGCTTGGACGTAAAATCCCCAAGCAAAGCGCTTGGGCAAAGACAAGGCCGGCGCCGCGGCATTCGCGCACAATGCGGATCCTGGAAGGCTGCGTGCAACCCGCGCCGTCACCGAACATCAACGCGGCCGCCGCGCGCGCGCCACTGGATAGAACGTGTAGAAGCATCCTTACCCTAACCGAACCAGGAAATTCATTATGCTGAGCAAACCCGTGTTGACCGTCGCCGAAACGACCCGCATCCTCGAAGCCGCCCGCGCGGAAGCCGAGAAACACCAGTGGGCCGTCGCCATCGTGGTGGTCGACGATGGCGGCCATCAGCTCGGCATGCTGCGTCTGGACGGCAGTGCGCCGGCCAGCTCGTACATCGCGACCGAAAAGGCCCGCACTTCGGCGATCGGCCGCCGTGAAACCAAGGTATACGAAGACATGATCAACAACGGCCGCACCGCTTTCCTGAGCGCGCCGCTGCAAGGCACGCTGGAAGGCGGCGTGCCGGTGATCGTCGACGGCCAGGTGGTCGGCGCGGTCGGCGTGTCGGGCGTCAAGTCGGATCAGGACGCGCAGATCGCCAAGGCCGGTATTCAGGCCATCGCCGCTTGAGTTTGCGAGCCGTTCGCAAACCGACCAAAGCGGCCCCCATGAAGCAAACAAGCTAACCGTTGCACAACGCGGGCCGATGCCCCCTCATCGGCCCCATTCAGATAGATGGAGCAGTCGATGACTCAGATGAACCCGCGCGGCGGACTGCAAGTCGCCGCCAACCTCGACCAGTTCGTCGAAACCGAAGCCCTGCCCGGCACCGGAATCGACAGCGCCGCATTCTGGTCAGGTTTCGACGCCCTCGTGCACGAGCTGGCGCCCAAGAACCGTGCGTTGCTCGCCGAGCGCGATCGCCTGCAAACCGAACTGGACAACTGGCATCACGCCAATCCGGGTCCGGTGCGCGATCTGCGAGCGTACCGTGCGTTTCTCGAAGGCATCGGCTATATCGTGCCCGTGCCTGCCAGCGTCAAAGCGACGACCGACCAGGTGGACACCGAAATCGCCGAACAGGCCGGCCCGCAACTCGTGGTGCCGCTGTCGAATCAGCGCTATGCACTGAACGCGGCGAACGCGCGCTGGGGCAGCCTGTACGACGCGCTGTACGGCACCGACGCGATCCCTGAAAGCGGCGGCGCCGAAAAGCAGAAGGCCTTCAATCCGGTGCGCGGCGCCGCGGTGATCGCCTATGCCCGCAAGTTTCTCGACCAGGCCGCGCCGCTCGCGAATGGCTCGCATGCCGACGCGACGCGCTATAGCGTCGAAGGCGGCAAGCTGGTCGTCACGCTGAAGAACGGCACGAGCGAGCTGAAGACGCCGGCGCAATTCATCGGCTATCAGGGCGAGGAGAGCGCGCCGTCCGCGGTGCTGCTCAAGCACAACGGTCTGCACTTCGAAATCCAGATCGATGCAAGCGACTCGATCGGCAAGACCGATTCGGCGCATGTGAAGGACGTGGTGGTCGAAGCGGCGGTGAGCACGATCATCGATTGTGAAGACTCGGTCGCGGCCGTGGATGCGGACGACAAGGTCCTGCTCTACCGCAACTGGCTCGGCCTGATGACCGGCGACCTGACCGAAGAGGTCACGAAGAACGGCAAGACCTTCACGCGCCGGCTGAACGCCGACCGCGTGTACACCGCCGCGAACGGCACCGCGCCGGTCGTGCTGCATGGCCGCTCGCTGCTGTTCATTCGCAACGTCGGTCATTTGATGACCAATCCGGCGGTCCTGACCAAAGACGGCCAGGAGATTCCGGAAGGCATTCTCGACGCGGTCATCACCATGCTGTGCGCGTTGCACGACCGCAAGCACCAGTTGAATTCGCGCACCGGCTCGATCTATATCGTCAAGCCGAAGATGCACGGCCCGGCCGAAGTCGCCTTCGCGAGCGAGCTGTTCGCGCGCGTGGAAGACCTGCTGAAGCTGCCGCGCAACACGATCAAGATGGGCATCATGGACGAGGAGCGCCGCACCAGCGTGAACCTGCTCGCCTGTATCGCCGAAGCGTCGGAGCGTGTCGCGTTCATCAACACGGGTTTCCTCGACCGCACCGGCGACGAAATGCACTCGGCCATGGAAGCCGGTCCGATGATGCGCAAGGGCGACATGAAGTCGAGCGCCTGGATCGCTGCTTATGAGCGCAGCAACGTGCTGGTCGGTTTGAGCGCGGGCCTGCGCGGCCGCTCGCAGATCGGCAAGGGCATGTGGGCGATGCCCGATCTGATGCACGCCATGCTCGAACAGAAGATCGCGCATCCGAAGGCCGGTGCGAACACTGCATGGGTGCCCTCACCGACGGCCGCCACGCTGCACGCGTTGCACTATCACCAGGTCGACGTGCAGGCGGTTCAGCAGGAACTGGAGCGCACAGATTATGCGAAGGTGCGCGACGAACTGCTCGACGGCCTGCTGACGATTCCGGTCGTCGCCGAGGCGAAGTGGAGCGACGACGAGATCCGCAGCGAGATCGACAACAACGCACAGGGCATTCTCGGCTACGTGGTGCGTTGGATCGATCAGGGCGTGGGTTGCTCGAAGGTGCCGGATATTCATGACGTCGGTTTGATGGAAGATCGTGCCACGCTGCGTATTTCCAGCCAGCACATCGCCAACTGGCTGTATCACGGCGTGGTGACGCGTGAACTCGTCGAAGAGACGTTCAAGCGCATGGCCAAGGTGGTCGACGAGCAGAACGCGGGCGATTCGCTGTATAAGCCGATGGCGCCGGGGTTCGACACGATTGCTTTCAAGGCCGCGCAAGCGCTGGTTTTCGAAGGTCGTCAGCAGCCGAGTGGGTATACGGAACCGTTGTTGCATAAGTTCCGGCTGGAGGTGAAGAAGGAGGGTTGAAGCCGGGTTGGCCGGGCCGCGTGGGATGCGTGGGCCGGCTGTCAGCGTTACGCCGCTTTAAATACAGAAGGGCCGCTCGCGCGGCCCTTCTGTTACGTCACGGATGCTTGGCAATGGTCAGAACCTTAGCCGCTCGACGCATCGTTGACGATCCGGAATATCTCATCCGTGTCGTCTATGACACTTTCATCACCCACGAACTGAGACATCTCCAGTCTTCCGTCATTAAATACATCAATCTCTATCCGCTTGCCGGGCAACGTCAAAGAAACCAACACCGAGTCTATACGGTGCCTACTTAAGCTGTAGTACAGCCGCCGACTATCGAGCTCTTCCAACAAGTCGTACAGCGCGTGGGTCATAGCGCCTCCATCAAGTTCACTTTCTGAACCGGCTATCGTTCAAGAGCTTCCAAGCCGTCTTGGCATCACGATCTCCATTGCGCGACAACGCTTTTATCTCGTCCAAGGTCATGCCCAGATATTGCCCTGGGAAAACGCGCCGCACACTCGCCTGGCATTGACTAGAAATAACCTCATCAGCAGTCGGTGTCGTAGCCAGACCAAACGGATCGACGTTTTGAACCGGATTGCCGCCCACATAGGCATACGCATTCGTCTGCCCACTCGCGTAGCCTATAGGATCTTCGCCAATGAATCTTGCTGTTGTGGGGTCGTAGTACCGATTCCGATAGTAATACAACCCCGTCCCATCATTCTCCCGCC
>NZ_JAQQEK010000053.1:0-38951 GCF_046027355.1 Paraburkholderia sediminicola | reverse complement strand
CGGCACGGACGCGCCTTGCACCGTCGCCAGTTGCGTGCGGATCTGGCTATTGCCGAGATCGTAGAGTTGCTGTTCGGAAAGCGTGTTGCTGGACAGGCCGAGCTGCAGGATCGGCACCGTCGACGCGTTGTACGTAATGATGTTCGGCGGCAACGTGCCAGGCGGCAGCACGCGCAGGATCGACGCCGAATTGGACGCCGCCTCCGCAATCGCGCGATTGATGTCCGCGCCCGGATGAAAAAAGATCTTCACCACGGAGACGCCGTTCAGCGATTGCGACTCGATGTGCTCGATATCGTCGACGTCCGAGGTCAGCGCGCGCTCGTAGTTCGACGTGATGCGGTTGGCCATGTCCTGGGCGGAAAAGCCGTTATAGCTCCAGACGATGCTGACCACCGGGATATCGATGTTCGGAAAGATATCGGTCGGCGTGCGCAGTATCGCCAGCGGGCCGACGATAAAGATCAGCACGGCAAGGACCACGAAGGTATAAGGGCGGCTCAGCGCCAGCCTGACTATCCACATGACGGATTCCTGAAAAGAGGCCGATGGAGGCACGCGTCGCTGCAGTGCTGCGGGGGCGCGTGACGCGGGCTTCGTGAGTCAGGAGTGTGGCGGGGCGGCGCTGACGGACTGCCGTCGGCTAGATTACCGTTCTGTTATGTGGGCGGTGATGCGAATGAACGGGGACGTGGCGTGGCCGCGCGGGGCGTTTCGTCAGGCGGGCGTAGATAACAAAATGGTAATCGGGAGGTCAGTGCTCCGAAAGGGGAAATGACAAGAATGGCAAGCGTGGTTCTGGCCACTCATTGCTTGCCCCTAACCCGGAGAGACATCATGAAATTGCTTAACGCTGTTGCCGTCACCGCACTCAGCCTGGCGTTCGGCGCGAATGCCTTCGCGCAAACCAGCACGTCAGGTCTGACGCGCGCAGATGTCATGGCGCAATTGCAGCAGGCACAGGCCGAAGGGCTGGTGCCGACCCGCGATGACGACTACCCGCCGACGGCGGCAACGATCGCCCATAACCGCGAAATCTACGCGATCCAGCACGGAACGGACGGAGCGCGCTTGGTGAAGACACGGGGCATGCCTGCGTCTCATCCCGAAACTGACACGAACTGATGCCGGTGTGGCTTGGCGTGCAGCATTGCCGCCGTTCGAGCTGGCGCCCGTCCGCACTTCAACTTGCGCAGCAGGTCAACTACCACAGTACTCCGAACATGAGAAGTATTAGCATGCTGGCGCCTCAAACTGGCGATGCAGGCAAACAGGATGCTTGAACCTTGCTGCAAAGACGTTGAATCAATCCTTCAGGCTTCCTTCCGCAATATTGCGCCATTGCTCGTTTGCGCCGAGCAATGAATCTCGTTGGTTTTTCTCCGACAGAAAACTGAAGGCGTCAATCACAGACCTGCGGGAGCATCCATGAAGCCCCTGTTCTTGCAGGCGTAATCGCATGACGTCGGATCGTCGCAAATCGATCGTAAACGTGCGCAAGGCGTGTGCACAACAGGTATCTCAGACACGACAACTTGCCGATCGGATCCGATTGCGACTCTCGTGCCCTTGCGCGATAGGTTGCTTGCCTTGCAATGGTTGGCCGCCGCTCTTGGGCCGTACGTCGTGTGGCAAGGCGCGCGCGCGAGTGCATGCGTCAAGGACGAGAGCAGCACGCAGTCGATCGATGGGCGTGTCAGACGTCATGGAGGCAACCGATGGAGGATAAGCCGCGTGGGCTCATCGTGACCGCCGACGATTTCGGTCTACATGAGCGGGTCAATCTGGCGGTCGAGTGGGCTCACCGGCGTGGCGTGCTGACGGCCGCGAGCCTGATGGTCGGCGCGCGAGCCGCGAACGACGCGGTGGCGCGTGCGCGGGACCTGCCGGAATTGCGGGTCGGCCTGCATCTGGTGCTGGCCGACGGCGATCCCGTGGCGCCGCGATGCGAGATTCCAGCGTTGCTGGACACGCATGGCCGTTTCGGCGACAAGATGGTGCGCGACGGCCTGCGATTCTTCTTTCTCCCGCAAGTGCGCAAGCAATTAGCTCGGGAGATTCGTGCGCAATTCGAGTCGTTTGCGCGGACCGGATTAGCACTCGATCATGTCAACACGCACAAGCATTTACATTTGCATCCGACGGTGCTCGGGCTGATCCTCGACATTGGACGGGACTATGGAATGCGTGCGATGCGTCTGCCACTCGAAGTGAGCGCCCCCGTGGCTCAAGCCGTGGATTTCAGTAGTGCGCCTCCGTTTAGCACGCGAAGGGATCGTGCATAACGACTTTGTGATCGGTATTGCGAGGAGTGGCCAGATGGACGAGCTGGCATTGCTGGCTGCCCTCCAGGCATTGCCATGCGGTGTGGTTGAGGTCTATTGTCATCCCGCGTTGGCGGGGCCGTCGCCATTGAGTCCACGGATGCGATTCTATCGCCACGCGGATGAACTGAGGGCGTTGATTTCGCCTCGCGTGGCGGCGGAAATCGGGGCCGCTGGCATTCGTGTCGGTGGGTTTTCTGATGTGTTGAGCAGGCAATAGCATACACTGCCTGTCTTCGGCGCAAGGCAAGCGCACGAGTTCCCCAGCCCGAGTCCGCTGGAAGGCGAGAGTGTCCGAATTGCTATATGTCGATCTGGGCTGAAAGGAAGAAGACCGAGATTGACATGCGCGGCGGCCTCGCTATGGGTTTGGCCTTCGAGGTTATGAAGCAGGAAGGCCTGCTGCGTACAGAGCGGTCGTGCAAGGAAGCTAACCGATGGTTTCATAAAATCATTGCCTCGCGCGCGCGTAAGGTTTTTCTTAAGGAATATGCCCACATAGTTCCCAAAATTCCGTCTAACCACATTGCCAAGACGACCGCGTCGATCCAGCCTGATGCGTGACCAGATTTGCTATTTTCGGCGACCTCGTCCATGAATACTCAAAAAATTCTGGAGCGGGCCGGCCTGCGCCCGACGTCTCCCCGTGCAATGGTGCTGGAGTTTTTCCGCGCACATGCTGATGACCACTTCAGCGCAGAGCAGATCTACAAGCGTTTGAACGGGGACATGCGTAATGTGAGTGTGGCCACCATTTATTGCGTGCTGGGACAACTCGTCGACGCGCATCTGGTGTCCGGCGTGGCCTTCGGAGACGGCTGCATGGTCTACGAATTTGATGATGGCAACCGGCACGATCACCTCGTTTGCACGACATGCGGCGACATCGATGAGTTTTTCGATCCGGAGATCGACACTCGTCAGAAAGCGATCGCCGATACTCATGATTTCGCGATGTCAGGACGGCAACTGGTGCTGTTCGGCATATGCGCCCGGTGCCGGGAGGCCGGCGTGCAAGTGAAGAGCGCGATCCGGAGATAGTCCGTCTTGGGATCAGTCGGTCTTGACACCGTGCGCATCGAATATGCAGGCGACGCTACTCGTTCGGTTTGTACAACAGGACTTCACATCCGGGCGTCGCGTCTTTGAAACGAATCGTCATGCCATGCATCCCCGCTACCGCGAGTGCGAGACTCAGTCCAAGCCCGCTGCCCGGCGTATGACGGCTCGCCTCGCCGCGATAGAACCTTCGCATCACAGCGTGTTGTTCGGCGGGCGCAATGCCGGGCCCGTCATCGGCAACTATCACGCCAGCGCCGGTTCTGTCGCGGAACACGGTGAGCCGCACATGGCCGCCGTGCGGTGCGAACTTGACGGCGTTTTCCACCAGATTCGCCAGCGCCTCGAACAGCAGATTGGGGTCGCCCTGAATCTCCAGCCGCCCGGACATGGCCCGCCGCAGTTCAAACGCGATCTGCTTTTCTTCGGCAGTGGGCTCGTAGAACTCGAACACGTCGTCCACGACCTCAGTCAGATCGACAGTGGTGAAACCCGCACGACGCACGCCGCTTTCGATTTCCGAAATACGCAGTAGCGCATTGAAAGTGCGTAGCAATCCACTTGTTTCGACGATGGTTTCGTCGATTGCTGCTCGGTATTCCTCCTCGGTTTTGGCGCGCCGCTGAGCACGTTCGAGTCCGCCGAGCATGCGTGTAAGCGGCGTGCGCAGATCGTGTGCAATCGCGTCACACACGCCTTTTACCTCGTTCATCAGCCGCTCGATTTCGTCGAGCATGCCGTTGACGACGCCGACGAGGCGATCCACGTCGTCGCGTTTCGAATGCACCGGCAAACGCCTGCTGAGATTGCCGGCGACGATTTCCTCGATCGAGGCGGTCACCGCGTCCAGCCTTCGCATTGCGGAAATGCCGATCAGGCTCGCCCCGACCAGGCCGATCACGAGTGTGATCATGGCGGTGGAAAGCAGCGCGTGCAGCAGTTCTTCGTCGAAGTGGTCGAGCTCGCGGGTGTTCTGGCATTGCAACGCGATGCGGCTATCCGGCACGCGCGCGGCGATGCATCGGCCGGGCGGGTGGCCGGGCAGCTTCGCGAGCCGCATGGAGAACGGTTGGTCGAACACGGGGATAGCCGGTTGATCGCCCGCGTAGCCGCCGGCAAGATGTTTTCCGGCAGCGTCGAACAGACCGAACGGGCGCTGGTGGCGCGGATCGAACTGGTTTTGATGGTCGAATCGCGCCACCAGTTCGTCCGGCTCTTCGCGTTGCAACTGGGCGTGCTCGCGCATCAGCCAGTCGTCGATGCGCTCCTGTTCGAAACCGGTGATCTCGTGGTACAGATAGCCGAACAATAGTATCGCGATCACGCCGAACAGCATCAGGAACAGCGTGGCGAGGCGAAAGCCGGTGGTGCGGTGCAGGTCAGTCAGGCGCATGGAGCATGTACCCCGAACCGCGCACGGTATCGATCATCGGAGCCGTCCCGTCCGGGTCGAGCTTCTTTCTCAGGCGGCTGATATGCACGTCGATCACATTGGTCCGCTCGTCGAGCCGGTAATCCCACACCGCCTCGAACAGCATGGTGCGGCTCACCACTTGGCCCTCATGCTGCATCAGGTATTCGAGCAGCCGGTATTCGCGCGGCAAGAGCGAAACCGGACGGCCGGCGCAGCTCACTTCGCGCTTGAGCGGGTCGAGACGCAACGGGCCGACCTGATATTCCTGCACACCTGGCGCCGCTTCGCGCCGGCGCATCAGCGCGTCGAGCCGTGCGGTCAGCTCGATGAATTCGAACGGCTTGGTCAGATAATCGTCGCCGCCGGCGCGCAGACCGCGCACCCGTTCGTCGACTGCGGAGAGCGCGCTCAGAATCAACACCGGCGTGAGCACGCCGGCGCTGCGCAATGCCGCCAGCATGCCGAGCCCTTCGAGTCCACCCGGCAACATGCGATCGAGCACGATGGCGTCATAATTGTTGGCGACCGCAAGCATCAGACCGTCGCGGCCCGTTCTCGCGGTATGCACCTTGCAGCCGTGATCGGTTAGCGCTTCAACGATCTCCGCCAGGGTTTGCTCGTCGTCTTCGACGACCAGTACGTTCGTCATGCATTTTTCCAGAAGTGAGCGCGCGGCGAGCCCCGTGCGAGCCGGCCATATACACTACGCTCGTGCCTACGATGTCCCGAAGTATGCCGCGCGAAGCTGCACAGGCGTTTCGCGCCAGCATTAAAAAATTTTAATGTAGGCCCCCATCAACCTGTTGAGCGTATGCGAGTCCTGCTGGTCGAAGACGACACGCGAGCCAGCCAGTTTCTGGCGCGCGGTTTGAGCGAAAGCGGTCTCATTGTCGACTCCGTGGCCGACGGTGCGACCGGGCTCGCCTACGCGCGCGAAGGCATTTACGACGTGATTGTGACCGACCGGCTCCTGCCGGCGCTCGACGGCATCGCCCTCGTGCAGCAATTGCGCGCCGGCGGTGATACCACGCCGGTGCTGATGCTGTCCGCGCTTGGCGGACTGAACGAACGCGTGGAGGGTATCCGCGCCGGTTGTGACGATTACCTCATGAAGCCCTATGCCTTCGCGGAAGTGCTGGCGAGAATCGAGGCGCTCGCGCGGCGCGCGGATCGCCGGAGGATGAGCGAGCGGCTCGAATGCGCGGATCTGGTGCTCGATACCCGGGCGCGGACCGCGACGCGTGGCGGGCGCGATCTGCGCCTGCAGCATCGCGAGTTTCTGTTGCTCGAATGCCTGGCGCGTCGGGAAGGGCAGGTGGTGACGCGTAGCATGCTGCTCGAGGCGGCGTGGAATTACGATTTTGAACCGCGCGGCAATATCATCGATATGCACATGCATCGGCTGCGGGCGAAGGTGGATCGCGATTTTCCGGTGGCGCTGATTCATACCGTGGTGGGGGCGGGTTATGTGCTGAACCCGGCACCTTAGTAAGTTTTTGGGCGACATGGATGGCCTCGTGTACGCCAGCGCGGGCGGCGTGTTGCGGCGCATTAAATTTTTTTCATTATTGGGCGAAAGCGCCGACAGGACCCGCTGACTAATCTGGCGACATTCCCATGTTGCCGGAGCGTTCTCCCATGTCAGGGCTGTCCCGTTCGGCGCCGTTCTTGCGCGTCGTCAGTCCTCGTGCGCCTCATCTGGCGGTGCGCGCTGCTGCATGTGCTGTGGTTGCCTTGGTCTGCGCGCTGGGTGTCGCGGGACTGGCCGGGTGCTCGCTCGTGCCGGCCTATCAGCGGCCGAGTGCGCCGCTCGCGCAACGCTTCGACGGCGCGGCGAATGCTTCGCTCGCCGATACCGTTCCTGTAAAGAGCGGCTGGTGGCGCGAATATCACGACCCCGCGCTCGATGCGCTGGTCGATCGCAGTCTGCGCAACAACTTCACGCTGGCGTCCGCGATTGCGAGCGTCGAACAGGCGCGCGGCAACGCCGAAAAAGCCGGCGCACCGCAGTATCCGTCGCTGACGCTCGGTGCTACCTTCGACCGCGCTCACCAGGGGCGTGGCTCGACCACCAAAACCCAGAGCCTGTTCGCCGAAGCCAGTTACGAAGTCGATTTCTGGGGCTTCAACGCCGCCAACGCCAGCGCGGCGGACCTGCTCGCGCGCGCGTCCGAGTTCGATCGCGATACGGTGGCGTTGACGCTGACCGCGTCGGTCGCGGACACGTATTTCCAGGTGCAGAGCCTGCGCCGCCGTCTGGCGATCGCACGGTCCATCTCGGACGATGCCGCACATATTCTGCAGTTGCTGCTCGCGCAACAGGAGGCGGGCGTCGCGACCGAGCTGCAGGTGCAGCAGCAGCGCAATGCGCTCGCCACTTTCCAGGCGGCGGTGCCGGCGTTGCAGCAGCAACTGGACACCAACATTCATGCGCTCGCCGTGCTGGTGGGTACCGCGCCCGAGCAGTTCACAGTGAGCGACGCCGCGCTCGGTGACATCGTCATTCCACAGCCGCGCCCGAATCTTCCCGCGAGCTTGCTGGAAACACGCCCCGATATCCGCTCGAAGGAAGCGCAGTTGCAGCCGGCTAACGAGAGCGTCGGCGCGGCGCGCGCGGCTTTTCTGCCGAATATCGTGCTAACCGCCGACGGCGGGCTCAGCAGCAAGTCCCTTTCGCATTTCCTGTCGAGTCCGTTTGCGAGCCTCGCCACGTCGCTGGCCGCGCCGCTGTTCGACGGCGGCGCGCTGCACGGTCAGTTGCACGCAAGCCAGGCAGCCGAAGCAAAGGGCGTCGCCGATTACCGGCAGGCCGTAGTAACCGCATTGCAGGACGTCGAGGATTCGCTCTCGGCGGCGCAACAGCAGCAGCTCGCGGAGGCCGCCGACCAGACCGCCGCCGATGCCGCCCGCAAAGCCGCTACGCTCGCGCAAGCCCAGTACAAGCTCGGCACCGTCGATTTTCTGACCGTACTCGACGCCCAACGCACGCTCTATCAAGCCGAAGACACGCTGGTGCAGGCGCGGCTCGCGCGGCTGCAAGCGTCGGTGAGCCTGTTTCGCGCGTTCGGTGGCGGCTTCGGCGTGATCGATAGCAGCGCCGCTTCCACTTCTCCGCCTTCCCGCTCATGAAACCTGCTGACCTTCCGAACCACGAGGCGCCCCGGGCGCGCCGTCGCGCGCCGCTCGTGGTGGCGTTCGCTGTCCTTGTCGTGATTCTTGTCGCGTGGTTATGGCCGAGGCATCCGGCCGTGAAGCCCGTGGCTGCGGTGCCGGTCAACGCCGGCCATCCGGTGAACCGCGATTTTCCGATTCGCGTGGCTGCGGTGGGTACGGTCCTCGCGCTCAATACGGTGGACGTCAAAGTGCGTGTGGATGGCCAGTTGCAGCGCGTGGCCTTCACTGAAGGGCAGGATGTGGAGGCAAGGCAGTTGCTCGCCCAACTCGACCAGGGCCCGCTCACCGCGCAATTGCATCAAGCGGAAGCGGCTCAACGCAAGGACCAGGCATCGCTCGATAACGCGAAGCTCGATCTCGCACGCTACTCGAAACTGGTCGGCATCGGTGCGGCGACCACCCAGGCCGTGGACACCGCGAAGGCGCAAGTCGAAGCACTCGCCGCCACTGTCGCGGCAGACGCGGCGCTGGTGCAGAGCGACCGCCTGCAACTTGGCTTCACCACGCTCTTCGCGCCTTTCACCGGCCGGGTCGGCGCGCGCGAAGCCGACATCGGCGCGATCGTGCATCCCACCGACACGACCGGTATCGTCACCGTCACGCAGATGGAGCCGATTACCGTGCTGTTCTCCGTGCCGCAAGACGTGCTCCCCGACTTGCTCGCCAATCAGGCGGCCGCACCTTTGGCGGTGAACGTCACCACGCGTTCCGGCAGCACAGCGCTTGCCGACGGCACGCTCGTGTTCATCGACAGTACGGTCGATCCCACCACCGGTCAGATCAAACTCAAGGCCTCTTTCGCCAACAAGGACCGCAAGCTGTGGCCGGGCGAACTGGTGAATGCGCGCGTGCTGTTGCGCACCGATACGCAGCGGCTCGCCGTGCCGAGCCGCGCGGTGGTGAACACGCAGAACGGCACGCAGCTCTATGTGATCAACGCGCATGGCACGGCGCAGATGCGTCCGGTGCAAACGGGCGTGACTGTCGATGGAATGACGGAAATTCGCAGCGGCGTTGCGGCCGCGGACCTCGTTGTGTTTGATGGACAAAGCCGCTTGAACCCCGGCGTGCGCGTGACGGCGACCACGGTTGCGGCGGTGGCCCAGGCACCGGTCAACGCAGACGCGGCGGGCAGCCAGGCCAACCAGGACAATCCGTCATGAGCCTGATGGAACGGTTCATCAAACGGCGCATTGCGACCAGTTTTCTTGCTATCGCGGTGCTGCTGGCGGGCGCGGTGGCGTATTTCCTGCTGCCGGTCGCACCCTTGCCACAAGTCGACTTTCCGACCATTCAGGTCGTGGCGAAGTTGCCGGGCGCGAGTGCGGAGACCATGGCGACGTCGGTGGCGACGCCTCTCGAGCGGCAACTCTCGTTGATTGCTGGCATCACGCAGATGACCTCGTCGAGCTCGCTGGGCACGACCAACATCGCGGTGCAATTCGACTTGTCGCGCGATATCAACGGCGCGGCGCAGGACGTGCAGACGGCGATCAATGCGGCCGGCGGCACCTTGCCGAAGAATCTGCCGAACCCACCGACCTATGAAAAGGTCAACCCCGCCGACTTCACCTTGCTTTCACTCGCGCTGACGTCGCCATCGCTCACGCTCACGCAACTTGACAGTTACGCCGAAGACTATCTGGCGCAGCAGATCTCGCAGATGCCAGGCGTCGGTCTCGTCGATTTCCACGGCCAGCAACGGCCTGCCGTGCGTATTCAGCTCGATCCCGACAAGCTCACCGCACGCGGCCTCACGCTGGAAGACGTGCGCTCGATAGTCGGCTTGCAGACCGTGAATGCGCCGAAGGGCAGCCTGAACGGCCCAGACCGCTCGGTGATTTTCAACGCCACCGATCAGATCACGACCGCCTCGGCGTATCGCGATCTGGTGGTCGCGTACAAGAACGGCGCGCCGATTCGCGTTGCCGATCTCGGCACTGTTCTGAACGCCGCTGAAGACAACCAGCAGGCCGCATGGCTTCAACGCGAACGCGCGATCATCCTCGATATTCACAAGCAGCCTGGCTACAACGTCGTGCAGACGATCGCCAACATCAAGGCGAAGCTGCCTGCGCTGGAAGCAACGCTGCCCGCCGCCGCGCATCTGCATGTCGTGGGCGACCGTACGCAAACCATCAATGCATCGGTGCACGACGTGCAGTTCACGTTGATGCTGACGGTCGCGCTCGTCGTGATGGTCATCTTCTCGTTTCTGCGCAACGTATGGGCAACGATCATTCCGAGCCTGACGATTCCTTTGTCGCTGGTGGCTACATTCGGCGTGATGTATCTGCTCGGCTATAGCCTCGACAATCTTTCGCTGATGGGGTTGACCATCGCGGTCGGTTTCGTGGTGGACGACGCGATTGTCGTGATCGAAAACGTGATGCGGCATGTCGAAGAAGGCGTGCCGCGCATGAAAGCCGCGCTGCTCGGCGCAATGGAGGTACGCTTCACCATTATCTCGATGACGATCTCGCTGATCGCGGTGTTCATTCCGATCCTGATGATGGGCGGCATTGTCGGACGCCTGTTCCGCGAGTTCGCGGTGACGGTGAGCGCGGCGATCCTGATGTCGGCGGTGGTATCGCTGACCGTCACGCCGATGCTATGCGGCTGGCTGATCCGTTTGCCTGAGCCGGATGAAGCAGGGCGCATGCGCAAGCTCGAAGCGTGGCTCGAAAGAGGCTTCGTCGCGGTGGAACGGCGTTACGAGCGGGGTCTCGATTGGGTGTTGGATCGGGCGAAACTGATGCTTGGCGTGACGATCGCAACGATCGTCGCGACAGGTGCGCTGTTCGTCGTGATCCCGAAGGGCTTCTTCCCGCAGGAAGACTCCGGGTTGATCATGGGTGTCGCGCAGGCCGCGCCGGACATCTCCCCGCGCGCGATGTCTCTGAAAATGCAGCAACTGGGCAATATCATCGAAGCCGATCCCGCGGTCGATAACGTTTACTACTGGATGGGCGCCAATCCGACCGTGAGCCAGGGCCGCGTGATGATCAACCTGAAGGCGTTCGGTCAGCGCAAGGACAGCGCCGCGCAGGTGCTCAATCGTCTGAAGCCTCAGTTAGCGAAGGTGATGGGCATTTCATTGTCGATGCAGATCCGACAGGATATTCAGGTAGGTGGCCGTATCAGCGCCGCGCAGTATCAGTACACGCTGCAGGACCCCGATATCAATGAACTTAATCATTGGGCGGGCGTACTAACGGATAAGCTGTCGAAGCTCCCGCAACTCGCCGACGTCACTTCGGATCAGCAAGCGGCAGCCACCAGCGCCACGCTCGTGATCGACCGCAGCACGGCTTCGCGTTTCGGTATTACTGCTCAAGCCATCGACGACACGCTATACGACGCGTTCGGTCAACGGCAGATCGCGACGCTGTTCACGCAGCTGAATCAATACCACGTCGTGGAGGAGGTCGATCCGGGTTTCCAGTTGACCACCGACGCGCTCGCGCACCTCTACGTGCGTTCGCCGCTGACGAATGAACTGGTGCCGCTCAACACGCTGGCGAAGATCGAAAACAACGTGTCGCCGATTTCGGTGAATCACCAGGGGCTGTTCCCGGCTGTGACGATCTCGTTCAATCTGGCGCCGGGGCAATCGCTCGGTAACGCCGTGACGGCAATTCACCAAGCCGAAGTCGCCGCAGGCAAACCCGACAGTTTGACGGGGTCGTTCCAGGGCACGGCGCAGGCGTTCCAGGCGTCGCTTTCCAGCGAACCGTATCTGATCGCGGCGGCACTCGTCGTGGTGTATCTGATTCTCGGCATCCTGTACGAAAGCGCGATTCATCCGCTCACCATCATTTCGACGCTGCCCTCGGCGGGAGTCGGGGCATTGCTTGCGTTGATGCTGTGCGGCCAGGATCTCTCCATCATGGGGATGATCGGTATCATCCTGCTGATCGGTATCGTGAAGAAAAACGCCATCATGATGATCGATTTCGCACTCGTGGCCGAGCGTGAACAAGGCTTATCGCCGCGCGAAGCGATCCGTCAGGCATGCGTGCTGCGCTTCCGGCCGATCATGATGACGACGCTGGCCGCGCTGTTTGGCGCGTTGCCGCTCGCGCTTGGGTCTGGTGCGGGCGCGGAATTGCGTGTTCCGCTCGGCATCGCGATTGTCGGCGGCCTGATCGTTTCGCAGATGCTGACGCTCTTCACGACGCCGGTGGTGCACCTGTGGTTCGACCGTCTGTCGCATTGGCTGGCGGGGCATCGAGCGAAAGGTGGCATGGTCGAGCGCGAACCGGTGGGTTGAGCGCTGGCCGCACGCAACGATCGGCGTGCTCAGTATGCTTGGCGTGTCATGCCGGCACGCATTCAAATTCTGAGGGACCGCCGCCGATCCGGCGCGGCGGCCCACTCCTTCAAGCTTAATCTCCCCGGGTGCCTTAGCCCGCCTTGGCTGCGGCCTCCCTGGCGAGCAGGCGTTGCGCCTGCTGATCGCCCTTTCCTGCTTCCTGCGCGGTTTGAACCGACGTCTCGGTCGCTTCCGCCATCAAAGCGCGCGCGGCGCTGCTGATGTTGACCGTATACGACGACGTGGACGTGCTGGTGCTCGACCCCGTAGCCGACGAAGCGCTCGTGCTCGATGCCGGCGCCGTCGACGCTGAACTCGAAGTCGACGCCGTGGACGAAGGTGCTGTTTGTACGATGCTTTGACCGATTGCCTGAATGGACATCCCAATCTCCCATAGAAAAACGTGTGTACTGCGTTCTGTCTATCGGCCTCCATTCGGTGTGCTTGAGCAGTATATTTTTTCGAAATTTCCATCTTCTTAAGGATCTCCTAAGGAGAATTAAGAAAAGGCCAAAGGAGAGTGTTGACAGGATAAGTCCGTTTGCCAGTTTCTCTGGGGTGGCAATCGCCGCCAGGGCAGGCGTGAGTTACATCACGTCGTGCTTGATCCCGAATTGGTAAAGGACTTGCCCGGCCAGCGGAACACCAGCCGCAGATGCGATCATGGGGCCGCTGAGCAACCTTCCGCCAAGGAGGAAGTCATGGACACGATCACCCGCGTCGGCGTTGACCTCGCCAAGAATGTCATCCAGATCCATGCGGTCGATGCCGCCGAGCGCGTCGTCGCCCGCAGGGCGATTGCGCGGAACCGGCTCCTGAGCTGGTTTGCCAATCTCAAGCCGTGCCTGATCGCAATGGAAGCCTGCAGCGCCGCCCACTACTGGGCCCGCAAACTCCGCGCGCTCGGACACGAGGTCCGCCTGATTCCACCCCAGTTTGTCGTGCCCTACCGCAAGGGTGGCGCCCGCGTGAAGAATGACGCGCGCGACGCCGAAGCCATCTGCGAAGCCGCGAGCCGGCCGCAGATGCGTTTCGTGCCCGTCAAGTCACCCGCCCAGCAAAGCGTGCTCGTGCTTCACCGGATGCGTACCGGCTATGTCGAGGAGCGCACCGCGCTCATCAACCGGTTGCGGGGACTGCTCGCCGAGTTCGGCGTCTTCTTCCCACAACGTATCAACCAGCTGCACAAATACTTCGTCGACTGCGTCGAAGACCGCAGCAACGAACTCGCCGGATCCGCGCGCGAGGCGCTCATGCGCGCGTGGGTCCAATGGCAGGCGCTCGATCAGGAAATCGCCTGGTTTGATCGGCAAATTGCCGAACACGCCAATCAGGATACCCAGGCAAAGCGCTGCATGGAAATGTGTGGCGTCGGGCCCCTCACTGCATCCGCCACGGTAACGACCGTGGTCGACGCGCGCCAGTTCAGGAACGGTCGCCAGCTGGCAGCCTGGATTGGCATCGTGCCCAAACAGAACAGCAGCGGCGGCAAGCAGCGGCTCGGCCGTATTACCAAACAGGGCAACGACTACCTGCGCACCCTGCTGGTCCTGGGGGCACGCTCAGCCATTGCCGCCGCGCCCCGACGCGCCGACCGGCTCTCACGGTGGATTGTCCAGCTGCAGGCTCGCGTCGGCTACCAGAAGACACTCATCGCCATCGCCAACAAACACGCCCGCATTCTGTGGGCAATTCTTGCGAAGGGCGAGAAGTTCGATCCATCCCACGCGCCCGCGCGTCCCGTCCAGACGGCGGGCGCGTGAAGCAGCCCGCGCAGCCTCAAACTGAACACCACTCCCCATAGAGGACGCAACAGGCAACGATAGCGACAGGTCAGACCGGCAGCAGGCGAACTCGAACACCCATCAGGCGCTACAACCTCTGTATTCGCCGCATCCCGAATGGAGTCCTGCTGCGCGGTTACTATCCGGGCCCGGGCGCAGCAACCACGTCGCCCAGCAAGGCCGTTTATAGGTGCGCAGTCTCTCCCGCCGCTACACGCCGCATATGTCCCGTCCCGATGACTCAGGAGACGCATTACGAACCAGCACAAGCCCCTTCAACCCCTCTTGCTAAAACGGGCAAGTCCTTATAGATGGGTATCCGCTAATGGTCTACCATCCCGTGGCCGTTCGCTGATCGACAGATGCGACTGGATATCAGTCGAGCACCATCGCTTGATGCGAACTTGAGATTCTCCGACTTAATGGTCCATAAAATACCTTGCGTGCTGTTACAACGGCAGATTTTTCAATGCTGCCGCCGGCGTCGCTTGTCTGGAGCGATTGGCGCGCGGCACTGTCAGACGGGTCGCCGCGGATGCCCGTTGCGGATGAGGTCCCCCATCTGCTGGCGGGTACGTAGCGCAGGACAGCGGGCGTCCCTGAACCTTCACAAGTATCCCGCTTACGATCTGCAGATCAGCATGGTTCAGGTGTCAATCGCGATAGGGGGCGGGGTCGCTCCAGCAGCGTGGAGGTCGTGCATCGCGATCGCGTCGTTCCGGCTAGTCAGGAGCGTATTTAAATTCGGGCAATGCGAGGAGGGCATCCCGGGTCGCGTCGGGCAACATCACCTGCTGGCTGGTGATCTGAAGACTGCCGAACGGAACCGCGACGAGGTGCGTTCCCATACCCAGAAACCCTCCCACCGAGAGGATGGCATAGGCACTTTCCCGGCCGTTCGGCGCCAAAATCAGGTCGTCAACCGTCCCGATCCTGTCCTTGTTCCGGTTAAAAACGGCGGCTCCATTAATCTTTGAGACGCGGTACCCGGTTGCGAGCCTGACTACGTCCACCCGTTTTTCCGTCACCGCCTGAGGTGTCCCCTGGGCCAGCACGCCAGCAGCCAATGCGGCGGCGAGCAAACCCGCCGAAACCACCATCATCGTTCGTTGCATCATAGCTTTCCCATTTGTGCGCTGTTGCCGCACCCCATCCGAATGCATTGGCCGGCG
Source organism: Paraburkholderia sediminicola (assembly GCF_046027355.1). Lineage (GTDB taxonomy): Bacteria > Pseudomonadota > Gammaproteobacteria > Burkholderiales > Burkholderiaceae > Paraburkholderia > Paraburkholderia sediminicola_B. The sequence goes on along the minus strand of NZ_JAQQEK010000053.1, from coordinate 23,709 downwards.
GCGAATGGCCGCAGCCATTTCGATAACAGCGTCGGCGTGCTGTACCCCGTGGTGGAGAGCTACATACGCGCCATCGGCATTGCTGGCGCGGGTCGTTTGTGAAGACCTCTGAGAACACAGCCAGGAACAGTACGCAGACACAATGAAGGCTGGACATCGTCCCGGGACGGCGACTGGGTGCCGGTGATAAGCCTGCTCGAGGCCCCTCGGCGCCACTCGCGTTGTCGCCCCTCGTCAAACTGCTCTCCCTGCGCTTGCGCCGTGACTTCCAGGCCCATGTAAATCTGCTGCACGTGTTAACCCTCGCCAGCTCGCATGATGTTTCACCGGGCGCTGCCCTATCCGATTCGCGACGGTGCCCCCATTCAGCCCGCCAACCGCCGGGCCGGATGTTTGCAGCATCGATGGCAGACCCGAAAGGCTGGCTTCCCACAGGGTCGCGGCTCTGATCCGGGGGGCGCCGCGCCGCGATGCAGCTACTTTTAAAAAGCCCTTCGTAAATTGGTCTCGGAGCGGCGTCGGGGTGTTTGTCCTGTCGCCGCTTCCGGCACGGCTTGCAACGCGTCGTGCGCGGCACTTGCCTGCGTTCAGGGTGGCTGAATGGGGGTGGCGTGAATCAGTAAGGCGACCCTTCAACGAGATTAGATTGAAGGCACCGGGGGCAACGGTCAAGGGCAAGGTCAACGAGGCTGTGGGCAAGGTCGCTTGGGATAAGATTCGGCCCATGAAACGGAAGGCCCAGCAGCGTGCGCGCGAGCCGAAAAAAATATAGTGATGCCAGGGAACGGATAGAAAAGAACAAGGATTCCGCGTCAGCCAGCGAGCTGCACAGCGCGGTAAGAGTCCGCGCGAATTGGTCCCGGTCGGAAACATCCATACGTGCGCCTGCTCCTTGGGCTTGGCCCTCAGCTGCAGCGGACATATGCGGGAGCGCACGACTCCACTTGCGTTGCTCACGAATCCCCGCGCCATTTGGGAAATACGGTCGATGCTCGCCCGCAGATCTGTTTGAAGCGGCACTCAGCGGATCTTTTGTGTGGACGCTAGCTTCAGATTGAAATCTGAAGCGTGTCAGTTGTATGGCGCGTGTCTCCGTCGGCGGTAGGGGGCGATGACTTCCCTACGACCGGCACGGCTGCCAACACGCAGTCGCGGCATGAACGTTGCGCACAAGAATAAAGTTGGGAATTCTTTCCTGGCCGGCTGGCGATACAACCATCAGCGACACTTCTTCTGAAACCGAAATGTTGGAGGACGCGCCCGCGACGACGTGGCTCGCAGTCGACGCCCGCGGTCTTTAGCGTTCTGCTGGCTGAAGAGGGTCGCGACACTCATGATGGTCCAACGTGTGAAAGGCAGCAACATGGACGATGAAGAACCAGGCAGTTCGCGCTCTGCAGCTGGCTGTGAACGCGAGGAGATGCTTCGCGATGAATAATTGTTTGATCGACTGTGTAATCGTAGGCGGGGGGGCGGCCGGCTTGACCGCGGCACTCTATCTTGCGCGCTATCGCCGAACGACGAGTGTCTTTGACTCCGGCGAGAGTCGCGCGCGGCTCATCCCCGTTGCGCGCAACGTACCGGGCTTTCCATCGGGCATTAGCGGCGAGGCCTGGCTGGCAAAGCTGCGTGAGCAACTCACGCCGTACAAGGTGGCGCCAGAACACGCCAAGGTAGAGGCCATCGAGGCGGTCAGCGACGGTTTCCGGATCGACTACCGCCCAACGCGGGGGAGTGAAGAAGAAGCAGTGCGCTCGGTGCACGCCCGGCGCGTTTTGCTCGCCGCGGGCATACGTGACCGACTGCCGCTCGTGCCTGACGCGGATGAGCTGACACGTTCCGGCCTGTTCCGCTTCTGTCCGATATGTGACGGTTACGAGACTGAAGGCAAGCGTATTGCGATGTTAGGACCGGCGAAGTGTGCGTTATCGCACGCCATTTTTATGCGCACATTTTCACGCGACGTGTCCGTTGTCGCGTCCGACCTCGACGCGCTATCGGGCGCAGAAGTGGATTCGGCTGCCGCCAGCGGCGTCAGTCTGATTTCGCTATGGAGACTCGAAGCGCCTCGGGGCGCTGACCGGGCGGTACAAATCATCAGCCCTGGCGGGTCTGTTCACGTTTTCGACTCGGTATATCCCGTCATGGGTTGCCATCCTCGGACCGACCTATTGGGACTCCAAGTGGAGCGCGACGAGGACGGAATGATAAGAACGGACAAGCATCAGCGTACCAGCATTCGACATCTCTACGCGGCTGGCGACATCGTCAATACCCTTAACCAGATCAGCGTCGCCTCAGGCGAAGCAGCCATTGCCGCGACGGCGATTCATAGAAGCCTTCCACATAACGCACGTTAGTGCGCTCGCAATCTGCGCTTGCTGGGACGCGTCAGCGCCGCCCGCTGCGAGTCCGTTATTTCAGCCGCGATGGACCCGTGATTGATGATCGCCACCAGCGAGATACCGCCGATCATGTTGCCGAGCAAGGTTGGCGCGAAGAATCCGAGCAGGTAGTCGTGGACGCTGGCTGCACTGGTCACCACGCCGTAACTCGCCTCGACCGATCCGGCGATGATGTGTGACAGCTTGCTGATCGCCACCACGTAGGTGATCAATAGAATCGTCACGAGCCGGGCCGAGCGCGCATTGGGGAGCAGCCAGACCAGCAGCGCGATGAGCCAGCCGGCAAACATCGCACGAACCACTGTCACCATGAAGCTGCCGGAAAACGGCTGCGTGGCCAGCACGCCCAGCGCCTTGACGACGTCGTCGGAAAACACGCCTGGAATCTGGAGTATTGCCGAAAATATGAGCGTGCCGATGATATTGGCGGACAGCACGAGTCCCCAAAGCCGGGCTGTCTTCGCGACGGTCTTCTGGTCGCGCCGCGTCAGGACCGGAAGCACGGCGCTCAAGGTGCTTTCCGTAAAGAGTTGCTGCTTGCCGAGAATGATGATGACGAACCCGACCGTATAGCCAAAAGAAGCGATGAGAAAACGCCATGAGGTGTCGGGCAAAGAGCTCTCGATGACGGCTTGCGTCAGGAAGGAGAACCCCATCGACAGCCCTGCGGCCAGCGCGGACATGATGAGCGCGCCGGCCGTTCGGTCCATGACAGCCTCACCTTCTTCCCTGACTACCTCATGAACCACCAACGCGCGGGGAGAGGCGTGCTGCGCCCCCTGTTGCCGTTCGCCGTCATCGAGATGAGGAGAGTTGGTACCAGTATCGCTAGCGGGCATGTTCGGAGTCCTCGTGTCGTCCCGCATCGGAAATCCTGCGGACCTGGCTCTCCTTTCTCACGATCAATGCCCGCGCGCAGTTCTGTTTGTCACCAGCGCCAGCGCGTGCGGCGTTGCGGTTCCCCGCCTCGGGAACGGTCGTTGCTCCCGCTTTCGTCAAGACGTCAGTCAGGCGCCGCAGTGCCGCCGATAAAGGTGATGGAATGAGACTTCGCGTGGGTTACGAGTTGGTGTACGAGTGTCCGCAACCAACGCCGATGCTTCTGATGCTGAACACGCACTATTCCCGTGCGCAGGAGATGCTCGTTCCGGATCACATCAACACTCAACCGTGGGTTCCATTACGCCAGTATCAGGATGCGTTCGGCAACCTCTGCACGCGCCTCATGGCCCCGCCAGGCGTGCTGACGCTGTCGGCGCGCGGTGTATTCGAGGTGCCGCCGAATCACGAACAACCAGGCGCCATCGGCTATCAACATGCGATCGAAGAACTCCCCGACGAATGCATGATGTTCCTGCTCGGCAGCCGCTACTGTGAAACGGATCTGCTCTCCGGGACCGCGTGGCAACTGTTCGGCCATACGCCGCTCGGACGTAGTCGCGTGCAGGCGATTTGCGACTTCGTGCACAACCATGTCCGCTTCGACTACAACTGCGCACGCCCGACGAAAACGGCGTGGCAGACGTGGCAGGACGGCGCGGGCGTCTGCCGCGACTACGCGCACCTGGCCGTCGCGTTGTGCCGCGCGATGAACATTCCGGCACGCTACTGCACGGGTTATATCAGCGATGTGGGTCTTCCACCTCCCTACGCGCCGATGGATTTCTGCGCATGGTTCGAGGCGTATCTAGGCAACAGCTGGGAGACTTTCGACCCGCGTAACAACGCGCCGCGTACGGGACGAATTCTGATGGCGCGGGGCCGCGATGCTGCCGATGTCGCAATCAGCAATACATTTGGCCCGTCGCTCCTCAGCAAATTCACGGTCGTCGCCCAGCCGGACAATTGACCCTCGAGCGACCTGCGGCAAGCGCGCCTCCGGACATACATCGCCGGTGCCATCTTGACGACACGTTCATGCAACTTCTTCGTCGTTCTGCCGCGCTGTCCCGCTTCATAGCGTTTCGTTACGTTGGCGCCATAACGTGTCTTCGATTTGCGGCTTGAACTACATTAACTTCTACCAGCCGTTGCTTGCACATCTCGGCTGGTGCGCACACTTTGGCAGGCAACGCCCACGACGTCGCGGGTTCTGATGAATAGCATCGACCGGCTATGCAGCGGTTAGCCCGGCCGATGCGAGCGTCCGTGAAAGGACGGTACTGCGCGCGGCGCTTGCAGGCGAGGCGCGAGGAGAGGCGAGGAGAGGAGAGGAGAGGAGAGGAGAGGAGAGGAGAGGAGAGGAGAGGAGAGGATTCCCGCGTCAGGGGAAAATCTCAAACCGAAGGTCCCTGTGAGTATTTCCGGACCAGTGGCGACCGACCAACTGATATGACCCGACGTCGATGATCTGATGCCCGCTGTCGGCTAGAAGGTTGAGCGCTGCGGAAATAAATGCTTCGTCGCCGTTGTGATTGAGCCTGTGCATTGCGAGGGTATAACGTTCAAAGCACTCGCGCGCACGAGGCATCAGCACCTGGATGAAGGTTGCTGAAACAAGAAGGCACTCGCCCCCAAACCACCGCGGGTTGTTCAGGCGCTTTCCCGCCACGATTTCGAGATCGCAAACGACGCGCGCCGCTCCATACGCAAAAAATTCCTGGTCGGAGATGTCGAAGGCCCCCGCACCACTGCTGTAGCAGCGCCGCAATACGTCCTGATCAAGCTGTCGTAACGCGACCATATCCGTGTCGAGAAGCAGAACCAGCGTCCCGGCGCCCACGGATGTGCCGATCTGTTCCAGAAGATCGAGCTTGAAGTGGGCCGCATAAAAGCGGGTCGTTCTGGGCAGCGTCAATGACGGTGCCAGGTCGCGCAACTTCGGGCGCGCCGACGCATCGACGTTGGCGAGATAGCGCTGTATCTCGCGGCGTGCATTCGTGACAATGGTGAGCGTGGGCATCCCGGCAGCGAGCAGGCTCCGGTTTAACGTTATCGCCTGTTCGACGTAGCAGAAGGGGTCAACACGGGTGCAGTTAGGGCTTCCCTTTGCCTTGCGTGTCGATATATACGAGGGCACATGGCATCACGTTGATACGCGGCAGGTCGTTCGCTTTCGCAGCGAGAGCCGGGCTGCCGCCGATGCAGGTGTCGAACATTGCTCTCCAGTCATAGCGTGCCGCCTGAGCCATGCATTTCCCCTGTTGTCGCACAAGTTGAGCGATGCATTCGAGAGACCAGCTGGCAAGTGGTCATTGAATTAAATCTTGTTACGCCGCCGCCGTTCCGCAAACGCCAAAAGTTAGCGTTTTGCGGACTAGTCAACCGCATCGGATGCGGACCGCAGCGCACACGCTCGGGCGTCCGTGCCCCAGCAGCGCGAGGCGCCTGGCGGCAGTGGAAGTTATCGGCTCATAAACGCCCTTTTCAAATCAGCCGCAGCCTGATTAGTTGCCTGCTGGATCAAGCACCGCGCCCATGCTGAAGATTCTTGAGTAGCCCCAGGGAAATTACGGAAGCTACACTGACTCCGGTTGATCTGGGCTGGCGCATACTGCGTCAGTCTTGTTTGCGGCGAGAATCGGCTGAAGTTCGCCAACGGGTTCGCGGAACTTGGAGCACGTTTCCAGAGGCGTCAAGGTATCTGCCTCCTGCGATGCCGTACCGGTGGCTTGCGCAGTCCAGTACGAAGAGTGTCACGTCCGCCGCATACTGTGTCCCGATCGCACTCTGTGGCGACGCGTAGAACGTCTTCGTCCAGACGCTGATCAGCCCATTCGGTTCCTGCCGCAGCGATTCCGCGTCCACCAGAACCTTTACATCGGATGCGTGTGGCTGGGCTCACCGGGCGCCGTGATCCGGAAACCGGGTCTCACTGACGGCAATCCCCGGGTTTCAGTGCAACAGCCCAAATACCGCGACGCCATTCGTCGCGCCGACATACACGTGACCGTGCGCGATCATCGGCGTGATGAACTTGTTGCCCGCACCGAACGCGTCGCGCGCACCGGCCCGGGTACTGTCGTATAGCTCCCGACCGAGGTCGCCTGCGTCGAAGGCATGCAGGCCGCCCGTGGCCCCGTTCTCCGCCGCCCAGACGATGCCGTTCGTCGCGCCGCTGGCCGAGATGCTCGGCGTCGCGCCCGGATAGGGGAAGGTGCCAGGGCTGTGCGACGACGGCGTCGTCGCAAGTCGTGCGGCGCTCAGGGGAAAGGCCTTGAGATTGTCGCCGACCGCGCCGAAGTACACGACGTTGTTGTAGTACGCTGGCATGCCGAAGACGCCCCCAGGCAACTGGCCATCGACTTCCTGCCAGATCAGGTTCGCACTGGTATTGAACCTGCCCATCGCATCGCGATTGACCACATAGATTTTTGAGTCCTTGCCGGCACCCAGCGCCAGATGGCGGATCGCGCCGCTCGCATCGGCCAGGTCCGGCAGCACCAGCGCGCCACCGGAACCAAGGTCCGCATCCTGCGCGGACTGGGCAATCGTGTCGAAGGTTGCGAAGTAGTCGGCCACCGCGAGCTGCGGCGATGTCGACAGCCTGAGGAACGCGTTGCCGTAGTCGCCGTTCGCCGGGAAACCATGCGCGTTCAGCGTCGGGTCGAAGGTGCCGTTTGCGTCGAGCAGGTAGAGCGAGGTGCCGTCCGACGCCATTCCGGCGCCGCTCATCCAGATAGAGCCTTCGCTGCCGTTGGGCGTCAGATTCAGTGCGCCGGTCTGCATGAGCGTCTGGGCGTCGTAGGCCATCACCCAGCCGCCATAAGTCCCCTGATCACAGTGAGAAGTCCAGCCGAGATAGACGTTGCCATTGACGAGCGCCAGTGCCTGCCGCTCCGCGTACTGCTGCGGGTCGAAGACAGTGACGCCGTTGGTGCTGTTCGCGCCGGTGCCGGGATAGGTCGCCGCGATCTGCGTCGGGCCGCCCAGCATCTCGGCACCCGTCGCGAGGTCGACCGCGTGCAGTCGCTGGTGGATGCCGCCACCCGCATCCTTGCTCATTGCGACCGCGTAGAGCATGCCGTTCGCGCCGCGGGCTCGATCGATGACGGGCGTGGCGGTAATGCCGATCTCCGGTGTGATCTGCCCGCAGTGCCGGTCGTCGCTCGTGGTTTCGCCGGCGCCGAGCAGCGAGCGTTGCCATAGCTGCGCGCTGGTGTCTGCGTCGAACGCGTAGACACTGCCATGTTCGCTGACGACATAGACGACATTGTGGGCCACCCCGCCGATGCTAAGGTTGCTGACGTAAAGCGGCTGCGCATCGACCTTGCCGTCCGCTTGCAGAAAGGCGATCTTGCCGAAGCCTGACGCGTTGACGTTGGCCGGCGTGAGGGAAGTTTCGACAAGGTATTGGCCCGTGCGCGCCAGGTCATTGTGGTAGGTCAGTACGTCGGTCGATGCGACGGGGTTACCGGAACTGCTGCCGGTACCGGGGCCTCCGCCTCCAGAACCGCCGGTGCCACCGCCCGAACTTCCCGCCCCTCCGGTGCCGCCTCCCCCGGTTGTTCCCGCATCGACTGTCGTTCCGCCGCCACCGCCGCACGACACACACGCGACCGCAAGCAGGGTGAGCAACACGCGTAGCAACCGGGACTGGAAGCAGGGGTGGCCCCTGCCGGCATTGACGGAATATTCGGTGCGATCCATGTGAATCTCCCGAGGATCGGTTGGATGGGCGGCGGCCCACAACGTCGCCCGACCGGGCAGTTGACCCCGCGTAACCACACCGTCATTGCAGCAAACCTCACGCCCGGAATCAGAAACTTGCGCGGCCGACGAAAGGCGACCGGCGACGTGATGCGGGTCCTGGTCTATCGTCGTGGTGTGCCCTGCACTACATGGACTGCCAGACCAATAGCCAGTAACGCATTCGCGTCGACGCAGCGCGGCCGCGAAACGGTTCCCCCGTCAATCAATGGTCGTCGCCTGCGGCGAGGCGAACTCGCGCAGCTGGAATTTTCCGTTGTTGTTGAAGAGCCAGTCTTCAAGCAGTTCCAGATGGCCGCGCCCATCGAGAAGATCCGGCGGCGGTTGCGGTAACGGCGCTGCCCGACGCAGCGCCGCGAGAGCGGTGCGTTCGGCGCCACTGTCACCGTTCGACCGGTAGACTGAAGACGACACGACCTGCCCATTAGCGTCTACGATGAATGCGACCACCACGACCGAGCGCAGCATGGCCTGCGGCGTCCCGTGCAGCACGAATGATGGGCTGCGTTCGAGAATGCGTTGGGCCACGCGCAGCCTGTACTGCTCGAGCGCTGCCGTATCCAACCGCTGCGATGGGGCTGTCGCAGGCAGGCTGAACAGAGGTTTCGAGGGAGGGGTGACGGTACAGCCCGTCACTGCGCCGAGCAGTAACGCAAGCATGCCAATGATGAAACCTGAACTGATCGGGGCTGTTAAAGAAAGCGGCGGGGTCTGCGGGTAAGACATCGGAAGCGCGCCTTTGGCCGTGCGTGGCCAGTGCCTGATCGTCATGACCTATGTTATCGGAATCAGCGTCCCGGGTGAATCGGCACTTTGCCAGGACAAGGGTTGGTCAGCTGCGAATACGGATTGCCCGCACGTCGAAACGTCACGCTGAATTCGGCCGGCAAATTGTTCAGCGGTTACCTGGACCCGCAACCCAAATTACCGCATCGGTAAAACGGCGGTTGCTGCCCGAGCCGCTCACGCCGCCAACCGGTGAACCGATTATTCCGTCGCCCGGGATTGATCTGGGGCCACGTATCGCTCCCCCTGGACTGAACTCCTTTCTCGCGTTCCTGCGCATCGGCACCAGCATTCGCTGCAGGCAACCCGCACTTCAGATCTAGCGTGCTCACCCATCCTGTGCTTTGCCGGCCGAGCCGGGAACGAAGTCTGCGAGCCCTGCCATATCGACACGCTGCGGCGTCAGCTAACAAATGGTCGCGTCGCCCTCCGCGGTGGACATCGCTGCGGGTCCGTTTCGTTGTCCCGGATGTGCGGTTGGGCGCGGGTTTGCCAGCAAACACGCCGCAGGGCAGAAGGAGCCTGGTCAGGCTGCACCGGTTCATCTGACCGTGACTCGCGCTTCACACCTGCGCGAAACGAACGCCATCCCGGTCGTTGTGATCGTCCCTAAAGTGATGGAAGTGAAGGAAAGACGATACAACCCGGATTCGGGTCCGGGTTGTCCCGCAGGGCAACACCGTGAAGATAAGCCCGTTCATCCATCCTCTCAGGCAGCCCGACATGCGCATGATTGGTCACCCCGCCCAGCAAATACTCAGGCACCCAGGTGCCTTCGCTGCACAGACACTGAGAGCGTTTCGCGCGAACCAGGGGCTGCTCCTGGCCGGCGCGGTTGCCTACTATGCGTTGCTGTCGATCGTGCCGCTGCTCATCCTGATCGTTATCGCGCTGTCCAGCGTGATTGATCCAGCGGAACTGCTCGATACGCTCGGCCGCTACCTCGAGTGGCTGGTGCCCGGCCAGTCAAAACCGATCATCGCTGAGCTGGCCCACTTTCTTGAGCATCGCGAAGTACTAGGGTGGGCGCTGGCGGTGACGATGCTCTTTTTCAGCTCGCTCGCCTTTAGCGTGCTGGAAAATGCAATGTCGGTGATTTTCGTTCACCGGGTAGTGGTCCGGCGGCGCCGCTTTCTCGTCTCCGCCGTCCTGCCGTACTGCTGCATCCTGTTTCTGGGACTCGGACTGCTGGTAGTGACACTCGTTGCCGGCAGCCTGCAGGTGATCGGCGCGGAAAGCGTCAGTTTTCTGGGCCACCGCTGGTCGCTCGGGGGCATTTCGGGCGCGCTCCTGTATCTGCTCGGCGTGGGCGGCGAAATCTTCGTGCTCACCTCGCTGTATCTGGTCATGCCAGTCGGCCGGCCATCGGTGCGGCTCGCGCTGATCGGCGCTGCCCTGGCGACGCTGTTCTGGGAGATCACCCGGCATCTGCTGGTGTGGTATTTCGCCACCCTGTCCAGGGTCGGCGTCGTCTACGGATCATTCACGACCGCGATCGTCGTCCTGCTCAGCCTCGAAATTGCGGCGACGCTGCTGTTGCTCGGGGCTCAGGTCATCGCCGAATACGAGCGCCTCGGTCGAGGTAGCCAGGATACCCCGCCAAAGCCGTTTCGTACCGGGTAGGAAGCGGTCCAACCGGTATGCGGTGTGTTTGCGGGCGTGCTCAACGCGGCGTCAGTGGCGTGTGGACGAAAACATCGGAGGTGTCGCACGGTTCGAGGCCGGTGCTATCGGCATGAAGGGCTGGGCTGACTGATGGCGTATCGTGCCGTGCTTGACGCCGGCCTGCCAGAACCGTTGCGCCGGGTGTAATCTTGTTTTATGACAGGAGCCGGGATGCGACCGGGCGATGCCCGAGTCCGGCGGATCAATGGAGGCGGAGAACCGATATGTTTGTTGTCACGGCGCCCTTCGCAGATTCGCGGGTGGCAGAGCGATGGCGCTGGGCGTGTCACGCGATGACATCGTGATAACCCGGAGCGGCAGACCGGAGACACCACAACCGGGTTGGCCAGAGGTGCAGGACGCGCGGCGGGGGAAATAGGCGGCGCACGGCGAACACCTCGGCGGCCTGGAGAACGCCGGGCCTGATCCTGAAGGCCCGACCCCATTCGTCGATGAGGACACAACTGCCCTCCCGGAAGCCGACGTCACTGGCACCTTCACACGTGTCTCATTCGCGACGGGGAGCCGCACCGCGGCGCAGGGGTTCGAGCAGGAGCTTGCTTCCCTGCGCCCCGTCTCGCTTGCCGTTCGCCGGGCATGAAAATCAATGCCATGCCCGGCGGGTCGACGGTCGGCCGTACCCGGCCAGGCTTCTCCTTTCCCGAGATGCCCCCTAGCTGGCCTGCCGTCTTTCGACGGGGAAGCGGATTTCGAAGGTCGTGCCGTGGCTCTCGCGGGACTCGAAATGGATGCGGCCCTCGAGAACCCGGCAAAGCTCCCTGACGATCGCCAGCCCGAGGCCCACGCCCGGTATGTCGTCGCCAGCGGCCCGTTCGAACTCGTCAAATACACGCCCCTGGTCCTGCGCTGCAATGCCAACACCGGTGTCAGCGACACGCAGATACCAGCTATCCTCGCCGGCGTTGCCCATCGCCAGTTCAATTTCACCAGCCTTCGTGTATTTGGTTGCGTTGGACAGCAGATTGAGCGCCACCTGTTTCACCTTGATGCGGTTTGACAGCACCTTTGTCGCGCCGGCGTCGAAGACAGTAGACAGACGCAACCGTTTCGCCTCGATACCCGGCCGGCAAGCCGTGACCAGTTCATCGAAGAGTTCGCGCAGGTCGAACTGCTCGACGGCGAGCGGCGTGTTGTCGCCCAGCACGACCGAGTACTCCACCATGTCGTCGACCAGCTGCTTCATGTCCGCCGCCTGCCGGGTGGCGAGCGCAAGGCCGGCATCGACCTTCGATGGGGCGCGGGATATCAGTTGCAGCGCGATCGAGAATGCGTTCAGGAAGTTGCGCAGGTCGTGCACCACACTGCGGGTGATCTGCATGCGCGACTCGTAGAGATCGCGCACCAGTCGCTGTTTCAGCGTCAGTTCATGGTTGGTCCGCTCCAGACTGCCGGTGTATTCATCGATTTTCCGGTCGCGTCCGGTGACCACTTCCCGGATCGACGTGACGGTGACGAAGCCGAGCGCTTCATCGATCAGCCGCCCGGCACGCCGTTCGTGGCGCCTCGTGAACGCGTCATTCGATTCGGCGAACGTCTCGGCCGCATCCGCCAGCACGTGCCGGAACAGATCCAGTTCGTGAACCAGTTCATCGATGCGATAGCCCTGTTGCCAGCGGACCTTTCCATGCGTGCGGGCGTCTCGTTCGATCGCCGGCTCCGCCTGTTCAAGATCCTGCGAGTCGAGCGCAGTACATATCCCGTCCAGGATTTCCGGCAGATGATCGGCGAGCTGATCGTAGGTCAGCTTGTCGGCCTCGACCAGGCCAGCGTCGCCCGCCACCGCGTGCATCCATTTTTCCGTCAGGGAGGTCCGCTGCTGGCGCAGGAATCCGGCAAAGCCGCGCAGGGGCGCTACTCGCGTGTCAGTCATGATCGTTGTTTGCAGAATAATGTTTCGACAGCCGATGGTGAGCGCTTCCGCTGCGCCGAACGTGCAGGCGTCTCCGGAACCTTCACAGCCTCACGATGACCGAACGGTTAATCGGGAAAAACCAATCGGGAAACACGGCCGGACGGGACGCGCACCATTATCCGTTAATCCAGTGGCGGGAACACGTTTTGCTTTGTCATTTGAGAGATTGCAGAAAGCATAACCCGAAGGTGGGTCCGGAATGTATTCAATCCTGCTCGTCGATGATGAGCCTGACCTCCTCTCGGTGTGGCATCTCATACTGAGCGGGGAAGGATATGACGTGCGGTGCGCGAGCAACGGCGCTGAGGCGCTGGAGTGTCTCAGGCAGCGCGTGCCTGATCTCGTCGTCACCGACTGGATGATGCCATTGATGGGCGGGGCCGAACTGTGCCGCCGGATGCGGGCGCAACCGGAACTGGCGCGCGTGCCGATTTTCGTCCATACCTCCGCGCCGCTCCCACAGAAAAAAGGCAATGCATGGGATGTCTGTCTGCAGAAGCCGGTCCCGATGCAGCTTTTTCTCGCAACGGTTGGACGGCTGTGTGCGGCGCGCGCATAGCCTGCCACGCGCGCCAGGTCGATTGACGATGGTCTGGCAGGCCAGTTGTCGAAGTACGAAACGGCGCCCTAAAAACGGTGCCCTAAACCTCGCACCTCGCTTTGAAACCAGGGAGAAAATCATGCACAGGAGACAGTTTATTCTGACAACCAGCGCGGCGCTTGCAGCGGGCACATTCGGGCTTACGGGCTGCACGACCACTTCCCCAAAATCTGCGTCGAGTACCGCCGGGAACGCGGACAAACGTCAGTCGATCAATGCCGGTGTCGATTCGACGCTGGCGCGCCTGTATTCAACGGCCAACGGGTCGCGCGAACTCGTCGCGAAAGCCCGCGGCGTGCTGGTCTTCCCGTCGGTGATCCAGGCCGGCTTCTGGATCGGCGGCCAGTACGGAGAAGGCGCATTGCGCGTCGGCGGCCAGACGGCCGGCTACTACAGCACGGCTGGCGGGTCGTTTGGCCTGCAGATAGGGGCGCAGTCCAAGGCGATCATTTTCCTGTTCATGACGCAGGATGCGCTTGACCGGTTCCGCAACAGTGATGGCTGGGCAGCGGGGGTTGACGCGACGGTCGCCGTGGTCAAGGTCGGGGCGAACGGCAATATCGATACGTCAACGGCGACCGCGCCGGTCGAGGCCTTCGTGCTGACCAATGCCGGCCTGATGGCCGGTGTCTCACTGGAGGGCACCAAGGTCACGCGACTAAAGATCTGAGCGCCACCCGGTGCGTCCCGACCCGGATCGGGTGCGCCTCCGGTCATCGGGGTCCCGCCGTATGCGTAGTCAACCTTGCACTGCCGGGTCGACGCGGTCAGGGCGACGCGTATCTGAATTCAGGTAACGCCTTCAGGGAATCCCGGGTCGCGCCCGGCAAACGCATCTCTTTGCCGGCGACCTGCAGCCTGGCAAAGGGCACCGCGATCAGATGAGTAGCGAGGCCGAGAAAGCCGCCGACCGACAGGATCGCGTACGTCACGTTATCCTTCGGACTCACAATCAGATCGTCAATCGTTCCGATCGCGTCCCGGCTTTCGTTGTAGACGGTCGACCCGATGACTTTGGAGGCCCGATAACCGGACGCCACCTGGACGACATCGACGCGGCTCGCAGTGATCGACTGCGCCGTCCCCTGAGCCCGCGGGATGTCCGTGGCAAACGCGGTGACGAGCAGAACGGCGCAGACGATGATTGCGTATTTCATATCAAACCTCGCTATGTATCGGACACGCAACGCACTGAAGCAACAGGACTGCAGTTGTGATCGTTTCAGACGCGGCAAAAGCAATCTTCTCTGATATCCGCGCTCCCATCGTCCATGTTAGCGCCTCACTGCAGCGACCGGGCAACCGGTGTTTGTGCATTGCGTCGTCGACAGGGCGCGCTTCGGCACCAGCACGGTCAGGCACGCGGTTTGCGCAAATTCTGAGCCTGCCCGGCATCGGGCGGCAAATCCATCCACGAACCAGTTTTGCATTGGAGGCCGGCCATGAACAAGGATCAGGTAAAGGGTGTGGCGGAGAAGGTCAAAGGCAAGGTGAATGAGACCATCGGCCGCGCAACGGGCGACCGGAAACAGGAAGTCAAGGGTGATGTCCAGCAGGCGGCTGGCGAAACACGGAAGAAGGCGGGCGACGTCAAGGAAGCCGTCAAGGACACGACCAGAAAGCCCGTCTGAAGCAGGGTTGCGTCGCGCTCTCATCCGCGCGCGGTCTGCGCGAAGCACCTGAATGGAGATGCCAGATGCGTATCGCGCAGATCGCCCCATTGCATGAAGCCGTTCCGCCGAAGCTGTACGGGGGCACGGAACGCGTAGTGTCGTACCTCACCGAGGCCCTCGTCGGCCTGGGTCACGATGTCACCCTGTTCGCAAGCGGGGATTCGCAGACAGGCGCACGCCTCGAGCCGGCATGGCCGCACTCGCTGCGGCTCGATCCGGAAATTGGCGACACGTTTGCGCCGCATCTGCTACTGCTCGAGAAAGTCCGCCGCGTGGCCCATACGTTCGACGTTCTGCACTTCCATCTGAGCTATCTGCCGTTCCCGACGTTTTCGCAACTCGATGTGCCGTTCGTGACCACGCTGCACGGTCGTCTCGATCTGCCGGAACTGCAGCCGGTGTTCGACATGTTCCCACAGGCGCCCGTCGTCTCGATTTCCAATTCGCAACGGATGCCTTTGCCGGGTGCGAACTGGCTCGATACGGTTTATCACGGCCTGCCGGAAAATCTGCTGACCCCGCAGACGCAAACGCAGGCGCCGTATCTGGCTTTCCTCGGGCGGATCTGTGCCGAAAAGCGCGTCGACCTCGCCATCGAGATCGCCGCCCGCGCCGGTCTGCCCCTGAAGATTGCCGCGAAGGTGGACAGGGCCGACGAAGCATACTTCCGGAATGTGATCCAGCCGCTGCTGGCGCTCCCACATGTCGAATTTATCGGCGAGATCAATGACACGCAGAAAGCCGGATTTCTCTCGGGCGCGCGGGCGCTACTGTTCCCGATCGACTGGTCCGAGCCGTTCGGCCTGGTGATGATCGAGGCGATGGCCTGTGGCACGCCGGTCATTGCGTTCAACCGGGGCTCGGTGCCGGAGGTGGTTGCCCACGGGGTGACGGGCTATATTGTCGACGACGTGCCAGGGGCCGTCGACGCCGTGAAGCGGCTCGAAACTCTTTCGCGGACGGACATTCGTGCGGTCTTCATGCGCCGCTTCACCTCGATGACGATGGCGCAGCACTACATGGACATCTATACCTCGCTTGCCCGGACAGCAGGACCCCAAACATTACGTCAGGTCGTCGCGGGCTGACCGAGCCTGGAACTACCTGTCACGTCCCACACCGGGTGATCGATCCGGCCGCCGCGCGCCTGTCGTCAGTCAGTAGACCGGAAACACGAAGTCCGGCGTCGGTGTGAACCGGATGCCGGAATCCGGACAGATGACGCGACCTCTCACGGCGACCCGCTGTCCCAGATAAGGTAGCAGGAGCAGCGGGTCTGTTCCGCCGGTCTTCCCCAGCAGGATGTCGGTCACGACCCTGTCGTTGCAGGGCGAGGTCGCCGGCCGGTCCAGCAGAAGGGTGGTGTAGTCACCCGGCGCGTATTGCCCGTTGCCTTGCTGGATGGTGCCGCTGATCCAGATGTCCTGCTGCAGCGGCAATGTTTTCAGGGGTGGCTCTATGGGGACCGCAGCGGCGGGTAGTGAGCCCGCGACGAAGACGGCCGAGGCCAGCAGTGTATGCGAGCGTTTTTTCATGATGCTGCTCCCATCTGGCTTGACGGTTTTGATCCAGGGCGCGGCCTGTGAAGTGCAGCGGGCGCCTGCCGTTGCGGCGCAGCACTTTCGCCCGACAATCACTGGATGGGCGGCACGACGCCCAGTTTCTCGGCGAGCATGCGCTCATACACGCCGAAGTGCAGATCGACTTCCTCCTGACTCACGATCGTCACCGTAATGTTCACCTGCTCCGGCGGCAGGCCGAGCAGCAGCGCGATCGCCGCTTCCAGTTGCGGCGCACAAACGCCGTCCTCCATCAGGGTCGTGCCGACCGCGATATCGTAGGTCTGTTCCTGCTGGAAGACGATCTCGACCAGCCGCGCGCGCGCACTCATGTCGTTGTCGATCGCAAGCCTCACGACCTCCGCCACGCTGCGCATCGTTTCAGTTGGAAAGCCTCTCGACGAGCGCAGCCTGACGCGGTGCCTGCCTAGCGTGAGCCAGTCCGAATCGAATTCCATGATGCCCTCCGTTCGCCGTTGCAATGCATCGCGATAATAGGACCCGCCAGGCGATTTTCAAGTCCGGAATTTCACCACCACCCCCTTGAAATTTTCACTGTAATGCCTATCTTGAAGTCGCTCAGGCAGCCGCGCTAGTGGTATCAGGCGCGCTGCGTGTTTCGATTTGTTTGCCAGCAGCCTGGCAGGCGGACTGGAGCGCGTAGGCCCGTTCGCCTCCATGCTGCGTCAAGGAGGATACGACCATGAGTGATCTCTATTCCGGAACCGACCTGTTCAGCGAGTTCGACCGTCTGCAGCGGCAGATGGCGAGCCTGTTCGGCGGCTTCCCGTCCAGCATTCGCGCCGGCCGTCTCGGTGCCTTCCCGCAGGTCAACATCGGTACGACCGACGACTCGATCGAGATCGTCGCGTTCGCACCGGGTGTCAACGCCGCTGAACTCGACGTGTCGATCGACAAGGGGCTGCTGACGATCAGCGGGGAGCGCAAGCCGGCGCAGGTCGGCGGCGGAGAGGAAGCCCGTGACGACACCCGTGACGAACCCCGCACGTACGCACAGGAGCGCTTTGCCGGCGCGTTCCGCCGCGTGATCGAACTGCCGCAGAACGCCGACCCCGACAAGGTGCAGGCGCGCTACACCAACGGCTGCCTCTCGATCACCGTCGGCAAACGCGAAGCGTCGAAGCCGCGGGCCATCACCGTCCAGTAACCGTCCAGTAACGCCAGTCATTCAAGGAGCGAGCCATGAACGACAGAACCCAGGTTGCCGAACGCGACCAGAAATCGGTAACTCGACCTGAGGGCGCCCAGCCCGCACGCCGGATGACACTCACCCCGGCGGTCGATATCTTCGAGGACAGCCAGGGCATCACGCTGTGGGCGGACTTGCCAGGCGTCACCAGGGACAAACTCGACGTGAAGGTGCATGACGGCAATCTTTATATCGAGGGTGAAGCGGTCGTGCCGACCCCCGCCGGTCTTCGGCTGCAGCATGCCGAAATCCGCGAACCGCATTTCGCGCGGGCGTTCTCGCTGAGCCCGGACTTCGACACATCGAAGATCGACGCGAACCTGCAGGACGGCGTGCTGAAGCTGACCATTCCGCGCCGCGACGAAGCACGCCCGCGCCGGATCGAGGTGCAGTCGAACTGAGCCGGGCAGACACGTAACGACGACAGGAGAAAAACCGGTGGCGGCCGCAGGTCGCCACCGCCCGGCTCGTGGAGGCGCGAATACACGATCAGCACATGGGGCTGTGCCGGTGCGCCTGTTCGCAGGCGGCCTGTGCCCGTCCCTGATAGATCTGGCGCGCTAGCCAGGATCAGGCGCGATGCCCTGGTGCTGGCCGAGTGGCATCTGCCGCGTCACGCCGGGCCGGTAGCGGGCCATGGCTTGGGCGCTTAGGCACAGCGCGATGTCCCGCCGCCCGCCGTCAGGCTGACTGCAAACGGTATATCCACGAGCGGTGACGCCAGGCAACGGCGGCCGCCCGGGGCGCAGCTCAGGACGTCAGCAGAACCGTTGCCGTGAGAGCGCAATGACGGACATCCGGTTCTCCTGCCAGACCATCGAGGAGCATACGATGAACACCGATCTGAAAAAGTGGAACCCTTTCAAATTTCTCCGCGGATCAGGGCGCAAGCCCGATGAGGACAGTCCGCAAAGTCCGCCAGCCAGCGAACCGGGGCGTGGAGGGTGGCCTGACATTCCGCGACTTTTCTCGCGCGATCCGTGGCGTGCGATGGAGGATTTCTTTCACGATCCGTTTGCAGCGCGCGGCGCGCTCGAACGATGGTTCGGCGACTTCAGTTCATCGCGTTTCCAGCCACGCATCGACGTGGTCGACGAGGGGAAGATACTGCGCGTGACCGTCGAGTTGCCAGGCATGGCGCGGGAGGATCTGACCGTCAGCGTCGAGGACGGAGCGCTGGTGTTGCGCGGCGAGAAAAAGCAGGATGTGCACAGCGAGGAAGACGGTTGCTACCGGCTCGAGCGCGCGTATGGAGCGTTCACGCGCACGATCCCGATGCCGGAAAACGCCGATCCCGACCACGCTCTCGCAAAGTTCGACAAGGGCGTGCTTACGTTGACCGTGCCAAAACAGGAGCCGACGCGATCCGCGAGCCGCACGATCGATATTGGCTAGCGTTGGGCAGCGACGTGGCGCTTGCGAGGGGGATGAATGGAAGTAGTCCGGGTCGTTAGCTCAGCAGGTAGAGCAGCGGACTTTTAATCCGTTGGTCACTGGTTCGAATCCGGTACGGCCCACAAAACCCGTGTCGTAGGTATTCAATGACTCACGTTGTTACCGAAAGCTGCATCAGGTGTCGCTATACCGATTGCGTGGACGTGTGCCCGGTGGACTGTTTTCGGGAAGGTCCGAACTTCCTGGTGATTGATCCCGACGAATGCATCGACTGCGCCGTCTGCGTCGCAGAGTGCCCGGTGAATGCGATCTACGCAGCCGAAGATGTCCCTGCCGATCAGCAGTATTTCATCAGACTGAATGCAGAGCTCGCCCACAATTGGCCGGGCATCACGAAGACGAAGGCGCCGCTCGCGGAAGCCGATCAGTTCAAGGACGTAAAGCACAAGCTCAGTCTGCTGGAGCGTTGAACTAGCCCGCTGACGCCGCACCCCATACCCCGCCAGAAAATTAATCTGGAATGTCCAGGCGATCGCACGGGGATGCCGGTACCTGCCACTGGTTCAGATCGTTCGCGGCGGTGAAGTGCGCGCCGAGTGGCACCTCCCTCGGGAGGGTAGCCATTCGTACAACCGCGAAGAGGCAGAGGGGCGCGGCCTTGCGTATGCGTTGCCGCTTGTCGGTCCACAGTCGTTCAGCAACATGACCGGCGCGCCAGCGCCCGCGACCCAAAAGATCGAGATCGGCTGAAGGGGCCTGCAGGCCTGCGGCGCGCCCCACCGGTCGCGCCGCTTGCTGTCTGCGTCACGTCAGGCCGCGACCTGATGCAAATCGCGGCGGTCGTGCATGGGTCGTCCCAAGATTCGGAAGGTTGCGCACTGCTTTGTTCGAATGGCGCTGATCGACCGGCTGCCTTGTTTTATGGTCCCGGACGGTATGCTTGCTCGGCAAGCATCGCAAGCTGATGCCAACCGCCGGCGAGAGGCTGATCTGGGGCTATGGCGATGGGTCGACGCTCCCGGTTTTCGACACGCCGTTTGCCAGGCTCGGCGCAGTCATTTGCTGGGAAAACTACATGCCATTAATGCGTATGGCAATGTACACCAAGGGTGTTCAGATTTACTGCGCCCCCACCGCTGACAGTCGGCCGACATGGGCTTCATCCATGGAGCATGTTGCCTTGGAGGGGCGTTGCTTTGTGTTGTCGGCCTGCCAGCGCCTGCGCCGATCGGATTGCCCAACCGACTATGCCGCAATCCAGGGCAACGATCCGTCCACTGTGCTGATGAGCGGTGGAAGCTGCATCGTCGGCCCGCTGGGCGAGCTTATTGCCGGCCCCATCTTTGAGCAGGATGCCTTGCTCGTGGCCGACCTCGACCTCAACGACCTCGCCCGGGCGAAATATGACTTTGACGTCGCGGGTCACTACTCGCGTCCGGACATCTTCCGTCTGCATGTCAACGAAGCGGCGATGCCTCCGGTCGTGTTTGAGAAAAACGGATTCGGCAGCGGTGCCTGAAGGTCAATGCTGGATTGAATGAATCCTTTCCTCATTGGGGAGTGAGCAAGCTGAGCGCGAATTTCTATCTCAGCAGCGCCAAAGGCCTATGGATTTGTCGTAGCCCTCGGCCTAAATGGCCATCGAAGTCTCAGTTGCCGCACGCATCGCTTCGAAAGGAAGCCTGCTCCCTGACGAATCGCCAGTCGCCGGCGCTTCGCCGACTGGCGACTCGTTGCTCATCAACAGACGCTCGCCAAACGACCATGAAGGACCGTTCGTGGCCGCTCACTGCCTCATGCAAGCGGCATACGCAGACCACTATCGGCGGCATGCGCCCCGCTGCGGCCGGTCGCCTTGCTCGAAAGCGGCCCGTCGCCGCCAGGTCAGCCGCCAGAATTATGGACTCGCGGCTCGTTACCAATAGTTATCAACCGCCACTCTTCGCGCACACAGATCGCGGTCTAACGTTATGTGCGCGGCAGCCGTAATTGGCGACGATTTGAGGACGCTGCAAGGCATCTGCTCTCTGCTTCGACCGGGCGTCCAGGCGCGCGCACAGAACGGAGTGCGAAGGAACGTTTGAATACCATAAGGTCGCCTATCACCGCCGGGCGGCCGCGCTTTAGTAGTTGCAGTAGCTTTCATCCCTTGATCACCACGACGTCCCTTGGCTTACTCTGCCGGTTGGTGCCGGGGAAAACGATAGGAGCGTTCAACAAGTGTGTTGCATATGCTGTATCGGTGGCCGGAAACCGTCGGTCCAGACACGTGCTGAAGTGCGGCGAATCAGTCAATAACGACTGCAGGAGACATACGATGTCAAGGTCTACATGGATGCGGGCTACGGTCGCATGCGCTTTCGCTGTGCTGGGCGGTTGTGGTGGCGACAATCTCAATCAGACAGGACCGCGCCTGGTTGCGGATATTGCCGTGCCGAACGTAAAGGCAGGCGTCAATTTTTCATTTGATATCGGAACGGTCAGCGGTGGCCGCTACTATTTTACCGATCGCAACAACGCTTCTCTTGATGTAATTGACATCCCGACGAAGACCTTCGTGAAAGCGATCCAGGGCAGCGGAAACCTCGCGTTCGCTGGCCTTGGACCAGGGCCGAGTGCCACATCCGGACCCGACGGCGCGACACCGGTCGGCGGCCTTATCTACGCTGGCGACGTCAACTCGGTCAAGATCGTCGACCCTGGCGTGGGCACTGTGCTCAGCAGCATCCCCGTCAGCACAACCGGCGTGCGAGCAGACGAAGGTTGCCTCGACGCGACCCACGGCATCTTCATGATCTCCAGTCCGGAGGAGCCGACGCCCTTCGCCACTTTCATCAACACCAGTACGCAGAGCGTGATTGCCAAGGTTACCTTCACCGACACCGCGGGCAAGCCCACCGCAGGCCTGGAGGCCTGTGTATATGATGCGGCGAGCGATAACTTCTATGTGAATGTCGACGGCAGCACGACCAATCCACACGGTGAACTGGTCAGGCTGCCCGGCGCCGCAATTCGCGCAATACCGCCCGGGGGCACGCAGAATTACACCGCCCTTTCAGGCGTCGCTATGTATTCCGAAGGAAACTGCGATCCGACCGGCCTTGCTCTGGGGCCAGGCACCGATATCGCCGTGGGTTGCAGAGAGGCGACTACGGGTGCGCCGCTCCTGTTGCAGATCTTCAACCGCGCGAGCGGCGCGCAGATCGCGTCGCTTAACGCGGGCGGCGGAGATCAGCTCGAATATGACGCCCCGACCAACCGGTATTACAACGCAACGAGCCGCTGGACAGCATCTGGCAACGCGTCGGCAAACGGGGCGTGCACGGCGGCGTCGCCTTGCACTCCGGTGCTAACGATCATTGATGCGGGTACGCGAAGCGTCGTGACCCGGTTGAATACTGGCAACAACGCACATTCGGTCGCAATCGATGCGGCAACGGGGCTCGTTTTTGTTCCGTACTCGTCCGCCACAGCGCCGGCCGGCTGCCCGAACTGTGCGGCGAACGGTTTCGTCAATGGAGGAGTGTCGGTGTTTGCCGCCCGATAGAAGGTGACAAGGAGGCCGTTTACCTGGCACGGGGCTTATCCAAGCTCCGAGGGCACAATCACCATGCATCGGGTGGGACTGTCATACGCTTCCGCTCGGTGAGTGCTCGTGCCTGGCGATACGCGCCGGACCAAAATGCCCGTGTGTTCCCGAAGAACGCGCGGGCGGTATCAAGATTAGTCGTTTACCGACTCGCTGGTCCTAAGCGGCGCTACGAAGCGCGTCGCGCGGCAGACGAATTTCGTCTTTGGCCGAGAGTCCGTCCCATTGAAACTGGCCGCTCAGAGCCCAATGCGATCGGCATCAACCGACCCCTGAACTGCCCTTCGATCCCGGGCGAACTCAACGACAGCTTTCGAGGTTCACCGGCCGCTGGAAGGCGAAAATCAGAGGGAAGGTCGGGGATGTCTGCCTCGCATTTTTAATCGAGATCCGACGTTCAGCTATAGAACCTGGACTCGTGGTACGCACCCATAGCTCGGCCGGCCTGGAGTGTGCGTTTCGCATTACTATGCGAGTCGATACGCTGGCCACCGCCGGCTGGCTGATTGCCTACGGCCTCCTGCTGTGGATCGTGCTCGCTCGCCGTCATTGATAGCTGCTATGCAAGATCGAGCCCAGCATCATTTTTCACGTCGGTTATCTGCGACTCGCAGGTGCGAGTGTCCGCCAGAGGAGGTACTCAGGACCTCGCTGGTAAATATTCCCTATCCGCTTGGCAGCGAGTCGGGCGTGTCGTGCGGTATGGCATTGGGCTTGCAAACACGTGCTCGCCAGATCAATCGCGTTGGTGTTGCCGGAGGTAAACCCGAAACAGACGCGTCGCGGCCTTTCTCCAAACCGAATCAGGTCGTCCGCTGCCGCCACCCCTTACCTCTCGCAGTTGCGTGACCCGAATGACCAGAGAACCAATCGAATATCGATAGGCAGCGTCTATTGGGTGTCGCTGTCAGTCCGACATCACAGACTGGCCACTCAAACTGACGAAACACGACGGTGTCAGTTTCGTCCTGATCGCCGGTGGTCCCGACGCCGATGATGACTTTCATCACTCACCTCGACAGAAGGAAACGCTTCAATACTAGACGCGCATCGGCTTTTAACACTCATCCGCTCCGATCAGGAATCTGGATTCGCGAATGGTGTGAAACGGCCAGCGCGAGCGCCCAAATTCACAACGTGCTGGAACTCGTCAGAACTTTACACGCAAGCCGCCTAGCACGGCGACCTGCCGATTGGTCGACGATGGGGTTCCCACATCGGCAATCGCTGCGATTTTCTGGTAG
>NZ_JAQQEK010000052.1:0-41265 GCF_046027355.1 Paraburkholderia sediminicola | reverse complement strand
GGGTCTGTCATGGGTGATGGATAACCTCGCTGCCGCGGCTGAAGCCGGCCGACTGGATGCAGACAAATACATCGAGCAGATTTTTGCAGGCAAGGAAGATGTGCGCGCTTTCCGCCATGTCTTGCGAGAAGCTGGCGGCGACCGGTGGCTCACAGACCGTCACCATAATGCTCGTCGGAAGCGAGGCAATGCCGAATTCGACGTGACCACCTACGTCGGAATTACAGCGCTGTTTGACCCTGCCGAGTAACCTCGAGGGGTGCATTCAGGGTTGCCGGAAGGTGACCCTGCGCTTAAGCCATAGGAAAATAAACATCCTTCAGCAAACACCAATCACCTTAAGCGCTCGCACGCATCATTGCCAATTCCGGCACCCGACGCTGGACTCGCGCGAGTGGTTTACCCCTCTTGCCCCTGCGTCAAACCCTGTCGCGTAGCCGTTTTCGTGAGCGCAGCCTCATCTGGAGGGGTACAGGTTGCCGTTTCTGCGTTCCTTCTGCACAAAACCCCTTGTTTTAGGGCCTCACCCGTTGCGGATTCAAATGCGAATTGCTACGCTAGCGCCAGCCTGAGGATTTGGACCTTTGCGCATTGTCGGTGACTACGCAAAGGCGAGGACCCCGGGCCAACCTTTGACCAATGGCGAGGAATCTATGGCAACGAAAGCTGCAACAAAGCCGGCTCCGAAGAAGGTGACGACTCCGGTCGAGAAAAAGGCGAAGGCGCCGACGGTGAAGAAGGCGGCGACTCCTGCGACGAAGAAGACCGTCGCTGCCACGCCGCTGAAGCCCATCAAGGACTCGTTCACGAAGGCTTCGCTTGCTACCCATCTTGCCGAGCGCGCAGGTGTCGAGCCGAAAGCGGCGAAGGCTTTGATGGCCGCTCTGGAAGAAACGGTGCTCGCATCGGTCCACAAGAAGGGTGCGAAGGAGTTCACGCTGCCGGGTCTGCTGAAGGTTGTTGCTCAGGACGTGCCGGCAAAGAAAAAGCGCTTCGGCAAGGACCCGTTCACGGGTGAAGACAAGTGGTTTGCCGCGAAGCCCGCTTCGGTGCGTCTGAAAGTGCGCCCGCTGAAGAAGCTGAAGGACGCCGCAGTCTAAACCGGACCGCCGGAAAGGGAGCCCCTCGCGACGGAAGTCTGAGGGGCTTTTTTACTTTTTGTGCTTGGGGAGCACGGGCCTTGATGTAATCTGGCTACGCAAGGTGAGCTAGGCGATACTGCGGAGCGCCCGGCGTGCACTACGAGGAGCAACGCATGCAAGGACGGCCTCATTTCAATAACGATGGGAAGTCGGGCCCACCTAACGTCACGTCTGGTTTCTTCGCTGTCCTTCCTCGCCGCAACTTGGCTCGTCCAGTCTGGAAGCGTCGTTGGACCCCAGTAGAAAGGATTGTGCAGCCACCATCGAGCCACAATCGCCGGTATGCCTACACGATAGGCCGCACTCCAGGCGGCGTGGGACGCCTGCTAGTGCCCTCTCGCGTTATTATCAGGCGACCGCACAACGCGAGACGATATCCACATTCGTACCGTCGGCACCCCTGTACCCTTGCAGCGCACTAACCATGGACTCCACCTTCGCAGCCGACGTCAGCCTTTCCGCGGATGGAAATCTCGTCCTTTTCGTCATATCTGCCCGTAACCAGTCGGTGCAGTGTTCAATCAGCCGCGAGGCTCTCGAGCAACATTTCTGGTTGCCGGCCGGCGCGAATGACGCGCGCACATTGAAGGCATTCGCCGACGGGCGACAGCGCATTTCGGCCGCGGCTGAACGGCGGACGCTCAAGTCGGCTGGCGCATCGATTGCGCTGACCGCAGCGGACTTTGCAAGCAGATAGCCGGCTTCGCCGCACACCATCCGTGAAGTTGTGCAGTGACCGAACGCAGCTTAGTCTTGCAGACAGCGCATCCGAGGCATGGGGAAACAGGATGTGTTTGTTCCGGGAAACGACAATGAAAGAAAAGGCAGTATCGGCGGAAGCATCGGCCCTCGAGCGCGTGGTGAGCGCCGCGCGCGAAGTGCAGGCAGCATCGCAACGGCTGGAAGCGCACTACGCTCAGGCACCCGATGAACAGCCCTCGACTCTTGAGCTGGCACGGTTTGCCACGGCGATGCAGGAGCTAAAAGACGCGCGGGAAGCCTTCGACGTGTTAGTCGCCAAAAGAAGCGCACCATCGCCCTGAGCAATCTTGTATGGCTCGTCTAACATCGACTCGCTCCGCCTTATCGCTTCCACGAAGGACCTGATGATTTGAGCGCCTTCCCGGTTGGCGGCCAGCGCGACACCTTTCAGCCGCAAGTAGCCGGTAGCCAGTTACATATCAGTTTCGGGCCGGTTATCCCGCCGTCGTTCAGGCCGGGGCAGTGCAAGGTATTTTCGGAGTACACCCTGTGTAGCAGGCGGTTTGTCAGCCACGCGCCCTATAACAAAGCCCAAAGGTGCGGGATGCACCGGCGGGTTCACAAGCTCCGTCGATATCGCGATTTCGCCCCGATGAGCTGCGCTCCGTACCCCGGCTCGGCGCATTGCGCGTCATTTTCCAGATAGCGTCCGCACCAACCGTATTCGATGCCTCCCAGGGCGCGAGTGCGATGGCAGGGAGCGCGTATAACGCAAACCCTCGGGGAATCCATGAAGGTGGTCAAGGAGTGAATCATGAAATCACAGTTGATGGCCGTGCTTGCTGCTGGCGGACTGCTAGTCATGCCGGGGCTCGCCAACGCCCAGGACACGATGCCGGCGCCGCAGGCCCAGCAGCAGAACCCCGCTACTCCGGCCGCGTCCTCTGACATGAACTCGCAGTCGTATGGTGGAGTGCCCTCCACAAACACACAAAGCGGCAGACGCGCCGCGGAGAAGTGCAGGTTGGACCCGCAATGCAATATCTTCTTCGGTAGCTGAGCGAATTCTGCGCTGTGCATCGTCTCATCAAGTAGACCTGTAGGTGCTTCCGGTCGCCGGCTGCCTCGAGCACTATCAGTTATCGTGTCGGCGGGAAGCCCCCGAGGGTTGTCCCAATTTATAACAACGACGGCCCTAAGCAGACACGCTCCATTGATAACTTCTCGTACACTGCAAACAGCATTAACCTGTCGACGACGGGATTCGAACTATATGCATTCAACGCCTCGCTATCGACGCCAGGCTACGACCTGCAATTGTGTTCAAAAAACATTGGCACGCTGGGCGGATACATCGTGTTGAACGGGACAGCGACGGCCTGGGGCGACGCCACAAAATCAGTCAGTGCGACGCTCACCATCACGCTTCAACCCCACGTTGAGGGACCGTAGAGGTGAATGGGGAGGTGGTGACCGCTGTGCCAATCGCGGTCGATGACGATTAGCCTCGCTCGACGCGCAATTCAGGCTCTGCCGGCTCCTGCTCATCGACGCCTGCAACGCATATACAATTCCGGCCTTGCTGTTTGGCAGCATACAGTGCGCGGTCGGCGGCTCCGACGAGCATTGCAGGGTCGCTGTCTTGCCCGGCCTGCGTTGCAGCGACGCCCACGCTAATCGTGACGATGCCCGGACTGCTCGCCTCGTGTGGAATTCCAAGGCACTCCACCGCCCGCCGGATTCGCTCGGCCACAATCAGCGCACCCGCGCCGTCAGTATCCGGCAATATGAGGGCAAACTCTTCTCCACCATACCGGGCTACCGTATCAGTCGCACGCGAAGTGGCAGACGAAATTGCTGCCGCAACCGTGCGCAGGCATTCGTCACCTCGCTGGTGGCCAAACCAGTCGTTATAGCTCTTGTAGGCGTCCACGTCGGCCATGATGACCGCGAGATTCCCCCGCTTGTCGGCCCGCGACGTCTGTTGCCAGTGACGTCCCAGCTCGCGGTCGAAATGACGCCGGTTGAAGAGCCCCGTCAGCCCGTCGCGGAAAGCGAGCCCCTGCAACTCCGCGCGCTCGTCGGCGGCACGCTCGTCCGCCAGCTTTTGTTCCGTAATGTTGCGAATGGGGGCGGTCAGGGAGTCCGGATTGCCCGAGTACGGGTCGATGACGCAGCGCAGGTGCGTCTCCATCCAGACGGCACCACCGTTCCTGTGCAGGAGGCGACTGGCCTGGGAAGCTTCGGATTCGCCCGACGCCACTTTTTCGAGGGCCATCGCCAGGGCACCGCGGTCGTCGGACAGCGCCAGGTCGGGCAGGTACGCGCCCATCGCCTGGTCAACGGTGTGGCCCAGCAATGCGGTAATCCGCAGCGACACGTAGGTGAGCCGGCCGTCGAGCCCCAGGCTCATGACGATATCGCTCGCGTTTTCCGCGAGCACACGATATCGCCGTTCGCCATCGCGCAGCAGCCTGAAGAACCGGTTTCGCTGCGCCTGGGTGGCGCTGATGGGCAGGGCAATGCCGAGTGCGGCAACCAGAAAAGCTGCAGGCCGAAGATGCGGCCTTGCATGGTTTCGTAGGGAAAGACCCAGAGCGGCCCGGACCCGCGCATCGTGAACGACACGGCGATGCCGAGACACAGCAGCAGCCCGACCATAACGCCCGCGAGGTCCGCCTGAAACGCCAGCAGCACGATGGGCGGCAGCGCCCAGTACAGGAGCGGAAACCGGCATTGACCAAATACGCCTGCCGTGACAATGCAAACCAGCAGCAACAGGAAGGCGGTCTTCCGGAGTTGGCCAGCACGCAGGAGATGCGCGACCTCGCCGGTCCAGAACACCAGGGCGGCGGGCGTGAAGATGGCGAGGCTCAGCGCATCCGAAACATACCAGTTGGCCAGGCTGGGCAGCAGATGCCAGTTCAGCTGCCCGCGCAGCAGCGTCGTCGCGAGGACGCCGGACACGGCAGGCGCAAGCAGCACACCGCCCGTCACGAATCTCACAAGCGGTTTCAGTCGGACCAGCTCGGAGACAGTCGATACGCGCGGTGTAAAGGCGAACGCAATCAGGACCTCGACGATGTCGGCCGACGAGTACGAAGCCGATGCCCCGAGGCTTTCGCCCACATAGAGATTGGCCACCAGATTCCCGAGGACCCCGCCAGCGAAGACCCAGTATCGTTGCCGTCGCGGTGCGGCCATCAACTGTGACAGCAGCACCGCATTGGTCAGCCATATCGGCGTGATTTCGCCCGCCATCGTTTTCAGCTCGCCGCTGGCGAGGCAGGTCAGCGTCGTGACCATGAGCGCGAGCAACAGGTGCCAGACATCGGCGCGCCCTGCGGTGAGGTGCGAGGACAGCGAGGCTGCCCTCAACCTGGGCGAGCGGTGACCAGCCAGATTCTCCATTTTTCTCTCAGCTATCTGCTTATTTTCCTGTGCAACCTTCCGGCCGGTAGGGTCCCGCACAGCGGGCATGCTTCGAAGGCGCACCGGACAAGGCACCTTGCCGCCCTACGAGCTTGTTTATCGGCAGCGGGAGCGGGAGCGGAATCTTTATGGTGCAGCAACGGACGCGGCAAAATTTCTCTTGCACACGCCACGGCGGCGATAGACTGGAACCTTCCATCGCTCCCCGGAGTCCGGGCATGACCTCGCAAACCTGCAACCGCACCGACCTTGCGCCCGAGCAGTTGGAGATGGCGCTCGTCGCGTTCCTGAAGCGCCATCGCTTCGCCTCGGCCATCACCCTGGCCGCCGCGGCCGAACGTGTGCTGGGCCAGGCATTGCGGCATGCCGGCAAGCAGGCGGTCCTGGACTGGAAATTCGAGGCGACCGACCTCGTGCATACGCAGCTGCACGGCGAGCCGCTGGACCGCCAGGCCTTTCACGAAACGGAGAACCGGGTCAGCAACGCGCTGCGCCACTTCGATAAAGCCGATGCGCCCGACTTCGAAGCCGACCTCGAGGAGGCCGCGTGCTGGATGCTGGTGCGGGCCTGCGAGAATGTGCACCGGCTCGGGCTGACCGTGCAGGGCTTCGATGCGTTCAACGAGTGGTTCTGCGAGCACGTCGTCGGCGTCTGACCACGGGTACCCCGAAGAACAACAACTTCGGAACGTTCACTTCGCGACTACGCGGCAGACGTTTCCTGACGGAGCGCATGAATTATGAGGAAGCAGTTGACCGCCGCAGCAATCGCGACCTGCCTCGCGCTGGTAGCCGTCCGGGCCCAGGCTGGAACTGTCGATGTCGACTACAGGAATGCGACCTTCCGCATCGACAACGAAGACGTGAAGTTGTCGAATGGCAAGCGAGCGGTACCGGCCGCGCCTGGCTCGGTGACGCAGCACGTGACGCGTGTGTTCGGCAAGCCCGTCGGTGGCCGGCTTGACTCGAAGCCTGCTGCCGCGATATTCCTTGCGGACGAACCAGGCGGTAGCGGCATTTTCAATTACGTAGCGGTGGCATTCAGTGACTGCAATAAGACCAACGCTGTCTTCCTTGGCGACCGCATCATGCCGCGGTCGATTGGGTTCCATGGCCGCTCCATCGTCGTCACCTATCTAGACCGAAAACCGGACGAACCCATGGCTGTCATACCCAAGGTGACGAAGAACATGACGCTTGGCTTTGATTCCAAGACCTGCCAGCTCGCCAAATAACAACACGGGACCTGGCGGACCCAACCGGGCACCGCCCTGACAGAGCACGCATCCGGGCAGACCGGCAAGGAGCAGAAAAGTGACAACCGACGGGCGGGTCCTGTGCGTCTACCGCTGCACGGCCTGCGGCCATGCCGGTGAGGTCCATCTGGCGGATGATGCGCACGACGGTGAGCGGGCGCACTGCGACTCGTGCGACGCGCCGGTCACGCTCGAGTGGGATGGCGGCGTGCGACTGGTGCCTAATTTTTTCACTACGCTCGCTGCCTTAGCTGTAGCTTTCAGGCGCCAACCTTCCTTGGCGCTTATGGGATAGCTGGAGCAGAGCACATGAGCATTGTCCGCAAATTGCGCGCGACCGGTACCGCGTTCCTCCTGTCGGCGCTCTGCGCAGCCTGCGCGACTCCACACCCACCACCCGGCGCCCGGCTTTCCACGCGGGAATATTTCGGCACGGCGCAGGGCCATGACGTCACCGACAGGGTCGAGTTCTTCGGGGTGGGCTTCACGGCCAGCAAGCCGGTGGTGCTCCGCGTCGACCAGCTTCCGGGCGACACGCAGGACATTGCCTTCACCATCCCGGGCACGCCGCCGGCTGACCCGTACGGCTTCCTCGATTTCAACTACGCGCCACCGTGTCTCTATCGCCGCGGCGACCGGCCGACGGTCGAACGGCCAATCCGCGTGCGCGCGACCGATGCGGCCGGCTGGACCGTGTATTCCGGCACGCTGACTGCGCAGAGTTTCGCGTGCGATGCGCCGCCACCGGACGCCGTGCAGCGACTGAAGCGGACAGGGAACTGAGAGCCGAAACCCAGCTGCCGGGTTTCAGTTCTGGATGTCGGTCTCGCGTCCTTCGCTGATGTCCCGGGTAGCGGTCCAGTATGGTTCGCGGTTGTAATAGGTATGGACCGTGGCGCCCCATTTTTCGTCCGCCATCGAAGGCCAATGGTCCTTGTCGAACCCCGGCTCATCCTTGAGCCGCTGGGCCGGGATGTCCACGACGAAACACCGGTCAATTGCATCCAGTGTCAGTGCGCTCCACGGGATGGCGTGCAGCGTATCCCCGATGCCGAGGAATCCCCCGGTGGAGAGGACGGCATAGGCAATCCGTCCGCTTCGCACGTCCAGCACGATGTCGGCTATCTTGCCCACGTGTTCGCCGTCGGATGACACGACCCTGTCGCCATTGAGCGTGGTCGCTGCCATCACCGCCGGTCCGGGCCCCCGCCGGCGGTGCTGCCAACGATTTTCGCGCCGGTGCCGGACGGGTGCAGTTGCGGGTCGGATGTAGTCATCATGTGCTCCTGAGGTTGAAACACCGAGACGCGCAACCCCCGCGCCTGGCTCATTACAAACCTTTCTTCCATGATAACGGCTCTATCACAGAAGAATTTTTAGGAAACTGCTCCTCTGTTTGCTTCGCCTACGTCACGTCCATCACGGCCCCGATGAACTGCTTATTGTTCGGCTGGTCGTTGGTTGCATGTGCAACCACACGGAGGGTGCTTGATGGGGATGCGTCCAAGCTCAGGACAACTTCACGATGGAACGTGGGCAGCTCGACCGGCAACAACTGCAGGTCGCCAGCACACATGCGCTCGAACGCCTGCCAAGCGGTTGCCCCCTGTTCGACCGACAGTAGACGGTCCGTTGGTTGATGTAAAGGCCCGCCGTACCCATTACTAGAAAGCAGGGGTATGCGGCAGGCCCATACATCAACAGTGCTATCGCACTTGCAACTGCCAATTGAGGCTTCCTGGCGTTCTCCTGAAGAAGTCAAGTATCTCTGCCTTCGGGGTCGAAAATATCGGAGGTCTCGTTATCATGGACTTCTCCGGAACCGTAACATCGTGTGCAGAGCAGCCACCGCTCTCCGCCGCATTTTGGGCACGTGATGGTGTTGGACGTGCGAGACATGTCTGAAACAGTCTCGATTTCGGTTATCTGCACCCTTCCCGTCCCGCCACATTTTTCGCACTTGATTTTTCCTTGGCCACCACATTGCTGACAGGTAGTCATGACCTCCCCTCCTGGTGGTTAGGTGTACATGACCATACTACGCCGAGCGCCTGAGAACACGAAGCCAGATGCTGGCCTCCACGAACTCGCGCAGTTCCTTGCCGGGCGACGAGAACTTGTGGGCGTGGTACTCGGCCAATTGTGCTTTTTTGAGAACACGTGACGCACCTACGCGGCGGTCAGCGCCACGTCGAGCATTTGTAGCACCTCGGCTCGCGCGGATTGCCCTTAAATACGCCCTCCCGATATCCGTACGCTCGGGGGACTGATAGGGGACAAATCTACATCACCGAATAGTGTCGAAGACTGGGCTCAATTCCTCGCAGAACCTGTAAGGCACTGGCGCACCGGCCACTCGGCCCGAAACCTCGCCCATTGCTGGCAAGATGCCGATCGCTTTCCGTTAGAGGTCGCCGAGGTCCTAGCGACGACCGAGGTGTGTCGCGAAAAATATAAGTTCGTTTAGCTAGAAATGTCTTTAAGTTCTTTCTTCGAAAAAGAAGTCCCTTTGACATCCAACCCATTGACTGGATGGCAGTCTTTTTCCATCGCGGATGACGGTCCTAGGGCCCGCGTAAAAGGAGTTTTTTTCGATAGGGTCTTCTGGGAAGTCACGATACGCCGGAGCGGAAAGCATGCGTTCGTTCACAGCAGAGTTCGTCCTAGACGGCAGTGAAGACCACGGCACCATGATTTCCAACTTCGGTGAACGTTCGAAGGAAGGATTCGTCTGTCCATTAATGTTCAGCTGGTTCAAACGTGGCTGCGTCCCACCTGAAAATTTGGTAGCCGCGCCATGCCGTTTCCATCGGCCGTGGCGCGGTTATCACCGTACAGAGTTCGCGCGGTCAAATATCGGTGTCTATTCCCGGGTCGAGGTCCCGCGTCGCCGACCAATAGGGAGAACGGTTGTAATACTGATGTACCTGAGCCCCCCACGTTGTATCTGCCATTGCAGGCCAATGGTCCTTGTCAACACCAGGGTCATCCTTGAGCTGTTGCGCGGTGATGTCCACGCGGAAGCATTTCGCATCGGTATCGAGTGTCAATGCGCTCCACGGCATAGCGTGCAGCGTCGTGCCCATTCCAAGAAATCCGCCTTCAGACAGCACCGCGTATGCAATCCTGCCAGCGCGAACGTCGAGCATGATGTCCGAGATTTTTCCGACGTCTTCGCCATCGGAAGTCACCACCTTGGTTCCATCGAGGGTGTCCGCAGCCATGACGTCCGGGCCCGGGCCATCGCCTACTCCCGTGCCGACGATGCGGGCCCCGGCGGCAGACGGGCTTCCTTGCGGGTTGAGTGCGTTCATGAATCCTCCTGTACAAAATAGGGATGAACTCAGGTGCGCAAGCGCTATGCCCAGGTGAGGCCGCGGAAAGACGTCGTTTGGTAGGGGCAGAGGCAACCCAACGACCAACTGCACCTCGCGGCCCCCCCTGCAAAGAGCCACTGCTACACTTTTTCGATGGGAAATGTTCCTCGGGTCCAAAACGTAAGGCGAGCAGCGCGTGCAGGGTTCCTGGGCATGCCTGTTGCAACTGATGGAGATTCGCCCGAGTATTGAGAGGCGCAAGCAAGGAGGCAGCATGGCAGACACTTTCAAACCCGGCGAAATCGTCAAGGTGTCGGGCATCTATTCGGTCATTCTTGAAGGTGGCGACAACGAGGGGCGGACATTCGATGCCACATGCGTTGAGGGTGACCGCTTCCTGCCAACGCGTACTGGCGCCGGTGTTCACTACGAGCTGAAGTACGGAGCGCCCTACTCACACCGGCACCCTGAGTTGAATCCGGGAAGGTAACAGACACCGGCAAGCCGTATCGTGGCGGCGTTCTGAGTGACATCGGACCGCCGGACATGGGACGGGTATCAACTGGTCCCGGCATTCCACCAACCGGAGCGCCTTGCCGCGACGACCTTTGGGGCGACTACCGGTCATGCCGATGAAGCGGGCAGGAAGGCAGCCCTCGAGACCCGCTTCGATGTCCATATGCCCAAGCCCGCCGATGCGAGCAAGCTCGAGCAGATTCTGATTGAGCGAAGAGCGACAATTAGACATCCATAATGAGAAGGGAATCGCAGACGGTTCGTGTTCGCGTGGTGCGACTCCACGCCGCAGGGCCGCAGTAACTCACTTCATCTGGATTGACTGGCGGTTCTAGGTGTCGCCGGTACAATCGAAGGACATATCGCTTGGACCTCGAACATGACCGCCCTCCCGGACGTACAAGACGATTTTTTGTGGATGCTCGTAAACGACAAGACCGCGGTAAACGTGTTCCTCGTAAACGGCATCAGACTGAAAGGTCAACTGGCCGCCTTTGACCAATTTGCAGTTCTGCTGGAGTCTGGTCCAGGTGTGCAACTTGTTTTCAAACATGCCATTTCGACCGTGGCGCCGGTCAATGGCAGGGGCCAGGCACGTGAGCCGACCGAGGTGCCAGTGAGTGGTGACAAGTCGAACCATGTGCGGGGCCGTGTCCGATGAGTACTGCCATGACATGCTGTGGGTACGCGACAGCGAGTGCGCTGCGGTGTCAGATGAGCTGCATGTTTGGCCGCCTGCTTACCCGCGGGCCTTGCTTCACGTCAAAGCTGACCTTCTGGTTTTCCCGCAGCGATTTGAAGTCTTGTGCCTGAACCTCGAAGAAGTGCGCAAACAGCTCCTCGCCATCATCATACGACGTGATGAGCCCAAAACCCTTCGCATCGCTGCGGAGCGGTAAGCTCTCACGGTTGTTCGAGCGCGTTTTCAATCAGCCGTTGAGGAAGCTAAACCCGGCCATCAGGGCCTCTGCTTCAGTGGCGAAAGGTCGTTCGCCTACGTTAGGCAGGAGAGCCGGAGGCAGTTCCCACCCAGACGGCGGATGACGCACGCCAACCTTTACCAGGAAACCTCCCGACGCGACAACCGAGTCCGCGACGATAACGGCCGGCAGCAGCTCGACTTCAACAGTCGCCACGAAGCCCCGATACTGATACGTGCGTTGCATTACCTGCCTACTGTTAGGTTTTGGTCACGCAGGTATGGCTGCCAGATGGTCGCTCGACAGACCGAATCGGAGTGAACGGCGGATTCGGCAACGTTGTGCCGTCAATGTGAGCTTTAGCATATGCAGCGGCATACTGGAGCGCGGAATTCTCCGAGACGAAATAGGCGAGGATTCCGAATGCGCTGCACTTTCCGGTGGGGCGCGTGACAAATACGCTTGCCGCATAGCCTAGCTTCGAGATTGATACAAAAGGCGCAATTACGTGCTGTTATAACTGAATGGCTGGGACTCCATGGTGCTAAAGCCTTCCGGTAGACGTTGCACTCTGTAACGTCGCGGCATTTCCATACGTTCGCAAACGCACGCCCGCGGGCAATTCCCACCGTCCGCGGAACGCATCCACTTTGCTCGGAGCAGGTCGTGCCGCCCGTCGAAAGCGCCTATTGCTGGTAGCAGATTCATCGTGTGAAAAGTTGGTGGCTCAATTGGTGAAATGCCGGTGTTGCAATAACCAGATGCCCATTGGGCCAGTTTAATTTGCAACGCCAGCCCGCGAGACCCAGGGGCGAATCGCCTGTAGAGCTCACCGTAATCGTTCCTTGGTCTCCGTAAGCGATTCGCTTTGACATGTTCTACCCCCGGTTCTTGCTACGGGAAAGGCCATGGTACTTTTGCTTGGAAACTAACTTGCGTTTCCGACGTGCGCGCCGGACGAAGCTTCTCTCCGCCACACCGTCCGGCGGCGTTCAAACAGCTTCAGCCGTTGCAGCCTACCCGTCATTAACGGGGTTGCTTGCTGCGCGGAGGGACAACGCGCTTCCGGCCAGACATGGATATCGCTGACGTGCCGGGCGTCAGCTCTGGCAGGCGACCATGCTTTATGAAATCGCGAAGCAGCCTGACTGCCTCCGGCTTGCCCCGCTGCTCCAGTCTCCCGAGAAGTGCATACGCAAATGCCTGCAGGTCCTCGCGTCCATGGCCTGTCTCGAACTGGAGAAGCGTTTCGCTGACCGCCGCGTGAATGCTTTGCTCGTACAGCATGCTCGCAATATGCGACGACCCTCGCGCCAGTTCCATCTCGCAACCGTCCAGGCGCTGGACGTCATCAGAAGACCGTTTAGGTTTAGCTGCCTTCACATCCATACCCCGGTTTTGCGGCAACGCCTGTCGCGTCGACTTATCAACGCCGGCGAACGCGTCGTCGCGCGCCAGTCAGACCCTGGCATACAGGAATGAAACGGACGAACGGCACACCGACCCGATGCACCGCCATCGTCATGAGATGTGGACTAGGCGTCCCGGGTCTGCCCTGTACAAAGCCAGTGAACGTCGACGTTGAGCTCGGCGGCAAGACGCGTACAGGCGTTCAGCGGCGGCACGGTGATTCCATGTCGCCAGTAGTCCACGTGGTATTTGCTGACACCCAGCGCCGTCGCTGCGCGCGCCGAACTCAGGCCGGCCCGTTTGAACGCCCTGTCAAGGCGGGCCGCCAATGCCCGTCTGAGACGGTCGTTCTCCATGCTACGTTCGAGGTGACCGCTCGCGGTATCCTGGTTCATCATTTTTGATATCTCTCAGTATATTTTTTAATCGCCGCCCGACGATTCGCAGCCTGGAGTCAGGCTACTTTTGCTCATGACGGTCTTGCGACTTGGCATCGCGACAGCCTGTCAGGTTCGTGACCAATGCGACGAGCGGTTGAGTGTTCCTGACGAAGGACACAAGGGAGGGGCTCATCGTTAATGGACCGGCTGGTCGCCGCCACGTCGAGCCTTCTTCCCCTTCAGAAAATCTAGACTACGCAATACCGAATCTCTATGGCCATCTTTTTGGATGGCTTATTGCGGCTGTATATTGGCCGCCTGATTGCCCTTCGGGCCTTGCTTCACGTCAAAGCTGACCTTCTGGTTTTCCTGCAGCGATTTGAACCCTTTTGCCTGAATCTCGGAGAAGTGCGCAAACAGGTCCTCGCCACCGTCGTCCGGCGCGATAAATCCAATGCCTTTCCCATCGTTAAACCACTCACGGTACCGGTTGGCATGTGGCTGCTCTTCTCTCAAACTGATTGCTCGCAAAACGCGACGATTGTCCGTTGCGCGTTCAACGTTTATAACGGATGGTATCGCCGGGAGCCCCAGGGTTTTCCGACAGTTCGCGCCGTACCCGGTCAGGCATCCATCGTGATTATCCGGACAGTACTGCCCCAAAATACAAAAAGATGTCGTATGGAATCCTAGTCATATCGATATCCCGAAAAGTAGCTGACTACCCTGCGGCGGCGAGGAATTCGTCGTCCTGTTGGTGGCCTGCGGATATGACGGGGCTAGGCTGCCAGAAGACAGCTCGCATTGCTGCTGCGCCGCGCGTCTTCGAGGACCCGCATGAGCATTTCCAAGGAAAAAGGCTTCTGCAGGCACACATCGAAGAGTCGGGCAAACTCTTCATTGCTATCGCTGTCACCCGTCATGGAGGCAACAAAGGGCCGGGGGAAGACTGGCCTGTCCAGCAGCGACAGCGCGACGGCACTGCCGTTGATGCCGGGGAGGTTTTCGTCCAGGAAAACGAGTTCGAAAGCGCCGGCATGGAGCAGTTCCAGCGCAGTCTCCCCATCGTGCGCCATAACGGCGCGGTGACCAATGCAGTCCAGCAGAAAAGCCAGACTGTCCGCGACGAATTCATTATCGTCGACGACGAGCACATTCATTCAATATCCTTATTACGGGAAGTTCACGGCGCTGCCAGAATTCTTCTTATGTAATACGATATTATTAAATGGCGCTGCCTCTAAGTTAGTTTTACAGATTAATACGTAAGTATAACCACGGACCTGTTCAGCAGGCATTTAAATACGCCCCGTACGACGCGAGGGACTAGGTCGACAATCCAACAAGGACACAATCGCAGCAGCGCAGCCCAAGGGCTCCGGGGCTTCGCTTCAATCGCGCGTTTTCGACATGCGCACGATGCGCGTGCCATCCTCGTTTGAGTCGGAAAGGACCAACCCGGATGTCTTCGCGTACGACACACGTCGCCGGCGAGGCAGGTGTCGTCTCGCTGTTTCGAGTGGCGTCGAAACGGGAAACTGTTCCTAAAGTGGCGACATACTGCTGAACCCACGTTAACGCACGCAGCCGTTGCAGAGTCGCACCGTTCATCGGTGATGCGGGCACACCGTGCGACAGTGTGCCCGGCTTCGAAGTTGCGGCGGGACCTGCTCAATGTTGAAATACTGGTCGCCTTTAGCGAAACCGCGAGGCGCGATAAAAAACGATAAATAGAGAACGCTCAGCACGGCGAGCAAAATAACCGCGCCAAAACAGCGCCATGATAAGCGAGCCGATTATCCCGCCTCGGAGGTGCAAGCCGAGTGCCCCGCACCCCCGATGCTGCCAAAACCGTCGCGCAATCCACTTACGATGTACGTCTACGCGGAGCCGGACCGCGACGCCGTTTGCGCTATCCAAGTCTCCCGGGAACGCCTGTTGCGTCATTATTGCGCGGGCGAAGCTTCGGATTTCTTAGTTGTTGAGACCGCGCTTGAACAGCCTTCAACCTGGGAGACGCAATCATGCAGATTCTTGCCACTCAAACCGGCCTGCCTCGCGTGTCATGGGGTGCCATTTTCGCCGGCGTAATCCTGTCACTCATTGTCTATCTGGTCCTTAGCGTGCTCGGGACTGCTATCGGCGCAACACTCCTGTCTCCGCTGTCGCAGCCTGACCCGATGCGCGCATTCGGCTTTGGCTCAGGCGTCTGGATGATTGTGACTACGGTCGTTGCCGTCTTTACCGGCTCCTATCTGGCTGGCCGATGTGCGCCTGTTCTCGGATGGTTGCATGGTCTGCTCGCGTGGGCAGTCATGATTCTTTTCGTCGTATACGGCATGGCGTCCCTCCTCGGAGGTGCGGTCAGCGTTGCCGGCAGCGTCGCCACGGCGGGCGCGACTGTGGGCGCCGCGCAGAGCCAAGCGCCCGCCGGCAACCCGGTGGTCGACTCGGTCAAACAACAGGTTCAGAGCGTCGTCGCGTCCGCAGCCTCGATAGCGTCGAGCCCGCAAGCCGAGCAGAACGTACGCCAGGCGGCAGACACCGCTGCCCGTGCCGTCGCTCGCGCGACGTGGTTTTCGTTTGCCGCGCTTGTCGTGGGCGCAATCATCGCTCTGGGGTCCGGCAGTCTCGGCTTTCGCCATCAACCCCTTTACGAGGAAGGAGGCGGCTCGGCGAACGACGACGCAGTACGCGCCGCACGCGGAAGTGGGGGCACACGTACTAACAGTCCTGCCCGTTGACGCCTGACGGCTGGCGTTCGGTTTTGCGCGAGGAACATGCTTCTGTTGAGCGTCGCCCGGTCGACCGTCCGGCGCCCCCGCCGACCCGAAGAAGGTTGTGTCGAAGTCCGCGAGACCAGCGAGCGGCCAGTCGTTTCGAAAACTTCGCGAGTGGTCCAGGAGGCCGAGCGACAACATGCGTAGCTGTTCGTGAATAATCTACTGGAGAGATTGCAATGGACAACGTTTCGCGGGAAGAACAGATTCGTGTGCGGGCCTATGAGCTCTGGGAAAAAGACGGTAGCCCCGAGGGACGCGCCGACGAATATTGGGAACAGGGCGAGGCCCAGATAGACGAAGAAGAAGATTCGGGCGAAAACGGAACTGAGCCAAAGAGTCGGCTGCCCAGGTGACGGAAAACGGACGCTGAAGAGAAGCCCCGCCGTCGACCGCCCAGCGGAGCCATAACTCTTGCAGGCTAACTGTTCGACGCCGCGATGCACGCGGCGCGTCCTTCCGTTCCCGCCGTGCGCCGCCCCCACGACGTGCCCGACGCTGTCCGGTTGCGTCACGCTACCGCATAACGCTGCAGGCCAGCCTTTGAGCTTGCAAATTACACAGGACGCTTCTGCAACAGCACCGCTGTCAGTAGGCCTTCTTCATGCCGCCACCCTCGGAAGCAGGTGCATCCATTCCACCCTTCTTCTGCGTCTTAGGCTTCATCTGCTTTTGCGACATGTCGCCCGACTTCCCCATCGTGTTTGCGCCGGACGCGCCAGACGGTGACTCCGTCGTTCCGCTTGCATTCGGCGCCCCCATTCCGGTGCCGCCCTGGCCTGCACCAGCGCCCCCACCACCACTTGTGCCCGCACCCTGCGCATAGGCGGTGCCAGACAAACTCAAAATGAATGCCGATAACAGTAAACCTTTCGTAGCAACTCGCATGATGGTCTCCCTCGTGCGCAAAGCGACCAGTTGCGACCCGGGTCGGTGCAACCCCCGCTGCGTTGAATCGCGCAATTCCCGTGCCGCTGTTGGCCCTCGCAAAGGTTCCTCGATTTCACCCTTCGCCGTTCGCCGTTCGCCGTCCCCAGGAGCTATTGCGAGTACCGCGACGGCCCGCGCACTGGCATGCGGATGCCGCTTCGCCGCACAGAAGGAGGTTCCGCATGCGAGGTGCGAACAACGGTCGTCGTGGCATGCGCGTTGCGCGTCCAAAGGCATCCACCTTTTCAGGAGTAGGCCATGACAACCCTTGACCCCCAAACGCAGTCCCAGACGGGTGGCAGAGGTGCGAACATGGTTGGCGGCGGAGTCGGCGATGGGCCGGAGCCCGATGTAATGGCCGCCTCAACCTTGGATGGAACCAAGGTGATGTCGTCTGATGGAGAACATGTGGGAAAACTATCAGACATCATGCTCGACGTGCGCAGCGGCCGCGTCGCATACGCTGTTCTCGCCGAGGGCGGATTTCTAGGCATGGGCAGCACGCTGCACGCCATTCCGTGGAGCGCATTGACACTGGACACTGACGAAAAGTGCTTTTTCGTCGACATAACGGCCGAGCAAATCAAAAGTGAGTCCGGTTTCGATAAGGACCACTGGCCGTCCATGGCGGATGCGCAATGGGGCGCCACGGTCCATCAGTACTACAACCGGGACCCGTACTGGTCTGCTACCCGCGCTGCCAGCAAAGGAGACGTTACTGACATTTAACAGTTCTGTCCCCGACAGGCGGCATACGAAGCGGCCGCCGCCTATCGGATAGCCGCACCGGCAGCACCCAGTACATTGGGTCGCTGACTCCTTCAAGGAGGAAACCATGACGAA
Source organism: Paraburkholderia sediminicola (assembly GCF_046027355.1). Classification (GTDB taxonomy): domain Bacteria; phylum Pseudomonadota; class Gammaproteobacteria; order Burkholderiales; family Burkholderiaceae; genus Paraburkholderia; species Paraburkholderia sediminicola_B. The sequence goes on along the minus strand of NZ_JAQQEK010000052.1, from coordinate 23,637 downwards.
TCATCGAAAGACACAGACACGCGAGACGGGCCGCGATGATGATAAAGATGACCGACCAGGAGGCACGTCGAAGTCGTCTGGTCCGCCAGTGCCCGACAGCGCTGCTCCGGTCTTGCAGTCAGAGGACGATGACCCATTGGTCGACGAAGACGCGCCGGGATAAGATGCGCCGAAACGAGGTGTAGCGCCGAAACGGAACATTTCCAGCCAGGTACGCAACGAGTGGAGATAGCTTCGACGGTTGACCCATCTGACAGACGCGAGTTGCTGCTTCATCCAGGATTTGTCCATGCTGGGCCGCGTTGGCCAACCTGGTACAGCGCTGCTCGACGTCGAAAGGCAAGGTGTCGTGCCCGCTCACCGACGCGCTCATGAGCGGCGATGAGCTGCCCCAGTGAACGTGTTAGCGCGACGCGTGCCGGTAGCACACACCAGCTACACAACCGGGACAGGGCTAACCAGCGTGCCTTCTATGGCTTATTTGTCAAAGAGACTGTTCAATAGAAGAGGATGTTAAAGACATATGTAGCGAATGGCTTTGTGCGTTATATGCCTTCTGAAATTTAGCTGCCGCCTGCAGTTCGAGGACGATGGGTCACGAGCAATTTCGAGGTGCAACCGTTTGTGGAGCGAGCCCGCCCTTGCAAGCAAGCAGGTACGAACCCTCGTTGACTTTGCGCCGCCCCTCCCGTAATGTGAAATTCGCCGCTGTGAACAAGGTCGCTCTGGCGCCCGTCTGTCGAGCTAGCAGCATCCTGGCATCCCGACCTTCGAGCTTTCTCTATTTTTCCAGTCGCTCTGTCAGCCATGCAAAGCAGTCGCGCGCCTAGTCAAACGGATGAGCTTGCCCGCAGGCCGGTCCGCGCCGCAGATTACGCGGCCGAGAACCGAGCGCTTGTGGCGCTCGCCCGGACTCAGGCCGGCCCGCGCTCCGAATTTCTGCAAGCCATCGCGGACACGGCTCTGACACTGTGCCGTGCGGGTAGCGCAGGTATCAGTCTTGTCGAAGGACCGGATGACAATCGGGTCTTCAGGTGGCTCGCGGTCGCCGGGCTCTGCGCTGGCCTGCGCGGCCATACGACCGCATGGGACGAGTGCCCGTGCGCTGTGACCCTGGAGGCGGGGACACCGCAACTATTCGTCAACCCGCAGGCTCAGTTCCCTTGCCTTGCGTTTCCGGGAGTCGACGTACCGGAAGGCATAGTCGTTCCAATCAAGGCTGCGAATGCGGAGCTGGGGGCGATATGGGTGATGTCACACACGCAGGATTGCAGATTTGACCCCGAAGACGTCAGACTGCTCTCAAACCTCGCCGTTTTCGCCGGCTCGGCGTTGACCATCGTCAATGCGCGCGACAGCGGTGAAGAGAGCGACCGGCGGCACAACGAATTCATCGCGATGCTCAGCCACGAGTTGCGAAATCCAATGGCGCCAATCGATGGCGCTATAAGTGCAGCAAAACGACTTTGCGCCGAAAACGAAAGAGCCGTCGAAGTCCTGACTATTGCGCAACGCCAGATGAGGCATCTGCGAACTCTGGTCGATGACCTGCTCGACGCCGCCCGTCTGAAACATGGCAAGCTCGCTATCAAGCACAGCGACACGTCACTCAGCGACATTGTGTCTGATGCTGTGACAGCCATCAGACATCACATCGCATCCCGCAGGCACACACTCAAAATCACCGGGCTGGACGAGCCCATCCCCGTGCGTGCTGACCATGTCCGCTTGAGCCAGGTACTGGGTAACCTCCTTTCGAACGCAGCGAAATACACACCTGTCGGAGGCACCATCGAACTCAACGTCCGCGTCGAGCCAAACAACTCGCGCGACGAAGGACCGGGGCTGATTGTTATTGACGTCACTGACAACGGGATGGGCATCGATAGCGCGGTCCTGCCGCACGTCTTCGAGTTATTCGCGCAGTCTGCCCGCGGTCAGGCGCGTTCCGAAGGAGGCTTGGGAATCGGGCTCGCGGTGGCAAAGCGGATGGTCGAGCTTCACCAGGGAACAATCTCAATCAGGAGTGAAGGCTCAGGCAAAGGCACGGTTGTGACGCTCCGTTTGCCGATAGCCCGGACAACAGCGGATACAGGCGTCAGCGCCCCGAGCGCGACCGTCCCGGCGTCAGGGCCGGTGAGTTTACTGCTCGTTGACGACAATCAGGATGCGCTCAGGGCGCTGAGCGTTTTGCTCGAGCTTGAAGGTCACGAAGTAACAACGTCGGACAACGGGCGCGGTGCCATACGGCTGATGTCTGAAATGCACCCTCAGGTTGCAATCATCGATGTGGGCATGCCGGAAATGGACGGCTTCGAAGTTGCACGAACCGTTCGCCTGAATCGCGAATTCGACGGCGTCGTGCTCGTAGCGCTCACGGGCTATGCATCCGAATCCGACAAGTCGAGGGCACTGGCGGCCGGTTTCGATTTCCATCTGACCAAGCCACTTTCTCTCGACAAGCTGCAGTACATCCTGGCGAATCGTGCCGATGGCAAGTTGCGGGGCATTGTCTAAGGTCGGTGGGCTCTTGGTCACGAGTTCAGGGCTACGAAGAATCGGCCGAACTAGGGGGACGTCGGCCTGAACGGGCAGAAACGCACCCCACTACCTGCCGCATCTCCAGCCAAAGGAGGAGTTCACATGCAAGAGTTTGAGCGTATCAAGGTCCTGTTCGTTGCCGGATTTGGACCAATCGTCCGCGATAAAATCGCGGGCCGGAACTTGTACGGGGAGACGTTCAATATCTCATTCAAGGAGGAGTCGGGCGGTTATCTGCATACTGAGGCTCTGAAAGGGGTTCAGAGTTTTGCCTTATGGCCGCTCGAGCAGGCGGCGCAGTCCTGCTTTGGCAAAGATTCCTGGCCGGACGACACGCCCGTTCCCCAGGCATGGCTCGAATTTGATGTCGAGGATGTCGAAGGAGCAACTGCGGAATTGGAATCGCGAGGCTATCGAATTCTCATCAAGAACAAGAAGGAACCGTGGGGTCAAACGGTCACACGATTTCTTTCTCCGGAAGGATTGCTGGTTGGCCTAACAATTACTCCGTCGATGCGGCACCCGTGAGTGTAATGGGACCGGTGGTTTGCTAGCCGCTGGCCGCGCTTGCAGCTTTGGAGAGCCAGAGCAAGAACATCCGGGGGTGTCTCCGTTTCTAAGCTCCTGCGCAGTGCGCTACATTAATGACGACCGCCCGCTCTACGGCTTTGGCGAACGATGGTTGCGCGAAGTATTCAAGCGAACGAGTCGCCATGATGAACTGCTGGTGACGTTCGCCCTGCGTGGACCTCATTTGAATATTCGGCTCTCAACAACGAACGCTCAGTATAGTCGACACGTCACTTTCTTCGAAATACATGCGGTCAAGCGGGAGTGTTATCCCGAAAATTGAAGTTGGTCGCCGGCCTCTTGCGCCCCAGAATTCAACCCGTCCAAAGTGGTTCACAACGATTACCTCACTCGCGCCGCCCTCCAGATAGCTTGCTATCCGGCGGTCGATGTCCTGCACCCTGTCGCTATCGAGAAGCACTTCAACGCAGAGGTCGGGCGCAAACGGCACTGGGTCGTCGCGGTCGAAGCTTTCCCACTTATCACACGGCATCCACACGACGTCCGGGACCCTGATGCCAAATGACCGGGTCGAAATGGCCACCGACATTGCTGCGCCATGACCCATGTGTTCGGTCAGGTGACAGTAGACATCTGTGAGCATTATCTGGCGCCTGGCAGACGGGGAAGGATTCAGAACAGCCTCGCCGAGTTCGTCCAGTTCATACCGGTATCGCTCGACAAATTCTGTATTCGGACTGACGCGACACCAGGCGGCGAGCAGTTCGTCACGGTCCAGAAGAGCAGGCGTGGCCATAGTCATCTCGCGAGGAAGTCACTTAAGCGTAAACCCTCCCCGGACGATTTGACAATTATTTTATTATTGTGCGATGCACAAATCCAACCGTAGTAATCAGGCTCTCGGCATACGCTTTTCCGCATTGGCAGCATTGTTCGGTAGGCTTCACGCCGCATATTGCGGGCAACGGAGGTCCGATATTCACCTGATTTCTGAGATTTGTTGTGCAGTGCAGTGCAGTGACGGGAACTAGACCGTTATTCGCGCCTCTCATTTTGACGCTTTACGATTACAAAAAAAGCATTGAGCGCCACGGTGCAGCACGAACACCCCGCGCACGCTCGCAAAAGGGTCGTAATTTCAAACATTTGACCAGGCGTGCCGACCGCGGTAGGCAGTGCCAAATCTGGCGCACGAGCCTTGATGCATGCCTTCCAAGCAGAGACTTAAAAAAGCCGGTGGGCCGCCGGCTCCCTCCGGTGACAGGGGGCTTAAGAAAAGCTGTGAGCCAGCTTCGTACCGCATGTGCCGTATCGGCCGAAGATAGGAAACCCAACATGAAACTTGACGACGCCACTTTCCGGCAACTGCGCCGTCTCGCTCCTGTACTCGACGACTTGCTGAACGCGGGCGAGGTAGAGCATCCCGACCAGGCGGTACATCTTGCTGCATTGGCGCAACTTTGCTCACACGTGTTCGACGCGTATCAGCGTCAGCATCCTGATGAGACGGCGCAGGCGCGGCTCGACGCAATCGAGTCGCAATAGCACACGCCGTCCTGGTTGCAAGACCCGTAAATCGACACCGGAATCAGCAGGCGCGTGCTCCTTTGCACCTGAGCACGAGGCAGCGTGCGCGGCACGATAGACGACGGTCAAGCGACCTCGTATTGCCAGTCAGCTCGACAACCGTTCAACCGGAGTTGGCGGTCGGGCGAGGATTCGGGCCGGCGGAAGGCTTCACGACGCGCTCACCAAAACGCTCGTGCGCTTTGCGAGTCAGCGTGCTGCCAACCACCGACCGGGATAACGCAAACGGGGCGAATCATTGCTGTCGCTCACGCGAACTGCGGCGGTCGTTCCTCACGCGCATCGCGCAGTTCCTGCATGGCGGAGGGAAACCGCGCGGTTTCAAGCTTCGACGGTTGCGTAACTCCAGCGCAGTCAGAATGTGTTTCCGGCGCAGCTGACGCTGCCTGCCCTTCTCGTGCGGCGTCAGCTACGCACTCAAGTGCCATGGCCTCCGGCGACGCCGTGATTTCTTTCCGCTTGCACATGCGTCGGCTGCATGGGGCGCGCTACATACTCGGGTCGAAGTCATCGACGGTCAGCACGATACGCTCGCTAGGTCGTGCGCGGGCCTTTCGTTCCGCCAAAGCCACGATGCGCCTATGGCCTTCGGAAAATGCCTTGAGAACGCGCGCATCAGTTGCGCCAGGTCGCACCCAGAAATGCTGCTCGAGTGTCTCGCGCGTGACGACGCACGCGATGTCGCGACCACAGAGTGATAGCGCAAAAACGACACCGTCTGTTGAAACACTGGGTTTAAGTTCAAGGGCTTCCACGATAGGTGCTCGAAAGATTGCTTCCACGTGTCGCCTTATAGTACGGGCGAGACGGCAGAAATCTCAACAAAACCTGAACGGCGCTCGTCGCGGTTGCCCAATATCGAGAGTTGCGGTAGCGCAGGTGGGATGCAGACATCGCCCTGCCGGAAAACACAAACCGGCAAGTCGGGAACGCCGAAATCGCAACGCCATGTTCGATGGAAAACGTCGAACGCCCGAGAGGAACCAGGCAGGCCTAGTGCCGAGTACGGTCTGGCAAGGACTGCAGCAAAGCGGTGACGTGCATCTCTTCATGCAGTTCCGGCCAGTACAACTGCTGGTGGTCCAAAGAGATGGCAAAACACCCTCGCTCCGCTGTTGTGGCTGCCTGCAGGGCAGGAAACCAGCCCAACGGAAATTCAACGGCCTGGCCGTCGGACAGGTCGAGAAACAGGTGTCCGCTGTCGAAATGCACGCTTACCGCCCCGCTGTCCATGGCCGTCTCCTGAATGAGAAGCAACTTAAAGATAGGTCGCCGCGAGACGCCAAACAAGAAAGAATGCCGGAAAGCGGCGCCGCGACTAAAGTGATTCAGCTCTTCATTTTTCAAGACCGTGTCGCGGCCCAGCACCCATTGCGCTAACTTCCGCACGAACTGGTATTCATGTCCAGCCGTTGCTGAAAGTGCGAAGGCAATTGCCGCGCGGCAATAGCCCCCCTTCATCGCTGTCCCAACCAGGTCCTAGCAATCATGCCGGTGGTCTTAAAACAGGGTCGAATGACGACCCTGTTGATTCGTGTGTCTTCGCCCACGTGTGTTGGCCTTGCTTAACTGCAGCGGGCAAGCCGATAGACATGACCAAACCTGAATTTGACGAGCGCGAAAGTGCGCGGCCCGACTTGCTATGTTTCCTGGTGGCGATTGCAGCTGCATCCTACGCGCTGACCAACGAATGGCGAGTGGACCATATTGTTGAGTGCTGCCGTCGATGGCTCAAGAAAAATGGGCTGAAGATGGATTGGCTGGACAGGGTCCGCATCGGTCAACTCGCTCTGAAGATTGCCAGCAAGGACTTGCTGGAGGCAGGCGTCGCCGTCCGGATGTCCAGCGTTAACGCTCTCTTCACCAGCGAGATGGAACTCAACGGGTCAAGCACAATGGTCCAGAGGATGATGGCACTTTGCCACGACGCGCTCTGAACACGCTCGAGCTCAATGTCGCAGCAACTGCTTTCATGTCGCGGGCAACAGCGACTGCGCTTGCTCCGCTCTGAAATTTTTACATATCACGTCGCGAAAAGCGGCCGCAGTTGCCGGTACAGAGTTCGGTACGACGCTAGCCGTTCCAAAAGTATCGAATGCCGCTCATCGTGAGGAAAGAATTCCTGCGATAGCGACGGGGTACGGACAACCGCCGCGAAGTCGCCGCCAACCGCCAACCAGCCGATACGTGCGGCTCCGAGCGCAGCAATGCACTGCGCATCGGGCGGCCGGCGTATCGATACTCCAAACGCGTCAGCAATCAACTGCGTCCAGAACGTACTGCGCGCACCGCCACCGATAAGACTCAGCGAGGTTTCGCGGGTGCCATCCGCACGCAGGGCATCGAGGCCGGGGAAGTGCTCCGGCTCGTGTCGTGCAACCCATAATAACTTTGGCGCCGTAAGCCCTGGCATTGCGCAATTGCCTGCGATTTCATGCAGCCTTGGTGCGCGGGCCGTGAGTTCAGTGCATTCGCTGACGCTGCGCATATCGTTCCGAAATATCGCCGGGCGTAGCGGCCGGTCATTGGCATCAAGGAGAACGGCACCGTGCATTTGACCAGAGAGACCAATGGCCTGTATGCGTGCAAACGCGTCGGGATAGTTCTTACGCAGCGTCGCTAGCGCAATGCGCGTAGCTCGCCACCAATCCTCTGGGTCCTGTTCTGACCATCGGTGCCTCGGCCTCGATATTTCCAGCGGATAGCGAGCGGTCCCGACGACATGTCCATCGTCGGCCAGCAGAAGGACCTTCAATTCCGTCGTGCCGAGGTCAATGCCAAGAAACATTGCTTGAACTCAAGATACGTCTTGCCCATATCGCCTAGAGGTCGAAGTTGGTTGGCATAAGAATCACGTCGCGAATGGTCATGCCGCGTTGCCGCGTCAGCATGAACATGATGACCTCCGCTACCTCGCTGGCCTCAATCAGGCTCCCCGACTCTTTGGCTTCTTTCAGTTTCTCCTCCGGCCAGTCGGCGAGCAGTGCGCTGATGACCGGGCCGGGCGACACGGAGCCGATGCGTATTCCGTGTTTGAAAACCTGGCGCCTCACCGTCTGCACAAAGCAGTTAATCGCCCATTTGGACGACGCATAGACCGGCTCCCACGGCGTTGGGAAGTGAGCAGCCAGGGAACTGGTCACGATGATATCGCCGGTCCGCCGGGCTATCATGTGGGGCAAAACGTCGTGGACGTTTTTTATCACGACGTTGACGTTGAGATTCAGCATCCGGTCAATCGCTGCCGTATCCGCGTCCACCAGGTCGCCGCCGACATACGTGCCTGCGTTCGCATGCAGGATGTCGATTTGCCCCGCGATGTCCAGCACGCGCGGCACGAGCGTTGAACAAGCCGTCGAGTCGAGCAAATCCACGACCAGCGGAATCGCCGCATCGCCGTGTTTAGTGCGGATTGCCGCCATCGCGGCATCATCGCGGTCGACTAGCACCACGCGGGCACCGGCCGACAACAGCGCCTCGGTGCTGGCGAGCCCAATGCCTGACGCAGCGCCGGTTACAACAGCGACCTTGCCCTGCAGTTCTCCTTCCATTTTCCTGTTCCTCCTGATTGGCGGTCTTCGCAAACTTGCCGCAGTAGCAATCTACCGGACAGCTTGTTGCCCGCTCAGTTCGCACCGCCGGCGACGTCTACTTCTGGCCTCACCGGTAACCATCTTTGCGGTGTAACCGCGCACTAATCCCTGAATTCGCGATTTGTGTAGGTCAACTTTTTGCAGCACCAAAGTGGTCAATTGCTCTGGTGATGAGCAAATATTCGATTGCGATGGTAGCTCTTTCAAGGTGATTTAGGGGAGGACAAACCCTATAGCTTGCGAGCTAAAGGCCCCACTGAGGCGCCGAGATAGGCCATGCCGCGCGTCGGTTCCCCGGCACTTATCGAACGGCTTCCCACAGGGGAAGCTCAAGGGCTGCATGCGCACGAATTCCGTAGAATGCCGCATGCTGTATTCGTATCTTAACGAGACCCTGGCGGTCAGCTTAGAATTACCTCCACATCAACAACGGGGGGCGCAAAGCCGATTCCGTCGAAAGCTGGTTATTGCCGCGACCGTGATGGCGGGTGCGTCGGACAGGGTGGTTGCAAAGAGTGACTGAAACGAATAGCCAACAGGGAGAATCTGTGAAAACAGTTGGACTAGCCGTCTTGATGGCGACACTTGCGCCGGCAGCGTTTGCGGGTGGCTACAGGGAGGTTTGGAATCCGCCAGAGGCGCGTGCGACCGCTCCACACATGGTCACCGGTGCGCACAAACTTGCAGCTCATCCACACGTCGCCCCCCATACGATGAAAGTGCACGCGCGACGCGTCACGCCGTCTGCTCCTGAGCTCGTGGCGAAGCAAAGCAAAATGCGCAAGACCATGGCGACGGGCGAACCAGACATGTCGGAAATTCCGCGTCAAATAACGCCCCAGGGCAATGTACTTCGCGTGACGGGTCGCGGAGATTCTGCCGAGGTCGCTCGCTGATGGAATCGCAGTCCTATCATTGTTACAGCGTATGGGGGCACGCCATCCTTCAGCAGGAAGACATCCTGGAGCCGGAGCGCTATGCGGCAAGCGGGACCATCACTATGGGCGGAAAGTTGATAGAAGCGTCCGGCGTTCTTGGCCATTTTGATACTGAAGAGGAAGCTCAACATGCAGGGCTGGATTGGGCCCGCGCCTGGGTCGATGCGCACGGGTGAAATCGTTGCCTTGTTGGCGGCCGTGAATTCACCCGGCGACGGCGACGTCATCTCATCTCCTTGATACTCGTCAGGCTCCATTGCGAAGCAATGGAAACCGCTTTGTCCGCCTAAAAGGACTCCCATCCATTTGATGGCTTGAATGTCTGAAAGACTCTTCGATGATACGAATGAGTAAAGAAATATCTAGCGAATGATGTTTTAATTTTTTTCAGCAGCCGTTTTAGACCGATACGCTCGGTCGCATACGCTGCGCTGGAGCACTGCTGAGCACACGCTTATGTTGCATAGGGGTAGCACGAAATACAGCGGGCCACCCTGCGGGCGGCTACAGTCCCGCGACTGGGTCGTCCGTCATATGCGGGCCTAAGAGCTTTGCCATACAGTCCGCGCTCGTCCACTGGCACGGGATGCTGTTGCCCTCAGGTATGGATGGTGTCGGCCGTCTCACGCAACCGCATATCCCGCCGGGCAAGACGTTCGTCTACGAATTCCAGCTGGAAAAGCACGGTACGTTCACCCAAACCGTGCTCTGGAAAATGCCCGTCGGCAAGTCGCCCGCCGGTCTCTGGCTCACGCCGGGGGACAAATACCTGTTGATTGGCATGACCGGCGCGGACTACGTCGCGGTCATCGACTGGCGGGCGTGCAAAATCGTGAAGACCATCCATACCGACAAGGGTGCGCATAACTTCCGGTCGCTCGTCGACGGACAGCACATTCTAGTGTCGAACCGGGTCGGCAGCACTATCAGCATTCTCGACCAGAACACGCTGACCAATGTGGGCACCATCAACGGTTTGCTTGCTGGTCCCGATGACATGGAACTGACGCCCGACAAACGATACCTGTGGGTGACCTTCCGGTTCACCCGCTACGTCGGCGTCATCGATATGAAAACCCACAAGCTCGTTAACACCATCAAGGTCGGAAAATCGCCTCACGGCATCTACTTCTATAACCGCGCGCCGCTCATATAGGAGCTTCCACGCAGGAGGTTGCGATGCAGATTATCACTGCCCTCGGTCATGCTCTCTGGATGGCCTTCACGATGTTCTGGCAGATATTCTGGGGGCTAAGTCTGGGCTTCCTGTTTTCTGGCCGTGATTGAAGTCGTGGTCTCGAAGTCCGAGATGTCCAGACTTCTGCCTGACGCATCCCCCCGGTCGCTGACCGTCGCCAGTCTGCTCGGCGCCGCGTCCTCCTCCTGCTCCTACGCCGCCGTGGCGATGGCACGCTCCATCGTGCGCAAGGGCGGCGACTTCACGTCAGCGATGGCGTTCCAGTTCGCCGCGACGAATCTCGTGCTCGAACTTGGCGTACTGATGTGGGTGCTGATTTCGTGGCAGTTTGCCGCAGCCGAGTTTATCGGTGGTCCCATCATGATTGTTGTACTCGTGCTGCTCTTCAGGTTCTTTCTCAAGGACTCGCTGAAGAAGGAAGCTGTCGAGCAGGCAAATAAGGGAATCGCCGGCAGCATGGAAGGTCATGCGGCCATGTCGATGGGCGAACAGCACGGGAGCTGGAAGCAACGTCTCGCTTCGCGGGAGGGGTGGATAGCCATCAGCCACAGCTACGTGATGAACTGGTCGATGCTGTGGCGCGACATCGGTATCGGGCTACTCGTCGCGGGCGAACTCGGCGCATGGGTGCCCGACAGCTTCTGGCAGAAGTTTTTTCTCGTCAGCCATCCGACGGCCGCGATGATTTGGGGCGCGTTTGTCGGCCCACTGATTGCTGTTGCGTCGTTTACCTGTTCGGTCGGGAACGTGCCACTCGCCGCAGTGCTGTGGAACGGTGGCATCAGCTTCGGTGGGGTGGCCTCTTTCATCTTCGGCGACCTCATCATTCTTCCCATCCTCAACATCTACAGGAAGTACTACGGCGGCAGGATGACTGCGTTTCTGGCCGTTACCTTTTATGTCGCGATGGTCGCGGCCGCATTGGTAGTTGAGTCACTGTTCCAGCTGCTTGGATGGGTTCCCAAGGAACGGCATACGGCAGTCGTCGATGCAGCAATTACTTTCAACTACACCACCGTGCTCGACATCATCTTCGGCGCCGTCTTTCTCATTCTGATGGTCGTCTTTTTCAGGACCGGCGGCCCCGAGATGATGCGAATTATGGAAGGCGGGGAACATGACCATGGGCCGCGCGGAAGCCAAAGCTCTCATGACCATGCACACCATCAACACGGTGGCCACTCGAAATGACCGTTCTTATAAGGAGATTCAAGATGAAAAGCCTTCTCGCTCTGCGCGCCGCGTCCATTTGCGCGGGCCTCGTATTGACTGTTGCGGCATATCCCGCCAGCGCGCAACAAGGCGCATCCATGCCGGGAATGAACATGTCCAGTTCGGCCGATAGCGGTTCGAGCCCGTCAATATCAGCGTTCAAGGAAGCGGACGAAAAGATGATGAAGGAGATGAGCGCCCCTCCGTACAGCGGCGACACCGACAAGGATTTTGTGTCCCACATGACTCCCCACCATCAGGGCGCAATCGATATGGCGAAGGTGGAATTGAAATACGGCAAGGACCCCGACATGAAGCGACTGGCCAGGAACATCATCAAGGCACAAAATGAGGAAATCGCTTACATGAAGAAGTGGCAGGCGAAACACGCCGGCAAATGACGTAGTTATGTGCCGATGGCTGTTAACGCGCAGTCTGTGCAGCAGGTGACTGGCTGGAGTGGCGATGGACGACCGTGCTCGTCGCAAGGACAGACGTAAAACCCTGACGGAGCAAACGACGTCGGCGATACGGGAGCGACTCGAAGGTCGAGGCGCGCGGGTGTTCCTGCCATTTTTCGGCCCGGCGGTGGTCGTCTCAATCGCCTACATGGACCCGGGGAACTTCGCGACGAACATTCAGGCTGGCGCGAAGTACGGCTATACGCTCCTCTGGGTCGTGCTGTTGGCGAATCTGATAGCCATGCTGTTTCAGGCGCTTTCAGCGAAGCTGGGGATAGTTACCGGACGAAACCTCGCTGAGCTCTGCCGCGAACACTTCCCGAAGCCCCTCGTCCTTCTCATGTGGGGCGTGAGCGAGGTGGCCGCGATGGCCACGGATTTGGCCGAGTTTCTGGGCGGAGCAATCGGACTGTCCCTGCTGTTCCACATGCCGTTGTTTGTCAGCATGGCTGTCACCGCTCTCGTGACCTATGCGCTTCTGTTGTTTGAGCGTGCCGGTTTCCGTCCACTCGAACTTGCAATTGGGGGACTGGTCGGTGTGATTGGCTTGTCTTACCTTGCCGAACTATTCATCGTACCGGTCGCCTGGCCAGCAGTCTTCATGCATACGTTTTCACCGCATCTTCCGGATTCAGAAGCTCTCACGATTGCTGTCGGCATTATTGGCGCCACGGTCATGCCACATGCGTTGTTTCTCCATTCGGGGCTAACTCAAAGTCGCGTGCTCCCAAAGACAGAAGCTGAACGCACCACGCTGCTGGCATATTCGAACCTCGAGGTCGTCATCGCACTGACCACCGCCGGCCTTATCAATATGGCCATGGTCATCATGGCTTCCGGCGCATTCCACGCGGGTCATCCTGACGTCGCCGAAATCGAAACGGCATATCACACCCTGGTGCCTCTGTTGGGCATAGGGGCTGCGGGCATTTTTCTCTTGGCGCTAATTGCCTCTGGGATATCCAGTTCGGTCGTAGGCACGATGGCCGGCCAGATGATTATGCAGGGCTTCATTGGCTTTCGTATCCCGCTTTGGGTGCGAAGGGTCGTGACCATGGTGCCCAGTTTTGTCGTTGTTGGTTTCGGGGTGAACGCGACCAATGCGCTCGTCATCAGCCAGGTCGTGTTGAGTCTTGCCTTGCCGTTTCCGATGATGGCGCTGCTATGGCTCAGTTGTCGACAGGACATCATGGGCCTTCGCAAGAACCGCACGTTCACTACCATACTGGCCACGATAGCAGCCGCTATTGTCCTGTCTCTCAATGCGTTTTTGCTGCTGCAAACGTTCGGGGTAGCGCTTCCTGGGTAGTCGCGGCTTGAAAGGCGTCGGACTACATGGGGACTAGAATGGAAGCGAGCGTCAGGGGACCGGAGAACTGACTATGTCTTGCGATTGCAGCCACGCATCGGCGAACAGCGAAAAAGAACGGAAGACGCTTCGTATCGCGTTGGGGTTGAACGCCACCATGTTCGTAGTCGGCATGGCGGCCGGCCTTGGGCCCAATCCAGCGGTTTGATGGCCGACGCACTGGATATGCATCACTGATGCGACTGCATATGGACTTGAGCTCATGGCAGTGACACGGGGTATGCGATTCAAGCAGTACTCAGCCCGCTGGACCGGAGCAACGCTCATGCTCCTGAGCGCCGGTATCATCGCCGACGTCATTCGCCGTTGTTTGTTCGGAAGCGACCCGCTCGGCGCCGCGATGGTCGGGTTTTCCATTTTGTCGCTCTGCGTCAACGTCACGGTCCTACGGATGCTCGCACAGTACCGGGAAGGCGAAGTCCATATGCGAGGCAGCTGGATATATACGCGCGCTGACGTGGTGGCAAATTTCGGCGTTCTTGCGTCCGGCCTGGTGGTCTTGGCGACCGGATGGCGTTATGCCGATTTGGTCGTTGGTCTTGCCATCGGCATATACGTGGCGAAGGAGGCCGTTGAGATTTGGCAGCAATCGCGCAATTCCGGCGAAAGCGATGCCGCGTTTTCTGAACAATGACGGCGTTCGCTATTCATTCCGACCGCTACTCATTCGACACAAATGTCGAGAAACGAAAGCACGTGAGGTACTACCCGGACAGCCGAGCCGCTTCTTTGGAACGCCCCGCAGGTGCATCAACATGCCGTGACAGCCGTTGCAGACACTCCTTATTGCTGTTTGCCCTACGTCTGGCAAGACGGAAATAGAGCTTCTGCCTTCTCTGCAAGCGCTCTGGCTCAGCGACCCGCAGTAGTGTCCGGCGTCCGACTGAACAGAAGCAACGCGATGGTCAGGACGCAGAAACCTGCTCCCGCGTAGAACGTGGCGGCTGCACCTACGCGGTCCCACAAGGCACCGGCGATAACACTGGACACAAGCGTAACGATGCCGCTGAGGAGGTTGAAGAAACCGAACGCGGTGCCGCGCAGTTGCGCAGGCGCGGTGTGAGCAACCATCGTGGCCAGCAACCCCTGCGTCATCCCCATGTGCAGACCCCACAGCGCGACACCCACGAGCACGACGCTCCAGTGGGTGCCATGGGCGAGGACCAAATCCGAAGCAATCAACATGACGAGACCTGCGACCAGTAATCGGGTGTGGCTCATCGTGTCGGCGAATTTCCCGAACGGATAGGCCGACAGCGCATACACGACGTTCATGGCGACCATCACGAGCGGAACCAGCGCAATCGGCACGCCGCTTCCCATGGCCCGCAACACGAGAAATGCTTCACTGAATCGGGCCAGCGCAAATACTCCGCCGACTACGACCGCCCACCAGTAGCTTGTGCCGAGCTGCCTGATGCTGTCCCTGCGAATCGGATTGACCCGCTTTGCGCCCGGCTCCCGCGCCGGCTCTTCGATGCCAAAGGTCAGCAGGGCGACCGCGAGCAGGCCAGGAATGACAGCCAGCCAGAAAGCGAGCCGGAAATTATCGGCCCACACCAGCATGATGACAACGGCCAGCAGCGGCCCGAGGAACGCGCCGATGGTATCCAGCGACTGACGAAGCCCGAATGCAGCACCTCTTAGATGTGGTGGCGTGACATCAGCCACGAGCGCATCTCGCGGCGCACCCCGGATGCCTTTGCCCACCCGGTCCATGATGCGCGCGGTCACCACGATACCTATGGTCGGCGCCACAGCAAAAAGCGGTTTGCTTAGCGCGCCCAGTCCGTACCCGGCGACGGCAAGCCATTTGCGGTTTCCCAGATAGTCGCTGAGTGTTCCGGAGAACACCTTGACGATAGGCGCTATCGCCTCGGCAATGCCCTCGATGACACCAATCGTGGTCGCGCTGGCTCCAAGAGCGGCCATGAGGAACATGGGCAACAGGCTATGGATGATTTCGGATGAGATATCCATGAACAGGCTGACACAACCAAGCACCCACACGCTGCGAGGAATTTGCCGTAGAACACTGACTCGCTGTTCAGTCTGCATTGAATCCATACCCCCCAATGAGCGGGTGCAATTCTGTCGCGCCGGGGATTGAAGCCAGTCACCAGAATGAAGTTGTGGCGGCGCACCCCATCGATTCAGGTGTCCGGCGTTCGCGGTTGCTCGGCCGACAACGCTGGCGATTCGCGGTGCAGCTTGGCCTGTCGCCGCGCAGGTCGTTAGTCACTCGATGGCGCCGATGGTCGGTCATCTTCTTCCACGCGCGAGTTTTATCGAGCGCGCGAAAACACCCTACGCACAATTTGTGCCTTGCCATCGAAAGCACACACGTCAATGCACGGTGACTTGACTGCCATGGTCAGGCGGCCGCTTGTGAAGGTTGCACTTCAACGGTGACATGCGACAGCCCCTTGAAGCGCTCAAGCACTGCGTGATAGAAGCGCGAATCACGCTGGGGTTCACCTGTTGCCACTGACACCACGGCACTCATGTGACCAGGACCCACCCGCCATACATGCAGGTCGACGACCTTGTCGCCACGGTCCTCGATAGCATGGCGGACGTTCTCTGCCATGCGCCGGTCCGGATTCATGTCGAGCAGAATTGCACCGGTGTCCCGCATCAAGCCGTACGACCAGTTGGCAATCACGAGCGCACCAATGACGCCCGCCAGGGGGTCCATCCACAGCCAGCCGAACGCGCGCGCCAGCACCAGGCCGATGATAGCCAGCACGGAGACCGCCGCATCAGCCATCACGTGAATGTAGGCCGACCGGATGTTGTGGTCCCGGGTCGCTGCCTCATGCGTGTCGTGGCCGTGCTCATGCTCTTCGAACTCGACCTCGTGTTCGCCGTCCGGCATCCGCACGATGGCCTTGAAAGCGTGCGGCTCAGGAATATCTTCCTTCGATTCCAGATAGCCGCCACGGTCCGCCAGCACGAATACCTGCTGCGTCCCATCGGGTCGTACCGTCGTAACGGACACCGCCGCGGCGTCCAGTCGCGAACCCTCCGTCGCCGGTGTAATCCGGAAAACGGGCGGCACGCCATCTTCGAAGATAGAAACTGCAAACACACCGGACGGCGCAAAAATCTTCTGCACCTCGTCTTCATGAGCATGGTCGTCGTGACCACGACCATGACCATGACCATGACCATGACCGTGGCTGTGTCCGTGATGGTCTCCGCTCAGCAGCCAAACGCTCGCCAGGTTGACCAGCAGGCCGACCACGGCGATGGGAATCGCTTCACCAAAATGAATCGGTACGGGGGACATAAACCGCGACACCGCCTCGTAGCCAATGAGCACCGCAATCATCGCGAGCACGATGGCGCTCGTGAATCCCGCCAGGTCGCCAAGCTTGCCGGTACCGAATACGAAGCGGGAGTCGGTCGCGTGCTTGCGAGCATAGGTGTACGCGAGGGCCGCAATCAGCATTGCTCCAGCGTGCGTCGACATGTGCAGACCGTCAGCAACGAGCGCAAGTGACCCAAACATGCTGCCGCCGACGATTTCAATCAACATCATCGCGCTGCATAGCGCAATCACGGCCCATGTCTTTCGCTCGTTCTTTTCATGACCGGCACCCAGAAAGATGTGGTCATGTCCTGCGCCGAACGCGGCGTTCTTGAAATCACTCATTTTCTGACTCTGCTTACTTGAAATAGCTGTGAACAACTTCGATGAGCTGTTCAGTTGCGCTGTCACCTGGCTCCTCGCCGCTTTCCGCGTCGACAAGGTGGTTCCTGATATGGTCTTCGAGCACAACGGCAAGCAGGCCGTTCATCGCGCCTCGACAACTTGTAATTCGCTGCAGAATGTCTGAACAGCCGTGCTCTTCCTCGAGCGCCCGCTCAATGGCGTCGACTTGCCCCTTAATACGGCGAATCCTGTTGAGAAGCTTCTGTTTTTCCTGAACGGTGTGGCTCATCGCACTCCCCTTTATACCCTAGGGGAGTATATACTCGCGTTGAGTTTTGTATAGGGGGTCGGGGTATTTATCCGGACAATCCGGGCGTCCGCCTCTGTCTGCGAAGCGCCCTGAATATTTTTCAAACCAAGCTGTTGTTCGAAGCTCTTAATTTCATGCACGCACGTCACAACGCCGCCTTCACCGCACTCCTTGCGGCCGCGCTTTTCGGTGCGACCACTCCGCTTGCCAAAACTCTGCTCGGCTCCCTGTCCCCTTTCATGGTCGCCGGACTGTTCTACCTCGGCGGCGGATTTGGACTTACCATCGGAATTCTCGTCCAGCGGATTCGTCGTACCACGGGCGAACGGCAAAACGAAAGCCGTTTCAGGTCGCTGAAGTGCCTTGGCTGCTTGGCGCAATCGCGGCGGGCGGCGTCGCTGGACCGGCGTTGTTGATGCTCGGCCTGAATACGACCCCGGCCGCAACCAGCTCGCTGCTACTGAACCTCGAAGGTGTGTTCACCGCGGTGATTGCCTGGGTGGTTTTTCGTGAGAACGTCGACCTGCAGATATTTATCGGCATGGTCGCGATAGTGGCAGGCGGCGTAGCGCTGTCTTGGCAACCAGGCGCCGCCGGCGTGTCGCCAGGGGCGCTACTGGTGGCCGGGGCCTGTGCAGCGTGGGCCGTCGACAACAACCTGACACGGAAGGTATCGACGAACGACGCGATGGTCATCGCCTGCCTGAAAGGGCTGGTTGCCGGTACCGTCAACCTGGGCATTGCGTTGCTGCTGGGTGCGCATCTGCCAAGCCTCGGCAAGATGGCGGCGGCCATGTTGACCGGCTTCGCTGGCTACGGTGTCAGTCTGGTTCTCTTTGTCGTTGCACTTCGTAACCTCGGTACCGCCCGAACCGGAGCGTATTTTTCAGTAGCGCCGATATTCGGGGTCGCGCTATCGCTCATTCTGTGGCCAGAACTGTCATCGCTGCTGTTCTGGGTAGCGGCTGCACTCATGGCTCTGGGAATCTGGCTTCATATCCGTGAGCGGCATGAACATCCCCATACTCATGAAGTTCTGGACCACAACCATCGACACACGCACGACGAGCACCATCAACACGCTCACGACTTTGAGTGGGATAGTGATGAGCCACACACGCATCCGCAACAGCACGTGCCCATTACTCGCACGCACGCGCACTTCCCCGACATTCATCACCGGCATACGCATTGACGCTTCAGCGACAAATTTGCGTTCAGACTGCACCAATGGTCGTGCTGGGCTTCATCAGGTCCCGTATCATGGAACTGCATACGGTACGGAACCGGGGAAGCAAAATGGACAGCAAAGAGCATTGGGAAGGAATCTATCGCTCCAAGGCATCTGACGCGGTTAGCTGGTATCGCCCGCATCTTGAGACTTCGCTGCAGCTGATTTGTGAAGGCGCGCCGGACCAGAGCGCTACCATTATTGATGTGGGTGGGGGTGAATCGACGCTCGCAGATGATTTACTTGTACGCGGATATCGAAACCTGACGGTGCTCGATATGTCCGCCGTCGCTCTCGATGCAACGAAACAGCGTTTAGGTTCTATCGCCGAAAGGGTCACGTGGGTCGAATCCGATATTACGTTGGTCGACCTACCCGAGCATCGATACGACGTGTGGCATGACCGCGCCGTCTTCCACTTCCTGACGGAGCCATCGCAACGAGACGCCTACATTCACCTGATGACGAAAGCACTCAAGCAGGATGGCCACGTTGTGATTGCCACATTCGGGCCCATGGGACCAGTCAGGTGCAGCGGGCTGGACGTGAGGCGATATGACACTCGGCAGCTGTCCGACGAATTCGGTGCCGGGTTCGAATTGGTAACAAGCACACTCGAAGACCACCACGCGCCGGCTGGCCCCGTCCAGCAGTTTCTTTACTGCTGCTTCCGGAAGCTGTGATTGCCGGGTCAACCCGCCTCGGCGTTGCGCGCCTACTGCGTGAGCTTGCTCAGGCGCAGCAAGAGCCAGACTGCTGCATCGAAGGGCACCTGTTGGTGCCATATGAGCAGTACACGCAACAATCCCCGGGTTTCGGTTCGAGCACTGTCTTGCAATGTTCGCATTCGTAAAACCACACGCAGACGTCGGTGTGCATCGTCTCGTCTTTGCTATGCCCGCACACTGAGCACGTGATGGTGGAGTTCAAGACGACTGCGGTCATCACTGCACCGTCGCAAACATGACGAACGTCGTCCCTCTTTCCTTGGTCTCAGCTGCCTGAAGCATCGCGTCCAAGCTGGTCTCGGGGTACATGGCGAACATCGGTACCGCTAACCACGTAGACAACCGATTCGGCGATGTTGGTCGCGTGGTCGCCAATACGCTCAATGGCCTTCGCAATGAACAGGTAGTCCAATCCAACCGAGATTGTTCGAGGGTCTTCCATCATGTACGTGACAAGCTTGCGCATGAAGGCCCGGAACTCGTTGTCGATGGCTTCATCATCCTGGATAATCTGTGCTGCTGCAACGGTATCCATCCGCGCAAATGCATCCAGCGCTCTGCGAAGAATGTTTGAGGCCATTTGTCCTGAAAGCTTGATTTCAGCTATGTTGACGCTCCGCGCGTTGGCTTCCATAGCGATGCGGCGGGTCCGCTTCGCAATCTTCCGGGCCTCATCGCCCGCACGCTCGAGGTTGGTGACGCACTTTGAAGCGGCCATCAGGAGGCGCAGGTCACGAGCGGCCGGCTGTCGACGTGCGATGATGTTACCAACTTCCTCGTCGATTTCTATTTCCATCGCATTGAGCCGGCGTTCGCCCTCGAGGACCTGCTCAACAAGTGGCAAATCGAACGTGTTCATTGCCTCCATCGCGCGGGCAATCTGTGACTCCACAAGGCCGCCCATTTCGAGCAACCGGGTTGAGAGCAGCTTGAGGTCGACATCAAACTTGCTCGAAATATGCTTGTCCGACATGTTCGCTCCTCGGCCGACGCGGCCAGCGACATAATTCGCAGTTGCCTGAAGTATCGTATCGGGTTCGCAAAATCAGCTCGGTAGAACCAGACTCCACCGACCCGCCGATGCTCACGGATACCTGACCATCGAGCTCGACACGTACGATAGCGCTCGCAACCGTATATACCGAATTAGCGTATGCCTGCGTTTCGACATAGGCAACAATGCCTACGCGCCAGGCATGAAAAAGAAGGCCCGGAATCGCTTCCGGGCCCGAGAAGGGTGGTCATGGCATAGCTCCTTCGGCACAAAACATGACTGAGCCGAACTTCGCCAGCGGTGTTAACCACCTGCGTGGTCGAACAAACGAAACAGCCCGACATGCGGGTGTCCCGAACGTCAGAAACGGAATTCCGCTACCACCCTGTCTGCACGGAAATTAACAGCCTCTCCTTAAGGGCAGCTTATGCAGTGACGAGACGCTCCGAAGGGTTACGCCTTTCGGTATCGCTCAGAAAAAGGCGCGTCATATGTACCCCAAGTATTGAGCCTTGGCTATCCGGCAACTTGCCACTGTCCGGAACTGTGGAATCTAGGCGCATCGCATCGGTCACGAGCACGCCACCCTCGGCGCGGTCAATGAGTCAGGATACTTGCTCTTTTCGGTCGGAATTCTGCGTAACGGCGTGATGGCATCAATTTCCGCTTCATTTCTTTCCGCGGTCGTTAGCGTAGATGTCGTGCCCGTATTCAAAGTTACAGGTACAGGCCCATTGACAATGCACGTTGCCGTCCTTCCATCACGAAGGTATACCTTTTTGGAGTAGCTCATGGCAGGACTTGCGTTTGCATACGAGGTTGCAAACAATAGCGCCGTCGTTGAGAAGATGCACAGGCGACTGGCTTTCATTCGAACTCTCTCTTTTGAATGCTCGACGAACGTACGAGCCCTTCGGAACGGCACCGAAACATGAACCGACGGCTTCGGTATCGAAAGAGACAGTCTGCGGTGAAAGACCTTATCTTGATAGGCCATGAGCATCAAGGGTTGGCGCGTATTAGTACGCACGCAAGGAGCGTCGCCTATCCGACCGGCAACGCTCAGCCACTGCTGCCAACGGTGATGCATCAGTCGGGGTTGGGACCTTCCAGTTTGTTCTCCAGGACCGCTTCATCCTGGTCGTCGCCACCGACCTCCTGCGTCGCTTGTCCGTTGCGAGCATCGAAGGAATACCGCAATCCGTTGCCCCCTGCCTCCTTTTCCAGCTCCTCATCCACGATTTTTCCCGGATGCGCCTTGAGCGCGATAGACCGCGCCTCCGCAATGCCAACCCTGGCATCTTTCGCGAACTGTTGTCCGCTGAATGCCTGCGCGCCAACACTTGCAACGAGTACTCGCCAATTGTTCTCACAGCATGGAGCACACGCGACGCCACCTGCCCTTTCCGCTCGCGTGACGTTACGCCCGCCGAATGCTGCACGCATTCGGCTTAAGGGATACTTAACGGGTCAGGCAAAAGCCAGCTGTCACACAATGAACAAAGCGCGCAGAGGAAAATGTTTTGCTCTCCGCGATGAGCAGATGTCGTCTGGCGCTTGGAGATAGCGCTGACCTCGTTGGCGCTCGATGCGAGGTAGGCATTTTGCGACATGGGCTTTCGTATCGCCAGAACCTGTCAGCGCGAAGGCTGCGGTATTTGAGATTTTGCTGCTGCAGAAGCTCATGCGGCCGGAACAGGACGTCGCATGCGCTACCCATTCGATAGCATTCAGGACGTTAGCATCCAGCAACGCCCAATCCGCGTTAAGGATGAGTTAAGGATATCTGCCTATTGTGACTACAAGCACCAGATGAAACGTTGACGCCAACCACAAACAGGCTTCACGTCACAGATGATGTGTCTCGTTGCCGGCAATGACCGACGAACCGACAACGCACCCCGAAAGGTGATGTTTCCGTCACGCCAGGCTCGACAGAAAATTGCTCAATTGTCCGTACGGATACTGTCACGCCGGGGCCTTTAAAGAAGACCTTGGACGCAAGTTAATCGCACAATCGGCCGACGAGCTTTCCTGCCGGTCGCTGATAGTCACTATGGAGAAGCTTAAAATGAAAACGCTCATGTCTACCATAATCATCGCTGCAGCTATCGCAATGCCCGCAGCGTCCTTCGCCCAGCAAACGAACGGCCCATTGACACGCGCGCAAGTGCGCGACGGGCTCGTCACCGCTGAGCAGCAGGGTTTGGTTCATCAACCAAAATCGCAGTACCCGAAAGCGCTTCCCGCGTCGACAGGGACCACAACTGGTTTCGACGTCTCAGGATATGGCCCCGCTGTCGCGGGTTCGTCACAAACAGCCGCGGCGCCGGCGGCTCCAATAAGCATGGACCATTCGCTATTTTCTCATCACTAACAGCCGTCCGATTGCCGTGAGCGTTAGCAATGCGTCGTCATGACTTGGGACTGGTATCTGTGAAGCGTAGCCGGACCGGAGTGGCCCATCCGCGCTTTGCTGCCGACCGACCATCGTCGACGCACCGCAAGCGTCGCGAGCTATGTTTCGTATGCGCGCTGTTGGGAGGGTTTGGTTCGCATTGAGGCGCATGCAGGTGGACGTATGAGAACTATTGCTGAAACCAGGCTCCCCTAAACCCCAGTCCGCGTTGGGCCTATCTAAGTCCAGTTTAAGCAACGACTATAGGCCAGCGGCCATTCATCCCGATATCCCCTTTTCAGCCGCCAGGGTACAGGCGGCGTTTTTTTGATGCGCGCGGCCATGCCGTGTCCAGCTGGAGATGTTACAAAAGCAAGTGCGCTTGGACAAGCACGATAGCTCGCACTACGGGCTATGCCTGCTGTCGTCTCAATTTCGCGCGCTCCACCAACTCGAAGACTGCCATGCCAGCGAGCACCTAAGCCCATCTTCCGGGTCGCGCGACCATCATTTGCGCAAGCAACACAGCATTGGTCAACCAGATAGGCGCGATTTCGCCCGCCATGGTCTTCAACGCGCCACTCGACATGCACGTCAGCATTGTTACCACGAACGCCAGTAGCACAGAGCGAGCTTCGTTCCTTTGGCTCGTCCGCGACGGTTTTCCAGCGTTTCTCGCCCCAGGAGTAAGCGCATCAGAAAATTTCCCCATTCGTGTGCTCTCAATTAGTTTTTCTTCTATTTCGTGCGTCGGCCCCGACGCAATTTTTCCGGTCACAGGGGAATGTCGAGGGTTTCCGTGGAACGCTCGGGCTACACTTGATGCACCGCCGCTCCGATTTTAGCCGGGAAGAAGCCCCCGGGGTCTCCCGTCGTCAGTATGAAGGT
>NZ_JAQQEK010000051.1:0-41413 GCF_046027355.1 Paraburkholderia sediminicola | reverse complement strand
CTCCGAGGCTCCCAATGCAGACAAGCACAATGACAGAACAAGTAGAAGAAAAGACGTTTGGTGTGGAGCAGATAGTAAAGATCGTCGGCTTAGCCGCATCAGTGAGTTTGCCGGCGTCTATTCTCTTTGACTGGGGCTTCTTTGGTGCGCTTGGTATGTCGCTAAGACAAGTGCCAACCTCGCTGGTTGATCATGCAAAAAGCGCGGTGTTCTGGTTTCCGTTCGTCATTCTGATGGGCGTTTCGATGACCGTCTCTGAAATGCTGGTCGTCAGATTCACGAGCGAAATGGGTCCATCGCTGAGAGCGGTCGAGAACGAGAGCCGGGACATTGCGGTCCTCTGGAGAAAGGTTCGTCAGCGCCATCGCAGGCTGTTCATGACGGTAGCGGCGGTCGGCATCGCCTTCATAATCGCTTATCTAGTGGCCGGGGACGCGGTGTTTCTTTGCTTGGTCACCGGTATATCGATGCTCTGGTCGGCCTTCGCAGTCTGGAGTGTTGCGCACCCCGGCGGTCTGCGACGGTGGTCTGCTAATGTCATTACCCTAATCGTGTTTGGTCCGCCGGCCGCACTCATGCTCTGGGGAATAGGGCACATCGAGGGAATGGGAGTGCATTTCGCGCCTCTTTCTACCAGAATTACGGTTACAGGCGCGCCGCCACAAAACGTTGCCGTGATCCGCTACTTGGACAAAGGGCTTTTGGCCCGGACTAAGGGAGGGGACGCCGAATTCTTCCAATGGTCGGCACTCGCCAATGTGGACACGCCGTCGAAGTTCGATGAGAACGACGGTCTTCTCTGCAGTTGGCTGCATCGGTGCTACTGGAATCTGCCGGACCACTTTAAAGATATGCGGTGAGCGTTAGTCGGCATGCCGCGAACCGTCTAGCATGTGATTGCTTCGCGCTTTGCCTTTTCAGACATCCGATCCAGATAATCGGCCACTGCGTCGTAAGCTGCATAGCGCGCGGCGCCTTCCTTGTACGTCGGAATCGGAAAAGTCTCGGCACTGACTTGGTTGCGGATCGTGCCCTCCGACATGGCCAGCAGCGTGGCGAGCTGGCCCATCGTCAGGCGCACGCCGAATTTTTCCAGAATGAATGCGCGAGTAAGCAGGCTCATTTGTTTGCGCTCCCTGAGTGAATGAATGCTGCGTGCTGCTGCATGGTGGTTCTCACTTCGACGGATGCAGCGCGCGATCGAGCTGCATCAAACCGGTTTCGATGGACAGGCGAGCCTGTTCGGCCCACGTGCGTGCTTCCTGCGCGGCTTTGTGCCGGCTATAGCTGCCTACCTCGTCACGCATCAGGTCGAGCAGCTCGATGTCCGCGCCATGCACGACGACGTCGACCAGCTGATGAATCTCGTGGCGAATCGCGTTGATTCGTGCGAGGGTGGCCAGTCGGGAATCCGACTGGCCTTCGTTCATCTGGATAGTCTTGCGCCGCGTGAGCGGCACCTCGTCCTTCTGGATCGCATTGGCGGGCGTGAGCCCGCCGCAGTTGACGTCGTCGTTCGATGCATGCGCCGGAGCGGCGCCAGCGAGCGAAAGCCGTGGGCGTTTGTCCGCTGGTTCCCGCTTACGCGGCAGCGGACGTGGGGTAGAAATGGCCGGGCGAACCATCTTTAAGCTCCTCGCTTCGTATCAAGTAGATCCTTCAGGGGCAGCAGGGCGGTGTGAACTCCTGCGATGGTCTGCTTTTCCAATTGGCCGAACGCGGGATCATGAAGCACAGCCTGCAGGGCCTGCAAAAGTTGCTTTGCCTGCACGTCGGTAATTTTGTGCGTAGCCGGCTTGTCGAGCGCCTTCTTGGTGACTTTGGCCTTCCCGCTGGCCTTTACCTGTGCCGCTGCGTTCGAAAGGCGCTCAAGCGCTTTCTCGCCACCATGCGTCCGGATTTCCTCAATCGCGAGTGTCGACGCCACTACCTTGTCGCGGACGAGCTTGTGAAGTGCGACCGGTGCCTGGGCGAGCAGCAGTACGTCGCGGATCGTCTGGTCTGTGATGTTCAGCCGCTTGCAGATCGTGGAATTGGGCTCGCCGAGCTCCTGCAGTTCAACTACTTTCTCTGCCAATTGCAGCGGTGTCAGCTTCTCGCCATCGTTGTTGGTGATGCCCGAATAGATGAGGTTAACGCGGTTGACTGATTTCGCCTCGTCGATAACGATCGGCAGGCGGTCGATCTCAGCGCCTTCCTGGATGGCCATCAGTGCTGCGTGATAGCGGTGCTGCCCCTCGTACACGAAGATTCGGTCTTTACCCCCGACTTTGCGCACGAAACAGCCAAGCGGCTTTTTGCGGTCGTATCCATTGGCCACAATCAAGCTGGCCAAGTGACGAACCCGCTCCATATCCAACGGGCGAACGTTGTCGCGCGGATCGTAGTGGATCTCACCGGGCGGAACAGTCCAGAGGCCCGATGATCCACCACCGGCAGCCTTGACCGCGGCCTTCGTGTTGCCGGTGACGATCATTGCGTCGAGAACGAGCGGACTGGTCTTAGCCATGATTCGCCTCCAGCCTGGACGGGATACCGCCTACGTCGGCGAACGTGGCATCCGGGGCATAGTGAAACAGCGTGCCGTCAAACGGAGCGATGGTTACACCGGCGAGCCAGTAAACGAGGCGTTCGTCGGAGCGCCGGATAGCCTGCCGCACGACCGTGGCTCGCACGAGCATGTGCAGCTCGAGGCGGAGTGCCTGTCGATCGGCGTGCGGCAATGCGGCCTCAACGTTGTCGATTGTGAGCGGGTCCGTCTGACCAGCAAAAAGGGCGATCAACGCCTTGCAGATCGGGGAGATGTCAGTCTGCATGTTGTCTCCGGAGGCGACCGTAAAGGGTGGCGCGCAGGAACGGCCGGGCAAAGCAGACCGCGCAGAACAATGCGATAGCCACGACGATGAGTTTGCCGGCGGAGGCGCCAGCGAATAGCCAGAGCACGGTGTCTGCGAGACCGGACAGGTAGCCGATATAACGGTGTTGGGCTGAGCCAGTGAGGAACCACACGGTGCAGCACGTGGTAATGGCGACGAGGAGGGCGAAGATCACGCGACCTCCTTTACACGTATCGCGCGTGGTTTCCGCTTCTTCGCCTTGGCGATCATGCTCTCGGCAAGGGACTCGGCCTTCTTGCGTTGATTCCTTTTGATGACCGATGCGCAGTCGTCTTCGCTTGGGTACGAGATCGACGTGCCGACGGCGTCGGTGCCGTCGAGGATTATGTAGAGCGTGTGCACGCTGCCGGCGAGAGGTCGGCGCGCAACGACGTACTTTCCCACCATGACAGGTGTGGTCGCGCGCGGTGCCATCGGATCGTAATGAACGATAGAGCGCAGGCCGATGGTGTACTGGGAGCATGGCGGCCGCGATCTGAAAGCTCCGTTGGCGATGGAGGCGGCGTTTTCGGATGCCCATACCGACGACGAGCGTCGCATCCGGGCGTTGATTGCCGAAAACAATGCGCAGCGTGCGACGAAACTTGAACAGGAGCTTTTCAAGCAGCGGACGCGTCTCGCCGATGCGGAACGCATTCTGGAGTCGAAGGCGACAAAGGCCGCCACTGAAAACAAGCGGATTGCGTCCGACAAGATCGACGCCGCGGTGCGCCGGCTGGCTGACCTGAAGCGCATGACCTTAAAGGATGCGGATTCGCGCATCTATCCCGGCTGGTATGCGCCAGTGATGATCGTTCAGGACGGCCGCCGCGTTGTTGTTCCAATGCGCTATCGCTGCCGGCTACCAGGCTGGACGGAGCAGATGGAGAGGGAAAAGCCGGGGACATACAACGCCCGACGAGACAATCTGCGGCGCGTATGGGGGAAGTTGTTCGGCTACAACCACGGCATCATGGTCGTCACTCGTTTCTACGAGAACGTCAATCGGAACGGGAAGAATGTCGTTTTGCAGTTCGATCCGACGCCGCCGCAACAAATGGTGGTCGCCTGCCTGTGGTCACGCACGCCGATACCAGGCGAACCCGATCTATGGTCATTTGCGGCGATCACTGACGAGCCGCCGCCGGAAGTCGCGGCGGCCGGTCACGATCGCTGTATTGTCCCGATCAAGCCGGAGAACGTCGACGCATGGCTCAATCCAGATCCGTCCGACCTGACGTCGCTCTACGCCATTCTCGACGACCGCGAGCGGCCGTACTACGAACATCGAATGGCGGCTTGACTTGCTGACGCTGCAACTGCTCACCTCCAATGCTAAAAATGAGCGAAACGCCGAAAAAACAGACCTTCATCAAAAACATCGACCCCGAACAGGCCAAATACTGGCTGAAGTTCTTCGAAGACATTCGGTCGTTAGCGCACTCGGACAGCCTGGAATGGCAACTGGAGACCGTAAAGCACCTCGCGATCATCCATGGAGCTGGACTTGCCGCCTCCGTTGCTATCGTTGCCGCCGACAAGATGGCTCCGATCAGAAGCCAGGGTATTACGTGCATCGCACTCTGCGCGCTCGGATTGCTGCTGGCCGTGGCCCTGATGTTCTGGCGATGGATATGGGGCACAGTGCAGACTCGCAAACTGCTATTTTTCATCAAAGCATTTGAACGCGGTGATGCTCCGATTGAAGACTTCGACGCTCTTGTCCTCACGGGATGGAAACGGATCGTTACCTTCGGTGCTGCGGGGCTATCGTTGCTTCTGTTCGGCATTTCCATCGGAATCGTCGTCTTCGCCATCCTTTGTTTGAAGAGCTAATGGAGGAGTGACCGGCAAAGTGACTTTGAACGGCCCATTCGACCCAACTCGGCCATTCAGCGTCTGGACGACCGCATGTCTTCTTCCAAGCCTCGTCAGCCGAGGTGGCACCTCTCCACAGGTATGATCGTCGGCCAGCCTTCCGTTTCAATTAAGTACGCACAGAAACGTTAGAGGTTTTATTTTGAAGCTGCTGACGAGTCCAACTTTCTCTTAGGTTACATCCGCTAACTGACCGGCTGTGGCGGTCTGACGGGTTACTTTGGCTGGCAGATGGCCTCACCAGAGATTAATAGGTTAGATCTGGCGTTATAGGGTCCATGTAGTGGGGAGCGGGCGTTCTTAGGACTATGGCAAGTGGCGGGGCCGGCTATGAACAAAAATCAAAAAGATCGTCATCGATCTGTCCACTCGCGCACCAATTTCGATCGCTCATGCACTATGCTTAAGACCGATGCAGTGCTAGTGGCGCGGCCGACACCGGTGACGAGGTTGCACGTTGGGATAGGAGTGGAAATGGGTGACTTAATAAAAGAAATATTACCCGCACTTCCTAACTTTTTCAGTGACCTAATTGAGATATTTTCCGGCCCGAAATCATTCCTTATTTCTATAGACTTTAATACTCGAAAAACGCTCACTAGGGCCGTGATTTTCCTCGGAGTGAGTACTCTGGTTACATATCTGAGCCAGATTTGGTACATCGAGCGATGGAAAACAGAACCGCTTGCCGATTTTTTTGAATATCTTGTGATTAATGGGATGACATTCTTCTTTGACGTCTTGCTTCTCAAATTGGCATGGCGGCTGGCGGGTGGCAAGGCCGAATTTAAGAAGTTGGTGACCTTTGCCGCGTACGAAGGTGGTGCTGGCTATCTAATTGGGAGCTTTGTATCGCTGCTGGGAGCGGGCGTCGCACGAACGATAGACCCGACTGGATTCCCTGCATTGGTGGCGCTAGACACGACTAGGATATTGGAAACACCCTCGGTGGCCGTATATATTGTGCTAATAGCCGCTTTTTTCTACATATTGTTCGCAAATATTTGGTTATTTCTCGTCTGGGGTGCCTTCCGGGAGATAAACGAAGTCCCGAGGCTGCGTTCGGCGATGGCGTTCGTTTTATATTATGCGTTTAGTATTCCATTTGCCATTCTGTCCGCTTACGTGCGAATCTGAGCAAACGAGGAGGTGCGGCCTGTGGGGTGCTGCCACGACGGTGATTTATTCATCGACGTGCACACTGCGGCGTTGCCTGGCCGACGCCGAAATCTGTGTGGAAACGGCCATTTGTGCGCACAGTAAGGATTTGCATAAATGGCCTTTACAAGAGGTAGTGATTAGACTTTGGATGCTGGTTCAGCGTTGGCAATGGCAGGCGGTGCTGCCGCAGCGGTCTGAATGGGCACAGGCGGATTCAAAAAACTTTCAATCGTATTGACGAGATTTTTCAGTTCCTTGATGCGATTCTTAACGTTTCCCCGAATTACGGTGGTATCGAGCGCATTAATAGTGCGCTTCACCCGCGATTTGTTATAACCACGTCGTCCTATTTGATAGCAGTCGTTTAGATCGGCAGCTGGGCTCGGGCGCAAAGTCATGTCATCCACGGCGGGGTGTTTAATATCGAAATACTGTGCAGTAATCTCTAGAGGTTTACCAGCACTCCGTAAGCCTTGCAAATGGGCAATCGCGCGCAAATTTGGGCATAACTTAAAAGAGCAGCCTAGCAGCGCAAGGTGGCAAGTACTAGAGCATCAGACCGGCTGCTGGCCTCATCGCGGAGGAGGCTGGTTAACGCTCGATCGCGATGCCAGTTAACTTGATTTCGATTTTTCAATGAATGTCGTGACCAAGGTCTTCTTGGTCTTGCATGCAGCACACGAGATTTCGGCCTGAAAGTCAAATTCAAGAGCTTGCGCATCGATTCTGCTCACTCGGTACAGGAGAAATTCAGTTCCGTGGCATGCCGGACACTTGTAGGTGGCGCACTCGATGGGTACGTGTGCCTGCACGGCTTGGTACATTGCAGCACAGATTGGACAGCGGGCTTCGATGCGACCCTTTCCACCGAGAGGCCAGCCAATACCATCCTTCTGCTCAATCCATTCGACTGATACGGCCGGGAGCCATCGTCCGGCAACCGCGTGGCGACATGACGACGAGCGTTGCATTGATCGACGATTCCACGAATGTTTCCCGGCAGGTTCTCACGCCACAAGCTTCGCACCCCGTTGCTACATAGTTGCTACAGCCGAGGGGGTGGTCCTTTATGCATGGGCATTTTGAGTCTCATTCCACCCCCTGAACTATTGCCGCCTTGGGACGACAAGTCAAAGCTACTTTGTCCGTCTCAGTGTGACCTGTTGCGGTCCTTCGTCATACTCAAGAGCGGCCATTTCGATCCGCCACGTCGGCGTCCACCGCTGGCCTAAGGGCTCGCCGCGCGGTGGCACCAGTTTGCCTTGATACAATTTCGGTTGACTATCGACAAGCGGCTATTGTTTCGCGAGTCTGGATGTTCTCGCTGAATGGTTGTTACTCAAATTATAGGGGCGACAAGATGGATCTGACTGAATTGAAGGCTCGATATGAAGAGCTCGCGCCACTGCACACAAGAGTCGCCGCCAACATAAAAGATGTTTTACAGAACTTTCTTCTGGAATCCTCCGTTCCCTATGTTTCGGTATCGTCCAGAGTGAAGGATTTTGATTCGTTTTGTGACAAAGTGGACTCAAAAGGGTATAAAAACCCTTTTGATGAAAATACTGACTTTGTCGGGGTTCGGGCAATTCTTTACTTTCCGAGTGATATCGATAAGATTTCTGATGTGATTAAAAAAGAGTTCGCAGTTGTCGAAAGCGAGGACAAGTCGGACAAGGTTGAATGGAATGAATTTGGTTACAGGTCTCATCATTTTATTGTCAAAGTGCCCGGCAGCTGGAGTGCAGCGCCAAATTATCGAAATTTAACTGATATAAAAATAGAGATCCAAATCAGAACTGTTCTCATGCATGCGTGGGCGGAGATAGAACACAAGTTACAGTATAAAAACCGTAGCAAAGTTCCGGGGGAATTGAGGCGGAAGCTAGCACGCCTCAGCGCCAAGCTTGAAGAGGCGGACGAAAATTTTCAGGATTTAAAAGAAAGCATTGAAGCGTATAAAACTGAAGTAGCGGAGGTTATCGGCCGCGCAGAAGTTCCAGAGCAACTTGAAGTTAATATCTTTTTTCTTCAGGAACTTCTTCAAACATTTTATGGGCGACATAAACAAGAACAAGGAACAGCAGATAACGTTCTTGAGGAGATCGTCGAAAAGCAGGTCACGGCAAAGCAGATTATCTCGGCAATTCACGCGTTCGCACCATTGGAGCCATGGCTTGAAGAACGATTTGGGGGCGTGATGACGGCCGGGAACATGCTCTCTTTCGCCTTGGAGACCATTCATCCTGGGTTTTGGTCGCCAGACAGATGTAACGATGCGCGCAACAACAGGATTAGGCAGCTTCGACGTCGCGCGGAAGAGTTGGGCATCATCTCGGCATAGCCGAAAAAATCTTGCCAGGCCTTCTCGGTCATATGTCAACAATCTGAGCCGCAGTGTTGAATATCTTAACTTGGCCGATTGTTGCCGGATGAGCGCGCGAGCCGGGGCTGCGGAATACTCCGCCGATCGCTAAAAGGGGAAATTTTGTTTGCTACAGATCTGCTACAGCAGGGGTAGCCATCCATATCTGACAGGCCTTGCGCCTGTCATTCCACCCCCTGAACTATCGCCGCCCAAGAAGGCGAATCAAAGTGACTTTGGCCGTCGAGCGAAGCCTTGGCTTCACGGTCTTCCCATCGCATTGGCTTGCAGCGGACACTCATTAGTGAAAATGGCTGAGGTCCGTCGCTATTTGTTCGGAGCCGGCTGGACACTTTGTTCTGGTGGCGGTTCAGCACTGTCTTCCGGGGTCGGCTGGACTTCGTCTTCCGGAAGCGGCTCAATGCTCTGCACGGCGGGTGGCTGAATGCTCTTGACCACGACGGGCGGCTCAACGCCTGGCACCGGCGCGCTGTGCAGGTCGGTGCTCAAGCCGCTGCTCAGGCCCGTGCCCACGTTCGAGGTCGTGGTGCTTGCACTCTTGAGCACGCCGTGCGCATCGAACAGGAACACCGCCGCAGACGAGCGCGTGTCGGCACCGCCAACCAACGACCCGATGAACGGAAGAAAGCTCTCAGGATGCGGCCTCGACGTCACGAACGTGTAGACGAGCAACGTCGAACCGTCGTCCAGCGCAGTCTGCACCGACGCCGGGCCGAGCATGGCTGTCACGTCTTGCAGGGTCGTCACGCCAGGCCTGAAGCTCGACATCTGTTGAGGCCTCACTTCGACCCCGGCCGACATGCAACCGGCAAGCAGCGCGCCGCACAGCAGCCCAACTACCAGTCCATGTTTCATGTTGCCCCCATATTGACAATTCTATGACGACGGCGTGTGGTCGGCACGCGGCGAGAAAAGCCAAGCACGCTAAGGGCGCTAGGTGGTGGTGGTCTGGTGGAACGCTCATCGGCAACAGTTCAGCGGTCGCCGAGGCGCATCACCCTTCCCGTCGCGTACCAAGGAGGACAGCAAGTCGGGGAGACGGAGCGTAGCCTTCGACGGGGCACCGGATTCAAGGCGGTGCGAACAATCGTGGAAACGACCGTCCGCAATTCACCGAGGTCCGGTCGTCCAACGGCGCAATGCAAATGTCTCTTCCTGGCCCGATTGTCGTTGGATGAGTGGGCGCGAGCCGGGACTGCATAACAGTCGGCTGATACTCTAGGAGCGGAGTTCTATGTGCTACAGATCTGCTACAGCAAGGGTAGCAACCCATATCTGACAGGCCTTGCGCCTCTCATTCCACCCCCTGAACTACAGGGAGAGGACCAAACCAAAATCATCGCCGCAATCTCGCTATTGAACAAGGTCCGCGGGGATCGGGCGAGTCCAAATTCGCCAGCGAGCGCAGAGTATATCAAACACGCCCAAACGCGAGGAGTGCCGCGCGAGGGCGCAGAAGCCCGTCCCACAAAGCAAACGGCCCAGCAGTCAAAGCCTGCTGGGCCGTGTGAACTGGCCGGGCGACCGCACCGGCGCATGCAACAAACTAACGCATCGCCCCCGCCACCCAATAAACCCGCCTCAGAACTCCACCACCGCGAACTCAGCCTTGCCCACGTCGCACAGCGGGCAGCGCCAGTCTTCGGGAATCGCGGCGAAGCGCGTGCCCGGCGCGATGCCTTCCTCGGGCAGGCCTTCTTCCTCGTTGTAGATCCAGCCGCAAATCAGGCAGACCCAGCTCTTATATTCAGTCACTTCAATTACTTCGCTCACGACGCACTCTTCTCTAGTTCAATGCAAGATCCGGCCAGTCTGCCCCTTTTTTGGGCACGGCGGCGACCCGCAATATTACCGGAATTTGTCAATCCGGCTGAAAACATCCCGATGTGGCGGCGCCGCACAGCGCCCGGGACAACGCCGAGCCCACTCGACGGACCGCGTCACACACAGCGTGTATGCTCTGATCCGCAGCTGATCTTTTGGACCGGCGCGCCGGGGCGCCTGGCATGAACTGCGACGATCGGCCTCAGGTCACTGAGGCGCCATCGTCGCCGACATGGCCCGCGCAGACTCTCGTTTCCCAAAAAGGAGAAAAACGATGTTCAAAAACAAATGGTTGGTCGGTGCGGCATTGGCCGGATTGCTCGCCGTATCCGGCGCGGCGCAGGCCGCAAGCGTATCGTTCGTGCAGCCGGCGGACGGCGCGACCGTCAGCAATCCCGTCCACGTGGTGTTCGGCGTCGACGGCATGAAGATCGCGCCGGCCGGCACGATGACGGAAGGCACGGGCCACCATCATCTGCTGGTGGACGGCAAGCCGCTGCCCAAGGGCGAGGTCATCCCCGCGAACGACAAATCGCTGCACTTCGGCAAGGGTCAGACCGAAACCGACCTGACGCTGCCGCCGGGCGACCACACGCTGACGCTGCAATTCGGCGACGGCGCACATCGTTCGTACGGTCCGGAAATGAGCAAGACCATCACGGTGCACGTGAAGTAACCTGTCGCACGAGACAGCCGGGCGCGTGCAAACGCCGTCCGGCTTCTTCACCATGCGCACCGGGCTTGTCCGCATCTGGCAAGCCGGCCATTTGGCCTATCTCTTCCGGCACACAGGCACCCGCCCGTGCGCCCGGTACAATGAGCAGTTCCGACTCATCGCTGTCTTCTCCAATTCTCCATGTCGCTTTACACCATTACCGGGGCCCAACTGGCGTTCGGTCACGTCGCGTTGCTCGATCACGCGGATTTCTCTCTCGAAGCGGGCGAACGCGTCGGGCTGATCGGCCGCAACGGCGCGGGCAAGTCGTCGCTGCTGAAAATCGTCGCCGATCTGACCAAGCCTGACGACGGCCTCGTCACGCGCCAGCAGAGTCTGTCCACGGTCTACGTGCCGCAAGAGCCGGAGTTCGACACGGACGACACGGTGTTCGACGCGGTCGCCGCCGGCCTCACGCACGCCCGCGCGCTGCTGGACGAATACGACGCGGTCGCCAATCAGCTCGCCGACGAACCGGAAGGTCCGGAGCACGATGCGCTGATGTCGCGCATGAACACGCTGCAATCGGCGCTTGACCATTCGGACGCTTGGAACTGGAGCACGCGCGTGGCCACCACGCTGCAGCAGATCGGTCTGAATGGCGAGGCGCGGGTGGGGTCGCTGTCGGGCGGCATGCAAAAGCGCGTCGCGCTGGCGCGCGCGCTGGTCGTGCAGCCCGACGTGCTGCTGCTCGACGAACCGACCAACCACCTCGACTTCGACGGCATCCGCTGGCTCGAAGACCTGCTGGTCTCGCTGCGCGCGGGCCTGCTCTTCATTACTCACGATCGCGCGTTTCTCGACCGCGTCGCCACGCGCATCGTCGAACTGGATCGCGGGCGTCTGTTGTCGTATCCGGGCAATTTCTCGGCTTATCAGACGCGCAAGGCGCAGCAGCTCGAAGTCGAGCAAGTGGAAGCGGCCAAGTTCGACAAGCTGCTCGCGCAGGAAGAAGTGTGGATTCGCAAGGGCGTCGAAGCGCGCCGCACGCGCAGCGTCGGCCGGATCGCGCGGCTCGTGGAGATGCGCAACCAGCGCGCGGAACGGCGCAACGTGCAGGGCAACGTCAAGCTCGACGTGGGCCAGGGCGAGAAGTCCGGCAAGATCGTCGCCGAATTGACCGACGTCACCAAGCGCTACGGTTCGCGCACGGTGGTCGACAGTTTCACGGCCACGGTCATGCGCGGCGACAAGATCGGCTTTGTCGGTCCGAACGGCGCGGGCAAAACCACGCTGCTCAAGCTGATCCTCGGCGAGCTGGCGCCGGACGAAGGCACGGTGCGCATCGGCACGAATCTGCAGGTCGCGTATTTCGACCAGATGCGCGCGCAACTCGATCTGGAAAAGAGCCTCGCCGACACCATCAGCCCGGGCAGCGAGTGGGTCGAAGTCAACGGCCAGAAGAAGCACGTCATGAGCTATCTCGGCGACTTCCTGTTCGCGCCGGAACGCGCGCGTTCGCCGGTCAAGTCGCTGTCGGGCGGCGAGCGTAACCGTCTGCTGCTCGCGCGTCTGTTCGCGCGTCCGGCCAACGTGCTGGTGCTCGACGAACCGACCAACGACCTCGACATTCCCACGCTCGAATTGCTCGAAGAACTGCTCACGGAATACGACGGCACGGTGCTGCTGGTCAGCCACGACCGCGCGTTCCTCGATAACGTCGCGACCTCGGTGATCGCGTCGGAAGGCGGCGGCAAGTGGCGCGAGTATGTCGGCGGCTTTACCGATTGGCAGATCCAGCGCGACCGTTCGCAGCAAATGGCGCTGGACGCGCAGAAAGAAGCCGGCAAGGACGCGGGCAAAGACACGGCCGCGGCCAAAGACAGTTCCGCGGGCCGCAATACGCCGCAACGCGCCGCGAAGCTGTCGTTCAAGGAGCAGCGTGAACTGGAGGCGCTGCCGGAAAAGATCGCCGCGCTCGAAGCCGAGCAGAAAGCGATAGGCGCACAACTCGAAGACGGCTCCGTGTTCGCCAAAGACGCGCAGGAAGGCACGCGTTTGACGGAGCGCTATGCCGCGATCGACGAAGAACTGCTGGTCGCGCTCGAACGCTGGGACGAGCTGGAAAACCGGCGCAAATAAGGCGCGGGGGCGGCGCGGGATTGGACCGCGCCGCCCCCGTCCCTTATCCAGACGGCTAATCCTGCGCATCGTGAATTGCCGCCCGTATCGAAATCAGTAAAATACCCCGCGAACAGGCTTCCCCGGTGTTCGCACCAGCGTCGACGTTGCCCACCCTGCTGCATGCAGGTCAGGCTTCGAGCCGCCGTCGAGCGCGCCAACGGGAAGCCAGGCGACAAAACAGCTTGCCCGCACTGCGGGCACCCCACCTAACCCCGTTGTTTCGTTTCGCTTTTTTTGAAAACTCAACGCATTGTCCACAGACCTGTGAACAGGACCTGTGGACAACGATGAACCGACGCACCCGAGTCAACCATGTCTACGAAAAAGCCAAACGCCGCGTATAGCGAAGCGTCGATCAAGGTGTTGAAGGGCCTGGAGCCGGTCAAGCAACGGCCCGGGATGTACACCCGCACCGAGAATCCGCTGCACATCATTCAGGAAGTCATCGACAACGCGTCGGACGAGGCCCTCGGCGGCTACGGCCGGCAAATCACGGTCACGCTGCACGCGGACCATTCGGTCTCGGTCGAAGACGACGGCCGCGGCATTCCCTTCGGCCTGCATCCGGAAGAAGGCGTGCCGGTCGTCGAGATCGTCTTCACGCGCCTGCACGCGGGCGGCAAGTTCGACAAAGCCGCCGGCGGCGCGTACACGTTCTCGGGCGGCTTGCACGGCGTCGGCGTGTCCGTCACCAACGCGCTGTCCACGCGCCTCGACGTCACCGTGTGGCGCGACGGCAAGATCGCCGAACTGAGTTTCGCCAATGGCGACGTCGCCAAGGAACTCGAAGTGCGGCCCGCCACGAAAGGCGACAAGAAATCCGGCACGCGCGTCACGGCGTGGGCCAATCCCAAGTACTTCGATTCGCCGAACCTGCCGCTCGGCGAACTGCAACGTCTGCTGCGCTCGAAAGCGGTGCTGCTGCCGGGCGTCGAAGTCACGCTGATCAACGAGAAAACCGGCGAACAGCAAAGCTGGAAATACGAAGACGGTCTGCGCGGCTATCTGCTCGAAGGCATGAACGGCGGCGATCTGCTGATTCCGCTGTTCGAGGGCGAGCGCTATGCCGAAAACTCGCGCGCGAGCGAAGAGACGTTCGCTGAGGGCGAGGGCGCCGCGTGGGTCGTCGCGTGGAGCGAGGAAGGGACGCTCACGCGCGAGTCGTACGTCAACCTGATTCCGACGCCCGCGGGCGGCACCCACGAATCCGGTTTGCGCGACGGTCTGTATCAGGCGGTGAAGAGCTTCGTCGAGTTGCACAACCTGCAGCCGAAGGGCGTCAAGCTGCTCGCTGAAGACGTGTTCGCGCGCGTGTCGTTCGTGCTGTCCGCGAAGGTGCTCGATCCGCAATTCCAAGGGCAGATCAAGGAACGCCTGAATAGCCGCGACGCGGTCAAGCTGGTGTCGTCGTTCACGCGGCCGGCGTTGGAGTTGTGGCTGAATCAGCACGTCGAGCACGGCAAGAAGCTCGCCGACCTCGTCATCAAGCAGGCGCAGGCGCGCACGCGCGCCGGGCAGAAGGTCGAGAAGCGCAAGAGCTCGGGCGTCGCTGTGTTGCCGGGCAAGCTGACCGATTGTGAATCGACGGAAATCGGCCGCAACGAACTGTTCCTTGTCGAGGGCGATTCGGCGGGCGGCTCCGCGAAGATGGGCCGAGACAAGGAATACCAGGCCATCCTGCCGCTGCGCGGCAAGGTGCTGAACACGTGGGAGACCGAGCGTGACCGCCTGTTCGCCAATAACGAGGTGCATGACATTTCGGTGGCGATCGGCGTCGATCCGCACAGCCCGGACGACAAGGTCGATCTGTCGAATCTGCGCTACGGCAAGATCTGCATTCTGTCGGACGCGGACGTCGACGGTTCGCACATTCAGGTGCTGCTGCTCACGCTGTTCTTCAAGCATTTCCCGCAGTTGATCGAACGCGGACATGTGTGCGTGGCGCGTCCGCCGCTGTTCCGGGTCGATGCGCCCGCGCGCGGCAAGAAGCCGGCGCAGAAGCTATACGCGCTCGACGAAGGCGAACTCGAAGCGATTCTCGACAAGCTGCGCAAGGACGGTGTGCGCGATACGCAGTGGTCCATCAGCCGCTTCAAGGGCCTCGGTGAAATGAGCGCGGAGCAGTTGTGGGACACCACGATGAACCCCGACACGCGGCGCCTGAGCCCGGTGGCGCTCGGCGAACTCGACTACGACGCCACGGTCGCGCGCATGACCATGCTGATGGGCAAGGGCGAAGCGGCGTCGCGCCGCAGCTGGCTGGAAGAAAAGGGCAACGAAGTGGAAGCGGATATCTGAGCGCGCGGTTCTGACCGCGCTCTGACTTCGCACGAAAACTTCACGCCAAACACGGATACGGAATCTAGATGGACGACGATAACACTCTCGACCTTTTCACCGAGCCGCCGCCCCCGGAGGGCGACTTTCTCACGCTCGGCAACTATGCGGAACGCGCGTACCTCGACTATGCGGTGAGCGTGGTCAAGGGCCGCGCGCTGCCGGATGTGTGCGACGGCCAGAAGCCGGTGCAGCGCCGCATTCTGTTCGCGATGAACGACATGGGTCTCTCCGACAACGCGAAGCCGGTCAAATCGGCGCGCGTGGTCGGCGACGTGCTCGGTAAGTATCACCCGCACGGCGACCAGTCCGCGTACGACGCACTGGTGCGTCTCGCGCAAGACTTCTCGATGCGCTATCCGCTGATCGACGGCCAGGGCAATTTCGGTTCGCGCGACGGCGACGGCGCAGCGGCGATGCGGTACACAGAAGCGCGCCTCACGCCGATCTCGAAGCTGCTGCTCGATGAAATCAACCAGGGCACGGTCGATTTCATGCCGAACTATGACGGCTCGTCCGAGGAACCGAGGCTGTTGCCCGCGCGCTTGCCGTTCGTGTTGCTGAACGGCGCATCGGGTATTGCGGTCGGATTGGCCACGGAAATTCCTTCGCACAATTTGCGCGAGGTCGCGGCAGCGACGGTCGCAATGATCCGCAATCCGAAGATCGAACACGCGGAATTGATGCAACACATCGCCGGGCCGGATTTTCCGGGCGGCGGTCAGATCATTTCGAGCGACGCCGAGATTTCCGCTGCGTACGAAAGCGGCCGCGGCAGCCTGAAGGTGCGGGCACGCTGGAAGATCGAAGAACTCGCTCGTGGTCAGTGGCAACTGGTGATCACCGAACTGCCGCCGAACACCGCAGCGCAGAAGGTGCTCGAAGAAATCGAGGAGCAGACCAACCCGAAGATCAAGCTCGGCAAAAAGGCGCTCACCCCCGAACAACTGCAAACCAAGCAGACCATGCTGGCGCTGCTCGATGCCGTGCGTGACGAGTCTGGCCGGGACGCGCCCGTGCGGCTCGTGTTCGAGCCGAAGTCGAGCCGTATCGATCAGACCGATTTCGTGAACACGCTGCTCGCGCACACGAGCCTCGAATCGAATGCGTCGCTCAATATGGTCATGGTCGGTGGCGACGGCCGACCCCGTCAGAAGGGCTTGAGCGAAATCCTGCACGAGTGGATCGCGTTCCGCTTCGCCACGGTGACGCGCCGCACGCGGCATCGATTGACAAAGGTCGACGACCGGATTCACATCCTCGAAGGCCGGATGATCGTCTTTTTGAATATCGACGAAGTCATCCGCATCATCCGCGAATCGGACGAACCGAAGGTCGCGTTGATGGCCGCGTTTGGCCTGTCCGATCGTCAGGCCGAGGACATTCTTGAAATCCGTCTGCGTCAGTTGGCGCGGCTCGAGAAGATCAAGATCGAGAAGGAACTCGCCGAACTGAAAGACGAGAAGGCCAAGCTGGAAGAACTGCTCGGCAGCGAATCGGCCATGAAGCGCCTGCTCATCAAGGAAATCGAAGGCGACGCCAAGCAGTACGGCGACGAGCGCCGCACGCTGATCCAGCAGGAAAAGCGCGCGACGTTCGAAGCGCGCGTGGTCGACGAACCGGTGACGGTCGTGGTCTCGCAGAAGGGCTGGGTGCGTGCGCTGAAGGGTCATGGACTCGACGCGGCGGGCTTCACGTTCAAGGCCGGCGACGGGCTCTATGCGGCGTTCCAGTGCCGTACGCCGGACACGCTGGTCGCGTGGGGCAGCAACGGCCGTGTCTACTCGGTCGCGGTCGCGATGCTGCCGGGCGGCCGAGGTGACGGCGTGCCGGTCACATCGCTGATCGAGCTGGAATCGGGCAGCCATCTGATGCATTACTACGCGGCGTCCGCGGATCAGGCGCTGCTGCTTGCCTCGAGCAACGGCTTCGGCTTCGTCGCCAAGGTCGGCGACATGGTGAGCCGCGTGAAGGCCGGCAAGTCGTTCATGACGATCGACGCCGGCGCCGCGCCGCTCGCGCCGATGCCGATGCTGCCGGATGCGACGCACATTGCGTGTCTCTCCTCGGGCGGCCGTCTGCTGGTGTTCGGCCTCGACGAGA
Source organism: Paraburkholderia sediminicola (assembly GCF_046027355.1). Classification (GTDB taxonomy): domain Bacteria; phylum Pseudomonadota; class Gammaproteobacteria; order Burkholderiales; family Burkholderiaceae; genus Paraburkholderia; species Paraburkholderia sediminicola_B. The sequence goes on along the minus strand of NZ_JAQQEK010000051.1, from coordinate 24,009 downwards.
TGAAGACGCTTTCGGGCGGCGGCCGCGGCGTCACGTTGATGGGTCTCGACGACAAGGAAACGCTGGTGCAGGCGCTGGCCATCAATAACGCGGGTGTCGTGTTGATCGGCACGCGCCGTGGCGGCCGCGTCGATGAAGAGAAGGTGAGCGGCGCCGCGCTCGCGCCGCATATCGGCAAGCGGGCGCGCAAGGGCCGCGCGCCTGAGAGCAAGATGAAGCTCGAAAGCATGCGTCCGGTGCTGGCCGTTTGACAAAGCTTGACGCTGGAACACGGCAAGCGTCTGCTAGCATGCGAGACGCTTGTCGTGCGTAGTACAAAACCGGGGAGCAGCATCGCCATTACGGTGGATATGCTGCGATAACAACTACAAAAACGGCGTGAAAGCCTCGAGTGCGATGGAACTGCGTGCATGGCGCGCGGTCGAACGCGCTCAATAGCCGCTCGTTATAAGCGGCGTGGCGTCGTCGGGAGAGGAAAACAACATGAACAAGGCTATCGAACTCGCGCTCTTTCTCCATCTGCTCGCGGTTGCCGTGTGGGTAGGTGGGATGGTGTTCGCGCATTTCTGTCTGCGTCCGGCCATTGCCGATCTCTCGCCGCAATTGCGCTTGCCGCTGTGGGAATCGGTGTTCGGCCGCTTCTTCAATTGGGTCGCCGCCTCCGTGCTGGTGATTCTCCTCACCGGCGGCTTCCTGCTGATGCAATTCGGCGGCGGGCACGCTACCTGGCCGCTGCATGCCATGGCCGGCCTCGGCATCGTGATGATGCTGATCTTCGGGCACATCCGCTTCGCCGTGTTCCCGCGCATCCGCCGCGCGGTGCAGGCGCAAAAATGGCCGGATGGCGCGCGTGCCGTCGGCACGATCCGTCGTCTGGTGCTGATCAATATCGTGCTCGGCGTGGTGACGATCGGTGTCGCGGTGCTGTCGCGCGGCTTCTGAGATTCCGCGATTCCACAATTGCCCGTTTGAAGTCCGATAGCCGCGTGGCGACACCGCCGCGCGGCGCACCCTTGAAGCCTCGTCATCATTGAGCGAAGCGCTGCTGCGCCGTCTAAATCAGCGAGCCATACGCGAGCCACAGCCCGCACACCACCGCCACCGTCCCGTACACCACGTACACCGGCACCTTCAGCTTGGCGAAGCACATGGCGGAGAACAGCGCCGTCAGCAGATAAACCGGTTTGAACGGCACATGCGCGGCAATGCGCAGCACGGCCACCGCGAGAAACGCGGTGGTGACGGCGCGCAGGATCCGCATGCCGTGCTCGAAGCGCGGATTGGCCTTCAACTGATGCAAATGCCGCTGCGCCAGCACGACGAGACACCCCGACGGCACGAATAACGCGAGCGTGGCAATCAGCGCGCCCACCCAGCCATCCACCAGATAGCCGAAGAACGGCACCACGTTCAACAGCGGTCCGGGCGACAGCGGCGACAGCGAGAACGCCAACGTGAAGTCGTTATCGGAGACGCCGATCGCCGGTGTGACGAACAGCGTCTTGAGCACCGGCAACGCTGAGAAGCCGCCACCGAACAACGTCATGCCGGCACCCGCAAGCCGCGGCCACAACAGCGCCAGTTCATAGCGATGCGGCAACGGCATCGCAAACAACACGAGGAACACGCTCAAGGCGGTCAGCATCTGCCAGTCGCCGCGCGCGAACGACACGACGACGCGCGAATTCCGAACCGGACTCACTAGCCAGCCGGTGCCGAAGGCCGCCCCGAGCATCACGACATAAGCGGCCGGACTGCGCGCATAGAAGAGCGCGATGCAACCCAGCACCGCCGCGACCCATTCGAGTTTGCCGCGCACGAGGGCACGCGTCTGTTTGTACCAGGTGATCGCGATCAGCGTGGCCAACACGACGCTGAAGTGATTGAGCAAGGTTTGCGAGGCGGCGGCGCGCACGAACGGCGTGCGATAGAAGATCGCGAACAGCGTCATCAGCATGAAGAAGGGCAGGACGCTGGCAATGCCCGCGATCCAGGCGCCGGCGCGTCCGCGCAGCGCATGCCCGAGTTGCACGGCGACGTTGCAGCCGACCGGGCCGGGCACCATCCAGGCGAGCGCGATCAGATCGGAGAAAGCGACGCGCGAGAGACGTCCTTCGCGTTCGACATAATGGTTTTCAAGTTGCGCCATCAGCGCGAGGCCGCCCCATGACAACGCGGACAGGCCGAATACGACCCGAAACAGCGTCCACAGCGGTTCCCGTTCGCCTCGTCTGGCAGCATCCTGGCTCGTGATCATCTGCATGGCGCCACGAGCGCCCGGCACGCGGGCGCTCGTCCTTTGAGATCATCGTTTAGTGGTTTTGACGCGGCCGTCGGGCGGCATCGCGCTGTGATGCAGTACTGCGAGAATGTAGCCGGTTTTGCGGCGCTGCGGGTAGATGACCCGTGACGGCCCGCAACGGGCGCCGCGCTCAGGGGTTGGTGCTGGACACGCTGCTGGTGCTGTCGGCTTCGTGCGCGCTGCGGCGGCCCGTCATGCCGCAGACGCCGAAGCGTTCCAGCAGCGCCGGAATCGCGTCCACCGGCACTGGACGCGAGAACAGGAAGCCTTGCGCCTCGATATGGCCGAGCGCGGCGAGCCACGCAATCTGCTCTTCGGTCTCCGTGCCTTCGACCACCACCGTGAGCCCGAGCGAACGCGCCAGATTGACGATCGCGGTGACCATCACGCAGACGCTGCGGTCGCCCGGAATTGCCTGGATGAACGAACGGTCCACCTTCAGCGTGTCCACCGAGAAGCGGTTCAGATAGGACAGCGACGAATAGCCGGTGCCGAAATCGTCGAGTGCGATGCGCACGCCGAGACGCTTCAACGCGAAGATCTTCTCCGAGACGAGTTCGGGATATTCCATCATCGCCGTTTCGGTGATTTCGAGCTCGAGGCGGCGCGCGGAGATGCCGCTCTCCTCGATGGCGTGCGAGATCGTTTCGTACAGATCGCCGCGCCAGAACTGCACCGCCGAGATATTCACCGCGAGCGACAGCGTGTCGTAGCCCTGTTGCTGCCACAGCGCGAGTTGCCGGCAGGCGGTCTCGATCACGAAGTCGCCGATCGGCACGATCAGGCCGGTCGATTCGGCAACCGGAATGAACTCGTTGGCCGGAATCAAACCGTGCTGCGGATGATTCCAGCGCACCAGCGCCTCGAAGCCGGTAATGCAGCGGCGCGTCAGATCGATCTTCGGCTGATAGGCGAGGAACAGTTGCCCTTCGGCGAGCGCCACGCGCAACTGCTGTTCCCACTTCATCAAATGATCCGCGCGATGCGACAGTTGCGGCGAATAGAACTGGTAGCAGTTCTTGCCCGCGTCTTTCGCGCTGTACATGGCGAGGTCGGCTTTTTTCAGCAGGTCGATCTCGCTTTCGTTGGCGACCGAGTAGAGCGCGATGCCGATGCTCGCATGCAGCACGAACGAACTGCCGCGCACATCGAACGGCTTGGCGAACGCTTCGGCCGCGGCTTCGGCGAGCGCGACGGCGCGCTTCTCGACGTCGTCGCCCTTGATCACGACGACGAACTCGTCGCCGCCGATGCGGCTTAGCGCGCCGCCTTCGCCGACCGCGGTGGCGAGTCGCGAGGCCGTCATTTGCAGCACGATGTCGCCGGCGTTGTGGCCGAGCGTGTCGTTGACGGTCTTGAAGTTGTCGAGGTCGATAAAGAGAATCGCCAGGCGCCCGAGGTTGGCCTGCTGCGCCACGTCGTGCCGCAGGGTCTGCAATGTCGCATAGCGATTGCGCAGGCCGGTGAGCAGATCGTATTCGACCAGATGCGTCATCTCGCGCTCGCGGCCGAGCAGCTTGCCGATCAGGCCGGTGGCCACGGCGAAGAAGCTCAGCATGGCGAGCGAGATGAAGCCCGCCATCAGCAGATAGACGTTGCGCGTGTGGTTGTAGTCGGCGAATTCTTCGGCTTGAGAGAGACCCACCAGCACGCCGAGCGGATAACCGTCGATATGCCGGTACGACACGATGCGCGTGACGTTGTCGATCGAATCGACGTAGGTGCCCGACACATGCTCCGAGGTCGGATACGAGCCGCTCGCCGAGAATGCGCCGTTGGCGGTTTCGGCGCTGCCGGTGCGCCGCGCGAGCACGGCGCCGTTGTCCGAGATCACCGCGATCACGCCTTCGTGGCCGATGGCCGCGTTGTTGTAGAAGTCGGTGGTGAAATAGCTGGGATCCTCGGAGACCACCACGACGCCCGCGAACGAGCCGTCCGGATGATTCAGACGCCGCGTCATCTGTAACGTCCAGTGGCCGGACACGCGGCCGAGCACCGGCTTGCTGATATACAACTGGTCGTCGTTCTCGTGTTCGTGGACCTTGAAGTGTTCGCGGTCGGATAGATCGATGCGCTTGGGATTGAGCTCGGCCGTGTTGGCGATCAGCGTGCCGCGTTCGTCGATCAACGACACCTGCACCAGCGTCTCGCTTTGCACGACGCCTTTTTCCACCGTGCTGGCGAGATCGAAATGATTCGGCGTTTTCTCAAACTCGAATTTGACAAAGCGGGTGATCTGATCGACCTGGTGAATCGCCTTGACCGTGTGCTGCTCCAGCGCCGCGGAGAGAATCGCAGCAGAGGCCATGGCTTCACGATAAGTGGCTTCTTTCTCGACCGACAGACGCGCGAAGATCACCGTCCAAAGCAGGATCAGGACCAATACGCCGAGCGCGGGAATCGCGAGCAAAGCGCGCCGGCGCGACACTGCGGGATCGCGTCGGGCTTTGGCTTCGCGCTGGTCGGAAAAGCGGGATTGACTCATCGGGCGGCCCGTGCCTGGGTGCCGGCCGGTTGCAAACGAGCGAGCGTCGACTGCGCTGATTTCATGAGTGGCTGCATGGTGACCAAGGTGCCGGAACTGCTGCGCAGAAGAAGAAACCGTGGCGCCGTGCCTGACCATCCGCAGGTCATCGGGTACGTCTCGATATTACTTAATGCCAGTGGATTAAGGAAGGGGCCGGGCATCGGGTATACGAGGGCGCGGCAACCTGCCCCGCGCGGCGATTTTGGCACCCTGTGCGGGCAGTCTTGAGGCCACCACAGCGCGGTCGTATTCGAGTATTTCATCGGGAATCGGCGGCGAGGGGCGCCAGCATTCAGGTGTGCCAGGCCTTCAACAGGCCTCTTCCAATGCAAGGCGCATTTAATAGTGCAAACGATGCGGCGTTTCGTGGTCAAGCGCGGCCAGGCAGGGCGAACCCTATGCCGCTTCCGATTGCGTGCCTGACACATGAACGAGGCAAGGGGCGTGCCGATCAGGGCAGGCGAAACGTGCCGTCGACAATCGTCACCGACGAGCCGCCAATCCATGTCCTGCGGCGTGCGTCGTCGTAGTGCACGGTAACCTGGCCGGCTCGGCCCAGGGCGGTGCCTTGACGGGCTGAATAGTGCGTGCCCGGGCGCAACTGCTGGGCGCTCAGCAGGCCTGCGAGCGCCGCATTGGCGCTGCCTGTCACAGGGTCTTCACCGATGCCGAAATCACCGCCGGCCATCAGGCAGCGCACCTCGAAAGTGGCCGGGCCGCCGGCCTCGTGCGGACCGTAGACGGCGAGGCCAAGCGTGTTGACCGAACGCGCCATGTCGGTGAGCGCGGCGGCATCGGGTTCGAGCGCGAGGCATTCACGCGCCGAATTGACGCGCACCACGAGCCACGGCGCACCATTGTCGACCGCGCAGGGCGCCGCGCTGAAATCGATTGCGTCGCTACGTAAAGCCGTAGAGAGTGCTGCGTGGCGGTCCTCGGCAAGCGGCGTGACTCGCGCGGGCGGCGCGGCGAAGGCCCATGCGCCTTCCGATTCAGGCAAGGCCTCGAGTTCGACGAGTCCCACGCCGCATTGCTGCACGAGCTTGCCGGCCTGCTTCGGCTGATAGCCGCTTTCGAGCAGCGCGTGCGCGGTGCCGAGTGTCGGATGACCCGCGAACGGTAGTTCGCCATGCGTGGTGAAGATGCGCACACGATAGTCGGCGGCCGGGTCGGTCGGCTTCAACAGGAACGTCGTTTCGGACAGATTGGTCCAGTGGGCGATGGCTTGCATCTGATTCGCATCGAGTGCATCGGCATCGAACACCACGGCAAGCGGATTGCCTTTGAACGGCACCGACGTGAACACGTCGACTTGTTTGAAACGGACAGTGTGGGCGGGCATCGGGCGCGGTCCAGCGAATCAAACGGATGGATAGGGTTGGCGGATTCTATCCGTTGACGACGGAACGATCTACCTCGTCACAAATGCAAAACGCGCCGCGGGTGGCTGACACCTCGCGACGCGTTCCTTGCACTGTGCCGGATGAACCGGCAGCTTCGACTGCGTTACTCGACTTCGGCGATCATCTCGATCTCGACGCACGCGCCGAGCGGAATCTGCGCGACGCCGAATGCCGAACGCGCATGCTTGCCGCGTTCGCCGAATACGTCGGCGACCAGTTCGGACGCGCCGTTGGTGACCAGATGCTGTTCGGTGAACTCGAGCGTCGAGTTGACGAGACTCATCAGCTTGACGATGCGCGTGACGCGGTTCAGATCGCCGACGTGCGCGTGCAGCGTGGCGAGCAGGTCGATGGCGATCGAGCGTGCGGCGGCTTTGCCTTCCTCTGTGGTGAGGGTGGCGCCGAGCTTGCCGGTCCACACCTTGCCGTCCTTCTTGGCGATATGTCCGGAGAGATACACCGTGTTGCCGCTTTGCGCGCTCATCACATACGCGGCAGCCGGTGCGCCGGCGGTCGGCAGTTCGATGCCCAGTTCCTCGAGCCTGTCGTAAATATTCGTTTGAGCCATGGTGTGTCCTTCGTCAGTAGTGGAATTCGGTGGATGCGGGCCGGGCGAAAATCGCGCGCAAAAAAGCGCGCGGCGGCGTTTAGATTTTCGCGCGGATCAGCGCGCCGAGACGCGACACGCCTTCGTCGATCTTGGCCGGCGGCACCGTCACGAACGACAGGCGCAGCGTGTTGTGTTGCGCTTCGCTCGCGAAGAACGGACCGCCCGGCACGAACGCGACGTTCTGCGCGACAGCTTCTTCCAGCAGCTTCATGCTGTCGATCTGCGCGGGCAAATTCACCCACACGAACATGCCGCCTTCCGGGCGGTTCCAGCTTACGCCTTCCGGCATGTAGCGTTCGAGCGAGGCCAGCATCGCCGCGCATTGATCGCGATACAGTTCGCGGATAGTCGGCACGTGCGTGTCGAGGAAGCCGTCCTTGATCACTTCGTACACGATGCGCTGCGTGAAGCTCGGCGTGTGCAGATCGGTGGCTTGCTTGGCTTGCACGAGTTTGAAGATCAACTCTTCGGGCGCGATGATGTAGCCGACCCGCAGGCCCGGCGCCAGCACCTTCGAGAACGAACCGAGATGGACGATGTGGTCCGGCGCCATCGACAGCATGGTGGGCAGCGGTTCGCCCGCGTAGTCGAGCGCGCCGTAGGGGTCGTCTTCGATCACCGGGAACGGCGCGGTCTTCGCGAACTCGGCGAGCGCGCGGCGGCGTTCGACCGGCAGGCGGCGGCCCGTCGGATTCTGGAAATTCGGTTGCGCATACAGCAGACGCGCGCCGGCCGTCAGGTCAGGCGTGAGCCCTTCGGGGACGAGGCCTTGTTCGTCGGTCGGCACTTGCACGTAACGCGGCTCGTACATCGAGAACGATTGCAGCGCGCCGAGGTAGGTCGGCGTTTCGACCAGCACGGGGCTGTCCGGACACACCAGTACCTTGCCGAGAAGGTCGAGCGCCTGCTGCGAGCCGGTGGTGATCAGCACCTGAGTCGGACGAATCTGCGCGCCGTTCACCGAATAACGCTTGGCGATCCATTCACGTAGCGGCAGAAAACCTTCGGTCGCGCTGTATTGCAGCGCCGCGGCGGGTTCGTCGCGCAGAATGCGGTCCGCTGCCGCGCGCATGCGTTCGGCCGGGAAGGTCGCCGGCGAGGGCAGGCCGCCCGCGAACGAAATGACTTCGGGCCGCTCCGTGACCTTCAGAATCTCGCGAATCGCCGAGCTCGTGAGCTTGCGTGCGCGTTCGGACAATTGCCACGTGGGGGCTTTCAAGTCGCTTTGGTCCATGGTCTCCTCTGCTGGTACTGGAACCGGTCAAACTTCAATTATCGCGCGAGTCGGCGACCCGCGCGCGCTGCTTATTTAAGGGTCCGTAGACCGTCGGGTGTTTCAAATTCGGCGACGAGCGCCGGCGCGCCTTCCGTAGGCTGCAACTCGATCAGATGCGCCGCGCCGAGCCAGCGCAGTTGCGCCGCCACCGTGTCGGCTTGCTGGTGTGCGCCTGTCAACGCTTTCAGCGAAATCTCCGTTTCCGGCAAGGCCGTCGACGGATGCCTCGTCGTGTCCCACTGGATCAGCGAAGGCAGCACGCCGTCGCCGATGCCTTGCCAGGCGGGGAACGCGCCGTCGTCGGGCACGGTCAGGCCCCACGTGAAATCGGCGCGCGTCATCGGCACGACAGGAGGAATGCGCTGCGGGTACTGCGCCTGCCACGTCGGCAGGTGTTTTGGCCGCTCGACCCGGGCGACCCAGTGCGACAGATACGGTCCGTTCTCGAGCCGCGCGTGCGTCGCCGGGTCGTCGAGGGCGAACAGGCGGGGGCGCGGCGCGCTGCCGTCGGCCGGCGCAGTGGCCTGCGGATCGACCGCGATCACTTCCAGATACACACCGCCCCACAGGTTCAGCAGGCGGTTGTGCGTGCGCATCAGCGGATGCGCACCGCCGCCGGACGGTGCAACGCCGAGCGTGTCGGCGACGTACTGCGTGCCCTCGTCAAGGGTGCGGGCGGATATCACGAGGTGATCGAGGCGGAGCGGATGAGCAGTCATGACGGATCGGGGAAACGGTTTCTGCGGTAAACCGGAGCGTGCCGGGTGTCGCGGCAACGCTGCCGGGGCCGTAAGCATAACCGTTTGCCAGATCGGCGGGCCATGCGGATGGGTGTTCGGCAGGGTTTTGCCGGAGAGCGCGTGGGCGTCGTGAGGCTTGCCGTGCCGCATTCCATCCTTTACTTATCTCAAATGTAACGACCCTGACCGGCACAGTAACGGTACAATCGACTCGATACTGTTCGGTACAGTTGGAGCCCGTCATGTCCGTCCCGCTCGCCCAGATTCCCGCCCCGCACGATACTGCCTCGCTGACGCTGGTCGAGCAGCTCGTCCAGTGGGCGCGCCGCCGCATCGAGGAGCGCGTGTTCCGCCCCGGCATGCGCATGCCGTCCATCCGCAAGCTCGCGCTCGACAAGGGCGTGTCGCGCTTCACGGTGGTCGAGGCGTACGAACGGCTGGTGGCGCAAGGTTTTCTCGAGTCGCGGCGCGGCTCGGGGTTCTATGTGCGCGAGCGGTTGGGCGCCGCAGCCAGCGCCACCGCCGAGATTCATCCGCTTACGGCGGCCGCGCCGGCGCCCGCCACGATCGATGTGGTCTGGCTGCTGCGCAACATGCTGCACACCGGCGCGCGGCCCGAACGCAGTCCCGGCCTGGGTTATCTGCCGGCGCGCTGGCTCGACGGTGACCTGATCACCAACGCGCTGCGCACGCTCGGCCGGCAAAGCGGCGCGCAGATGCTCGGCATCGGCACGCCGCAGGGTTTCTTGCCGCTGCGCCAGCAGTTGCAGACGCGGCTCGAGGAACTGGAGATTGGCGCGTCGCCGGATCAGATCGTGATGGTGTCCGGCATCACGCAGGCCATCGACCTGATCTCGCGCATCTACGTGAAGCCGGGCGATGCGGTGATCGTCGGCGATCCGGCGTGGTTTCAGATGTTCGGGCGTTTCGCCTCGCAGGGCGCGCGGCTGGTCGGCATGCCCTACACGCCGGACGGCCCGGACCTCGACGCGCTCGAGTCGCTCGTGCAGACGTGGCGGCCGAAAATGCTGGTGATCAACTCGGTGCTGCAGAACCCGACCGGCACGTCGCTCACGGCGGCCCAGGCGTTCCGCATTCTGCGCCTCGCCGAAGCGTACGATTTCATCGTCGTCGAAGATGATATTTACGGTGATCTGTGCCCGCCGAGCTATCCCGGCACGCGGCTCGCGAGCCTCGACCAGTTGAAGCGCGTGATCTACCTCGGCAGTTTTTCGAAGACGCTCGCGCCGAATCTGCGGGTCGGTTTCGTTGCCTGCGCGCCTGAAGTGGCCACGGCGGTCAGCGACCAGAAGATGCTGGTCGGCATGACGAGCCCGGAACTGAACGAGCGTGTGCTGTACAAGATTCTGACCGAAGGCCACTACCGGCGGCATGTCGAACGGCTGCGCGTGCGGCTCGACGGCGTGCGTGAGAAATCCGTGCGGATGCTGGAGAAGACCGGCCTGAAGCTGTTCCTGACGCCCATGGCCGGCATGTTCGTGTGGGCCGACACGGGCGTCGATGCCGACGCGCTGGCGGCCGCCGGCCACGAAGCCGGCTTTCTGCTGACGCCCGGCAGCCTGTTTTCCCCGCAGCAGTCGTCGACCACCTGGATGCGCTTCAATATTGCCAACTGCGGCGATCCCGAGCTGGCCACTTTTTTGTGCCGTTATCTCGACAGTGTGGCGCGCCGCGCCTCTTGAAACCGCGCCGGCTTGCCCCCAATTAGGCGGACAATCCGGCGGCCGGCGCTTCGGCCCAGCGGCGGCGGCTCACCGGCGTCACGCCGACGTCGCCGGCGAACCGCAACGCACGGCGCCGCGCCCGACTTGAACCCCCATTCGCAACAGAGAGGAAGTCCGACCATGGCACAAGAAACCATGAGCTTTCAGGCAGAAGTGAAACAGCTTCTGCACCTGATGATCCATTCGCTGTACAGCAACAAGGAAATTTTCCTGCGCGAACTGATTTCGAACGCGTCCGACGCGGCCGACAAGCTGCGCTTTGAAGCAATCGAAAACAGCGCGTTGTACGAAAACGATCCGAACCTGCGGATTCGCGTGTCGTACGACAAAGCCGCGCGCACCATCACGCTCGACGACAACGGCATCGGCATGAGCCGCGACGAAGCGATCGCCAACCTCGGTACGATCGCGCGCTCGGGCACCAAGGAATTCTTCGGCAAGCTCTCCGGCGACCAGCAGAAAGATGCGGCGCTGATCGGCCAGTTCGGCGTGGGCTTCTATTCGGGCTTCATCGTCGCGGACAAGATCACGGTCGAAACGCGCCGCGCCGGCTTGCCGGCCTCGGAAGGCGTGCGCTGGGAAAGCGCGGGCGAAGGCGATTTCGCGGTCGAGCAGATCGAGCGCGCCGCGCGTGGTACGACCATCACGCTGCATCTGCGTGCCGATGAAGACGACCTGCTGTCGTCGCATCGTCTGAAATCGATCATCCAGAAGTACTCGGACCACGTCGCGCTGCCGATCCTGATGCAGAAGGAAGAGTGGGACGCGGAAAAGAGCGAGATGGTCACGAAGGACGAGGACGAGACCGTCAATCAGGCCAGCGCGCTGTGGACTCGCGCGAAGAACGACATCACCGACGAACAGTACAAGCAGTTCTATCAGCACCTCTCGCACGATCATCAGGACCCGCTCACGTGGACGCATAACCGCGTCGAGGGTCGCAGCGAGTACACGCAATTGCTGTACGTGCCGACCCACGCGCCGTTCGACATGTTCAATCGCGATTATCGCGGCGGCCTGAAGCTGTACGTGAAGCGCGTGTTCATCATGGACGACGCCGAGCAACTGCTGCCCGCGTATCTGCGCTTCGTGAAGGGCGTGGTCGATTCGGCGGATTTGCCGCTGAACGTGTCGCGCGAAATCCTGCAGGAAAGCCGCGATGTGAAGGCGATTCGCGAAGGCGTGACCAAGCGTTCGCTGTCGATGCTCGAAGAGCTGGCCAACTCGGATAACGAGGCGGACAAGGAAAAGTACGCCGGTTTCTGGAAGGAATTCGGCCAGGTGCTGAAGGAAGGCATCGGCGAAGACTTCGCCAATCGCGAGCGGATCGCGAAGCTCGTGCGTTTTGCGTCGACGCATACGGACACGCCGGAACAGACCGTGTCGCTGGCCGACTACGTCGCGCGTATGAAGCCCGAGCAGACCAAGATCTACTACGTGACCGCCGACACCTGGCAGGCCGCGACCCACAGCCCGCACCTCGAAGTGTTCCGCAAGAAGGGCGTGGAAGTGCTGCTGCTGACCGATCGCGTGGATGAGTGGATCCTGTCGTTCCTGAACGAATTCGAAGGCAAGCCGCTGCAAAGCGTGGCGCGCGGCGACCTCGATCTGGGCGCGCTGAACGACGAAGAAAAAGAGGCGCAGGAAAAGGTCGGCGAAGAGTTCAAGCCGCTCGTCGAGAAGATGAAGGAAGCGCTGAAGGACAAGGCCAAGGACGTGCGTCTCACGTTCCGCCTGACCGATTCGCCGTCTTGCCTCGTTGCCGACGACGGCGAAATGAGCGGCTATCTGCAACGCATGCTGAAGGCCGCGGGCCAGCAAGCGCCGTCGTTCCATCCGATTCTCGAAGTGAATCCGGAGCACGCGCTGGTGAAGGGGCTGCACGCGGACAGTGCGAACTTCGACGACTGGTGCCATCTGCTGTTCGATCAGGCATTGCTCGCTGAAGGCGGCGCGCTGGACGATCCGGCGAGCTTCGTGAAGCGCACCAATGCGCTGCTGCTGGCGCGCGCGAACTGAGCGTGGGTCGGAACTAATCCACGGCGTCGCACTGACGTTATCGGGTTGAAAAATGCGCTGCTTCGGCAGCGCATTTTTTTTGTCCGGCGCGGCGGAGCAAGATTGGCTCCGCCTGGGCCGGTTCGAGACGATGGCTCAACGCGCGGGCGCCGTCCCCTCCAGATGACGCACTTGCGAGAGCACGCTACCGGCCAGCTCTTTTGCCTCGTGACATGTAGTGTGATCGGCCAGCACTTTCGCGGCGAGACTGCCGATGGCCTTGCTGGTCTGTTTCGACGTGTGGTGTTGCGCCAGCGCCGAGCCTGCCAGTTCTTTTTCCAATTGCGCGACACCTACGCGCCGTAAAACGGCCGCAGCCAGATGAGCGATGCGGTCGGACGTTTCCTTCTGATTTGCCGTATTCAAACGATGCTCCTTTGTTGTAGTGAGTCAACCTGGATCGACTAGCGGGATGCCGTTCGTAGTCGACCAAAATTAATTATGGTTAACTAACTAAATAGAATCAATGCCATTAAATTGAGATTGGTTTATGAGATATAAAAGCGCGGTTTCGTCTTATGCTCGCGCGATTTTTATTCGGAAGCTTGCAGGATTATTTCCAGTCTCTAAGCATTGAAAGCACCAGGTCCTATTTTTTTGATTACGCCTTCGCGCATGACAACCACAACGCTCTGAATTCCCATGTCCGACTCCACCCTGGCAGTACCTCTCGATTCCGTTCATCTCCTGTGGTTGATCCTGCGCGAGCAAGGCTTCGATGCCGCTGCGCGTCGCGCAGTCGAATTCGCTGTGGCCGGCGCGACGCCGCAGTTGCACGCCGACCTGTGCGCGAGCGCGGGGCGTTTCGAAGACGCGTATCACAGCGCGTCGCAGGCGCAAGCGTGCGCGAACGGAGCGCGCCACGCGCGGGTCGCGCTGTTCGCCGATGCGCTCGGCTACACCAGCGCTGCGCAGCGCGACAGCGAGCAGGCCGTGGCCGCGCAGCCGGTCGAAACAACGATCGACTGGGTCGTGTGGTTGATCGACACATGCGGCGCGCAGTCGGCGGCCGCGCGAATCTTGCGTGCCTATGAGCGTCGAGCGCCGCAGGACGCGCGCGCGCCGTGGTGGTTGTCGATCGCGTTGGCAGCGCTGCCCGAGACGAGCGCGCGGGACGAGCGTCGCGCGGCGTTGTCGAGGGCGTATGCGCTCGACCCCGCGGTCGATCCGGCGTTGCCGCTGCAACTCGCGCTCGCGTTGCGCGAGATGCGCGATTGGCCGGCGCTCGAGCGTATCTGCCGCGAAAGCCTTGCGCGCAATCCCGCCGATGCGGAGATGGCCTGGCAACTCAGCCACGCGCAATGGCAGTGCAACGACGCGGCAGCGGCGGAGGCCACCATGCGCGCCGTGGACGCCGTCGCGCCCGGCGATGCGGACGTGCTGGCCGCCATCGGCATGTATCTGAACGAGCAGGCGCGCTACGAGGACAGCGAGGCGGCGCTGCGTGCGGCGCTCGCAATCGATCCGTCAGCGGTGCAGGCAGCGGTCGATCTGGCGGACCTGGAATTGCGGCGCGGCGATTGGTCGAGCGCGTGGCCGCGATTCGAGGCGCGTCTCGCGCGCGAAGACCGTGCGCAGAACAACGTCGTCAGCGTGATGAGGCGTTTGTGTCCGCGCTGGCATGGCGAGGCGCTCGCCGGCAAGACCTTGGTCGTGCACAGCGAGCAGGGCAGCGGCGACGACATCCAGATGGTCCGCTTCGTTCCGCATCTGGCGGCACGCGTGCGTGACGAAGGCGGCTGGCTGGTGCTTGCCGTGCGTCGCGCGCTGCAACCGCTGTTTGCGCGGTTCTACGCGGATTGCGTGTCGATCGAGGAAGGTCCGCTCGGCTCACCGGATTACGGTTTGCCGCTCATGAGCTTGCCACTCGTGCTCGGTATCGAGCCGGAGCAGGTTCGCGGCGCGCCCTACCTGCAGGCCGATGCGTCGAAGGTCGCGGCGTGGCGCGAACGGATCAGCGCGCACGCGCCCGATGCGATGTGGCACGTCGGTCTCGTGTGGTCGGGCAGCCCGACGCATCGGCGCGACGCCAAGCGGTCGATTCCGCTTGCGGCGCTGACGCCGCTGCTGACGCTGCCCGATGTCGTATTCCATCCGCTCACGCCCGGACGCCACGCCGATGTGACGGCGCTGGCCGCGCAAGGTTTTCGCCTGTGCGATCTGACCGGCGGTTACGAAGACGGCTTCGACGACGTGGCGGCGCATCTCACCGCATTGGACGCGTTGGTGACGATCGACAGCGCGCCGTTGCATCTCGGCGGCGCATTAGGGCATCGCGTGCTCGCGATGCTCGATCACGTCTCGCACTGGTCGTGGGGCAACGAAGAGACGCAGCCCTGGTATGACTCGGTCGAACTATTCCGACAGCCGCAGCCCGCACAGTGGGCACCGGCGGTCGAGCGGGTGGCCGCGCGTCTGAAGACGATGATGACGCCGGACCGGACAGCCTGAGCGGCGCAAGCCTCGGCAGGTTGAGCAACTCACGCAACTGATCGACTTTGATGCACGAACCCGAATTCCCACTCCCCACCAGCGTCTCCAACGATGTTGGCGCGATCACCGCGCGTGCCGACGCCTGCTTCGCCGCAGGGCGCCATCACGAAGCGATCGCCGGCTACGAGCGCGTTCTCGCCGAACAACCGCACAACGTGTACGCGCTCCATCGTCTCGGCCTCGCGTCATTTCGCGTCGATCGGCCCGATCGTTCGCGCGAGTATCTCGATCAGGCATTGAGCGTCGCGCCCGAGCGCGCGGATATCTGGGAGCATCGCGGCTTGATCGCCGCGCTGGGCGGCGAGCTGATGGCGGCCGAAGCGTTTTACCATCGCGCGATGGATCTAGGTGGCGGCACCGCGAGCCTGCATCGGAATCTCGGCGATTGCCTGAAGCTGTCGAAGCGTCTCGTCGAAGCGCGCGGGCACTACCGCGAGGCGCTCGAACTCGAGCCGACATTGCATCATGCCGTTCGCGCGCTCGCACAAATCAGTACGGAGCTCGAACGCTATCAGGACGCAGCGGACTACTGGCTGCGTGCGTGGACGCTCGACTCGACGCATCCGGCGGACGCGCTCGAACTGATCGCGGCTTTGTCGAGAGCGCAGCGCGGTGCGGGAATCGACTGCGTGCTCGCCGAGCTGCGCGCCCGCTTCGCCGGCGACGCATCCGCGTTGCAACAGGTGGCCTTTGCATTGAACGGCGTGGAGCGCTTCAGGGATGCAATCAGCGTCGCCATCGACGGCCTCGGCATCGATCCGCACAACGGCTGGCTGCATCACAACGCGTCATTTGCGTTCAATATGCTGGGAGACTTTCCGTCAATGCATGCGCATGCCGTCGAAGCCGCGCGGCTGATGCCCGATCATCCACTGATGCAATTCAATCTAGCAGCCGCACAACTGCGCGCCGGCGACTACGAAAACGGCTGGAAGCAATACCGCTGGCACGAGGCCCTGCCGGAAAATCACGATCTGGTGCGCCCGGCTTATCCGGAGTGGCAAGGCGAGCGGGTGACGGGCCGCCGCTTTCTGCTCGTCGGCGAGCAGGGGCTGGGCGATCAACTGCAGTTCTTGCGCATGGCCGAGTGGTTGCATCGGCGCGGCGCGCAGGTCGACGTCTGGGTCGAGGCTCCGCTGGGCGAAGTGGCGCGCAGAGCGGCCGGCGTGCATGCCGCGTGGACCACCGCGCCGCCCGGACCGTACGACTACTGGTGCCGCATGCTCAGAATGCCGGAGCATATGAAGCTGGATCTGCCGATGCTGCCGCTCGCGACGTCTTATCTGCGAGCGGAACCGGCGCAGATGCAACGCTGGCAGAACCGGCTCGACGCGCTCGATCCGCCAGATGCGCGCGGTCCGCTCGGAAAGCGCGTCGGCATTGTCTGGGCCGGCAATCCGGCGTATGGACTCGATCGCTACCGGTCGATTCCGTTGCGCCAATGGCTGCCGGTTCTACAGCAGACCGGCGTGCAATGGTTCGCGCTGCAAAAGGGCGAGGCACAGAATGAGGCAGTGGCGTGGTGCGCGGATATCGGCATGCACAGGCTCGGGCCGGAGATCGGCACATTCGCCGACACGCTGGCCATCGTGCAGTCGCTCGATCTGGTGATTACGGTGGACACGGCGGTTGCCCATCTGGCCGGCGCATGCGGCACGCCGGTCTGGGTGCTGGTGCCCACGTTCACCGACTGGCGCTGGATGACGGAGCGCGACGATAGTCCTTGGTATGCGTCGGCGCGTCTGTTCAGGCAGCGCGAGTTGGAGCGTTGGGACACGGTGCTCGACGAGGTCGCGCGAGCATTGCGCGATTTTGTCGCTAGCTGAAACCCGGGCGGGCTCACACGCGCCCGGGTTTCTATTTGAAGGCGGCCGCGAAATGGCCGTTGGTTACTTCTTCCCCATCAACGTCTCCATCGTCTCGCCACGCACGACGATTTCAGTGCGACGATTCAGCGCGCGGCCTTCGGGCGTATCGTTGCTCGCCACCGGATCGTTGTACGCGTTGCCCTTCGTGCGAATGCGGTTCATCGCGATGCCGCGCGCCACCAGCGCATAGCCCACTGCGGTCGCGCGCGCGTCGGACAGTTGCTGGTTGTATTCGAGCGTGCCGACATTGTCGGTATAGCCCTCGACGATAATTGGTTTCTTGCTGCGCTTGAGCAGCACGGCCGAACGATCGATGACCGCGGCCGCGTCGCTGCGCACGTCGGATTTGTTGAAATCGAACAGGGCGGTTTCGGGCAGCTTGACCGCGACACCGCCGGCGACCGGCGCCACCTCGATGCCGACGGCCTTGTTCAACGATGTCTCCGTATCGCGGTTCAGCGGAGCCGCGCAACCCGCCACCAGCAGGACCGAGATCGCGCATGCGGTTGTGCCCAGAATGTTCTTCATCTTCGTGTTTTCTCCTTGATTATTCGTTCACGTGGCGCGCCATTCGATCGTGGGCGGCCGGCTTTGCAAAGCACGGAGGTTTTATCGCGCGACGCGCGCCGCGGAGAATCGGAACTATCTGAAATCGACGCGCCGGTGGAAGTGCTGCACCACCGGTGTCGGACTCGATGGAATCTGCTGAAGGGAAGGGTCTGCGCGTTGGCGAATGATCCGACAGCCGCGCCGTTATAATCCGACACCATGTCTATCCGTTTCGATGCCGCCGACGCCCACTGGCGCGTCGCGCCCTTATCCGGCTTGAGCGCCGCCCAGAAAGACTGGCTGACCCGCGGTGGTTCACTGACCGCGCATCTGCGTGCGCTCGGCGCGGTCGCGGTACGCGTGACGCGTGAAGGCGTCGCGCTGCCGTGGGCCGACGAGAGCGCCGCGCTCGGCCTTGCGCCGCGTGCGCCGGTCTGGGTTCGGGAAGTCGCGCTGTCGGTCGACGGCGTGCCGTTTGTCGCCGCGCATAGCATCGCGCCGCTCGCCGCGAGCGCGGGCGTGTGGCAGGCCATGCGGCGCCTGCGCACGCGGCCGCTGGCCGAGCTCCTGTATAGCGATAGCAGTGTGGCGCGTTCGTCGTTGGT
Source organism: Paraburkholderia sediminicola (assembly GCF_046027355.1). Classification (GTDB taxonomy): domain Bacteria; phylum Pseudomonadota; class Gammaproteobacteria; order Burkholderiales; family Burkholderiaceae; genus Paraburkholderia; species Paraburkholderia sediminicola_B. The sequence goes on along the minus strand of NZ_JAQQEK010000051.1, from coordinate 5,833 downwards.
GAGCCGCAGGTTGACCGCCCGGCATCCGCTCTATCACCTCGCGGCACGTGAGGTCGACGGGCCGCCGCCGCACGCGCTGGTTGCGCGCCGCTCGGTATTCGAGCGCCACGGTGCGCCGCTGATGGTCACCGAATGCATGTTGCCGGCGTTATGGACGCATCTGGCGACCCTGCCCGGCGCGAGCAAATCGGAAGAGTGGCTGGCGCATCCGCGGGTGCGCGAACACGGCCGTCCGCTCGAGCACACCGCATCGCGCGCGCATCCCGCAACGCGCACGCCCGACGAACGGAGCCGCTGATGCTGCGCGGCTTTCCTCCCGTCGTCGCCGCGGACACGCATACGCTGATTCTCGGCAGTTTTCCCGGCGAGGCGTCGCTTGCCGCGACGCAGTACTACGCGCATCCACGCAACCAGTTCTGGCGCCTGCTCGGCATCGTGCTCGACGAGCCGCTCGCCGAACTCACCTACGAAGAGCGTTTGCGCCGCGTGCTCGCACACGGCATCGGCGTGTGGGACGTGCTCGCCGCCTGCACGCGCGAAGGCAGTCTCGACGCGGCGATCCGCAACGCCAGTCCGAATGATTTCGCTTCGTTGCGCGCCCACGCGCCGAAGCTCGCGAAAGTCTGCTTCAACGGCAAGACGGCGGGCCGTTTCGCGCCGGTGATCGGCGCGGCGGGCTACGTCACCCTGGTATTGCCTTCGTCGAGTCCGGCGAATGCTATGCTCTCGTTCGACCAAAAATTGCGTCTTTGGCGCGACATCCTTACATGACGAAATTGATCAAGCGCGCTTCGGCTGAAGCGCGTGCCTTCCGCAACCGTGACGCTGACGTCGCCGGCGGCAAACAGAAAACGCAGAAAGAGCACAACGTCACGCGCAACAAAAAGCGCGTTTCGCACGACGACGATCTGCACGACGCGCCGCAAATCGAAGCGCCGCGCAAGCCGCGTTTTGCGCCGGTGACGTTCTCGGAAGAGGGCGGCGTGCGCTTCCTGCATTTCGGCACGGAATGGGTGCAAGGCGCAATGCGTCTGCGCAAGCCGGATCACATCGAACTCGAATACGCGCAGCAGATGATGGCCTGGCTGCTGTTCATCGAAACGCCCAAGCGCATTGTCCAGCTCGGTCTGGGCGCCGCGGCGCTGACCAAGTTCGCGCACCGCTTCCTCAAGCGCGCGAAGGTCGAGGCAGTGGAAGTGAACCCGGCGGTCGTGGTGGCCGCGCGCACGATGTTCGAGCTGCCGCACGACGACGCCCGTCTGACGGTGCACGAAACCGACGCATGGGACTTCGTCAATGACCGCGCCAACCACGGCACGATCGGCGCGCTGCAGATCGACGTCTACGATGCGACCGCGCGCGGTCCGGTGCTCGACAGCGTCGGCTTCTATCGTGCGGTGCGTGCGTGCCTGACCGAGGCGGGTGTGGTGACGGTGAACCTGTTCGGCGATCACCCGAGCTTCGTGCGCAATATGAAGCGTTTGAACGAAGCCTTCGATGGCCGCGTGGTCGCGCTGCCGGAAGTGCACGACGGCAACCGCATCGCGATCGCTTTCTCGGGTCCGGCGCTCGCGGTGCCGTTCACGGCGCTGCAAGCGCGCGCCAAACTGATCGAAGCGGAACTCGGCTTGCCCGCGCGCAAGTGGATCAAGGGTCTGCAGGAATCGACCGGGCAGACCGGCGTCTCGTTCTCGGTCTGATTCCGAGGGCCTAAGCGGTCGGACCGCGCAAGGCGGTTCGATCCAAAGCAGTGCATGAACTGAATACCGCCGTCGGCGCGCTGCTTGCCGTTGCGCCCACGCGACGCTCGTCGCCGTCATCCATCGCGCATTGAACAGCCGGTCCTCTTCCTCGCGAAGCGGGCCCGGCCTGTCAGACCCAAGCCGCGCGGCCTTACGCGTGCCGCTGCAGCGCTTCAAATACGCCCGTTGAAACAGCGTCCCGCCAGTCCCTGAACGCACGGTCGTGCTGGGGTCGTCCCTGCTTGACCGCGCATTCGCCACTCCTATACTCTTTCGAAGCTTTCGGGGCGCCCGTGGCTATCCGCTATGGGATCCACCTCCCGTCAAACACGGGCCAACATTTCAATAATAGGGAAGAGGAGACGTCATGGCTCACGACGCCGACGCGAACAAAGCCAACAAGCACTGGCTCTGGTTGCTGCTGTTGCCCTGGATCGCGATGATCTGGGTGCCGTCATATAACAAGGTCGAACCGGTGCTGTTCGACTTTCCGTTCTTCTACTGGTATCAGCTCCTGTGGGTGCTGATCAGCGCGGTCATCACTGCGCTCGTGTACTTCAAGACCAAGACGCGCTCCAGCGGCCGTCCGCAGGGGGGCGCACAATAATGAACGCCATTGCAACTTTCGTCTTCGTTCTGTTTTTCATCGGCGTCACGATTCTCGGCTTTGTCGCGGCCCACTGGCGGCGCGGCGATCTCGCGCATCTGGAAGAGTGGGGCCTCGGCGGCCGGCGCTTCGGCACCATCGTCACGTGGTTCCTGCTGGGCGGCGACCTGTACACCGCGTACACCTTCATCGCCGTGCCGGCGCTGGTGTTCGGTGCGGGCGCAACCGGTTTCTTCGCGCTGCCGTACACGATCCTGATCTATCCGTTCGCATTCGTCGTGTTCCCGAAACTGTGGAGCATCGCCAAACGTCAGGGCTACGTGACGTCGGCTGACTTCGTTTCGGCGCGTTATGGCAGCCGTATGCTTGCTCTGGCGATCGCCGTGACCGGCATCGTCGCGACCATGCCGTACATCGCGCTGCAACTGGTCGGTATCGAAGTGGTGATCGGCGCGCTCGGTTTCGACACCAAGGGCTTCGTCGGCGATCTGCCGCTGATCATCGCGTTCGCGATTCTGGCGGCGTACACGTACACCTCGGGTCTGCGCGCGCCGGCCATGATCGCGGTGGTCAAGGACGTGCTGATCTACATCACGATCTTCGCCGCGGTCATCGTGATTCCGCCGCAACTGGGCGGCTTCGGTCACATCTTCAGCGTGGTGCCGCCGGCCAAGCTGCTGCTGAAGGCGCCGGACGTCTCGAGCCTGAATGGCTACAGCGCGTACGCGACGCTCGCGGTGGGTTCGGCGCTCGCGCTGTTCCTGTACCCGCATTCGATCACGGCGGTGCTGTCGTCGAAGTCGGGTAACACGATCCGCCGCAATATGGCGATGCTGCCGGCTTACTCGCTGGTGCTCGGCCTGCTCGCGCTGCTCGGCTTCATGGCGCTTGCCTCGGGTGTGAAGGACATGCCGGAGTTCGCGCCGTACTTCAAGGCGTTCGGCCCGAACTTCGCTGTACCGGCGTTGTTCCTGCATTACTTCCCGTCGTGGTTCGTCGGCGTGGCGTTCGCGGCGATCGGCATCGGCGCGCTGGTGCCGGCGGCGATCATGTCGATCGCGGCGGCAAATCTGTACACGCGCAACATCCACAAGGAGTTCGTCAACCGCAACATGACGCATGAGCAGGAGACCAATGTCGCGAAGCTGGTCTCGCTGATCGTCAAGGTCGGCGCGGTGGCGTTCATTCTCGGCCTGCCGCTCACGTATGCGATCCAGTTGCAGCTGCTCGGCGGTATCTGGATCATCCAGACGCTGCCGGCGATCGTGCTGGGTCTGTACACGCGCGTGCTCGACTACCGCGGCCTGTTGATCGGCTGGGCGGTCGGCATCGCAACCGGCACGTGGATGGCGATTTCGCTGAAGCTGGCCAGCTCGATCTTCACGATCCACCTGTTCGGCATGGCGATCCCGGGCTACGCGGCGGTGTGGTCGCTGATCGTGAACCTGGTGGTGGCGGTGGTGGTGAGCCTGCTGGTGCGCGCGGCCGGCATGCAGCGCGCCGAAGACCGTACCCGTCCGGAAGACTATCTGGACGTGGTCGAAAGCTGATCATGACCGCTTTACGTCGCGCCGCTTCACGTGGTTCGACGGCTTGAAGACTGCAACGCCCGCACACGAAAGTGTGCGGGCGTTTGTCTTATAGCGCCACTCCAGGGCAGGATAGCAGGACCGACCTTCACCGCATCGAGCGCGCCGCCATGGCTTCTGCCGATTCCCACACCGTGATTCCACGCCGCTCGGCGCTCAGCCGGATGGTTCGCGCGGTTACGTCGCCTTACTACCGTTATCGCCACGCCAAGGTGCTGCACAGTCTGCGCGTTGGGCTGGCCATGCTGGTTTCGATTCTGGCGACCACCGGGATCGATATTCCGCACGGCATCTGGTCGTCGGTCACTTTGCTGGTGGTGATCGGCGGCTTGCAGCATCACGGCAACATCCGCAAGAAGGCGGCCGAACGGGCGGCGGGCACGTTGCTCGGAGCGTCGATCGGGCTCGCGCTGATCGTGTTGCAGAACCTCACTGGGTCGGCGCCGCTCACCTATGTGGCGATGTCGATCGTCGCGGGCATCTGCGCGTGGTTCGCGATCGGCTCGTCAGGCTATATCGGGCTGTTGACCGCGATCACCATGTGTATCGTCGCGGGTCACGGCGACAATCTGATCGACGTCGGCTTGTGGCGCACGCTGAACGTGCTGATCGGCATTGTGATCGCGCTGGCGTTTTCGTTTGCGCTGCCGCTGCATGCCACCTATTCGTGGCGCTACGGGCTCGCGACGAATCTGCGCGAATGCGCGCGCGTCTACACGCGGCTGCTGGAGGGCGAGACGATCAGCGAGGAAGAGCAGGTCAAGCGCTTTCTGGCGATCAACAAGCGGCTTGTGCAATTGCGTTCGCTGATGCCATCGGTGGCGAAGGAAATCGACGTGCCGCAGTCGAAGCTCGAAGAGATTCAGCGGCTGCACCGCTCGGTGCTCAGTTCGCTGGAGTTGCTCGCCACGGGTCCGCTGATGCACGCCGACGCCACGGTGCGCGCCGCCTACGCCGAGCAATGCGGCGTGGAAGTGCGCACCGTGCGCTCGATTCTGCTGGCGATGGCGCGTGGCCTGCGCTTTGGCCGGGCGACCCACTTCGGCATTCCGGCCGCGTCGCCGCTCGCGCAGAGGCATGGCGACGCGGCGCTCGAGTTGCCGCCCGAATTTCAGGGTCCGTATTGGCTCGGACAGCGGCTGGCCGAACAGGTGGACCGGCTGCGGGAGCGGTTGCTGGAAACCGAGCCGAACTGGAACATCGAACGGCGTTCGGGGATTTTGGGGAAGGTTTAGCGCGGGGTGGGATTGCGCTTGCTTCTGCGTCTGCCACGCCCGCCACGCTCAACCCTCCAGTACCGTCACCATCCACATGAGACCGAAGCGGTCGACCACCATCCCGAAGCCCTTGCTCCAGAAAGTCGGCTGAAACGGTAGCGTCACCTGGCCGCCGTCGGCGAGCGCATTGAAGTATTTTTCGGCGGAGGCGGCGTCGTCGGCGGTCAGTGACAGGCTGAAGCCGTTCATCGTAGCTGAGGGATCGCAATGTCCGTCGGAGGCCATCCAGTCGGTCGAACCCATCCGCACGTTAGCGTGCATGATCTTTTCTTCGAGACCCGGCTGCGGCTGGTTTTGCGGATCGGGCGGCGCCTCCTTGTAGCGCATCTTGAAGGTCACCTGAGCGCCGAGTTTCGCGCAGTAATAGTCGAGCGCTTCTTCGCAACGCCCGTTGAAAAATACGTAAGGTTGAACCAGCATGATCGTCTCCGGAAAGGGTGAGCAGCGCGACATCCCCGGCAAAAAGCCAACGCAAGAGCCCACGGTTTGAAGAACTACCGCGACGGCGCGCGCAGCGCCGCCGGAAGAATGAGCGCCTTGTCACTCACGCGGAATGCGCGAGGACACGAATTCCAGATGCGCCACGACCGTGGCTGCGCGAGGGTCCCGCTTAAGAAT
>NZ_JAQQEK010000050.1:0-41588 GCF_046027355.1 Paraburkholderia sediminicola | reverse complement strand
GGCTCACACCGCTAATTCTTAAGCGGGTCCCCCGCACAGTTGCGGTAGTGGTGCATCTGGAATCCGTGTTCTCGCACATTCGGCACGAGTGACAACGCACTCATCAGCTCCCACTCCGCACTGCGTGCGTCGCGGATGGGTATGCTTGGGAACCGGGGCGTCGTGGGGCGATCGGCTTCGCCTCGCCGAGTCGGTGGTGCGCTGATAGGCACCTCCCCGCTTTGTGCGGATCCGGGGTGTGTCGAAGTCGCGGCGGCAATGCAATGACAGTCCCCGACATCGGGCGAAACGCGAGAGCAAAAACCAGCAGACTGTTTATGAAGCGCCCTTCGGCGCGCGCAGCGCCGCCGGAAGAATGACTGCCTTGTCACAAGTGCGGAATGTGCGAGAACACAGATTCCAGATGCACCACTACCTCGGCTGTGCGGGGGACGCGCTTAAGAATTAGCGGTGTGAGCCGCTTTCTTTTGCCTACTTTTCTTTGCGGCAGGCAAAGAAAAGTAGGTGCCGCCCCGCACAGGGGCAACGCTAATAAACCACTAACAAATCAAGGAAAGGCCACGCCGCAAACCAAAACCACAACGCGGCCCTCCTCAATTCACTTCCCCAACCCCGTCGCAGCGATCTGCTGCTGCACATACTGCGCGAACAACGCATGCAGATGCGTGCTCGGGTGAACCGTGTCCGCGAACATGTAAGTCTGATCAGCGCCAGCCACCGTATAAGTCTGCGGCGAGCAGAACAGCGACGAGCCGAACTGCGCGCCATACTGCGCCGGGGTCAGCCCGTTCGTCGCGCTCGGATTGGCGGTGGCATACGCGGTTGCGTTGTTCTGCATCGACGTCAGGTTACAACCCGTGCCGGTGTTGGACACCGTGAAGCCCAGCGCCTGGTAGTTCGGCAACTGCTGATCTATCCACGTGAACGCATCGGCCACAATGACCTTGCCGGTACCCACCAGGCCAAGGGCCGTCAGGTTCTGGACCAGCAGGTAGTTATACGCCGCGGTAATCCCGGACAGCAGTGCAGCCGTGCCAGGCGTGCTCACGTTGGCTGCAACGCCGAGCGGCGTATTGCCGATGTCCGGCACTGTCGACACCACCACGTGAGTCGCGCCCGAGTTGACGATTTTCTGGACTTGCGCGGCGAGCTGGGTGGCGGCCTGCGCGATCTGCGGATTGGCCAGCTGTTGCAGGTAGCCGACGATAAACGCCACCTGACCTGCCTGCGAGTTCGGCAGTTTGCCGGCCTGCACGAGCAGCGGATATTGCGTCTGTAGCGCGGCGCCGAGCGCCGTCAGATTGGTGGTGGTCCCCGCGAACTGGAAGATGTCGTTCGCACCGCCGTTGATCAGCACGAGTTGGTTCGCGTTGAAGCTCGTATGCGCGCCCAGATAGTTGGCCACCTGCGTCACCACCGGCACGGTCGTCGCGGCCATGCTATTGGGCGCCCAACCCTGGCCTTGGGCGTTGACGACGTCCGAGCCGCCCTGCGCGTAGCCGTAGCCGCCCGCTGCGACCAGCGGCTTGCCGAAGCCGCCGAGGTACGCCGGCGTCAACGTGTCGCCGTAGTACTCGGCGACCTTCTGGGTCCACACTTCACCCGGGTTCGTCGTAAAGCGGCCGCCGCCGAAGCTCCCCTGAATCACCGGCGCGTACGTGCCGACATCCGACAAGCTGTCGCCGAACGACACGACCTGCAATTTAACGCCGCCTGCAGGCGTGCTGCTCGCATTGTTGTTGTTATCGCTACCCCCGCCGCAAGCCGCGAGCAGAGCGAATGCCGTGCTGGCCACGGCGATCTGCGTCACGCGCAGCCAATGTTGTTTCCGCGATGCTGTTTGCTTCATGTTGACTACATCTCCTCGTATGTGTGGCCCTTATGCCATGTGTTGCAGGCAGCGCCCACCGCTTAGGCGGCGTGACGACAGCTTACAGAATCTTCTACGGCCTGCGTGGTGTTTGAAACGCGACCGTATGGTCTTGCTTCACGCGAGTTGCCTCGCCTGAGTTTTCACTTGAATCCACGCGCGATACGGATGAACCGGCGGCGCGTCGCGCATGAAAATCCGCAGCCCACGCAGGCGGCGCGAACAGTGCGCGCAGCTTGTTGCGCCAGCCGCGCACGCTCGCGAAGTCGACGGCCATCGACGCCCATTCGTGAAACGTCGCCTTCAGCGGGTTGTAAGTGTGAAGCGGCTCGACGATGCCGTAGATCGGCGCATCGCGCGGATCTTCCTCGACGTAGCTGCCGAACAGGCGATCCCAGATCACCAGCACGCCGGCATAGTTGCGGTCGATGTAGCGGTCGTTGCGCGCGTGATGCACGCGATGGATCGACGGCGTGTTGAACACGTATTCGATCCAGCCGAGTTTGCCGATGGCCTGCGTATGCACGAAAAACTGAAAGCCGAGATTGATCAGCACGATCGCGACGATCTGCTTCGGCGGGAAACCGAGCACGGCAAGCGGCGTCCAGAAGAGCCACATGCCCGCGATCGGATACATCAGGCTCTGGCGGAACGCGGTCGAAAAATTCATGCGCTCCGACGAGTGATGCACGACATGCGCGGCCCACAGCCAGCGCACGCGATGACTGCAGCGATGGAACACGTAGTAGAGCAGATCCTGCGCGACGAACAGCACGACGAACGAAACCCAGCTCGCTTGCCACGTGTAGACGCGGTAGTGATCGTAGAAAAACGCGTAGACGGGGATGATGGCAAGCCACGCGAGCTTGTCGGCGGCTTGCTGCATCAGTGCGAGCGCGGCGTTGCACAGCGTGTCGCGCCAGCTATAGAGTTGCGCGCCCGGCTGCGTGCGCCGCAGATGCCACGCCTCCCAGCCGATGCATGCGAGAAAGACTGGCGCCATGGCGAGCAACAGCAATTCGGCATCGAATTGCATTGTGTCTTCCTCCGTGGTCCCTGGCCGCTGCGTTATGCGCAGCGGGTGTTGTCGTTATTGTTCGAGCGGGACCGTAACCGATGCACGGCCCTGGCGCCACGTCCAGCGTTTTACGCGCGCCTCAAACACTGCCCGACAGCGTACACGCTTGAGGACGTTGCCGCGCGCGGCTTCGCTAGAAGGAACACTCAGTGAGCGCCGCGCTTGTGCGGGTTTTTCCTGGGCTTGCTGCTGCGCGGTTCGACGACGGGATCGGAAACCTTGGTGAAGCCCTGTGACGGACCCTGATACACCCATTCGAGCAGCGCGTCGTGGGCGGCGCGCGCGGCTTCCGAATGCGGATCGTTGATCAGGCTGACCACCACGTAACTATTGCCGTCAGCCGAGGCCACATAGCCCGCGATCGCTCGCACGTCGCGCAACGTGCCGGTCTTGATGTGCGCATTGCCGCCCGCGCCCTGGTTGGTCAAGCGGTTGCGCATGGTGCCGTCGACGCCCGCGATCGGCAGCGACTCCACGAACACTTGCGCGACTGGACTCGCGTTGGCCCGCTGTAGCAGATCGGCGAGCGCGAGCGCGGTGACGTGCTCGTCGCGCGAGAGGCCCGAGCCGTTGTCGAGCGTCAGATATTCCATGTCGATGCTGTCGCGGCGCAGAAACGCCTGGATCGCCCGCGCCGATTTGGCGGGCGTGGCGGGCCCTTTTTCCTCGGCCGCGCCGATCGTCAGAAAGAGGTTGCGCGCCATCGTGTTGTTGCTGAATTTGTTGATGTCGCGAACGATGTCGGACAGCATCGGCCCCTGATGCGTCGCCACCAGTTTGGCGCCGACGGGCACTGCGCCCTCGCGCGTCGCGCCGCTGAACGTGCCGCCGGTTTGCTGCCACAGCGCGAGAAAACCGCCCGCGAAAAACGCTGAGTGATCGAGCACCGCGACGTTGATCGTGCGCGGGCCGCAGCGCATCGAATAGTCGCCGTTGAACGAGGCCACGACGGTGCCGTTCGGCTGCGGCGTGACAGTGGGCGACACCGAGGCCGCATCGCCGCGGCACGGGCCGTTCACGGCGTGCATCTGGTTGTCGATCTGCAATTGCGCGAGCGCGGGCAACACGTCGATCGCGACGCTGCCGTCGGGCGACGGCGTCAGCGTGAACGACAGCGATTTGAACGCATACAGGAGCGGATCGGGGCCGACGTTGTACGGCGCGGTGGCGTCGTCGTCGAACGGCGGCAGGTCGCGCGTGGACGGATCGAAGTAGCGCTTGTCGAGCACCAGCGCCCCGTCGATGCCGCTGATGCCCGCCTTGTGGATCTTCTGCACGAGGTCGATCAGTTCTTCCGGCACGAGCTTTGGATCGCCGGTGCCCTGAATGTAGAGATTGCCGTGCAGCACGCCGTTGGCGTCGATGGTGCCGTCCGCGTAGGCGCTCGTGCGCCAGCGGTAGTCGGGACCGAGTATCGAGAGGCCCGAGTAGGTGGTGACGAGTTTCATCGTCGAGGCGGGCATCATCGGCTTGCCGGCGTTCAGTGCGAGGATCGGCGTGCGGTCGCCGACTTTCTCCACGACCACGCTGATCGACGACAAGGGCACGTGTGCGCGCTGCAAGCCGACCATCACCGATTGCGGCAGGACAGTGGTGACGTTGACCGTCGGACGCGTGGCCTTGACGCGAGCCTGCGCGGCAAGTGGCAGCGATAAGCCGCAGCCGAGCGCGGCGCAGGCGAGCAGCCAGGCACTTGCGCGCGGCGCGAACCGGCGAGGCAACCGAAAGGTAGAAGCGGTGGAAGCGGTCAAAGCAACAACAGAGCGCGGACGCAGGGCGACAGTGTGGATGTGGCGTGCGAGAGAAGACAGAAAAGCGTGCGTCATGGACGGGCGAAAAAGCAAAATGTCAGGGCGTGGGGCACGCGGCAATCCAGGCGGCGCCGATGGATCGCGTTGGCGCGCGGACGGAAACGCCGGCCGCGCGAAGCAAAGCGCCCATTGTAGAGATATGCCGCCAGGCTGCGGTGGAAAATGCGCCACGCGGCGCGCAGGGCGGGGGCGGGCGCTAGAATGCGGCATCATCGAACGATTCGGAACGGATAACCATGCGCATCTTGCTAGTCGAAGACGACCGGATGATCGCCGAAGGCGTGCGCAAGGCGCTGCGCGGCGAAGGCTTCGCGGTCGACTGGGTGGAAGACGGGGAAGCCGCGCTCAGCGCGGCGGCCAGCCAGCCTTACGATCTCGTGCTGCTCGACCTGGGCCTGCCCAAACGCGACGGTCTCGACGTGCTGCGTACGCTGCGCTCGCGCGGCCATGCGCTGCCGGTGCTGATCGTGACCGCGCGCGACGCCGTGGCGGACCGCGTGAAAGGCCTCGACGCCGGCGCCGACGATTACCTGGTCAAACCTTTCGATCTCGACGAACTCGGCGCCCGCATGCGCGCGCTGATCCGGCGTCAGTCCGGACGCAGCGATTCGACTATTCGCCACGGCAACCTGACGCTCGATCCCGCGTCGCATCAGGTCACGCTCGACGGCGCGCCGGTCGCATTGTCGGCGCGTGAATTCGCGTTGCTCGAGGCGCTGCTCGCGCGGCCCGGCGCTGTGCTCTCGAAAAGCCAGCTCGAGGAAAAAATGTACGGCTGGGGCGAGGAGATCGGCAGCAATACTGTCGAGGTCTACATTCACGCGCTGCGCAAGAAACTCGGCGCGGATCTGATCCGCAACGTGCGCGGTCTGGGCTACATGATCGCGAAGGACGCCTGAGCCGATGCGTTCGATTCGCCGTCAATTGTTGGTCTGGCTGCTGGCGCTGGTGCTGCTCGGCGTCGGCATCGCGGGTTGGCTGATCTATCGGCAAGCGCTTGCCGAAGCCAACGAACTCTTCGATTACCAGTTGGAGCAGATTGCCGCGGCGCTGCCGTCGGAACCGTTCTCGCAAGTGCTCGGTTCGCGCGACACCGGCGACGAAGGTATCGTGCTGCAGATCTGGAATCGCAACGGCGTGCTGATGTACTACTCGCGTCCGCGTGCGCCGCTCGCGCCGCGCGCCGAACTCGGCTTTTCGACCGAGCACACGGATCGTGGCGAGTGGCGCGTGTATGGCGCGATCGTCGGCGATAACGTGGTGCAACTGGCGCAGCCGGTTTCCGTGCGTAATCGGCTCGCCGCGAATGTCGCGCTGCGTACGCTGTGGCCGTTGATCGTGCTGCTGCCTTTGTTGGGGCTCGCGGTGTGGGTGGTTATCGGACGCGGACTCAGGCCATTGCGGCGCGTGACCAGCGCGCTCGACGCGCGTCACCCCGAGGCGCTCGATCCTCTGCCGGATCAGCGTCTGCCGCTCGAAGTGCAGCCGCTCGTGCGTGCGCTGAACGGTCTGCTCGAGCGGCTCGCCACCGCGCTCGATATTCAGAAAGCATTTGTCGCCGACGCCGCGCACGAATTGCGCACGCCGCTCGCCGCCGTGCAGATTCAGGCGCAACTGGTGGCGCGCGCGAAGGACGACACCGGCCGCAGCGAAGCGCTCGCCGATCTGCAAGCCGGCGTGACGCGCGCCACGCGACTTGCCGAACAACTGTTGGCGCTCGCGCGTTCCGAACCGGACGGCCTCGCCGCCACCGACGCGATCGATCTGCGCGCGCTGCTGCAAGAGTGCGTGGTGGCTTACGCGCCGCTTGCGCTGAATCGCGGCGTCGATCTCGGCATCGAGGCGACCGAATCCGCCACCGTGATCGGCGATGCCGACGCGCTGCGTGTGATGTTCAACAATCTCGTGGATAACGCAACCAAATACACGCCACGCGGCGGACGTGTGGATGTCGGCCTGCATGTCGAAGAAGGGCACCCGGTCGTGCGCATCGCCGACAGCGGACCGGGGATCGAACCGGCCGAACGCGATCGCGTGTTCGATCGTTTCTATCGCGCGGGCGCCGGCGCGAATCGCGTCCGTACCGACGTGGCCGGCAGCGGGCTGGGTCTGGCGATCGTGCGCCGCATCGCCATGCAGCATCATGCTGCCGTGTCGCTCGACGAATCGCCCGCGGGTGGCTTGCAGGTCAGCGTGCGTTTTTGAAGGCAAGGCTTTCTGTTCGTAAAGAGACTTAAACAAGGCTTAAACAGGCCTAAATAACTGGATGGAAGCGGATCTGTCGCTGCTTAAGACTCTTTTAAGCGATGCCCCGTACGCTTCGAGACATCCAAAGTCTTTTTTCTCCCAGTCAGGAGTACACGATGAACGCGAAAACCTTGTCCCGCAGCGCTGTTGCAGTGGCTGTCGCCGTGGCGCTCTCCGCCGGCTATGTGGCGGGGCATCGCGACGTGCCCGCGCCGCAGGTGATCACGCCGGCGCAAGCCGCGATGATGCCCGCTGAAGCCGCCGCCAAAACCGGCATTCCCGACTTCTCGGGCCTCGTCGAAACCTACGGCCCGGCCGTCGTCAACATCAGCGCGAAGCACGTCGTCAAGCAGGCGGCGCTGCGCGGCAATCCTGGCAATGGCAACGGCGGCGGCAATCAGTTGCCGATCGATCCGAGCGATCCGTTCTACCAGTTCTACAAGCACTTCTTCGGCGGCATGCCGGGCATGCAAGGCGGCGACGGCGGCGATGCGCCCGATCAGCCGAGCGCGAGCCTGGGCTCGGGGTTCATCGTCAGCAATGACGGCTACATCCTGACCAATGCGCACGTCGTGGACGGCGCCAACGTCGTCACCGTGAAGCTGACCGACAAGCGCGAATTCCGCGCGAAGGTGGTCGGCGCCGACAAGCAGTCCGACGTCGCCGTACTGAAGATCGACGCGAGCAATCTACCGACCGTAAAGATCGGCGACCCGCGTCAGAGCAAGGTCGGCCAGTGGGTCGTCGCGATCGGCTCGCCTTACGGCTTCGACAACACGGTGACCTCGGGCATCATCAGCGCGAAGTCGCGCTCGCTGCCTAACGAAAACTACACGCCGTTCATTCAGACCGACGTGCCGGTGAACCCGGGCAACTCAGGTGGCCCGCTCTTCAATCTGCAAGGCGAAGTGATCGGTATCAACTCGATGATCTATTCGCAGACGGGCGGCTTCCAGGGCCTTTCGTTCGCCATCCCGATCAATGAGGCGATCAAGGTCAAGGACGACATCGTCAAGACCGGCCACGTGAGCCGCGGCCGTCTCGGCGTGGCGGTGCAGGGCATGAACCAGACGCTCGCCAATTCGTTCGGGATGCAGAAGCCGCAGGGCGCGCTGGTCAGCTCGGTCGATCCGGGCGGCCCGGCGGCCAAGGGCGGTTTGCAGCCGGGCGACGTGATCCTGTCGGTGAACGGCGAACCGGTTGGCGACTCGTCCGATCTGCCCGCGCAGGTCGCCGGTCTGGCGCCGGGCAGTTCGGCGACCGTGCAGGTCTGGCGCGACAAGGCCACCAAGGACCTGAAGGTGACCATCGGCTCGTTGTCGGATGCGAAGGTCGCCTCGGACAAGGCTGATCAGCCGACTCAGTTGCAAGGCCGGCTCGGCGTGGCGGTGCGGCCGCTGACGCCGGAAGAGAAGAGCGGCGCGTCGGTCTCGCACGGTCTGCTGGTGCAGCAATCGGGCGGCGCGGCGGAAAGCGCCGGCATCCAGCCGGGCGACGTGATTCTCGCGGTCAACGGCCGGCCCATTTCGAGCGTCGATCAGTTGAAGCAGGTGATCGCCAGTGCCGGCAACAGCATCGCGTTGCTGATCCAGCGCGACAACGCGCAGATCTTCGTGCCGGTCGATCTCGGCTGATGAGTCGCGCGGGCTGGACGGCCCGATCGCTCGTCCGGCCGGCAGTTTGACCGACCGTCCGCTGATCCGCCGCAAATTGAAGTAATGCTTGCCGGTCCGTTGCATTTACTGCCAGCGGATCGGCAATTTTCATTTGGAACGCGGCATCGGAGCAGGGCGCTGTGCGCCACCCGGTGCGGCGCGCGGCGGTTTCCAGGTGACGCGGCCGGCAGCTTGGCACGCAGGTTGCGTCTGCCCTGATCCCGGGCCCATCGCGGGATACCGGGCAAGCAGGGATAAGACCTCAACAAGGAGCAAACCGATGAAAACCCAACGCAATCAGCGAAGGATCGTAGCCGCTGCGGTTGCCGCAGCGCTCACGCTCGGTCTGGCGGGTGGCGCATATGCACAGCAGGCAAGCGATACGACCGGCGGCACGACCACCGATGAAACCAGCGCGGGCAACGCCAATGGTGGCGGCCTCCCGCAAATCCAGCAGCAAGGCGACGTCTCGTTCGTGTCGGGCGGCGTCGGTCTCGACGAATCGAAGGCATTGCAGCAGGCGCAGAGCCAGTGGCCGCTGTCGCTGCGCTTTACGGGCCCGGGCTCGGACTTTCTCGCCGACGTTCACGTGCGCGTGGTCGATGCGCACAACGGTGAGGTGCTGAGCACCACGTCGCGTGGACCGTACATGCTGGTCAAATTGCGTCCGGGCCGCTACACGGTGCATGCGCAATACAAGGATCGCGACCAGTCCAAACCGGTGACGATCCCGGCCAAGGGCACCGCCAAGGCCGCGTTCTACTGGAACACGCAATAGGCGCGACGCCGTTCTGCGCGGCGTTGTGGTCGGCGCCGCACGCCGTGCAGGAAGGCCGCGCAATCGGCCGGACTTTGGTCGATAATGAAGCCACGGGCGCACCCCGTGGCTTTACTGTTTGCACGACCGCACACCATCACGGAGCCGAGACATGAGCGATGCCTTGACACCTCACGGGAGCCCCGGCGCGAGCGCGGGCGGGCACACCATCGCGATCACCGGCAACAATCACCGGGTGCGCGTGATCCACGGCGGCGTGACCATGGCCGATACGCAGGCGGGACTGACACTGTCGGAAACCGGTCTGCCGGACGTGTTCTATTTCCCGCGTTCGGACGTGAACATGGCCCGGCTCGAACGCTCGACGCACAGCTCGCACTGTCCGTTCAAAGGCGACGCGTCGTACTTCCATCTGCGCACGGAAGACGGCCTGATCGAGAACGCCGTGTGGAGTTACGAAACGCCGCTCGAGTCGGCGATGAAGATCAAAGGGTATCTCGCGTTTTACGCATCGCGCGTCGACCGCATCGATCAGACGTCCTGATCCCGGTGTCGCGCGTTCATCGGGGAGGCTGCCATGGAACTGAACGACGCGTTACGGATTCCGCTTGCGCCGTCCGACGTCTGGGAGGCGTTGCAAGACCTTGCGCTACTGCGCGCCAGCCTCGACAACTGCGAGTCGTTCACGCGCCTTGCGCACGGCGAATACGAACTGATCATGACCGTCCCGCTCGGTCCGCTGCGCGCGCGCTACCAGGCGCGTGCCCACGTGGCCGGCCAGGATTCCGGACCGGCGGACGCGCAGCGCCGTACCATCAACTTCAAAGCCCGGGCCGAAGGCATCGGCGCATTACGCGGACAGATCGAAGTACGCCTGCGCGCGGACGAAAGCGCGCATGGCGCCGACAGGGAGCGCGGCACGCGGATCGATTACACGATTTGGGCGACCTCGTCCGGCCCGCTCGCCGAACTGCCGACGCGGCAACTCGAAAACGCGCTGCATCAACTGGCCGATGACTTTTTCACCGAGTTCGACGCCGTCGTGCGCGCCAAGCATGGGCAAGGTCCGAATCGCGCGCGGGGTTCGGCGGTGCGCCGCCAGCATGTGTTCCTGCGGCCGATCACACTCGGCAACATGGCGCGGCGCGTGCGTACGGATCACGGCAATGCGCTGCCTGGGCGCGCGGCCAGCGCGTCGCACGGAACCACCGCGCATGGTGTGTCGCATGGGGTCCCGCATCACGAGCCCAGTCCGCACGCAGTCCCGAACTGGGCTTGGGCCGCGATGATCTTTCTGGTCGCGTTGCTGTTGTATGTGGCGCGCTGGATCAGCGAGCATTGAGCTTTTCTTAGTTGTGGCGCGCGCGGCCAGTTGCGCCGCTGTCGCGCCGATGCGACTACGAAATTCCGGTGGCTCGCTACGAAACGTCGTCGGCTGAATAGCGTCACGCTCGCGCGCTCACTCTCACACGCCGCGAAACTCCCTTCTCCATGCCGATGGCGACGTGCGGAAAGCCTCCGCGAAATGTTGCCGCAACGAAGCGGTCGAGCCGAAACCCGCAATCCCCGCGATCGCTTCCACCGACTGGTCGGTACTCTCCAGCAATTGCTGCGCGCGAGCGAGCCGCTGCGCCAGCAGCCATGCACCAACGGTCGTGCCGGTGGCGAGCCGGAAGCGTCGCGTGAAGGTGCGGCGGCTCATCAGCGCGCGCCCGGCCAGCGTGTCGAGCGTATGCGGCAACGCCAGATTGCCGCTCACCCAATCGAGCAGACCCGACAACCGGTCGCCGCGCACGTTCGGCGGCATCGGCTGCTGAACGTATTGCGCCTGATTGCCTTGCCGATGCGGCGGCACCACCAGCCGGCGCGCCACGTGATTCGCGATCTCAGCGCCGCACATCTTGCGCATCACATGCAGACAGCAGTCGAGGCCGGCGGCGGTGCCGGCCGAGGTCAGGACGTTGCCGTCGTCGACATAGAGCACGTTGGGGTCGAGCCGCACGCGTGGGTAGCGGCGTGCGAAGTCATCGGCCCACGCCCAGTGCGTCGAGGCCGGACGGCCGTCGAGGACGCCGGCGGCCGCCAGCACGAACGCGCCCAGGCAAAGCCCGACCAGTTGCGCGCCGCGGGCATGGGCGGCGCGTAGCGCGTCGAGCAGCGCGGCGGGCGGCGTTTCCGCCGGGTCGCGCCAGCTCGGCACGATGATCGTGTCGGCGTCGGCGAGCGCTTCGAGTCCGTGAGTGACGGCGATCGAAAAGCCGGCGGTCGTGGTCAGCGCGCCCGTTTCGGCGGCGCAGACGCGAAAGTCGAACCCCGGCACGCCGCCGCCGCTGCGGTCCTCGCCGAACACCACGCACGGCACCGAAAGATGAAACGGACTGATGCGGTCGAACGCGACCACCGCGACAACGTGGCGGACCGGTTCGCCGCGTGTCGCGGCAGAAGAAGCGGAAGCGGGCGTGGCCATCAGTCACCTCGTGAATTCCGACGATGGCCCGATTCTAGCGAATCTTGTCATTCGGGTCGCTGTCGTGAAGTGGGCCGTGGAGGAACAATGCAGTCGTCGCCGCTGCTCGTGCTGAGTCCAAACCGGACCCTCCCGCGCGGCCCCTTTATCCGACTGAGGAGTCTTGCCATGACCACACCGCGCCGTGCGCTGATCGTCATCGACGTGCAGAACGAATACGTGAGCGGCGATCTGCCGATCGAATACCCGGCCGTGGATAGCTCGCTCGCCAACATTGGCCGAGCGATGGATGCGGCGCGGGCCGCCGGCGTGCCGGTGGTGGTCGTGCAGAACTTCGCGCCGGCCAGCTCGCCGTTGTTCGCGCGTGGCAGCAGCGGGGCGGAGCTGCATCCGGTGGTGGGCGAACGGGCTCGCGATCATTACGTGGAGAAGTCGCTGCCGAGCGCTTTTACGGGCACCGATCTGGCCGACTGGCTCGCCGCGCGTCAGATCGACACGCTGACGGTCACTGGCTACATGACCCACAACTGCGACGCGTCGACCATCAACCATGCGGTTCACTCAGGGCTCGCCGTCGAATTTCTGCACGACGCGACGGGTTCGGTGCCGTATGAGAACAGCGCGGGTTTCGCCAGCGCGCAGGACATCCACCGGGTGTTCAGCGTGGTGCTGCAATCGCGCTTCGCGGCCGTGGCGAGCACGGACGAGTGGATCGCGGCGGTGCAGAGCGGGGCGCCGCTTGAGCGCGGCAATATCTATGCGTCGAACCAGAAGGCGCGGGCCACGCGAGCCGCGGCGTAAAAACGTCGCGGGCGGCGGCCGCGTCGAACGGCTGCTATATAAGGATGGGGCACCACGCCGCTGCACATAAAACAAAGGCGGCCGGGTTGTTCACCCGACCGCCTTTTTTTGCATGCGCCGCTTGCGCCAGACAGATAACTAACCGCCACCCGTCCGCTGTGCATGCCCGTTGCGCAAGGCCGGGCTCAGCTTCAGCGCGTCGAACATGCCTTCAACCATCTGCACGGCATGGGCGCCGAAATCCGTCGCGTCGGGCAGAAACAGCATGTCGCGCAGCGAGCCGCTGACAAACGCATGCACCATCGCCGCCGCCAGCTTCGTATCCAGATCCGCGGGCAGTTGCCCTTTGGAGATGGCGTTGCGCAGACCGCCCTCGATTTTCTTGAGCCCTTCACGCATGTTGGTCTGATAGCGGACCATCACCGGGCCCATTTCCTCGACCAGCTCGCATTTCAGAAACAGGATGTCGAACACACGCCGGCGACGCGGATCGTTGGCGGTGTCGCGCAGGCAGACTGTGCAGATTTCCATCAGACGGCCAAGCGGATCGGGCTCGTTGGGATCTTGCGAGGCGGCTTTGAGTTCGTCCAGCGGCAGAAGCACGCGATCGAACATTTCAGTGAACAGATCGCTTTTATGCGCGAAGTGCCAGTAGATGGCACCGCGTGTGACACCGGCGGCCTGCGCGATGTCGGCAAGCGACGTGCGGGATACGCCTTTCTCGAAGAAAACCCGTTCGGCCGCGTCGAGAATGCTGTTGCGCGTCTCCTGCGCCTCTTCTTTGGTTCTTCTGACCATGTTGGAATGACCTGCTCTGATTGTGGGGTTTTCCCGAGCGTTTTTAAGTACGCCCGATGACAATCTGTCTAGCGTTAAGTGAATTGCGCGGTGATCTTGCAGGCCCCCCGCCCGCAAGCGACATAAACGCACTTTTACATGCATTCGTGAATGTATATATAATAGCATCCCACGATCGGATAGCCCAAGCCGTGACGAAACGTTAATATCCGTCACTGTTGCCTTTCAAAACGCTCTTCGCGCCGCGCCCAGACGGGCGGCGCCGTGCGGCATTTCCCCGGTATGGCGCATTTCGCTCAGGATGCCCTGCAGGTTCGGTGTGCGTCCGCGGGTGTCCGGTCAAGCGTCGTAAGACGCATGTGTGCGCTGTCGTCCCCGGGGTAGGGATGCGCGCACTTTTTCATTCTCAGTCTTAGACAGAGGTCGCTCCATGCGCGTCGAACGGGTTCCATTCCGCTTAATCAGTGCCGCGACGGCTGCCGTATTGCTGGCAGCGTGCGGACCAAAACAATCTGCCCCGCCGCAACAAACGCCCGAAGTTGGGGTCGTCACCGTCCAGCCGACGGCCGTGCCCGTCGTCACCGAATTGCCCGGCCGCACCAGTGCCTTCCTCGTCGCGCAAGTGCGCGCGCGGGTCGACGGCATTGTGCTGCGCCGCGAGTTCACGGAAGGCAGCCAGGTCAAAGCGGGTCAACGTCTGTACAAGATCGATCCGGCGCCGTACATCGCCACGCTGAATAACGCCAAGGCGACCTTGGCGAAGGCCCAGGCCAACCTCGCGTCGGTCACCGCGCAAGCCAACCGTTACAAGGTGCTGGTGGCGGCCAATGCGGTCAGCAAGCAGGACTACGACAACGCGGTGGCCTCGCAAGGCCAGGCCGTGGCTGACGTCGCCTCAGGCAAGGCGGCGGTCGACACGGCGCAGATCAATCTGGGTTACACGGATGTGGTTTCGCCGGTGAGCGGCCAGGTCGGTATCTCGCAGGTCACGCCGGGCGCCTACGTGCAAGCGAGCGCCGCCACGCTGATGGCCACCGTGCAAACGCTCGATCCGGTCTATGTGGACCTGACGCAATCGAGTCTCGACGGCCTGAAGCTGCGCCGCGACATGCAGGAAGGGCGCCTGAAGACCACGGGTCCGGACGCCGCCAAGGTGTCGCTGATTCTCGAAGACGGCCGCACCTATTCAGAGAAGGGCAAGCTGCAGTTTACCGACGTGACGGTTGACCAGGGCACGGGTTCGGTCACGGTGCGCGCGATCTTCAAGAACGCCGACAAGGTGCTGCTGCCGGGCATGTTCGTGCGCGCTCGCATCGAGGAAGGCACCAACGAGAGCGCGCTCGTCGTGCCGCAAGTCGGCATCACGCATGACCAGAAGGGTCAGCCGACCGCGCTGGTCGTCGGTAACGACAACAAGGTGGTGTTGCGTCAGCTGGTCACCTCGGGCACGTACGGTTCGAACTGGGTGGTCGAAAGCGGCCTGAATCCGGGCGACCGCGTGATCGTGCAGGGCACCGACAAGGCGAAACCCGGCATGCAGGTCAAGACCATTGCCGCGCAACTTCCCGCCACACCCGCTTCCGGCGCAGCTGCTCAGAGCGCGCCGGCCGCCAGCGGTGCGCAGACGGCACAACCTGCCTCCGCCGCATCGGGCGCGTAATAACAGGGAGCCCGCCTCATGGCAAAGTTCTTCATTGATCGCCCGATTTTTGCATGGGTGATCGCCATTATTCTGATGCTCGCGGGTATCGCGTCGGTCTTCACGTTGCCGATCGCGCAATACCCGACCATCGCGCCGCCGGCCGTGCAGATCAGCGCAACGTACCCGGGCGCATCGGCGAAGACGGTGGAAAACACCGTCACGCAGGTGATCGAGCAGCAGATGAGTGGTCTCGACCACTTGCTGTATCTGTCGTCCACCTCGGACGACTCGGGTACGGCAACCATCACGCTGACGTTCGCGGCCGGCACCAATCCTGACATCGCGCAGGTGCAGGTGCAGAACAAGCTGCAGCTCGCCACGCCGCTCTTGCCGCAAGCCGTGCAGCAGTTGGGCACCAAGGTCACGAAGTCGAGCAGCAGCTTCCTGCTGGTCATGGCGTTCGTGTCCGAAGACGGCAGCATGAACAAGTACGACCTGGCGAACTACGTCGCGTCGAACATCCAGGATCCGGTCAGCCGTATCGACGGCGTGGGCACGGTGACGCTGTTCGGCTCGCAGTACGCCATGCGGATCTGGCTGGATGCGAACAAGCTGACCAACTTCGGCCTCACGCCGGTGGATGTGGAAACCGCGTTGCAAGCGCAGAACGTGCAGGTCGCGGGCGGTTCGCTCGGCGGCACGCCTTCCGTGCCGGGCCAGGTGTTGCAGGCCACCATCACGGAAGCCACGCTGCTCAATACGCCTGAACAGTTCGGCAACGTGCTGCTGAAGGTGAACCAGGACGGTTCGCGGGTCCGTATCAAGGACGTGGGCCGCATCGAGTTGGGTGGCGAAAACTACAACTTCGACACCAAGTACAACGGCCAGCCGACGGCGGGCTTCGGTATTCAGCTCGCTACCGGCGCGAACGCGCTGGCTACCGCCAAGGCGGTGCGCGCGAAGGTCGCCGAACTGTCGAAGTACTTCCCGCACGGTCTGGTGGTGCAGTACCCGTACGACACCACGCCGTTCGTGCGCCTGTCGATCGAGGAAGTGGTCAAGACGCTGCTCGAAGGTATCGTGCTGGTGTTCCTGGTCATGTACCTGTTCCTGCAGAACCTGCGCGCCACGCTGATCCCGACGATCGCCGTGCCGGTGGTGCTGCTGGGCACGTTCGCGATCATGGGTCTGGTGGGCTTCTCGATCAACACGCTGTCCATGTTCGGGCTCGTGCTGGCGATCGGCTTGCTGGTGGACGATGCGATCGTGGTGGTGGAAAACGTCGAGCGGGTGATGCAGGAGGAGGGCTTATCGCCTCGTGACGCCACCCGCAAGGCGATGGATCAGATTACCGGCGCGCTGGTCGGCGTGGCGCTCGTGCTGTCGGCGGTGTTCGTGCCGGTGGCGTTCTCGGGCGGTTCGGTCGGCGCGATTTACCGGCAGTTCTCGCTGACGATCGTGGCGGCGATGGTGCTGTCCGTGCTGGTCGCGTTGATTCTGACGCCGGCATTGTGCGCGACGATCCTCAAGCCGGTCGAAAAGGGTCACGAGGAAAAAACCACCGGCTTCTTCGGCTGGTTCAATCGCACCTTCAACAAGAGCCGCGACAAGTATCACTCGGGCGTGCACCACGTGATCAAGCGCTCGGGCCGTTGGTTGATCATCTATATGGTGGTGATCTTCGCGGTCGGCCTGCTGTTCGTGAAGTTGCCGAAGTCGTTCCTGCCTGACGAAGACCAGGGCACGATGTTCGTGCTGGTGCAAACGCCGTCCGGCTCGACGCAGGAAACCACGGCGCGCGCGCTGAAGGACGTATCCGACTACCTGCTCAACACTGAGAAGAGCATCGTCGAATCGACCTTTACCGTGAACGGCTTCAGCTTCGCCGGCCGCGGTCAGAACGCGGGTCTCGTGTTCGTGCGGATGAAGGACTACGCGGTGCGTCAGCATTCGGACCAGAAGGTGCAGGCGCTGGTGGGCCGTCTCTTCATGCACTTCGGCAGCTACAAGAACGCGCTGGTGTATCCGGTGAATCCGCCGTCGATTCCTGAACTCGGCACGGCCGCGGGCTTCGACTTCGAATTGCAGGATCGCGCGGGCGTTGGTCACGAAAAGCTGATGGAAGCACGCAATATGTTGCTGGGCATGGCGGCGAAAGATCCGACGCTGGCTCAGGTGCGTCCGAACGGCCTGAACGACACGCCGCAGTTCAAGGTGGATATCGACCACGAGAAGGCTTCGGCCCTCGGCGTGTCGCTGTCCGCGATCGACCAGACGTTCTCGATCGCGTGGGCGTCGCAGTACGTGAACAACTTCCTCGATACCGATGGCCGGATCAAGAAGGTGTATCTGCAAGGCGATGCTCCGTTCCGTATGAAACCGGAAGACCTGAACGCGTGGTACGTGCGAAATACCGCGGGTGGCATGGTGCCGTTCTCGTCGTTCGCCAGCGGCACGTGGACCTACGGTTCGCCGAAGCTGGAACGCTACAACGGTATTTCCGCGGTGGAAATCCAGGGCGCGGCGGCACCGGGCAAGTCGACCGGTCAGGCCATGACGGCGATGGAAGCGCTCGTGGCGAAGCTGCCGGCGGGTGTCGGCTATGAATGGACGGGCCTGTCGTTGCAGGAACGTCAGTCCGGTTCGCAGGCGCCGATTCTGTACGGCATCTCGATCCTGGTCGTGTTCCTGTGTCTCGCGGCGCTGTATGAAAGCTGGTCGATCCCGTTCTCGGTGATCATGGTGGTGCCGCTCGGCGTGATCGGCGCACTGCTGGCCGCCACGCTGCGCGGGCTCGAGAACGACGTGTTCTTCCAGGTGGGTCTGTTGACCACCGTGGGGCTGTCGGCGAAGAACGCGATTCTGATCGTGGAATTCGCCCGCGAGCTGCAGCAGGGTGAAGGCATGGGGCCGATCGAGGCCGCGCTGGAAGCAGCGCGTCTGCGGTTGCGTCCGATTCTGATGACCTCGCTCGCGTTCATTCTTGGCGTGATGCCGCTCGCGATCAGTAACGGCGCGGGTTCGGCCAGCCAGCACGCGATCGGTACCGGCGTGATCGGCGGGATGTTGACGGCGACCTTCCTCGCCATTTTCATGATCCCGATGTTCTTCGTCGTGATCCGCGCGAAATTCGGCGGTGAGAAGGAAGACCCGGATGAGGCGCTCGCACACTACAACCAGCACCATCCGCATGACGGCCAAGGCGGCGGTTCGGCTGGCGGGTCGACTGATGAAGGCTCGGGCAAGGACGGACATTGAGATGCAAAAACACTCTCTGATTGCAGTGGCGGTCGCGCTGTTCGCCGCGGGTTGCACGATGGCGCCGAAGTACGAGCGCCCGGCCGTGCCCACGACGAGCACCTTCCCGACCGGCGGCGTGTATGACACGCAGCCGGGCGCGACCCAACCGGGCGCGAGCCAGTCGGACGCGACCCAGTCGGGCAAGCAACAGCCCGGCGCGACAAATGCCGCCCGTAGCGCGAACGGCCAGGCCGCCGCGGATATCGGCTGGCGCGATTTCTTTGTCGATCCGCGCATGCAGCGGCTGATCGAGATCGCGCTGAAGAACAACCGCGATCTGCGCGTGTCCGTGCTGAACATGCAGGCGTCGGCGGCGCAGTTCCGTATCGTTCGCGCCGGTTTGTTCCCGACGCTCGACGCTTCGGCTTCGCAAAGCAAGTCGCGTACGCCGAAAGACCTGTCGTTCTTCGACCAGACGATTTCCAACTCGTACTCGGTCGGTCTGAACGCGTCGTGGGAAATCGACTTCTTCGGGCGGATTCAGAGCCTGAAGGATCAGGCGTTGGCGCAGTACCTGGCCACGGCTCAGGCGCGCAAGGCGGCGGAAATCTCGCTGGTCTCGCAGGTGGCGAACCAGTACATGACGGTGCTCGAACTCGACGATCTGCTGAAGGTCACCGAGAACACGTTGAAGACTTCGCAGGAATCCTATCGGATCGCCAAGCTGCAGTTCGACAACGGCACGGGCTCGGAACTGGATCTGCGTCAGTCGCAAACGGTGGTCGAGCAGGCTTCGGCCAACCTGCAGCAGCAGCAGCGTCTGCGGGCGCAGGCGGATAACGCACTCGTGCTGCTGGTCGGCGAGCCGTTGCCGGACGACCTGCCGCCGGGCATGACGTTGGACAGCCAGAATCTGCTCACGGATATTCCGGCGGGTCTGCCGTCCGATCTGCTGACGCGTCGTCCGGACATCATGGAGGCCGAAGAGAATCTGCTGGCCGCCAACGCGAACATTGGCGCGGCGCGCGCGGCGTTCTTCCCGAAGGTCTCGTTGACTGGCAGCTTCGGTACGCTGAGCCCCTCGCTGGGCGGTCTGTTCAAGCCGGGTTCGGCGGCGTGGAGCTTCGCGCCGTCGATCACGCTGCCGATTTTCGAGGGCGGACAGAATCTCGCCAACCTCGATCTCGCCAACATCCAGAAGAAAGTCCAGATCGCCACGTACGAAAAGGCGATCCAGTCGGCCTTCCGCGATGTGGCGGACGGACTGGCGGCACGCGGCACGTACGATCAGCAGATCCAGGCGCTGGAGCGCAATACCTTTGCGGAACAACGCCGGCTGGATCTGTCGAATCTGCGTTACACGAACGGCGTCGACAGTTATCTGGCGGTGCTGATCGCGCAGACCGATCTGTATCAGGCGCAGCAGTTGCTGGTGGTCGCCCGCATGGAACGTTTGCAGAACCTCGTGACGTTGTATCAGGCACTCGGCGGCGGCTGGATCGAACGCAACGGCGAGCAGCCGCGTCCGGCTGACGCACCGGTCGACTACGGTGCGGCGAGCGCGCCGGTGGCGGCTTCGGCGGCCACGGCGGGTTAAGACGTGTAGCCTCCGGCGCGTCGAGCGGTTTCAGTTTCAGCAGGAACCGCCTTGCGCAGCCGGACATAAAAAAAACGCCACGGCATGCCGTGGCGTTTTTTTATCCGTAGCGCTCGCGCGATCTCTCGTTCGCGCGGGCGCCTAAGCGTTGCGTGCCGCTCAGTGCAGATCCGCTGCGCGCAGCATCTCGTCGCCTCGCGGTTCGTTGCCGCCACGCCCGTCGAAATCGTGGCCGGCGCTGCGAATTTCGCACTGCGCCTTCTTCTCGCTTTTGACGCCGTTGAAGATCAGGTTCAGTACGACCGCCGACACCGAAGCCAGCAGAATCCCGCTGTGCAGCAGCGGCGAGAGCGCCGGCGGCAGCTTCGAGAAGAAGTGCGGCGACACCACTGGCACGAGACCCAGGCCGATACTGACCGCGACGATGAACAGGTTGTGGTGGTTCTTCACGAAATCGACCTTCGACAGCACCTTGATGCCGTTCGCCGCGACCATGCCGAACATCACGATGCCCGCGCCGCCGAGCACGAAGGCCGGCACCGAGGCAACCACTTGCGCCATCTTCGGGAACAGGCCCAGCAGCACCAGGATCACGCCGCCCATCGCGCAGACAAAGCGGCTCTTCACGCCGGTGACGCCGATCAGGCCGACATTCTGCGAAAACGAGGTATGCGGGAACGAGTTGAAGATGCCGCCGATCAACGTGCCCAGGCCGTCGACACGCAGACCGCGCACCAACGTCTTCTGATCCACCGGACGGTCCACCATGTCGCCGACCGCGAGGAACATGCCGGTCGATTCGATGAAGGTGACGAACATCACGGTGACCATCGTCGCGATCGACAGCGGATCGAAGTGCGGCAGGCCGAAGTGGAACGGCATGACGAAGCCGACCCACGGCGCGTGCGTGACGCCTTCCATATTGACGCGGCCGAGCGCCAGCGCGATTACGAAGCCCGCGACAATGCCGAGCAGCACCGAGATATTGGCAAGGAACCCCTTGGCGAACTTGTTGATCAACAGAATCAGCATCAGCACGATCAGCGAGAGGCCGAGATAGATCGGATTGCCATAATCAGGATTGCCCACGCCGCCGGCCGCCCAGTTGATGCCGACTTCCATCAGCGACAAACCGATCACCGAGATCACCACGCCGATCACGACCGGCGGGAAGAAGCGCAGCAATTTGCCTACCGCCGGCGCGAGCAGGATACCGACCACACCGGCCGCGATCGTCGAGCCGAAGATGTCGAGAATGCCGAGCGAGGGATTGGTGCCGATCGCGACCATCGGACCGACGGCCGCGAACGTGCAGCCCATGATGACCGGCAGACGAATGCCGAAAATCCACAGTCCGAGCGTCTGAATCAGCGTGGCGATGCCGCAGGAGAAGAGATCGGCGCTGATCAGGAACGCGATCTGGTCTTTCGGCAACTTGAGCGCCGCGCCGATGATCAGCGGCACCGCGACTGCACCGGCATACATCACCAAAACGTGCTGAATGCCGAGCGTGAGCAACTGGCCTGCGGGCAGTCGCTCGTCGCACGGGTGAACCGTGTTCGATTGCATATCGTCTGTCTCCACCATCTTAGTTTTGAGATGGCTCCAAGGTATCGGGGACGAAAAAGCACAACAAGACCACTGGGGCCTATTCCGGCATTCCCGGTGGCGATATGCGTGGGGGCCGTTTGAAAGCCAAAAGAAATGTGCGGACCTGGTCCATGGGCGGTCAGCCCCTTGCACTGGCGATGCGAGGCCATGCGTCGCGCGAGCCCGGCTTGACGCGATATGTGTGAGAATCAATGAGGTGTATCTCGCTCACCGCATAGTCCCATTTTGATGCGGCTTGCGGCGTAGGCGGGTTAACCCGCGATTCGGGATTTTCGGCGGGCGTTTGCGCGCGTTTCCCAAGCGCTGCGACGACGCGGAAAAATACGCTTTTCGGGCAGCTTTCGCGTGCCCATACCCATCCTTATTTTGACGCTCTATCGCCCATGAGTTTTCTCGGCATCGACCTCGGCACCGGTTCCCTCAAAGTAGCAATCGTCGACGAGAACGGTCGCGAGCAGGCGGTGGCGAGCGTCGCTTATCCAATCGAAACGCCGCATGCGGGTTGGGCAGAGACCTCGGTGCAAACATGGTGGCGCGCGCTCTGTGAAGCCGCCGCGCGTTTGCCTGATGGATTGCGCCGCGATGTGCGCGCCATCGGCTTTTCCGGACAGATGCACGGCGTCGTCCTGATCGACGCGGCGGGCGAGGCCGTGCGGCCCGCCATGCTGTGGCCCGACACGCGTGCGCTGGCTTTGCTCGATGCGTGGCCCGAGCCGCAGCCGAATCCGGTTGCGCCGGGTATGGCCGGTCCGCTGTTGCGCTGGATCGTGCTGCACGAACCGCAGTCCGCGCGCCGCACGCGCTGGGCGCTGCAACCGAAAGACTGGCTGCGCGTCGCGTTGGGTGGCGAGGTGGCGACCGATCCGTCCGACGCCTGCGCGACTGCGCTCGCCGATCCGGCCGGCGTGTGGGACGTGGCGTTGCTCGACCGCCTCGATATTCCGCGTGAGTGGTTTGCGCCGTTGGCGCCATCCTATGCCGCGGGTGGCGTGTTGTCGGAGCAGGCAGCGCAGGCGCTGGGTTTGCGCGCCGGCATCGTGCTCGCGACAGGCGCGGCCGATACGCCTTGCGCCGCACTCGGTAGCGGCCTGGCGCGTGACGGCGACGCATTGCTCACCACCGGCACCGGCGGACAAATTGTCGTGCTGGCCGAGCACGCACCCGCGGCGGTCAAGGGCTTGCATCGTTATCGGGCGGCGAGCGATCACTGGTATCGCATGGCGGCGATGCAGAACGTCGGCATCGCGCTTGAACGTGTGCGCGGGTGGTTATCGTATGAATGGGCTGACGCGTATGGTGATGCGTTTGCCGATACGACGACGGCATCCGGCCTCACGTTCCTGCCTTACCTCACCGGCGAACGCACGCCCTGGCTCAATCCGATGGCGCGCGGCGGCTGGCTCGGCCTCGCCCTCGATCACACGCGCGGCACGATGATGCGCGCCGCGTTCGAAGGCGTCGCGTTCTCGCTGCGCGCCGGGCTCGATGCGATTCGCGCGAGCGGCGCGACGGTGAGTGCATTGAAGCTGGCGGGAGGCGGTTCCGTCGACGCCCGCTGGCGCCAGTTGCTCGCCGATGCGCTGAATGTCGAACTGCACGCAGTCGATTGTCCGAACGCCGCGCCGTGTGGCGCGGCGATTCTCGGCGGCCTCGCGAGCGGGCACTGGCACGCGCGCGATCTCGCCGCGCTCGCGCCGGGCGCGACGCGCGTCGCCGGTCCGCAAGGCGATGCTGCGCTCGCCAGGCGCTATGCGCGCTTTATCGATCTCTACGGACGAGTCGAAACATGGTTCACGGACACGCCGTCGCGATGAGCGAAGGTCATGTCAGGTTCAGACAATGCCGTGACGCACTTTGCAATACCATGACGTTTCTCGCACGCTAAGGTATGGCTCGGCACATTGCGCCGCGTGGCAATGACGCCCTCAATGGCGCACGAATCAACCGTAGCCCCGAATCGCAACACAAGCGCGCCGCCACGCAGTCCGCCGCGGCGCGCCTTGCCTTGACAGACTCACAGGAGCATTCACGATGAAGACCAAAGCAGCAATCGCATGGAAAGCCGGCGCGCCGTTGACGATCGAGGAAGTCGATCTGGAAGGGCCGCGCGCCGGCGAAGTCCTGATCGAAGTGAAGGCCACGGGCATCTGCCATACCGATTACTACACGCTCTCCGGCGCGGACCCGGAAGGCATCTTCCCGGCGATTCTCGGGCATGAAGGCGCGGGCGTGATTGTCGATACCGGTCCCGGCGTCGGTACGCTGAAGAAGGGCGATCACGTCATTCCGCTCTACACGCCGGAATGCCGTCAGTGCAAGTTCTGTCTGTCGCGCAAGACCAATCTTTGTCAGGCGATCCGTTCGACGCAAGGCAAGGGTTTGATGCCTGACTCGACCTCCCGTTTCTCACTCGATGGCAAGCCTTTGTTTCACTACATGGGCACGTCCACGTTTTCGAACTACATCGTCGTGCCGGAAATCGCGGTCGCGAAGGTGCGTGAAGATGCGCCGTTCGACAAGATCTGCTACATCGGCTGCGGCGTGACGACGGGTGTTGGCGCGGTCGTGTATTCGGCGAAGGTCGAGGCGGGGGCGAACGTGGTGGTGTTCGGCCTCGGCGGCATCGGGTTGAATGTGATTCAGGGCGCGAAGATGGTCGGCGCGGACAAGATCATCGGCGTCGACATCAATCCGGGCCGCGTCGAACTCGCGAAGAAGTTCGGCATGACCCACTTCATCAACCCGAATGAAGTCGAGAACGTGGTCGATCACATCGTGCAGCTCACCGATGGCGGCGCGGACTACTCGTTCGAATGCATCGGCAACACAAAGGTGATGCGTCAGGCGCTCGAATGCACCCACAAGGGCTGGGGTCAGTCGTTCATCATCGGCGTGGCGGCGGCAGGCGAAGAGATCAGCACGCGCCCGTTCCAGTTGGTCACGGGCCGCGAGTGGAAAGGCTCGGCGTTCGGCGGCGCGCGCGGCCGCACCGACGTGCCGAAGATCGTCGACTGGTACATGGAAGGCAAGATCAATATCGACGATCTCATCACGCACCGTCTGCCGCTCGAACGCATCAACGAGGGCTTCGATCTGATGAAGAAGGGCGAGTCGATCCGCTCGGTCGTGCTGTACTAATCCGGGAGCCTCGCCATGCTTGAACTCTTGTCGTCGCATGCCTGTCATGGCGGCGAGCAGCGCATTTATCGGCACGACTCGCAGACCATCGGTCTGCCGATGCGCTTCTCCATCTATCTGCCGCCGCAGGCTTTGCAAGCCAACGCGAACGTGCCCGCGCTGTTCTATCTCGCGGGTCTCACGTGCACCGAGGAAACGTTTCCGGTCAAAGCCGGCGCGCAACGTTTCGCCGCGCAGCACGGCATCGCGCTGATCGCGCCGGATACCAGTCCGCGCGGCGCGGGCGTGCCGGGCGAAAGCGCGGCGTGGGACTTCGGCGTGGGCGCGGGCTTTTACGTCAACGCCACGCAGCAGCCGTGGGCGCAGCATTATCGGATGTACTCGTACGTGCGCGACGAACTGCGCGAAACGGTGCTCGCGAATCTGCCGGTGGACGGCGCGCGCCTTGGCATCTTCGGGCATTCGATGGGTGGTCACGGCGCGTTGATGCTGGCGCTGCGTAATCCGGAGATCTATCGATCGGTGTCGGCGTTCGCGCCGATTGCCGCGCCTTCACTATGCCCGTGGGGCGTGAAGGCGTTCAGCGGGTATCTGGGCGAAGACCGCGAAGCGTGGAAGCAGTACGACGCGAGCGAACTGGTCGCGCGTACGTCGCGCAAGTTCTCGGAAGGGATTCTGGTCGATCAGGGACTCGCGGATCAGTTCCTCGCCGAGCAACTGAATCCGGACGTGTTCGAAGCCGCTTGCCAGGCCGCGGGTCAGCCGCTGACGTTGCGCCGTCATGCAGGTTACGACCACGGCTATTACTTCATCTCGACGTTCATCGAGGACCATCTCGCGCATCACGCGAAGGTGCTGCTCGGCTGAAATCACGCAGGACGATGGCAGTGGCGTGCGGATACGCCGCTGCCGTCGTTCTCGCCGATTCAATGCCGTCTCAACAAACTCCCGCCATACACCAGCGCCGACAGCACGGTGATCCAGAAGCTCGTCGGCCAATCGGTATAGAACGCGAGCGTCAGACCGAGCCACGCCTGCAGCAGCGCAAACACAGCGGCGAGCACCAGACCCGCTGATAACCGCGTCGTCACGTTTTGCGCGGCGGCGGCCGGGCCGACCATCAGCGTGAACACCAGCAACACGCCGACGATCTGCGTACACGCCGCCACGGCGAGCGCGGCAATCGCGAGAAACAGCACGGACACGAGGCGCAACGACACGCCCTTGGCTTCGGCCAGTTCCGGCTGCAACGAAGCGAACAGCAGCGGCCGCATGATCGCCGCGAGCGCCAGCAAACTCACGACGCCCAAGCCCGCGAGCACGCCGAGCGTCGACGTATTCACGCCGAGCACGTTGCCGAACAGCAGCGCGGTGACCTGGGTCGCGTACGCGGTGAAGAAGTGCAGGAACAACAAGCCGAAACCGAGCGACAGCGAGAGGATCATGCCGATCGCCACATCGCGTCCGGCGAGGCGTTCGCCGAGCGCGCCCATGCCGACGCCCGCCGCGAGCGTGAAGCCGATCATCCCCCAGATCGGCGAGATGCCGATCAGCACCGCGCCGGTCGCGCCGGTGAAGCCGACGTGCGAAAGCGCGTGGCCCGCGAAGGTCTGTCCGCGCATCACCAGAAAATAGCCCACCACGCCGGCCAGCACCGCGACGATCCCCGACGCCGCGAATGCGTTCACCATGAAATCGTATTCAAACATCGTGCGTGTGTCCGTCGCGTGAGTCGTGCTGATGTGAGTGGCCATGCGAGTGGCCATGCGAATGGCTGTGGCCGCCGTTCTCGTCGTGTTCGTGCTCGTGATCGTGCTTTTCCACTTCGACGTCGCCCGACATCACGAAGATGCGGCCGTTCACACGCATCACGTCGATCGGCGAGCCATAGAGGCGCGACAGGACCGGCCGGGTGATCACTTCGTCGACGGTGCCGAGCGCCGCCACCCCGCTGCCGAGATACAGCACGCGATCGAGCGCGTGCAGCAGCGGGTTCAGTTCATGCGCGGAAAACAGCACGGCGATGCCGAGTTCCTGCTGCACGCGCCGGACCAGTTCGACCACGCTCTTCTGATGATGCGGGTCGAGGCTGATCAGCGGTTCGTCGAGGAGCAGCAGTTTCGGGTTGCCGAGCAGGCATTGCGCGAGCAGGAGCCGCTGACGCTCACCGCCCGACAGTTCCGACAACGGCCGCTCGGCCAGCTTGCGGCCGCCCACCAGATCCAGCACGCGCTCGACATCGGCGCGCGTGGCGGCGTCCGCATGCGGCAAGCCCCAGCGGTGACCGTCGGCGGCCATCGCGACGAAATCGCGGCCGCGCACGCGGCGTCCGGCGAGCGCACTGCGCGTCTGCGGCATATAGCCGATCGACGCATTGCCGCGCTCGACCGGTTGTCCCAGCACGCGGATCGCGCCTTGAGCGGCAGGCACGAGGCCGAGCACGGCGCGCATCAGCGTCGTCTTGCCCGCGCCGTTCGGCCCGAGCACGCCGATGAATTCGCCCTGGTTCACCACGAAGCCGGTGTCGCGCAGAATCGTGCGGCCACCGAGTTCGAGCGTCACGTGCTCGAGTTCGAGCACGGGTGCCGGCGCGCTGCGGCCAGTCAGAGTCATTGGGTTTTTCCTTTCGCGCCTGATGCCGCTGCGTTCGCGTCGCCCGCTGCCAACGCCGTGCCCAACGCGTCGAGCTGCGTCAGCATCCACGTCTGATAGGTCTCGCCGGCCGGTTCGGTCTCGGTGACGCTCATGGTCGGCACCTTCGATTGCTGCGCGAGCTTCAACATGCGTTGGGTCAGGGCCTCGGTTGCCTGGCTGTTATAGATCAGAACACGGACGCGCTTCTCGCGCAGATCGCGTTCGAACGCGGCGATATCGGCCGCGCTGGCTTCGGTGTCGTTCATGGTGGCGAGCTGGAAGCGCAGATTGCGCATGGTCAGGCCCACCGCGTCGGACATATAGCCGAACACCGGCTCGGTCGCCGTGACCGGCACGCCCGCGTAGCGGCCGTGCAGTTCGGCGATCCTGGCGTCGACCGGTTTCAGCGAATCGAGAAACTTCGCGAGGTTCGCATCGTACGCCGACTTGTGCGCCGGGTCAGCCGCGACGAGCGCCTCGCTCACCGCGCGCGCCACTTTCGGCATGGTGGCCGGGTCGTACCAGAGGTGCGGATTGTCGCCGCCCTTCTTGCCGGTGAGATCGGCCGCGACGATCGTCACGCGCTTCGCGCCCTTCGACGCCGCCAGCAATTTTGCCATCCACGGATCGTAGTCGGCGCCGTTGTAGACCACAAGGCTCGCATGCTGCAGCGCACGCGCCGTTTTCGGGCTGGCTTCGAACAGATGCGGGTCCTGGTCCGGATTGGTGAGAATGCTCGTCACGTCGACGCGATCGCCGCCGAGTTGCTGCACCACGTCGCCGTAAAAATTCTCTGCCGCAACCACAGGAATTTTTGCATCCGCGGCCATCGCGGTGTGGCCGAAGGCGAGCACGGCGGCGCTCACGGCGAGGTACTTCGACAGCTTCAGCGCACGCTGCGCCCCGTTCAACATTGAGCCGATTTTCTTCATTGTTGTGTCCTGCTGCGTGAGAGTTGAATGAATCACTGACGTTAGGAAGGGCGTGCCGGCTCTACGCCGGCTTTGTGCCGGCGGAAGCACCCGCGGGCCGCGCCGCGCGGGCACACAGCGCGCACAGACCGCTCAGTTCGACGACCTGCCGATGCACTTCGAAACCATGCGCCGGCGCGCTATGCGACAACTGTTCGGCGAGGTCGTCGCCGGGAATCTCGACGGTCGCGCCGCAGCCGTCGCACATCAGAAACTGGCTGCGATGCGGCACGCCGACTTCGCAACAGGCCACGAACGCATTCTTCGATTCGATCCGATGGACGAAGCCGTGCGCGAGCAAAAAATCCAGCGCGCGGTAGACGGTCGTGGGCGGCACACGGCCGCGCTGCGGCTCGAGCGCGTCCAGCAGTTCATAAGCGCCGATCGGCCGCTCGCTGGCGACAATCGCCGCATACACCTGACGACGCAGCGGCGTCAGCGCGAGCCCGTGCAACGCGGCATGCGCTTCGGCATGCGCGAGCCGCACGGCGTGGTGTTCTGCAATCGAGGTGGCCATCGGCGGATGCTCCTGACGAAATGGCAATCAAGCGAAATCGCAATCAAGCGGCTTCGAAGCGAAGCGAGGTCGCAATGATATAACGTATCTCGAAATTTTGTCAGCAGCGTCAGCAGAAAGCAGATTGGCTGTCCTCGATTTCTCGTCTTGGTGTTGTTCGAGGCAGACGGCGAGTGCCGGTCTCCTGCCGCGCTGCACCATCGAAATCTGCTCGGGCGCCTTGACATGGCCCGGTGCGTATCCGATCATTCGATCACCAACAGAGCAATTGTTCGCGCGACGAGCGTTCGCTCACAGCGCCTCAAGAAGCGAAACGAACCGGAGACGAGCAGTGGCGGCACGATTGCAAGACAAGGTGGCCATTCTGACGGGTGCCGCAAGCGGAATCGGTGAAGCCGTGGCCCGCCGGTATCTGGACGAGGGCGCGCGCTGCGTGCTGGTCGATGTGAAGCCGGCGGACAGTTTCGGCGACACCTTGCGCACCGCTTATGGCGATCGTTTGCTGACCGTGAGGGCCGACGTCACGCGCCGCGACGATATCGAGCGCATCGTGGCGAGCACGCTGGAGCGTTTCGGCCAGATCGACATTCTCTTCAACAACGCGGCGCTCTTCGACATGCGCCCGATCCTCGACGAGTCCTGGGACGTGTTCGACCGCCTCTTCGCGGTCAACGTGAAAGGCATGTTCTTCCTGATGCAAGCCGTTGCGCAAAAGATGGTCGAACAGGGTCGTGGCGGCAAGATCATCAATATGTCGTCGCAAGCCGGCCGGCGCGGCGAAGCGCTCGTGTCGCACTACTGCGCGACCAAGGCGGCCGTGCTCAGCTATACGCAATCCGCGGCATTGGCGCTCGCGCCGCACAAGATCAATGTGAACGGCATCGCGCCGGGCGTCGTCGATACGCCGATGTGGAACGAAGTCGACGCGCTCTTCGCCCGCTATGAAAACCGGCCGCTCGGCGAGAAGAAGCGCCTCGTCGGCGAAGCGGTGCCGCTCGGCCGCATGGGTGTGCCGGACGATCTGACCGGCGCCGCCCTGTTTCTCGCGTCGGCGGATGCCGACTACATCACCGCGCAAACCCTGAACGTCGACGGCGGCAACTGGATGAGCTGAGTCCGCGCCGTTCATCGTCATTTTCGTAGAACAAACGCTGCACTACATAACGTACGAGAAAGGAGACAACACATGAAGCCAGCCCTCAAATCCACGCTAAAGGCGGTCAGTGCCGGCGCTGTCGCATGCTTTGCATTGAGCGCGTCGGCGGCCACGGTGACGATCGCCACGCTGAACAATCCGGACATGATCGAGTTGAAGAAGCTCTCGCCCGAGTTCGAAAAGGCGAATCCGGACATCAAGCTGAACTGGGTGATTCTCGAAGAAAACGTGCTGCGTCAGCGCGCCACCACCGACATCACGACCGGCAGCGGCCAGTTCGACGTGATGACGATCGGCGCGTACGAAACGCCGCAATGGGGCAAGCGCGGCTGGCTCACGCCGCTCACCAATCTGCCCGCTGACTACGATCTGAACGACGTCGTGAAGACGGCCCGCGACGGCCTCTCGAGCGGCGGCCAGTTGTACGCGCTGCCGTTCTACGTCGAAAGCTCGATGACGTATTACCGCAAGGACCTGTTCGCGGCCAAGGGTCTGAAGATGCCCGATCAGCCGACCTACGAACAGATCGCGCAATTCGCCGACAAGCTCACCGACAAGGCCAACGGCATCTACGGCATCTGTCTGCGCGGCAAGGCGGGCTGGGGCGAGAACATGGCTTACGGCACGACGGTGGTGAACACCTTCGGCGGCCGCTGGTTCGACGAGAAGTGGAATGCGCAGCTCACCTCGCCGGAATGGAAGAAGGCGATGACCTTCTACGTCGATCTGCTGAAGAAGGACGGCCCTCCGGGAGCGAGCTCGAACGGCTTCAACGAGAACCTCACGCTGATGTCCTCCGGCAAGTGCGGCATGTGGATCGACGCCACGGTTGCCGCCGGCATGCTCTACAACAAGCAGCAATCGCAGATCGCGGACAAGGTCGGTTTCGCCGCGGCGCCGATCGCGGTCACGCCGAAGGGTTCGCATTGGCTGTGGGCTTGGGCGCTGGCGATTCCAAAGTCGTCGAAGCAGCCTGACGCGGCGAAGAAGTTCATTACGTGGGCCACGTCGAAGCAATACATCGAAATGGTCGCGAAGGACGAAGGCTGGGCCTCGGTGCCGCCGGGAACGCGTAAATCCACCTACGCGCGTCCGGAGTACAAGCAGGCCGCTCCGTTCGGCGACTTCGTGCTGAAGGCGATCGAAACGGCGGATCCGGAGCATCCGACGCTCAAGCCGGTGCCGTACACCGGTGTGCAGTTCGTCGGGATTCCTGAGTTCCAGTCGTTCGGTACCGTGGTCGGTCAGAGCATCTCCGGCGCGATTGCCGGTCAGATGACGATCGATCAGGCGCTGGCAGCCGGCAACGCCACCGCGGATCGCGCGGTGAAGCAGGCCGGCTACCAGAAGTAAGCCACGATAGTCATGTGGCACGCGCCGGCTGACGCCCGTCAGCCGGCCCACGCAGCACAGCGGGCCGTCCCCGCCGCGCATGCGCCGCGACATCGCAAAGTGTCGCCGCGGCGTTCATGCGGTTTCGGGCGGCGGTCCGCGCATTACCGAACAGGTGGTCAATCATGCGTCCTCTGCGCCTACCTATCATGCATGCCCATCCCCAGACAGAAAAAGAACGCGAAACCCGCAAAGCCAATTCCGCCCGCTGGCTAGTTTCACCTTCGGTCGCGGTCCTGGTGCTGTGGATGGCGATTCCGCTCGCGATGACGATCTGGTTTTCGTTCTCGCGCTACAACCTGTTGAATCCGGATCTGAAAGGCTTCGCGGGTTTCGACAACTATAAATACCTCGCCAGCGATCCGTCGTTCGGCCCTTCGATCGGTCACACGCTCGAACTGATCATCTCGGTCCTCGTGATCACGGTGGTCGGCGGCGTGCTGATGGCGATCCTGTTCGACCGCAAGTTCTACGGCCAGGGGATCGCGCGGCTACTCGCCATCGCGCCGTTCTTCGTGATGCCGACCGTGAGCGCGCTGATCTGGAAGAACATGATCCTGCATCCGGTGTACGGCCTGATCGCGCAGGGCATGCGCGCCATGGGCATGACGCCGATCGACTGGTTCGCGCAATATCCCCTGACGGCGGTGATCATGATCGTCGCGTGGCAGTGGCTGCCGTTTGCTTTCCTGATTCTGTTCACGGCGATCCAGTCGCTCGATCAGGAGCAGAAGGAGGCGGCGCGCATCGACGGAGCGGGTCCGTTCTCGATGTTCTTCTACATCACGCTGCCTCACCTGAAACGGGCGATCGCGGTGGTGGTGATGATGGAGACGATTTTCCTGCTGTCGATCTTCGCCGAAATCTATACGACCACGGGCGGCGGTCCGGGCACCGCGACCACCAACCTGTCGTACCTGATCTATTCGCTGGGCCTGCAACAGTTCGACGTCGGTCTCGCGTCGGCGGGCGGCATTCTCGCTGTCGTGCTGGCCAATATCGTGTCGTTCTTCCTCGTGCGGATGCTCGCGAAGAACCTGAAAGGGGAGTACGAAAAATGAGCCAGGTTGCCTCTACCCCGGTGTCGAACTCGACTGCCATGACCGTGCCGGCGAAGTCGCCGTTCGCCGCGATTCGCCGCGGCATTCCCGGCGTGATCGCCTGGCTCGTCGCCCTGCTGCTGTTCTTTCCGATCTTCTGGATGACGATCACCGCATTCAAGACGGAGCAGCAAGCCTATGCGTCGTCGCTGTTTTTCATCCCGACGCTCGATAGCTTCCGCGAGGTGTTCGCGCGCAGCAATTACTTTTCGTTCGCGTGGAATTCGATACTGATCTCCGCGGGCGTGACGATTCTGTGCCTGATTCTCGCGGTGCCGGCTGCCTATGCGATGGCGTTCTTCCCGACTCGCCGCACGCAGAAAGTACTGCTGTGGATGCTGTCGACCAAGATGATGCCGTCGGTCGGCGTGCTGGTGCCGATCTATCTGCTGTGGAAAAACAGCGGGTTGCTGGATTCGGTGTCGGGCCTCGTGATCGTCTACACGCTGATCAATCTGCCGATCGCGGTGTGGATGTCGTTCACGTACTTCGCCGAAATTCCGCGCGACATTCTCGAAGCCGGGCGGATCGACGGCGCCGCGACGTGGCAGGAAATCGTCTATCTGCTGATGCCGATGTCGCTGCCTGGGCTCGCATCGACGGCGCTGCTGCTCGTGATCCTGTCGTGGAACGAAGCGTTCTGGAGCATCAACCTGTCGAGTTCGAACGCCGCGCCGCTGACGGTGTTCATCGCTTCGTATTCGAGTCCTGAAGGACTGTTCTGGGCCAAGCTGTCCGCCGCTTCGCTGCTGGCGGTCGCGCCGATCCTGATCGTCGGCTGGCTGTCGCAGAAGCAACTGGTGCGTGGCCTTACCTTCGGGGCGGTCAAATGACGGCAGGCACGAGTGGAAGCACGCTCGCCGGCAATTTCGCACTGATCTGCGATTGCGACGGCGTGCTGATCGACAGCGAAGCCGTGGCGGCGCGCATGCTGGTGCACGAACTCGAAGCGCGCTGGCCCAACACCGACGTCGAACCGGTGGTGCTGCCGCTGCTCGGGTTACGCATCGAGAAAGTGCTGGAAGGCACCGCGGCGCAGCTCGGCAAAAGCCTCAGCGCCGACGATATCGATGCGATCCGTAGCGCGGTGGAAGAAGCGGCGATGCAGGCGCCGACGGTCGAAGGCATCGAAGCCGCGCTGGCTCAGGTGCCGATCACCAAGGGCTGCGCGAGCAACAGCTTTCGCCCGTATGTGGAAACGGTGCTGGAGCGCACGGGCCTCGTGAGGTTTTTCGGCGACCGCCTGTTTTGCGCCGATGCGGTGCCGAATCCGAAGCCCGCGCCCGACGTCTATCTGGCGGCGGCCAAGGGTCTCGGACTCGCGCCCTCGGCGTGCCTCGTGGTGGAGGACAGCGTCACCGGCGTGACGGCGGCGAGCGCGGCGGGCATGACGGTGCTCGGCTTCATCGGCGGCGGTCATGCGAGCGACGCGCAGATCGACAAGCTGCATGCAGCCGGCGCGCGTCACGTATTCGACGACATGCAGCAGTTGCCGGAACTGGTCGCGCAATGGACGCTGAGTGCGACGGCGGCCGCGCCGTAAGCGGCGGCATCGAAAAGCGAATCAACGTAGCCGCCTGGAAAACTCAGGCAACCGAAACATCGGACAAGCAACACATAGCATTACACGGAGACACATCATGGCAAGCGTAACTCTGCGCAACATCAGGAAGGCGTACGACGAAAACGAAGTGATGCGCGACATCAACCTCGATATCGCGGACGGTGAGTTCGTCGTGTTCGTGGGCCCGAGCGGTTGCGGTAAATCGACGCTGATGCGGATGATCGCCGGCCTCGAGGATATCAGCGGCGGCGATCTGACCATCGACGGCATGCGCGTGAACGACGTTGCACCCGCCAAGCGCGGCA
The DNA here is from genome assembly GCF_046027355.1 of Paraburkholderia sediminicola. GTDB lineage: Bacteria > Pseudomonadota > Gammaproteobacteria > Burkholderiales > Burkholderiaceae > Paraburkholderia > Paraburkholderia sediminicola_B. The sequence goes on along the minus strand of NZ_JAQQEK010000050.1, from coordinate 7,216 downwards.
TCGCGATGGTGTTCCAGTCGTATGCGCTGTATCCGCACATGACGCTGTACGACAACATGGCGTTCGGCCTGAAACTCGCCGGCACCAAGAAGCCGGAAATCGACGCCGCCGTGCGCAACGCGGCGAAGATCCTGCACATCGACCATCTGCTCGATCGCAAGCCGAAGCAGTTATCGGGCGGTCAGCGTCAGCGCGTGGCGATCGGCCGCGCGATTACGCGTAAGCCGAAGGTGTTCCTGTTCGACGAACCGCTGTCGAATCTCGACGCCGCCTTGCGCGTGAAAATGCGCCTCGAATTCGCGCGTCTGCATGACGAACTGAAGACCACGATGATCTATGTGACGCACGATCAGGTCGAGGCGATGACGCTGGCGGACAAGATCGTCGTGCTGTCGGCGGGCAATCTGGAGCAGGTCGGCAGCCCGACCATGCTGTATCACGCGCCGGCCAACCGTTTCGTCGCGGGATTCATCGGTTCGCCGAAGATGAACTTCATGGAGGGCGTGGTGCAGTCGGTCACGCACGATGGCGTCACGGTGCGCTACGAAACCGGCGAGACGCAGCGTGTCGCGGTGGAACCGGCGGCGGTGAAGCAGGGCGACAAGGTGACGGTCGGCATTCGCCCCGAGCATCTGCATGTCGGCATGGCCGACGACGGGATTTCGGCCCGCACCATGGCAATCGAGTCGCTCGGCGACGCGGCGTATCTGTATGCGGAATCGGGCGTCGCGCCGGACGGACTGATCGCGCGGATTCCGCCGCTCGAACGTCATACCAAGGGCGAGACGCAAAAACTCGGCGCCACGCCGGAGCATTGCCATCTGTTCGACAGCGCAGGGAAAGCATTCCAGCGTAAGATCGTCGAAGTGCTAGCCGCGTGATGATTGGGAAAGCGGCGGGCGCGCCGCTTTCCTTTCAAATCACGCTCCGGAAACGCTCATGGCCGCCTACGTTGTCATTACGCGCGAGAAAACCCTCGACCCCGCGAAGCTGGATGAATACAAACAGATTGCGCCTGCAACCTTCGAGCGGCATCCGGTGATGATGCTGGCGAGCCACGGGCGCAAGGAAGTGGTGGAGGGTCCGCCGATCGACGAAATCCTGATCCTCGAATTCGCCAGTTACGACGAAGCACTCGCGTGGTATCGCAGCCCGGAGTACCAGGCCGTCAGCGAGACGCGTCTGCAGGGCGGGGAATATCGGATCATCATCACCGAAGGCCTGACGGCGATGTAGCAGGGCAAGACCGTCCGCTCACGCCTCGAGCGCGGCCCTCGCGCACGATTCATCAGTGACGAGCCCCGAAAGCCAGCCGCCTTTGAGCACTGCGATCAGCGCCTCACGCTTGCGCTGCCCGCCGGCGAAGCCGATGGTCGGCCGCCGCGGCGGCGCGTCGAGCGCGATGCTCGTCACGCGCCGGCCGGTCGGCGACTCGACGTGTGCGCCGGCTGCATCGATCGGCAGGCCGAGCATTTCAGCCACCGCGCCGTTCTGCATCAACTCCTTCACTTCCGCCGACGTAATGAAGCCGTCTTCGTGCAGCGGACATTTCGGCCCGATATTGCCGATGCCGACGAACGCCACGTCGGCCTGCGCCGACAGCGATTCGACAATCCGGTAAAGCCGGTGATTGCACCACTGCGCGCGTTCCGCCTCGCTATCGGCGAGCAGCGGCGCGGGCAGCAGAAAATGCTTGCCGCCCGTCTTCTCCGAAATGTGCAGCGCGACGTCATAGCGGTTCGAGGAGCCGTCCTGGGCGATCGCCCCGACCATCGATACCAGCCGATGCTGCGGACGGTCCAGTTGCGCGATCTGATCGACCGCGGCCTTCAGCGTCCGGCCGCTGCTCACCGCGACCACCATCGGTTTTTCCTCGCTGAGATAGCGCTCCATCACCTGCGCGCCGGCCACCGCCAGTTTGCGGTCGACTTCCTCCGACGTATCGCTGTCGATCGGCACCACTTCGCACATGCTCAGGCCGTAGCGCTTCGACAGTTGATCGGCGAGCGCGAGGCAGTCTGCCAGTTTGTGGTCGACGCGCACGCGAATCAGATTCTTCTCCACCGCGAAGGCGACCAGCCGTTGCGCGACCGGGCGCGACACCTGGAGCTTCTCGGCGATCTCGTTCTGGGTATTGCCGGCGACGTAGTAAAGCCACGCCGCGCGGGTAGCAAGATCTAATTTTTCTGTGGACTTGGGCACGGTGACGGTTCGCTTGAAGTGCGCCGATGATAGCAGCCGGTCCCCGCGCTTCAACCAATCCCTGCGCGGAAACCGGCCGCGGATTGCCGGTCAGGCAAGCGGCTGCCGCGCGGGGTCGAACAACGGCCGCACGTGGCGGTAAAGCGCGCGATACGCTTCGAGCCGCGCGCGCAGTTCGGCATGGCGGCGCGGGTTCGGCGTGAACTCCTTGGCGATCGGCGGCTTGGTCAGCACCGTGGCCGGATCGCCACCGGCGGCCAGCCAGCCGAGGCGCGCCGCGCCGAGCGCCGCGCCGGTCTCGCCGCCGCCATGCTTGCGGGTGGCGGTGTCGAGCGCGTCGGCGAGCAACTGGGCCCAGTAGTCGCTGCGGGCGCCGCCGCCGAGCAGGGACAGTGCCTTCGCTTCGGTACCGGCTGCGCGCAGCGCGTCGAGGCCGTCGGTGAGCGCAAGCGTGACGCCTTCGAGCACCGCGTAGCCGAGCAACGCACGATCGGTTGCGTGAGTCATGCCGAAGAACACGCCTTGTGCATACGGGTCGTTGTGCGGCGTACGTTCGCCGGACAGATAGGGCAGGAAGAGCGGCGCGGTGTTCAACGCGTCCGCGGGCAGCGCCTCGATTTCGGCGAGCAGGGTCGGCTCGTCGGTGGAAGTGAGTTTGCAGACCCAGCGCAGACAGCTCGCGGCGGACAGCACCACGCTCATCTGATGCCAGCGATCCGGAATCGCGTGACAGAACGCATGCACAGCGGAAGCGGGATTCGGCCGGAAGCTGTCGCCGACCACGCACAGCACGCCCGATGTGCCGAGCGAGACGAAGCCGTCGCCGGGTTGCGTCGCGCCGATGCCGATCGCGCTGGTGGCGTTGTCACCGCCGCCGGCCGCGACGATCACGCCGTCGCTCAAACCGAATTCGCGCGCGACTTCGGGCAGCAGCGTGCCGGACGGCTCACTGCCTTCGCACAGGCTCGGCATCTGCGCACGCGACATGTTGCAGGCCGCAAGCAGCGAGTCGGACCAGTCGCGTTTGGCGACATCGAGCCACAGCGTGCCGGCCGCATCCGATGGATCGGACACCTTGCCGCCGGTCAGTTGCAGGCGCAAGTAATCCTTCGGCAGCAATACGCAGGCGGTTTGCGCAAAAATCTCGGGCTCGTGACGCGCGACCCACAGCAGCTTCGGCGCGGTGAAACCGGGCATGGCGAGATTGCCGGCCACGCTGTGCAGCTCCGGCGCGCGCTCGGTCAGTTCCGCGCATTCCTTGTCGCTGCGCATGTCGTTCCACAGGATCGCGGGCCGCAGCACGCGGTCCTGCGCATCCAGCAGCACGGCGCCGTGCATCTGACCCGACAGGCCGATGCCACGAATCTGCGCGAACTCGTCGGGATGCTTCGCGCGCAACGCGGCAAGCGCGGTACGCGTGCCGGCCCACCAATCTTCGGGATTCTGCTCGGCCCAGCGCTGATGCGGGCGCGAAACGGTGAACGGTGAGCCTGCGGTGCCGATCACGCGTCCGTCGGAGGCGAGCAGCAGAACTTTCACTTCGGACGTGCCGAGGTCGATGCCGAGATACATGGGCGCGGAACCTTCGTCGTTGGAGATGCGCTACTTTAGCCGCACATGGCGCGCCGTGCCATGCGCATTAAGCCTGGCTGAGCGTGGCTTGGCGTGGCACGTGCGCGCTTCGATGCCGCGCGGTGCGCGGCCCTTCTGAATCGTGAAGTCAGCGGCGCTCAAACCGCGCCGCGTTTGGCGAGCCATACATCGACGCGCGCCAGTGCGCCCTCTAACGCCGATTCCAGTTCCGGCGTCTGCGCCATGCTGCCCCACAGCAGCCGGTCGGCGGCGAACGCTTTCAACGGGTCGGGCGCCTCGAAGAAAGCACGCGCCACGCGTTCATCCATCACGCCGTCCTGATACGCGTAGGGCAACTCGCCGGCGTTCCAGCGATCGAGAAAGCGGAAGAACAGCGCGGGCAGCATCGCAGTCGCCGCGGGCGTGACGCCGCGCTCGAAACACTCCGACAGCGTCGGCGCGATAAAGCCGGGCAGCTTCGAGAAGCCGTCCGCCGCGACGCGCTGGTTCGTGTCCTGGATATAAGGATTGCTGAAGCGCTCGAGCACCACGTCGCGATAGCTTTCGAGATCGAGCGGACTAGGCGTGAGACACGGAATCACGTCTTCGGTCACGTATTCGTAGGCGAATTTGTTGATGTCCGCGTCGAGCGTGCCTTCGTGAATGTAGTTCAGCCCGACCAGCGTACCCGCCCACGCGATGCAGCTATGCGTCGCGTTGAGAATGCGGATCTTCGCTTCTTCATACGGCATCACCGAGTCGACCAGTTCCGCGCCGACGTTTTCCCATGCCGGACGTCCCGCGATGAAGTTGTCTTCGATCACCCATTGGATGAACGCTTCGCCCATCACCGGGCAGGCGTCGTCGACGCCGGTGGTGGCCTTGACGCGTTCACTCACGTCCGGCGTGGGACGCGGCGTGATGCGATCGACCATCGAACTCGGACTGGCGGTGTTGTCGTCGCACCATTGCGCCAGGTCGGCAGCGCCGCGCCGTTCGAGAAACTCGCTCATGCCCGCATGGAAACGCTCGCCGTTGCTGCGCAGGTTGTCGCAAGTCTGCAGCGTGACCGGGCCCGCGCCGCCTTTCATGCGCGCGTCGAGAATCGCGGCCAGTGCACCGTAAATGGTGGTGTGGCCGCCTTTGAGATCGGCGGCGAGATCGGGGTTGGCGGTGTCGAGTTCGTCCTGCTCGTCGAGGTAATAGCCGCCCTCGGTGACGGTGAACGCGATGATCTTGCAGGCCGGATCGGCGCCTGCTTCGATCAGCGCGTCGAGGCTCTCGGTCCACGGCACGACGCGTTCGATCGAGCGAATCGTCTCGTACGCGCGCTCACCTTGAGGCGTGACGGTCTCGAGCGTGTAGACGCCGTTTTGCGCGGCGAGCGCTTCGAGCACCGCATTCATGTCGCTGCGGATATTGCCGACCGTGAGCGACCAATGCGGCTCGCCGGGCACCTTGGCCTCGTTCAATCGATGGAGATACCACGCCTGATGGGCGCGATGAAACGATCCCGCGCCGATGTGCAGGATCACGTGTGCGGCCGCGCCGCTGTCTTGCCCGCTGTTCATGTGCGTCTCCTGAATGTCCTTGCTCGCACGGCTCGTCGCGTGCGTTTCTTCTTGAGATGGAGCATTTGCTCTGCATGTGAGCGAATGATCGTACCCGGCGAAACGAAAGTCAAGGCGACCGCGTACGGTTTTTGTGGCGCAGCGCGGCGTGGCGCGGCTTTTCGGTGTGCCTCACGGTGCACCGTGGTGTGATGGCGGCGCGTTGCCGCGCGTATTGCATTGCATCAAATTTGACATCGAGCGCGCCAGGACTAACCCGAATGCAAAAAAGTATTGGTCCGCGGTCTCATTTTTAGTGGTGGATCACGCGTTAGAAGACTACTTTTCGCTATACAAGACGAAAGACCAGCGGCGCTCCAAGTCGCCGCTTCATGGAGACAGACAGTGCAACCCGATCTCGAACTCGTGGCCGTACGTCGTGACGAATCGTTCAAAGTATGGTCGCACGGCTATCCGTACCGTACGGTGCGCTGGCACTTTCATCCGGAATACGAAATTCATCTGATCGTGGCGACGACCGGCAAGATGTTCGTCGGCGATCACATCAGCAGCTACACGCCCGGCAACCTCGTGTTGATGGGGCCGAACCTGCCGCACAACTGGGTGAGCGACGTGCAGGAAGGCGAGACCATCGCACAGCGCAATCTGGTCGTGCAGTTCGGGCAGGAGTTCGTGTCGAGTTGCATCGACAGTTTTCCGGAGTGGCGTCAGGTCGAAGCGCTGCTCGCCGATTCGCGTCGGGGCATCTCGTTCGGCGTGCAAACGAGCGCGGCGATCCAGCCGCTGTTCCTTGAATTGCTGGCAGCGCGCGGACTGCGTCGGCTGGTCCTGTTCATGTCGATGCTCGAAATCCTGATGAACGCCGAGGATCGCGAGACGCTCGCGAGTCCCGCTTATCAGGCCGATCCGAGCAGCTTCGCGTCGACGCGCATCAATCACGTGCTGTCGTATATCGGCAAAAACCTCGCGAACGAGCTGCGCGAGTCGGACTTGGCGCAGCTCGCGGGCCAGAGCGTCAGCGCGTTCTCGCGTTATTTCCGCCGGCATACCGGGCTGCCGTTCGTGCAGTACGTGAACCGCATGCGTATCAACCTCGCGTGCCAGTTACTGACGGACGACGATCTGAGCGTCACCGATATCTGTTTCAAGGCGGGCTTTAACAACCTGTCGAATTTCAACCGACAGTTTCTCGCGGTGAAGGGCATGGCGCCTTCGAAATTCCGCCGCTATCAGCAACTGAACGACGCGAGTCGCGACGCCTCCGAAGAAGCCGCGGCGCGCGGCGTGGGTATCGACGACGCGCCCGCCATCGTGCTCGCGCCGGGTCTGCCGCGCAGCGCCGCCGCTGCTTATCCACCGACGTAGTCCCGAGCTCAGGCTTTCCGCCGAAGCGTTTCATTTCACCTGCGTTTCGACACGTATCGCGCTGTCCCACGACAGCGTGAGGGACGTGCTCACTTTCATCCACTCGCTCACCGACGGTTACGGCTGTGATGTGTATATTGAAACCACCGGCGCGCCGATCGGCGTGAATCAGGGCATGGACCTGATTCGCAACACGGCACGGCACGGCAGAGCATGACGCGGCGAGTGCGACGGAGCGTGGCACGGCGGGATAGGGCATAGCGCGGCATGGCACGGGGAGGTATGGCGCAGCCGACGACCCCCACCGCACGCGGACAAGCCCACGGTTTTGAGCCGACCGTTCCGGCGAGCGCGTCGCGCGAGGCGGGAAGAATGAGCGCCTTGTCACTGACGCGGAATGTGCGAGAACTCAGATTCCAGATGCACCACTATCGCGACTGTGCGGGGGACCCGCTTATGAGCTTACGGTGTGAAGCCGCTTTCTTTGCCTACTTTCTTTGCGGCAA
>NZ_JAQQEK010000005.1:0-411424 GCF_046027355.1 Paraburkholderia sediminicola | reverse complement strand
GGCGCTGTGGGTTGGCGCTGTGGGTTGGCGCTGTGGGTTGGCGCTGTGGGTTGGCGCTGTGGGTTGGCGCTGTGGGTTGGCGCTGTGGGTTGGCTGGTTTGGGCGGCAGCGGCTGGGCTGCCTGTGGCTGTTGCGGACGGGCTACACAGCGCGGCGGGACGATGTTGCCATCGCCCCGCCGCGCTGCACCGCTAAAGCACGTGGCTTACGCCGTCGCCTCTTTCACCGCGCCGGCAATCGACTCCGCATGATGAAGCGCGTCGGCGACACTTTCCGCTTCCACCATCACGCGCAGCACCGGCTCGGTGCCGGACGCGCGGATCAGCACGCGGCCGCGGCCGTTCAGCGCGCTCTCGGCGCTGGCGATGGCACGGCGGATCAGGTCACTGCTCTTCCAGTCCGCGTCGGGCTTCATGCGCACGTTGATCAGCTTCTGCGGGAACAGCGTGACGCCGTCGAGCAGGTCGGCGAGCGATTTGTCGCTGCGCTTCATGGCCGCGAGCACCAGCAGCGCGGAGACGATGCCGTCGCCCGTGGAATGGCGGTCGAGTGAGAGAATATGGCCGGAGCCCTCGGCGCCGAGCTGCCAGCCGTGTTCGCGCAACTGCTCGAGCACGTAGCGGTCGCCGACCGCCGCGCGGACGAACTTCACGCCGGCTTCCTGCAGCGCCATTTCCACCGCCATATTCGTCATCAAGGTGCCGACTGCGCCGTCCACCTTGCCGTCGGTCGCAATACGGTCCTTGACCAGCACGTACAGCAGTTCGTCGCCGTTATAGAGGCGCCCTGCCGCATCGACCACCTGCAGACGATCGGCGTCGCCATCGAGCGCAATGCCGAGGTCCGCGTGATTCGCGCGCACGGCGCGCACCAGCGCATCCGGCGCGGTCGCGCCGACGCCGTCGTTGATGTTGAAGCCGTTCGGCGCGACGCCGATTGGAATCACATCGGCGCCGAGTTCGTGGAACACGTGCGGCGCGACGTCATACGCGGCGCCATGCGCGCAGTCGACCACCAGCTTCAGACCGCGCAGATCGAACGCAGCCGGGAACGTGCTCTTGCAGAACTCGATGTAGCGGCCCGCCGCGTCGTCGAGACGCCGTGCCTTGCCGAGTTGCTCCGATGCCGCGCAGGCAAGCGGCAGATCGAGTTGCTCCTCGATCAGCGATTCCACTTCGTCCGGCAGCTTGTTGCCGTCGGCGGAGAAAAATTTGATGCCGTTGTCGTAGTACGGGTTGTGCGATGCGCTGATGACCACGCCCGCGGCGAGCCGCAACGCGCGCGTCAGATAGGCGATGCCGGGGGTCGGCATCGGGCCGGCCAGCATCACATCCACACCGGCCGCGGAGAAGCCCGATTCGAGCGCGGCTTCGAGCATGTAGCCCGACACCCGCGTGTCTTTACCGATCAACACGGTTGGCCGCGTGCCTGTCCTGGCCCAACGGTCCGCACCTGCCAACACCTTGCCGGCCGCGTAGCCGAGCCGCAATACGAACTCCGGCGTGATAGGTCCTTCGCCGACTTTGCCCCGAATGCCGTCCGTTCCGAAATAACGACGTGCCATGTTTTATCTTCCTCCTTGGCTTGTGGGTTCAGCCGCGCGCGCGGCTGTGCTTCGCCGCGTCGCGCATGGCTGCCCATACTTTCAATGCATCTACTGTTTGCGCGACGTCGTGCACGCGCAGAATCGCAGCGCCCCGTTCAGCGGCGCACACCGCCGCCGCAATACTGCCCGCGACGCGTTCCGGCGCCGGGCGTCCCACCACCGCGCCGACCATCGACTTGCGCGACATGCCGGCAAGAATCGGGTACGGCGGCTCCGCTCGCGGCGCCGTTTCCGGCAGGTGCGCAAGCAGCGCGTAATTATGCTCGACTACGGCCTTGCCGAAGCCGAAACCTGGGTCCACGCTGATACGAGCACGTGCGATGCCCGCCTGCTTCAGCGCCGCGACACGCTCCTCGAGAAAGTCGCGAACCTCGCTCACCACATCATCATAGACGGGCTCGCCGAGCTGCATGGTCCGCGGCTCGCCCAGCATGTGCATGACGCACAGGCCGCATTCACTGTCGCGCACCGCGTCGATCGCGCCGGGCATCCGGAAGCCCCAGATGTCGTTGATCAGATCCGCGCCCGCAGCCAGCGTGTGGCGCATCACTTCGGGCTTGTACGTGTCGATTGACAACGGCACATTCGCGCCGCGCAGTTGCTCGACGAGCGGGATCACCCGCTCCAGCTCTTCGTCGAGCGGCACCGGCGGCGCGCCGGGACGCGTCGATTCGCCGCCGATATCGATGATGTCCGCGCCGTCGAGCATCATGCGCTCGGCCTGGCGCAACGCATCGCCGCGCATCGCGTACTTGCCGCCGTCGGAAAAAGAATCGGGCGTGACGTTCAGAATGCCCATGATCAACGGGCGTTCAAAGGTCAGCTTGAAGCGGCCGCATTGCAGCGGCTCGGGAATAGGCAGAAAAGGGAATTCGACTTTCGACACGTGGTGGTGCTTCACGCAAAACGGATAAATGCAAAACGGGCCGGTGTGAAACACACCGGCCCGCACTTTCTACTGGTCGCCTATCAGGCCGGCGCGGTCGCGCTGCCCGGCTTGACCTCGGTGCCCGGGCTGCCGCCCGACGAGGCGTCGCTTGCCGACGGCGCCGAGCTCTTCGGCGAACGCGGCGGACGGCCTGCCATGATGTCGTTGATCTGATCGGCGTCGATCGTTTCCCACTCCATCAGCGCGGCGGTCATTGCCTCGACCTTGTCGCGGTTCTCGTCCAGCAGACGCTTCGCGAGGTTGTACTGCTCGTCCAGCACACGACGGATTTCGGCGTCGACCTTCTGCTGCGTCGCTTCCGAAATGGTGCGCGTGAAACCGCGGCCAAACGGCGTGGCGTCGTTTTCGTCGTCGACGTAGACCATCGGTCCGAGTGCGTCCGTCATGCCGAAGCGAGCCACCATGGCACGCGCCGTTTGCGTCGCCTTGTTGAAGTCGTCAGAAGCACCGGTGCTGATCAGGTTCAGGAACAGCTCTTCCGCGACGCGGCCACCGAACAGGATCGCCAGACGATCCAGCAGGTAGTCCTTCGAATACGTTTCGTTGTCATGCTCCGGCAACTGCCACGTCACGCCCAACGCACGGCCACGCGGAATGATCGTGACCTTATGCACCGGATCGGCCTTCGGCAACAGCTTGGCGATCACCGCATGACCCGACTCGTGGTACGCCGTGGCACGCTTCGATTCTTCGCGGATCACGGCCGACTTGCGCTCCGGACCCATGAAGATCTTGTCCTTGGCATCTTCGAAGTCGTTCATTTCAACGATGCGCTTGCCGCGGCGAGCGGCGAACAAAGCTGCTTCGTTCACGAGGTTCGCGAGGTCCGCGCCCGAGAAGCCCGGCGTGCCGCGTGCGATCACCGCTGCGTCGACGTCGTTCGAAATCGGCACCTTGCGCAGGTGAACCTTCATGATGTGCTCACGGCCGCGGATGTCCGGCAGACCGACATACACCTGACGGTCGAAACGGCCCGGACGCAGCAGCGCCTTGTCGAGCACGTCCGAACGGTTCGTTGCAGCGATCACGATCACGCCGGAGTTCGCTTCGAAACCGTCCATCTCGACGAGCATCTGATTCAGCGTCTGTTCGCGTTCGTCATTACCGCCGCCCATGCCGGCGCCGCGATGACGGCCGACCGCATCGATTTCGTCGATGAACACGATGCACGGTGCGTGCTTCTTGGCCTGCTCGAACATGTCGCGCACACGAGCCGCGCCGACACCGACGAACATTTCGACGAAGTCCGAACCCGAGATGCTGAAGAACGGCACTTTCGCTTCGCCGGCGATAGCACGCGCCAGCAGCGTCTTACCGGTTCCCGGCGGGCCGACCAGCAGCACGCCGCGCGGAATGCGACCGCCCAGCTTCTGGAATTTCTGCGGATCGCGCAGGAAGTCGACCAGTTCGGAGACTTCTTCCTTGGCTTCGTCGCAACCGGCGACGTCGGTGAAATTGATTGCGTTGTTGTTTTCGTCGATCAGACGTGCACGGGATTTACCGAACGAGAACGCACCGCCTTTCCCGCCCCCCTGCATCTGTCGCATCATGTAGAACCAGAAACCGATGATCAGGATCGTCGGCCCGAGGTAGTACAGCGCGGACACCAGCGCATTGGGTTCGTCATCAGCCTTGCCGCTCACCTGAACGCCATACTTCATCAGATCGCCGACCATCCAGATGTCGCCGGGCGACACGATCTGGTACTTCTGGCCGTCTGCTGGAGTGACCGTGAGGTTCCGCCCCTGGACAATGACGTTCTTGACTTTGCCGTTCTTCGCGTCGTCCATGAACTGCGAATAGGAAACGCCTTCCTGGACACGGGGCTTGTCGAACTGCTTGAACACCGTAAACAGCACCAGTGCGATAACCAGCCACACTGCTGCTTTCGAAAACATATTGTTGTTCAAAGCACCACTCCTTCACTTAGACGGGCGCCTACATTTGCCTTGCGGCACCACGAAAGCATTCTAATCCAGTCCGCAGACCCCTGCCATAAGGTTTCACTACCACAGAAATAGGACAGCGGGTCATTGCCGCACCCATTTCCAAGGCCATGATCGCATTATCGGCAGATGCGGAACCGTCCTGCAGCGCCTCTATGCGGGCCGCTTGAGATGCTTACCCAAAATAAACGTTTCTGACGACTTGTCCCGCGAGGCTTTCGGCTTACGGGCCGCCACCACCTTGAACTGATGCTTGAACTTTTCGACAATCTGGCTGTAACCGCTGCCGTGAAAGCATTTGACTAAAAGGGCACCATCCGACTTCAGGTGATTTTGTGAGAATTCCAGCGCGAGATCGCATAAATGCTCGATTCGCGCGGCATCCGCCACCGCCACCCCCGACAGGTTGGGCGCCATATCCGAAATTACAAGATCAACCTGACGTTCTCCGACCAATTCTTCCAACTGGTTCAGCACCGAGTCTTCGCGGAAGTCGCCTTGAATGAACGTGACGTCGGCGATCGGCTCCATCGGGAGGATATCTAGCGCGATGATTGTGCCCTCGATGCCACCTTCGCGCTCAGCGTCGCGCTGCGAACCCTTGGCGAGCTTGTTACGCGCGTACTGACTCCAACTGCCCGGCACCGAGCCGAGGTCGACGATCACCTGCCCCGGACGGATCAGCTTGTCCTGTTCATCGATTTCCTTGAGCTTGTAGGCTGCGCGGGCACGGTAGCCCTCTCGCTGCGCCATTTTTACGTACGGGTCGTTGATGTGATCATGCAACCACGCCGTGTTGAACTTGTTTTTTGCCATTAAGCGTTGAACTCTTGCTGCGTTATGACACGCTTTAGGGGATAATACGCGGTTAATTCGCGCGGACACCGCCAAAACTGGCAGTCATCCGCGATTCTGTTGTTCTGACGCGCCGCCCTGCGCTATTGGCCGAATCTCTCGGAAATGCAGGTGCCGCCATTTTAGTCGAGTCTCCCACTTTCCATGCCCGCCCTCAAAGTCTCTTCCGACCAACGCGCCGAGTTGCGCTCCCAGGCACATGCGCTCAAACCGGTCGTGCTCGTCGGCGCCGAAGGCTTGACCGACGCTGTGCTCTCCGAGATCGAGGTCCACCTTGGCGCTCATCAGCTCATCAAAATCCGCGTGTTCGGCGACGAACGCGAAGAGCGCATCGCGATCTATGAGGAAATCTGCGACAAGCTGAACGCCGCGCCCATCCAGCATATCGGCAAGCTGCTCGTGATCTGGAAGCCGGAAGCCGCACAACCGGCGGTGAAGACCAAACGCGGTGCCTTGCCGAGTGCCCGCGAAGCCGCGGTGGAAGCCAAACCGGGTAAAGGCCGCGCCCCGCGCGTCGTGACCGTGGTGAAACCCAGCGAAATCCCGATGCGCAAACCCAAGGCCAAAGCGGTAGTTGTGCGCGGCAATGAGCGCGTGACGCAAGGCGGCAACATCAAGCGCGCCAAGAAGCGCCAAACCAGCGCGAAGCGCTCGCATCAGTCGTCGAAATAAGCGAATGATGAAAGGTGCGGGCGGCGTCCGCACCTTGACGTGGGCTGCTTGAGCAAAACCTGAAAGCTCAACGTTACCCAGCAAGCTCGCAGCGCCCGTTGGCAAGCTCAGGCGCCGCAAAGCAGCTTCGGTGGCTTGCCTCAGCCGGCAACCTTCCCCGCCGTGCCGCGAACGCCCTGCTCCGCCGCCGCAACGCCTGCGCCCGCAGGCAGTTTCCACACCAGCGCCACGCCCAGCAGGCTTTCGATCAGATAGAACAGACTCGACACGCCGTGCAGAATGCCGAAGCGCGTCGCATAAGCCGAATGTCCGACATCGCTGCCCGCTTCGAGCGCGGCGATACGCATTGCATTCATGAACGGCTGCAACGCGAAGTAACCGACCAGCACACACACCAGCATGCCGGCGATCAGCCAGCGCAAACGGCGATACGCATCGCTGCCGCGCCGAACCAGCACGTTCGCGAGACCGAGCAGCAAAATGCCGCACACCGCGCCCAGTACGCCTTCAATGCGAAACAGTTGCGCCGCCACCGCGCCGGCCGTCATGCGGTCGAGCGAGGTGAACAGCACGGGTGCGACGGCATAGCCGATAGTCAGCAGACTACCGACCCACACTACCGTCAACAAACGGAAAAATCGATGCGGCATCAGGGACACCGGAGCCGCCTTCAAACGTAGCTAACCGCGATGATTTCGTATTCGCGCACGCCGCCCGGTGCCTGCACCGACGCAACGTCGCCTTCCGACTTGCCGATCAAGGCGCGCGCGATCGGCGAACTGATCGAGATCAAACCATGGTCGATATCCGCTTCGTCGTCGCCGACGATCTGGTATTTGACCTTCGCGCCCGAATCGAGGTCTTCGAGTTCGAGCGTCGCGCCGAACACCACGCGGCCGTCCGCTTCCACCGCCGCCGGGTCGATCACTTGCGCGCCGGCCAGCTTCGATTCGATTTCAGCAATCCGGCCTTCGATAAAGCCCTGCTTTTCCTTCGCCGCGTCGTATTCCGCGTTTTCCGACAGATCGCCCTGGGCACGCGCTTCCGCGATCGAATTGATCACCGAAGGACGCTCAACCGATTTCAGGCGCTGCAATTCATCGCGCAACATTTCCGCGCCGCGCTTCGTCAATGGAACAGTGCTCATAAACAACTCTATGCAAAAAACAGCCGTAAAAAAAATCACCGCGGTTAAGTGCGTTCCGCGGGGGCCAGAGCGCCGGGCAAAGCCCGGTGCCAAGCACCTGCGGAACGCCGCTTAACCGCGGCACTTACATCTTGGACAGGTATTCGAAGCCTTAGTTTAGGCGAGCGTGGAGGCCTTGTAAATCATAGACTTCCAGGTCCTTCAAATAGCGCAAACCTTCGACGGCAGCACGCGCACCCGACATGGTCGTGTAGTACGTGACCTTGTTCGCCTGCGCGCTCATGCGGATCGAGCGCGAGTCGGCGATCGCGGCGCGGGTTTCGTCGACGGTCGTGAAGACCAGCGCGATTTCGCCGTTCTTGATCATGTCGACGATGTGCGGACGGCCGTCCTTCACCTTGTTGACGACCTTCACCGGCACGCCGGCCGCTTCGATCGCGGCGGCCGTGCCCTTGGTCGCGACGATCGGATAGCCGAGTTCGTGCAGCATGCGCGCGACTTCGACGGCCTTCGGCTTGTCCGCGTCCATCACGGTCAACAGCACCGTGCCCGACTCCGGCAGACGCGAACCCGCCGCGAGCTGCGACTTGAACAGCGCTTCGCCGAACGTCTGACCCACGCCCATCACTTCGCCGGTCGAACGCATTTCCGGTCCGAGCACCGGATCGACTGCCGGGAACTTGACGAACGGGAACACGGCTTCCTTCACGCTGAAGTACGGCGGCACGATTTCCTTCGTCACGCCTTGCTGCGCGAGGGTCTGGCCGACCATGGCGCGCGCCGCGATCTTCGCGAGCGGCAGGCTGGTCGCCTTCGACACGTACGGCACCGTGCGCGAGGCGCGCGGGTTCACTTCGAGCACGTAGATGACGTCTTCTTTCGAGCCGTCTGCCTGCGGCACCTGCTGAATCGCGAACTGCACGTTCATCAGGCCGACCACGTTCAGCGCCTTCGCCATCGCGCCGGTCTGGCGCTTCAGCTCAGCCACGGTTTCCTTCGACAGCGAATACGGCGGCAGCGAGCACGCCGAGTCGCCCGAGTGCACACCGGCCTGTTCGATGTGTTCCATCACGCCGCCGATGAACACGGCTTCACCGTCGGAAATGCAATCCACGTCGCATTCGATCGCGTCGTTCAGGAAGCGGTCGAGCAGCACCGGCGAGTCGTTCGACACCTTGACGGCCTCGCGCATGTAGCGCTCGAGGTCGCGCGGCTCGTGGACGATTTCCATCGCGCGGCCGCCCAGCACGTACGACGGACGCACCACCAGCGGATAGCCGATTTCGTCGGCGAGCTTGAGCGCTTCGTCTTCGGCGCGCGCGGTGCGGTTCGGCGGCTGACGCAAGCCGAGGTCCTGCAGCAGCTTCTGGAAACGCTCGCGGTCTTCGGCGGCGTCGATCATGTCCGGCGACGTGCCGACGATCGGCACACCGTTCGCTTCGAGATCGAGCGCGAGCTTCAGCGGCGTCTGACCGCCGTATTGCACGATCACGCCGACCGGCTTTTCCTTGTCGACGATTTCGAGCACGTCTTCGAGTGTCAGCGATTCGAAGTACAGACGATCGGACGTGTCGTAGTCGGTCGAAACGGTTTCAGGGTTGCAGTTGACCATGATCGTTTCGTAGCCGTCCTCGCGCATGGCGAGCGCGGCATGCACGCAGCAGTAGTCGAACTCGATGCCCTGGCCGATCCGGTTCGGGCCGCCGCCCAGCACCATGATCTTCTTGTTGTTGGTCGGGTTCGCCTCGCACTCTTCCTCGTAGGTCGAGTACATGTAGGCGGTTTTCGTGGCGAACTCGGCCGCGCAGGTGTCGACGCGCTTGTACACCGGACGCACGTTCAACTCGATACGGCGTTGACGCACTTCCGCCGGCTTCGCGCCGAGCAGCTTGGCAAGGCGACGATCCGAGAAGCCGCTTTGCTTCACGTACTTCAGTTCTTCCTTCGAAAGGCTCGCGAGCGTGCGGCCTGCCAGCGCCTTTTCCTTCAGGATGATCTGTTCGATCTGCGCGAGGAACCACGGGTCGATCGAGGTTTCTTCGAAAATCTCTTCGGCCGTCATGCCGACGCGGAACGCGTCGCCCACGTACCAGATGCGATCCGGACCGGCTTCGCCGATCTCGCGGATGATCTCGTCGCGGTTATCGGTCTTTTCGTCCAGACCGTCGACGCCGACTTCCAGACCGCGCAGCGCCTTCTGGAACGACTCCTGGAAGGTGCGGCCAATGGCCATCACTTCGCCGACCGACTTCATCTGCGTGGTCAGGCGCGAGTCGGCTTCGCGGAATTTCTCGAACGCGAAACGCGGGATCTTGGTGACGACGTAGTCGATCGTCGGTTCGAACGATGCCGGGGTTTGGCCGCCGGTGATTTCGTTCTTGAGCTCGTCAAGCAAGTAGCCAACCGCCAGCTTCGCGGCGATCTTCGCGATCGGGAAACCGGTCGCCTTCGACGCCAATGCCGACGAGCGCGACACACGCGGATTCATTTCGATCACGATCATCCGGCCATCTTTCGGATTGATCGAGAACTGCACGTTCGAACCGCCGGTGTCGACGCCGATCTCGCGCAGCACCGCGAGCGATGCGTTACGCAGGACCTGATATTCCTTGTCGGTGAGCGTTTGCGCCGGCGCGACGGTGATCGAGTCGCCGGTGTGGATGCCCATCGGATCCAGGTTTTCGATCGAGCAAACGATGATGCAGTTGTCCTTTTTGTCGCGGACCACTTCCATCTCGTACTCTTTCCAGCCGAGCAGCGACTCTTCGATCAGCAGCTCGCGCGTGGGCGACAGATCGAGACCGCGCTTGCAGATCTCTTCGAATTCGTCGCGGTTGTACGCGATGCCGCCGCCCGAACCGCCCAGTGTGAACGACGGACGAATCACGACCGGATAGCCGCCGCTGCCCGTTTGCGCGGCGATCTCAGCCTGCACCTGGAGCGCTTCTTCCATGGAATGCGCGGTGCCCGATTTGGCCGAACCGAGGCCGATCTTGGTCATCGCGTCCTTGAACTTCTGGCGGTCTTCCGCCTTGTCGATCGCTTCCGGCGACGCGCCGATCAGCTCGACCTTGTACTTCTCCAGCACGCCGTGCGCGTGCAGATCGAGCGCGCAGTTCAGCGCGGTCTGGCCGCCCATCGTCGGCAGGATCGCGTCCGGGCGCTCCTTCGCGATGATGCGCTCGACCACTTCCCATGTGATCGGCTCGATGTAGGTCACGTCGGCCGTGTTCGGGTCGGTCATGATCGTCGCCGGATTGCTGTTGACGAGAATGACCTTGTAGCCTTCCTCACGCAGCGCCTTGCATGCCTGCGCGCCCGAATAATCGAACTCGCACGCTTGGCCGATGATGATCGGACCCGCGCCGATGATGAGGATGCTCTTGATGTCTGTCCGCTTGGGCATAACGCTCTCGCTAATGTATTCCTGAATTCTTTCCGTCGGCGCGCGCCGCTGTGACGTTGCGCGCGCTCTGCTCTGTCTGGTGCGGCTCGCCGCGTTTGCGTCGCATTTGCGTCGCGCTTGCGTCGATGACGCGCGGCGCGGCGCGAGCCGTGCGCCGCCGAGACTTGTTGCCGCTTTATGCCGCTGCGGTCTTGCCAGCCTTCTTCGTATCCATCAACGCCGTGAAGCGATCGAACAGATAGGCGATGTCATGCGGGCCGGGCGACGCTTCCGGGTGACCCTGGAAGCAGAACGCCGGCTTGTCGGTCAGCGCGAAGCCTTGCAGCGTGCCGTCGAACAGCGAGACGTGCGTGGCGCGGGCGTTGGCGGGCAGCGTGTCGGCGTCGACAGCGAAGCCGTGATTCTGCGACGTGATCACCACGCGGCCGTCGTCCAGATCCTTCACCGGATGATTCGCGCCGTGGTGGCCCGTCTTCATCTTCATGGTTTTGGCACCGACCGCGAGGCCCATGATCTGATGGCCGAGGCAGATGCCGAAAGTCGGAATACCGCGCTCGATCAGTTCCTTCGTGGCGCGAATCGCGTAGTCGCACGGTTCCGGGTCGCCCGGGCCGTTCGACAGGAAGATGCCGTCCGGATTGAGCGCGAGCGCGTCAGCGGCCGTGGCTTGCGCCGGCAGCACGGTGACGTGGCAGCCGCGTTCGGCCAGCATGCGCAGGATGTTGTATTTGACGCCGTAGTCGAACGCCACGACGCGGTACTTCGGCGCCTTCTGCGTGCCGTAGCCCTCGCCCAGACGCCATTCGGTCTGGGTCCACTCGTAGGTTTCCCTGGTCGACACGACCTTCGCGAGGTCCATGCCCGAGAGGCCCGGGAACGAGCGCGCGAGTTCGATCGCCTTGGCTTCGTCGTCCGAACCGGCGAGGATCGCGCCGTTCTGCGCGCCCTTGTCGCGCAGCACGCGGGTCAGCATGCGGGTGTCGAGACCGGCGATGGCGACCACGCCTTCGTCCTTCAGGTATTGCGGGAGCGTGCGCTCCATGCGGAAGTTCGACGCGAGAACCGGCAGATCACGGATGATCAGGCCGGCGGCATGGACTTTCGTAGCTTCGACGTCTTCGGCGTTCACGCCGACGTTACCGATATGCGGATACGTGAGGGTCACGATCTGGCGCGCGTAGCTCGGGTCAGTCAGGATTTCCTGATAGCCGGTGATAGCGGTGTTGAACACGACTTCGCCGATGGTATGCCCGGGGGCTCCGATCGAGTAACCACGAAAGACCGTGCCGTCGGCGAGCGCGAGCAGAGCGGGAGAAAATGACGGCAACACGGGAGACTCCTTGGGGGAACACCCTGTTGCCGACCTGTCTATCCGACTGCGAGCCGCAGCGAAACGCATCCGGGATGCGTGCGCAGACTCGCTCGCGAACTGCCGTTGACGTTGCAAGGGGCGCGAAGGGTCCATTGTGTGGACGGATCGGCTGGGGACGGGGCCCTGCTTGCTACGCCGGTGGCGCGCGGCGGATGAACGGTATGGGAGAGGTAGGCGCTAGGGTGCGGGTTGATAAGCTCAAACCTTGGAATTATAGCGTGAAACTACCCTTCCCTCCAAATCCGAGATGGCTTCGACCCGTGGGACAGTGCGACTCGAAATCGCTGAAAGCCTTGCTGCGGCTGGCGCGGGCATCGCTCTGCGGCGTTTCTGCGAGCCCGAATCGGGATAGTGCCGGCAGATGGGGCACGACCGGCGCAATACCGGTGGCAAGCGGGGTGACGACCGGCGAATCGACGTGCCCGGCGGCATCAACACGGACTCGCCTCAGCCTCAAGCGTCCTGTTCGACGTGAACCTCAGCCGGACGAACCACCTTGCGGCCCGGCAATACGTACCAGATCGCGCTCAACACCTGCAGCGTGACCAGAATGCCCCACGCGGTCAGATGCGCGGCCGCCGGATAGTGGCCGCCGCTCGCCGGCCAATGCGACAGCACCGCACCGACACCGATCTGGAAGCCGAAAATCAGCAGGAAGATGATCAACGTCAGCGTGGTATTGACGCGGCCGATCATCTGCGCCGGGAAGTGCCGCGCCATGACCGCGTAACTGAGAATGCCGGTGCCGCCGAAAATCCCGTACGCCGCCCACAACAGACCCGCGGGCAGCGGCGCCTTGAACATGATCAGCAACTGCGTCAGAACGTACAGCGCCATGCCGATGCCGCAAAACGCATGGAGTGAGATGCCGCGCCGCTCGAGACTGCGCGCCGCCGCGCCGAAGCCCACGCAGCCGGCCATCATCGCGAAGCCGAGAATGGACACGAGCGCGGCGGCCTCGCGCGGCTCGAAGCCTTGCACGTCACGCAGCCACGCGCCGACCCAAAGCGATTGCATCGCGTAAAAGACGCCTTGCGTGACGACCGAGAACGACGCGATCTTCCAGAACGCCGCGCTGCGCAGAATATGCAGCGTGCCTTTGAACTGGGCGCCGATACTGGCCTGGCGATGCGTTTCCTTCGTGTCGGGCGCGAGCGTCCACTGAGCCAGCGCAACCAGCACGGTCAGCAAACCCAGCCCGATGCAGACCGCGCGCCAACTCGCGAACGTAAGGACCCACGTCAGCGGCGAACCAACCATCACGCCGCCGAAGCCGCCGATCGCCATCACCAGACCGTTCATCAGCGGCAGACGCGCCGCGGCGAAGTGCTGCGCCAAGGCCTTGAACGCGGCGCCAAGACACACGGAGACGCCGACGCCGATCAGCAGTCGCCCCACCATCATCACGCCGACGCTCTGCGCGGCGCCAAACACCCAGATGCCGAGCGCGGCAAATAGCAGCGTGACGGCCGTGACACGCCGCGCGCCGTAGTGATCCAGCAGCACGCCGGCTGGAATCTGAGCACCCGCGAACCCGAGGAAATAGAGACTGGTGAGCAAACCCAGATCGGCGGCCGACAAACCGAGATCGTGCGTGATGAACGGCGCAAAGCCGAGGTTGACGCCACGGAACACGTAGGAAACGAAATACCCGGCGGAGAACAGCAAAAAGACGCGCAACTGGGTCGACGACATGAGCTTTGAATTAGGCGCTGGCTGAATGGGTTTGAGCGAAGCACGAAAGATAAAGGAAAAGCGCCGGCTCTGCCCGAAATGATCTGCACAATGAAAAACGCCGTCACCACAGGTGACGGCGTTGGAAAAAGCACGGCGCGTGATCGGAGCGCAATTCATGCGCTGCCCCCGCAACGCATGTGGTCACTACCGTGTGAGCCGCTATTGGTCTACTTACCCTTCTTCGCGTTGGCCACGGTCTTCGGGCGGCTCTCTGCCGCAGCCTTCGACGCCTTGCTGGACGTGGAAGCCGACACCTTGGTCACCTTGCCCTTATTGGCGCCGGATGCCGTCGGCTTGCTGACCTTGCCTACCGGCTCGGAGACTTTCACCACCTCCGTCCGGCCACGACCCTTCTTCTTATCGTAGCGCGATTCGCTGCGCGTGTCTGCGACGCGGGTGCCGATCTTCTCGACGCCGCCGCCTTGCACGTCGGTCGCGATGCGCTCCGGACCCGGCTCGCTCGGCATGGCCTTGCCGACCGGCACGTGCAGCACGATCACCTGACCGCGGGATACGGCATCGCGATGCGTGCGGTTCCATGCCTTCAACTGGCCAACCGACACGCCGTAACGCACAGCGATGGCCGCCATCGACTGATTGCGGCGCACGCGGATCAGCATCTTGCGCGTATCGGGGACGTCCGGCTCCATGGCCAGCACGGCGCTTTCGGCGACGTCGGCGCTGATGTCTTCGTCATCGTCCGTACCGCGCGGCACCACGATCGTGGAGCCGGGTTTCAAGCGCATGCCGACCGGAATCTTGTTCACTTCCATCAGCGTGTCGGCGTCGACACTGATCTTCTGCGCGATTGCCGCGGGTGTCGCGCGTTCGGTGACCGTGTACGTGGTCCACGACGACAGCGAGCCGGAGTACGTCTTCAGATTGCGTTCGAAGGCGCTGGCATTGTCGAACGGCAGCAGGATCTGCGGCTGCGTGGCGCCGAGAATCACCGGCTTCCTGAACGACGGATTCAGCGAGCGGAATTCGTCAGCGGACAGATTCGAGAGCTTGGCGGCCATGTCCACGTCGATGTCGTGCGAGGTGGTCACCGTCACGAAATACGGGTGGTTCGGAATGCTCGGCAGCGTGAGCCCGTACATTTGCGGGTTCATCACGATGTTCTTCACCGCCTGCAGCTTCGGCACGTAGTTGCGCGTCTCGTTCGGCATGCGCAGGCTGAGGTAGTCGGTGGGCAAGCCCGCCGCTTCGTTGCGCGCAATCGCGCGCTGCACGTTGCCCTCGCCCCAGTTGTACGCCGCGAGCGCCAACTGCCAGTCGCCGAACATGTCATGCAGACGCGACAGATAGTCGAGCGCGGCGCTGGTCGAGGCCAGCACGTCGCGGCGCTCGTCCTGCCACATGTTCTGCTTGAGGTTGTAGGTGCGGCCCGTGCCCGGCATGAACTGCCACATGCCGGCCGCCTTCGCCACCGACAAAGCCTGCGGGCTATACGCCGATTCGATGAACGGCAGCAACGCGAGCTCGGTCGGCATATGGCGCGCCTCGAGCTCTTCGACGATGTGGTACAGGTACTTCTGCGAGCGCTCGGTCATGCGCTGCACGTAATCAGGACGCTGCGCATACCAGTTGACCTGCATGTCGACGAGGTCGGTTTGCAGGTCCGGCATCTGGAAACCACGGCGAATACGGCCCCAAAGGTCGGCGTCGGCGCTCGTCAACTGAGTGACGGAGCCTTGGTCGACGTTAATCGTCTCTTTGGCGGTGGCTGACTTGCGAAGGGCGTCTGCTACGGCTTGCTGACTAGCGGGGTTGGTTGCGGTGTTCGGAATACTCGTCGTCGGTCCCTGGCTCGCGCAGGCGGCAAGCGTCAGGACCAGCAACGCACTAAAGATAAATCGCATGAAAATCTCGGCTTCCACAAGGGCTGGAATTTGCAGCCGATAGTACGAAACGGCAACGTTTACGTCAATCGGAAAATTACGAAAAAATCAAGTAAATCTTGGGCTTGGCGAATTTTTCCGATTCATCGCGTGAGGAATACCCTTCCTGGGATCGGGTCAACGGAAGCGGTTTTTCCATTCGCGCATCAAGGTAAAGGCCGTCAATCGATCCGGCACCTTCTCGTGCAACTGCTCCTGCAAGCTAGTCTGCACCGCCGGATCCCCTGCGCGTAAAAACGGATTCACGGCGCGTTCGTGGGCGATGGTGGTGGGCAGCGTGGGCACGTCGCGCGCGCGCAGTTCGGTCGCTTTGTCCCGCCAGGCTTGCAGTTCGACGTTGCCCGGCTCGCAGGCGAGCGCGAAGCGGATATTCGACAGCGTGTATTCGTGCGCGCAGTGAACCTCGGTCGCGCCGGGCAGCGCGGCGAGCGCATCCAGCGAGGCGAGCATCTGCTTCGGCGTGCCTTCGAACAGCCGGCCGCAACCGCAGGCGAACAACGTGTCGCCGCAAAACACGTGCGGCGTGCCTTGCGGGTCGGCGGCCTGGAAATAGGCGATGTGGCCGCTCGTGTGACCCGGCACGTCGAGCACGCTCAATTCGAGCGCGGGCGCCGCAATCGACACGTGATCGCCATTTTTCAGACGGCGCGTGAGATGCTCGATCGCTTCACCGGCGGGGCCGTAGACGGGTACGGCCTGGCCATTCAGCAGATCGGCCACCCCGCCGACGTGGTCTTGATGATGGTGCGTGAGTAAAATAGCGCTCAGCCGCCAACCCCGTTTCGCCAGATAGGCTTTTACGGGGGCGGCCTCACCCGGATCGACGACCACCGCGCGGTGTCCGTCGGAAACGACCCAGATGTAATTGTCATCAAACGCCGGGACCGGTACGTACTCGAGCGCATTCATAGGCGACGCATTCTTTGATATGACTGACCGAGCGATTATAGACTGGCCCGCCTGGACCGACTCGCCACCTGGCCGATACGTACTCGAGTGGGAGCAAACCCAGCTCGACCGCGTGGTGTCGGACGTGTTCGGTTACCATGCGCTGCAACTCGGCTTGCCGCAACTCGACGCCTTGCGTGAGAACCGCATGCCGTGCCGCGGGCTCGTGCTCGACGCCGCGAGCGGGGCGAGCGCGCCATACGCGTATCCGCGCGGCGCGGGGCGTACCGGCAATGGCAATCGCAACGGTTCGAGCAACGGCGCGGCGCAAGGCGCACTCGCGGGTTTGCCGGCGCCAGATGGACGCAGCGCCGTGTGGTGCGACCTGCTGGACCTGCCGTTCGAAGCGCAAAGCGTCGATCTGATCGTCATGCCGCACACGCTGGAGTTCACGAGCGATCCGCACCGTCTGTTGCGCGAAGCCGAGCGCGTGTTGATGCCCGAAGGCCAGTTGATCATTCTCGGCTTCAATTCGCTGTCGCTGTGGGGCGCGCGGCAATCGGTCGGCAAGATGACCGGCCGGCCGTTCGTGCCGGCGGCCGTCGACCTGATCGCCTTTACGCGCCTGAAAGACTGGATCAAGCTGCTAGGCTTCGACCTTGAACGCGGGCGCTTCGGCTGCTATCGTCCGCCGCTTGGCAGCGAACAATGGCTCGCCCGCTACGGTTTCATGGAAGCCGCCGGCGACCGCTGGTGGCCGATTTTCGGCGCCACCTACATGATCAAGGCGATCAAGCGCGTGCGCGGCATGCGTCTCGTCGGCCCGCTGAAAGTGAAGAAACCCGTCCTCGCCGCGGGCCTCGCGCCCGCCGCTACACCGAACACACGCAACCATACTCAATGACTTCCGATCTCATCGATATTTATACCGACGGCGCCTGCAAGGGCAACCCCGGCCCCGGCGGCTGGGGCGCGTTGCTGCGTTTCGGCGACCAGGAAAAAGAACTGTTCGGCGGCGAAGCCAACACCACCAACAATCGCATGGAGTTGATGGGCGTGATCGCCGCGCTCGAAGCATTGAAGCGTCCCTGCAAAGCGGTCGTGCATACCGACTCGCAGTACGTGCAGAAAGGCATCAGCGAGTGGATCCACGGCTGGAAGAAGAAAGGCTGGATCACCGCCGCGAAGCAGCCGGTCAAGAACGCCGACTTGTGGAAGCGGCTCGATGCGCTCGTCGCGCAACACGAAATCGAATGGCGCTGGGTGCGCGGGCACAATGGCCATCCGGAAAACGAGCGCGCCGATCAGTTGGCCAATCGCGGCGTCGCGTCACTCGCGCACGTGTAATTCCTGCTGCGACGGCCGGGCGCGCCGGCTAACCGCGCGCGTCATCTTTTTGCTGAAATTATCTTAAGCAGGCTAATCCGACATGCGTCAACTCATCCTCGATACCGAAACCACCGGATTGAATGCCCGCACCGGCGACCGGATCCTTGAACTCGGTTGCGTCGAAATGGTGAACCGCCGGCTGACGGGCAACAACCTGCACTTCTACATCAATCCAGAACGCGATAGCGATCCGGGCGCACTGGCTGTGCACGGACTGACCACCGAGTTCCTGAGCGACAAGCCGAAGTTCGCCGAGATCGCCGATCAGTTTCGCGACTTTATCCAGGACGCGGAACTGATCATTCATAACGCACCGTTCGATATCGGCTTTCTCGATGCCGAATTCGCGCTGCTGGGCTTGCCGCCGGTGAAGACCTATTGCGGCGAAATCATCGACACGCTGGCGCGCGCCAAGCAGATGTTCCCCGGCAAGCGCAATTCACTCGACGCACTGTGCGATCGCTTCGGCATCAGCAACGCGCACCGCACGCTGCACGGCGCCCTGCTCGACTCGGAACTGCTCGCGGAAGTCTATCTGGCAATGACGCGCGGCCAGGAAAGCCTCGTCATCGACATGCTCGGCGAGTCGCATGGCGGCGGCGATGCGCACGCGCCGCGCATCGCGATCAGTTCGCTGGATCTGGTCGTGATCGCCGCCAGCGACGAGGAACTCGCTGCGCACCAGACGGTGCTCGACGGTCTCGACAAGGCGATCAAGGGGACAAGCGTGTGGCGCCTCGAACCCGCGCCCGCCGCGGATGAGCAAACCGCTTAAAAAGTACTGGACGAGGCCGAAAATCCCTGGCATAATTCGGCTCTCTTCGGGTGGTTAGCTCAGCGGTAGAGCACTGCCTTCACACGGCAGGGGTCACTGGTTCGATCCCAGTACTACCCACCAGAATTTTGGTGTGTCGATCACCGAAGACAAAAGGGCTCACGTAGAAATGCGTGAGCCCTTTTTCATTTCCTGCCTGAGCGTGTGAAAACCGTATGGAATGCCAGGCAGATTCCGGCGCTCAACATCCGGCTCAGCCGTCAACTCCGGATCTTCGTACGTTTGCGGACGCCAGACACTGCTGATATAGTTGGCGCTCGGGCATTCGCCCCGTCCATTTTCTTCACTTCATTCGACCATAGGGAGGCGCCACATGTTTGCAATGCGTATCGCCGTCCCCGGCATGGTCTCGCGAGCGGTTTCGCGATCTTAATCCGTCCGCCGTCCGATTAAGTCGCCGAATCGCCGTTCACGTGGTGTCGCCTGAAAAGGCGCTCCGCGCAATTCCCAGACAGTCCGCAGCTCAATCGCCGATGCATTCCGGCGCGTTTTGACTGTCTCGTCCTTTCGCTTCTGACTGGAACCTCGGTGCGCTCGTGCGCCACCGGGTCGTGGCAAATGACCAGAAAAAAACTCGACTTTCGCGGACAAGCCTTCAAGGACGTCCTCGGTTTTACCTTCCATCACTGGGCGCAGCAGCCGTGGCGCATTGTCGTCATTACGGCGCTGGTGCTGCTCTCGGCATTGGCCGACGTACTCACGCCGATGTACGCGGGACGGCTCGTCGACGCCATCGCGTCCGGCGCGGCGAGCAATGCCGTCGCCTGGCACGCAGCGGTCACGGCCTTCTGCGTGCTGGGCGCGCTGGGCCTCGGCGCCACGTTGCTTCGGCAAGGCGTGTACTTCAACATCATCCGGCTCACGCTCAAGATGATGAGCGAGATCGCCGCGAACGCGTTTCATCGCGTGCAACGCTTTTCGACCGACTGGCACGCCAACAGCTTCGCCGGCTCCACGGTACGCAAGATCACTCGCGGCATGTGGGCGCTCGACCTGCTCAACGACACGCTGCTGATCGCGCTGTTGCCGTCGCTTGTGATGCTGGCCGGCGCGACCGTCCTGCTCGGCTGGCGCTGGCCGATGATGGGCGCGGTTGTCGGCATCGGTTCGGTGCTGTATATCGCGGTGACGGTGGCCATGTCGCTCGGCTTCGTCGCGCCGGCCGCGCGCCTCGCGAATGCGTGGGACACGCGCATGGGCGGCGCGCTCGCCGACGCGGTCAGTTGCAACGGCGTGGTCAAGGCGTTCGGCGCGGAAGAGCGCGAAGAACTGCTGCTGTCGCGCGTGATCGGCAAGTGGCGGCACCGCACGCGCCGCACGTGGATGCGCGGCACGATCAACGGCGGCGTCCAGGGCGGCATGCTGGTGGCGATCTAGGCCGCGATTCTCGGCGCGGCGCTGCTGTTGTGGGCGCGCGGCGAAGCCGGCGTCGGCGACATCACGTTCGCGCTGACCATGTTCTTCATGCTGCAAGGCTATCTGCGCGACGTGGGCATGCACATCCGCAACCTGCAACGTTCGGTCAACGACATGGAGGAACTGGTGTCGCTGGAGAGCCAGCCGCTCGGTATCGAGGACCGCCCCGGCGCGGGTCCGATCAAGATCGGCAAAGGCGAGATCCGGTTCGAGCACGTCACCTTCCACTACGGAACGAACGGCCAGCCGCTTTACGACAACTTCTCCGTGCGCATCGCGCCGGGCGAGCGTGTTGGACTGGTCGGGCATTCGGGCTCGGGAAAGACCACGTTCATCAAGCTGATCCAGCGGCTCTATGACATTTCGGAAGGCCGGATCACGATCGACGGTCAGGACATCGCCCAAGCGCGGCAAGCGTCGTTGCGCAGCCAGATCGCGATCGTGCAGCAGGAGCCGGTGCTGTTTCACCGCTCGCTCGCCGAGAACATCGCGTATGCGCGGCCCGGCGCGAGCCGCGCCGAGATCGAGCGCGCCGCGAAGCTCGCGAGTGCGCACGACTTCATCGCGGCGCTGCCCAATGGCTATGACACGCTGGTCGGTGAACGCGGCGTCAAGCTCTCGGGCGGCGAACGTCAGCGCGTCGCCATCGCGCGGGCGTTTCTCGCCGACGCTCCGATCCTGATTCTGGACGAAGCGACGTCGAGTCTCGACAGCGAAAGCGAAGTGCTGATCCAGCAGGCCATGGAGCGCCTGATGATGGGCCGCACCACGCTGGTGGTGGCGCACCGTCTTTCCACCGTGCGTGCGCTGGACCGGCTGCTGGTGCTGGATAAGGGCAAGGTAATCGAGGAAGGCAGCCACGAAGCGCTGATCAGACTCGAGAACGGTTTGTACCGGCGGTTGTTCGAGCGTCAGGCGTTGGAGCTGATCAAGGGGCTGGGCGAGCCGGAGATCACGAGCCGGGTCGCGGCGCGGCCGAGCGTGAACCGGACGGACGATTCCAGCTTGTTGGTCGGGAAGTAGATTGAACTGGGCGTGTGGGACGTCGACTGGAAACCGCCGATATGGCGGCGCTTTCGGTTGACGTTCCACCGCCCGTTTTTTATGAGCGCGAGCGAGCGCCAGTCAAACACCCCGCGTGATCTGGAAATCGCCGCGCCGGTAGGCGGCGCTTCCCATTGTCGATCTGCCGCACTTTTTTCGCACGCGAAAGTGCGAGCGCGTAAGCGCCGCCCTGCTCGCGCCGACTACGCAAGCGCCCGCACCGCCCTTACACCACGCCCGCCGGCAATCCCACGCCGCGCGCCATACCGGTGGCCGCAAACACCATCAGCACCAGCAATATCGTCTGAATCACGCTGTAGCGCGCATAGGAGCGCGCCTTGTGCAGATCCGGCACAGTGCCTTTCCTTACTGCGGCGCGCCAGCGCATCAGCGCGAGCATCGATGGCACTTCAAGAATGAGAATGATGACGAGCAGCGTCATCTTGAGATGAAAGAGCGGTTCGTGGAGGTAGTAGTCGGCGCCCTTTTCGTAACCGCCGAAAGCGCGCATCAACCCGGTGACGACCAGCACCAGCGCCGAAATGCCCCACCTCGTATCCGCCCGGAACAAGGAGCGCAGCGCGGCTGGCACGGTGGCGCGGCGTAGCGCCCACGTGCGCCGCAGAATCGACGCGAGCGCGAAGCCATAAGCAAGCAGATGGATGGCGGCAAGCAACCAGCGAACCAGCATAGCGACTCCTGCAAAGGACGCGATACGATCGTTGTATGTCTCACTCGCCCGCGCTGAAGCGCCGGGCGCCATGACTTCATTATCGACTACGGCTCAATCTACAACGCCTGCTTCGGCCACGGGGTGTGGCCGACTGCACAAATCGGCAGACTCAGACCTGCTGCAAGGATGTATCAAGCGCGCGGGCGGCGACCCGATCGCCCTCGGTCGTCAACGCTGTGCGGAATACGGTTTGCCTGTTGTGTCCCGCGGCGGCCGGCGAATCCCACAGCAACTCGATCTTCGGACGGCGCCCGAAGGTGCCGTGCGCCAGCGACGGCGCAGCGGCCGAGCCCAGCGACGCGCCGGATGCGCCCGGCTCGCCCGCGGCGCCGAACGCCACGGCGGGCGTAGGCGTCGGCGTCGTTCGCACGCCCTGCCCGGCCGCCCAGCGCACGGACAATTCGCGCGCGTCGTACTGCCCCACCTTACGGCGCTCCGCCCACACGATCACCGTCCGCGTGACCGGATCGAGCGCGACCGCATAGCGGCCGATTGCGAAACGGCGCGCGGCGATATTGGTGCGCCACAGCGCGCGCGGCCGGCAGATCCACAGCACGGCCGCATACAGCGCCGGCGCGGCCAGCAACCAGCCGTTGGAGGCCGCCACCGCGTTGGCGGCACGCCGCCAGCCGGCGCTCGCGGTAAACGCGCCGACCGACCAGACCGCAAACAGGAACCCGAGGAAAGCGAACAGACGCAGCGTTTGCCGCAGCCATTGCGGCAGCGGATGAAACGGGCGCTCGGCCACGGCGCGCGCGCCCGGAAGGAAGATCAGCAAGAACAGGAAAACGAGGTTGATGCACGCCCAGGGCGAGGACAGCATGGCCAGCATCGACGCGCCCGCATCCATGTCCGCCATTGAAAAAAGCCAGCGAGCAAGGATCACGAGACCGATGGCGCGCAACGCGAAAATCGTTCCGGCGCCGGGCGCCGCGTTCGCACGCGTCTCTTTCGTTCTCGCCAAGGCATCCTCCTGTCGTCGGCGGCGCCGCAGCCAAAATTGCGGCAGGGCCATTATAGGGATATTACGGAGAGTGGCTCGTTCTTACCGGCTGAAACGCGCACTTTCGTCCGTTGATTGAGAAAAACGCGGCGCGCTTGCAACAACGCCCCGTGAGCGAGTGGCGCACGGGGCGTTGCTGGCGGCCGACGGAGCGCCCTAAGCCGCTCCTCGAGCCGATGCGACTTTTTACCTGTCGCGCATTAGCTGGCGTTGACTTCGCGCAGCACGGTACGGTGCTTCTGACGCAGCAGTTCTTCGTAGGTGGCGACGTAGTTTTTCGCCATGACCTTCGACGAGAAGCGCGCTTCGAATGCCTTGCGCACACCGGCGCGTGACAGCGTGTGCAGACGCTTGACTGCGGCGACCGCGCTGATTTCGTCTTCGACGACAAAACCCGACACGCCGTTTTCGATCACTTCCGGCACCGAACCGCGATTGAACGCGATCGCCGGCGTACCGCACGCCATCGCTTCGATCATGACCAGACCGAAGGGCTCCGGCCAGTCGATCGGGAACACCAGTGCATGCGCGTTGCCGAGGAACTCACGCTTTTCGCCTTCGCCGATTTCGCCAATGTATTCGACGTGCGGGAGCGCCATCAGCGGCTTGATCACTTCTTCGTAATAGGCGCGGTCGGCCTTGTCGATCTTGGCGGCGACCTTGAGCTTCATGCCTGCCTGGCCGGCGATGCGGATCGCGCGGTCGAGGCCCTTCTCCGGCGAGACGCGGCCGAGGAAAGCGAGGTAGCCCGGCTCGACGTTGGAGATCGGCGTGAGCACGTTCTCCGGCAGACCGTGATAGACGGTTTGCAGCCAGTTCGCCTGTTGCAGCGGAATGCGCTGGTTGTCCGAAATCGACACCACCGGCACGTCGCTGAACGTATTGAAGATCGGCTGCAGTTCCGGCAGATCGAGACGGCCGTGCAGCGTGGTCAGGAACGGCACCGGCTGGCGCGCGAACAGCGAGAACGGGTAGTAGTCGATGTGGAAATGCAGCACGTCGAACTCGTCCGCGCGGCGGCGCACTTCTTCGAGCAGCAGCATGTGCGGCGCCATTACGTCGCGGATGGTCGGGTCGAGGCGCAGCGCCTGCGGCCAGAAAGCCTCGAGTTTCGCCGAGGTCTGCGAATCGCCGCTCGCAAAGAGCGTGACGTCGTGGCCCTGCTCGACCAAAGCTTCAGTCAGATAGGACACCACGCGTTCCGTACCACCATACAGCTTGGGAGGAACCGCCTCGTGCAACGGAGCGATTTGAGCGATTCGCATATGAAGAACTCCTCGTAAAAAATCAGGCAAAAGTACTGCGTTTGGTAAAAGCGACTCGCTTGCTCGCCAGGGCAGTCGGGCCGGACATGCCGGCGCGGGCCTGATTCTTTCGAGAAATCCTGCGATGGATCGCTTGGGTAGTGAGCCCAGACCCGTGATCAATGTCTGCGCATGTGCCGGTAAACGCACACATGACACCTACGTTGACAAACTGTCAGAAAATTCGGTGGGCCTACAGAGCATGCATTATCAATGCCGGGATTCTCGCTGCACCACAACATTTCAAAGTCTTTACGTTGTTACAAGGGCGAAACACTTTGCAAACCCTTGTTTTATAAGACAGTTCTACAGTGGCAACTGGCTTGCGGCACGGACCGCCGACGCGGCGTCGTAAGCTCCCGCGTCAACTTTGCCGGCAAGCGTTGAAGAAATGCCGCATCGCGGTTGAATGCAATTTGTAATTATATCCCGAAATGTTGCGCAGCCTGCGTGAACCCTGGCCCCATAGAGGGGTCGAGTAGCAGTGGGTCGCGGACGTCTATCGCGAAATCAATCGCGTCAAGGCCCGGATACACAGGGCGCAATCGCTTTTGCATGTTTACAATGCGAAGCATCGGCTTCGCGGCGAACCTTTTCCATGTGGCCCACGCTTTGCATGCACAACCCGAAACACATCAACCTCACGATCAATTGGAACATTTAACCATCGCCCAGCGTAATGCCGAGAACGCAAAGCTCGCGAGCTATGCGCACCGGCCGCTTGCGTTCCTTTTCCGCTTCATCCGCCGCCATCCGCTCGCGCATGCGATCGTCCTGTGCAGCGTGTTTGCGGCCGTGGGCTGTGCGCTCGCTTCGCAATACGCGATCAAACATCTGATCGACGTGCTCGGCGAAGGCCGGCACCACCCGGGCCCGCTGTGGGGCGCGTTCGCCATCCTGGTTGGCCTGATCGCCGCCGACAACCTGCTGTGGCGGGTCGGCGGCTGGGTCGCCGCGCATACATTCGTCGCCGTGACCGGCGACCTGCGGCGCGACCTGTTCCAGTATCTGAGCGGACATTCACCCACCTACTATTCCGAGAAGCAGCCGGGCATGCTCGCCAGTCGGATCACGGCGACGTCGAACGCGGTCTACACGGCGGAGAACACCACCGCGTGGAACGTGCTGCCGCCGTGCATCGCGGTGTTCGGCGCGATCGTCATGATCATCGCGGTGAATCCGCTGATGGCCTGCGGCCTGATGCTGTGCTCGGCAATTCTGTCGGTCGTGCTGTACAAGCTGGCCGGCCGCGGCTCGGCGCGCCATCACCATTTCGCCACCAAGGCGGCGTCGGTGGACGGCGAGCTGGTCGACGTGATCAGCAACATGGGCCTCGTGCGCGCCTTCGGCATGACGTTTCGCGAGCAGCAGCGGTTCGGCGCAACGGTCAAGGCCGAGATGGACGCGCGCCAGCAGAGCCTGCTGTATCTGGAAAAGCTGCGTCTGCTGCACGCGGTGATCACCGCGCTGCTGTCGGCGGGCTTGCTGGGCTGGGCGCTCTGGCTGTGGGATCAAGGCAAGGCGACTTCGGGCGACATCGTGCTCGTCAGCTCGCTCGGCTT
The DNA here is from genome assembly GCF_046027355.1 of Paraburkholderia sediminicola. Lineage (GTDB taxonomy): Bacteria > Pseudomonadota > Gammaproteobacteria > Burkholderiales > Burkholderiaceae > Paraburkholderia > Paraburkholderia sediminicola_B. The sequence goes on along the minus strand of NZ_JAQQEK010000005.1, from coordinate 385,659 downwards.
CACGATCCTGCACGGCACACGCGATCTGGCCGTGGCGCTCGTCGACGTCACGCAGCACGTGGCGCGTCTCGCTGAAGCGGTGCGCACGCTGCTCGAGCCGCACGGCATGCCGGATCGTGACGGCGCGAGCGAACTCGTGCCGCAAGGTGGCCGCATCGATTTCGAAAGCGTGACGTTCGCCTACCCGCGCCGCCGCCCGATTCTCGATCACTTCGACCTGCATATCGAACCCGGCCAGCGTGTCGGCCTGATCGGCAAGTCGGGCGCGGGTAAATCCACGGTACTGGCGCTGTTGCAGCGTTTCTACGAGACGCAAGGCGGCGCGATCAAGATCGACGGCCAGGACATCGCCACGATCACGCAGGACAGCCTGCGTCACGCGATCGCGCTGGTGCCGCAGGACATCTCGCTATTCCACCGCACGGTGTACGAGAACATCGCCTACGGGCGCCCGGAGGCGAGTCGTGAAGAAGTGGTCGCCGCCGCGCGCGAGGCGCGTTGCGCGGACTTCATCGAGGCCATGCCGGAAGGCTACGACACGATCGTCGGCGATCGCGGCGTGAAGCTATCGGGCGGCCAGCGTCAGCGGATCGCGATTGCACGCGCGATCCTGAAGAACGCGCCGATCCTGTTGCTCGACGAAGCGACCTCGGCGCTCGACAGCGCGTCGGAAGAAGCGATCCAGAAGGCGCTCGACCGGCTGATGGTCGGCCGCACCGTCGTCGCGATCGCGCACCGTCTGTCGACGCTGAACAACTTCGACCGGATCATCGTGATGAGCGCCGGCAAGGTCATCGACGACGGCAGCCCGGAAGAACTGCGCCAGCGCCCCGGCCTGTATCGCGATCTGCTCACCAAGCAGTATGGCAAGGGCCACACGCTGCACATCGGCGGCAAGAAGGTCGACGAACAGCACGTGGTTTGAACTCGCGCGCGGCATGCTTCGAGCCGCGAGCCGTCACCGCCAAAAGAAAAGCCGCTCTCGAGCGGCTTTTCTTTTTCTTTTACACGCGCTGCAAGCAGCTTCGAACGCAGCCTATCCAGCCTGAGTTTCGCGCGCCGCCTTTTTCCCCGGCGCGGCGCGCGCCTTCCCGCTTCGGGTGCTCTTTGCACCAGCGACGCCCTGCAAATCGCGCATGAAGTTATCGCGCCACACCGACACATTGTTCTCGCGCAACTGCACCATCATGTCGCGATGACGCGCCTGACGCTCCGCGAGCGGCATGTCGAGCGCCCGCGCGAGCGCCTCGGCCATGCCGTCGATATCGACCGGATTGACGATCAGCGCGCCGTCCAGTTCCTGCGCGGCGCCGGCAAAGCGCGACAGCACGAGCACGCCGGGATTCTCGGGATCCTGCGCCGACACATACTCCTTGGCGACGAGGTTCATGCCGTCACGCAATGGCGTGACATAGCCGACGTGGGCGGTGCGGAACAGCGCCGCCAATACCGAGCGCTCGTACTGCTTGTGGATGTAGAGAATCGGCGTCCAGTCCAGTTCGGCGAAACGTCCGTTGATACGCCCCGACTCCCCTTCGAGCTGCAAGCGGATGTCCTGATAAGCGTGCATGTCGGCGCGCGTCGGCGGAGCGATTTGCAGGAACGACACCTTGTTGCGTTGCGCGGTCGCGTGTTCGAGCAGCCGCTCGAACGCGCGAAACCGCTCGACCAGTCCTTTCGAATAATCGAGCCGGTCGACGCTCATGATCAGCTTGCGCGAATGCAGCGTCGCTTTCATCGTTCGCACCGGTTTGCCGCGCTCACCCGCTTTTGCGAGTTCGGCAATCTCGTCCGGATAGACGCCGATCGGATACGCCGCCGCGCGCAGCGTGCGGCCGAATGCGTGAATCGTCAGCGGGCCTTTCGCCGATGCGTCGACCGTGCCGTTCGCCTCATTGACGATGTAGTCGCAGAACGCGCGCAGATCCGGCGCGGTCTGGAAGCCGAGCAGATCGAACGAACACAGCGCTTCCACCAGTTCACGATGCGGCGGCACCGCCAGCAGCACCTGCGAAGCCGGAAACGGAATGTGCAGGAAGAAGCCGATGCGATTCTTCACGCCCGCCGCGCGCAGCGCCTGCGCGAACGGAATCAGATGGTAATCGTGGACCCAGATCACGTCGTCTTCGCGCAGCAGCGGCACGAGCTGTTGCGCCAGCCACGCGTTGACGCGGCAGTAGCCCTCGAAGTCGTGCCGGTCGTATTGCAGCAGGTCGGCGCGGTAGTGGAACGCGGGCCACAGCGTGGCGTTCGAGAAGCCACGATAGTACTGATCGTAGTCGCGGCGCATCAGCGCGATGGTCGCGAACGTCACCGGGCCGCGCTCCTCGACCTTGATCTGCGGCTGGCCCGAGGTGAGCACGTCGCCGCTCCAGCCGAACCACATGCCGCCGGTTTCCTTCAGCGCGTCGTACACGCCGACCGCCAGACCACCCGCCGCCGGGCCGCCCTCCGAGATCGGCGCCACCCGGTTCGATACGATGATCAGTCGACTCATGAAGCCCGATTCCCGATGCAGTGCGTTGTTTGCCTTGAGCGATGCGGCGCGGCGATCATGCTGTGCGCGCTGCCGCGACGATCGATGCGAGCCAGTCGAGCAGTCCCGACACCGAGTCGATGCGCGTATGCGCCATCGTCTCGCCCGGACCGACCTTGATCGACACGCCGCCGCGCTCGTTGACGACGGCAAAGCCTTTCTCGTCGGTCAGATCATCGCCGGCAAAGACCGGCTTGCGGCCGACGAACGGCGGTTCGTCCAGGAACGCGCGCAGCGCGCGGCCCTTGTCGACATCTTTAGGTTTGATTTCGTAGACCATCTTGCCGGGCTGCAGAACGTAGGAGCCGGCGTAATCGGCCACCAGCCGCTCGGTCGCCTCGCGCGCCACTGGCTCGCGATCCGGCGCATTCCGGTAGTGCAGCGCCACGGCCGCGCCCTTGATCTCGAGCAGCATGCCGGCGTTCTCGTTGACCACCTGCGCGAGCACCTGCTCCATGCGCAGCAGCCGCTCGTCATGAAAGCCGATGCGCTGCGTGTCGCCGTTCGAGTCGCGCCGCTCGGCGCCGTGCAGGCCGGCAATCGGCAGATCGGGCATGTTGAGAAAACTGTCGATGCTGTCGATACCGCGACCCGACACGACCGCGACCGCGCCGTTCGTCAAGCTGCGCAACTCGCTCAGCAAGTCGTTCACGCGAGGTTGGACCAGCACGCCGTCCGGCGTGGGGGCGAGTTCGACGAGCGTGCCGTCGAAATCGAAGAAAAATGCCGTCTCGCTCGGAGACAGAACAGCCGGAAGTGCTTGCATCGGTTAGTTTTGCCTTTCAGCCTTCTGCGGCCGGAAAAGTGTGCGCATCTTACCGCGCATCCACCAATTTTTCGAGAAAGTAAGGCTGGGCATAAGCCCAGCCGGGCGCCGCGCGCGAGCCTCGCCGGCGATTGCGTTCAAAACGGGAACAATCGGGCTTCACCCAGCTTTCAGCCGCCTGCGTCAAATTGCCTCGCAAACCGCGCGCCCGTGGGCGCTGCGCGACGCCATCGGGAAATTTGCGCTAAAGTCGCAGCCACGCGGATCATTGCCGTTACGACCATATTTGCACACTATGACCGCGCACGCGCCGCATGCATCGAGCGGCGCCGCAATTCAATCGAGTCACTGAACCCTGCTTTGTTCCCGATCTTCTCATCCCGGCACCCGCAACCGCACCTCGCATTGTCACGCAGGCCGTGGTCCGCGCGCCTGTTTGCGGTGACGGTGATGCTGGGCGCACTGACGGCGCTCGCCGGCTGCACGCATCGCACGGAAACCTGGCAGTTGACGAATGTGACCGGTCACCTGCCGGATCTGGATTTCACGCTGACCGGCGACGATGGCCGCCCCGTCAACGGCGATTCGTTCAAGGGCCGCGCCTCGCTCGTCTATTTCGGCTACACGCATTGCCCGGACGTCTGCCCTGAAACGATGGGCCGGCTGATGCAGGTGCTCGGCAAGCTCGGCCCCGACGCGCAGAAGGTGCGCATTCTGTTCATCACCGTCGATCCCGCGCGCGACACGGCGCAGGCGTTGCACGATTACGTCGGCGCCTTCGACGCGAAACATGCGGAAGGGCTGACCGGCACCGACTGGCAGATCGAGTCGCTCGCCAAGCGTTACCGCGTCGCCTATCAGATGGAAAAGCGCGACCCCGGCGGCAACTACGAAGTCACCCACAGTTCCGCCGTCTACGTGTTCGACAGCCAAGGCCACGCACGCCTCCTGGCCACCGACCATGACACGCCCGATGCGATCGCACAAGACTTGCGCCGCATCGTCGATGACCGTTCCTGACCTTTCCCGAGTTCAACCATGTCGATCAAGATCAAAACGTTCGCTGCACTGAGTTGCGCCCTCGCCCTTTCGTTCGGTGTCGCATCGACCGCGCAAGCGGCGGGCGCCAATGCGATCAGCGCGAAGGACGCGTGGGTCCGCTGGCTGCCCAACAATCTGCCCGCCGCCGGCTATGTGACGCTCGTCAATGCGAGCGACAAACCGGTCGACCTCGTCGACATCTCCAGCAACGACTATGGTGACGCGATGCTGCATCAGACCGTGTCGAACGGTTCGTCGCAGAAGATGGTGATGGTCGACAAGCTGACGGTGCCCGCGCACGGCCAGGTCGCCATCGCACCCGGCGGCTATCACGTGATGCTCGAAGACGCGAAGCACAAGGTCGCGCCGGGCGACACCGTGCATCTCACGCTCAAGTTCTCCGACGGCGAAACGCTCGACACGCCGTTCGCCGTCAAGTCGCCGGCGCAAACCAAGTAACCGGGTAACGTGCCGCGATGAACCTGCTCTACTGGCTCGATCCCTGGGAGTTTTCGCCGACCGTCGTGATCGCGCTGCTGGTGCCCGCGATCCTGTTCGTACGCGGCGCGCGCAAAGCGAAGGTGACGGTCGCGCGGCGTATTTCCTTCTGGTTCGGGCTGGTGGCGCTGTATGTCGCGTTGCATACGCGGCTCGATTATTTCTTCGAGCATGAGTTCTTCATGCATCGCGCGCAGCATCTGGTGCTGCATCACCTTGGGCCGTTTTTTATCGCGCTGTCGTATCCGGGCGCCGCGTTGCGCGCGGGTATTCCGTTCAGTTGGCGGCAGCGTTTCGTGCGGCCCGCGCTGGAAACGCCGCTGGTGCGCAAACTGCTCGACGTGGTGATGCATCCGGTCGTCGCGGTAACCTTGTTCGTCGGGTTGATCTACTTCTGGCTGATGTCACCGATTCATTTCATGGCGATGCTCGACTGGCGGCTTTATCGCGTGATGAACTGGAGCATGGTGATCGACGGCCTGCTGTTCTGGTGGCTCGTGCTCGATCCGCGTCCCGCGCCGCCCGCGCGTCTGTCGCCGGGCAAGCGCGTGCTGGTGGTGATCGCCGCGATTCCGCCGCAGATCATTCTCGGCGCGTTCATCTTCTTCACGCCGCACGAGCTGTATCCGATCTACTCGATCTGCGGCCGCGCGTTCACGTGGTTGAGCCCGATGCGCGATCAGCAGATCGGCGGGCTGTTGCTGTGGATTCCGGGTTCGATGATGAGCGTGATCGGCGCATTGCTCGCCTTGCGTCACTGGATGCGGCTGTCGGCGCGCGGACGTTTGCATAGCGAACGGCGTGCGAAAGCCAGGCAGTCTGTGGCCCACACCGTTTCGGCGCCGGCGCGCGGTCAACACTGATATCCACGTCGAGGCAAACCGACGCGCCCGCGCCGGGCTCAGCTCGATTTAGCCGCTTCAGGCCGAACGCATCCACACATGCGGGATGCCGTCTTCTTCGTGAATGTCTGAAACGGGCGCAAAGCCGAACGCGCCGTAGAACGCTTGCAGATGTGCCTGCGCATGCAATCGAATCGGCGTGCCGGGCCACTGCGCGCGAATATGCGTCAGCGACCGTTCGAGCATCGCATTGCCCAGACCGATGCCACGGAATTCGGCGGTCGTCAGCACACGGCCGATGCGGATATCGGTGTCGCCCGCATCGGGCAACAGCACGCGCAAATAACCCGCGAGCGCCGGCCGTTTTTCATCGGGGCCATAGACCAGCAGATGCCACGCATCCATATCGAGTCCATCGATATCGCCGTACAAGCAGTTCTGCTCAATGACGAACACCGCGCTGCGTGCGCCCAGCATCGTATAGACCTCGAGGCCCGTGAGTTCGTCGAAGGATTTCCAGCGCCAATCGAGTTGCGCCAGCCGCGTGGCGGCGCTTTGCTGCGGTTCGTTCATGACAACGTTCTAAAGAAAGAGTCGCACCGCACGGAGAGCGGCGATGCGTGATTATGCCGCGCGCGACGGCTTTTTTTTCGCCGCCGTGCCGCGCTCAGTTGCGATGCGCGGCGCGCGCCTTCGACGCCTGTTTGTGGCTGTACATCGCGGCGTCAGCGGCCGCCAGCAGCTCGGCAACCGATACGTGCCGGGCAGGATCGTATTGAATCTGTCCGACGCTATAGCGGATGTCATAGCCGCGCTGCGCTTCAGCATTGCGCTCGTTCAGCAACTGAGTGAGGCGCTGCGTCACTTCCTGCGTGGCGCCTCTGTCCGAATCGGTGAGCAGCACGACGAACTCGTCGCCGCCGAGCCGCCCGATCACATCGCTTTCGCGCAGCGCGGTGCGCAAGACGTCGGCGAAGGTCTGCAGCGCGCGATCGCCTTCGGCGTGGCCGAGCGTATCGTTGATCTGCTTGAAATCGTTCAGATCGAAGAACAATAGCGACGCCGGTTTGTGCATCCGCTTGCAAACGTTCAGCGCATGTTGCGCGAGTGCCTCGAAACCGCGCCGGTTCGACAGCAGCGTCAGGTCGTCGAGCGTCGCCAACTGCACCGCCGCCAACTCCTGCTCGGCCATGCGCGCCAGATCGCGCAGCAGTTCGCGCTCTTCTTCGTCGAGGCCACGCGGCTTGGTGTCGATCAGACAGAGCGTGCCGAGCTTGCTGCCGTTGGGCACCGTCAGCGGACAGCCGGCGTAGAAGCGGATATTCGGGTTGTCGGTGACGAGCGGATTGTCGTGAAACCGCTCGTCCGCGAGCGTGTCGGGCACCATCAGGATTTCGTCGCCGAGAATCGCGTGCGCGCAGAACGAGACGTCGCGCGAGGTCTCGCTCGCCGTCAGGCCGACGCACGACTTGAACCATTGACGGTCCGCATCCACCAGACTCACGAGCGCGATGGGCACACTGAAGAGTCGCTTGGCGAGCCGGGTCAGCCGATCGAAGCGCTCCTCCGGCAACGTATCGAGAATATGCAGCGCACGCAGCGTGTCGAGACGGGCGCTTTCGTTACTGGGCGTCGGTGGGACATGCATGTTGTATTCCCTAGGGCGACCGGCGTGGCCGAAGTGGCAGGCGGGTAGTGTATAGCGGCGTACTTTACGTTGGGGCAAAACCACGGCGCGAGAGTTCCCTCCGATTTCGTGCGCGCCGGATCCGCATTCGAACCGATGCAGGCCGCATCGGGCTGCCACGCTCGCGCGGCGATGAGTTCGCTATAGGTCGGCGAAGACCGGTTCGACGGGCCGCGCGAGACAGTCGATCAGATTGCCGGGGCCGCACAGATGCAGCGCGCCGACGACCACCAACGTGCGCTCCGGCCGCGCGAGGAACTCGGTCAGCCGCGCCGCCCATGCGCGATTGCGCGCGTCGAGAATCGCGTGCCGGATGCCCGGCAGATTGAACATCGGCGACTCGATGGCGATCTGGTGCACGGCGAGCAGGTCGCCATCCAGCCAGGCCGCGTGCATTCGCTCGAGCGTGCGCTGCGGTTCGTCGAGATCGGCCATCAGCAGGCCGAGCGCCGCGCCGACAGCATCGAGCGGAATCGATTCGAGCGCCGCCGCTACCTCTTGCGCGCTCTCGAGATAACGATAGGGCTTGGCCTGCGTGATCGCCGAGCGCAGCATGCGCGGCTCGACACCTTCGACGACCTGTTGGAACAGCGTCGGCGCGACGATCAGCGCGGCCCACGGACGCAGATCGGCGAGCGGCGCCAGCGGCCCTTCAACGGGCCATGCTGCGTGAAGTTGCCGCCATGCGTCGGCGGATAGCAAGGGCTGCAGTTGATCCGCGCCGCCTTGTTGGTCGGCTTTCAGAAACGGCAGGATCGTCGGCGGATCGGACTCGAAGACGAGCGCTTCGGCCCAGTCATACGCTTCGGCGATCCACGGCGGCGTTCTTCGGCTCGTCGCCGGAAACAGATGCATCGAGCCGAGCAGGCGAACATGGGTGCCGGTGAGTTGTAGGTACATGCAGCCTCGGTGTGGACAAGCAATGACGCAAAGCAGGCGCGCCGGTTCACAGCCTCTCGCCAGGCCGTACGGACCGTAAACGCGACGAACAGTTAGATATAGAAAAGATAAAGCCCCAACGATGGAGCTCTATTGTGCGGAAAAAATCTGTGGCTGAGTATTCGCATGCGAGGGGCTTGTTCGACGCTTTCTTGAACGAGCTACCCCAGTCGCCTGCCGCTTCGACCTTGATCGTCTGGAATATGCCCGCCGGCACTTCGACTAGCAATGAGAACTCCTGCCGCGCCAGTATCTGCATCAACCCCCCGCCGAAGAAACCGACGCCGGAAAAAGAAAAGCCCCGACAAGTCGGGGCTTTTCTTTACATCAACTACTGGAGGCGCGAGCCGGAGTCGAACCGGCCTAAACGGCTTTGCAGGCCGCTGCATAACCGCTTTGCTATCGCGCCGCAAGCGGACTGGAACCTAGCAACAGATTCGCAGATTTTGTTTAGCGGACAACCGGAAGGACCGGGCCACCAAACAAAAAGGGAAGCGTTGCTTCCCCTTATGTATGGAGCGGGAGACGAGGCTCGAACTCGCGACCTCAACCTTGGCAAGGTTGCGCTCTACCAACTGAGCTACTCCCGCATTGAACTGCTTCACAACGCCCTGCGTCGCATTTGCCAAACTACGCTTCGCCAAACAATACGTTGCTTCGAAAATTTGGAGCGGGAGACGAGGCTCGAACTCGCGACCTCAACCTTGGCAAGGTTGCGCTCTACCAACTGAGCTACTCCCGCATTGTGCTGCTTTTGCCTTACTACGTTCTGCCTTGTTACTGCAACTACTCTCTTACTGCCACCGATGTTTCGAACTGCGTGCATCGGAGAAACGAGATTATGGAGAAACGACTGAAACGTGTCAACCCCTTTTGCGAATCTCTTTTACTGAACAGATTTCACTCATGCGGCAGCGAAGTTCGGACACGCTGCGGGTGTCCTCCACGACTGCGGAAACTCAGACCACGCCGCCCCGCTCGCGAATCTGCGGCCACGCGAGCTTCATGTAGTAGAGCATCGACCAGATCGTCAGGAACGCGGCCAGATAGATGAGCCACAGGCCCCACACGCGCGTATCGACCACCACGCCGCCGCCGAACGACAGCGGGCCGTAGAACAGAAGCATGGGAATCGCCACCATCTGGCAAACGGTCTTGAACTTGCCGAGCGAATTCACCGCGACGCTCTTCGACGCACCGATCTGCGCCATCCATTCGCGCAGCGCCGAGATCGCGATCTCGCGCCCCACGATCACCAGCGCAATCGCCGAATCGATTCGCGCGAGTTGCACGAGCACGAGCAACGCGGCGGTCACCATCAGCTTGTCGGCGACCGGATCGAGGAACGCGCCGAATGCCGAGGTCTGATTCCACTTGCGCGCCAGATAGCCGTCGAACCAGTCGGTCAGCGCCGCCAGAATGAAGATCGTCGCGGCCGCCAGATTGCGGTGGGCGGGGCTCATCATCATGTCGGGCAAATAGAACACACCGACGACGAGCGGGATCAGGACGATCCGCAGCCAGGTCAGGAAAATCGGGAAATTAAACGGCATGGGCAGGCGCAGCGTCTGGCAAGGGAGATGCAATTGTGCCGTGTCATAAGGCCTGCCACAAGCAAAGCGGCGGCAAAGCGGCGCGCCGGGCTGGCCGCGCGCGCCGCGGCGGCGGCGCTCGACGGTGGCTGAGCGGGCAGCCGAAGCCGCCGCGATCAGTGCAATTGCCGGTAAATCTGCTCCGCGAGCGCCTGCGAAATGCCTTCGACGCTCGCCAGATCCTCGACACTGGCGGCGACCACGCCGCGCAGTCCACCAAAACGCGCGAGCAGCCGTTGGCGCCGCTTCGCGCCCACGCCTTCGAGTTCTTCGAGCCGCGAGGTCTGGCGCGTCTTGCTGCGCTTCGCGCGCATGCCGGTGATGGCGAAGCGGTGCGCTTCGTCGCGGATCTGCGCGACCAGCATGAGTGCCGCGCTTTCCTTGCCGAGTTCGAGCGCCGCGCGGCCGTCGGCGAAAATCAGGGTTTCGAGGCCGACCTTGCGCCCCTCGCCCTTCGCGACACCGACCAGCATGCCGGTATCGAGACCCAGTTCCGTGAACACCTGGCGCGCGATTTCGACCTGGCCCTTGCCGCCGTCGATCAGCACGATAGTCGGCAGGATGCCGCCGGCCGCGACCGGCTCCGCGGCGTCCGGCGTGAGCGACGGATCGGCGGCCGCGTCGTTTTGCAACTCGGCGGCTTCGTCAGCGGCATTCGCGGCGGCTTGCTCGACCATCTTCTCGTAGCGGCGCGTGAGCACCTGGCGCATCGCGGCGTAATCGTCGCCGGGCGTAATGCCGGTGATGTTGTAGCGTCGGTATTCCGACGACTGCATCTTGTGATGGTGATACACCACGCACGACGCCTGGGTCGCCTCGCCCATCGTATGGCTGATGTCGAAGCATTCGATGCGCAGATGCGCGAGATCGTCGCACTCCATGCCGAGCGTGTCGGTGAGCGCGCGCGTGCGGGCCTGCTGCGAGCCCTGCTCCGAGAGCAGGCGCGCGAGCGCGAGCCGCGCATTCTGCTCGGCCATCGCGAGCCAGGCGCGCCGTTGGCCTTGCGGCTGGCGCAGCACGGTGACCTTGTGGCCGGCCTGCTCGATCAGCACGTCGACCAGTTCGCGGTTGGCGGGTGCGTGGCTGACAACCAGCACCGGCGGCACCCGGTTGCCCAAGTAGTGCTGCGCGATGAACGCTTCGAGGACTTCGGCTTCGATCCCGCCGGTTGCGCGGCCCTTGCGCGGTTTCGCGGGCTCGGAATCGGCTTCTTCGGGTACGTCGTCGGCTTCATCGGACGCGTCGTCCTCTTCGTCTTCCGATGGCATCTCTTGCGCGATTGCGAGCGCATCGGCGGCATCGGCCGGCTCCGTTTCACCATTCACGTCTTCTTCCGCGAGCGGGACGGAAGCGCTAGCGGCACCGGCCAACGCCGCGTCGTCGTCCAGTCCGCCCTCGTCGGCTGTCAACGCGCTTTCGACATGCGCCGGGAAATACGCCTTGTCGCCCAGATGCCGGCCGCCGCGCACCATCGCCAGATTCACGCACACGCGGCCGCCCAGCGCGACCACCGCGAGAATATCGACGTCGCTGTCGCTGCCCACTTCGATCGCCTGCTGATGCAGCACCGTCGACAGCGAGCTCATCTGGTTACGCACTGCCGCGGCCTGCTCGAACTTCAGCTCGCTCGCGAACGCGTGCATCTTCTGCTCCAGCTCCTTCATCACCTCGCCCTGACGGCCGAGCAGAAAGCGCGATGCGTTGGCAACGTCGCGCGCGTAATCCTCTTCAGTGATCGCCGCGACGCACGGCGCCGTGCAGCGGCCGATCTGATGCAACAGACAAGGCCGCGTGCGGTTGTTGAACACGGAGTCTTCGCAGGTGCGCAACTGGAACACGCGCTGCAGGATCTGGATACTCTCGCGCACCGCCCACGCACTCGGAAACGGACCGAAGTACTGATTCTTGCGATCCACCGCGCCACGGTAGTACGCCATGCGCGGAAACTTGTGTCCGGTCAGCTTGAGGTAGGGATACGACTTGTCGTCGCGAAACAGAATGTTGTAGCGCGGCGCGAGCGCCTTGATCAGATTGTTTTCGAGCAGCAGCGCTTCGGCCTCGGAACGCGTGACGGTCGTTTCGATACGCACAATGCGCGTCACCATCATCGCGATGCGCGGCGACAGCAGCGTCTTGGTGAAGTAGCTCGAGACGCGCTTCTTCAGATCGCGCGCCTTGCCGACGTAAAGCACCGCGCCGTGCGTATCGTAATAGCGATACACGCCGGGCAGATGCGGCAGTTGGGCGAGCACTTTTTTCGGCTCGAAAGCGTCGGTTGCTTCGGGTTCGGTCATGCAGAATCGGTTGGGTGGGACGGTCTCGCGAAGCCTTGTTCTGCGTGCCGCGCGCCTAGGCGAACCGGAATACGCCACGCGCGCGCAATCGTGAACGAGTGCTTTAGAATCGCCAGTTTAGAACATTCCGCGTGCGTCCGAACGCTGTTGCCTTGAATCGGGTGACGCGTCGGCAGCAGTGGATCGGCGCGCAACGCAGCGCGGCGCCGAGGCGCCACTCGCACCGCCCCGCTCCTTCCATCTGTTCGAATCCGCGACCCAGGCCATCATGTCTTCCGCTACGCCCCATTCCGAGCAAGCCGCTGACGCGCCCACGGCGATCGCCTGCGATATCTTCTGCGCGGTGATCGACAATTTCGGCGACATCGGCGTGTGCTGGCGGCTCGCGCGCCAGCTCGCGAGCGAACACGGGTGGCAGGTGCGCGTGTTCGTCGACGACCTGCATGCGTTCCAGAAGCTGTGCCCGTCGCTGACGCTGGAGCACGCTCGCCAGACGGTGGGCGGCATCGTCGTCGAACACTGGCACGAGCCGGCCCATGCGGGCGATACGCTCGAAGTCGCCGACGTCGTGATCGAGGCGTTCGGCTGCGAACTGCCGCACATCTACGTCGCCGCTATGGCGGCGCGCGAACGCACGCCGGTGTGGTTCAACCTCGAATATCTGAGCGCCGAGGATTGGGTCGCGGATTTTCATCTGCGGCCCTCGCCTCATCCGCGCTATCCGCTGACCAAGACGTTCTTTTTCCCTGGACTCGGCCCCGGCACCGGCGGCGTGCTGAAGGAACGGCATCTCGACGGCACGCGCGCGGCTTTTGAAGCATCGCCCACCGCGCACGAAGCATGGTGGCAACAAACCACCGGCTACGCGCCGCCACCCGCCACGGCAACCGTCGTCTCGCTGTTCGCCTACGAAAACCCCGCCGTCGACAGCCTGCTCGAACAATGGCGCGACAGCGCGGAGCCGGTCGTGCTGCTGGTGCCCGAAGGCCGCATTTCAGGCGCGGTGGCGCGCTTTTGCGACCTGCCCGCGTTCGCCGCCGGCTCGCACGCGGTGCGCGGAAACCTCAGCGCGCACGCCCTCGCCTTTACCGACCAGCCCGGCTACGACGCGCTGCTGTGGGCGAGCGACATCAATTTCGTGCGCGGCGAGGATTCGTTCGTGCGCGCCCAATGGGCCGCCAAACCGTTCGTCTGGCACATCTACCCGCAAGCCGACGACGCCCATCTGCCGAAGCTCGACGCCGCGCTCGCGCACTACGCGCGCACCCTGCCCGCCGACGCACGCGACGCCCTTGCGCGCTTGTGGCACGCCTGGAACGGGACAGGCCGGCCAGACTGGGCGGAATTCCAACGTCACTTGCCGGCGCTCAAGCAACGCGCAGCCGAGTGGGCCGGTGAACTGGCTCAAGTGGGCGACCTCGCCGGAAATCTGGCCTTGTTCGCAAAAACTCAGTTAAAATAAGCGGTTATCCAACGGCCGACGACGCAAGCGCGGCCCGATCGCAGCGGCGGAATCCGGCCAACTCGCTTGAGCGGCCCGCCAACCCGGCATCGAAAGATGCGAGACCTTCCCCCACATCAAAGCGCGATAGGTGGAAATGTCAAAAAGGGACGTATGCTGCGGATCGGCGCCACTCGTGTACACGCCCGCACAGGGTAAAAAGCAGGTAACGGATTGCTGGGAATGGCTGAGACCGCGAGTTTGCGGCGCTCCCGCCGCTCCCCGCGGCAAGCCGGCCACGCTTGACTCGCTCGCGACCCGCCGAGCCGCTCCGGCGGCGCGGCGCGCGGTGAGCGAAGCGCCGAAGCCGCTTGCGCCGTATGCCGTTGAGCACAAGTTGAAGCTACTAATTTCGTACAGGACAGTTTTATGAAGACCGCACAGGAACTCCGCACCGGCAACGTCGTGATGATCGGCGCAGACGCAATGGTTGTGCAAAAGGCCGAATACAACAAATCGGGCCGCAACTCCGCAGTCGTCAAGATGAAGTTCAAGAACCTGCTGACCGGCGCAGGCATGGAAAGCGTGTACAAGGCCGACGACAAGTTCGACGTCGTCGTACTGGAACGCAAGGAAGTCACGTACTCGTACTTCGCTGACCCGATGTACGTGTTCATGGACGCCGACTACAACCAGTTCGAAGTCGAAGGCGAAATGATGGGCGACGCTCTTCATTACCTCGAAGACGGCATGGCTTGCGAAGTCGTGTTCTACAACGAGAAAGCCATCTCGGTCGAACTGCCGACCACGCTGGTCCGCGAGATCATCTACACGGAACCGGCAGTCAAGGGCGACACGTCGTCGGGCAAGGTGTTGAAGAACGCCAAGCTGAACACCGGTTTCGAACTGCAAGTGCCGCTCTTCTGCAGCATCGGCGACAAGATCGAAATCGACACGCGTACGCACGAGTACCGCAGCCGCGCTTAAGCGCCCTGCTCGCCTGAATCCAGCGCCCCAACCCGGGCGCTGCGAAAAAAATGGCAAAAAAAGCGCCCAATTTGGGCGCTTTTTCTTTTTTGCGCCGCCGTGTATGGTTGAGGAAAACTTTACCGGCGTGCTTCTCGAAATTGCCATACCGCGACCTCAAATTTCCCGCATGCCGCTCAACAGAGCATTGATAAGTTTAAATAAATTGTCGTGGCACAGTCCATGCTTCTCTCTGGATACAGGCCAGTACGGCTTTATTTTCTTCAACTCCGGAGGTGCGACATGAATAACGACATCGCTGAAGGCAAGTGGAAGCAGATGATAGGCAAGGCCAAGACGGCATGGGGTGAACTGACGGACGACGAGTTGGCCAAGGCCGAAGGCCGCGCTGATAAGCTCGCCGGCCTGATCCAGGAACGTTACGGCAAAACGCGCGAACAAGCGGAACTCGAAGTACGCCGTTTCTTCGACAGCAACCGGGATTTCTGACAGCCCGAGTGAAGGAAATACAGGCGCCCGTCGACGCTTACAAAACGTCAGGACGAGCACCCAAATTAATAACGCAAAGGACCTGAACGACTTGAGTCGAACCGCCGCCTTTCTGCCCGGTGCCGTGCTTGGTGTGCGCGCCGGACGACCTGCCTGCGTCAACCGCGGCCGTTCATGCGCCGCGCAAGTCAAGGTTGCGCGCGCGGCGCTAGATTCGACTCAGAATTCGACCGACAGTACCGGCCAGCATCGCGCCCGTGCCGCGCGCCAACGTATCGGCGCAGCGCGTCGGGTATTCCATCCATCTAAAAATTGCGCTCGCCATGCCACACGCCCTGATTGTTGAAGACGATCCCAATAGCCTGTCAGGCCTGTCCGCCATCCTTGCCGCCGACGGCTTCTCCGTCGACACGGCGACCACGATCGCGGAGGCCCGGGCCGCCCTGACACGCTTCATTCCCGACGTCGTGCTGGTCGACCTGAACCTGCCGGACGGCAGCGGACTCGACCTGTTGCAACATCTGCCCGCGCATCCGCCCGGCGGCGCCTTGCCCGTGATCGTGATGACCGGCAATGCGACGGTGGAAAGCGCGATCGAAGGGTTGCGACACGGCATCTGGGACTACCTGCTCAAGCCGGTCAACATTCCGCGTTTGCGCAGCCTGCTCGCGCGCATCCCGCGGCCATACGAACTGACCGAAGAAGTGCAGACGCTGCGCGCGTCGCTGCGTCAACTCGGCCGTTTCGGCTCGATGCTCGGCCGCAGCGGCGCGATCCAGCACGTCTACGACACGATCGAACATATCGCGCCGACTGAAGCCGCCGTGCTGATTTCCGGCGAAACCGGCACCGGCAAGCAGATCGCGGCGCGCACGATGCACGACATGAGCCGGCGCCGTAAAGGTCCGTTCATCACGTTCGACTGCCGCAGCGCAAACAGCGCGGCCGCGCAACGCTCGCTCGACAGCCTCCTGTTCGGTCACGAACGCGGTGCGTTCAACGGCGCCGAGCAGCGCGAACCGGGCCTGTTCGAGCAGGCGAGCGGCGGCACGCTGTTCATCGACGAAATCGCCGAGTTGCCGCGCGCCCAGCAGGAAGCACTGTTGCGTGCGCTCGATTCGCAGACCTTCATGCGCGTCGGCGGCACGAATCAGGTGGTGACGGACTTCCGGCTGATCGCCTCGACACGAAAGGTGCCACGCGCCGCGGTGGCCGACGGCAGCCTGCACGAAGATCTGGCGCTGCGCCTCGAAGCGGCCGCCGTGACGCTGCCGCCGCTGCGCGAGCGCGGCGAAGATCCGGCGCTGATCGCCCAAGCGGTGGTCGACGAGTTGAATCACGAAGGGATGACGCGCGGCACGGCGGAGACCGCCAAGCAGGTCGCGCCGAACTTCCTGCGCGAGTGTCTCGCCTATGAATGGCCGGGCAATGTGCGCGAATTGCAGGATCGCGTGCGGCGCGCGTATCACGCGTCCGGCGACGTGCTGGAATCGCTGCGCGCCGACGAAGCGGGCTCGGCGAACGGCCGCGATCTGAACGGCAGCCGCGTGCAAGTGACCGTGGGCACACCGCTCGCGGACGTCGAGGAAATGCTGATTCGCGCCACGCTCGATGCAGTCGGCGGTACACGTCACCGGGCGGCGTCGCTGCTGGGCATCAGTCCGAAGACTTTGTACAACAAGCTGCAACGTATGCGGTTGAATTGAGGCTGCTGCTAGGCTAGGTCAAAAAAAACGGCGCCTTCATTTTGAAGGCGCCGTTTTTTTGCTTGCTTGCCGACTGTTCGGCGGCTTATGCAAACGCACTACGCAGCAGCGCCTGCGCTTGCAGATACTGCGGATCGGCGACCAGCCTGCTCCACTTCAACGCTTTGCCGCGCGGCCGCATGCGCTTGAGCCGCCGCTGCGATTCCTTCGACGGCGTGAAGCGCAACGCATCCAGCACCTTTTCCGCTTCGTCCGGCTGATTGCAGATCAGCACCATGTCGCAACCGGCTTGCAGCGCGGCGGTCGCGCCTTCGGTGAGCGTGCCGCCCTGGCGCGCGGCTTCCATCGAAAGATCGTCGCTGAAAATCGCGCCTTCGAAGCGCAGCTTGTTGCGCAGAATCTCCTGCAGCCAGACGCGCGAGAAACCCGCCGGCTTCGAATCGACCTGCGGATAAATCACATGCGCGGGAATCACCGATCCCAACGACAAGCCGAGCCAGTCGTACGGCGCCACGTCGTCGCGCAGAATCTCCTCGAGCGAACGGTCGTCGACCGGCATGGCGACATGCGAATCCGCGTGCGCGAAACCATGACCCGGGAAATGCTTGCCGCAATTGCTCATGCCGGCCAGCGCGAGTCCGTGGTTGAGGCTCTTGGCGAGCAAGGTCACCACGCGCGGATCGCGGTGGAACGAGCGGTCGCCGATCACCTGCGATTGACCGTAGTTCAGATCGAGCACCGGCGTGAAGCTCATGTCGATGCCGCACGCGCGCAACTCCGCCGCGAGGATATAGCCGACGGCCGTCGTCACCTTGGTGGCGTGCAGCACGTCGCTGTCCCATAAGGTGCCGAGCTTGCCCATCGCCGGCAGCACGGTGAAACCGTCCGTGCGAAAGCGCTGCACGCGCCCACCTTCGTGGTCGACGGCGATCAACAGATCCTCGCGAATCTCGCGGATCGAATCGGTCAGTGCGATGAGTTGCGCGCGGCTCTCGTAGTGGCGCGCGAACAGGATTACGCCGCCGGTCATCGGATGGGCAAGGCGGCGCTTGTCGTCGTCGTTCAGCGTTTTGCCGACCACGTCGAGCATCACCGGTCCGGGAATGGTTTTCATCGATTTCCGCTGGAAAAAAGCCTGGAGCAAGGAGAGACGCGGCCGGCCTGCGCCGCGTTCAAGGTATTTTCTATTCGGCGACGTCGTCGGGCGTACCCGCCTGCGCTGTTTCCGCGATCACGAACGACACCGCGTAATCGCGCTCGTCGCTGATCGTGACGCGCGCTGTAATGCCACGGGCGTCGAGCCATTCGGCGAGCTCACCGGACGCGACCACCATGGGCTCGCCGCTCGGCTTGTTGAGCGTTTGCAGCGCGCGCCAGGTCATCGGCCAGTGCATGCCGAGGCCGATCGCTTTCGAGAACGCTTCTTTCGCCGAGAACCGCGTGGCGAGAAACGCCAGCCCGCGCGCCGCCGACCGCGCGTGACGTGCGTGATAGACGCGCAGTTCGTCCGGGCCGAGCACCTTTTCGGCGAAGCGGCCGTTGGTGCGCGTCATGACCGCCGCCACGCGGCTGACCTGAACGATGTCCGTACCGATGCCGTAGATCGCCATGGGCGACGCCGCCGGGTTACGCGCGCGCGCCGAGACGCGCGGCGACCATGATCGCCTTCATCTCGCGCACTGCGTTGTCCCAACCGGCGAAGATCGCATGCGCGACGATCGCGTGGCCGATATTCAGTTCGTCGATACCCTCGATCGCCGCAATCTGCTGGACGTTCGTGTAGTGCAGGCCGTGGCCCGCATTGACCTTGATGCCGAGTGTCGCGCCGAATTCGACGGCGCTCACCACGCGCTCGAATTCGCGCTGCTGTTCGGCGGGATCGTGGGCTTCGGCGTAACGGCCGGTGTGCAGTTCGATCACCGGCGCGCCGGCTTCGTGCGCGGCGCGAATCTGCGTTTCATCCGGATCGATGAAGAGCGACACGCGCGAGTTCGCGTCGGCAAGCTGTTTGCACGCGGCGCGCACGGCTTCGAACTGGCCGGCGACATCGAGTCCGCCTTCGGTCGTCAATTCCTGACGTTTCTCCGGCACGAGGCATACGTCGTGCGGCTGCACTTCGCAGGCGATGTCGAGCATCTCCTGCGTGACCGCGCACTCGAGATTCATGCGCGTCTTCAGAAGCGGGCGCAGCTTGCGCACGTCGGCGTCGACGATATGACGGCGATCTTCACGCAGATGCAGCGTGATGACGTCGGCGCCGGCCTCTTCGGCCATCAGCGCGGCGCGGATAGGATCGGGATAGGACGTGCCGCGCGCGTTGCGCAGCGTGGCGACGTGATCGATGTTCACGCCCAGGTCAATCACATTCGGCGACGTAAGAAAGAAGCTCATAAGTTCTGCAAGTCGATCAGGATCTGGCGCGTCGCGAGCGGCGTGCCGCCAAGGTAAGTATTGAGCAGAAAGCGCATTAGCGTTTTGCTTTGCGCCACGGTCTGCGCTCGATGGTAATCGTCCTGTTCCATGTCGAGCAAGGTTTGCCCCGCGACTATCGGCCATTGCGCGGGCAGATCGTCGGAGGCTTCGCGTACGCCGCGCTCCGGGTCGAACACGTAGCGGCCTTCGGCCAGCACCGCTTTGCGCGCGACGGTGCGGTCCAGCGCCATCGCGTAACCGGTTTCGCGCAGCAGCACACGCTCGAACGAACGCAGCACCTGCACGGGCGGCTCGTCGTGCGCGAGACGCGTCATCGTGACGACGTAGTGATGGAACAGTTGCGGATGCGGATCTTCGCGCGCGCAGAACTTGACCAGCAGTTCGTTGACGTAGAAGCCGCACAGCAGCGCGTCGCCGGCCAGCGGCAACATGCCGCCGACCCATTCGGCGCCGGTCAGCGTGCGCACTTCGGATTTGCCCGACCACGACAGCGCGAGCGGCTGAAACGTCTGCAACACGCCGCGCAGCGCGGAGTGCGGACGCTTCGCGCCCTTCGCGACGAGCGCGAGACGGCCGTGATCGCGCGAGAGCACGTCGATGATCAGACTGGTCTCGCGATACGGATAGCTATGGAGAACGAAGGCGGGCTGCTCCGCGATCCGGTAGTCGGACGCGGAGGTGCGCGGCGTGCGGCGAGTTGGCGCTTTGCGTGGTTCGCCTTCGGCGCCCTGGGCGCTTTTAGTCGAGGATTTTCTGGTGCTACGCGCGGGTTTGGACGGCTCGCGCGCCGGCGCGGCCGGCTCCGAATCGTCCGGGTCAGCGTCGGAATTCAGCGTCATCCACGCGTCATTCGTACCCATACGCACGGAGTCCGGCTTCGTTGTCGGCCCAGCCGCTCTTCACCTTGATGAAGGTTTCCAGATACACCGGACCGTCGAACAGCTTTTCCATGTCGAGGCGCGCTTCGGTGCTGATCTGCTTCAGCTTGGCGCCCTTCTGGCCGATGATCATCGCCTTGTGCGTGTCGCGGTCGACCATGATGGTTGCGAAAATCCGGCGCAGGCGCCCTTCGGTTTCGAACTTTTCGATCAGCACGGTGCTCGTGTACGGCAATTCGTCGCCGGTCCAGCGGAACACTTTCTCGCGCAGGATTTCCGCGGCGAGGAAGCGCTCGCTGCGATCGGTCAGGTCGTCTTCGCCGTAGATCGGCGCGCCTTCCGGCAGGAACGGCTTGACGGTCGCCATCAGACGCTTGATGTCGTCGGGATTTTTCGCCGACAGCGGCACGATCTCGGCGAACTTGTGCAAGCCGCTGACCTGCTGCATGAACGGGAACAGCGAATCCTTATCCGACACGCGATCGAGCTTGTTCGCGATCAGCAGCGTGGGCACCGACGGCGGAATCAGGTCGAGCACCTTCTGATCGTCCGGGCCGAAACGGCCGGCTTCGATCACGAACAGGATCGCATCGACCGAAGTCAGCGTGGACGTGACCGCGCGGTTCAGCGAGCGGTTCAGCGCGCCGCTGTGCTTGGTCTGAAAACCCGGTGTATCGACGAAAATGTATTGCGCGTCTTCGAGCGTGTGAATGCCCGTGATGCGATGGCGCGTGGTCTGCGCCTTGCGCGACGTGATACTGACTTTCTGGCCGACCAGCGCGTTCATCAGCGTGGATTTGCCGACGTTAGGGCGGCCGACGATCGCGACCATGCCGCAGCGAAAACCAGTGGGAGTGGGAGCGTTCATATTCGGGCTACGGCAAGTTTCAGATCGACGCGCGGGAATGGCGCGCCGATGGCAATCAATGGCCCGCGTCGGCGACGCGCGTTTGCACCGCGTCGGCTACGCCGGGTTCGTGTTCGGTTGGTGCCGCTGCTGCGCTCGGCGCGGGCACGGCGGGACCGGGTGTGGCTTCGCGGCTGCGGTGTTTGTCGACGCTGCGGACCGCGGCGGCTTCCGTTTTGGCTTCGGCAGGCTTAGCTTCGGCGGGTTTTGCATCCGCGGCCTTGGTGTCGAGCTTTTCGGCGGCTTTTTCCGCTGCGGCTTTGTCAACGGACTTGTCGCCCGTGTGAGCGGCCGTCTTCTCTGCCTTCTCGGCGCGCTCGGTCTTGTCCTGTCCGCTGTACTCCACGTGCGCGGCGCGAATCACCGCCAGCGGCGCGGCGGTGGCTGCCGGCGTGGGGCGTTCGGCTGCCGGTTCCGCGGCGGCGGTCGCGCGGCTCTCACCACGCCCCGCTCCGCGCTCGTTCTTGCGATCCGGGCTGCGCAAATCCAGCGCGGCCTGCACGCCGGTCACGCCGGGGACGATCTCCGGCTCGGCATTCTTCGCCGCGCGAGCGCCTTTCGAGCGCTTGGGCTTGGCGACCACGGCAGGCGCCGCGGCCATCACTTCGTCGAGTGCCTTCTTGGCCGCCGCCTGCTCCGCCGCGCGACGGCTCGCGCCGGAACCGGAGACTTTCACGTCCAGTTTCGGCACCGTGCATTCGACTTCGAATTGCTGATTGTGCGCTGCGCCATGCGTGGCGACGACCGTGTAGGTCGGCAGCGCGATCTTGTGACCCTGCAGATACTCCTGCAGCAGCGTCTTGGCGTCCTTGCCGAGCGTGCGCGGGTCGATATGGTCCAGAATGGGCACGTAAAGACGCTTGATGACCGTCTGGGCGGCCTCGAAGCCGCCGTCGAGGAACACTGCGCCCAGCACCGCTTCGAGCGTGTCAGCGAGGATCGAGGGCCGCCGGAAGCCGCCGCTGCGCAACTCGCCTTCCCCCAGCCGCAAGCCTTCGGAAATATTCAGGGCCTGAGCGATTTCGTAAAGCGACTGCTGTTTGACCAGATTGGCGCGGACGCGCGACAGGTCGCCTTCGTCCAGTTTGCTGAAACGTTGGAACAAAAGCGCAGCCACCGCGCAATTTAGAACGGAATCGCCAAGAAACTCGAGCCGTTCGTTATGCGTGGAACTGTGACTGCGGTGCGTTAAAGCCTGGCGCAACAATTCCGCATTGCGAAATTCGTAGCGCAGACGGCTTTCCAACGGAGATAGGGGCATGGGCAGAGTATAACGCGGGCGCCAGACCCGGCGAAAACGCGGGACGGCCAGCGGAAAAAGCGTGGTGAAGCGACGTTACCGCGGGATCTTAAAGTAGCGTGATAACACGCCGCGGCTCAGGTGACCTGGTGAAGGTCAACTGCGGGCCCACCGCGCGGCGTGTCGTGCAATCGACGCACACGAACTCAGTTGAATGAGCCGATGCGTTTCAGATTGCTGAAGTTCATCCAGATAAAAAACGCGCGGCCGACGATATTCTTGTCCGGCGCAAAACCCCAGTAACGGCTGTCCGCGCTGTTGTCGCGGTTGTCGCCCATCATGAAGTAGTTGCCCGGCGGCACCTTGCAGATCACGCCGCGTGCGTTGTACGTGCAGTTGTCGCGATACGGATAATCTTCGGCGCCGACGATGAACGGCGGCACGGCCGAATTGTTCAGAATCGCGTTCTTGCGGCCGTCGAGATCTTCTTCGAACTGCTTCGCGTAGCCCATGCGTTCGTCATCGAGGTAATCGGGCAGCGGCGTTTCCGGCACAGGCTTGCCGTTGATCGTGAGCTGCTTGTCCTGATACGCGACCGTGTCGCCCGGCAGGCCGATCACGCGCTTGATGTAATCGACCGATTCGTCTTTCGGGTAGCGGAACACCACTACGTCGCCGCGTTGGAGCGGACGGCCTTCGGTGATCTTCGTGTTGGTGATCGGCAAACGGATGCCGTAGTCGAACTTGTTCACGAGGATGAAATCGCCCACCAGCAGCGTCGGCACCATCGAACCCGAAGGAATCTTGAACGGCTCGACCACGAACGAGCGCACCACGAACACCACCAGAATCACCGGGAAAAAGCTCGCCGAATATTCGAGCCACCACGGTTGGCGCAGCTTGTCGTCACGCAGACGCGCGCGCGTTTGCGCCGCGTTTTCGTCGGCGAAACGCTCGCCGATGCGTGCCTGCTGACGGTCGAACTCGGCGACCGCGGCTTCTGCCGCGCGGCGCCGTTGCGGCATGAAAACCAGTTTGTCTGCGACCCATGCGACGCCCGTCAAAATGACGAGCACAAAAAGAATCAGCGCAAAATTCATAGGGTTCCGTTGTTCGTCTTATTTGTCTTCGACACGCAGGATCGCGAGGAAAGCCTCTTGCGGGATCTCGACCGATCCCACCTGCTTCATTCGCTTCTTGCCTGCCTTTTGCTTTTCCAGCAGCTTCTTCTTACGTGAAATGTCGCCGCCGTAGCATTTTGCCAGCACGTTCTTACGCAACGCTTTAATGTTCTCGCGCGCGATAATGTTCGCGCCGATGGTGGCCTGAATCGCGACGTCGTACATTTGACGCGGAATCAGTTCACGCATTTTCGACGCCACTTCGCGGCCGCGATACTGGCTTTGTGAACGGTGCACGATGACCGACAGCGCGTCGACCTTGTCGCCGTTGATCAGCATGTCGACCTTCACGACGTCTGCCGCGCGATATTCCTTGAACTCGTAATCCATCGACGCGTACCCGCGCGAGATCGACTTCAGACGATCGAAGAAATCGAGCACGACTTCGCCCATCGGGATTTCATAGGTCAACTGCACCTGACGGCCGTGATACTGCATGTTGATCTGCGTGCCGCGCTTTTGCGTGCACAGCGTGATCACCGAGCCGACGTAGTCTTGCGGCATGTACAGATTCACGGTGACGATCGGCTCGCGCACTTCTTCGATCTTCGACGGTTCCGGCATCTTGGCCGGATTCTCGACCATGATGGTCGTGCCGTCGCGCTGCAGGACTTCGTACACCACGGTCGGCGCCGTGGTGATCAGGTCCATGTCGAACTCGCGCTCGAGACGTTCCTGCACGATCTCCATGTGCAGCAGACCGAGGAAGCCGCAGCGGAAACCGAAGCCGAGCGCCTGCGACACTTCCGGCTCGTACATCAGCGAGGCGTCGTTCAGCTTCAGTTTTTCCAGCGAATCGCGCAGCGCGTCGTACTGGTTTGCTTCGACCGGATAGAGACCGGCGAACACCTGCGGCTTCACTTCCTTGAAGCCGGGCAGCGGCTCGTGTGCCGGACGGTTCACCAGCGTAACGGTGTCGCCCACCTTCGCCGCAGCCAACTCCTTGATGCCGGCGATGATGAAACCCACCTGCCCGGCCGACAGCGATTCGAGGTTCTTCGACTTCGGCGTGAACACGCCGACGTGCTCGACCGGATACTGCGCGCCGGTCGCCATCATGCGGATCTTGTCCTTGGGACTCAGCGTGCCGTTGACGATACGCACCAGCATCACGACGCCGACGTAGTTGTCGAACCACGAGTCGATGATCAGCGCCTGCAACGGCGCTTCCGGATCGCCCTTGGGCGGCGGCACTTTGGCGATCAGCGCCTCGAGCACGTCTTCGACGCCGAGGCCGGTCTTCGCGCTGCAATGCGTGGCGTCGGTCGCGTCGATGCCGATCACGTCCTCGATTTCGGCGATGGCGTTTTCAGGGTTCGCCGCCGGCAGATCGATCTTGTTGAGCACCGGAATCACGTCGACGCCGAGTTCGATCGCCGTGTAGCAGTTGGCGACGGTTTGCGCTTCCACGCCCTGGCTCGCGTCGACGACCAGCAGCGCGCCTTCGCATGCGGACAGCGAGCGGCTGACTTCGTACGAGAAGTCGACGTGGCCCGGCGTGTCGATCATGTTCAGGTTGTAGATCTGCCCGTCACGGGCCTTGTACGTCAGTGCGGCGGTTTGTGCCTTGATCGTGATGCCGCGCTCGCGTTCGAGATCCATCGAATCGAGCACTTGAGATTCCATCTCGCGGTCGGACAGGCCGCCGCAGATCTGGATGATGCGATCGGCGAGCGTCGACTTGCCATGGTCGATGTGCGCAATGATCGAGAAGTTACGAATATGATCCATTCAGTGCCGATCAAGCAAAAAAGGCGCGCTCGGACAATAGCGGAGCACGCCTTGTAAGTAGGTGAAAAACCTATCTATTTTAGCCGAAAAGGCTATCGCCCGGCGCATCTTGCGAAGCTCGGGCGGAAAAGACGGCTTAGGAGAAGCGTGAAACCGGGTGTAATGGCGCGGCGTTGGCGCTGTGTTCGAACCCTTGAGCCGAGCTCAAGGTGTCGCCGCAACCCGTGTGGCGAGCGCGGCACGAACCCGCGCTTCGTCGAGGTGATAGTGACACAGTTCGACGCCGTCGCAGACCAGAACCGGCACCAGTTCGTTGTAACGGGCTTCCAGCAACGGATCGGTGTCGACGTCGAGCACCTCGACCTGCGCGCCGAATTCGGCCAGCAAGGGCTCGAGCGCGGCACGCATGTCGTCGCAAAGGTGGCACCACGCGCGCCCGTAGAGCGTGAGCGGCGCCGCCTTCGTCATTTCTGGACGCTGCGCGGGCGGACCGGCACGAACTGCGTGTTCTCGCCGCGGCGAACCAGCAGCGCGACCATCTTCTGCGAATCGAGGTGCGAGGTCACATCGTCGAACTGCTTCGCGCTGGTGATGTCCGTATCGCCCACCCGCAGAACGATGTCGCCCTTTTGCAGGCCGACGCGCACCGCGGGACCGTCCACGGCGTCGATCTGCACGCCGTTGTGCAGTTTCAGCGCCTTCAGCTGATCAGCAGGGATATCGCTGACGGCCAGCCCCAGCGCGTTGGTGGCGCGCTGCTTCGGCGGCTGTGGCTTCTTCTGATCCGCCTTGGCCGACTTATCCGGCTGCATCTCGGCGATCGTCACCGGCAGATCGCGCGTCTGGCCCTTGCGCCAGATCGTGATCGTCGACTTGGTGCCCGGCTTCGTGTCGCCGACCATGCGCGGCAGGTCCGTTGCCGTGTCGACCGAATGGCCGTTGAACTTCAGGATGATGTCGCCCGGCTGCACGCCGGCTTTATCCGCCGGGCCGCCCGGTTCGACGCTGCTGACCAGCGCGCCCTGCGCCTTCGGCAGCCCGAGCGAGTCGGCCACGTCCTTCGTCACTTCGCCGATCGCGACCGCAATCCGGCCGCGCACCACCTTGCCCGACGCTTTCAACTGATCGGCCACGCGCATCGCTTCGTCGATCGGAATCGCGAACGAAATGCCCATGAAACCGCCGGTGCGGCTGTAGATCTGCGAGTTGATGCCGATCACCTCGCCCTGCATGTTGATCAGCGGACCGCCCGAATTGCCCGGATTGACGGCCACGTCGGTCTGGATGAACGGCAGATAGTCGCCCGTATCGCGCCCCTTGGCGCTGACGATGCCGGCCGTCACCGTGTTCTCGAGACCAAATGGCGAGCCGATCGCCACCACCCACTCGCCCACGCGCACCTTGTTCGAGTCGCCGATCGTGATGGTCGGCAGATTGGCGGCGCTGATCTTCACGACGGCAACGTCGGTCCGATCGTCCACGCCGATCAGCTTCGCCTTGAATTCGCGCTTGTCGGTGAGCGTGACGTAAATGGTGTCCGCGTCGTCGATGACGTGCGCGTTGGTCATCACGTAGCCGTCCGCCGACAGGATGAAGCCCGAGCCGACGCCGCTGTTCTGCTCGGCATCGCTGTTATCCGGCGAGTCCTGGCTGCCGCCACTGCCGCCGTTGTCCCCGCCGCGCGGCGTACCGGGCGCACCCGGCGATTGCGGCGACTGCGGCAACGGAATGCCGAAGAAGCGGCGGAAAAACTCCGACATGTCGCCGTCGTCCATGCCCGGCGGCAGCCCGCCGCGAGCACCGCTGTTCGACACGCGTGTAGTCGTGCGAATGTTGACGACCGCCGGGCCGACCTTGTCGACCAGATCAGTGAAGTCGGGCAGATTGGCGGCAGGAGCCGCCGACGCCATATGCGGCACGAGCGGCAAACACGCCGCTACCACCGCGGCCGCGAGGAATTTGCGCACCGAGAAAGTCGTCATATCGTAGCAAGCCGAGGGATTCAGGATTCGGAGGATTACTTGGGAGCTTTGTATTCTATGGCAGACGCAAATTGCTGTAATGTGGTCTGGGGCACTTCACCAAGCAGAGTAATCCAGAAGTCGCCGCGACGCTTGACGAGCACGTGCGTGGCGCCGCTGCTTCCCGCGCCTTCCTTGCGCGTGTTGTTCTCGACCGGTTCGACGAACACCGATATGGCCGCGAGGCCGTCGGAGAACACCGCCTGATCCACCGGAATAGTCGGCTGACCCGGATCGCGCGCGGCCATGGGACGGCGCAGTTCACGAATCTTGCGGAAGCCCGGCACCGTCGGCGTGATCTGCCAGCCTTGCGCGGCCATGTCGACCGGCTCGACCGGCGGACGCACCACGGTCCAACCCGCCGTATTACGAATACCGCTGACGATGCCGGCCTTGTCGACCGGCACGCCGATGCGAATCTGGGAAAACGACAGTTGCTCGAGCACCTGGCCGTTCGGGTCGAGCGTCTGGGCACGCAGCAGGAGACCGGTCTTCTTGTCGGCCCACAGCTTATAGGCGAAGCGATACGCGTCTTTCGGATCGAGTTCGATCACCTGGCTGTCGACGCCCGCGACGCGGTCGTCGCCGAGCAGCTTGGGCTCGTAAACGGACAACACCTGCTCGCCGCTCACGGCCAGCAGGGCGGGAAACGAATCTTTGTTCTGCCGCTTCTCGACGACGCACAGATGCCGCTCCGGCACGAACGTGTAGAGCTCCTCGTTATGACGCAGCATTTTGCGCGGCTTGCCGTCGAGGCTTTCGAGCTGCTCGAATTCGCCGTCCGAGCGGGTCGCATAGTGCGCGATCCGCGACGTCTGAACGAAATTACCGCGCTGGTAGACGAACGCGCCCTCGTAATTTTGCTGCTGCGCGGCCTGATGGATGCGATCGAGCAGATCCGCGGCCGTGCGACGGGCGACGAGCGGATCGTCGGTTTGGGCAAAGACCCGCGGTGTAGCGGACAACAATACGGCTGCGCAAAACAGAAATGCCGGCAGCCGCCCCCAGATAGTCGTTTTATTCAACCGCGGAGTCTGCATCAAACTATTGGCCTTGCGTAGAGACGGCGGCAGCGCGAATCAGCGGCATCGAGCCCGGCATGACCGGTTGTTGCGCGAATTGCTGGTGAGCTTCCAGATACTGATCGAGACTGGCGTCGCGAATGATGTTGGCGTCTTGCACGGCCGGCTGGACCGCAGATGTCGGCACTGGCGCCATGGCCACGCGTTGCAGCGCGTCACCATGCGACTGGACCGACGCGAGTTGCGCCGAGCCCGGCACGCCTTGCAGTTGCGGCACGACGATCCACGTCAGCGTAGCGGCGGCGGCTGCAACGGCAAACGCCGGTACGACACGGCGGCGCAGCGCCAGCAAACGGCGCGCGACCGGCATGGCGGCAGGCGCCAGCACGTGCGGCTCGTTGTCGAAGCGCGCGGCAAAACCGTTCAGGAACGCGCTGCTCGCCGCCGGGCTGACCGCCAGATCGTCGGAACGCAACGCGTCGCCGATCAGGTGATAGCTCGACCAGGCGGCGCGATCCTCGCCGTTCAGCCCGGAAATAAACGTGTCCAGATTCAGATGCTCTTCGCCGAACAGCTCACCGTCGACAAAAGCGGACAGACGCTCGCCGCGCGAGCTGGCTTGCGATTGCATCGAGACCGACCCCATGATGCTCCCCATCTTACAAATACCCCGTAGTGACACCACTAATCCAGATATTGCACCCGCGCCCCGTCCAGCCGACTGGTGGTTTACCAGCGCTTGCCTTCAGGTGTGTCAAGCAACGGACGCAATTTTGCCGCAATGGCTTCGCGAGCGCGGAAAATTCGTGATCTGACTGTGCCAATTGGGCAACCCATCATCTCAGCGATTTCCTCGTAGCTCAAACCTTCAATTTCACGAAGAGTAATGGCGGTGCGCAACTCTTCCGGTAAAACCGCCATCGCAGCATTGACCGTCTCAGCGATCTGCTTGCTCATCAACATCGACTCAGGCGTGTTGATATCCCTTAGTTGGTCCGCGTCCGAGAAAGTTTCAGCTTCTTCAGCATCTGCTTCGGTCGAGGTCGGCGCGCGCCGTCCTTGGGTCGCAAGGTAGTTCTTTGCCGTGTTGACGGCAATCCGGTACAACCACGTATAAAAGGCCGATTCGCCGCGAAACTGCGGCAACGCCCGGTACGCCTTGATAAAGGCGTCCTGAGCCACGTCTTCCACTTCGGCGGGGTCCCGCACGAGGCGCGAGATCAGCCGGAGAATCTTACGGTGGTATTTGGAGACCAGAAGCTCGAACGCGGCCTTGTCGCCCTTCTGAACGCGCTCGACCAGCACCTGATCAATTTCTTTTTCGCTCACCTGATAAATCCGTTAACTATAGGGCGCATGGCGGGGCACCATTGTAGCGTTCCCGTCATCCGGGCACGTTACGCCGGTAACAGCGGTTACAGTCGTTACAGTCAGGCGCCGGCGCCGCGCCGGCCAAGCACGGCCAGCTCCCGGAAGATGGGGGCCGGGAGTGCGTCGGCGGCAAGCAGCAAAGTGCGCGGGCGCCCCCGTTCGGGCATCAGCGCCAGAATCAGCAAGCGGCCGCTCCACTGCGAACAACCGGCAATGCGGCCCTGCGCCAGCAGCGCGCCGGTGCGGCCCCAGACGGACAAGCCGTCCAGCCCGATTTTCAGCGCGACGGGCTGCGCACGCTCATACCGGAGCGCGCAAAGCGCGAGCCACGCCCATACGACGAGCGTCAACGGAACCGCCTGCCACACACCCAGATGCGACGCGAAGCAAGCAAAGACAGCCGACGTCGCCGTCAGAACGAAAACCCCCAACGCAGCCCAGATGGCGACGGAGCGCCGCAGCGCAATCCGCTGCGGCGCTCCGTCGAACGTGGCCGATTCAGGGGAAAGCACCGGCAGAGCCGGCGCCGTCGACTGGCGCGTCACCAACTATCAGGCGATCAGGCGCGCTTGAAGACCAGCGTGCCGTTCGTGCCGCCGAACCCGAACGAGTTCTTCAGCGCGACGTCGATCTTCATCTCCCGCGCGGTGTTGGCGCAGTAGTCCAGGTCGCAGGCCGGATCCTGGTTGAAGATGTTGATGGTCGGCGGCGACACCTGATGATGCACGGCCAGCACGGTGAACACCGATTCCAGACCGCCGGCGCCGCCCAGCAGGTGACCTGTCATCGACTTGGTCGAGTTCACGACCATGTCTTTGGCGTGGTCGCCGAACGCGCGCTTGATGCCGGTGGTTTCAGCCAGGTCGCCGAGCGGCGTGGACGTGCCGTGCGCGTTCAGGTAATTCACCTGATCCGTGTTGATGCCCGCGTTCTTCAACGCAGCCAGCATGCAGCGGCGAGCGCCGTCGCCGTCTTCCAGCGGCGCGGTCATGTGATAGGCGTCGCCGCTCATCCCATAGCCGCTGACTTCGGCGTAAATCTTCGCGCCGCGCGCCTTCGCGTGTTCGTACTCTTCGAGCACCATCACGCCGGCGCCCTCGCCCAGCACGAAACCGTCGCGATCCTTGTCCCACGGACGGCTCGCCGTGGCCGGATCGTCATTGCGTTGCGACAGCGCGCGCGCCGCCGCAAAGCCGCCGATACCGAGCGGCGACACGGTCGATTCCGCACCGCCCGCGATCATCACGTCGGCGTCGCCGTATTCGATCAGGCGCGAAGCCTCGCCGATACAGTGCAGGCCCGTGGTACAGGCCGTGACGATCGCCAGATTCGGACCCTTGATGCCGAACTTGATCGACAGATGGCCGGAGATCATGTTGATGATCGACGCCGGCACGAAGAACGGCGAAATACGGCGCGGGCCGCGATTGAGCAGTTCGGTTTGCGTCACTTCGATCATCGGCAAGCCGCCGATGCCCGAACCGACCACCACGCCGATACGCTCCGAATTCTCGTCGGTGACTTCGAGGCCGCTGTCCTGCATCGCCTGGATGCCTGCAGCCACGCCGTAATGGATGAACGTATCCATATGGCGCGCTTCCTTACCGGGGATGTAGTCCTCGATATTGAAGCCCTTCACCTCGCCGGCGAAACGAGTCGAGAAGTTCGACGCATCGAACTTCGTGATATTGGCAATACCCGACTTGCCGGCGACCAGATTGGCCCAGCCGTCGGCAACATTATTGCCAACAGGCGAAATCAGCCCCAGGCCTGTAACAACAACACGACGGCGGCTCACGGTAACCCCTTTTTCATAGATGACAAAAGCAAAAGCCACAGCGGCCACAGGAACCTGCCCTGTGTGCCCTGTGGCTGTTAACCGCCCCCGAATCTGGTGCTTCGCACCAGCCCCCCGAGGGGGGCGCAAGAAAACTTGGGGCGGCCCGGCGTTTTCTTGAAATCCGGCAATCGCGCGAAAACTTGCGCTGTCAACATCGCTGGCTCCTGCACGGCAAAAAGCACCAACCCTGCTGGCGTCGGCAACCGACACGACAGGGCGTCATACGCCGCCAACGCAGAAACGCGGGCGCGAATGACCTTAGGCCTTGACGTTCGCGCGAGCGTAGTCGATCGCTTGCTGAACGGTAGTGATCTTCTCGGCTTCTTCATCCGGAATTTCCATGCCGAATTCGTCTTCGAGGGCCATCACGAGTTCAACGGTGTCGAGCGAGTCGGCGCCGAGGTCGTTGACGAACGAAGCTTCGTTCTTGATCTCAGCTTCTGCAACGCCCAGTTGTTCTGCGACGATCTTCTTGACGCGCTGTTCGATATTGTCCATTACCCCTCCAAGGGAAAAGAAGTTCAAAAATACAGGTGCGCGCATTTTATCAGGTTTGACCCGGCAAAAAAGCGGCGCATCGGGTTACTGTCAAGGCATGCGCCTTACGCATTTACAAACGCATCAAGGCGCGGATAGTAACCGAATTTGGTTACGCCATGTACATTCCGCCGTTCACATGCAGTGTCGTGCCGGTGATATAGCCGGCTTGCGGCGACGCCAGAAACGCCACGGCGTGCGCGATATCTTCCGGGCTGCCCAGGCGGCCCAGCGGAATCTGCGTTTTCAGCGCCGTTTGCTGCTCTTCCGGCAGAGTCTTGGTCATGTCGGTATCGATAAAGCCCGGCGCGACGCAATTCACCGTGATGCCGCGGCTGCCGATCTCGCGCGCGAGCGCGCGCGTCATGCCAGCCACGCCCGCTTTCGCGGCAGCGTAATTGATCTGCCCAGGATTGCCGGCCGAGCCGACCACCGACGTGATGTTGATGATGCGGCCGCCCTTCGCCTTCATCATGGGACGCAGCACCGCGCGCGACAGACGGAACACCGACTTGAGGTTGGTGTCGACCACCGCGTCCCAATCGTCGTCCTTCATGCGCATGGCGAGCTGATCCTGCGTGATGCCGGCGTTATTCACCAGCACATGCAGCGCGCCGAATTCCTTTACCGTGCCGTCGATCAGCGCTTCCACCGCAGCCGCGTCGTTCACGTTGAGCACCGCACCGCGGCCGCTCACGCCGGCTGCGTTAAACGCTTCGCTGATGGCGGCCGCGCCGCTTTCGGTGGTCGCCGTGCCGATTACCGTCGCACCCTGGCGCGCCAGTTCCATGGCGATCGCACGGCCAATGCCGCGCGAAGCGCCGGTGACGATTGCGATCTGCTTGTCGAGAGTCTTTTCCATCTGTCAGTCCGGATGCCCTTCGGAGGGCTGATTGATTCTTGCTGTGCAGTCCTGATGCCGTCGTTAAGCGCCTGCTGCCAGGTACCGCGCGACGTTGCGTTCAGCCTGCCTTCACGAGTTTGAGCGTTTCTTCGAGCGAAGCCGGATCGAAAATCGAAGCACCGACCAGGTTGCCGTCGATGCGTTTGGTCAGACCCGCAAGGACCTTGCCCGGACCGCATTCGATCACGTGCGTCACACCTTGAGCCGACATGGCCTGAACGCTTTCGACCCAACGCACCGCGCCGGCCGCCTGACGCACCAGCGCGTCCTTGATCTTGGCCGGCTCATTGACCACGGCGACGTCGACGTTGTTGATAACCGGAATCGCCGGCACCTGCACGTCGACACTTGCCAGATACTCGCGCAACTGGTCCGACGCGGGTTTGAGCAGCGACGAGTGGAACGGCGCCGAGACCGGCAGCGGCAATGCGCGCTTGGCGCCCTTCGCCTTCGCGACTTCGCAAGCCTTTTCGACCGCGGCCTTATGGCCCGCGATCACGACCTGCGCCGGCGCATTGAAATTCACCGCTTCGACGACGCCCGCGACCGACGCTTCGGCGCACACTGCGCGCACCGTGTCGTCGTCGAGACCGAGAATCGCGGCCATGCCGCCTTCACCGACCGGCACCGCCGTTTGCATGGCTTGCGCGCGAAAGCGCACGAGCGGCACGGCATCGCGAAACGCGATTGCGCCGGCCGCGACCAGCGCCGTGTATTCGCCGAGGCTGTGACCCGCGACGATCGCCGGCTTCGGCCCGCCAGCCTGCAACCACGCGCGATACATCGCGTAAGCGGCGGTCAGCATGACCGGCTGGGTGTTGGTGGTGAGGTTCAGATCTTCGGTGGGGCCTTCGGCAATCAGCTTGCCGAGGTCCTGATTGAGCGCATCGGAGGCTTCCTGAACCGTTTCACGCACGATCGCGTGATCGGCGAATGCGTTGAGCATGCCGACCGACTGCGAACCTTGCCCAGGAAAAACGAACGCAAATTTCATATCGTCCCCAAAATCGATTTAGTCAGATGTGGGCGGCGCGCCCAGTTGACGACGAGCGCGCTCAAGCGTAGTCGAGCGCCGCGAAGCGCGCTCGCCATAACGTCGCCGCTATCAGTAGCGGATAACCGACGCGCCCCACGTGAAGCCGCCGCCGACACCTTCGATCAGCACGTTCTGGCCGCGCTTGATGCGGCCGTCGCGCACCGCGACGTCGAATGCGAGCGGAATGGACGCAGCCGACGTGTTGCCGTGCTCGCCCACCGTGACGACCATGCGTTCCTGCGGCAAGCCGAGCTTGCGGCAGGTGCTTTGCATGATGCGGATATTCGCCTGATGTGGAATCAGCCAGTCGATCTGCTCAGCCGACAGATTGGCTTTCTCGAGCGCTTCGACCGCGACCTTTTCGAGCACGTTGACGGCGAGCTTGAACACGGCTTGCCCGTCCATATGAAGGAACGCGCTGCCGGCGACCACGCCGCCATTCACGTTGCCCGGCGTGCAGAGAATGTTCGAATGGCTGCCATCCGCGTGCAACGCGCTTGCCAGCACGCCCGGTTGTTCGGACGCCTGCAGGATCACCGCGCCCGCGCCGTCGCCGAACAGCACGCAGGTGGTGCGGTCGTTGAAGTCGAGAATGCGCGAGAAGGTTTCCGCGCCGATTACGAGCGCCGTGCGATGCTGACCGCTGCGAATGAAGCTGTCCGCCGTGGCCACCGCATAAGCAAACCCGGAACAGACGGCCTGCACGTCGAATGCCGCGCCGTGGTTCTTGATGCCGAGCTTGTTCTGCAACAGGCACGCCGTGCTCGGAAACACGAAGTCCGGCGTGGAGGTGGCGACGATGATCAGATCGATGGATTGCGGGTCGATGTCCGCGGCTTCGATCGCGCGTTGCGACGCGATGAGCGCGAGATCGCTGGTCGTGACATCAGGGTCCGCGAAGTGGCGCGCATGAATGCCCGTGCGGGCGACGATCCACTCGTCGCTCGTCTCGACGCCCTGCCTGGCGAGAC
Organism: Paraburkholderia sediminicola; assembly: GCF_046027355.1. Taxonomy (GTDB): domain Bacteria; phylum Pseudomonadota; class Gammaproteobacteria; order Burkholderiales; family Burkholderiaceae; genus Paraburkholderia; species Paraburkholderia sediminicola_B. The sequence continues at coordinate 350,769 of NZ_JAQQEK010000005.1, read as the reverse complement.
GTTCGGCCAGATCCTGATTGGTGACGCGGTTGGACGGCAGATAGCTGCCGGTGCCCAGCACGCGGGAATAAATTGTCGATTGAGCCATTATGCCTTCGAGGATTGCGCAGCGTAGGGCTCGGCGGCCTGGCCTGCGATCGGGCTTGCGTGACCCGCACCGCTCGCATCGCGCGCCGCCTGTTCGAGAGAACCCGCATTCTCTTCCATCGCTCGCGCAAGGCGTTCCAGCACGCCGTTTTTGACGGCATCATACCCGCGTTTGATAGCCCACTCAAACCCGTAGGCATCCGCCGAACCGTGGCTTTTGATCACCAGCCCGCGCAGGCCGAGCAACGCGGCGCCGTTGTATTGCCGATGATCGACGCGTTTCTTGAAGCGCATCAATACCGGCAAGGCGAGCACCGCCATCACCTTGGTGAGCCACGAACGCCCGAACTCTTCCTTGATGATGTTGGACAGCATTTGCGCGAGGCCTTCCGACGTCTTCAGCGCGACATTGCCGACAAAACCGTCGCAGACGATCACGTCGACCGTGCCCTTGAAGATATCGTTGCCTTCAACGTTACCGTGAAAGTTAAGTGTACTCGCGCGCAGCAGTTCGCCGGCACGTTTGATGGTGTCGTTGCCCTTGATGACTTCTTCGCCGATGTTGAGCAGGCCGATGGTAGGCCGATCCTTGCCCTCGAGCGCGGACACGAGCGCGTGCCCCATCTCCGCGAACTGCAGCAGATGCTGCGGCTCACAGTCGACGTTGGCGCCCAGATCGAGCATCATCGTGTAGCCATTGGGATTGGGCAGTGCCGACGCGATGGCCGGGCGTTCGATGCCCGACAGCGTTTTCAGCACATAGCGCGAGACCGCCATCAGCGCGCCGGTGTTGCCGGCGGAAATGCAGGCTTGCGCCTCGCCTTCCTTGACGCGGTTCAGCGCCACGCGCATGGACGAATCTTTTTTCTTGCGCAGCGCGACTTCGACCGGATCGTCCATGGCGACGATTTCGGAAGCGGATACGACGGTCAGCGCCGGCAGGTCCTGAGCCTTCAACTTCTTCAGCTGCGCACGAATCGCACTTTCAATGCCGACGAGCAGCAGCTCAGCATCGGGATGCGAACGAACGAAGTTGACGGCAGCGGGAACGATCACGGACGGGCCGTGGTCGCCTCCCATGCAATCTATCGTGAGCTTTACTGTCATGGAGTGCGACGAATTTCAGACGCCCTGCATGGGATCGCAGTAAGCGCTAAAGCACCAACTGCAATCGACACAAAAAAGCGGCAGTTGAATGCCGCCTTTTTGCCGAGCCGGGAAAATGTCAAGCGAGCCGATCGCCACGCGAAACGCCACAGGGCGACACGCAGTGAAACGCGCAGTGAAACGATTAATCGTTCTTCGTCTTGACGACTTTCTTGCCGCGATAGTAGCCGTTCGGGCTAACGTGGTGACGCAGATGCACTTCGCCCGTGCTCGGCTCCACGGCCAGCGGCGCTGCCGTCAGGAAATCGTGCGAACGGTGCATGCCGCGCTTCGACGGCGACTTCTTATTTTGTTGAACTGCCATGACTAACTCCTAAAAATTTTCCGAATTCTAACACAGCCCGATCCGGTCTCCGCCACTGGCCGAATGGCCAATGCGCCCGCATCGCGCTCCCATGCAACTGTTCAGTGCTTCTTGTCGTCCGGCTCACCGCGCTTGAGACTCTGGAGCGCCGCAAACGGATTGGGCCGTTCGGGCTCGCCGCCCTCATCAGCTTCGTCCGGTGCGCCCTCGCCTTCAGCACCGGCCACACCAGAGACGAGGCTCTCGTGCACTTCGGGACAGACCTCGTGCTTGGGCACGAGTGGCAAGGAAAGCAGCAACTCTTCTTCGATCAAGTCGATGAGATCGAAATGGTTCGAACCCACGATCACTTCGACTTCATCCTCGTCGAGCGGAAACTCTTCGGCTTCCGCCTCAGTGTTGACGATCCGGTAAGTTGCATCGACGTTGAATGCCTGCAAGTACGGTGTCATGCACCGCTGACATTCGAGCCATGCAGCGCCGTGAATCGCCATCCTCAAATAAGGCTGGGGACCCTCGGTGCCGTCGTCCTGCAATTCCGGCTGCGTCGTCCCTTCGGCTTGCCAGGTGAACGCGGTATCGCGGTCTGGCGCTTCTGCCGGGACTTCGTTTAACATGCGCGGCAGTTGCGAGACGCGCACGACACCCGCGGCCTGACGCCCACTCCGCGCAAATTCGAACAGATCGATATCGTGCGGGTCGGACAGACCTGCAGGGTTGCCAGGATGTTGAGTCATGTGCGCTCCTGCGTCGGCAAGGATTTCGCCGGGGTATAAACCGCGAGGTATAACTGGATTTGCGAGACAGCCCGCGAGACCCATGTGTTACCCACAGTTAGCACTGCGGTTGACACACACCGAGACCCGCTAAGCGCAAGCATACCGATCAAAAGCCCAAAATCATATCCGTTTTGTCTTTTCGAGTCAAACACTTAAGCCCGTACACGCGCGAGCTTCGCGCAAGCCCGTACGCCCCGCCTCTCTAGCCGTTGATTGCCCATGCCAGATTCCCCCAATCGCCCGCCACGCCTGATTCTGGCGTCGAGTTCGCCGTATCGTCGCGAACTGCTCGAACGCCTGCGCGTGCCGTTCGATGTCGTCGTGCCCGCGATCGACGAGACGCCGCTCGCCGGCGAAACGCCCGAAGTCACCGCGCTGCGGCTCGCGCAAGCCAAAGCTCGCGCGGTAGCCGGCGGACTCGGCGCCGGTGAAGCGGCGCTCGTGATCGGCTCCGACCAGGTCGCCACTTACGACGGCCTGCAGATCGGCAAACCCGGCACGCACGACAAGGCGCTTGCCCAGTTGCAGGCGATGCGCGGCCGCGAAGTGCTGTTTCATAGTGCGCTATGTCTGTTCGACAGTCGCTCGGGAAACGTACAAGCCGTCGACGTGATCACCCGCGTGCATTTCCGCGATCTGCCGGATGCCACGCTGGAAGCCTATCTGCTGGCCGAAACGCCGTACGACGTCGCGGGTAGCGCCAAATCCGAAGGGCTCGGCATCGCGTTGCTCGAGGCCATTCATTCCGACGACCCGACCGCGCTCGTCGGCCTGCCGTTGATCGCACTGTCGCGCATGCTGCTCGCGGTGGGTTATCCACTATTGGGGGCTCAATGAGCGGCACGCTCTATCTGATTCCAAACACGCTGGGCGAAGGGGACGCCGAGGCGCTCGACGCCGTCCTGCCCGCGCCGGTGCGTGCCCGCGCCGCCTCGCTTCACTATTACATCGGCGAAAACGCGAAAACCACGCGCGCTTTCCTGAAGAAAGTCGGCACGGAACGGCCGATCCAGGAAATCGAAATTCGCGAACTGAATGTGAATACGCCGGCCGGCGAGATCGACAAGCTGCTCGCGCCGCTTCTCGCCGGCACGGACGCGGGCCTCGTTTCCGAAGCAGGCTGCCCGGCGGTCGCCGACCCCGGCGCCCTGCTGGTGCGCCGCGCTCATGAACGCGGCGTGAAGGTCGTGCCGTTTGTCGGCCCGAGTTCGATCCTGCTGGCCTTGATGGCGTCAGGGCTCAACGGGCAGAGCTTTGCATTCCACGGCTACCTGCCGGTCGATGCCACGGAGCGCGCCAAGCGTCTGCGAGACCTGGAGCAACAGTCGCGCAAAGGCAAGCAAACGCAGATTTTTATCGAGACGCCCTACCGGAATCGCGCGTTGCTCGACACGCTGCTGGCGACGTGCGCGCCGTCCACGCTCGTTTGCGTGGCGGTCGATCTGACGCTGGAAACGGAGACAATCGCCAGCCGCACCGTGGCTGACTGGAAGAAAAAGCCGGTGATCGATCTGCACAAACGACCGGCTATTTTTCTGATCCTGGCCGTTTGACCCAAGCCGGATAGAAAAACCAAGCGGAAAACAAAAGCCCCGCGCGATCATCGAATACCGATCGCGCGGGGCTTTTTCAATAGCGACAACAGATCAACGCAGATTCATCTTCCCGCCAAGCGCCATGGCGTGAACCGCGCCACTGCCAACCGCAGCGCCGAATTTGCGCGCAACGCGGTCCGTAATGCTCTCTTTCACCGTGTAGTCGACGATATCCGGCGCCTTGAACAGGTCACGCGCCACGTAATCCGCGTCGCCAAAACCGTCGGCAAGGCCGAGTTCGACGCTTTTCTGGCCCGTCCAGAAAAGGCCCGAAAACATATCCGGCGTTTCATGCAGACGCTTGCCGCGCCCTTGACGCACGGCGTCGATGAACTGCGCGTGGATCTGATCGAGCATATCCTGAGCATGTTCGTCCATCTTCGGCGTTTCCGGCGAGAACGGATCGAAAAAGCCCTTATTCTCACCCGATGTGTGCAGACGCCGCTGAACCCCGAGCTTATCCATCAAGCCGGTAAAACCGAAGCTGTCCATCAACACACCGATCGAACCGACGATGCTCGCCTTGTCGACATAAATCTTGTCGGCCGCCGCAGCCGCGTAGTAACCGCCCGACGCGCACATGTCGCCCACGACCACATACAGCGGAATCGACGGATATTTGGCGCGCAAACGGCGAATTTCGTTATAGATGATGCCCGCCTGCACCGGACTGCCGCCCGGGCTATTGCAGCGCAGGATCACGCCGGCGGTGCCAGCGTCGTCAAACGCGCTTTGCAGCGCCGTGTTGACATCTTCCGCGTTCGCGTTCGTATCCGCCGATATCTCGCCGTCAAGCGTGACCATAGCCGTGTGACGGCCCGTGGCGGCGACCTTGTCGCCGGAGAAGTCGATGGCAACCCATATTGCCAGCACCAATACGATCAGAAAAACGAAACGAAAAAAGATCCTCCAGCGCCGCGCCGCGCGCTGCTCGTTGATCGCCGCGAGCGCGATACGCTCGAGCGCGGCGCGTTCCCAGCCCGGCTCATCGGCAGGCGTGCGGGGGCGGCCTGTCAGGGACGGTTCCTTCGGCTCGGGAGTCAAATTGTCGGACATGCGGTGCAGTGGAAAGGTCGAAAGGGAGAAAAATCAGAGTGTGGCCGGGCGCAGTTCGCCGTCGGGCAGCCAGAATACGGCACGGCCTTCCGGCGTATCGCGCTCGTCCACCTGGACCGGCCGCAATCTGCCGCCGCGGCACGGACCACCGACGCATTTGCCCGTATCCGGCGCGTAAATCGCGCCATGTGTAGCGCACATCAAGTATAAACCGGACGATTCGAAGAACTGTCCTTCGGCCCAATCCAGCTCCATCGGTACGTGGGCGCAGCGGTTCAGGTAGCCGTATGCGCGGCCATCATAGCGAACGAAAAACACCACGACGTCGCCGCCACCGAGCTTCGCCGCGTGGCGCACGCCCGCGCCGCCGTCGACCAGTTCGTCCGATGCGCAGACGCGAACCGCCTCTGCCGGCGCTTGCGTGGCAGCGGTGCTCATGCGTTCTCTCGCAGCCAGCCCGACAGCACACTGACGCTCGACGCAACGAATTTCGGCGACAACGCGCTCAACGAATCCGCAGGATGCGCCCCGTATGTGACGCCAATGCCCGCGACGCCCGCGTTGATCGCCATTTGCAGATCGTGCGTCGTGTCGCCGACCATCACCGTACGCGCGTTGTCCTGCCCCAGTTCGCGCGTCAATTCGTGCAGCATCGCCGGGTGCGGCTTCGAGAAGGTCTCGTCGGCGCAGCGGGTGCCGTCGAACAGGCTCGTCAGGCGCGACTGGTCGAGCGCGCGATTCAGCCCGACGCGGCTCTTGCCCGTCGCCACGGCCAGCAAGTAGCCCTGATCGCGCAATTCCTGCAACATCTCGCGCACACCGACAAACAGTTCGGTGGTCTGATCCTTCACCAGATAATGGAAGCGATAGCGCTCGGCCAGCCGCGGATAGTCCGAAGGATCGAGCGTGGGCGCGGCGATTTGCAGCGCGTCGCGCAAACCCAGGCCGATGACATAGCTGGCCGCCTCGTCGGCGGGAACCGGCAAACCGAGATCGCGGCACGCCGACTGGATGCTGCGCGTGATGTGCGCGGTCGAATCCATCAGCGTCCCGTCCCAGTCGAAGACGATCAGATCAAATTGCTCTCTAGCCATGCGGTGTCGTCTCCGGGTGTGACCCATTTCGTAATTCGTTGAGCTGTGCGATGAAGCTGCGGCATTCGGCCGGCAACGGCGCCTCGAACTGCAGCGGCGCACCGGTTGCCGGGTGCGCGAGCTTCAGCCGGTAAGCGTGCAGGAACATGCGCTTCAGGCCAGGCTTGGCGTTGGCGCGCGCCAATGCCTTGTTCAGCGCGAAGTCGCCGTATTTGGCGTCGCCGACGATCGGCAGTTCCAGATGCTGCAAGTGGACGCGGATCTGATGCGTGCGGCCGGTCTTCAGTTCCGCCTCGAGCAGCGCGTACTCCGGCCAACGGTCGATCAGATTGAACACCGTGTGCGACGCGAGACCATCCGGCTGAACGCGCACGCGGCGCTCGCCGTCGGCCGTCAAATACTTGTGCAGCGGCTCCTTGACCGCGCGGCGGCGGCCCCAGTCGCTCGCCCAGTCGCCGTGAACGCAAGCATAGTAGCGCTTATCCATCTTGTTCTCGCGAATCTGCTCGTGCAGATTGACGAGCGCCGAGCGCTTCTTGGCGAGCATCAAAATGCCGGACGTCTCGCGATCCAGTCGATGCACCAGTTCGAGGAATTTCGCCTGCGGGCGCGCCTCGCGCATCTGCTCGATCACGCCGAACGCGACGCCGCTGCCGCCGTGCACCGCGACGCCGGCCGGTTTGTCGATCACGAGCAGGTGCTCATCTTCAAAAATAATTTTGAAATGCGCGGCCGGCACCGGCGCCTGGGCGGCCGCTTCGTTTGGTTGAGCGACGCGAATGGGCGGCACGCGCACCAGATCGCCGAGCTCGAGACGGTACTGCGCGTCTATCCGGCCCTTATTCACACGCACTTCCCCGCTGCGCAGGATGCGATAAATATGGCTTTTCGGCACGCCTTTGCAGACGCGTAACAAGAAGTTGTCGATGCGCTGTCCGGCCGCACTGTCGTCGATCTCGATCATCGAGACCTGGTCGCTTGCGACCGATTTCTGGGATATTTTGCCTAACTCTTTCATTCTGAATATAATTTGCCCAGCAGTCTGCGGCGGCCGGCGCAGTGTCCGGAATTCGGGCGGATTGCGCAGGTGCAAGCGATAAACCGTTATTTTACTTGCGCCGGGGTCTGGTTGCTCACCCTGAAAATGAGATGCAACAAGTTGCACGCACGAAGTCAGTGCCCGGCAGGGACGGCGCCCACAGGCGCGTTCGGTCAAGGTCGGCTTCGACGGTAACGGAATTTTGGTAAAAAAGAATTTAACTTTCAGCTTCGGTATCGGGCGGTCTGACGCCCTGCTGTCCGAAGCTGCGAGTCGCGAAAATACGGCGTGCGCCCGAGGCGTCTTGTAGAAAGTACAAGACATGGCGACGTCAAAATGAGGCGAGACACCCCCAGCAGGAAAAGACGCGCCGACTGCGCGAACTTCCCGCTGCGGCACGACCGCAGCCTTCGACCCTCCGGTCACGCGCCCAGTTGGCGCACCGGCGCGAGTGGACGAAGGCTTATGAAGGTCGGCCGGCAGAACCCGCGGCGTGTCGGGTCGTTATTTGAAGCCGTGTTCGCATGTGCCCTGCGGCACCGTGCCCATGTTTCAATGGGGCGGGCCCTCTCAGGCAATTCTCCCACCAGCTTTCCCGCTCCAGCGTGCTTGTGAAAACACAATAAGGCGCGGCATGCCGCTGCCCGCTTCGCTCTCGCGACTGACAACCGCGCAGCGAGGGGACAGGCTAAGCCGCTCTGGAGCCGTTCAATGAAACGAATGTTGTTCAACGCAACGCAGCAGGAAGAACTGCGCGTCGCCATCGTCGATGGGCAAAAACTCATCGATATCGACATCGAAACCGCCGGGCGCGAACAGCGCAAAGGCAATATTTACAAGGGCATCATTACGCGCATCGAGCCGTCGCTCGAAGCCTGTTTCGTCAACTACGGCGAAGACCGCCACGGCTTCCTGCCGTTCAAGGAAGTCGCCCGTCAGTATTTCCGCGACGGCGTCGACATGCGCTCCGCGCGCATCCAGGACGCGCTGCGTGAAGGCCAGGAACTGATCGTTCAGGTCGAAAAAGAAGAACGCGGCAACAAGGGCGCGGCCCTTACCACGTTCATCTCGCTCGCCGGCCGCTATCTGGTCCTGATGCCGAACAACCCGCGCGGCGGCGGCGTGTCGCGCCGGATCGAAGGCGACGACCGTCAGGAGCTGCGCGAAACCATGGCGCAGCTGCAATTGCCGGAAGGCATGAGCATCATCGCGCGCACGGCCGGCATTGGCCGCAGCGCCGAAGAACTGCAGTGGGACCTGAACTACCTGATGCAACTGTGGCGCGCGATCGAAGCCGCGTCGCAAAGCGGTTCGAGCGGCCAGCCGATGCTGATCTATCTCGAATCGAGCCTCGTCATCCGCGCGATTCGCGACTATTTCCAGCCGGACATCGGCGAAATTCTGATCGACACCACCGAAATTCATGACCAGGCACGCGCCTTCATGGATATCGTGATGCCGGACAATGTCAGCAAGGTGAAGCGGTATCACGACGACGTGCCGCTCTTCTCGCGCTTCCAGATCGAACACCAGATCGAAACGGCGTACTCGCGCACGGTGCCGCTGCCCTCGGGCGGCGCGATCGTGATCGACCACACCGAAGCGCTGGTCGCGATCGACGTGAACTCGGCGCGCGCCACCAAGGGCGCCGACATCGAGGAAACGGCCGCACGCACCAACCTCGAAGCCGCCGACGAAGTCGCCCGCCAGTTGCGCTTGCGCGACCTGGGCGGCCTGATCGTGATCGACTTCATCGACATGGAATCGGCCAAGAGCCAGCGCGAAGTCGAACAACGCCTGAAAGACGCCCTGAAGCACGACCGTGCGCGCGTCCAGATGGGCAAGATCTCGCGTTTCGGCCTGATGGAACTGTCGCGTCAGCGTCTGCGTCCGGCGCTGTCGGAAGGCAGCCACGTAACTTGCCCGCGTTGTAACGGCACGGGCCACATCCGCGATACGGAATCGTCCGCGCTGCAAGTGCTGCGGATCATTCAGGAAGAAGCGATGAAGGAAAACACCGCGGCAATTCATTGCCAGGTGCCGGTCGAAGTGACCGCCTTCCTGTTGAACGAGAAGCGCGCCGAGATCAACAAGATCGAATCGCGTTTCAAGGTCAATGTCGTTTTGATCCCGAACAAGCACCTCGACACGCCGCATTACAAGCTGGAGCGTCTGCGTCACGACGACGCGCGCCTCGACGAGCCGCGTGCTTCCTGGAAGATGGCCGAGGAAGCAGCCCGCGAACTGGAATCGGAAACCGGCTACAGCAAGCGTGCCGAGGAAGTGAAGCCGAAGCAGGAAGCCGCGGTCAAGGGCATCACGCCTGAAAAGCCGGCGCCGAGCGCGCCGGTTCGCCCGGTCGCCACCCCGGCTCCGGTCGCGGTCACGCCGGCGAGCGGTGGCTTTATCGGCTGGTTGAAGAATCTGTTCGGCATGCAGCCGGCCGCTCCGGCGCCTGCCGCGCCGGCGACGACCGAAAAGCAGACGCGTCCGCAGCGCGGCGAACGCACGGAGCGCGGTGAGCGCACCGGCGAACGCGGCGGCGATCGGAACCGTAATCGCCGTAGCGGCACGGGCACTCGCGATGCGGCGGGCCGTGGCGAAGGCACGACCGGCGGCCGTCAAGCCCAAGGCCAGCAACCGTCGCAACGCCGCGAAGAACGCGAGCCGCGTGAAGGCCGTGAGGTGCGTGAAGCACGCGAAGGCCGCGAGCCGCGCGAAGCACGTGAGGCGCGCGAACCGCGTGGCACTCGCGAGCCACGTGAAGCACGCGAAGGCCGTGAGCCGCGCGAGGCCCGTGAGCCGCGCGAGGGTCGCGAAAACCGTGACCGCGACAATCGCGGCGCGGAGCGCGCGGAAACAGCGGAGGCCGCACCGCGTGGCGAACGTCAGGAACGCGGCGAGCGCCGTGAACGTGGCGACCGTGCTGAACGTGGCGAACGCCGCAAGCCGCAAGCAGAAACCGCGGATGCACTGACGCAAAGCGAAACGCAAACGGCGGAAGAACTGGTGCAAAACCAGACCGCCTTGGGCGAAAACGGCGCGCCGATCGATCAGGAAGCGGTGGCGCGTGAAGGTGAAGAGCGTCGTCGTCGCCGTCGCGGCCGTCGTGGTGGCCGTCGTGAGCGTGAAGAGGACGTGAACGGCAATCTGGCCGCGGACGTCGCGGAAGCTGAAGGCGACAACGCGAGCGCAACCGACGAAGCACCGGTGCGCACGGCGCATCAGCCGGTCGAGCGCAAGCCGGAAGTCAGCGAGGCGAAGGACGTGACGCCGGTGGAAGTGGTGGTCGCTGCTGTCGCGACTGAAACCGCCGTGGTAACCGAACTGCACGCTGCAACCGAAACGCCGGCTCTGGCCGTCGAAAAGGCTGCGAAGACGGAAACGGTCGTACCGGTCGCGGAAGCGCCGGTTGCGCCAGCAGCCGTCGAGCCGGTCGCCGAAACGCCGATGGCGCAAGTCGCCACGGAGCAAGTCGAAGCAGCGCAAGCTGCGCCGGCCGCTAGCGAAACGGTTTCGCTGGTTGAACCGGTCGCACGTGCCGAAGCTCCGGCTGAAACCCAGGTCGAAGCACCGGCAGTTGCGCCTGTTGTCGAAGCGCAAGCCGCTGCGCCGGCTCCGGTCGAAACCGCGGCTCCGGCTGCGGTGGTCGAAGCGCCGGCCGTTCAGCCTGCGCCGCAGGCTGAGATCGTCGAACCGCAGCCGGTCGTGGCAGAGGTTGCGCCGGCTGTCGAGCCGGTAGCGATTGAACCGGCGCCCGTCGCCGTTGCGCCGCAACAAGCGCCGCGTCAAGTCGCCGTGTCGGCGGAAGCCCTGCAGCCGGTGCTGGAACAAGCCGGTCTCGTCTGGGTGAACACCGACGCCGACAAGCTGCGCGCGGCTCAGGAAGCCGCTGCGCAGACCGTCAAGCCGGCTCGCGTGGTGCGCGAACGCAAACCGCTGCCGCCGCTCGACGGCGCGCCGATGCAACAGGTGGAAACAGGCCGGCACCCGCAGTAAGCCGCCCTGCCGCACTCGAAAAGCCCGCCCTCACCGGCGGGCTTTTTTATGGACGCGCGCCGCAGCCCGAACGCGCCGCGATAAGCCACTCCCCGTATACCCCGACACGGCCTGGGGTACCCCTGCCACCGGAAGCATTTCCGATAGAATGAATATCTAGCTTTAATTTCAAGCACTAACCGAAGCAATTCATCGAAGCAATTCATGTCCCGACGCATCATCCCTGTTGCCGATCTCAGCGCCGTGCCGGTCATTGCCGGCCCCGTGCAGACGCCCAGCGGCGCGCTGCACGACACGCTTGCGCGGCCGTTGCGCGACCTGCGGATTTCGGTCACGGATCGCTGCAATTTTCGGTGCGTCTACTGCATGCCTCGCGCGGTGTTCGACAAGGACTACACGTTTTTGCCGCACAGCGCCTTGCTGAGCTTCGAGGAAATCGAACGGCTGGCGCGGCTGTTCGTCGCACATGGCGTCGAAAAAATCCGCCTGACGGGCGGCGAGCCGCTGTTGCGGAAAAATCTGGAATTCCTGATCGAACGGCTCGCGCAACTGACCACCCCGGCGGCCCGCCCGCTCGATCTGACGCTGACCACCAATGGTTCGCTGCTGGAACGCAAGGCGCGCAGCCTGAAAGACGCCGGTTTGAGCCGCGTCACGGTGAGTCTCGACGCGCTCGACGACACGCTGTTTCGCCGCATGAACGACGCCGACTTCGCCGTCGGCGACGTGCTGGACGGCATTGCCGCGGCGCACGCGGTGGGCCTCGCGCCGGTCAAGGTCAACATGGTTGTCAAACGCGGCACCAACGACAGCGAAATCGTGCCGATGGCGCGTCATTTCAAAGGCTCGGGCGCGGTGCTGCGCTTTATCGAATACATGGACGTCGGCACGTCGAACGGCTGGAACATGACTGAAGTGCTGCCGTCCGCCGACGTCGTCACGCGCATCGCCGAGCACTTCCCGCTCGCGCCGCTCGAAGCGCACAGCGCCGCCGAGACCGCGCAGCGCTGGGGTTACGTGGACGGCAGCGGCGAGATCGGCGTGATTTCGAGCGTGACGCGCGCGTTTTGCGGCAGCTGCACGCGAGCGCGTCTCTCGACCGAAGGCAAGCTCTACTTGTGCCTGTTCGCGTCGTCGGGTCACGACCTGCGCGCGCTGGTGCGCAACGGCGCGAGCGACGCCGACATCGCCACCGCCATCGCCGAAATCTGGCAGGACCGCGGCGACCGCTATTCGCAATTGCGCGGCAGCGCCTCGGCCGAGTCGCGTGCGCGGGATGGCCGCCGCGTCGAAATGTCGTACATCGGCGGCTGAGCGGCGGCGCATGAAGCCGACGCGCGAACACATCACCGGATTGTTGCTGGCGGGCGGCCGCGCCACGCGCATGGGCGGCGCCGACAAGGGCCTGCAAATGCTGTACGGCGAACCCCTCGCCGCCCACGTGCTCAAGCGCCTCGCGCCGCAAACCAGCGCCCTGCTGATCAGCGCCAATCGTCACCCTGAGGCTTACAGCGCGCTCGGCGCGCCGTTCGGCGCCACGGTGGTGGCGGATACGCTGCCCGGCTTTCCGGGCCCGCTGGCAGGCCTGCTCGCCGGGCTGCGCGCAGCCGGTAGCAGCTATGTACTCAGTGCACCCTGCGACTCGCCGTGGTTGCCCCCCGACCTGGCCGAGCGGCTCGCGCACGCGCTGGACTCGAACGGAGCCGACATCGCCACGGTCACCACCACCGACGCGCACGGCCAAACGTCCTTGCATCCCGTCTTCGCGCTCTTGCGCGCGAGCCTCGCGGACGATCTGTCGGCCTTCCTGGAAGCCGGCGAGCGTAAAGTTCGCGCGTGGTACGCGCGCCACAAGACGGTGGAAGTCGTCTTTACCGACGAGCGCGCGTTTTACAATATCAATTCGCTACAAGAACTCGCCGACCTCCAGCGTGATTGAGGCCCCGGTTGAAATCCCGCTCCGGCCGCACGGCAACCGCCGCTCCCGCCTTCGGTCGCGACGCCCAGCTCTTCATGACCACGCTTAACGAATTTTCCCGCTGCGTCGCGCAGTACGATCCTCACGCGCTGCCCGTACCGGCCGCTCAGGCGATTGTTCGTCAGTGGGCCGCGCCGGTCACGGCGGTTGAACGCGTGGCCTTGCGCGACGCGCTCGACCGCGTGCTCGCGGCCGATATCGTGTCGCCGATCGACGTCCCTTCGCACGACAACTCCGCCATGGACGGCTACGCGTTCAACCGCGCGGCGCTCGGCGCCGGCGGGACCACCGTCGAACTGGCGATCGTCGGCAAGGCGCTGGCCGGGCATCCGTTCGCGGGCCGCGTCAACGCTACACAATGCGTGCGCGTCATGACCGGCGCCTGCATGCCGGCGGACTGCGACACGGTCGTGCCGCAGGAACTCGTCGAGCGCGGCGCCGATTCCGTTTCAATCCGCTTCGCGGCCAACGCCGTGGCGGGGGGTGCAAACCGGCGCCTCGCCGGCGAAGACCTCTCGCGCGGCCACGCCGCGCTGCGGGCGGGCCGCATCATGCGCGCGTCGGACCTCGGTTTGCTGGCCTCGCTCGGCATCGGCGAAGTCACTGTCAGGCGGCGTTTGCGCGTCGCCTTCTTCTCGACCGGCGACGAATTGCGCTCGCTCGGCGAGCCGCTCGACCCGGGTTGCGTGTACGACAGCAACCGCTACACGCTGTTCGCCATGCTGCGGCGCCTGAACGTCGACACGCTCGACCTCGGCGTGGTGCGCGACGAGCCCGCCGCGATGGAAGCCGCCTTGCGCAGCGCCGCGGCGAACGCTGACGTGGTGTTGACCTCGGGCGGCGTCTCGGTCGGCGAGGCGGATTTCACCAAGCAACTGCTGCAAACTTTCGGCGACGTCGCGTTCTGGAGTCTCGCCATGCGCCCGGGCCGCCCGCTCGCATTCGGCCGCGTCTGGTCCGGCGAGCGGCCGGGTGTCGGGCTTCCCGCGTTATTCTTCGGATTGCCGGGCAATCCGGTCGCCGTGATGGTGGCGTTCTATCAGATCGTGCGAGAAGTGCTGCTGCTGATGTCGGGCGCCACGCCGCAACCGCTGCCGGTCATTCACGCCATGAGCCGCCGGGCCATCCGCAAACGCGCCGGGCGCACCGAATTCCAGCGCGGCGTAGCGGAACAGGACGCGCACGGACAATGGCACGTCACGCCGACCGGCTCGCAAAGCTCCGGCGTACTGAGTTCGATGAGCGAAGCCAATTGCTTCATCGTGCTCGGGCATGATGAAGGCGAGGTCGCCGAAGGAGAGCGCGTCGCCATCATGCTGTTCGACGGTCTCATCTGACGCACGGCTGAGGCTACGCACCCGCCGGCGTTCATTTGCTGCTTTACCCATTACCACTACGACACACGGGTTTGACTTACATGAAAAAACAGATCTCGTTCATTGCACCGGGACAGACGGCCAAAGCACTGATCCTCGTGTACCTGACGTTTTCGGTGCCGATCGTGCTGCTGGGCGTGCTGGTCGCATTCGTGCGCTATGGTTCGGTGGAACTGAGCACGGTGTTCAGCGCGCTGCTGCTGAATGCGATTCTCGGTTTCATCCTGCTGTGGATCGCATGTCACGCATACAACTGGGTGGCGTCGCGCTTCGGCGGCATTGAAATCCAATTGACCGACGCGCCGGAAGAGGCGTAATGCCCGCGACGATCCGCGCCGCCACGCCCGCGGACACCGGCGCCATCTTCGCGCTGACGTACGAGCTCGCGCAGTTCGAAAGCCTCACGCATGTCTTCGTCGCGACCGAAGACGGCTTGCGCGACGCGCTGTTCGGCGCGCGGCCGTCGATCGAGGCGCTGGTGGCGGAGAACGAAGGACGCATCGTCGGCTATGCGCTGTTCTTCCACAATTACTCGAGTTTCGTCGGCAAGCGCGGACTGTATCTCGAAGACGTCTATGTTCAACCCTCGCAACGCGGCAGCGGTCTCGGCACCGCACTGTTGCAGCGTCTTGCCGCATTGGCGGTGGAACGGCAATGCGGGCGGTTCGAGTGGACCGTGCTGGATTGGAACCAGCAGGCCATCGGCTTCTACGAAAAGATGGGCGCGACCGTCATGCCGGATTGGCGCGTGGTGCGCCTGGCAGGTGAGGCGCTTGAACGGTTGGCGGCGGCAAGCGCCTGAGCCGGCGCTACTACCAAACCGTTAGCCCCACTCCGTTATTGCTCGTCGGGATCCACGCCCGACAGCGCATCGCCGAGCAACCCGCTCGCCTCCTCGCCCGGCAACGCCTCGACGTCGCGCAATCTGCGGCTCATGACACGCGTGCGCGTTTCCGCCGCTTCGATAGACCGTGTGACGGTCTCCAGTTGCGCCTTCGTCTTGGCCAGCACATCGCCGAATTTGCCGAACTCCGTTTTTACCGCGCCGAGCACCTGCCACACTTCGCTCGACCGCTTCTCGATCGCGAGCGTACGGAAACCCATCTGCAAACTATTGAGCAATGCGGTCAGCGTAGTCGGCCCCGCAATCGTCACGCGATAGTCGCGTTGTAGCAGGTCCGTCAGGCCCGGCCGACGCAACACTTCCGCGTACAGGCCTTCGGTCGGCAGGAACAGCAGCGCGAAGTCGGTGGTGTGCGGCGGCGACACGTACTTCTCCGCGATCTGGCGCGCCTCGGCGCGGATCCGCGCTTCGAGCGCGCGTGACGCCTCTTCCACCGCGACCGGATCGGCGCGCTCCTGCGCTTCGATCAGACGCTCATAGTCCTCGCGCGGAAACTTGGCGTCGATGGGCAGCCAGACAGGTGTGGCCTCAGCGCCCTGTTCAGCGCGTCCCGGCAGCCTGATCGCAAACTCGACGCGCTCCGCGCTTCTCGGCACCGTCGCGATGTTCTTCGCGTACTGGTCGGCGGTGAGTAGTTGCTCGAGCAACGCTTCGAGTTGTACTTCGCCCCACGTGCCACGCGTCTTTACGTTGGTGAGCACCTTCTTCAGATCGCCCACGCCGGCCGCCAACGTCTGCATCTCGCCGAGGCCGCGATGCACTTGCTCAAGCCGGTCGGACACGAGCTTGAACGATTCGCCCAACCGCTGTTCGAGCGTGGCATGCAGTTTTTCGTCGACGGTGCGGCGCATTTCCTCGAGCTTGAGCGAGTTGTTCGCCTCGATATCCTTCAGCCGCTGTTCGATGGTCGCGCGCACTTCGGCGAAGCGGCGGTCGTTCGCCTCGGTGAGTTGCCCTAACTGCAGACTCAACGTGTCGCCGAACTGTTTGAGCGAGCGGCCCTGCTCGTCGCGCGCCTGCTGGGCTTGCGCCTGCAGACTATGGCGCATGGCGTCGAGCTGCTGGGCGAAGCCGTCGATCTTGCCGCCCTGCACCGTCGTCATGCTGCTGAACTGCGCGGCCAGCGTCTGCTGAAAGTGCGCGAAGCCGCTGCTCTGTTCAGTCCGCGACACGCGCGCCGTCTCGGTGATGTCATTGCGCAGTTGCCGTTCGAGGCGCTCGTAAGCGTGGGTTTGCGCGTCGGCCGTGACGTCCATGCGTTCGTTGAGCAATTCGAATTGCTCGCTGTCCTCCGCGCGGCCATGAGCACGCATCAGCAAAACCAAAGCGATAACCAATGCGACCGCCAGCACGGCGACGGCCGCCACCAGATACATTGTCATGAACGCGCCTTGCCGATGACCTCGGGGTTGACCGGATTCGGCGGCCGGCCCGCGCGCGGACCTTCACCCAGCCCCGCGATCAGATTGTCCGCGGCGAGATTCGCCATGGCGCGGCGCGTGGCTTCGGTCGCGCTGGCAATGTGCGGCGTGAGCACGACATTCGGCACGCTCAGTAAATCCTGATTCAGATTCGGCTCGCCTTCGAACACGTCGAGACCGGCGGCTGCAATCTGCTTCGAGCGCAACGCCTCGACGAGCGCCGCATCGTCGACGATGCCGCCGCGCGCGATATTGGTGAGCGTCGCGGTCGGCTTCATCAGCGCGAGTTCGGCCGCGCCGATCGTGTGATGGTTCTCCTTCGTGTACGGCAAAACGAGCACGACGTGATCGGCACGCCGCAACAAATCCTGCTTCGATGCGTACTCGGCATTGAGCTCGGCCTCGATCTCGGGCGCCACGCGCGAACGATTGTGATAAATCACCTGCATGTTGAAGCCCTTCGCGCGACGCGCGAGCGCCTGGCCGATGCGACCCATGCCGATCACGCCGAGCGTCGAGCCGTGCAGATCGCTGCCGAGAAACGCGTCATACGCCCACTTCTGCCACTGGCCCGCGCGCAGCCAGTGCTCCGATTCGGTGATGCGGCGCGCCGCCGCCATCATCAGCGCCCAGCCGAAATCCGCGGTCGATTCATTCAGCACGTCCGGCGTATTGGTGCCGAGCACGTTGGCCGAGTTGAAGGCGGCCATGTCGAAGTTGTTGTAGCCCACCGCCATATTCGCCACCACGCGCAGACGCGGCGCCGCCGCGAGTTCGGCCGCGCCGACCGGGTCGCCCGCGGTCAGCGCGCCGTCCTTATCCGCGAGACGGCGCGTCAGTTCGTCAGCGGGCAACACGTCGCCCTGATTCCAGTCGACGTCGAAATATTGTTTGAGCCGTTCGATCACATCGGGAAAGATCGGACGGGCGACGAGGATCTTCTGCATTGCAATTCTCCGTATAGCGCGTCGAGTTCGATTGCCTCGGCGTCAAAAAAAGAGCCAGCAGGTGACGAGAAAAAGCGGCAACAACACCACCGCGGACCAGCCCAGATAGGCGAAAAAGCTCGGCATGCGAACGCCGCGCGATTCCGCGATTGCCTTCACCATGAAGTTCGGCGCATTGCCGATATACGTGTTCGCCCCCATGAACACCGCGCCGGCCGAGATCGCCGCGAGCGTGGTGGCGCCGGTGGTCATGAGCGTCTGCGCGTCGCCGCCGGCCAGGTTGAAGAACACGAGGTAGGTCGGCGCGTTGTCGAGAAACGAAGATAGCAGCCCGGTCGCCCAGAAGTACATCAGATCGTGCGGCTGACCCGAGGCGTCGTTGACCAGATGGACGATGCCCGCGAACGCGCCCGCCTCGCCGGCGCGCAGAATCGTGATGACCGGCGCGATCGTCACGAAGATGCCGGCGAACAGTTTGGCCACTTCTTCGATCGGCGCCCAGTTGAAGTCGTTGCCCGCACGAGCCGCGCGCGGCGTGAGCGCTAACGAGAGCAAGGTGACGCCGATCAGCGCGGCATCGCGCACGGCGTTCTGTAAAGCCACGTGCGTGCCAAACACGTCGAATTCCACGCCGGGTTTCCACAGCCCGCTCATCAGCACGAGCGCGATCACTGCGGCGAGCAACACGAAATTGATCTTGCCGTCGATGCCGAGCGGCGGCGAATCGGGCGTCGGATCGAGAAAACGCGAGCGCTCTTCCTCCTTCCGATGAAAGTAGTACGAGTCCAGCGCATAGAACGCGATCAGCAGCACGCCGCAGATGAACAGCATCGGCAGCGCGAGATGCGTGGTGGTCCAGAAGAAACTCACGCCCTGCAGAAAGCCGAGAAAGAGCGGCGGGTCGCCCAGCGGCGACAGCGAGCCGCCTGCGTTGGCCACCAGGAAGATGAAGAACACGACCACGTGAACGACGTGCTTACGATTGTCGTTGGCGCGCAGCAATGGGCGAATCAGCAGCATGGCCGCGCCGGTCGTGCCCATGATGCTCGCGAGCAAGGTGCCGAGCGCGAGGATCGCCGTGTTCAGGCGCGGCGTGCCATGCAGATTGCCGCGCACGCAGATGCCGCCCGCCACGGTGTACAGCGCCGTCAGTAACACGATGAACGGAATGTATTCTTCGAGCAGCGCATGCACGAGCGAGCCGAATGCGACGCCCGTGCCGAAGCTGAATCCAAACGGTACGAGAAATACGAGCGCCCATGCAGCCGCGATCTTGCCGAAGTGGTGATGCCAGAAGGCCGGCGCGATCAACGGAAATACCGCGATCGACAGCAGCACGCCCGCGAACGGCAGCCCCCATAGCGCCGACAGAGTCGCGCCGTCGAGCGCGGCGGCCGACGCCAGTTGCGGCCAGCAAGCCAGCGTCAATGCAGCCGCGAGCCCCATGCCCGTCCAGACGGCACGTCCTTTCATAGGTTTGAAGTCCTTGTTTTTGCTTGCAGCCGAGCATCGGAACGTGCATCCGGTGGCACGGCCGCGCTTGCCGCTCAGGCGCCCTGCACGACGATCACATGCACCCGGTAAGGTCCGTGCGCGCCGAGCACGATGGTCTGTTCGATATCTCCGGTACGCGAAGGCCCGGAGACGAAATTGACCGCGCGCGGCAGTTCGCCGCGTTCCTTGCGGATCAGTCCGAACGCCTCTTCATGACCCGAGACGATGCGCGAAGCCGGCACGATGGCAATGTGCGTTTCCGGCAGCAGACCGGCCGACGCATACGTTTCCGGCCCGGACAGCAGCACCAGCGTGCCGGTCTCGGCGGTCGCACAGAAGCAGCCGGTGAGACCGACCACGTCGCCGTCTTGCGGCTTGCGAAATTCCACGGTGAGGCCGGCCTCGGCCCAGTGCAGATCCTGCAGCGTTTGCCAGGCGATGGCCTGCAGCGGCAACGCATGTTGCGTGAGGTAGCGATGCGCCGCGGCCGGCACGTCGCTCAATGCCTGAACCGAGTCGACCGTGGTGGCCAATTTCTGCGCTTCTTCGACAAAGCGCGCGACGAGGTCGGCCGGCATCTCCGGACGCGGGCCGGCAGGATGACGCGCCAGGTAGTCCGCGGCGGCCTCGCGCTCGGAAGCGGAAGGCTCGGGCTCACGCCCTTGTGCCGCGCGGATACGCGCCAGGATGTTGCGGCGGGCAATCGATGTGTCCATGTGCGAAATCCTCGTGTCGACAGCCGTGCGATATGGCGAGAATTATACCGGCCACCCTGCGCGCGAACACCCTGGCCGAACGGTCTATTGCCGCGCATCGCACCCGCGGCTTACGCTGTAGCCAGCTACGAACCGCGTTACTTCGCCGCTTCTTCCTCGGGCTGCGCAATGCCGAACACCTGGCGCAGATAAGCGAGGTAAGCCTTGTCTTCGCACATGTTCTTGCCCGGCGAGTCCGACAGCTTCGCCACCGGCTGACCGTTGCAGCGAACCATCTTGATGACGATCTGCAGCGGGTTGTAGCCGAGGTCGTTGGTCAGATTCGTGCCCACGCCGAACGCCAGCTTGCAGCGGCCGCGGAAGCGTTCGTAGAGTTGCAGCACCTTGGGGATGTCGAGCGCGTCGGAGAAGACGAGGATCTTGGTGCGCGGGTCGCAGCGGTTCGCTTCGTAGTGCTTGAGCAGGCGTTCGCCCCAGTCGAACGGATCGCCAGAATCGTGGCGCGCGCCGTCGAACAGCTTGCAGAAGTACATGTCGAAATCGCGCAGGAACGCCTCCATGCCGTACACGTCGGAGAGCGCGATACCCAGGTCGCCGCGGTATTCCTTGGCCCACATTTCGAAGCCGAAGATCTGCGAGTCGCGCAAGCGCGGACCGAGCGCCTGGCATGCCTGCAGGTATTCGTGCGCCATCGTGCCGAGCGGCGTGAGGCTGTGCTTCATCGCGTAGAAGACGTTGCTGGTACCGGCGAACTGCTCGCCGAGGCCTTCCTTGAGCTTGAGGATCACTTCCTCGTGCCATTGCTTCGAGAAGCGGCGGCGCGTGCCGTAGTCGGCGATCTTGCAGTCGGCGAATTCCGGACGCGCGCCGAGCAGCTTGATCTTGTCGACGAGACGGCCGCGCCCTTCGCTGTAGTCCGGCTTTTGCTGGGTGTTGCGGAAGTAGACTTCGTTGACGATCGCGAGCATCGGGATCTCGAACAGGATCGTATGCAGCCACGGTCCCTTGATCTCGATGTCGATTTCGCCATTGCCCTTCGGTGACGGTTCGATCGAAATGTATTTCTCGTTCAGATGGAACAGCGCGAGAAACTCGATGAAGTCGCCCTTGATGAAGCGCATGCGCCGCAGGTAATCGAGTTCGTCGTCGGTGAAGCGCAGTTGGCACAGCTTGCGCACTTCGTCGCGAATCTCGCCGATGTACGGCACGAGATCGACATTCGGCGTACGGCAGCGGAAGCGATATTCCACGTTCGCCGCGGGAAAGTGATGCAACACCACTTGCATCATCGTGAACTTGTACAGATCGGTGTCGAGCAGCGAAGTAATAATCATGATGGTGCGAACTGGACTGCGGAGAAACGGAAGGCCTGACACGAAGGCCCGACTCACCCATGCGCGTGGGCACGCCCCGTGCGCGCCGACCTGACGCATGTTACCCGAATGCGCCGGCATTCAGCGCGCCGGCGGACGCCCGCGCCGCGCGCCCCACGGAAGTCCCCCTGCGGACGCCATAAACTAATCACGAAAACGTATAAACGGTCTTGTGCGATGCTGCATGCGCCTCTTGACGTTACGATACAATAGCGCTTTTGGCGTTTGCGCCTCCCCAGATACCGCATGCAGGAGCTGCCTGAATGACTCACGTTGTGACCGAAAGCTGCATCAAGTGCCGCTATACCGACTGTGTCGATGTGTGCCCGGTGGACTGCTTTCGCGAAGGTCCCAACTTCCTCGCGATCGACCCCGATGAATGCATCGACTGCGCCGTGTGCGTGGCCGAGTGCCCGGTGAACGCCATTTATGCCGAAGAAGACGTGCCGGGCGACCAGCAGAACTTCATCGAACTGAATGCCGATCTCGCGAAGAACTGGCCGAGCATCACCAAGACCAAGGCGCCACTGCCGGAAGCCGACGAGTTCAAGGACGTGAAGGAAAAGCTCGAGCTGCTCGCACGTTGAGCCTCGCTGCCTGTCGCGTGCGCAGCCGAATTCGAATGAAATCGAGATGAACGCAAGGTATTGACAGGCGCTTAAGCTCCTCCTACAATTTCGTTTCTCTGCTGTTGTTGTTCTGTTCCTCGATAGCTCAGTCGGTAGAGCGCCGGACTGTTAATCCGTAGGTCCCTGGTTCGAGCCCAGGTCGAGGAGCCAAGAATTGCAAAGGCCCGTTAACCAAGACGGGCTTTTTTATGTAGATCAAGCTGTACTGCTGTTCCTCGATAGCTCAGTCGGTAGAGCGCCGGACTGTTAATCCGTAGGTCCCTGGTTCGAGCCCAGGTCGAGGAGCCAAAAAATTTGAAAGGCCCGCATCCGTGCGGGCCTTTTTCTTTTTGCGCGCCGCACGGCGCCAAACCATGTCGCTCTGGCCGATGCCATGCTCGCGCCGCTACAGCCGGCGCGTCGCCCGGGGAGCATCGGCCCTCTGACCCGCCGGCCGTTATACGATGGCGATTTCCTGGCGCACGTCCTGCGCCCAACCCAGGCGCTCAATTTCCGGCAATCCCATCCCATGAAACCCACTTTGTTGCGCATCGCATTTACGGCGGCGGCCGCCCTCCTGCTGCCTTCGGCACACAGCGAAGAAGTCGGCAGCGTCAATACCAATTTTCGCGTCACAGGCTCCGACCGCGTGGTCGTCGAGGCCTATGACGATCCAGTGGTTCAGGGCGTGACCTGCTACGTGTCGCGGGCGCGTACCGGCGGCGTCAAGGGTACGCTCGGCATCGCGGAAGATCCCACCGAGGCGTCGATCGCCTGTCGTCAGGTCGGCGAAATCCACTTCACGGGCCCGGTGAAGAAGCAGGCCGACGTGTTCTCGGTGAGCATGTCGTTCATCTTCAAGTCGCTGCATGTGGTGCGGGTGGTCGACGCGAAACGCAACTCGCTGGTGTATCTCACTTATAGCGACCGGGTGGTCAGCGGCAGCGCGAAGAACAGCGTGAGCGCCGTACCGGTGCCGGCGGGCACAACGATCCCGGTCAAGTAGGCGCCGCCCTACGGCAAAACGCAGCCGGCCGGCACGTCAGCGCATGACGCGGTAGGGTCGCGACGCGCTACACTGACCGGTCCAGCCGGACTTTCATCATGACCGCCGCCCATCGTTTCCAGGATTCCGCCCGCTACTGGCGCACGCCGCTTCTGCCCGGCGCGGACCTGCTCACGGCCGAATATCACGATCACGAGTTCACACCGCATTGGCACGACGCGTACACGATTCCGGTTATCGTGGCAGGCGCCGAGGGTTACCGGTATCTCGGTTCCGACTATGTCGCCGAGGCCGGCAGCGTGCCGATCATCAATCCCGGCGAGTTGCACACCGGCTCGAAGGCGGTCGAGGCGGGCTGGCGGTATCGCGTGATGTATGCGCCGGTGGATTTCATCCACGCCCTCGCGAATGAGGTCAGCGGCAAGCCGCAGGCCTTGCCGTGGTTCGCGCCCGGCGTGATCCGCGATCCGGATCTGGCCGCGCGGCTGGCGCGCGCGCATCGTCTGCTGGAGACGGGCGATGATGCCCTCGCCGCCGAGGCCGCCATGCTCGACGCCTTGTCCACGCTGCTGGTGCGCTATGCGCAAACGCAGCCGGCGTGTTCGAGCCTCGCCCGCGACGACGCTCGCGTGGCAATCATGCAGGAGCGCCTGACGGGCGACCTCGTCGAGCCCGTCACGCTCGCTGAAGTGGCCCAGGCGGCGGGACTCTCGCCATTCCACGCGGCGCGTCTTTTCACCCAAACGACCGGTCTGCCGCCCCACGCGTGGCGCAACCAGGTGCGCTTGCAGCGCGCGCTCGCGCCACTGCGCGCCGGCGTTTCCGTCACGGATGTCGCCGCCGCCAGCGGTTTCACCGACCAGAGCCATTTCACGCGACACTTCCGGCGCATGTTCGGCGTGCCGCCCGGACGCTGGCAAGGCGTCTGACGCGGTGCTGGGAAATGCGTTGTGCGGACCATCTTTGCGCATGCCGCATTAGCCAGCCCAGCCGCAAAACACGGCTTGGCGCCCACACCGCCACATCAAACCACCCCCAGCCGCAAGAACGTACAAGCCCCGCCCAGCCTCCACGGCTATGCTTTCCGAATCAAGGAGGCTAGATTGACCCATTCCACCGCAGGCCAGCCCACGAGCCCAGGCCATTTCAAAGAGTTCACCGCCGGCGCGCGCGACATCATTCCGATGATGGTCGGCGCGGCGCCTTTCGGCGTCATTTTCGGCACGCTCGTCGCATCCGGCCCGCTGCATCTATGGCACGGCCAGTTGATGTCGCTCGTCGTGTTCGCCGGCTCCGCGCAGTTCATCGCGCTTGGCCTGATCGCCGGACACGCGAGTTTCGCCGTCATCTGGGCGACCACGCTCGTCGTCAAT
Organism: Paraburkholderia sediminicola; assembly: GCF_046027355.1. GTDB lineage: Bacteria > Pseudomonadota > Gammaproteobacteria > Burkholderiales > Burkholderiaceae > Paraburkholderia > Paraburkholderia sediminicola_B. The sequence continues at coordinate 326,453 of NZ_JAQQEK010000005.1, read as the reverse complement.
TTGCGCCACGCGCTGTACAGCGCCACGCTCGCCCCGCACGTCGCGCATCTGCCGGCACGCTGGCGCTGGGTGCTCGGCGCGCTGCTCACGGACGAGGTCTTCGCCGTCGCGTGGGAGCACTACCGGCATCGGGAACCCGGCACAGTCGGCCCGCACTACTTCTTCGGCGCGGGCCTCGCCATGTACCTGAACTGGCAGCTCTGGACCCTCGCCGGCCTGCTGTTCGGCGCGGCTTTCCCGGGCCTGCAATCACTCGGCCTCGATTTCGCCATGGTCGCCACCTTCATCGCGATCGTCGTGCCACAACTCGTCGCGCTGCGCTATATCGCGGCCGCCGTTACCGCCGGCACGCTGGCCTTTTTCTGGCAGGCGTGGCCGTACAAGCTCGGTTTGCTCGGCGCGGTGTTCGCGGGCGTGGCAATCGGCGTCCTGCTGTCGACGTCGCGACCCAACCCGCGCGGCACGGGCAAGACCGCGGAGGCGTCGCGATGAACTACGTCGTCCTGATTCTCGGCATGGCGGCTATTACGTGGGTGATTCGCGCCGCCGTCTTCGTGCTCGGCGACCGGTTGGTGTTTCCGCCGCTCGTGCGCACCGCCCTCGGCTTCGTGCCGGTCACCGTGCTGACCGCGATCATCGTGCCGATGGCGGTTTCGCCGCACGGCGGCGACGCCGAACTGACCTGGCGCAATCCGCAACTGGTCGGCGCGCTCGCCGCGGTGCTGGTCAGCGCGTTGACGCGGCGGCCGCTTCTGACCATCGCCGTCGGGCTGACGGTGTTTTTTGTCTGGCAATGCGTCGTGCTCAAATAGGCGCACGCCGCTTTCAAGGCGGCATCGGCGTCGCCCGGCTCGCGCCACCCGCGCGCAGGCACGGCGACGCTTCCCTCTAAAGCGGGCGCCCCGCCCCGTACTCCCTTAAGTTTCCCGTCAATCCGCCGTTATGCAGTCGAGGTCCGCTCGTCGGGATACGTCCCGCTGGTTACGCGGCATCAGGCAGGAATCAAGCGCGCCGGCATCGAACGCCGCGTCTCCCAGGGCCCGCGCGGCCGGGCGGCGTGGCGAGGCCGCGCGGCAGGACCAAACGGGATAACACATGGGTCAAATCACCCTCACGCTCAAAGACGAGACCATCGCGACGCTGCGCAAGGATTTCGACGCTTTTCTGCGGGTATCGCTGAAGCTCGATCCGCAGTTCGCGACGCCGTCGTTTGAGGATTTTTTGCGCGCCAAGCTGCTCGACAATATGGTGCCGCTGACCGAACACGCGGTTCAGCGGATGTTGCAGGGCGGCCAGTACGCTTGGGCTAAACGCACGCTGGACAAGGAGTTTCCGGATGTCGTCGCGATTCTGATGCGGCAGGCGGGCGAGTTCGGCTTCGGCTTCGCGGCGCGCTCGGAATGGACGCCGGAGGAGCTCGCCAAGCAGTGCCGCGACTGGGCGGCGGCGATCGTCAAGGAAGCGGAAGGCGACGCCGTACTGATCGACCCGCTCGCGGCGCAGATCAAGAGCGCGGCGCAGGACATTCAGGCGCTCGAGGAAGTCATGCAGACTCCGGCGTGGCGGCTGGTGGAATCGCTGCGCCAGCGCGTCTACGAGGCCAAGGTGGCGTGCGAAACGAGCGTGGGCAGCACGGCGCGCGAAAAGCTCGGCGAACTGCGTGGGCTGCTGCGGCTGGGCATTTCCCACGGCTCGTTCCAGAAGCAGGAAGCGCAGCAGATCATGGAGTTCCTGCGCCTGCTCAAACCGGAGATTTTCGTGGAAGAGCCGTACGACGTGTTTTCGCGCATGGCGGCCTGGCTGCGCAATTTCTTCGTGCCGCCGCGTCCGGCGCCGCAGCAACAGCAGCAACGGCAATCGCGCTGACGCTAAAGACCCTAAGAACCAACACTGAGTCACCGGTAGCCAGCAACAGCAACCCGCCGCCGCTCAAGAGACGTAACGCCTACCAACGGACCGGGCCAACGGTCTTCACCCGCGCCCGTTGCTCGGCGTTGATCGCGTCACCGTTGTCACGCACGGGAGCGTGCGCCGCCGCGCTCTCAATCCCACATCTTTCTGAGTTTCACGCCGATCCTAACGTTCCCTTGAGCGGCGGCGGCCCGCCCAGCCGCCGTGGGCGCGCGCGGAGCCGGCACGCGTGGCCACGCATGGCATCGAACAGCGGCATCAGAGACGCGGGAATGAAGTGCGCGCGCCGCCGCGCTCTCAATCCCACATCTTCCTGAGTTTCGCCCCGATCTCGATCTTCGCCTGCGCCGCCGCGGCCAGCCCCGCCGCCGTGGGCGCGCTCGGAACCGGCACCCGCGGCCATGCATAGGCGTCGAATAATGGCATCAGATGCGCGGGAATGAAGCGCGTACGCGACGCCCACACGTGACGATCGCCCATATGCGTCTGGTTGTGCACGTAAAACCGCTGGGGCACGACGATATGCAGGTCCTCTTTCGCGCGCGTCATCGCCACGTAGAGGAGGCGCCGCTCCTCGTCGATTTCCTCTTCGCTGCCGGTGCCGAGATCGGACGGAATGCAGCCGTCCACGCCGTTCAGCACGAACACATTGCGCCACTCCTGCCCCTTCGCCGAATGGATCGTGGACAGGATCAGGTAGTCCTCGTCGATCAGCGGCACGCCGGATTCGTCGCTGGTGGCGTCGGGCGGATCGAGCGTCAACTCGGTCAGAAAGCGTTCACGCGATGGATACGTGCCCGCGATGCTCTCCATCTGCAGCACGTCCGCATGACGGATCGCCGCGTCCTCGTGATTGCGTTCGAGATGCGGCTCGTACCAGCGCCGCACCATTTCGAACTCGGCGGGCCACGGCGTCTGGCGCCCGTACACACTCGACATCAGCTTGACGAACGGATGCCAGTCCTCCTGCGCGCGAGCCGGCGCGGTGAAGGCGGCCAGTGCGCCGCCGGCTGTGTCGGCGGGATTGCCGCTACCCGCGCGCGCGACGATCTCGTCGAGCACCTTCGCCGCGGTGACCGGCCCCACGCCCGGCAGCAACTGCACGACGCGAAAGCCCGCGACGCGATCGCGCGGATTTTCCGCCCAGCGCAGCACGGCGAGCACGTCCTTCACGTGCACCGAATCGAGAAACTTCAACCCGCCGAACTTCACGAACGGAATGTTGCGCCGGGTCAGTTCGATCTCCAGCGCCGCGCTGTGATGCGCGGCGCGGAACAGCACCGCCTGCGACTTGAGCTTCATGCCCTGCTCGCGCGCTTCCAGCACCTGTTCGACGATGTAGCGCGCCTGGTCGGCTTCATCGGCGACGGTCACCAGACGCGGGCGCTGCGCCGACGCCTTGTCGGTCCACAGATTCTTCGTGTAGCGCTCGCTGGCCAGCTCGATCACCGCGTTCGACGCCGCCAGAATCGGTGCGGTCGAGCGGTAGTTGCGCTCGAGCGTGACCTGTTTGGCCGGCGGATCGAAATGCGCGGGGAAATCGAGAATGTTGCGCACGGTCGCGCCGCGAAACGAATAGATCGACTGGGCGTCGTCGCCGACCACGGTCAGGCCGCGGCCGTCCGGCTTCAACGCGAGCAGGATCGACGCCTGCAGACGGTTGGTGTCCTGATATTCGTCGACCAGGACGTGGTCGAAACGCGCCGACAAGTCGGCGGCGATGGCCGGCTCGGCGGCCATGTGCGACCAGTAGAGCAGCAGGTCGTCGTAATCGAGCACGCTCTGCTTCTGTTTCGCCTCGACGTAGGCCGCGAACAGCATACGCAGATCGGCTTCCCATTCACGGCACCAGGGGAACGCCTTGTCGAGCACCTGGCCGAGCGACGCGCCGGTGTTCACGACGCGCGAGTAAATGGCGAAGCACGTGCCCTTGGCCGGGAAGCGCCGCTCTTTCGCCGACAAGCCGAGTTCGTGGCGCACGAGGTTCATCAGGTCGGAGGAATCCTCACGGTCGTTGATCGTGAAGGCCGGCGCAAGGCCGATCAGATCCGCGTACTCGCGCAACAGCCGCGCGCCGACGCTATGGAACGTGCCCGACCACGTCAGCCCTTGTGCGAGCGCCGCTCGCGAACCGAGCGCCGCGCCGGCGATACGCGTGACGCGCCGGGTCATTTCGAGCGCCGCGCGGCGCGAAAAGGTCAGCAGCAGGATGCGGCGCGGATCGGCGCCCTTCACCACCAGATTGGCGACCCGATGCGCGAGCGTGTTGGTCTTGCCGGAGCCGGCGCCCGCGATCACCAGCAGCGCGCCGGGGGGCGCGGTGGGCGTGTCGGCGCCGTAGTCGACGGCTTCGCGCTGCGCGTCGTTGAGCTTCGCCAGCCAGGCGGCGGTGTCGGACGTCGAGGACGCCGGGGACGGCGAGGAAGGCGCGGATTCGGCGACGGAGAGCACGATTGATTTGGGCGTTGGATGGATTCAGAACGGCGACGCATACTGTATATCCATACAACCAGTGCAGACAAGCGACCCTTTTTTAGCCGCACGCGCTACCTGCATTTTCAAGCCGGCCGCGTGGGCGAAAACAAGCCAATAAAAAATGGCCCGACGCACCAATGCGCACGGGCCATTTTTCGCAGGCACAACAGTGGGACGTTCACGCGCCCCACGTCTGCCGCTTCCGCGAAGCCTGCTATTGCTTCTTCGCATCCTTCACATTGGCGTCGGCGCTGGCCTTGTCGGCGTCGGCCTGCGCATCGGTCTTCGTCTTATCGGCCTTGGCCTGCGCGACGGACGCTTTCTTGTCCGCCTTCGACTGTTCCTTGGCCGCCTTCTTGTCGGCATGGGTAACAGGCGCCGCAGCCGGATCGCTAGCCTGCGCGAACGCAGCCGACGACAGGCAACCCGCGATCAACGCGGCGACAAGCGTGGTCTTCGTGGACTGGGTAATGCTCATGCGATACCTCCATTCAAACGAGATGCCCGGACCTGAAAAGTCCGTTAAAGCGGCCGCGGCGGCAAACCACGCCGCCACGCCGCTCGATCAAAACTCAGCCTTAGTGCTTGACGTCGGCGCCGTCCGACTGGTCGCCCGTCTGGCCTTGCATGTTCATCTTCATTTCGTTGTTGGCGGTCTGCTTATCCGCCTTCTGGTTGGTCTTGGCGTCGCGTACCTGTTCCTTGTACTGGACCTTGGCGGCCTTCTGCTGGTCCTTCAACTCCGCCTTGGATGCCTTCTTCGACGCGCGATATTCGGCGTTAGCCTTCGCATTGGCGTCGCGCTTCTGCACCAGCGGATCGGTCGAGCCCGATGCCGTCAGACGCGTCGGTGCCGGCGTCACCGGTTGCACGCCTTGCGCGGCAGGGGCGGCGGTCGCGGCATCCGCGCCTTGCATCTGAACCTGCGGCTGACCGTCCGTACCTCCTGCCGGTTGCGCGGTCTGCGCAAACGCGGCCGTGGAAGCGAGAGCCGTAAGGGCGGTACCGATCAGAAGCGTACGAATCTGGGTCATGGCTAATCCTCTCTAAAGTTGTTGTGACGCGGGCGACCTGTCTGGCGCTGCGCATTTGAGCCGCTGCATGAGCGTGCTCTGCGTGCCTCGCCCGGTCTGCTCGCTGCCAGATAAAAATCCAGCAGGCTTTCCCTACTGATCTGTACTTTACGAGTGAAGTTCGTGTTTTACGACCGTCGTTACGGAACGTTTCACTTTCTGACAATCGCATAACATCTGCTTGCAGATGCTCACACAACGACGGCGCACACCGCGAACGTCATCCAGGGCAAGCTTCTGGCTTATGATGCGAACCCTTTGCCTGAAGGTGCAAACGCCATGCCCAACCTCGATTTCACGCTCACCGGCGACTACGTCGAACTGCACAATCTCCTGAAGATAACGGGGCTGGCGGACAGCGGCGGCTCGGCAAAAATGATGGTGGCGGACGGTGCGGTCATCGTCGACGGCCGGGTCGAAACGCGTAAGACCTGCAAAATCCGCGCGGGTCAGGTCGTGCTGCTCGGCGACACGCGGATCGCGGTCCACGAGGCTTGACACACGAGCCATCGCCTGTGGTCCGGAAACTCGGAGGAACGCGCGCACCAAAATCGTGCCTCTTCCATCGACATCGCCGCGTCTAAGCAATAAGCTGTCAGTTTCGACAAACAAACAATCGGCTGACACACCCGGCCGGCGGCTGCCTCGAGCATTCGCCGAGGCTCATCGAGCCGCCGCCCTCGCCACCGCCCGCGCGCTCGTCGCGCCCGCCGTCGCGCTGTCGCCACTTCCGCCGCCAGGCGCTCCATGACTCAATCCGGCATCACCCGGGTGGCCGCCCGGCCGCCGACCCTGACCCGCCACGCGGCGGACACCGCGCGGCTCGCCGCGCCGCTCGCCATCGCGCAACTTTCGCAAATGGCGATGGGCGTCACCGACACGATCCTGCTCGGCTCGCTCGGCCCCGACGCGCTCGCCGCCGGCGGCCTCGGCGCGAATCTGTTTTTCGTGGTGGTCACGCTGCTGCAAGGCGTGCTGACCTCGGTCAGCGTGAGCGTGTCGCACGCACGCGGCGCGCAGGACGAAGGCCGCGTGCCGCACATCTACTGGACCGGCTTCGTGCTGTCCGTGCTGCTGTCGGTGCCGGCGTTCTTCCTGCTCTCGTTCGCCACGCCGATCCTGCTCGCTTTCGGCGAACCCACGCTGCTCGCGCACAACGTCGGCGAATATTCGGCGGTGCTGCGCTGGGGCTCGCTCGGCAGCCTGATCGGGGTCGGCCTGATGCGTTCGTTTCTGCCGGCGATCGGTGCGGCGAAACGGCTGTTGTGGGTGTCGCTGGCGAGCGTCGGCGTGAACGGTTTTCTCAATTACGGGCTGATCCACGGCGCCTATGGTTTGCCGCGGCTCGGCTTCCTCGGTTCGGCGGCCGCGACCTCGATCACCGTCTGGCTGAGCGCACTCGTGTTGATGGCGCTGTTGCATTTGCGCCCGCGTTATCGCCATTTCGTCGTCGCCACGCGGCCCAACGTGCCGCTGATGGGCGAACTGTTCGGCATCGGCTGGCCGGTCGCGATCACCTACGGCGTCGAGTCCACCCTCTTTCTCGCCACCGGCCTGATGGTCGGCCTGCTCGGCGAGTCGCAACTGGCCGCGCATCAGATTGCACTGAACGTCGCCTCGGTGGCTTTCATGGTGCCGCTCGCGATCGGCCAGGCGGCCAACGTGCGCGTCGGATTCTGGTCCGGCGCCGGCCAGCCGCTCGCCGCGCGCCACGCCGGTTTTGTCGCGCTCGCGCTCGGCGTCGCCTTCATGACGCTGTCGGGCCTCGTACTGATCGCCGCGCCGCACTGGATCGTCGGCCTCTACCTGCATCTCGACGATCCGGCCAACGCGGCCACGGTCGCGCTCGCGAGCTCACTGCTCGGCGTGGCGGCGATCTTTCAGATCGTCGACGGCATGCAGACGGTCGGCTCCGGCTGTCTGCGCGGCCTGAAGGACACCCGTGTACCGATGATCGCCGCCGCGTTCGGTTACTGGGTGATCGGTTTTCCGACCGGCTACACGCTGGCGTTTCACTTCGGTCTCGGCGCGCGCGGTTTGTGGTGGGGACTCGCGGCCGGCCTCGCAAGCGTCGCGCTGCTGATGACGCTGCGTTTTCACAAGTTGAGCCTGCAGCGCGTGCCGGCCGCGTCTGGCGCGTCGCCGGTCAAACCCGTTTGACGCTGGGTTAGATGCGTGTGCTGGCCGCGCCCGCTGGGTCGCAGGGCAATCACGCGAGAAGCTGCGCCAGCGGCGCGGTCCGGCAACGCACGGCTCGTTGTCAGCCAAATCCGCGTGAAGCTGAACCTGCAACGCGGTGCGGCCACACTCGGCGCACCGCCGCCCAACCCCCGTCGAACGATGCGCGCCTAGTTGCGCGTGCAACCATAGAGGCACGAGGAATTCGCCGCAAACGGTAAAATATCGCGTTCCGGCGTAGAGACGCGCACCCGCGCCCTACGCCGACAACCCGCTCGCGCGCCTCAAAAAGGCCAGCGCCGCCCGAAGGCTCATCACCCGCCATCAAGGCTTGCCGCGCTCACGCGGCAGACTCCCGACAGTGCGCCACCATCGGTGGCGCACCGCTCGACCGCCCCTGCTTCTCGCGATAAAACATAACCAAGGACCACCCGTCATGCTTGCCCGCGTCACCCGTCTTTTCCCGCTCTGGGCCGTGCTCGTTTCGATTGCCGCGTACTTCTCGCCCGCGTCGTTCTCCGGCATCGCGCCGCACGTCACCGCGCTGCTGACAATCATCATGCTGGCGATGGGCGTCACGCTCTCCGTGGCCGATTTCCAGCGCGTCTTCACGCGACCCGCGCCTGTGATCGCCGGCATCGTGCTGCATTATCTCGTCATGCCGCTCGCCGCCTGGGTGATCGCCAAGGCGTTGCGCATGCCGCCGGATCTCACCGCCGGCATGGTGCTGGTAGGTAGCGTGGCAAGCGGCACGGCGTCGAACGTGATGATCTATCTGGCACGCGGCGACGTCGCGTTGTCGGTGACGATCAGCGCGCTGTCGACACTCGTCGGCGTGTTCGCGACGCCGCTGCTCACGCGTCTGTATGTGGACGCGTCGATCGCCGTCGACGTGCACGGCATGCTGATGAGCATTCTGCAGATCGTCGCGTTGCCGATCGTGGTCGGCCTGATCGTCAATCATCTGTTCGGCAAGGTCGTGCGCAAGATCGAACCGATCCTGCCGCTAATCTCGATGGTCGCGATCGTGCTGATCATCGGCGCGGTGGTGGGCGGCACGCAGAAGAGCATCGCGTCGGTCGGCCTCGTGGTGATGCTGGGCGTGGTGCTGCATAACGGCATCGGTTTGCTCGGCGGCTATTGGGGCGGCCGTCTGCTCGGTTTCGACGAAGCCGTGTGCCGCACGCTCGCGATCGAAGTGGGCATGCAGAACTCGGGTCTCGCCGCGACGCTCGGCAAGCTCTACTTCACGCCGATCGCGGCCTTGCCCGGCGCGTTGTTTTCGGTGTGGCACAACCTCTCGGGTTCGCTGTTGGCGGGGTACTGGGCAGGACGTCCCGCGAAAGGCTCCACGCATGTGGATGGCGAGCGGGCGTTGAACGCCGAACGCGGGTAACAGACACGCCGCGCGTGTCGCGATTGCTTCACGATCCCGACGCGCGCTGCCTGCACGATCGGCATTCAATAGCAGCTTCTGCCGGTGCGTCCACGACGTCTCGGCAGAGCCCGCAATGCACGCCGCCGAACGCGAAAGGCCCATCGCCGAGACCGTGTGCAAGAACAAAAATCCATCAGCCTGATTCCCCTTAGAATGCATTTCTCGACAGCGTGAGTCGCTCACCCGCTGTCGCCATGAGAAGCCTGCAAACTAGGGGAAAAGCGTGCCGTCGCATCAAGATCAAAGCTGGGCCGCACTGCAGCGCACGTGCGCGTCCAGCATGCCCCGAAGGAAGTCCCCTTGGGGGACCACGAGACATTTCTTCCTGCTGTGCTGCGCAACGGCATTTTTGACTGCCTGCGCGACCAGACCGCCCGCCACCGCGTTCGACCGTCAGGTTACCCACGCACTCCCCGTCACGGAAACGACTCCGCTGCACACGGCGCTCGCGCCGCTCGAAGCGGCACATCCGGGTCAATCCGGTTTCCGGGTTCTGGCGAGCGGCACTGACGCCTTGCAGATGCGCATCGCACTTGCGCGCGCCGCGACCAAAACGCTCGACATGCAGTACTACATCGCCAACGAGGACGCCACCGGCAAGCTGCTGCTCGGCGCCGCGCTCTATGCGGCCGATCACGGCGTGCGGGTGCGCATGCTGGTCGACGACCTGAACTTCAAGGACATCGACCAGGTGATGGCGGGCTTGAACTCGCACGACAAGATCGAGATTCGCGTCTTCAATCCGTTCGGCAGCGCGCAGGAAGGCGTGTTCGAACGCACCACCAACGTGTTCACGCAGATCGGCCATTTCACGCGCCGCATGCATAACAAGGCGATGATCGCGGACAACCAGATAGCGATCGTGGGCGGCCGCAATCTCGGGGACGAATATTTCAGCGCGAGCGAAACGCTGCAGTTCCGCGATCTCGACGTGCTGGCCGCCGGCCCGATCACCGCCGACGTCTCCGCAAGTTTCGACGACTACTGGAACAGCAGCATCGCCTATCCGCTGCGCGTGCTGAACAAGCAGAAGTTCGACGCGAAGGAACTGGACCAGACGCGCGACGACTTGCGTCAGCACTGGCGCACCAACGCCGATCCGTACAACGCCAAGCCGCTGAACGCCACGCCGCTCGCCTCGCAGATCGCCAACGATCAGCTCGGTTTGACCTGGGCGCCGGCCGAGTTCAAAGCGGACTCGCCGGATAAGATCGTACATCCGTCGCCGGATTATGTGAGTCCGCCGATGCAGCGGCTCGGCGAATTGATGCGCGATGCGCAGAAGGACTTCCTGATCATTTCGCCCTACTTCGTGCCGCACGATACGGGCGTCAAGGCGGCCGGCGAACTGACGCATCGCGGCGTGCGCATCGCCGTGCTGACCAATTCGCTCGCCGCCACCGACGCGGTCGCCGTGCAGGCCGGCTACAGTCCGTTTCGCGTACCGCTGCTGAAACAGGGTGTCGAGTTATACGAATTCAAGCCGCAGCAGAACACGCCGAGCGCGGGCCTTGCCGGCTCGCATTCGCGCGCCAGCCTGCATGCGAAAACGTATGTGATCGATCGCAAGATTCTGGTGATCGGCTCGATGAACCTCGACCCGCGTTCGGCCAATCTGAACACCGAACTGGCGCTGGTGATCCACAGTCCGCCGCTCGCCGAACAGGTCGCGCAGATCTTCGAGCGCGCCACGGCGCCCGAGGAAAGCTATCGCGTCACGCTCGCCGACGACGCGCAACTCGCCTATCTGCGCTCGATCGGCGCGCCACTCTCGCCGCTCGTGTGGACCGACGTCGATAACGGCGCGCGCCGCACCTACATATTCGATCCGCAGGCCGGTTTGTACCGGAATGCGCTAACAGGTCTATTCTCCCTATTGCCCGTCAACGCAGAACTTTGAACAGCGGAGTGGAACATGACAGAAGATGTACGAATGGAGCGTGACACGTTCGGCGAGATCGCCGTGCCGAACGCTCGTCTATGGGGCGCGCAGACTCAGCGCTCGCTGCAGAATTTCCGCATTTCGACCGAGAAGCAATCGCCTGAACTGATCACCGCGCTGGCCGTCATCAAGCGCGCCGCCGCCGAAGTCAACCTGGGCCTCGGCGTGCTCGACGAAAGCAAGGCGAAGGCGATCATGCAGGCCGCCGACGAGATCATCGACGGCAAGCATCCGGATGAATTTCCGCTCGCCGTCTGGCAGACCGGCTCCGGCACGCAGACCAACATGAACCTCAACGAGGTGATCGCGAATCGCGCGAGCGAGCTGCTCGGCGGCGAGCACGGCGAAGCGCGCAAGGTGCATCCGAACGACGACGTGAATCGCGGCCAGTCGTCGAACGACGTGTTTCCGACCGCCATGCACGTGGCCGCGGCGTATGCGATCGTCAAGCATCTGCTGCCGGCGCTGAAGACGCTGCGCGATACGCTCGACGGCAAGGCGAAGGCTTTCGTCGACATCGTCAAGATCGGCCGCACGCACTTGCAGGACGCCACGCCGCTCACGCTCGGTCAGGAGTTTTCAGGCTACGTCGCGCAACTCGAGCACGGCATTCGTCACGTGGAGTCGGCGCTGCCGCATCTGTACGAACTGGCGCAGGGCGGCACCGCGGTCGGCACCGGTTTGAACGCGCATCCGCAGTTCGCTGACAAGGTCGCGGCGGCGATCGGCAAGCAGACCGGTTTGCCGTTCGTCTCGGCGCCGAACAAATTCGAAGTGATGGCCGCGGCCGACGCGCTGGTGTTCGCGCATGGCGCGTTGAAGACGGTGGCGGCGAGCCTGAACAAGATCGCCAACGACGTTCGCTGGCTGGCGAGCGGCCCGCGCTGCGGCCTGGGCGAACTGTCGATTCCGGAGAACGAGCCGGGCAGCTCGATCATGCCGGGCAAGGTCAATCCGACCCAGTCCGAGGCGTTGACGATGCTGTGCTCGCAGGTGTTCGGCAACGACGTCGCGGTGAATATCGGCGGCGCGAGCGGCAACTTCGAACTGAACGTGTTCCGGCCGATGATCGCGCACAACGTGCTGCAATCGGTGCGCCTGCTCGCCGACGGCGCGCACAGTTTCAACGACAACTGCGCGGTCGGCATCGAGCCGAATCACGAGCGCATCGATACCTTGCTCAACGAATCGCTGATGCTGGTGACGGCGCTCAATCCGCACATCGGCTATGACAAGGCCGCGAAGATCGCCAAGAAGGCGCACAAGGAAGGCACCACGCTGAAGGCGTCGGCGCTCGCGCTCGGCTTTGTCACCGAGCAGCAGTTCGACGAATGGGTGCAGCCGAAGGATATGGTGGGGAATTCGGCGGGTTGACCGACTGCGTAATCACGCACGGGTGGCGGCCGGCTTGGCAGCGAGCCAACGCGCTCCCTCCAGGCCAGCGTGATTCGAACAACAGCGGGCCGCGCGGATATCAGCTTCGCGCGGCCCGCGAGCGGCGCCTGCGGGCGTCGCTCAAACCTTCCCCTGCGCCACTTCTTCCGGCTTCAGTTCGACGATCGCGTCGAGCGCTTCCTTCACGTCGATCGCGTACCTGGCGAGGCGCTTCTGTTCGTCCGTCTCCGGCACGAAGGCCGGCACGGGCACTGGCTGGCCGTTCTCGTTGACGGCGACCATCACGATCAGACAATCCGTGGTTTGCAGCAGCTCGCCGCCCTTCGGATCGCCCGCCTGCACCGACACATGAATGTGCATGCTGGTGCGGCCCGTGGCCACGACCCGCGCGCGCAACTCGACCAGGTTGCCGACCAGAATCGGCCGGCGAAAGCGGATATTGCCCACGCTGACCGTCACGCAATAGCGACCGGACCACACCGCCGAGCACGCGTACGCGGTCTCGTCGATCCACTTCATCAACGCGCCGCCGTGCACCTTGCCGCCGAAGTTGACCGAGCTCGGCTCGGCCAGAAAGCGGAAAGTGGTTTCGGAACGGTCCAGCGGCGCTACGGGAGGGGTGCTCATCTTGACTCCGGTCAATCGGATGCATTGAAAGGAGGCGATTATACGAGCGCAATATTGGCCCGTCGTGGGTGGGATGCGGCGGGCGGGAGAAATCCGGTGGGAGCGCGGGTTTTGCTTTCGGGAAGCTTTCGTTTTGCGTTCGCGCGACGTTTGCCTCGGCAACTTCGGAGGCGGCCTCGCCTCGACGCGCTTTCGTTGCGCGTGCGTTCAATTCGCCTGGAGAATCTCGGAGCCGGCCTCGCTCCGAGGCGCTTTGCTTGTGCGCGCGCGTTCAGCTCGCCTCGGCAATCTCGGAAGCGACTTCGGCAATAGCTCCGCTTCGCGGCGCAACCGCCGACATGAAGCGCTCGCGATAATCGAGCGGCAGCACGCCGAAACGTCGCAAAAACGCCCGCCGCAAGTTCTGTTCGCTGCCGAAGCCGCAGTCGAGGGCGATCCGCTTGAGCGGCCGGCGCGATTCGGCGAGCGCACGCGACGCCGCTTCGAGCCGCAGCGCCGAGACGGTTTTAGCCGGCGTGCGGCCGACTTCGTCGACATAGCGCCGCGCGAAAGTGCGCGGGCTCATCCGGGTTCGCTCGGCGAGCCGTTCGACCGACAGGTCGTCGCGCAAGTGCGCCGCCATCCAGCTATGCAATGCCTCGAACGGGCCGTTCGCCGAGGCCTGGGCCGCCAGCGCCGCACTGTACTGCGACTGGCCGCCGGGCCGCTTCATGAAGACCACCAGCCGCCGCGCCGCCTGCATCGCGACCGCATGGCCGACGTCCTCCTCGATCAGCGCCAGCGCCAGATCGATGCCCGCCGTCACGCCTGCCGAGGTCCAGACCACGCCTTCGCCTTCGTGGCGCCCGGCATCGCGGATAAAGATCGGATCCGCATCCACGTGGACGTTAGGAAAGCGGCGCGCGAGGCGCGGGGCGTCGCGCCAGTGCGTGGTCGCGCGGCGGCCGTCGAGCAGCCCCGCCGCCGCCAGATAGAACGCGCCGGTGCACACCGAGCATACGCGCCGCGCACGCGACGCATGGCGACGGATCCAGGCGACGAGTTCCGGCTGCAAGCTGCAGTGTTCGTCGATCGGGACGCCGGGAATGATCAACGTGTCGATCGGTTGGTCGTCGAGTGAATCGAGCCGTTCGGTGACGATCGGCAGGCCGGGGAAAGTCTGAAGTATGCCGCCGTCGATCGACGCGACCGTCGTGCGGTAAGCCACGGGCTGTGGCGCGCTGCGACCAAAGCTCGCCGCACTGGCCGAACTGGCTGAACTATCCGAATTAGCCGAACTGGCCGAACTGTCCGAACTGTCCGAATTTGCCCCACTGCTCGATATACCCGATCGGCCCGCGTCGCGGGCGACTCCCTCGCCACTGTCCACGGCTTGGGCGACACTCGCTCCCGCCATCCCGGCGACTGTCAACTCCGCGCGCCAGAACGCCTCCAGCGGCCCGCAAGCGTCGAGCAGCACCAGATCCGGTGCGACCGCGAAAACGATATGACGCACCGCCATCAGGACACCTCCGCGGCTAACCGCCGCTTACGCGACCACGCGTAGCCGAGCGTAGCCAGCGCCGCCGCCGCGAGCAGCGGAAAAATCGCGACATTGATCGTCGCCCAGCCGAAGCGCGCCAGCAATTGGCCTGCAAACAGAGAACCCAGCGCGGAAAACGCGAACGTCGTGAATTCGCTGGTCGCCTGCGTCTTGGCGCGCTCCGACGGCCGGTACGACTGCGCGAGCAACGTCGAGCCGCCGACGAACATGAAATTCCAGCCCACGCCGAGACAGGCGAGCGCCGCGTAGAAATGCGGCAGATCGGTCGACCGCAAGGCGAGCACACCGCACAGCGCCGACAGCGCAATGCCCGCGCCGATCACCTGCAGCACGCCGAAGCGTTTGATCAGCCGCGCGGAAAAGAGCGACGGCGCGAACATGCCGACCAGGTGCCACTGGATGATCGCCGCGCCGTCGCCGATCGTGTGGCCGCAGGCGACCGCGGCAATCGGCGTCGCGGTCATCACGAACATCATCACGGCGTAGCCGAGCGCATTGTTGGCGAGCGCCGCCGCGAAGATCGGCTGCCGCACGATCTCGCCGAGCGGCCGCGCCGCCTCGTGAGTCGCCGTCGTGCTCACGATGGGCGCCGCGTCGCGATACAGGAGCGCCAGCAAGGCAATCGATAAAAGCCCGAAGCCCGTCACCAGCGCATACGAACCCGCGAACGCGACCGGCGCCAGCCAGTCCTTGCTCCACGCCGCAAGCAGCGGCCCGCAGACGGCGGCCACCACGCCGCCCGCCAGCACGGTCGAAATCGCGCGGCTTTTGTCTTCGACGCCGACCGCATCGGCGGCGGCGAGCCGGTAATACTGCGCGAACGCCTGGAACACGCCGACCGTCGCCGTGCCGGCGCAGAAGGCCCAGAAACTGTGATGAAAGATCGCCCAGACCGAAACCGCGCCGCCGAGCGCGCCGACGCCCGCGCCGAGCACGAAGCCCGCGCGCCGGCCGACGCGCGCCATCAGGAACGACGCGAAGATCGTCGTGAGCGCCGCGGCGACGGTGATTAGCGAGAACGGCAGCGTGGCGAGCGCCTTGTCGTCGGCGAGCGTGTAGCCGACCAGACCGGTTAAGGTCAGATCGATCGATACCGATGAGGTGTACAGCGCCTGGCAGACAGCCAGCACGCGCGCGGCGCGCCGGTCGTGCGGATCGGAGTCGCGCAGGCCGGTCGAATGGGTGGGAACGGGGGAAGCAGCAGAAGCGGCGGATGGCGGCATCGAAAGGTCCCAGACTGCGGAAGTGAGATGACCTGATCGTCACATGAGCGTCGATGGCAGAGATGACAATGATGCATCAATTTCTGCCAAGCGTGACGAATCGCTGACCGCCGTCTGTCGAGGTGCTCGCCAGCCGCCTATTTGCGGACGGTGATGCCTTCGTCGATTGTGCCGTACATCGTGATACTACCGGTGCCCGCGCCCGAACCGCCGCCGCCTTGTGCGCATGCACTGAGCAGCAACGCCGTGGCAACGACGGCCAGAAGAGTTTTCATGACAGCATGTTTCCTGCTAGGACAGGTTTCGATTCTAGCCTGGCGGCCGTGCGCGGCACCTAAGCTCGGCATGCATCTCCGGCGGCGGTCCTCCGCGACACCCAAGCTCGGCATGCGCCACCGGTGGCGGCTCTGCGCGCCATCAAAGCGCGGCTTGGATCAGCGGCAGCGGCTCTGTCCTGCGCCCGTCGCCAAAGCGCGGCTCTCGGGCGCCTGCGCTCATCAGCGCTGCGCGCCACACCTGCCGTGTTTTCGTAGCTGCTGCACTCGACAGTTCACGCTAAGCTGAAACATCGAATCGCGCAGCCCGATACAGTGGACTGCATGGCGCCTTAACCGCGCCGCCCTCTGGAGACGTCAAATGCCCGCCATCCTCGCAGACGAACAGAACCACTTTCCCGGCTTGAGCCGCATCGGCGCGTTGCTCGCCGACCCCGGCCGCGCCGCCATGCTGTGGGCGCTGATGGACGGCAGCGCCCGCCCGGCCGGCGAACTGACGATCATCGCCGGGCTCTCGCCATCGGCGGCCAGCGCCCATCTCGCGCGCCTGACCGACGGCGGCCTGCTCGCGCTCGAAGTGCGCGGCCGGCATCGCTATTTCCGGATCGCGTCGCCGGATATCGCCGCGTCGATCGAAGCGCTCGCCAACGTCGCGCAGGTCAGCGCACCCCAGCGTCCGGTACCGCGCCCCGTGCGCACCGTGCCGCTCGACATGCGTTACGCGCGCACCTGCTACGACCATATGGCCGGCGAATTGTCGGTGCGCGTGTTCGAGCGGCTGGTCGAACGCGGGCTGCTGACGCTGCACGGCACGTCGCTGGAAGCCACCGCCGACGGCGCCGCCCGCCTCGCCGACTGGGGCATCGACATGTCGGCTCAGAAGAGCCGGCGCCGCCGCTTTGCCTGCACCTGCCCCGACTGGAGCGAACGGCGTCCGCACCTGGGCGGCGCCCTCGGCGCGGCGTTGCTGGATTCGTGGACGTCGCATGGCTGGGTGGAGCGCGCCGAGCGGCCGCGAATCCTGCGCATCACGCCGGCCGGTCATCGTCATTTCGATGCGTTCCTCGCCGCGTGAGGCGCGCCTGACTGCCTGATGCGGTTACGGGAATTCGGCAATCCGCTTACGAATCGCCTTATCGAGACCTTTTGTTACACGGTGGTGAGGCGGCCTTACAAAAGTGGGGGCCTTGAAACAAACGCCGCGGGTACAGTGACTGCACGGATGCCGCAAGATGCCGCGTCCGTCGGAGCCAAATCATGAGAACAGTCACCCCACACCGCCCTTCGAACCGCCGGGTTGTCGGCTATACGCTGATCGCAGCCGCCACGTTCCTCCTTGCAGGCCAGACCACCTTCGCTCAGGAAAGTCAGGAGGCGCCGCAGAACGCCGCCGCCACGCAGAACACCGATCCGCCCGGCCGCGTCGCGCGCCTGAACTACACGGCGGGCGCCGTGACCACCGAACCGGCTGGCGCCACGGACTGGTCGTACGCGCAGATCAACCGCCCGCTCACCACCGGCGACCAGTTGTGGAACGATCAGAACGCGCGCTCGGAGCTGCACATCGGCTCGACCGCGGTGCGCCTCGGCCCATCCACCAGCCTCGATCTGCTGAATCTCGACGACAACAGCGCCCAGCTCAAAGTCGCGCAGGGCACGTTGTCGGCGCGCGTGCGCGAACTCGCGCCGGGCTCGTCCTATGAAATCGATACGCCGAATCTCGCGCTCAGCCTGGACGGTCCCGGCGACTATCGCGTCGACGTCGCGCCGGACGGCAGCAGCACCACCGTCACCGTGCGCAGCGGCGGCGCGACGGTCTACGGCGACAGCGGCCAGGTGCCGGTCGCGGCCGGCCAGCAGATCCGCTTCGGCGGCACCAACCTGCAACAGGTCGCCGACAACGGCGCGCCCGGTCTCGACGGTTTCGATCAGTGGGCCGCCAGCCGCGACGCCGCGGAAGACCGCTCGGTGTCGGCGCGCTACGTGTCGCGCGACATTCCCGGCTACCAGGATCTCGACGCCAATGGCACGTGGCAAAGCACGCCGCAATATGGCGAAGTGTGGGTGCCGCGCGGTACGCCCGCTGGCTGGGCGCCGTATCACGACGGCCATTGGGTGTGGCAGGCGCCGTGGGGCTGGACCTGGGTCGACGACGCGCCGTGGGGCTTCGCGCCCTATCACTACGGCCGCTGGGCTCAGGTCGACGACACGTGGGCGTGGGTGCCGGGACCGGTCGCGGTCAGCGAGCCGCCGGTCTACGCTCCGGCACTCGTCGCCTTCGTGGGCGGCGGCGGCGGCGGCGTGAACTGGGGTGTGGATCTGGCGATCGGCGGCACGATCGCGGCCGGTGTCGCGTGGTTCCCGCTCGGCCCCGGCGAGCCGTGGCATCCGCATTGGGGCGGTCACGATCACTGGAGCCCCGGCTACTACAACCGCGTCAACAACTACAACCACAACGTGAATGTGACCAACATTCACAACACGTATATCAACTACCGCGCGCCGGGCGGCGTGACCGCAGTGCCGGCGACAGCCTTCGTGCACGGCCAGCCGGTCGGGCGCTTCGCCCAGAAGGTCGATCCGCGGCAATGGCGCAATGCGCGGATCAACCCAGGCGGCCCGGGAATCGCGCCGGTGCGGGAGAGCTTCGGGCCGGGCCAGCGCAATGCGAATTACCGCCCGCCTGCAGCGGTGATGACGCGGCCTGTGGTGGCGACGCGTAGCCCCGCGATGCCGGCGGCTTACCACGACAGTCTCGCCCAACGCTTCGCGCAAAGCGGCGGACGGGTGCCGGGCGCGGGTCAGCCTATCGTGCGGACCTCGGTGCCGGCGCACATGGCGGGCGGCCCGAGCGCGCTGCCAGTGCAGAATGTGCGGCTCGTGCAGTCGCATATCGCCGGACGTGCGCCGGGCATGGCGCCTGGCGCGCCGGTTGTTGGACCTAACGGTATGCAACAGCAGGCCGGACAGCGGCCGGGTGAGGCGCCGCATGGCGGCGAACCGCAAGCACGGCCGGGCATGCCGCCGGGTGGACCGGGCGCCATGCAACAACAAGCCGGGCAGCGGCCGGGTGAAGCACCGCATGGTGGCGAACCGCAAGCGCGGCCGGGTACGCCGCCGCAGATGGTCAACCAGCGGCCACAGCCTGGTGAGATGGGACATCCGTCGAACGGTGTTCCGCGTCCGCCGCAAGCGAACCTGGGCAATCCGGCGGCGATGGCGCAGCAGCAGCGCGGTATGCCGCAACAGGCGGGTCAGCCGCCGGGTGTGAACCCCGGTGTCAACGGGCGTCACGAGCCGGCCTGGACTCAGCCGCACACGCCGATGGCGCAGCAGGCACAGCAAGCACAGCAGCATGGCGGTCCGCAACCGCAAGCGGGACGGCCAGAGTTTGTGCAGCAGCCCGGTGTGCAACAGCACGGCGCGCCGCGTCCTGTGGAGAACCCGGCGATCCAGCAACAACAGCAGCAGGCGCGTCAGCAGGAGGTTCGGCCGCAGCCACAGCCGCAGGCCCAAGCCCAGGTGCAACGGCAGCCTGAGCCGCAGGCGCCGCGTCCGGCGGAAATCCAGGCGCAACAACAACCGCGTCAGGAATATCATCCGCAGCCCGTCCAGCAGCCGATGCAACAGCCGCGTCAGCAACAGGCGCAGCAACAACCTCGGCCGGAATTTAATCCACAGCCGCAGCAGCCACGTCCCGAGCCGCGTCAGCAGCAGGCGCAGCAACAACCTCGGCAGGAATTTAATCCACAGCCGCAACAGCCACGTCCCGAGCCGCGTCAGCAGCAGGTACAGCAACAACCTCGACCGGAGTTTCATCCGCAGCCGCAACCGCAGCCACGTCCCGAGCCGCGTCAGCAGCAGGCGCAGCAACAACCTCGGCAGGAGGTTCATCCGCAACCGCAACCGCAGCAACAGCCGCGTCCGCAGCAGGTTCAGCAGCCACATCCTCAAGCGCAGCCGCAGCATGGCGAGCAGCATTCGGGCGGCGGCAACCGCGACGAACATCACAAAGGCTGAGCGCCTCCCGCCTGTGAGTTGGCAGGAAGCATAAAAAAACCGCCGCGATTCGCATCGCGGCGGTTTTTCTTTGTGCGGGCCCGGGCCGCTTACCGACCCGGCCGACGATCAAACGGCCATCGGCGCCGTGAGCGGCTCGTGATGCCGGTAGCCAACCAGCGAGAAATCCGACGGCTCGATCTTTTCGAGCCACTCCGGCTCATACACGCCGGTTTTCGCATACTCCGGCACGCGGTCCGAAATCGCGAAAGCTGGGCTTTCGTACGGCTCACGCTTGAGCTGCTGCTGCAACATGTCGAGCTGATTCTCGTAGATATGCGCGTCGCCGATGAAATAGGTGAACCAGCGCGGCGTGTAACCCGTCAGACGACCGACCAGATGCAGCAACGCCGCGCCTTCGGTCAGATTGAACGGCGTGCCGAGACCGACGTCGTTGCTGCGGATGTACAGGCACAGCGAAATCTCCTTGCTCACCACATTCGGCAGGAACTGATACAGCAGATGGCAAGCCGGCAGCGCGATCTGATCCAGCACCGCGGGGTTCCAGGCATGAAACAAAATGCGCCGGTCAGCGGGGTTCTGCATGATCGTGTCGAGACACTGGCGCAACTGGTCGATCGCCTTGTACAGCAGGATTTTGTTGCTGCCGTCTTCTTCGAATTCGGTCACCACCTGGAAGCCGCGTGCGGTCGCATCGGCAAGCTGAGCGCTCGCGTTCGCGTCCAGCACCTTGTAGGCCGGCCACTGGCGCCACTGCACGCCATACACGTCGCCGAGATCGTCCGGACCCTGACGATACGGATTGGCGAGCCACTGCGGATTCTGGTTGGCGTTCGCGTCCCACACCTTGCAGCCGAGGTCGCGGAAATCCGCGGCACTGCGCGAGGCGCGCAGGAACCCGACCAGTTCGCCCACCGCCGATTTGAACGCCAGCTTTTTCGTGGTGACCGCAGGAAAGCCTTCCTGAAGGTCGAAGCGCAACATCGCCCCCGGCATGCTGATGGTGCGGATGCCAGTGCGGTTCTCCTGCCACGTGCCGGTGTCGAGAATCGTGCGGACGAGGTCGAGGTATTGTTTCATGCGGGTTCCTTCGACGGGACGCTGACCGGGTCGATCCGGGCGCCACGGAGATTGAGCGGAAAACCCGATTTTAACAAGCGCGGCCGGTCGACGCCCGGTCATGGCGCACGGCATCGAAAATATCGAGGGAAAAGGTGAAGCGAGGTGGTGCGAGCGGATGAGATAAAGCCAGCCATAGAACCGCTTAACGCACGCTGGACGAACCGCTGAAATCGTTTACCGGCCCACGAGACCCGCGAGGCTCGTCAAACGATTTACAGATGCGGCACCGAAGCCGGCAATTCGCCGTGCGGCGTGGCGAGCGGCTCCCCTTCCATGTGGCGCATGCCATGCGAGCACAGCAGCCGGTACAACGTGACGCGCGAAATGCCGAGTTCCTGCGCGGCGTCGCCGAGACGCCCGCGGTGACGCAACAGCGCCAGTTCGATCGCCTGACGTTCGGCCGCTTCACGCGCCTGCGCGAGCGACACTGGCACGATCTCCACATATTCCGCGAGTTCGAGATCGCGCGCCGTGATCGCGCGGCCTTCCGACATCACGATGGCGCGCCGCACGCGGTTGATCAGCTCGCGCACATTGCCCGGCCAGCCGTAGTTATGCAGCGCCGCGATCGCGTCCGGTGCGAAACCGCGCAAGCGACGGCTCGCATCTTTCTTGAAACGCTCCAGCATGTGCCGCGCGAGCAGTTCGATATCTTTGCCACGTGCACGCAGCGGCGGTTCATCAATTTGCAAAACGCACAGGCGGTGGTAAAGGTCGGAACGGAACCGTCCTTCGATCATCGCCGCCGTCATATCCACGTGCGTGGCCGAGATGATGCGCACATCGACGTCGATCGCGCCGTGGCCGCCCAGCCGCTCCACCTTGCGCTCCTGCAGGAAGCGCAGCAGGCTCGCCTGGCTTTCGAGCGGCAGGTCGCCGATTTCGTCGAGAAAGAGCGTGCCGCCGTTCGCCGCTTCCACCCGGCCGATCTTGCGTTGATTGGCGCCGGTGAACGCGCCACGTTCGTAGCCGAATAGTTCGGATTGCAGCAGATGCGGCGGAATCGCGCCGCAGTTGATCGGCACGAACGGCGCATTGCGCCGCGCCGAGCGTTCGTGAATCGCGACCGCCGTCAGTTCCTTGCCGGTGCCCGATTCGCCCGAGATGAATACCGGTGCGTCGGTCATCGCCACTTTGCGGATGGAGCGGAACAGCGCGAGCATGGCGTCGCACGAGCCGACCATTTCGCCTTCGGCGCCTTGCGATGCATCGTTGGAAGCCGTTTCGCCGAGGGAAATCATGCCGTAGGCATGACCCACCGAATCGACGATCCTGTCGCCCGAATACGGCACCGTCACGTAGTCGAAACAGTAGTCGCGCACGAGCCGGCGCAACGCGGCGTCCTGCAATTGTCCCGGCATGGTGGCCGCGACCCAGCCGACGTTCGGCATGGTCAGGCAGGATTCGAAGGCGGCGATTTCGTGTGGCTGAAATTCGCTAGACAGATCCAGCAGGCCGCCCGCCGCCATTCCGGCGCGAACCGCCCGGCGCACGTCGCGCGCCGACCCTACGACTTCCACATGCCAGCCGCGCTGGTGAAACCGAGTATTCAGCTCCGCGCTCGGATCGCGCGAAACGTAAATCAGTTGCCGCGTTGCGGGTTCCATTATTCAGATCCTCTCGTCAACGAACGTTAAGGATGACGCACGCACCTGAAACAAGTTCAGACACGCTGACTCATTCGGGATTCGCGATATGGCAAAAACCGAACGGCCATTCCATTCCGTGCGGACAGCTGATCCCCAAGAAAGCGGCGTGTGTGTTTGAGACGGCCCGTTAGCGGGCTTTTTTAAATCTGAAGCTCTTTTTCGAGAGCTTACTATACGCGCGCCGCTTGGAAAACAATTATGCGAATTTAATCGCGCACTCCTTACCCAGTGCCGCTCCGCGGGCGATAAACAGTTATTCAGCCGACGAATAAATCATTAGTGGAAGCGCTTTTCCTGGCGTAGACCCCAAGGTAGTTCGTACCGGCCAGATTAACGAATTACAGGTATTTCCTGCTCGCCGTTTCAGCGCTGAAACGTTTTTGTCCGATTTCTGAATTGTGACTCCCACGTTTTGACTCGCATCCTCATGCATCAATGGATTGCGAGCGATGGCACACGTTTCGCTAAATGCCGTGCACCAAGGAGACACATCATGCGACTCGCTTTCCGCATCGATCTGGGCAAGCTTGCACCATGCGCGGCACTTTGCACCGTCATCGCGCTGATCGTGCTGCCCATTGGCGCCAACGCACAGGAAGCCGGACAGGCTCCATCCGCCACGCTGACGGAATCCGCCGATGCAGGCTCCGCCACCTTCGCGACCGACACGATCGTCACGCCCACTTCATCTGACACGACGACGCGCGCCGCCACCGCATTCTCCCAGCTTGCCGCCAACGTGCTGAGCATTCCGGCCGATGGTGCATCCGTGAACGATTTTTCGCTCGACGACCAGGTGCTCTCGCGGCAACGCGGCGGCGCGGTCGGCATGGTGATGGTCGCCACCACGCCGCAACTCATGCGCGGCAATGGCGGCAGCGGCAACAACGTGACGCTGTGGGACGAGATCGCCCCGCCCTCGCCTTTACCGATCCCGATCGACGCGGCGCGTGCCGCCCAAGGCAACGTCGCCAACTACCAAAGAAAGTAGCCGAACAAATCAACGAAGCAAACAGGGGTGGCGGTGTGGCGGATACACCGCCCGCAGGCAAGACAACAAGACACAAGACGCAAGCAAGGACCGACATGACTACCTCCATCCGGACGCCGCGCGCACTCAGGTCGCGGGTGTCGCCGCACACCTCGTTGCCGGCGGCACTGGCAAGCGTCCTGGTCCTGCTCAGCGTCTCTTTTGCCGTCGACGCCACGGCGCAGCAGGCCGTCAATCCGGGCGACATCATCGTCGAGCGCACGGTTACGCCGCGCGACGCCTTCGTGCCGGTGCCGAAGAGTCAGGATCCGGTCGCCGTGCGCGCCACCACTTTCCCGGCCAATTCATTCAATCCGGCGGTCACTCAGATCGTGGGCGATACCGATCTGACGAATGCGCACGGGTCCAGCGGCGTGGCAGCCGGCGGCGTGCTCGGCGGCACCGGCATGCAAGCGGTCACCCAGATTCTCAGCGGCAAGGCGACTGGCAACAACGTGGCGCTCAATTCCGGCGGCATCGGCCTGCCCGCGCCGGGCATCGGCGGGACCATCACCTCGTCGGTGACGGGCTCGCTGGCGCCGCTGTCGAACGTGCTCACCGGTGCGCTCGGAGGGTTGAAATGAGCCCGCTCGTGAATCCGCACATCGGCCAGTTCAAGCTTCGTTCGCTACATGCGGCGCTGTGCCTTTGCATGGGCGCCGCCTTGGTGGCGAGCCACGCCCACGCGCAGTCGGTGCCAAAAATCGGCGCCACCTCGACCATCGCCAACGGCGCGGCAGCCGGCGTGACGGGCGCGTTCGCGGTCAACGAAACGGCCGGCCTGAACAACGCGCAGGCCAATCAGATCACGGTGTCGAACGGCGGCGTGGTCGGCAACGACAACGCCAGCCTGCAGAGCGCCACCGTGGCCGCGAAGGTCACGAACGCGCGGGCGTCGATCGAAGCCCATGCTTTTTCGAATTCATCCGGTGCGGTGCTGGTAAACCAGTCCGCCGGAGCAGGAAATCTGCAGCGCAACAGCACCCAATTGGGCACCGCGGCGCTCGGAGTCGAGACCGTCTCGGATGGGGAGCTATCCGCGACGGCCCCGAAAAACGGAGGTCTGGGGCAATCAGTGGGGGTTCATAGCGTACGCGAGGCAACCATTTCCAGCGATGCCTTCAAGAACATCAGCGGGATCGTGCAGATCAACCAGACAGCCGGCGCCGGTAATGCCACGGCGAACAGTTTTGTGCTCCGTCCCCCGGCGGGCACTTTTTTTAACTGAGCCACACTTAAAGTATCGGAGCGAATCATGAAGCGCACTCTTATTGCCGCAGCCGTTCTCGTTGCCGCATCCGGCAGCGCGTTTGCCGCACCGCAAAAGGCCTACCTGTTCAATGCCACACTGGTCGGCGAAGCGATCGGCATCGAAGGCTGGGTCGGCCTGTACGGCTGCGTCCATGTGTCCAGCACAGCAGGCGCGGTCGTCAACAACAGCCAGTCGGTCAACGTCAACGCGACGCTCAACCCGCAAGCGCAGAGCTACACGACCGGCCGGGTGACGACCACCTACAACAACAACACCTCGTCGATCAAGGGCAGCGGCTCGGTGTTCGCCGTGGCATCGCAAAGCCACTCGACTTCGTCGTCGGGCGCGCAGGGCTATCAGGCATCGGGCGGCTATGTGTATGGCAGCCAGAGCAGCTCGGTCGCGGGCGGCGGCTATCAGACCAGCCAGCAGGCAGCGGCGATCACCGGCGGCTTCACGCACACCAGCCAGAACGCCGGCGGCCATATCGCAGCCGGCGGCTCGATCGGCGGCAACTACAACTATGCGGGCATCAACACGCCGTTCGGCGGCGGCGGGACGTTCCACGCAGCCGGCGGACTCCAGGCCGGCTACCGGGAATCGAGCTACGCCAACACGTCGGGCGTGGCCGGCGGCTTCGAAGCATCGGAAGCATCCGGACAGGGCAAGGTGTGGGGCTACAAGGCTAGCGAAGGTTCGGGCTTCGCGGCGGTCGGCGAACAATCGTCCGGCTACTCGAGCAGCCGGACCTCGTCCACCGACGCTTATGCCGCCGCATTCGGCGTCGACGCAAGCCTCACCACGACCAACGTGACGACCCGTGGCTCGGTGACGCAGCACACCAACACGCAAGCGGCCGCCACGCTGACCGCCACCACCGGCGCCAACGCCGCCAACGGCGTCTCGGGCAACCTGGGCATCAACATCGCGGAAGGCATCAGCAACGCCCAAAGCAATGACGTGTCGCTCGCCTCGGTCGATATCGGCAACGTGTTCGGCAATGCGCAGATCTTCAGCACGCAATCGGCGAGCGGCACGGCCAGGATCAACAACTTCAATCTGAATGCGTCGATCGGGGATGGCTCGCTGTCGGGGGTGACGGGCAACGTCGGGGTGAACGTCGCCTCGGGCATCGGCAACGTGCAAAACAACAGCCTCGCCGGTGCGGTGACGACGACCAAGCCGGGCAACGCGCTGACCACGGCAATGGTCGCCACGGATGACAACTCGCAAACCGCCGGCATGACGGTCACGGGTCAATTCCAGGGCACCGCGATGCTGGGTGCCAACTCGTTGGCCAACGCGTCCGGCAACATCGGCGTGAATATCGCCGGCGGCGCGGGCAACCTGCAGCACAACGGCCTCGCGATCGCTGCGCTGAACAGCGGCCATTAAGCCGGCGACAGGCAGAAGAAAGAAGCCAGCAAGTGGTTGGGGGAGGACGCGCCGGCAGCCATCGCAGCGGCCGGCGCGTATAGAAGGGGGAGACCAGCATGTCGGGGTTCAGGAGGTACCCGGCGCTACGGTTCGCCGTAGCGCTGGCCAGCTGCACGTTGTGCGTGGGCCAAAGTTGCGCGCAGGCGAGCATCGACACGTCCACGCTGGCCGGCGTTCCGTTGAAAAAGACGGTCCGCTCGATGAAGGACATCCGCTACAGCCACATCGTCAATCAGCAGTTCGATTACAGCTGCGGTGCGGCGGCGCTGGCGACGCTCCTCAAATACGGCTATGGCATCGATATTCCGGAAACCGAACTGATCCGCCGGATGATGGTGTTCTCCACTCCCGAAGTCGTTGTCAAGAATGGCTTCTCCATGCTCGACATGAAGAAATTCGTCGAGACCATCGGTTTGCGCGGCCGCGGCTTCCGCGTCAACGCCGACGCGCTCCAGCACTTGCAGATTCCCGTGATGGTTCTGATGAACATCGACGGGTACGAGCATTTCGTGATCGTCAAGCATGCGCAGGATGGCCGCGTGTTCGTCGCGGATCCTGCCCTCGGCAATCGCATCCTGCTCGAAGAGGACTTCGTCCGGACCTGGAACGGTCTGGTGTTCGCGGTCCTCGGCAAACCCTTCAGGGAGGATTCCCCGCTCTTGCAGGACAACGAGTCGCTCGCGCTCAAGCTGCGCGCCAGCGCGCTGGCCAACGGCACCGCCGCGACTCCCTTTGTCGAGTACGGCTTGATCAAGGCAGACCTGTTCTGAACCAACCATGAAGCAACACCTCACCCAGCTCGGGCTCGCGATCTGCACCATGATGTGTGGCTTAAGCGGAATAAGCGGCAGCGCCCAGGCAGCATCAGGCACCGGCTCGCCGCCGTTGCCTGAATTTCTCGCTTCTCATGACAGCGGTTCCGCCGCCGTCAAGGTGCAGATGGTGGACGACGATGTCCTCGCCGGCCAGACCGGCAAGTATGCCGGCGGCACGATGATCTCCGGCTTCGTTCTGAACATCATCTCGCAATGGCAACTGCCCAACGGCGTGACCGCCCTCGCCCAGGGCACGCTCGGCGCGGCCCAGAACGCGCTCGGCCAGGTGACGACGACCGTCAGCACGCTCGCGAGCGTGACGGGCGGCGGCCCCGGCAGCCATGCCAATGCCGCCAGTTCGGGGGCCAATCCCAACGCTCAGGTCAACGGTGGCCAGAGCATTACGGTCAACGGTGTTTCACAAGTGACACAGGTGGCGGGCGACCGTAATAGCGGCGCCAACTCCGCGCTCATCGATTTCAACAACAAGGCCGTGACGCTGGCGGGCACCGCCAATGCCCCGTCAGCCGCGGCCAGCAATTCGACCGGCTCCGTCAAAGCCGGCATCTCGTTCGGCAGCAACGGCATCAGTGTCGCGCTGCAGACGCCGGCCGGGCTCGCCACCCAGACCGTCACACCGGGCAACGGGCAAATCGCCCAGTTGCTGCAGATTGCAGGCAATAACCAGCAAGTCGCCAACGCATTGCAGCTGCATTTGCAAACTCAGCCAATGTCGGCCTCGATGATCCGCCAGTTAGGCGTACTACAAGCTCTGCAGAACAGGAGATAAGCACGCGGGCCGCCACCCGCCGACCGTAGCAAGGCAGTACACGTAAGGCCGCGCGCCGTCTGGACCGGGGACGCGCGGCGCGAACACCGGGGGAACAGAAAATGAACAATCTTTCATCGAAGAAGGTGCCGCGCATGGCACTGGCGGCCATTCCGGCCGCCGTCATGCTATTCGCACTTTCGCAAGGGGCGAGCGCCCAGGCGCTTGCTGGACAATCGGTCGAAGAACGTTTGAACACGTTGATGCGGGTCGTCGACGAACAACAGCGGCAGATTCATTCACTCGAGCGTCAGGTGACCAATCTGGAGATGTCGCAACACGGCCGCGGCGTACCGGGCGCCGGCGCGCCGGCCGGCAGCGATACCGTGGCCGAACAGCCCGGTGCCGACGGCCTGCCGGTGCCGCTGCCGCCGCTCGCACAGATCAGTCCCGGCGCCCCCGCGACCGGCGGCAACACGGGCACGGCGACCGGCGTGCCCGTCTATCCGCCGCCGCCCGCAGGCAGCAGCGCGGGCGGCCTGCCGCCCGCGAGCGACGGCAGCGGCGCCATCGGCCAGACGCAAAAAGCGGCCGAACCGGTGCGCACGCAGGCGGAAGAAGCGGTCGTGCAGCGCGAGCATGCCCCGCTCTTCGACCACAAGCTCACGATGGACTGGGGCATCAGCGACACCTACTACGATCGCCGTCAGTTGCAGTTGTCGGGCTTCCTTGCGCTCGACGCGATTTTCCTCGGCAACATCAACCTCGGCGAGACCAAGTCGCACCAGGTGATGGCGGACCTCGATACGCGCTACGGCCTGACCGACCGCATGAGTATCGACGTCGACGTGCCGTACATCTACCGGCATAGCAACTTCATTGTCGGCGGCGCGGGCGGCGCGGCGAGCACGATGTCGGATGCGTCGGTGAACGGCAGCAATATCGGCGACGTCAACTTCGGGATCTACTACCAGTTCCTGAAGGAGACCAACAGCCTGCCGGACGTGGTCGGCAGCCTGCGCATCAAGGCGCCGACCGGCACCTCGCCGTTCGGCGAGAAGCTGGTGCAGCTGGACGCCAACAACACCAATCTGGTGGCGCCGAGCAAGCTGCCCACCGGCACGGGCTTCTGGAACATCACGGCCGGCGTCTCGCTATTGAAGACCTATGACCCGGTGGTGCTGTTCGGCAGCCTCTCTTACACCTACAACATCGCGCGCTCGTTCGCGGACATCTCGTCGGTGCAGGGGCAAACCCAGCCGGCGACGGTCAAGCTCGGCGACATCGTGCAGTTCGGCGGCGGCGTGGCGCTCGCATTCTCCGACAAGGACTCGGCCAGCATCTCCTACACGATGGCGCTCGCACCCGAATCGAAGACACGCGCGCCCGGGGGCTCATACGAAAAAGTGCCGGGCAGCGAGACGACCGCCGCGGCGCTCAATTTTGGCCTGAACCACGTCGTGAACAAGCACCTGACCATCAACGGCTCGGTCTCCGTGGGCTTAACGCCCGACGCGCCGAACTTCGTGGTCGGCATGCGGTTTCCCTACACATTCTGACGTGCCAACGATACGAGGTCGAACGTGCGTGAATCACCTCATCTGACCAGTGTTGCTCCGGTAGCCGGAGCGGGATCGGGAGCGCATACGACACGGGCGCTGCCGAACGAGATGGCGGCGAGCCACCCCGTCGATGTCGCGACAAGCCGGCCCTCGGCGGTGGTGGCGACGATCGGCGGCGCAGCGCCGTTGGGCGCGGTGGCCGGCTCCGGCGCCGAACGCCTGTTGCTGTACGTGGCCCGCACGCCGGACGACACGCTGATCGCGCATCTGAAAAGCCGTGGCTGGCACGTCGCGGCGGCGCGCTCGGCGCATGAACTCGGCCGTCTGTTGAAACCCGATGTGGCTTGCGCGGGCATCGTCGATCTGGCGAGCTTTCCGCCGCGCGATCTCGCCGGACTCGAAGCGAGCTTGCGTCAACAGCAGGTCGGCTGGATCGCGCTCGCCACTACCGAGCGGCTCAACGATCCGGTGGTGCGGCGCCTCGTGCGCCACTACTGCTTCGACTTCGTGAAGATGCCGGTGGCCAACGCCACGGTCGACTATCTGGTCGGCCACGCGTTCGGCATGGTGACGCTGTGCGATCCCGAAGTCGCGGCGCCCATGAGCGAGTCGGGCGACGAGGAAATGGTCGGCACCTGCGAAGCCATGCAGCAACTCTTTCGCACCATCCGCAAGGTGGCGAACACCGACGCCAGCGTGTTCATCTCCGGCGAGTCGGGCACCGGCAAGGAGCTGACCGCGCTCGCGATTCACGAGCGTTCGCCGCGCCGCAAGGCGCCGTTCATCGCGATCAATTGCGGCGCGATTCCGCACCACCTCTTGCAATCCGAATTATTCGGCTATGAGCGCGGCGCGTTCACCGGCGCGAATCAACGCAAGATCGGCCGCGTCGAGGCCGCCGACGGCGGCACGCTGCTGCTCGACGAAATCGGCGACCTGCCGCTCGAGAGCCAGGCGAGCCTGCTGCGCTTTCTGCAGGAAGGCAAGATCGAGCGGCTCGGCGGACGCGAATCGATTCCGGTCGACGTGCGGATCATTTCCGCGACGCACGTCGATCTGGAAGGCGCGATGCGCGACGGCCAGTTCCGCGCCGACCTGTTTCATCGACTCTGTGTGCTGCGTGTGGACGAGCCGCCGCTGCGCGCGCGCGGCAAGGACATCGAAATTCTCGCGCAGCACATCCTGCACAAGTTCAAGACCGACAGCGCGCGCAAGATCCGCGGCTTCACGCCGTCGGCGATCGAGGCGCTCTACAACTACAACTGGCCCGGCAACGTCCGCGAACTGATCAACCGGGTGCGCCGCGCGATCGTGATGGCGGAGAACAAGCTGATTTCCGCCGACGACCTCGATCTCGCGCACTTCACCGCGCAGCAGACCATGACGCTCTCGCAAGCGCGCGAGGCCGCCGAGAAGCGCGCGATCGAAGCGGCGCTGCTGCGTCATCGTCATCGGTTGAATGAGGCGGCGATGGATCTGAGTATTTCGCGCGTGACGCTGTACCGGCTGATGGGTCAGCACGGGTTGCGCGAATTGAGCGCCGCCGACGAGAAGGCGGCACTCGCCGCGGACGACAGCGCGCAGGAATGAGGCGGCGTGGGCTGGGCACGGCCGGCGGCGCCTCGTGGAGCTGGGTGAAGCCGCGTGATCAGGCAGCCGCGTCCGGCTGCGGCGCGCGCGTGGTTTGCACGGCGCGTCCCAGCCGGCTGCGCTGCCGCCGCACCGGCGGCTTCCGGGCCGAAACCCGCCACGGCGGTCCGGACCCGCGTGTCAGGTAGAATCAGTCCGGTTACGTTCCCCTTTCCATTCGATGACGACGCTCACCTTGATCGTCGCTCGCGCCAACAACGGCGTGATCGGCCGCGACAACCAGTTGCCCTGGCGACTTCCCGAAGATCTCGCGTTCTTCAAGCGCACGACCATGGGCGCGCCCATCATCATGGGCCGCAAGACGCATGAGTCGATCGGCCGGCCGTTGCCGGGACGCCGCAATATTGTCGTGACGCGGGATGCCACGCGGCGTTTTCAGGGCTGCGACGCGGCCACGACGCTCGAAGACGCGCTCAAGCTCGCCGCTCAGGATCAGGCGCCGGAAGCGTTTCTGATCGGCGGCGCGCAGTTGTACGCGGAAGGTTTGCGGCAGGCGGACAAACTGATCATCACCGAGATTTCCGCCGATTTCGAAGGCGACGCCACTTTTCCCGCGCTCGATGAAAACGAGTGGGAAGAAGTCGCGCATGAAACGCATCGCGCGGATGCGCCGAACGATTTCGACTACGCGTTCGTGACGTATAAGCGCAAAGGCGCCTGAGGTCACTGGCTCGCGGCGTCCTGCCGTCCATGCGCAGACAGCCGCCGCCAGCCTGATATAAAAAACGCCACGCAATCAATTGCGTGGCGTTTTCACTTCTACTAGCCAGCCAACAGGGCCGCTGGGATGCGGCTATAACCCGCTTACTGCCCCGCGATCGTCATCCGTTCGATCAGCACCGAGCCGGTCTGCTTGGTGCCGCGCGTGATCGTATCCGCGCCGATCGCGACGATGTGACGGAACATCTCCTGCAACGTGCTCGCCACCGTGATCTCCTCGACCGGATACTGGATCTTGCCGTTCTCGACCCAGAAGCCCGACGCGCCGCGCGAGTAGTCGCCCGTCACGTAGTTCACGCCCTGCCCCATCAGTTCGGTCAGCAACAGGCCGGTGCCGAGCTTGCGCAGCATCTCTTCGAAGTCGTCCTCGGGACGCGTGTTCGAGCTTCGCAGCGACAGGTTGTGCGAGCCGCCCGCGTTGCCGGTGGTCTGCATGCCGAGCTTGCGCGCCGAGTAAGTGGACAGGAAATAACCTTCCACCACGCCGTCCTTCACCACCGAACGCTGCTTGGTGCGCACGCCTTCTTCGTCGAACGGCGCGCTGCCCATTGCGCGGGCCACGTGCGGATCTTCGACCACCTGCACGTGCGGCGCGAACACCGGCTTGCCGAGGCTGTCGACGAGGAACGAGGTCTTGCGATACAGCGCGCCGCCACTCGTGGCCTGCACGAAGGCGCCGAGGATGCCCGCGGCGAGCGGCGCCTCGAACAGCACCGGCACCTTGCGCGTATCCAGACCGCGCGCGCCGATGCGCGCCAGCGCGCGTTGCGCCGCGTAACGGCCGACGGCTTCCGGATCGGCCAGTTCTTCGGCGCTGCGGGTGGACGTGTACCAGTCGTCGCGCTGCATGTTGCGGGCACTGCCCGCAATCGGCGCGCACGCGATGTAGTGGCGCGAGTACGGATAACCCGCCAGAAAGCCGCGTGAGGTGGCCAGCACGAACTGCGAGTGCTGTGCCGAGACGCTCGCGCCTTCCGAATTCTTGATCTGCGGATCGGTCGCGAATGCAGCGTCTTCCGAGCGGCGGGCGATTTCCACCGCTTCGTCCGCGGACAGATTCCACGGGTGATAGAGGTCGAGATCGCGCGGCGCCGTTTCCAGCAACTCCGCTTCGGCGAGACCCGCGCAATCGTCTTCCGCCGTGAAGCGGGCGATGTTGTAGGCCGCCGCGACCGTGTCCTTCAAAGCCTGCGACGAAAAGTCCGAAGTGCTCGCGTTGCCGCGCTTGTTGCCGATGAACACCGTCACGCCGACCATCTTGTCGCGGTTGTGCTCGATCGTCTCGACTTCGCCGCGCCGCACGGAGACGGACAGGCCGTCGCCTTCGGAAATCTCGGTCGCCGCGTCGGTACCGCCGAGCGACTTCGCGTGACGAAGGATGTCCGAGGCGATTTCCTTCAGTTCATCCTGGGTATGCGGAAAAAAGCGCTGCTTGACGTCCATGTCTGCTGCCATTGTCGTTGCCGTCCTGTTCGGGGCCGAGCGGCCCAATGTGTTCGCTGTGTTCGCACCGGTCACGCACATGCCTCACGCTTGCGCGCGCCGGTGTCTGCGCCTGTGTCCGATGACGTATCCCGCGATCATAGCAAGGTACGCGATGCCGTACCTGGCATTCGCTGCGCCTCGCCCGACTGTCGACTGAGCGCCGCCTGAGCGCCGCGTTGCCATCGCTTCGCAATGCGCGAGGCCTTGTGCGAGGCAGCACGGCGGGTTCGGTGGGCGCGGCACGCTACAATATCGGAATGACACGCAAAACCCGCATTCAACCCATCGAATCCGCCGAGCCGGAAGTCGACGAGAACGGCTACGACCGTCCCAGCAAGTCCCAGCTCAAGCGCGAAATGCACGAGTTGCAGGAACTGGGCGCGGCGCTGATCGCGCTGCCCAAAGACGCGCTCAAGCGCATGCCGATGCCCGAAAAGCTCGACGACGCCGTGCGCGAAGCGCGCCGCATCACCGATCACGAAGGCAAACGCCGGCAGGTGCAATACGTCGGCCGCGTGATGCGCTCGCTGCTGGACGAGGAAACCGCCGCGCTGCGCACGGCGCTCGACACCTATAACGGCGTCAACAAGGCGGAAACGGCCAAGCTGCACTGGATCGAGCGCACCCGCGAAAAGCTGCTCGCCGACGACGCCGCGCTGACCGATTTCATCCGCCAGCACCCGAACGCTGACCCGCAGCAAGGCCGCACGCTGATCCGCAACGCCCGCAAGGAAGCGCAGCAGAGCAAGCCGCCGCGCTACTTCCGTGAACTGTTCCAGTGGATCAAGAACGCGGACGGCCCGTCCGCTCAGACCGATTCCGACGCCGACGACGCCCTGGACGAAGACGACGATGACGACCGCGACGCCTAAGGCAGCACGTAAGCACCCCGACGAAATCGTGATCGGCCTCGTGTCGATCAGCGATCGCGCGTCCACCGGCGTGTACGAGGATAAAGGGATTCCGGCCTTGCAGGAGTGGCTCGGCGCGGCGCTGACTTCGCCGTGGCAAGTGGTCACGCGCCTGATTCAGGACGATGCGCCGACCATTTCCGCCACGCTGACCGAACTGGTCGACGAGGTGGGCTGCGATCTGGTGCTGACCACCGGCGGCACTGGCCCGTCGCGCCGCGACGTGACGCCCGAGGCGACGCTGGCCGTCGCCACCAAGGAAATGCCGGGTTTCGGCGAGCAGATGCGGCAGATCAGCCTGAATTTCGTGCCGACCGCGATTCTGTCGCGCCAGGTCGCGGTGATTCGCGAAACGGCGGACCATGCGGCGCTGATCATCAACCTGCCGGGTCAGCCGAAGTCGATCAAGGAAACGCTGGAAGGCTTGCGCGACGCCGAAGCAGGTGGCGCGGTGAAGGTGCCGGGCATATTCGCCGCCGTGCCGTACTGTATCGACCTGATCGGCGGGCCGTACGTGGAAACCAACGCCGACGTGGTGAAGGCATTCCGGCCGAAGAACGCGCAGCGCGCGCCCCGGCCGGCCTAGGCGCGCTTTTTTCTACTGCTTCGATTCCGCAGTTTTATTCCGCGCCGGCGGCGTCGTCCGGTGCCGACGGGATCAGGAAGTGCTCGCGGTAGTACTTCAGTTCGTCGATCGACTCATGGATATCGGCCAGCGCCGTGTGCATCGCGCGCTTCTGGAAGCCCTTATAGATTGTCGGTTGCCAGCGGCGGCACAGTTCCTTCAGCGTGCTGACGTCGAGATTGCGGTAATGGAAGAAACGCTCCAGATCCGGCATCCAGCGGGCCATGAAGCGGCGGTCCTGGCAGATCGAGTTGCCGCACATCGGCGATTTGCCAGGCGGCACGTAAGCACTCAGGAAATCGCGGATCTGGTCGGTGGCGTCGGCCTCGCTCACCGTGGACGCCTTCACGCGGTCGATCAGTCCCGAACGGCCATGCGTGTTCTGATTCCACTGATCCATTTTGGCGAGCGTCTCGTCGCTCTGATGAATCGCCAGAACCGGACCTTCGACCAACCTGTCGAGCGTCGAATTCGTCACCACCACCGCGATTTCGATGATGCGGTCGGAATCGGGCTCGAGCCCGGTCATTTCCATGTCCAGCCAGACGAGATTCATGTCGCTGCGCACGAGCGGCGGCTGTTCGGTGGATGCGAGGATGTCAGTCATGAAGGCAGCCCTGATGGCCGGGCAAACGGCTCGTCTGCAAGCCCGCCTGCCACGGCGATTGTTCGTTTGAGATTGGTTTGAGCGTGTTCCCGCCGCGCGGCGGGAAGAAACATATAATTCTCGCATAGATACCACGGAATCCCCGGATGCCTACCCTGTACTTCACCGTTCTGTTCGTCGTCGCCGTCGTGGCGATGGTCGGCACCAAACTGTGGCTCGCGTCGCGGCAAATCCGCTTCGTAGCCGGCCATCGCGAGCAGGTGCCGAGCCAGTTCGCCGGCACCATCGCGCTCACCGCGCATCAGCGCGCCGCCGACTACACCGTCGAGCGCACCCGCCTCACGATGATCGAAATCGTCGTCAGCGCGGCCGTGCTGATCGGCCTCACGCTGCTCGGCGGCGTGCAGGCGCTGGATCTCGGTATCTCCGACTGGCTCGGCCGCGGCTACATCGGCCAGATCGCGCTGGTCGCCGCGGTGATCGCGATCACCAGCGTGATCGACCTGCCGTTCGATTACTACCGGCAGTTCGTGGTCGAGCAGCGCTTCGGCTTCAACCGCATGAGCAAGGGCATTTTCTTCGTCGACCGGCTGAAGGGCGTGCTGCTCGGCGCCGCGTTTGGCCTGCCGCTGCTGTTCGTCGTGCTGTGGCTGATGAACCAGGCCGGCAGCCTGTGGTGGCTGTGGACGTGGATCGTGTGGGTCGCCTTTCAGATGCTCGTGCTGGTGCTGTATCCGTCGTTTATCGCGCCGCTTTTCAACAAGTTCGAACCGCTCAAGGACGAAGCGCTGAAAAGCCGCATCGAGGCGCTGATGCAGCGCTGCGGCTTCGCCGCCAAGGGCCTTTTCGTGATGGACGGCAGCCGCCGTTCGGCGCACGGCAATGCCTACTTCACCGGCTTCGGCGCGGCCAAGCGGATCGTGTTCTTCGACACGCTGCTCGCGCGCCTGTCGGGCAGCGAGATCGAAGCCGTGCTCGCACACGAACTCGGCCACTTCAAGCGTCGTCATGTGATCAAGCGCATGCTCGTCACCTTCGCCATCAGCCTCGCGATGCTCGCCCTGCTCGGCTGGCTCACCCAGTGCGTGTGGTTCTATGAAGGGCTGGGCGTGCGGCCGTCGCTGATCGGCGGCAATAGCGGCCTCGCGCTGGTGCTGTTCTTCCTCGCGCTGCCGGTGTTCCTGTTCTTCGTGACGCCGCTCGGCAGCCTCAGCTCGCGCAAGCACGAATTCGAAGCCGACGCGTTCGCCGCGACGCAGACCGATGCGCAAGACCTCGTCAACGCGCTCGTCAAGCTGTACGAGGACAATGCGTCGACCCTGACGCCCGATCCGCTCTACACCGCGTTCTACTATTCGCATCCGCCGGCGTCGCAGCGGATCGACCGCCTGCTGCGGCACGCATGAGCGGCCGCTCCCCGAAAGCGCCGCGCGCGCCGTCCAGCACGCGCGTCGGCGGCCTCGTGGTGGCCGCGCATGGCCGCCACTATCTGGTCGCGCCGGATGACGGCGGCGCCATGCTCCAATGCTTTCCGCGCGGCAAGCGCAGCGAAGTGGCAGTCGGCGATCGCGTGGTTTATGAGCTGGCTTCGGCGGACCAAGGCGTGATCGTCGAGATCGGCGAGCGGCGCAATCTGCTGTATCGCTCGGATCAGTACAAGTCGAAGTTGTTCGCTGCCAACCTCGATCAGCTATTGATCGTGTTGGCCACGGAACCGCATTTCAGCGAAGACCTGCTCGGGCGCGCACTCGTCGCGGCTGAGGCGAACGAGCTGAAGCCGCTGATCGTGCTGAACAAGACCGACGTGACTGCTGAACTCGAAGGCGCGCGCAAGCGGCTCGAGTCGTATCGCGCGCTGGGTTATACGGTCGTGGAAGTGTCGATCAAGATGCAGCCCGACGCCGCGCGTGCCGCGTTGATCGAACATCTGCAGGGTCATTCGACGCTGTTGCTCGGCCAGTCCGGCATGGGCAAATCGACGCTCGTGAATCTGCTGATTCCCGATGCCGAGGTCGCGACGCGCGAGATTTCGACGGCGCTGAATAGCGGACGCCATACGACGACCTTTACGCGTCTCTATCCGCTGCCGGATAGCGCGGACGGCGAAGGCGGCGTGTTGATCGACTCGCCGGGCTTCCAGGAATTCGGCCTGCATCATCTGACCGAAGGCCGGCTCGAACGCGCATTTCCGGAGTTCCGGCCGCTGCTGCCGAACTGCCGGTTCTACAACTGCCATCACCTGCATGAGCCCGGTTGCGCGATCCTCGAAGCGGTCGCCGATGGCCGCATCCGCCGCGAACGGCATGCGCTGTATGCGCAACTTGTGCACGAAGCCAGCCAGATCGTCCGCTGACATGAGACTCATGCGCGCGCCGAATCTGATCATCGGACAGCATTGGGTCAATGTGCTGGCCACGGCGGGCATTGCTTGCGAGCTACACAATCGTTATCTGAACGGCGCGCTCGGCGATATTCCGGCGGATCAGTGTTCGCCAGAGCTTTGGCTCGTCGATGAACGTGATGAGGCGATGGCGCGGAGACTGATCGACGCGGCGTTACATGGACCGGCGGCGGGGTCGCCTGGCTGGCGATGTCGTCAGTGTGGTGAGACGCTCGAGGCGCAGTTTACGGTGTGCTGGCAGTGTGGGACGGCGCGGGATCCGCGGGATGGGTGAAGGGGCGCCTTCTTGATTGGCCGGCCGTGGCATCGTGGCTGCGGTATAGGCAAATAAGCCTTGGCACCGCGCTTTACGGCGCGATTCTCCACGCCTGAAAAACAAAACCCTACGCTTCGATGAAACGTAGGGCTGGTCAGCGGTCTGAAGCCGGTTCTCTTGTTCGCCAGTACCAGTAGCGCTAGCTTGACGACATTAAGCCAGCCACACCGCGATCGTCAGCATCAGCAACAAAATCATCCACAGCACCACCGCGCGCCACACCAAGCCTACGGCCGATTGCAGCGTGCGCGGCGTGCAGTCGTCGCCGACCTGCATCGGGCCGCCGTCGCCGGTGGCGAGCGCGTCGAGGCTCGACGGTTCAGCCAGCGGCCCGCTCAGACGAGCGCCCAGGGCGCCGCTACCTGCCGCCAGCAACACGCCGTCGTTCGCATCCGGCCATTGGCGCGCATGGTTGCGCCATGCATAAATCGCGTCCTCGAAATTGCCGACGATCGCAAAGC
The DNA here is from genome assembly GCF_046027355.1 of Paraburkholderia sediminicola. GTDB lineage: Bacteria > Pseudomonadota > Gammaproteobacteria > Burkholderiales > Burkholderiaceae > Paraburkholderia > Paraburkholderia sediminicola_B. The sequence continues at coordinate 287,541 of NZ_JAQQEK010000005.1, read as the reverse complement.
CCAGCGACGTCAGCCGCGCCGGCACCCAGTCGATCACGAAGAAAGCGCGCTGCGCGAAGCTCGAAAACGCGACCGTGCGGTCATCGACCGGCCGCGCCCACGTGCGCGCCAGGTATTCGGCAATCCGATACAGCACCGCGCCCGCCGGGCCGACCGGAATCAGAAACCAGAAGAACACGCCGAACACGTGCCGATGCGAAGCGACCACCGCATGAATCAATGTATGGCGCACGATCTCGCTGACGGGCATGTCGACGGTATCAAGCCCGGTCCATTCGTTCAGGATCTCGCGCGCGCGCGGCACGTCGTCGTTATTCAACGCGAGGTGGATGTCCGTGAAGTAGTGGCTGAACTGGCGGAAGCCCAGCGTGAAGTACAGCACCGCGACGTTCCAAAGGAACGCCAGCGCAAAGTGAATGTGATAGAGCACGTAGTAGACGAGCGCGACGACCAGCGTCCAGGGCACCACCACCACGAGCCAGGCGAGCAAGCCATGCTTCGGCTTGCCGGCATCGAATCCGTGCGCCGCCGACTCCGCATGGTATTGAAGCAACGCCGACACCGGATTGTTCGGCGACAACGCGCGTACCTGTTCAATGATCAGAGCCAGCAATACGGAGAAAAAAGTCATGCGATGCGCCGTGCTTTTCGAGTTTTACGATTATTTTATAACGATAGCACAGGGTCGGATGCCACTGAGCGCGGACGTCGACAAACACCCGACAACTGCACAGTCCCGGGCAACTCAGGCCGCAAGGAAGCGATAGAAGTTACGCAGCATCGCCGCTGTCGCGCCCCAGATGAAATAGTGGCTGCCGACTTCGCTGCCATTCTCCTCAGGTTCAGCCGATGCGGCGCGCGGATACGGCATGGCGAAAAAGCGGCGCTCGCCGCCTTCATAGCGGAACACGCGCACTTCGTGGTGCACGGGATTCATCAGAAAGGCGAGCGGCACTTCGAAGACTTCGGCCACTTCGAGCGCGTCCGCCTTCACCGTGAACGGCGGATGCACGAGGCCGATCACCGGCGTCACACGAAAACCGGTGCCCGTCAGATAGTCGGGCAAGGCGCCGAGAATTTCCACACGCGATGGATCGAGGCCGACCTCCTCCTCCGCTTCCCGCAGCGCGGTGGCCGTGGCATCGGCGTCGAAGGGTTCGTGACGGCCGCCAGGGAAGCTCACCTGGCCGGCGTGATCGTTCAGATGGTCGGCACGCTGCGTCAGCAGCACGGTCAGGCCGTGCTCGCGGACCACCAGCGGCACCAGCACCGCCGCGACTCGCGGATCGGCGTGGGCATCGCGCCAGGGCGCATCGACGACGAGCTCGGGGGTCCAGGCAAGACGCTGCTCGAAGCGTGCGCGCAGGCCATCAGGCGTGAGACGGCCGGCCGCCACCGGCGGCAGATCGGCGCCGGTCGCTTCGACAGGCAGGGTTTCAGGCTCAAAGACGGGGCGGGTCAACGGGTCTCTCGAAATGAGCGGATAGGGGACATGCCGCTATTTTGACCTGGCAAACAAAAAAGCACCCGCGAGGGGTGCTTTTTCTTACAGCATTTACGCTTCGGCAGCGTTGCGATCTTTCTTCGCAACCAGCTTTTCCTTGATCCGGGCCGACTTGCCCGAACGGTCGCGCAGGTAGTACAGCTTCGCACGACGCACATCGCCACGACGCTTCACGACGATGCTTGCCAGCAGCGGCGAGTACGTCTGGAACGTACGCTCGACGCCTTCGCCCGACGAAATCTTGCGGACGATGAACGACGAATTCAGACCACGGTTACGCTTGGCGATCACGACGCCTTCGTAAGCCTGAACACGCTTACGCGTACCTTCAACCACGTTCACGCTGACGATCACCGTATCGCCGGGGGCGAATTCGGGGATGGTCTTCTCGCCGAGGGCGCGGCCGATTTCTTCCTGCTCGAGTATTGCAATCAGATTCATCACTGACTCCTAAGTCCATCTTGTCGGCGTTCGTACCTGCCTCGCGGAAAATGCTTGGCTACGGCCCCGATAGAGGATGGGTTCACATCAGGCGCCGTGCACGCATGCGCGGCGCCGCCTAATGTCCGCTCGAAAGACCCAAGGCTTTACGCCTTCGACTCTTCCTTCGCGAGACTCGTAAGCCATGCCTCGTCGGCACGGCTCAACATCTTGTTCTTTCTGGCCTTCACGATCAGATCGGGCCGCTTGTTCAACGTGTTGCGCAAGGCTTCACGCCGACGCCACGCTTCGATCTCCGCATGATGGCCGCCGAGCAGCACATCGGGCACACGCACGCCGTCGTATTCCTCGGGGCGCGTGTAATGCGGGCAATCCAGCAGCACGTCGACAAAACTATCCTGCACCGCCGACTGCGAGTCGTTGAGCACGCCGGGCAACTGACGCACCACGGCATCCATCAAGGCCATGGCGGGCAATTCGCCGCCCGACAGCACGAAGTCGCCAAGACTGACTTCTTCGTCGACGACACGATCGAGCAAACGCTGATCGATCGCTTCATAGCGCCCGCACAACAGGATCAGGCCGGGCTCGGCCGCGAATTGCATGACGCGGTCGTGATTCAGCGTGGCGCCTTGCGGCGACATCATCACGACGCGCGACGCGCCGATGCCCTGCTCCGCCTGCGCCGCTTTCGCCGCGCCGATCGCGTCTTCCAGCGGCTTGGCCAGCATCACCATGCCGGGTCCGCCGCCGTACGGGCGATCGTCGATCGTGCGGTAGTTGTCGGTCGTGAAATCGCGCGGATTCCACGTACGCAACCCGTAGCGCTCCTGCTTCGCCGCACGGCTGGTGATACCCCAGTCGGTCAGCGCGCGAAACATGTCAGGAAAGAGCGTGACGACATCGAACTGCATCGCTCTCTCCATTCAGCGAATGATTTAGTAATCAGCTTCCCAGTCGACAGTGATCTGCTTCGCCGCCTGGTCCACCGTTTTGACAAAGACGCCGACGAACGGGATCAAACGCTCGCCGGTGACCGGCTTGCCGCTTTTGTCGGTAGCCGGATATTCGATACGCATCACCGAGTGCGCACCGTTGTCGATCATGTCTGCAACCTTGCCGAGATTGACCCCGGCAACGTTCACCACATCCAGGCCGAGCAGGTCGACCCAGTAGAATTCGTCGGCTTCGAGGGCCGGAAATTCGCTGCGGCTGATATAGACGCGGGAGCCGCGCAGTGCCAGCGCCACATCACGGTCAGTGACGCCGCCCAGATGGGCAACCACACTGTCGCTATGCGTTTTCGCCTGCAATGACGGCGCCGACTTGCGCTCCTGGCCTTTGAGCAGCCACCAGCGCTTCGCGCTCAGCAATGCGTCGCCGCCGTGTCCGGCATCCGCATGGGCGGCTACCTTGACCCAGCCCTTGAGGCCGTAAGCGTCGACGATTGCGCCGACCTCGACCGCGTCGGCCGGCCAACCTTCCACCGTTTCCATGCGCATTTCCGCGGCACCGGATCCGGCGTTTGCAACTTGGGCTTTCGCCTTGCCTTCGGCTTTTTCGACCGGCTTGCGGACGAATGCACCGAACGGCGCCTGACCAGGCGTCTTCGCGCGCGGGGCTGCTGCCTTTACGCGACCAGAACTGCCGGAATCACGCTCAGACATAAGAACACCTCGAAGATAACCTCGCTGTCAGCTTCGACGCCTGCTTCAGCAAAACAACTCGCGCATCGGACTGCTCACGCACACCGCGCGAGCCGCCGGTCGAACCGACGACGATACGCATGCTAGCTACCATTAAGCAGCCGGCTGCGCCTTTGCAGCTTCCTTCACGAGACGCTCGACGGTCGGCGACAGTTGTGCGCCAACGCCTTGCCAGTACGTCAGGCGATCCTGAGCGATACGCAGGGACTCGCCCTTCGTAGCGACCGGGTTGTAGAAGCCAACGCGCTCGATGAAGCGGCCGTCACGACGGTTACGCGAATCGGTTGCGACGATGTTGTAGAACGGGCGCTTCTTGGAGCCGCCACGAGCCAAGCGGATGATGACCATACTAGAATCCTTGAAAACCGGGGTTCGGAACGACTGAAACACGCGATTATAGCGGGAAACCAACGCCATAACAAACACTTACCCGGATAAACTGAGCGACCGGGTTGCGCCGGCCATCCAGGCGGGAGCCCGGAACCACGTCGAAACGCCCGAATTACCTGACGGAGCGCCCGTGAAACTCCTGCCGCCAATTGTGTTTTTGCGCGCTTTTTTTACCGCCGCCATACGGTTTGCCGTCCCGGCGCGCGCTTTGCGAAGCCGGCGCCTGCGCACGGGCGTGGCTGTGTTGCTCGCGGCGACCGCCCTGCCGGCGCTCGCGGCGCTACCCGTGGATCGGATCAAACTGCCGCCGGGCTTCCATATCGAGGTTTTGTCGGACGCCGTGCCGAGCGCGCGAGCCATGGCGCTCTCGCCGAAGGGCATTCTTTATATAGGCAGCCTCGACGGCCACGTCTACGCGCTCGAACTGCAAAACGGACGCGTGACGGCGCGCCATGTGATCGCGTCCGGCCTGGAAACGCCGGCGGGCGTGGCATGGCACGATGGCGCGCTCTATGTGTCAGCAGTGTCGAAAATTGTACGCTTCGATGCGATCGACACCCATCTGAAAGATCCGCCCAAGCCCGCCGTCGTGATCGATACGTTGCCCACGGAGACGCACCACGGCTGGAAATTCGTCGCTTTCGGCCCGGACGGCAAGCTATACGTGCCGCAAGGCGCGCCCTGCAACGTCTGCCTGAAAGATCGCAACCGCTTCGGGATGATTGGCCGCATGGATCCGGACGGCAGTCACTACGAGGTCGTGGCGCGCGGCATCCGCAATTCGGTCGGCTTCGCGTGGCATCCCGTGACGCATGAACTGTGGTTCACCGACAACGGCCGCGACCTGCTTGGCGACGACGTGCCGGACGACAAGCTCAACCGCGCGCCGCGCGCCGGGATGGATTTCGGCTTTCCGTACTGCCATGGCGGCGACACGCCGGATCCCGAGTTCGGCAAGGACCATCCGTGCAGCGCGTTCACGCCGCCCGTGGTCAAACTCGGTGCGCATGTCGCGGCGCTCGGCATGCGCTTCTACAGCGGGTCGATGTTTCCGCCCGCTTACCGGAACAGTATTTTTATCGCCGAGCACGGATCGTGGAATCGCAGCAAGAAGGTCGGCTATCGCGTCGTGCATGTAACGACTGACCCGGACGGCGGCAACGCGCGCCAGGAAGTCTTTGCCGAAGGGTGGCTCGAGCCCGGCGAAACCGAGTGGGGCCGTCCCGCCGATGTGTTGCCGCTGCCCGACGGTTCGCTCCTGATCAGCGACGATTACGCCGGCGCGATCTATCGCGTCACATACTCGGCGCCGTAGCTTGCCTTAAGCGACTCACGGCTTCGAACGCCGGCCGCTCGAAAAGCCCGATCAGTCAACCGACCTCGCCAGCCTTGCCGCCGCCCCGATCCGGCGCGCCTGGTACACCGACCGCTCGGCCGACCGACCCGATCCGGCGCTTCTCACACAACCCGCCCCGCCGGCGCGACTACCCGTCACGTGACCGGCGGCACGCGGCGGGCGTAGAATGCGCGTCGGTCCGCGCGAGCCGCGCGCCGCTCCTTTCGACCGCCTGTCACTCTGCTCTGGCCTACATGTCCACCCTTGTTTCGACTTCCCCGCGTTTCAGATCCAAGACGATTACCGCCGCCCTGGCGTTCTTCTTGGGCAGCCTCGGCGCTCACCGTTTCTATCTGTACGGCATGCGCGACATCTACGGCTGGGCTCACGTGATCGGCACGCTGATCGGCATTCCGGGCGCCATGCTGTTGGTGGCCAGCGAACGCTCGTCGATGCTCGGCTGGGTGCTGGCCTTCCCCGGCGCGGTTTCGCTGCTCGCCGCGTTTCTCGCCGCGATCGTCTACGGGCTGCGCCCGGACGAAAAGTGGGACGCGCAGTTCAACGCCCAGACCCAGCGCAAAAGCCGCTCCGGCTGGACGGTCATTTTCATCGTGATTTTTTCGCTGCTGATCGGCGCATTCCTGCTGATGACAGGCCTCGCCATTTCGTTCCAGACCTACTTCGAAAGCCAGGTGCAGGCGGCCAAAGCCCTCTCGCAATGAGCCGCCGCGCGCCGCGCTAAAAAAGATCCAGCTGAGGATCGTCGCGTGCCGGTTCGCCGGGACGCGGCGCCTCGACCCGGCGAAAGTGCGACATATCCAGAATGCCGCGGTCACGCCGGTTCAGGCCTAGACGGCGGACCGCCTTGTGGAATCGCTGCTTGAGCAGATCCGCCCACAAGCCTTCGCCCTTCATGCGCGTGGAGAACGACGAGTCGTAGTCCTTCCCGCCCCGCATGTCGCGCACGCGGCTCATCACCCGGTCGGCGCGATCGGGAAAGTGCGCGGCGAGCCAATCCTTGAATAGCGGGGCGACCTCCCAAGGCAAGCGCAGCACGATATAGCTAGCATTGCTTGCGCCGGCCTCGGCACAGGCCTCTAGCACGCGCTCCATGTCCGGTTCAGTAACGAACGGAATCACCGGCGCGATGCTGACGCCGACTGGAATGCCCGCCTCGCTCAACGTGCGGATCGTGCGCAGCCGCCGTGACGGCGTGGCCGCGCGCGGTTCCAGCGTGCGAGCGATCCCGGCGTCCAGCGTGGTAATGGTGATGGCCGCCATGAATTGCCCGCGCGCCGCCATGGGCACCAGCAGATCGAGATCGCGTTCGATCAGCGACGACTTGGTGATCGCCGCGAACGGATGCTGACGTTCGCTCAAGACTTCGATCACTCTGCGCGTGAGCCGCAAGTCGCGCTCGGCGGGCTGCCAGGCGTCCGTGTTGACGCCTAGCGCGATCGGCTCCGGCACATACGATTTCTTCGACAGTTCCCGCTCGAGCAACTCCGGCGCATTGACCTTCGCGTAGATCCGGCTTTCAAAGTCGAGCCCCGGCGATAGCCCCAGATAAGCGTGCGTGGGCCGCGCAAAACAATAAATGCAGCCGTGCTCGCACCCGCGATACGGGTTCAGCGACACGCTGAACGGAATATCCGGCGATGCATTGCGCGTCAGGATCGTCTTGGCCCGCTCTTCGAAGACCTGCGTGCGCAAGACCTTGGGCTCGTCATCGTCTTCCGACGTCGACAACCAGCCGTCGTCCACCGCTTCGCGCTGGTCGACTTCGTAGCGGCCTTGCAGGTTCGTCACCGCGCCACGGCCCTTGCGAGGCGCGGGCGGCGCGATCGGAAATTCGTTGACGAAGTGTGGATCGGAGTCGGTCACGGGTGGAACACGCAAAAACAGAAAACGGCGCAAAATACCTGTACAAATATACAGTGTTCACGCCGTTTGTCGAGCCCCGCCGAGCGCTGTTGTGCCGCCTAATCCCCGACCGCGATGGTCAGCGTTTCCTTGATTTCCTCCATCACCACGTAGCTCTTCGACTGCACCGCGCCGGGCAGCTGCAACAGGATATCGCCGAGCAGCTTCCGGTAATCGGCCATTTCGCCGATGCGCGCCTTGATCAGATAGTCGAAATCGCCCGACACGAGGTGGCATTCCAACACCTCCGGGATCTTCTGCACCTCGCGGCGGAACTGGTCGAACATGTTGCCGCTCTTGTGATCCAGCGTGATCTCGACGAACACCAGCAGCGCCGCGCCCAACTCCGCCGGGTTCACGCGTGCGTGGTAGCCGGTGATCACGCCGTCGCGCTCCATCCGCTTGACGCGCTCGATACACGGCGTGACCGACAGTCCCACCTGCTCGGCCAGGTCTTTCATGGCCATGCGGCCGTCCTGCTGCAGCAGCCGCAGGATCTTGTGATCGAGTTTGTCGAGGGCCCGGACCGGTTGGCGTTGTGTACGCATGGTGTTTTTTCTGAAAATCTTGAAAATACAATAACAAAACCTACTTCACTGTTAATAGTATAGCGGTTAACACTGGGCGAACGGCATTACACCTCGTTAATCGAACGAATCCAACGAATCGACGAGCGCAGCGCCCTCAGACCTTATTTGAATACCTGGAGCAACTATGCGAGTCGTGGTTTTGGGCAGTGGCGTCGTCGGCGTGACCAGCGCGTATTACCTGGCGCGCGCGGGGCACGAAGTGACCGTGATCGATCGCGAGGCCGGCCCGGCGCTCGAAACCAGTTTCGCCAACGCCGGCCAGATCTCGCCGGGCTATGCGTCGCCGTGGGCCGCGCCTGGCGTGCCGCTGAAGGCCGTCAAGTGGATGTTCCAGAAGCACGCGCCGCTGGCGATCCGCCTCGACGGCACCCAATTCCAGCTGCAGTGGATGTGGCAAATGCTGCAGAACTGCACGTCGTCGCGCTATGCGGTGAACAAGGGCCGCATGGTCCGCCTCGCCGAATACAGTCGCGACTGCCTGCAAGCGCTGCGCGCCGAAACCGGCATTCAGTACGAAGGCCGCACTGGCGGCACGCTCCAGGTGTTCCGCACGCAGCAGCAATTCGACGGCGCCGCGAAAGACATCGCGGTGCTGCAGGAAGCCAATGTGCCGTATGAATTGCTGTCGCCGGCCGAACTCGCGCGGGCCGAACCGGCGCTCGCCGCCGTGTCGCACAAGCTGACCGGCGGTCTGCGCCTGCCGGGCGACGAAACCGGCGACTGCCAGATGTTCACCACGCGCCTCGCCGCGCAGGCTGAAGAACTGGGCGTCAAATTCCGCTACAACACGCCGATCGACGCACTCGCGATGGCCGGCGACCGCATCGCCGGCGTGAAGTGCGGCGAGGAACTGGTGCGCGCCGATTCGTTCGTCGTCGCGCTGGGTTCGTTCTCGACCCAGTTCCTGTCCGGTCTGGTGAAGATCCCGGTCTATCCGCTCAAGGGTTATTCGATCACCGCGCCGATCGTCAACGAAGCGTCGGCGCCGGTGTCGACCGTGCTGGACGAAACGTACAAGATCGCGATCACGCGTTTCGACGACCGGATCCGTGTGGGCGGCATGGCCGAGATCGTTGGCTTCGACAAATCGCTGCGCCAGGCGCGCCGCGAAACGCTGGAGCTGTGCGTGAACGATCTGTTTCCGGGCGGCGGCGATACGTCGAAGGCCACCTTCTGGACCGGTCTGCGTCCGATGACGCCGGACGGCACGCCGATCGTCGGCCGCACTCCCGTGCCGAATCTGTTCCTGAACACGGGCCACGGCACGCTGGGCTGGACGATGTCGTGCGGCTCGGGCCAACTGCTCGCCGATGTGATGTCAGGCAAGCAACCGGCCATCAAGGCGGACGATCTGTCGGTGCATCGCTATCTCGGCGAGACTGGCGGTGCGCATCGCCCGGCCTATGCTTAAGATTTAACGACGACGCTTCGCGAGAGCGGTTGCGCTGGTTTGTGATCTCACAGACCAGCGCGACAAAAACAAACGGCGCCAAGGCGCCGTTTGTTTTTTCAAGCGAAGTAAAAAGCAGCGTCAGAACTGATCTTCCGACAAAGCCAGCACACTCTCTCCACCCTTCGCGCTGACAATCGACGCCTCGAACGCCGACGCCAGCGGCAACACATGCTCCGCGTAGAACTGCGCGGTCGCGATCTTGGCGCCGTAAAACGACGGGTCTTCGTCGCGCTTCTGAGCCGCCACGAGCAGCGCACGCGCCATCTGCCAGCCGCCAAGCACAATGCCCGCGAGCTTCAGATACGGCACGCTGCCGGCGAACACCGCATTCGGATCGCCCTTCGTATTGGCGACAACGAAATCTACCGCCGCGCTCAACGAGTGATGTCCCTGCGTCAGATACTTCTTCATCGAGTCGAACGCCGGGCCTTGCTGCGTGCCGAGTGCCTCGATCGTTTCCGTCACATCGGCGAGCAGCGACTTCGCCACCTTGCCGCCGTCGCGCACGGTCTTGCGGCCGATCAGATCGTTGGCCTGAATCGCGGTCGTGCCTTCGTAGATCGTCAGAATGCGCGCATCGCGGTAGTACTGCGCGGCGCCGGTCTCTTCGATGAAGCCCATGCCGCCATGCACCTGCACGCCGAGGCTCGTGACGTCGATCGACAACTCCGTGCTCCAGCCCTTCACGATTGGCACGAGGTATTCATAGATCGCCTGATGTTCCGCGCGCGTGCCCTCGTCCGCGTGACGATGCGCGATGTCGCAGTGCGCCGCGGCCACATAAGCCAGTGCGCGCGACGCCTCGGTGAGGCCGCGCATGGTTGCGAGCATACGGCGCACATCCGGGTGCTGAATGATCGCGACCGGCTGCTTCGCGGAGCCATCCACGGGACGGCTTTGCACGCGATCTTTCGCGTACGCCACCGCCTTCTGATAAGCGCGATCCGAAATGCCGACGCCTTGCATGCCGACGGCAAAACGCGCCGCGTTCATCATGATGAACATGTACTCGAGGCCGCGATTCTCCTCGCCGATCAGATGACCGATCGCGCCGCCGTGGTCACCGAATTGCAGCACCGCGGTCGGGCTCGCCTTGATGCCGAGCTTGTGTTCGATCGACACGCAATGCACGTCGTTGCGCTCGCCGAGCGAACCATCTTCATTGACGAGAAACTTCGGCACGATGAAGAGCGAAATGCCCTTCACGCCTTCCGGCGCATCCGGCGTACGCGCCAGCACGAGATGCGCGATGTTCTTCGCCATGTCGTGCTCGCCCCACGTGATAAAAATCTTCGTACCGAACAGCTTGAACGAACCATCGCCCTGCGGCTCGGTGCGCGTGCGCACCAGCGCGAGATCGGAACCGGCCTGCGGCTCGGTCAGGTTCATCGTGCCGGTCCACTCGCCGGAAATCAGCTTCGGCACATAGGTTTGTTTTTGCGCTTCGGTGCCGGCGGTGAGCAGCGCCTCGATTGCGCCGTCAGTCAGCAGCGGACACAGTGCGAACGACAGATTCGACGCGTTGAGCATTTCGACGCACGGCGTCGCGATCAGCTTCGGCAGGCCTTGGCCTTCGTAGTCGACCGGATGCTGCACGCCTTGCCAGCCGCCTTCGCCGAACTGGCGAAACGCTTCCTTGAAGCCGGGCGTCGCGGTGACCACGCCGTCTTTCCAGCTGCTCGGATTGCGATCGCCTTCGACATTCAGCGGCGCCAGCACGCCACCGCACAGTTTCGCCGACTCTTCGAGGACGGCCTGCGCCGTCTCGAGGTTCGCGTCTTCGAAGCCCGGCAAGGTCGCGATGTCTTCGAGACCGGCCAGTTCTTTCATAACGAACAGCATGTCCTTGATGGGCGCCGTATAGCTCATTTCAGTTCTCCTCCCGCTTCTGATATGAAAAAAGGGCGCTGGACTTGATCGGTCCCGCGCCCTTCATGTGCTGCCAGACGCCTTTTAACGGCGCTACGGCGCTTAGCCGAGTTCGCTCACGAGTTCGGGCACGAGCGTGAACAGATCGCCCACCAGGCCGTAATCGGCGACGCTGAAGATCGGCGCCTCTTCGTCTTTATTGATCGCGACGATGACTTTGCTGTCCTTCATCCCGGCCAGATGCTGGATCGCGCCCGAGATGCCGACTGCAATGTACAGTTGCGGCGCGACGATCTTGCCCGTCTGCCCGACCTGATAGTCGTTCGGCACGAAGCCCGCGTCGACGGCTGCGCGCGATGCGCCCAGCGCTGCGTTCAGCTTGTCGGCCAGCGGCTCGAGAACCTTGGTGTAGTTCTCGCCGTTGCCCAGACCGCGGCCACCCGACACGATGATCTTCGCCGACGTCAGTTCCGGACGGTCCAGCTTCGTCACCTCACGGCTGACGAAAGACGAGATGCCGCTGTCGGCTGCCGCTTCGATCTTCTCGACCGTTGCACTGCCACCTTCTGCTGCAACCGGGTCGAAACCGGTCGTGCGAACCGTGATGACCTTGATCGGGTCAGCCGATTGCACTGTGGCGATCGCATTGCCGGCGTAGATCGGACGTTCAAACGTATCCGGGCTATCCACTGCCGTGATGTCGCTGATCTGCGCGACGTCCAGCTTCGCCGCGATACGCGGCGTGATGTTCTTGCCGTAGGCGGTTGCCGGCGCGAGGATGTGCGTGTAATCCTTCGCGATGTTCACCACCGTTGCTTCGATGTTTTCCGCGAGGCCCGCTTCGAGTTGCGGTGCGTCGGCCAGCAGCACTTTGCTCACGCCTGCGATCTTCGCGGCCGCATCAGCCGCAGCTTGTGCGTTGTGCCCTGCCACCAGCACGTGAATGTCGCCGCCAATCTTCTGCGCCGCTGCAATCGTGTTCAGCGTCGCGGCCTTGATCGACGCGTTGTCGTGTTCTGCAATTACCAGATTCGTCATTTTGCTCTGTCTCCGCGTTCTACTTAAAGCACCTTGGCTTCGGTCTTCAGCTTCTCGACCAGCGTCTTCACGTCCGGCACCTTCACACCGGCGGAGCGCTTCGGCGGCTCGACAACCTTCAGCGTCTTCAGGCGCGGCGTGACATCAACGCCGAGGTCTTCCGGCTTGACGACTTCCATCGGCTTCTTCTTCGCCTTCATGATGTTCGGCAGCGTCACATAGCGCGGCTCGTTCAGGCGCAGGTCGGTCGTGATGACTGCGGGAAGCTTTAAAGACAGCGTTTCCGCGCCGCCGTCCACTTCACGCGAGACGGTTGCTTTGCCATCAGCGACGACAACCTTCGAGGCGAACGTTGCTTGCGGCAGATTCGCCAGCGCAGCCAGCATCTGGCCGGTCTGATTCGAATCGTCGTCGATGGCCTGCTTGCCGAGAATGACCAGCTGCGGCTGTTCCTTGTCGACCAGCGCCTTGAGCAGCTTGGCCACCGCCAACGGCTGCAGTTCCTCCGACGACTCGATCAGAATCGCACGATCCGCGCCAATCGCCAGCGCCGTACGCAGCGTTTCCTGCGATTGCGTGACACCCGCCGACACAGCGATCACTTCCGTCGCCACGCCCGCTTCCTTCAGACGCACCGCTTCCTCAACCGCGATTTCATCGAACGGATTCATCGACATCTTCACGTTCGCGATGTCGACGCCCGTGCCGTCCGACTTGACCCGGACTTTCACGTTGTAATCGACCACTCTCTTGACTGGCACCAGGATTTTCATGCACACGCTCCAAAGTTACGAATACGTCAACCCAACGAACATTATAACGACTGCCCTCATGGCAGCCGTGTCGCGGGCGCTCTAGCAGGAGGATATCGCTCCTCAGCGGCGTGACGGCAATATCGAACGATCGTTCTATTTTAATCTCGAAAAAACCCGGGCGACAACCCCGGGTTAAGACCTACGACTCTAATTTTGCATCGCCGTCGTGTCTTGCTTGCTCTGCAGGCCGCCGACTCACCACGCGGTGATGACCGATCCGCCGAATTTGCTTTCAATGAACTGCTTCACTTCCGGCGAATGATACGCCGCGACCAGCTTGGCGACCCACGGCTTATTCTTGTCGGCCTCGCGGATCGCGATGATGTTCACGTAAGGACCTTTAGGGTCTTCCATCGCAATGGCGTCCTGCTTGGGCTTCAGACCCGCTTCCATCGCGAAGTTCGTGTTGATCGCCGCGGCGTCCACGTCGTTCAGCGAGCGCGGAATCTGCGCGGCATCGAGTTCGACGATCTTCAGCTTCTTCGGGTTGTCGACGATGTCGAGCGGCGTCGCCTTCAGGCCCGCGTCGGCACGCAGCTTCAGCAGACCCTGCTTTTGCAGCAACAGCAACGCGCGGCCGCCGTTGGTCGGATCGTTCGGCACCGCGATCTTCGCGCCCGGCTGCAGCTCGGCCAGCGTCTTCACTTTCTTCGAATAGATGCCCATCGGGTACGTGACCGTGTCCGCGATACGGATCAGTTTGTAGCCGCGGTCCTTCACCTGCGCCTGCAAATACGGGTCGTGCTGGTAGCTGTTCGCGTCCAGATCGCCGCCGGCGAGCGCGGCGTTCGGCTGCACGTAGTCGGAGAATTCGACGATCTTGATGTTCAAACCGTTCTTCGCCGCGACCGTCTTCACGACTTCCATGATCTGCGCGTGCGGACCGCCAGTGACGCCGACCTTGATCGTGTCTTCAGCGTGAGCCGCGTTGGCGGCGATGAGCGATGCGGCGCCGAGTGCGGCCGCCAGCTTGAGAATGAAACGACGTTGCATGATGGACCTTTCCGATGACTCTTGTTTTACTTATGGCTCAAACGACGCACGAGCCAATCCCCGAACGACTGCACCAACTGCACGAAGACGATCAGAATCACCACGACCGTCAACATCACTTCCGGCAGGAAGCGCTGATACCCATAGCGAATCCCGAGGTCGCCAAGACCGCCGCCGCCGATCGCGCCGGCCATCGCCGAATAGCCGACCAGCGAGACGAAGGTGATCGTCAAGCCGGCGACCACGCCCGGCAGCGATTCCGGCAGCAACACCTTGAAAACGATCTGGCTGGTGGTCGCGCCCATCGCTTGCGCCGCTTCGATCAGGCCGCGATCCACTTCGCGCAGCGCGGTCTCGACCAAACGCGCGATGAACGGCGCGGCGGCGATCGTCAGCGGTACGACGGCGGCCGCCGTACCGATCGACGAACCCACCACGAGACGCGTGAACGGAATCACGGCGACCAGCAGGATGATGAACGGCGTCGAACGGACCGCATTGACGATCACGCCCATCACACGATTCACGGCGATGTTCTGCAGCACGCCCTGGCGATCCGTCAGATACAGCAGCACGCCAAGCGGCAAACCCACAAGGGCGCCGACCAGTCCGGAAATGCCCACCATGACGAGCGTTTCCCAGAACGACTGGACGAACATATCGAACATTTCACTCAACATACGACAACTCCTCCACCACCACGCCCTGTTCACGCAGATACGTCAGCGCCTGCGCCACCTTCGCCGGTTCGCCGCCCGCGAGCACCGCGAGCGAGCCGAACGCCTGCCCCTGGATCTCGTCGATCTGGCCGTGCAGGATGTTGAAGTCGAGTTCGTAGCGGCGAATCGTTTCCGACAGGATCGGCTGATCGACGCCGGAGCCGGTGAACGCGAGGCGCAGCAAGTGACCGCTGCCGGTCTTGAGGCGTTCCGCGACGCGCGCCTTCATGGCGGGCGGCAGTTCCTGCGCGATCACGTCGCCGATCAAGGCGCGCGTGACTTCGTGATGCGGTTGCAGGAACACGTCGATGACCTTGCCTTCTTCGACCACACGGCCCGCGTCCAGCACGGCGACGCGGTCGCAGACCTGCTTGATCACGTCCATCTGGTGCGTGATCAGCACGATGGTCAGGTTCAGTTCGCGATTGATGCGCTTGAGCAGGTCGAGAATCGCCCGCGTGGTTTCGGGATCGAGCGCGGAGGTCGCTTCGTCGGAGAGCAGCACTTTCGGCTTGCTCGCGAGCGCGCGCGCGATGCCGACGCGCTGCTTCTGCCCGCCGCTGATCTGTGCCGGATACCGGTCTTTCTGCGCCGACAGGCCGACCAGATCGAGCAGCGGCAAGACGTTCGCTTCGATCTCGTCGCGCTTCATGCCGGCGAGTTCGAGCGGCAACGCGACGTTCTCGTACACCGTGCGCGACGACAGCAAATTGAAGTGCTGGAAGATCATGCCGATCTCGCGGCGCGCCTCGCGCAATTGCGCGGCGGGCAGCGTCGTCAGATCGCGGCCGTTGACGACGATATTGCCCTCGCTCGGGCGCGTCAGCAGGTTGAGGGTGCGCACGAGCGTACTCTTGCCCGCGCCGCTGCGGCCGATGATGCCGAACACCTCGCCCGCCGGAATCGACAGATTGACGTTGTGCAGCGCCTCGACCCAGCCCCGGGGCCCGGCGAACCGCTGGGAGATATTGCGTATTTCGATCATGGAAAAACGAAACGGCGGAGTCTGTCAGCGAGCGTGGTGTGCTCCCGACAAGCGGCCGCCGTTGCTTTTATTGGGATTTGAGCGCGCAATTCTACCGCAGCGTCGTCATTCCCTTTAATAATCAATTACGATCTTTTCATAACCTGAAAGCATTAGAGGCTTGCTCCGGGCGAGATGCTCGCGCGCGCATCACCGCTACGACTATGATCGGGCGGAACCAAATCAGGATAAGCGCGCGGTCATGGAGACATCTCAAAGCAGCAACGTGCGGTCCGTCGCGGGCAATGGCAACGCCGGCGAGCCGCAGCGCGCGTCGGTCACGACCGCCGACGGCGTGGAATTGCCGCTATACCGCTGGCCCGCCGCCGCGCCGCTACGCGCCACGGTCGCGCTGCTCCACGGACTCGCCGAGCACGCCGGCCGCTATGCTGCGCTGGCCGCGCGGCTGAACGCGGTCGGCATCGAGCTGGTGGCGATCGATCTGCGCGGCCACGGCCACGCGCCCGGCAAGCGCTCCTACGTGAAGCGCTTCGACGACTATCTGCTCGACGCACAAGCCTTGCTCGACGCCGCCGCGCAAAGCTGCGCCCCGCTCTTCCTGATGGGCCACAGCATGGGCGGCGCCGTGGCCGCGCTGTATGCGATTGAACGCCTTGAAGCGAGCGGCCGCCGCCTGAACGGCCTGATCCTGTCGAGCCCGGCGCTCGCGCCCGGCCACGACGTGCCGGGCTGGATGCTCAAGCTGAGCCAGGTGATCAGCCGTCTCTACCCGAGCTTCCCGGCGATGAAAATCGACGCCGCTTTGCTCTCGCGCCTTCAGCCCGTCGTGAACGCCAATCGCAACGATCCGCTCGTGCATCACGGCGCGATTCCCGCGCGCACCGGCGCGGAACTGCTGCTGGCGATGGCACGCATCGAGCGCGGCCGTGCCGGCTTGCGGGTACCGCTGCTGGTTTATCACGGCACCGCCGACAAGCTCACCGAGCCCGAACGCAGCCGCGAATTCGGCCAGCACGCAGGCTCGCCGGATAAGACGCTCACGCTGCACGAAGGCAGCTATCACGAGACGATGAACGACATCGACCGCGATCGGGTGATCGGCGCCTTGATCGAGTGGATTGAAAAACGGGTAGAGGTCAGAGCCTGAGCAACGCGCGGCAAGTCGGCGTCACGACTTCCAGTCGGGCGGCCGTTTGTCGATGAAAGCCTGCACGCCTTCGAGCGCCGACTCGTCCATCATGTTGCAGGCCATGGTCTGGCCGGCGAGCTGGTAAGCCGCTTCGATACCCATCTCCAACTGGCGATAGAAGAGGCCTTTGCCGGCGCTCACGGCTTCGATGGGCTTCGCGCAGATGCTGGTGGCGAGCCGCGCGATTTCCGAATCGAGCGCATCGGCCGGGACCACGCGGTTCACGAGACCTTGCTGCTTCGCCTCGGCGGCATCGATGAAATCGCCGGTGAGCAGCATTTCAAGCGCCGCCTTGCGCGACAGGTTGCGCGACAGCGGCACGGAAGGTGTCGCGCAGAAGAGCCCGAGGTTCACACCGGAAACGGCAAACCGCGCCGTGTCGGCCGCGACAGCCAGATCGCACATCGCGACGAGTTGACAGCCGGCCGCCGTGGCGATGCCCTGCACGCGCGCGATCACCGGTTGCGGCAAGCGCTGGATCGTCATCATGAGTTTCGTGCACCGGGCGAACAGCGCCTGGTAATACGCCAACGACGGCGCCGCGCGCATTTCCTTCAGATCGTGTCCCGCGCAGAACGCGCGGCCCGCGCCGGCAATCACCACCACGCGCGCATCCGCCCGCCCGATTTCGCTCAATGCGGTCTGCAGGTCGTCGAGCAAGGCCTCGGAGAGCGCGTTGAAGGCGTCGGGCCGGTTCATCGTCAAACGCACGACGCCCGGCACGCCGTACGCGCCGTGTTCGATCTCGACCAGTGAAGCGTTGCGCGCATCGGCATTCATGGCTCGCTCCTAATGCGTTTTGAGTGAATGCCGTCGCGCGGCGCGACGGCTTAGCGGCTCAGATGCCGGCCAGCGAGCGCACGTGGGCGACCACGCTGCGCCCGAGCGCGGACAGGTTGTACCCGCCTTCGAGACAACTGACGATCCGTCCATGCGCGTAACGCTTCGCGATCTCGCGCATCTGATCGGTAATCCAGGCGTAATCGTCTTCGACGAGGCCCATGTTGCCGAGGTCGTCTTCGCGATGCGCGTCGAAGCCGGCCGAGATGAACAGCATCTCCGGCTTGAAATCGTGCAGGCGCGGCAGCCACAGCATGTCCACCGCCTCGCGCACCGCCATGCCTTTCGAGCGCGCCGGCATCGGCACATTGCACATGTTGGGCGCCTGATTGTCGGCGCCGGTGAACGGATAGAACGGATGCTGGAAGATGCTGCACATCAGCACGCGCGAGTCGCCCGAGAAGGCCGCTTCGGTGCCGTTGCCGTGATGCACGTCGAAGTCGATGATCGCGACGCGCTGCAGGCCGTGCACTTCGAGCGCATGACGCGCGGCGATCGCGACGTTGTTGAAGAAGCAGAAGCCCATGGCGCGCGCCGGCTCCGCGTGGTGGCCGGGCGGGCGCACGCTGCAGAACGCATTATCGTAGCGGCCTTCGATCACCGCATCGGTCGCGGCGACCGCGGCGCCCGCCGCGCGCAACGCGGCTTGCAAGGTGTGCGGGTTCATCGTCGTATCCGGATCGATTTCGGCCGTGCCTTCAGCGGGCGAGCGGCTGCGAATGTAATCCACATGAGCTTGCGTATGCACGCGCAACAGCGCGGCATCGTCGGCGAGCGGCGGCGACTCGCGCTCGATCAGCGAGTCGATGCGGCTCGCGATCAACTGATCTTCGATAGCCTGCAGACGCGCGGGGCATTCGGGATGCCATTGCCCCATATCGTGCAGCAGACAGTCGGCGTGGGAATAGAAGCCTGTTGCCATGATTCTCTTTCTGCGACGTCACGCCTTCGAGGCGCGCGCGGCATGTCTCCATCCAGGGGTGCGCGCCCTCGGCGCGCCAACATGCATCAAGTTACCACACGATGCGGCTGTGACGCGTCAGGCACAGTTTTGCGCAGAGGCGTCGGGTATACTGCCCCGATCGGTTTTTTCCCCGTCTTTCCCTTGTCTCCTGCGCCACGCGCCTTTAGCTCACTATGACCGTCAAGCTTGCTCTGTCTGCACGAAACCGGCTAAGCGCCAGAACCATGGCCGCCGCACTGTCCGTCGCATCGTGCATGTTCATGGCAACCAGTCCGGCGATCGCGCAAAGCGCCGGCAAGAAACCGCCGGTGCTGCTCGCGCAAAGCCAACCGCAATCCGCGGTGCCGCAAGGGCAAACGTTTGAAGAAGAGATCATCCCGCAGCGTTACGCGAACAATGCCGATGTCAATGCGTTCATCAACGACATGGTCGCGCGCTACGACTTCGACGAATCCACGCTGCACTCGCTCTTTGCCGGCGTGAGCTATTCGGCGACCGCGGTCAAACTCGTGACGCCGTCGCCTTCGCCCTCGGTCAAGAACTGGCGCGTGTATCAGTCGCGTTTCCTCGACCAGATCCGCATCAATGCCGGCGTGCGCTTCTGGCGCGCGAACCAGGCCACGCTGCAACGCGCCTATGAAGAGTTCGGCGTGCCGCCGGAAGTGATCGTCGGCATCATCGGCGTGGAGACGATTTATGGGCGCTTCATGGGCAACTTCCGCGTGCTCGATGCGCTGACCACGCTCAGCTTCGACTATCCGAACACCGCGAATCGCGCGGATCGCCAGGCGACCTTCCGCAAGAATCTCGAAGACTACCTGGTGTGGACGCGCGACTCGCAGATCGATCCGACCACGGTGCTCGGCTCGTACACCGGCGCGATCGGCATTCCGCAGTTTCTGCCGAGCAGCATCGTCCAATACGCGGTGAGCTACGACGGCAACAAGCAGATCGACCTGCGCACGAGCCAGGCGGACGCGATCGGCAGCGTGGCGAATTATCTGCGTCAGAACGGTTGGGAAAACGGCCGGCCGGTGGTGTGGAAGATCGGTTCGGACGCCGGCAGCCTGGGCGTCGCGCAAGCCGCCGCAGACGGCCAACCGGAGCCGCACTGGCCGCTCAGTCAGTTGCTGCGCGCCGGGTTGTTACTGAACGAACCGGACGTCGATATCGCGTCGGAGGCCGGCACGCCGGTGACGGTGGTGGACCTGCCCTCGCCGGGACGTGGCACCGAGTTCATGCTGGGCTTGAAGAACTTCTACGTGCTGACGCGCTATAACCGCAGTTTCTTCTACGCTCTCGCGGTGTATCAGTTGGGCCAGCGGGTCAAGGCGCAGATGGAAGCCGGCGACGCGACGAACGCGGGCAACAACGCGGCGGCGCCGGTTGCGGCCTCGCAATAACTTTGATGCATGCGCCGCGTGCGCCTCGCGAATCGATGAAATTGAAAAGCGCCGGTCTTGAACCGGCGCTTTTTCGTTGGCGAGCGAGATTTTGAGCGACGCGCTTATGCGGGAAACACACCGGTCGACAAATAACGGTCGCCGCGATCGCAGACGATGAACACGATCGTCGCGTTCTCGACCTGCCGCGCGACGCGCAGCGCCACTTCGCAGGCGCCGCCCGAGGAGATGCCGGCAAAAATCCCTTCCACCGACGCCATGCGGCGCGCCATCGCTTCCGCGGCGGCCTGGCTCACGTTCTCGACACGATCGACGCGGCTGCGATCGAAAATCTTCGGCAGATAGGCTTCCGGCCATTTGCGAATGCCCGGAATACGCGAACCCTCTTCGGGTTGCGCGCCGATGATCTCAATCGCCTGATTCTGTTCTTTCAGATAAGTGGACACACCCATGATCGTGCCGGTCGTGCCCATCGACGACACGAAATGGGTAATGCGCCCTTCGGTGTCGCGCCAGATTTCCGGGCCCGTGCCCTCGACGTGCGAGGCCGGGTTGTCCGGGTTGGCGAACTGATCGAGGATGATGCCCTTGCCTTCGCGCTGCATCTGCTCGGCCAGATCGCGTGCGTACTCCATGCCGCCCGTGACCGGCGTGAGCACGATCTGCGCGCCGTACGCGGCCATGCTCTGACGGCGTTCCACCGACAGATCTTCCGGCATGATCAGGACCATTTTGTAGCCACGGACCGCGGCCGCCATGGCGAGCGCGATGCCGGTGTTGCCACTGGTCGATTCGATCAGCGTGTCGCCCGGCTTGATGCGTCCACGCGCTTCCGCTTTCTTGATCATCGACAACGCCGGGCGATCCTTCACCGAGCCCGCCGGGTTATTGCCCTCGAGCTTCGCAAGGATCACGTTATTGCGGCTGCGGATCTCGTCGTCGGGGAGCCGGACGAGTTGTACGAGCGGCGTATTGCCGATCGTGTCTTCAATCGTTTTGTAAGCCATATCGGTTCTGGTGCTGTCGATGCGCGGAGTCTTCAATCCATCGATTCTAAACCACCGTGCCCGCGGCTGCCGTGCGGCCCTTCTGCCCGCATGGATGCAGGCGCCCCGTCAGCGAGCGCACGCAATGCAAAAAGCCCGCGGCTGCGAACCGCGGGAGCCAGTCATCTGCATGACAGCTGAAGGAGTGTTACTGCCAACTCCGACCATGAAGGGGAACGACGGGGACGGACTCCGCGCGCGGGTCACGAGGCCCGCACGCAAAGTCCGCGTGAGGCTATTTCTTCACTGCCACCGTGGCGCTGTTCTTGGGCGTGGCGGCCGAAACGGCCGCGCCTTGGGTCTGTGCAGACGCCGTAGCCTGCGGGTTAGCAGCCGCGCCAGCCGGACCGACAGCGAGACCCTCCGCCTGCAGGCGCTCGACGGTATGCCCGCCCATGCCTTTGACGCGCTTGCCGAGGTCGGCCGGGTCCTTGAACGGACCATGCGCTGTACGCTCGTCGAGAATGGCTTTCGCTTTGGCAGGACCGATGCCCTTGATGCCGCGCAGCGCATCCTCATTAGCCGTGTTGACGTCGACCGCCGCATAAGCGTGGCCAAAAGCGGCGAGCATGGCCGCGGTAACCAGAATTTTTCGAAACATATGGAATCTCCCTCGTACAACCGGTTGGCGACCATCACCAAACGGGAGATTCCAGTTTAAAGAGGGATCCGAAAGATTTACACCTGGCCGAATAGCCAACGAACGTAACGATCGACACCTTCCTGAACACTCAGGAACGGCGCGTCGTAGCCGGCCGCGCGCAGCTTCGACTGATCCGCTTGCGTGAAGCACTGGTACTTGCCGCGCAACGCATCGGGGAACGGAATGTATTCGATCAGCCCGCGCTGCACCTGATCCGCGAGCGACAGCGCCGGTTCGTTGTTCAGCGAGCGCAACGTGTTGACCACCGTGCTGGCGATGTCGTTGAACGGTTGCGCGCGCCCGCTGCCCAGGTTGAAGATGCCCGACTTGTCCGGATTGTCGAAGAAGAACAGGTTGACCTTCACCACGTCTTCGACGGACACGAAGTCGCGCGTCTGCTCGCCCGCGGCGTAGCCGTTGTATTCGCCGAACAGCTTGACCTTGCCCTCGGCGCGGAACTGGTTGAAGTTGTGAAACGCCACCGACGCCATGCGCGCCTTATGCGTTTCGCGCGGCCCGTAGACGTTGAAATAACGGAAGCCGGCAATCTGGCTCTTCGCGGTGGGCAACACACGGCGGATCACCTGATCGAACAGGAACTTCGAATAGCCGTAAACGTTCAGCGGCTGCTCGACTTCGCGCTCTTCGACGAAACGGCTCGACCCGCCGTACGTTGCCGCTGACGACGCATACAGGAACTGGATGTTCTGCGCGAGGCAGACATCGAGCACGTCGCGGCTGTAGCGGAAGTTGTTGTCCATCATGTAGCGGCCGTCGGTTTCCATCGTGTCCGAACAGGCACCTTCGTGGAAAATCGCCCGCACCTTGCCGAAGTCGCCGCGCTTGAAGCGTTCGACGAACTCGGTCTTGTCGAGGTAATCGTCGATCTCGCAGTCGACGAGGTTCTTGAACTTGTCCGCGCGCGTGAGATTGTCCACGGCGATGATGCGTTGTTCACCGCGCTCGTTGAGCGCCTTCACGAGATTGCTGCCGATAAAACCGGCCGCGCCGGTGACGATGAGGGTCATGATTGATGATCCTGCGGTAGTGAGCTTGGCATTGGATCGGAGTCAGCGCTCTGCGCTCACTCCGATCGACAGGTTCAGTCGACGCCGCGCGGATCCTTTTTACACGCCGTTCATAAAAGTACAGCGAGGGACCCGGCGGGCCGCATCAGTGAAAAAGTTCGTCGTAGTCGACAGTGGCGGTGCCGAGTTTCCCGACCACGATGCCGGCCGCGCGATTCGCGAGCCCGACCGCCTCGACCAGCGTGAGACCCGCGCCGAGCATGGCGGCGAGCGTGGCGATCACGGTGTCGCCCGCGCCCGAGACATCATACACTTCGCGCGCGACAGCCGAGGCGTGCAGGATGCCGTCGTCCGAGAAGAGCGTCATACCCTCTTCCGAACGCGTCAGCAGCAGCGCCTTGAACTGCAGATCGGCGCGCAGCTTCGTCACGCGGGCAATCAGATCTTCTTCCGATTTCCACTGGCCGACCACCTCGCGCAACTCGGCGCGGTTCGGCGTGATCAGCGTGGCGCCGCGATAGCGTTCCCAGTCGTCGCCCTTCGGATCGACCAGCACCGGTTTGCCCGCCGCATGCGCCTTCGCGATCATCTGCGTGACGTGAGTCAGGCCGCCCTTCGCGTAGTCGGACATCAGAATCACGTCGTGCGACGGCAGCAGTTCGTCGAACCGGGCGAGACCCGCGAGCAACACTTCATGCGCCGGCGAGTTCTCGAAGTCGACGCGCAGCAACTGTTGCTGGCGCGACAGCACGCGCAGCTTGATCGTGGTGAGGAGCGCCGGATCGCGTTCGAGATGCGGCTTCACACCGCTTTCGGCCAGCAGTTGCACGATGCGCTCGCCGGGTTCGTCGTGGCCGACCACGCACAGCAAGCCGGCTTGCGCACCGAGCGCGACCGCGTTGCGCGCGACGTTCGCCGCGCCGCCGAGGCGGTCTTCCTGACGCTGCACGTGCACGACCGGCACCGGCGCTTCCGGCGAAATGCGGTTCACGTCGCCGAACCAGTAGCGATCGAGCATGACGTCGCCCACCACCAGCACGCGCGCGGCGGCGAGCTGTTCGCGCGGCACGACGGTGAGCTGCGGCGCGGGCGTGGACGGCGTGGCGCCGGGCACGGTCTCAGGCATCGGCCGGAAGTTCAGAGGGTTGGGCATAAGGGCGTCCAATCGAGTGGTAGTCGATGCCGAGTTCGGTCATCGCGTCCGGTTCATACAGGTTGCGGCCGTCGAAAATCTGCGGCGACTTCAGCACCGATTTCAGATGCACGAAATCCGGGCTCTTGAATTCTTTCCATTCGGTCACGATCACGAGGGCGTCGGCGCCCGTGAGCGTTTCGTCCTGCGTGGTCGTGAAGGTGAGGCGCGCGAACTGGTCCGGTGCATCATGCAGGTCGATGGCGAATACGCGGCGCGCTTCGGTCACCGCGACCGGATCGTACGCGCGCACCTGGGCGCCGCGCGCCAGCAGTTCCGCGATCAGGCGACGGCTCGGCGCCTCGCGCATGTCATCGGTATTCGGCTTGAACGCGAGGCCCCACACGGCAAACGTGCGGCCGCTCAGATCGTCGCCGAGCTTGTCCGTGATCTTGTGCACCAGCACGTCTTTCTGCTTGTGGTTCACTTCCTCGACCGCTTCGAGGATGCGCAGATTGTGACCGCTCTCGCTGGCCGTGCGGATCAGCGCCTGCACGTCCTTCGGGAAGCACGAGCCGCCATAGCCACAGCCGGCGTACAGGAAGTGATAGCCGATCCGCGGATCCGAGCCGATGCCGCGGCGCACAGCTTCGATATCCGCGCCGACGCGGTCCGCCAGATTCGACATCTCGTTCATGAACGAGATGCGCGTCGCGAGCATCGCATTGGCCGCGTATTTCGTGAATTCGGCCGAGCGCACGTCCATGTACAGCGTGCGTTCATGGTTGCGGTTGAACGGCGCGTACAGACGCTTCATCAATTCGCGCGCGCGCATGCCGGGTTCGTCTTCGTCAATGCCGATCACGATGCGGTCGGGACGCATGAAGTCGTCGACCGCCGCGCCTTCCTTCAGAAACTCGGGGTTGGACACCACCGAAAAACGATGCTGCGCGCTGGCGGCGAGCCCGCGTTTAGCCAGTTCTTCTTCGACCACCGTGCGTACGCGCTGCGCGGTGCCGACCGGCACCGTCGACTTGTCGACGATCACCTTGAAGCCGTTCATCGTGCGGCCGATGTTGCGCGCCGCTTCGAGCACGTATTGCAGATCCGCAGAGCCGTCTTCGTCCGGCGGCGTGCCGACCGCGATGAACTGCACGTCGCCGTGCGCGACGCTGGCTTCGACATCCGTGGAAAACGTGATGCGGCGCGCCGCCCGCGTGCGGGCGATCATCTCCTGCAAACCGGGCTCGTGAATGGGCACGCCGCCGTTGTTGAGGATTTCGATCTTGCGCGGATCGACGTCGAGACAGAAAACGTCGTGACCGATCTCGGCGAGACACGCGCCAGTGACGAGACCCACATAGCCCGTGCCGATAATGGTGATTTTCATACGCTTTCCGGTAGAGGGTTCCGGTGATGATTCCCGGTGATGAAGCCGGTCAGAAACACATTGCGAAATCCGCCCGCGCAGGGACGGTTGCCCTACGCCGGGCGGCGGCGCGACCGCGCGCCCGCAGCCGACGTTGCCGCCCGAGCATCAGTTCGACGCGGTGATCGGCTCGACGCGACGCGGCGCATAGGTTTCCCAACCGCTGCACCCCGGGCACTGCCAGTAGAAAAGCCGCGCCCTGAAACCGCAATTCTGGCACGTATACCGTGGCAGATTTTTGGTGCGCTGACGGATCAGCGTGCGCATCAGTTCGAGTTCGCTGCGCCGTGGTTCTTCCGCGACGGCTTCCTGCGCCTCGAGCAGCCGCGTCATGCCCGCCAGATTCGGCGACTTCTGCATTTGCGAGCGCGCCAGCGCGTGGGCGGCGTCCGGTCCGCGCAGCGATGCGACGTGCTGATAGGCGACATCGAGCAGGTCGTTGGTCGGATAGCGGTCGACCCACGTGGTGAGCAGATCGGCGCCATCCTGCGGGCGGCCGAGCGCCTCGTAGGCCTTCATCAGCTTTTCCGCGACCAGCGGCAGATAAGCCGGATTCTGCTCCTCCACGCGCCGCCATTGGGCGATGGCCGCTTCCTGCGCACCGCCGGCCGCGTCGACGTCGCCAAACAGGATCGTGGCGCGCACGTTGGTCGGGTTCGCCTTCAGCGCGAAGCCGAGCTGGCGGCGGGCTTCGTCCGGCTTCTTCTGTTGAAGCGCTTCCTGAGCGAGTTCGCAGTGGAACTGCGCAATTTCCTTGTCGAGCGACTCCGCGCCCATCGTTTCCAGATGGCGCGCAGTGTCGATGGACTTGACCCAGTCCTTCTCGATTTCGTAGATGGTGAGAAGCGCGCGCTGCGCGCCCAAGGCGTAGTCGCCGGTTTCGAGCGAGCGAAACGTTTCTTCCGCGCGATCGAGCAAACCCGCCTTCAGGAAGTCTTGCCCCAACTCGTAGAGCGCGTGATCGCGCTCGCTGACCGGCAGGTCGGCGCGGCTCAACAGATTCTGATGCACGCGAATCGCGCGATCCGTTTCACCGCGGCGACGGAACAGATTGCCCAGCGCGAAGTGCAACTCGACCGTTTCCGGATCGAGCTTGACCACTTCGATGAACGCATCGATCGCCTGGTCCGGCTGCTCGTTGAGCAGGAAATTCAGGCCGCGAAAATATGAGCGCGGCAGGTTGGCGCTTTCGGACAGCAGCGTCTTGAGGTCGTAGCGCGCGGCCATCCAGCCGAACGCGAAAGCGACGGGTATGACAAGCAGCCACCAGAAGTCTAGATCCATGCGATTAATGCAAATGTGCGGGAAAGCGAAGGCGGAAAGCCGCGCTCACGATGCGCGGCGGAAGAAATTCAGATCAACGGCGGCATGGGTGGTTGTTCGACCACGACCGGGGTTTCGCGCGCCACCCGCAACTCGCGCTTGAGCCGGCCATTCTCCATGCGCAAGCGCAGCATGGCTGGCATCGACGACACCAGCCCGGCCAGCAGCCCCACCACGAAGAACGCGAGGCCGATCAGGATCAACGGCGCCGACCATGCATAGCCGGCGAGGAAATTCAGCGTAGCAGGTTGTGTATTGGAGAGCGCCAGCACCAGCAGCAGCACAAACACCAGCACACGGATCAGCCAGACGATAAATTTCATGAATAGGTCTCTTGACGGCAGTTGCGGGGTGACGCCGGCTTGATGACGCGTCGCGCCACGGTGTTGCCCGCGCCGAAGTGACCCGTATTGTAATTGAAGCCCTCGCGGCTGGGCAGGAACTGGCGGATTGGGGGCTTACGCGGTTTTATCTTCTCGCGGGCGGGTGGGTCAGCTTGTCTGGGGTTTGACTGCCGTGCTTGTGTGCCGTGGGTCAAGCCGGGCGGAACGTCGCGGCGCAAAAACGCCAAACGCACAGACGAAAAAAAAGCGCCCGAAGGCGCTTTTTCTGGTCTTTTGCCGACTGGCTTTGGCCGCTGACGCTACCAATGCCACGCTGCAAACAGCACAGCGAAGCATTTACAGGTCGTCATCCGGCTCTTCGGCCTTCAACGGCTCACCCGCGCGACGATCTACCCGCTCGCGCAATTCCTTGCCCGGCTTGAAGTGCGGTACGTACTTCTCAGGTACCAACACCTTCTCGCCCGACTTGGGATTACGCCCGACGCGGGAGGGACGGCGGTTAAGCCCGAAGCTGCCGAAGCCGCGAATTTCGATGCGATGACCGTTGGCAAGTGCCTCAGACATCGCATCAAGCATCGTCTTCACTGCGAAATCCGCATCTTTAAGGACAAGTTGCGGAAATCGCGCAGCCAGCTGGGCGACCAATTCCGATTTGGTCATACTGCAGCAGACCTCTCAGGCTTACTGGTTCTGGCCGTCGAGCTTGGCCTTCAGCAGCGCGCCGAGGTTCGTCGTGCCGGTGGCAGCCGAGCTCGAGTCCGACGAAGCCAGGCCGCGAATCGCTTCCTGTTGCTCAGCCGAATCCTTAGCCTTGATCGACAGGTTGATGCCACGCGACTTGCGATCGATGTTGATGATCATCGCGTTGACCTTGTCGCCTTCCTTCAGCACGTTGCGAGCATCTTCCACGCGGTCTTGTGCGATTTCCGAAGCCCGCAGGTAGCCTTCGACTTCCGTCGACAACTGAACCACTGCACCCTTCGCGTCCACCGTCTTGACCACGCCGTCGACGATCGAACCCTTGTCGTTCATGGCAACGAAGTTGCTGAACGGGTCGCCTTCGAGCTGCTTGATGCCCAGCGAAATGCGTTCCTTCTCGACGTCGATGCCGAGAACGATCGCTTCCACTTCGTCGCCCTTCTTGTATTTGCGAACTGCTTCTTCGCCCGTTTCGCTCCACGACAGGTCCGACAGGTGAACCAGACCGTCGATGCCGCCCGGCAGACCGATGAAGACGCCGAAGTCGGTGATCGACTTGATTGCGCCTTGCAGCTTGTCGCCCTTCTTGAAGTTGCGGCTGAAGTCGTCCCACGGGTTCGGCTTGCATTGCTTCATGCCGAGGCTGATACGGCGGCGGTCTTCGTCGATTTCGAGAACCATGACTTCGACTTCGTCGCCCAGTTGCACAACCTTCGACGGTGCAACGTTCTTGTTCGTCCAGTCCATTTCCGACACGTGAACCAGGCCTTCGATACCCGATTCGACTTCGACGAATGCGCCGTAGTCGGTGATGTTGGTGACCTTACCGAACAGGCGCGTGCCCGACGGGTAACGGCGCGAAATGCCTTCCCACGGATCGTCGCCCAGTTGCTTGATGCCCAGCGATACGCGGTTCTTCTCTTGATCGAACTTGAGGATCTTCGCGGTCACTTCCTGGCCAACCGACAGCACTTCGCTCGGGTGACGCACACGACGCCATGCGATGTCGGTGATGTGCAGCAGACCGTCGATACCGCCGAGGTCCACGAACGCGCCGTAATCCGTGATGTTCTTCACCACGCCTTCCACGATCGCGCCTTCCTTCAGCGTTTCGAGCAGCTTTGCGCGCTCTTCGCCTTGGGTCGCTTCGATCACGGCACGGCGCGACAGCACGACGTTGTTACGCTTGCGGTCGAGCTTGATGACGCGGAATTCCAGCGTCTTGCCTTCGTACGGGGTCGTGTCCTTGACCGGACGCGTGTCGACCAGCGAACCCGGCAGGAATGCGCGGATGCCGTTGACCATGACGGTCATGCCGCCCTTGACCTTGCCCGTGATCGTGCCGGTCACGAGTTCGTTGTTGTCGAGAGCCTTTTCCAGCGACAGCCACGAAGCGAGGCGCTTCGCCTTGTCGCGCGACAGGATCGTGTCGCCATAGCCGTTTTCCAGCGCGTCGATCGCGACGGAAACGAAGTCGCCCGCCTGCACTTCTACCTCGCCCGCGTCGTTCAGGAACTCTTCGAGCGGGATGTAGGCTTCGGACTTGAGACCAGCGTTGACGACCACGAAGTTGTGGTCAACACGCACGACTTCGGCGGAAATCACTTCGCCGGCGCGCATGTCTTGCTTGGTCAGCGACTCTTCGAACAGAGCCGCAAAAGATTCGGTATTCGGGGTAGAGGTTTGCAGGTCGGACATAAAAATCAAAATTTGCATGGTTCTCGCGGTGCCAGGCTGGCCGGACGGTCAGCAACAACGGCCAAGAAAGCGAATGCCACGCGGGGTTAAAGGGTTAACACAACGCTTCGCGACGATCGCGAAGCACCTACTGACAACCGACTTCTACTGCGCCCACACCTGAAGCACAACGCGTACTTTCATCAGGCATGCGGGACTAAAGCTTCATACCACTGCACCACTTGCTCGACCGCCTGGTCGACCGACAATGCGGAGGTATCAAGCAGCTTTGCATCCGCTGCGGGCTTGAGTGGCGCGGCTGCGCGCTGACTGTCACGCTCATCGCGCTCACGCAAATCCCGGAGCAAGTCATCTATATTAGCAGAAAATCCTTTTTGGATCAATTGCTTATGCCGGCGCGCCGCGCGGGCCTCGACGCTGGCGGTCATGAACACCTTCAGCACGGCGTCCTGGAAGATCACGGTGCCCATGTCGCGGCCGTCCGCAACCAGTCCCGGTTCCTTACGAAAAGCCCGCTGACGCGCCACCAGTGCGGTGCGCACCGGCGCGTGGACGGCGATCGCCGAGGCGCGGCCGCCGACTTCCTCAGCGCGAATCTCGGCCGAGACGTCGACGCCGTCGAGCTGCGCCAGTCCCTCGCGAAACGTGATGTGCAGATCGTCGATCAGTTTTGCAAGGGCGACGGCGTCGCCCGCCTCGATGTTGTAGCGCAGGCTGGCAAGCGCGGCGAGACGATACAGCGCGCCGCTATCCAGCAAGTGGAAGCCGAGGCTCGCGGCAACCAGCGCGGCCACGGTGCCTTTGCCGGAGGCACTCGGGCCGTCGATCGTAATGACGGGCGTCTGGTGAAAGGGACGGGTCGGTTTCATCGAAAAAGTCGCACGTCAGGCGATTCGGGGTCGAATCAGGGTTGAGCGAGCGCCGCGAAGCGCTCGAAATAATCGGGAAACGTCTTGCCGACGCACTTCGGGTCGTTGATCCGCACCGGCACGCCGCCGAGGCTCACCAGCGAAAAGCACATGGCCATGCGGTGATCGTCGTAGGTGTCGATGGCGGCGTTCGGAATCAGCTTTTCGGGCGGTTCGATGACGAGGAAGTCCTCGCCTTCCTGCACCTTGGCGCCGACCTTGCGCAACTCCGTTGCCATTGCGGCGAGCCGGTCGGTTTCCTTCACGCGCCAGCTGGCGATATTGCGCAGCGTGGTCGCGCCGTCCGCGAACAGCGCGGCGACGGCGATCGTCATCGCGGCATCGGGAATCAGGTTGCAGTCCATGTCGATCGGCTCGAGCTTGCCGCTGTCGTGACCGACGCCGCGCACTTCGATCCAGTCATCGCCCATCTGCAGGTTCGCGCCCATCTTGATGAGCGCATCGGCAAAGCCGACGTCGCCCTGGATGCTGGCCCGGCCGACGCCCTCCACCTTCAGCGGCCCGCCGCCGAGCGCGCCGGCCGCGAGGAAATACGAAGCGGACGACGCATCGCCCTCCACCATGATCGTGCCCGGCGACTGATAGCGCTGCCCCGCCGGCACGACGAATTGATGCCAGCCATGGCGCTCGACCTTGATGCCGAAGCGCTCCATCAGCTTGATGGTGATCTCGATGTACGGCTTCGAGATCAGTTCGCCATCCACCTGCACGGTGCTCACGCCACTCTCGCTGCGCAAAAGCGGCAGCGTCATGAGCAGCGAGGTCAGGAACTGGCTCGACACATCGCCACGCACGGTGATTGGCGCGTCGGCGTTGATTTGCCCCGGACGAATCCGCAACGGCGGATAGCCTTCGTTCTCTTCATAGTCGATCTTGGCGCCGAGCTGGCGCAGGCCGTCGACCAGATCGCCGATCGGCCGCTCGTGCATGCGCGGCACGCCGTGAATGCGATAGTCGCCGCCGTTGACCGCCAGCGCCGCCGTCAGCGGACGCACCGCCGTGCCGGCGTTGCCGAGAAACAGATCCGCCGTGCGCGCCGTGAACGCGCCGCGCGTGCCGGTCACGACGCAGGTGTCGCCGTCGCGCTTCAGACGCACGCCGAGCTTTTCGAGCGCGTCGAGCATCACGCGAGTGTCGTCGGAGTCGAGCAGATTCGTGATCGTCGTTTCGCCTTCGGCGAGCGCCGCGAGCAGCAGCACCCGGTTCGAAATGCTCTTCGAGCCAGGCAGACGAATCGTGCCGGACGCGCGGGAAAACGGTCCGAGATCGAGGAATTCCATGATTAAGTCCAGTTTCCGGTTATTTCGACGCGTCGCTGTTGGCGACGCCGGCCGCGCGCTGTTCCTGCCATTCGGTGCGCGCCACGCGCGAGCGCGCGAACACGGCTTCGAGGGCGGCGCCGTCGGCGGCTTCGATGGCCGCGCGCAAGCGCGCGAGCACTGCCGTGTAGGCGTCGAGTTCATCGAGCAGCGCGACGCGGTTGGCGACGCACACGTCGCGCCACATTTCCGGGCTCGACGCAGCGATCCGCGTGAAGTCGCGGAAACCGCCCGCGGCGAACGAGAATTTCAGCGCGGCGTCGGGCGAATTGAGAATCTGCTCGACCAGCGCGAACGAGAGCACGTGCGGCAAATGGCTGACCGACGCGAACACGCGGTCGTGCTGCTCGGGCGCCATGTTGCGCACGAGCGCGCCGGTGGCGCGCCACATCGCCGCGACGCGCTCCACGTCCTCAGGTGCATTCTCAGGCAGCGGACACAGCACGACATTGCGGCCCACATAAAGGTCGGGCAAGGCAGCTTCCACGCCGCTTGCCTCGCGGCCGGCAATCGGATGCCCAGGCACGAACTGGGCGACGC
This sequence comes from Paraburkholderia sediminicola, assembly GCF_046027355.1. Classification (GTDB taxonomy): domain Bacteria; phylum Pseudomonadota; class Gammaproteobacteria; order Burkholderiales; family Burkholderiaceae; genus Paraburkholderia; species Paraburkholderia sediminicola_B. Next base: position 255,253 of record NZ_JAQQEK010000005.1, on the reverse strand, counting down.
GCGCGCCAAGCGCCGCACGGGCGGCGGCAACCACGTCCGACTTGGTGCTGCCGGCGTCGGTGACGATCGTGGCGTCTTCGAGAAACGGCGCGATACGCTCGAGTAGCGGCTGCGTCTGCGCGACGGGCGCGGCCAGCAGCACGAACTCGGCGCCGGCTAGCGCTTCACGCAGCGAGGCGTCGTCGTTCAACGCCGCCGAGCCGTCGATCACACCCAGTTCCAGAGCGCGCTCAGTCGACGCGGACGAACGCCCCACACCGATCACCTTGCGCGCGCCCTCGGCCTCGCCCCGCTCGCGCAACGCGCGCGCGAGCGATCCGCCGATCAGGCCGACACCGAAAATTACCAGCTTGTTAAATGAAAACGCGGCCACGTCGGTCACAGATAAAGCGCGCCTTTCATGCCAACGAGGCGCGCGGGTCAAGGGTTACCGCTTTCGCGGTGGCGAGCGTCTTTTCGAGCGCCGCGATGAATGCTTCATTTTCTTCCGGCAGGCCGATCGTGATGCGCAGCCATTGCGGCAAACCATAGTTGCCGACCGGACGCACGATCACGCCCTGCTTCAGCAACTCGAGGTTGACGCGGTTGCCGGCCGCGTCGTCGTTGCCGACACGCACCAGCACGAAATTGCCGTCCGACGGCACATACTCCAGGCCGAGCCTGTCGAACGCTTCGGTCAGACGGCGATAGCCTTGCGCGTTCAACGCCGCGCTCTTTTCCAGAAACGCCTTGTCGTTCAGCGCGGCGATCGCCGCAGCCTGCGCGAGCGTGTTCACGTTGAACGGCTGACGCAGGCGATTCAGCAGATCGGTCAGTTCAGGTTGCGCGATCGCAAATCCCACGCGCAAACCGGCGAGACCGAAGGCCTTCGAAAACGTGCGCGACACCAGCAGGTTCGGGTAGCGGCGCACCCACGCGATCGAGTCGTAGCGCTTCTCCTCCGGCAGATATTCCGTGTACGCCTCGTCGAGCACGACGGCCACGTGGCGCGGCACCTTGTCGAGAAACGCCTCGAGCTTCGGTCCTTCGATGAACGTGCCCGTCGGGTTGTTCGGGTTGGCGACGAAAATCAGACGCGTGTCGTCGGTGATGGCCGCGAGCATCGCGTCGAGGTCGTGACCGTATTCGACAGCCGGCACGACGATCGCGCGCGCGCCCAGGCCTTGCGTGGCCAGTGCGTAAACCGCGAACGAGTACTGTGCATAGACGATCGACTGACCCTTTTCCACAAACGCGTGCGCGGCGATTTCGAGAATGTCGTTGCTACCGTTGCCGAGCGTGACCCAGTCGGCCGGCACGCCGTAGCGCTCGCTCAGCGCCGCCTTCAACTCGAACGCGTTCGCGTCCGGGTAGCGGCCCAGTTCGCTGGCGGCCTGCGCCACGGCGCGCTGCGCCGACTCCGGCATGCCGAGCGGATTTTCGTTCGACGCGAGTTTCACGATGGTCGCTTCGTCCAGACCGAACTCGCGGGCCACTTCCGAAATCGGTTTGCCTGCGATGTAAGGCGCAATGGCGCGCACGTAGGAAGGACCGAAAGACGCTGTCATGAGAATCTCCGAACGACTATGAATAATTGAATGCGCGGCGGCTGCGGCCGGGATGCCACGGGCCGCCGCTTGACTGTCATCAACGGGCGCGCGGATACGAGCCCAGAATCTTCAGGAACGCTGCCTTCTCGCCGAGTTCGGTGAGCGCGGCGGCGACCGCCGGATCGTCGCGATGGCCTTCGACGTCGATGTAGAAGTAGTACTCCCACGTGCCGACGCGCGCCGGACGCGATTCGAAGCGGGTCATGGACACGCTGTGACGCGCCAGCGGCTCCAGCAGCTTGACCATCGCGCCCGGTTCGTTCACCACCGACACGATCAGCGACGTCTGGTCGTAACCGCTCGGGCCGGCCGGCTGCTTGCCGATCATCACGAAGCGCGTGCGGTTGTGCGGATCGTCCTGGATCAGCGCATAGGCCACTTGCAGGCCGTAATGGGTCGCCGCGCGATCGCCGGCGATCGCCGCCACGGTTGGATCTTCCGCCGCCATGCGTGCCGCTTCGGCGTTGCTCGACACGGCTTGGCGCTCCAGATGCGGCGCGTTGGTCGACAGCCAGCGCTGACACTGCGCAAGCGCCTGCGCATGCGCACACACGCGCGTCACGCCGGTGAGGCCGCCGTTCAGCGTCAACAGATTGTGGTGGATCGGCAAAGCCAATTCGCCGCCGATCGTGAGTTGCGTTTGCAGCAGCAGATCGAGCGTGCGCGACACCGCGCCTTCGGTCGAATTCTCGACCGGCACGACGCCGAATTCCGCAGCGCCGGCCTCGACCGAACGAAACACTTCGTCGATCGACGGACACGGCAGGCCTTCGATCGACTGACCGAAGTATTCGTGCATCGCCTGTTCGCTATAAGTGCCGACCGGGCCGAGGTACGCGGCCTTGATGGTCTTCTCGAGCGCGCGGCTCGCGGCCATGATCTCGCGCCAGATCGCGCTGATATGCTCGCTCGCGAGCGGCCCTTCGCTCATGTCCTGCAGACGCGCGATCACCTGCTGCTCGCGCTCCGGCCGGAACACCGGCGCGTTGAAATGCTTCTTGACCTCGCCCACTTCGAGCGCGACCGCGGCGCGCTGGTTGAGCAGCGCGATCAGCTGCGCGTCGAGCGCGTCGATGCGTTCGCGAAGGGGTTTGAGTCGGGTATTGAGTTCGTCGTCCATGCGTGAAAACGGCCCTGCCGGTAGCTGCTGCACAAATGCGTGCTGGAAAGGATGCGCGCGCCCCGATTACTCAGGCGCTGCGCTGTTCGAATTCCTTCATGTATTCGACAAGCGCTTTGACGCCCTCGAGCGGGACGGCGTTATAAATCGACGCCCGCATGCCGCCGACGGACTTGTGGCCCTTTAGCTGCACCATTCCCCGCGCTTTCGCGCCGGCCAGGAAATCTTCGTTGCGCGACTCGTCGGCGAGGAAGAACGGGACGTTCATCCGCGAGCGCGAGCCACGTTCGACCTTGTTCAGATAGAAGCTGCTCGAGTCGATCGCGTCGTACAGCAGCTTCGACTTCTCGAGATTACGCGCTTCCATCGCGGCAAGGCCGCCCTGCTTCTTCAACCACTTGAACACCAGCCCGGCGATGTAGATCGCATAAGTGGGCGGCGTGTTGTACATCGAATTGTTCTCGGCGACGGTCTTCCATTCGAACGCCGACGGGCAGATCGACTGCGCGCGATCCAGCATGTCTTCGCGCACAACGACCACCGTCACGCCGGCCATGCCGATGTTCTTCTGCGCGCCGCCGAACAGCACGCCGTATTTGGCGATGTCCATGGGACGCGACAGGATGTGCGACGAGGCGTCAGCCACCAACGGAATATCGCCGAGATCGGGAATCTCGAACGTCTCGACGCCGTGGATCGTCTCGTTCGTGCACAGATGCACGTAAGCCGGGTCGTCGGACAGTTGCCACTCCGAGCGCGCCGGCGCGCGGGTGAAACCGTCGGCCGTCTGGCCGCTCGCTGCCAGATGCACGGTGCCGTACTTCTGCGCTTCCTTGAACGACTTCTGCGACCAGGAACCCGTCACGACGAAATCCGCGCGCGGCTTCGCGCCCATCAGATTCATCGGCACGATCGCGTTCTCGCCGAGACCGCCGCCTTGCAGGAACAAAATGCGATGGCTGGCCGGCACCTCGAGCAAGTCGCGCAGATCGACGAGCGCTTCCTCGTGGATCGACATGAACTCTTTCCCGCGATGGCTCATTTCCATCACGCTCATGCCGCTGCCCTGCCAGTCGAGCATTTCGTCGGCGGCTTGACGCAGCACTTCTTCGGGCATGGCCGCGGGGCCGGCGGAGAAATTAAAGACGCGCATCGTGAGATCCTGGAAGCAGGCGCAAAAAAAGGAAGATCGCGCAAAGATCGGCGAAGTTGGCAGCCGGGCGAACAACCACCGTGAAGCTGACAACCCGATCTTGCCGGCGCGATTTTCTGACGCGGGTTTCAGGCCATTTCGCGCCGAAAAAGAAAATGGCCGTCTGCGCGTGTGCGCAAACAGCCATTATCGCATTGTCACCGCCAAGCCGCCAAACCCGGCGCGCCATCAGCCTACGAGGCGGGCCTGCCGGACGGCAACTGGCGCGATGTCAGCGCAGCCTTTCGACCTTGGGCTGACTAATTGGCTTTACTTAGCCGGCTTGACCGAAGCGACTTCCTTGTCGGCCTGGTCACGCGTTGCCTTGATCGATTGCGGCATGTACTTTTGCATCAAGCCGTTCACGACGTCGCGGCCAACCTGGTCTTGCACCTGGATGAACTTGCGGCCGGTCGGGCTCTTGTAGAACGTGGTCAGATCCTTGATTTCCGACGTGCTGTAGTACTTCGCGTAAGCGTCGTACTGAGCTTGCATGGCGTCCTGACGGAAACTGTCCGTGGCGAACACCTGGCCTGCGCCGTCAACCAGCTTCGGCACTGCGTTCTTTTGCAGCGTCGGGACGGAAGCCTGCTTCTGCTTGTCCGTCATCGTCTTGTTTTCGCTCAGCGCGTCCGACAGGATTGCCGGAACCAGCTGCTTGGCTTGCATCTGGGCGCTGTTGCCGATCGCGCCGACGAGCTTCTGCGCGTCGATGGCGTCCAACAGGTCCTTGATTGCAGCCTGCTTGGCCGGATCAACCGGTGCTGCGGCAGCAGCCGGAGCCGCCGGAGCCTGGCTCTGAAGCGCTTGAGCCATGGCAAAGGTCGGCACGAGGGCAGCCAGCAACATCAGTTGTTTGAATCGTTTTTGCATCATTACTCCCTAATAGAAATGAACTTGAGCAGCAAGCCGCGCGGGACACGTATCAGCCCGACACGCCATTATTCCCGGCGCAGCTTTCAACTAATCACTGAGACTGTAAGACGCTGACTCGAATCAGGCGGCACCGCCCTCTTCGCCACCGTTGTCACCTTCTGCGGGACCTTCGGCGTCGCCTTCAGCATCACCTTCTGCTTCCGCCTCAGCGACCTGTTGCAGACCTGAAAGCTTGGTCCCTTCGTCAAGGCTGATGAGTGTAACACCTTGGGTTGCGCGTCCCATTTCTCGAATTTCCGACACCCGCGTACGGATCAGCACGCCGGTATTGGTGATCAGCATGATCTGCGCTTCCTGATCCACCAGCGTGGCGGCGACGACCTTGCCGTTACGCTCCGACGTCTGGATCGCGATCATGCCCTTCGTACCGCGACCGTGACGGGTGTACTCGGTGATCGGCGTGCGCTTGCCAAAGCCGTTCTCGGTTGCAGTGAGCACCGACTCCTGCTCGTCGCCGGCCACTAGCAGCGCGATCACGTTTTGCCCGTCTTCGAGCTGCATGCCACGCACACCGCGCGCTTCACGGCCCATCGGACGCACGTCGTTCTCGTCGAAGCGAACCGCCTTGCCCGAATCCGAGAACAACATGACGTCGTGCTGACCGTCCGTAATGGCAGCGCCGATCAGGTAGTCGCCCTCATCCAGACCGACCGCAATAATACCTTTGCGCAACACGCGGCCAAAGGCTTCCAGCGGCGTCTTTTTTACGGTTCCTAACGCGGTGCCCATAAAGACGAATTTGTCCGCCGAGAATTCCTTCACCGGCAAGACAACCGTGATCTTCTCGCCGTCCTGAAGCGGGAAGATATTCACGATCGGACGGCCGCGCGAGTTGCGCGAACCCTGCGGCACTTCGTAGACTTTCACGCTGTACACGCGGCCGCGATTCGAGAAGCACAGAATGTGGTCGTGCGTGTTCGCGATGAACAGCGTGTCGATCCAGTCGTCTTCTTTCATCGCCGTGGCCTGCTTGCCGCGGCCACCCCGCTTCTGCGCACTATATTCGGACAGCGGCTGCGATTTCACGTAGCCGGCGTGCGACATGGTCACGACCATCTCTTGCGGCGTGATCAGATCTTCGGTGTTCAGTTCGGTAGCGTTCAGCTCGATCTTCGAGCGGCGCGCGTCGCCGAATTCGGCTTTGATCGACGTGAGTTCGTCGACGATGATCGCCGTAATGCGTTCCGGGCGAGCCAGGATGTCCAGCAGGTCGGCGATTTGCGCCATGACTTCGCGGTACTCGCCGATGATCTTGTCCTGCTCCAGACCGGTCAGGCGCTGCAGACGCATCTGCAGAATTTCCTGAGCCTGGGTGTCGGACAGTCGGTAGAGGCCGTCGGACTGCATACCGAACGACGGATTCAAGCCGTCAGGACGATAGGCTTCGCGACCACCCGCCGTCGCGTTTTCCGTCTCGGCGCGCGACAACATTTCGCGCACCAGCGACGAATCCCACGGACGCGCCATCAATTCCTGCTTCGCGATCGGCGGAGTCGGCGCGGCTTTGATGATCGCGATGAACTCGTCGATGTTGGCGAGCGCAACTGCCAGACCTTCGAGCACGTGGCCGCGTTCGCGCGCCTTGCGCAGTTCGTATACAGTGCGCCGCGTCAGCACTTCCCGACGATGCGACAGGAAGCACGACAGCATTTCCTTCAGGTTCAGCAGCTTCGGCTGGCCGTCGACCAGCGCGACCATGTTCATGCCGAAGGTGTCCTGAAGCTGGGTCGCCTTGTACAGATTATTCAGAACGACTTCCGGCACTTCGCCGCGCTTGAGCTCGATCACGACGCGCATGCCGCTCTTGTCGGACTCGTCGCGGATGTCGGAAATGCCTTCGAGCTTCTTCTCGTTAACCAGTTCGGCGATGCGCTCCAGAAGTGAGCGCTTGTTCACCTGGTACGGCAATTCGTCGACGATGATCGCCATGCGCTGGCCGCGGTCGATTTCCTCGAAGTGCGTGAGCGCGCGCATCACCACGCGGCCGCGGCCGGTGCGATAGCCGTCGCGCACGCCGGCCACACCGTAGATGATGCCGGCGGTCGGGAAGTCGGGCGCCGGAACGATCTCGATCAGTTCGTCGATCGTGGCTTCCGGGTTCTTGAGCAGATGCTGGCAGGCGTCGACAACCTCGTTGAGGTTGTGCGGCGGGATGTTGGTCGCCATGCCGACCGCGATGCCGGACGAGCCATTGATCAGCAGATTGGGAATGCGCGCCGGCAGGATGGCCGGTTCGTTTTCGCTGCCGTCGTAGTTCGGCGTGAAGTCGACCGTTTCCTTGTCGATGTCGGCCAGCAGTTCGTGGCCGATCTTCGCCATGCGGATTTCGGTGTACCGCATCGCCGCGGCATTGTCGCCGTCGACCGAGCCGAAGTTGCCCTGACCGTCCACCAGCATGTAGCGCAGCGAAAAGTCCTGCGCCATCCGGACGATGGTGTCGTAAACAGCCGTGTCGCCGTGCGGGTGATATTTACCGATGACGTCGCCGACAATACGCGCCGACTTCTTGTACGCCCGGTTCCAGTCGTTGTTCAGTTCGTGCATCGCGTACAGCACGCGCCGGTGCACCGGCTTCAGGCCATCGCGAACATCGGGAAGCGCACGCCCTACGATCACGCTCATCGCGTAATCGAGATACGAACGGCGCATTTCCTCCTCTAGGGAGATTGGCAGAGTCTCTTTGGCGAATTGATCCATTATCCGTATCTTTTACGTGCCAAGACGACGGCTTAACTTCACTTCGCCGCGCCTTCGCGTAAGCATTGCAGGCGCAACGCATCACGCGATTCTAACATGCCGCGAATCCGCTCCCGACGAACCTACGTATACCTATTAGTGGGACGCGCGCGAAGCGTTCCTGGACGCCCATTTTCGAGACGGGTCAGGCTCGATTCGTGCGTGGGGCAATTCGCCGCTCAGCCATGACTGGCGGAGCCTCCAGGGAATTGCTTTTGTTGCGCATGCACCACAATTGGAGGGTGATTCGATCGGGGGCAGATTTTTTTATCGTTGGAAGGGAACGATATGGCAAAATGCCAACGCACAAAGAGTTAGACACTGCTCGAAGTCTACACAGCACGTTTTTTGTTCTACACCGATGTTATACTTCGAGCAATGTATGACTTGTCTTCGTCAACAGGCTCGCAGTAAACCTGCGGTAATCTCAATTTCGAGAGGAGAAATATGAATAAACTTTCAAAGCTCGCGTTCATTGCAGCTACCGCGGTTATGGCTGCATCCGCCATGGCACAGTCGGTGCCGGCGTCGCGACAAGCTACGAACGACAACTGGGTGAATGGTACCGGCGAATACGTGTGGATGAACGGCACGAACGAGCTGTGCTGGCGCGATGCATTCTGGACGCCGGCAACGGCCAACGCAAAGTGCGATGGCGCTCTGGTTGCTCAAGCTCCGACTCCGCCGGCTCCGGTCGCACCTGCACCGGCTATTACGAGCCAGAAGATTACGTATCAAGCTGACGCACTGTTCGACTTTGACAAGGCAATCCTGAAGCCGGCCGGCAAGGAAAAGCTGGACGATCTGGCATCGAAGATCGGCGCGCTGAACCTGGAAGTCGTCGTCGCAACGGGTTACACGGACCGTATCGGTTCGGACAAGTACAACGACCGTCTGTCGCTGCGCCGCGCTCAAGCTGTGAAGGCATACCTGGTCAGCAAGGGCATCGAATCCAACCGTATCTATACGGAAGGCAAGGGTAAGCGCAACCCGGTCACGACCGGTTGCAACCAGAAGAACCACAAGCAACTCATCGCCTGCCTCGCACCGGATCGTCGCGTGGAAGTCGAAGTTGTCGGTACTTCGAAGCAGTAAGCTACAAAACTACCGCAGTATCAAAGCCCCGCTTCGGCGGGGCTTTTTTTATGTCCGGCTACTCGCGCGACGCCGTGCATCGGGACCCGGCCGGACCTCGAGCGGGCGGCATTTTGCCGCCCCGTCCCTCGACCTATATACTCAGGGTTTATCCTCGAGCGCCCGCTCACCGCTTTCTTCGAGGCAGCCTCCGTCATGACCAACGCCGATCCCCACGAACTGCAGAAATTTAGCGACCTTGCGCATCGTTGGTGGGACCCGAATGCCGAATTCAAGCCGCTGCACGAGCTCAATCCGATTCGTCTGAACTGGATCGACACGCACGCGCATCTCGCGGGCAAGACCGTGCTGGATATCGGCTGCGGCGGCGGCATTCTGTCCGAGTCGATGGCCGGCCTGGGCGCGCACGTGAAGGGCATCGACCTGTCGACCCAGGCTTTGGGCGTGGCCGATCTTCACAGCCTTGAAAGTGGTGTAACCGTCGATTACGAAGAAATCGCCGCCGAGGCGCTCGCCGCCCGCGAGCCGGGTACGTACGACGTGGTGACCTGCATGGAAATGCTGGAGCACGTGCCTCAGCCTGCTGCCATCGTCGAGGCCTGCAAGACGCTGGTGAAACCCGGCGGCTGGGTGTTCTTTTCCACGCTGAACCGCAACGTGAAGTCGTACCTGTTCGCCGTGATCGGCGCCGAATATATCGCGCGAATGCTGCCCAAGGGCACGCACGACTACGCGCGCTTCATTCGCCCGTCGGAATTGGCGAGCTTCGTGCGCGCCGCCGACCTGCGCACGGCCGATATCAAAGGCATCGTCTATAACCCGCTCAGCAAGCATTTCACGCTGTCCGCCGACACGAGCGTGAACTACATGCTCGCCTGCCGACGCGACGTTTGATCCGCCCCGACCTGCCGGACCTATCGAATCAATGAGCGATCCCACGCCCCTGCCCCAACGCGAAGACAACGAAGACGCACTCGGTCTTTGCCAAGCCGTCCTGTTCGACCTCGACGGCACGCTAGCCGATACGGCGCCCGACCTCGCGGCCGCCGTCAACAAGATGCGCCACGATCGCGGGCTGGAGATGGTGCCGCTCGAAGATCTGCGCCCGCTTGCGTCCGCGGGTGCGCGTGGGCTGATCGGCGGTGCGTTCGGCATCGGCCCCGATAGTCACGAGTTCGCGTCGATGCGCGAGGAGTTCCTCGCCAACTACGAAGCGGACCTGTGCATCGAGACCACGCTGTTTCAAGGCATTCCCGAAATGCTCGACGAACTCGACGCACGCGGCGTGCGCTGGGGCATCGTCACAAACAAGGTTGCGCGGCTCACCGAGCCGCTGATCGCGCAACTCGGTCTCGAAGAGCGCGCCGGTTGTGTCGTGAGCGGCGATACCACACCGCATTCGAAACCGCACCCGGCGCCGTTGCTGCACGCGGCGCGTGAACTGGACGTGGCGCCGGAGCGCATCGTCTACGTCGGCGACGATCTGCGCGACGTGCAGGCGGGTTTCGCCGCCGGTATGAAGACGGTCGCGGCGGCGTACGGCTACTGCGGCAACGATATTCCGCCGACCCAATGGCACGCGCAACACGTCGTCCAGTCGCCGGCTGAATTGCAGAGGCTGCTGCGCGACCTCGGCTGAAGCGCGGGCGGCAGGCAAAGCCAGGCCGCCGCGCCAATGAGTCAGGACGTGGCCGTTAATCTATTGTAAAATCTACGTCTGGCCCAGAAACTTGGGCAACGAACCGCGGGGGCGACCTGGTTTCGACAGGGGTTGCGAAGCGGCTAGGGCATGTCGAGGCCCCGTCACCTCGTAAATCAGCGGGAAAAACGTAACTGCAAACGACGAAACGTTCGCACTGGCAGCCTAAGGGCCGCCGTCCTCTGCCTAGTTCACTGACGGGCTAGAGTCGCAAGACCGGTAGCAATACCGACAGAGGTCATATACGTCAGTTAAGCCTTGGTGGTGTCACGACATCCGGGTCGAAAATCTAGTGAATCGCTGTAGCGCAGCGTGTTCGTCCGCGTCGCTCTGGTTAAATCAAATGACAGAACTACACATGTAGAACTAGTCGTAGAGTGCTTCTGGACGCGGGTTCGATTCCCGCCGCCTCCACCAGAACATGTTTCACGCTGCACCATCAAGTCTCATCGGAAACCCGTAAGCGGCCTGCTGCTTGCGGGTTTTTTCTTAGTCCCCGCGTCCTTCCCGCTGCGCTCTTTCCCGCACTATCCTTTTCTTATCTCATCTCCGCGCTGTTCCCTGGCGGACTCTAGCCCGATCCTCTCGCGAAGAAGTGATTGGAATAAAGGCATCCGCTCAGTCGTTTGATCCTCACGCGCGCACGCCGTGCCTCGCGTGAGACCAACACCAAAATCAGGAGCCGACATCATGCGCAAAACTCTCTTCTGCCTCGCCCTCCTCGCACTGCAACAAAGCGCTTTCGCCGAAGCACCGAAAATCGTCGACGGGCGCTTCGTCACTGCAGACGGCATGACGCTCTATACCTTCGACAAGGACACCACGCCCGGCGTGAGCGCCTGCACCGGCGGCTGCATGAACTACTGGCCCGCGGCCACGGCTAGCGCTTCGGACAAACCGTCCGGCGACTGGACGTTGATCACCGGCGCCGACGGCAAGCAGCAATGGGCGTACAAGGGCCATCCGCTGTATCGCTACGCGGCGGACAAGCAGGCGGGAGACATGAAGGGGGACAATTTCAAGGACATGTGGCACACGGCCAAGCCTTAAGCGCCAGCCGCAAGGCCACAACGCCAAGCTGAACCTGAGAGCCAAACGAAAGACGCCGGCAGAACGCCGGCGTCGCATCAACAACGGACACGAGCGTCCGCTTATTCGTCTTTAGGGCACTGCAGATTGCAGCCATTCGGATCGCCCATATCGCCTCGCTTGCGCATGGCCGATTTTTTGCCGGTCTGGTATTTGTCCGAGGGTGACGACGCTGCAAACGGCATTTGCGGATGCTCGGCAAGACGGAACTGATCTTGCAGGATGCCGCCCGGAACACCCGGCGAATTCTGTGCGAAAGCAACTGACGCGGTGGCGAGGAGCACACCAGCGGTCGCAACGGCAGCACATGCGTGAAGAATGACTTTCATATCGATCGGCGCGACGTAACGCGCGGTTAAGGCGGAAGCGGAAGCTTAGAGAGTATCCCAAACGGACACCATACGCAGCGCCAAACACAGCCTGACGTTTACGGCTGCTTACGCCACCGCTTCGCCCAAGCCTTCTTCGAGATCGACCACCTTGCCACAGTCTTGCGGGTCATAGCCTTCGAGCTGATCGACGCTATGGCGAAACGCGCTGCCGCGCAGCAAATCGAGCACCGTCGCGAGCGGCGCACGTTCGAGGCGTGCGCGGTCGCAGGCGAAATAATAGTCTTCGTCGACGACCGGAATGAAGTCGAGGCCGAAGTGATGCGCCGCGGGCTCCACGCCGAAACCCACATCCGCCATGCCGCTCGCGACGAACGCCGCAATCGCCGAATGCGTGAGTTCGGCTGACGCATAACCATTGACCCGATCCGGATCGACTCCGACTTTCCGTAGCGCGAGATCGAGCAACATGCGCGTGCCGGAGCCGGGCTGTCGATTCACGAAACGGATATCGTCGCGCGCGAGATCACCGAGGCCGGCGATTCCCTTGGGATTGCCCTTGCCGAGAAAGAGCCCTTGCTTGCGTCGCGTGAGATGCACGAGCACGTGACGCTGCGGATCGAGCCAGCGCCGATACGCATCCGCGCAGGCCGCGCGAAACTCGCCGAGCGGCAAATGGAAGCCGGCCAGATCGCATTCGCCGCGCGCGAGCGCGCTGACGGCGTCCGCGCTGTCGCGATACTTGATGTCGACCGGCAGATCGTTGGCGACCAGCGCCGTCACGAGCGCCGCCACCGCATAACCGTGCGACGCGAAGATGCGCACGTCGTCGGCGGGCGGGGCGAGCCAGCGGTTCAGATCGCTCGCCACTTCACTCGCGAGCGCCTGCATGTTGCCGTCGAGCCGCTCGCCGCACAGACGCTGCGCACGCAACACCGCTTGCCCGAGTTCGGAGAGCACCGAGCCGCGACCACGCTCTTTCGCGATCAGCGGACCGCCCAAACGCTCTTCGATGCTGCGCAGCAAACCCCACGCGTGACGGTAGGACAAACCCTTAAGCGTCGCCGCCTGCGCGATGCTGCCGGATTCATCCACCAAGGCGAGCAGCGGCACCACGTCCGACAGGCTTGCCTCGCGGCCGTCCGGACCCTTCACCACCAGCTGCGCCTGACACTCGATTCTGATCATATATGTTGAACTCTTTCCTATTGCATCGGCTGAATCGCCCGCCTATTGTTCGGCTATCCCATATCGAATAAACAAAGCATAAGTGCACGCATTATGAATAACAAGTGCATATATGACTTTGGAGGAGCCCCCACTTGGACGATTCCATCACCATCGCGCCGGAGCAACTGGTACAGCGTCACGCGCAGCCGGGCGTGTCGCTGCTAGCGGTCTTGCACGCGATTCAGGACGAAGTCGGTTACGTGCCACCCGCCGCGGTCGCGCCGCTGGCGCGTGCCATGAACCTGTCGCGCGCGGAAGTGCACGGCGTAATCACCTACTACCACCACTTCCGCACGCAGCCGCCGGCGCCTGTCACGGTGCAACTGTGCCGCGCGGAAGCCTGCCGCAGCATGGGCACCGAGGCCCTCGCGCAGCATATCGAGGCGCACACCGGTTGCCGTTTCGACGGCGAACACCAGCACGGCGCGATGGTGGAACTAGAATCGGTGTATTGCCTCGGCCAATGCGCGCTGTCCCCGGCGCTGATGCTCAACGGCACGCTGCACGCCAGAGTCACGCCGCAAAAGTTCGACGCAATCTTCGCGGCCGCCAGCAAGTGCGTGGAGGTGACGGCATGACGCGCATCTACGTTCCCCGTGATTCGTCGGCATTGGCGCTCGGCGCTGATGCGCTCGCTCAGGCGATCGAAGCTGAAGCCGCACGCCGCGGCGTTGAAGTCGAACTGGTTCGCAACGGTTCGCGCGGTTTGCTGTGGCTCGAACCGCTCGTCGAAGTGCAAACGCCTGAAGGCCGCATCGGCTACGCGAATGTCGAAACCGGCGACGTCGCTGCGTTGTTCGACGCCGGCTTCGTCGAAGGCGGGGCGCACGCGAGCCGCGTCGGCATCGTCGACGACATTCCGTATCTGAAGAAGCAGCAGCGCCTGACCTTTGCGCGCATCGGCATCACGGATCCGCTTTCCATCGACGACTACGTCGCCCACGGCGGCCTCGAAGGCTTGCGCCAGGCTTTGCAAACCGACGGCGACGCCGCCTGTGAAGCCTTGATCGAATCCGGCCTGCGCGGACGTGGCGGCGCGGCCTTCCCCGCCGGCATCAAATGGCGCACGGTGCGCGGTGCCAAGGCGGCGCAGAAGTACATCGTCTGCAATGCGGACGAAGGCGATTCAGGCACCTTCTCCGACCGCCTCGTGATGGAAAGCGATCCGTACGTGCTGATCGAAGGGATGATCATCGCCGGTGTCGTGACGGGCGCGACGGTCGGCCACATCTACGTGCGCAGCGAGTATCCGCATTCGATCGCGACGCTCGAAGCGGCCATCGCCAAAGCACGTGCCGCCGGCTGGCTCGGCGACAGCGTGCTCTCGACAACGCACCGCTTCGAACTGTTCGTCGCGAAAGGCGCCGGCGCCTATGTGTGCGGCGAGGAAACGGCCCTGCTCGAATCGCTCGAAGGCAAGCGCGGGATCGTGCGCGCCAAGCCGCCGGTGCCGGCGCTCGTCGGCCTGTTCGGCCAGCCGACCGTGATCAACAACGTCATCACGCTCGCCACGGTGCCGATCATCTTCGCGCGCAGCGCGGCGTTCTACAAAGACTTCGGCATGGGCCGCTCGCGCGGCACGCTGCCGTTCCAGCTCGCGGGCAATGTGAAGCAAGGCGGCCTGGTCGAACTCGCGTTCGGCGTGACACTGCGCGAATTGCTCTACGACTACGGCGGCGGCACGGCGAGCGGCCGGCCGGCGCGCGCGGTGCAAGTGGGCGGCCCGCTCGGCACGTATCTGCCGGAAAGCCAGTGGGACATTCCCATGGACTACGAGGCGTACGCGGCAGTCGGCGCGGTGGTGGGCCACGGCGGCCTCGTCGTACATGACGACACGTCGAATCTCGCCGAACTCGCGCAGTACGCCATGCACTTTTGCGCGCTCGAATCGTGCGGCAAATGCACGCCGTGCCGGATCGGCTCGACGCGCGGCGTCGAGGTGATCGGCCGGATTCGCAACGGCGATACGTCCACACGCCAGGTGCAGTTGCTGCGTGATCTGTGCGACACCATGGTGTCCGGTTCGCTCTGCGCGATGGGCGGCATGACGCCGTTCCCGGTGCTGTCCGCGCTCGATCATTTCCCCGAAGACTTCGGTCTCGCCAACGTGTCTCATCACGCGCCGAAAGCGGCCTGACCCAGGAGCCAAAACATGTCCGACCTGCTCAACTCCCCTGCCGGCGGCTGCGGCTCAGGCAATTGCGCATGCAAATCGCAGGCGCAGCAGCGCGCCACCCGCTCGTTTTTCGACGACACCGATTTCGGCACGCCCGAGCGGCACGCCGATGTCGACGTCACGCTGGAAATCGACGGCCAGTCCGTCACCGTTCCCGCTGGCACATCCGTGATGCGCGCCGCCGTCGAAGCAGGCGTCAACGTGCCGAAGCTCTGCGCGACCGATTCGCTGGAACCGTTCGGCTCGTGCCGTTTGTGTCTGGTGGAAATCGAAGGCAAGCGCGGCTATCCCGCTTCGTGCACGACGCCGGTCGAAGCCGGCATGAAGGTCCGCACGCAAACCGATCGTCTGCAGTCGCTGCGCCGCAATGTGATGGAGTTGTACATCTCCGATCACCCGCTCGACTGCCTCACCTGCCCCGCCAACGGCGACTGCGAACTGCAGGACATGGCAGGCGTCACGGGCTTGCGCGAAGTGCGCTACGGCTTCGACGGCGCGAATCATCTGAAGGACAAGAAAGACGAGTCGAACCCGTACTTCACCTACGACCCGTCGAAGTGCATCGTCTGCAATCGCTGCGTGCGCGCGTGCGAAGAAACGCAAGGCACGTTTGCGCTGACCATCACCGGGCGCGGTTTCGAATCGCGCGTGGCGGCCAGCGAAAACGTGCCGTTCATGGAATCGGAATGCGTGTCGTGCGGCGCGTGCGTGGCCGCGTGCCCGACCGCAACCTTGCAGGAAAAGACCGTCATCATGCTCGGCCAGGCCGAGCATTCGATCGTCACCACCTGCGCGTATTGCGGCGTCGGCTGCTCGTTCAAGGCGGAGATGAAGGGCAACGAAGTCGTGCGGATGGTGCCGCACAAGAACGGCCAGGCCAACGAAGGCCACGCCTGCGTGAAGGGCCGCTTTGCCTGGGGCTACGCGACGCACAAGGACCGCATCACCAAGCCGATGATCCGCGCGAAGATCACCGATCCGTGGCGCGAAGTCAGTTGGGAAGAAGCGCTCACCTACGCGGCGTCGGAATTCCGCCGCATTCAGGCCAAGCACGGCCGCGATTCGATCGGCGGCATCACGTCGTCGCGTTGCACGAACGAAGAAACGTATCTGGTGCAAAAGCTCGTGCGCGCCGCGTTCGGCAACAACAACGTCGACACCTGCGCGCGCGTGTGCCACTCGCCGACCGGCTATGGATTGAAGACCACGCTCGGCGAATCGGCGGGCACGCAGACGTTCGCCTCGGTCGATAAAGCCGACGTGATCATGGTGATCGGCGCGAATCCGACCGACGGCCATCCGGTGTTCGCCTCGCGTCTGAAGCGCCGCGTACGCGAAGGCGCGAAGCTGATCGTCGTGGATCCGCGCCGCATCGATATCGTCGATACGCCGCACGTGAAGGCCTCGCATCATCTGCAATTGCGGCCGGGCACCAACGTGGCGGTCGTGAATGCGCTGGCGCATGTGATCGTCACCGAAGGCCTGGTCAACGAAGCGTTCGTCGCCGAGCGCTGCGAAACCCGCGCGTTCGAACAATGGCGCGATTTCGTCGCGCTGCCGGAGAACGCGCCGGAAGCGACCGAGGCAGTCACCGGCGTGCCGGCCCAAGCCGTGCGCGAAGCCGCCCGCATCTACGCGATCGGCGGCAACGCCGCAATCTACTACGGCCTCGGCGTCACCGAACACGCGCAAGGCTCGACGATGGTGATGGGCATCGCCAACCTCGCGATGGCGACGGGTAACATCGGCCGCGAAGGCGTGGGCGTGAATCCGCTGCGCGGCCAGAACAATGTGCAGGGTTCGTGCGACATGGGCTCGTTCCCGCACGAACTGCCGGGCTATCGCCACATCAGCGACACAGTCACGCGCACGCTGTTCGAAGAAGCGTGGAACGTCACGCTGCAACCAGAGCCTGGCCTGCGCATTCCGAACATGTTCGACGCCGCCGTGCACGGCACCTTCAAGGGTCTGTACTGCCAGGGCGAGGACATCGTGCAGTCGGATCCGAATACGCATCACGTGTCGGCCGCGCTGTCGTCGATGGAATGCATCGTCGTGCAGGACATTTTCCTGAACGAGACCGCCAAGTATGCGCACGTGCTGCTGCCCGGTTCGTCGTTCCTCGAAAAGGACGGCACGTTCACCAACGCGGAGCGCCGCATCTCGCGCGTGCGCAAGGTCATGCCGCCGGTGCCGGGTTACGCCGACTGGGAAGTCACGGTGATGCTCGCGCGCGCCCTCGGCTATGAAATGGACTACACGCATCCGTCGCAGATCATGGACGAGATCGCGCGTCTCACGCCGACCTTCCACGGCGTCTCGTACAAGAAGCTCGACGAGCTGGGCAGCATCCAGTGGCCTTGCAACGAAGAGGCGCCGGACGGCACGCCGACCATGCACATCGACACGTTCGTGCGCGGCAAGGGCAAGTTCGTGATTACGAAGTTCATCGCGACGCCCGAGAAAGTCACGCGCAAATTCCCGCTGCTGCTCACCACGGGCCGCATCCTGTCGCAATACAACGTGGGCGCGCAAACCCGCCGCACCGAAAACTCGCGCTGGCACGACGAGGATCGGCTGGAACTGCATCCGCACGATGCGGAAGAACGCGGGATCAAAACCGACGACTGGGTCGGCATCGAATCGCGCGCGGGACAAACCGTGTTGCGCGCGAAGGTGACCGAGCGCATGCAGCCGGGCGTCGTCTATACGACGTTCCATTTCCCCGAATCAGGCGCGAACGTGATCACCACCGATAGCTCGGATTGGGCGACCAACTGTCCGGAGTACAAGGTGACCGCGGTGCAGGTGATGCCGGTCGAACAGCCGTCGCAATGGCAGAAAGACTATTCGCGTTTCAACACCGAACAGCTCGATCTGCTGAAGCAGCGCGAGCTGGCCAACGCGACATCGGGCAAGTGAGGTCAGGCATGGACAATCAGAACCTGATCGACATGGCCAACCGGATCGGCGACTTTTTCGATTCGATGCCCGACCGCGAGGAAGCGCTCGCCGGTATTGCCGACCATATCCGCCGTTTCTGGGAGCCACGCATGCGCCGCGCGTTGCTGGCGGCGCTCGATGAGCCGGATGCGAGTGGCATTGAGATGTCGAGCATCGTCGAGGAAGCGCTCATCAAACATCGCGAGCAACTGACGCCGGCCGCGCCTACGACGGTGTGAACCGGGGCAGCGCTCACGCGCTTGCGCAATCAATACTCAGGCGGCCCACGTCACAGGGCCGCCTGCTCCGGTATCTCGCCATTCACCGTGAACCAGGCTTCGCAGTGCCGCAACAGGCCGTGCAGATCGGAGCCGGTGCGTCCGCGCGCGCTGATATAGCCGTCCGGCCGCACGAGATAGAACGACGGCCGCGTGCGGCCATACGATTCGGAGAGCGCCGGGCCGCCATCGCCGGTGGTGTCCGTGATGCGCCAGATGCGCACCGCGCCCGGCAGCAATCGTTCGACTTCCGCCGCCACACGCTCCATTTCCGCGTCCGGCGGCGGCGCATGTTTCGCCGCGGGATCGAGCGGCGTTTCGTCGACGGGCAGCGGCGGCACGAGCAGGAACAGCGAGAAGAACGCCGGATCGTGCAGATCGAAAATGCAGCCGACGCCAGGCGCGCGGCCCAGCGGCCCGTCCACCACATGCACCAACGCATCGGGTGCGCGCTCGCCGGCACGCGGTCCGCCGTCGAGCACACGTTCGAGCGTCAGCGGACTGCGCCGGTACTGGATCGACAACTCGCTGATGGTGGCACGCGCGGCGTCGCGCAGCGGACCCAGCGCGGCGAGGACCGGCATCACACGTTCGCGCAGCAACTTGAGCGGCCCGTGATCGGCCTCGGCCATGTGCGTGATAAAGCCGGTCTGACGCAGCACGTCACGTTCGATCGGATGACGTTCGAGGTGATAGGTGTCGAGCAGGCGGTCCGGCGCCGCGCTCTTCAACACGCGCGCCAGCTTCCAGCCGAGATTGAACGCTTCCTGAATGCCGGTGTTCATGCCTTGCGCGCCGGCCGGGCTGTGCACATGCGCGGCGTCGCCGGCGAGGAAGATGCGGCCGACGCGCAGCCGGTCGACCATGCGGCTGTTCAGATGGAAATACGAGGACCAGGCCAGGTCCGACACGTCGACCCGCTCGCGCACGCGCCGGGCGATCAGCGCCTTGCATTCCTCGAGCGACGGCGAAGGCACCTTGTTCAGCGGCGGTTCGCCCAACACGGCGGGCGTCGCGGACGGCGCGACGGCGGCAGGCTCGACGGCATGATCCGCGATCAGACGATGCCGGCCGTGGCCCATCGGAAACAGCGCCACCAGTCCTTCGCCGGACGCGAAGATATGAAACTCGTCTTCGGGCCAATCGGTTTCCGCGTGCAGATCGGCGAGCAGGAAAGTCTGCTCGAAGGTCTTGCCTTCGAAGCTCAGACCCAGCCGGTGACGGATCGTGCTGTGCGCGCCGTCCGCGGCGATCATGTACGACGGGCGCATCGTCTCCGTGTGGCCATCCGCGCGGCGCAGCGTCGCCTGAATGCTGGCGGAGCCTTGCGCGAACATCGTCAGCTCGACGCCGCGTTCGATCGTCACGCCGAGCGTCGCGAGATGCTCCGTCAGCAACCGCTCGGTCACGGACTGATCGAGAAACAGCAGATACGGATAGCGCGTGTGCAGTGGATCGAAGTCGAGTTGCGCGAGACGCATGCCGTTCGAAAACAGATTGGCGATGCGCGCGCGATGGCCGAGTTCCAGAAACGGTTCGACCAACCGATGCTGCTCGAGCAACTCGAGCGTGCGCGCCTGGATGCCGATGGCCCGCGAATACGGGTTCGGTTGCATGGCTTTGTCGATCAGACGCACGGGAATGTGGGCACGCGCCAGACTCATCGCCGCGGCGAGCCCCGTGGGCCCCGCCCCGACGATCAGCACCGGCGACGCATCGTTTGCGGCAGCGTCCATGCGGAACTCCGGAAACAACAATGCGTTCTAGTGTACGCCCGCAGGAAGTCGCCTTGGAGCGCCGCCACCAACGCGCTGACGGTGCGCTGCATCAATCACGCGATTGGCTTGGGCTTGCTGTGAGCTTGCTGCGCGTTCCGGTTTGCCTCAATGCGCGTGGGGCGCATGATCCATTGCGCACCGGTGCTGCGTGGTGCCGAGGTCGACTTGCAGCGTCGCGTGCTGCATCGAAAAGCGTTCGCGCAGCATGACGACGATGCCGTCAAGCGACTCGTCGCCGGGGTGGCCGGCCGGCATCACCAGATGCGCGCTGAGCGCGTTGCCGGTGGTCGACAGAGCCCACACGTGCAGATCATGCACGTCGACGACGCCGGGCTGTCCCGCCAGATAGTCGCGGATGCTTTGCAGATCGACGCCGGGCGGCACGGCGTCGAGCGCGAGGCGCACCGAATCGCGCAACAGGCCCCACGTGCCGACCACCACGACCGCCACCACGAGCAAGCTCATGACCGGGTCGAGCCACGTCCAGTTGGTGTAGAGAATCACGAGGCCGCTCACCGCGACCGCCGCGGAGATGCCGGCATCCGCCGCCATATGCAGGAAGGCGCCGCGAATGTTCAGATCTTCCTTCTGCCCGCGCATGAAGAGCCACGCGGAAATTCCGTTGACCACCACGCCGACGGTCGCAACGACGAACACCGCGAGCCCCGCCACCGGCGCCGGATTCATCAGCCGCCCGATTGCCTCGGCGACGATCACGCCGCACGCGAATAGCAACAGCCCGGCATTGACGAGCGAGGCGAGGATCGACGAGCTGCCATAACCGAACGTGTAGCGCGCCGACGGACGGCGCGTCGCGAGCCAGGAGGCGCCCCAGGCGAGCAGCAGGCCGAGGACGTCGGAGAGATTGTGGCCGGCGTCGGCGAGCAGCGCGGTGGAATGGGCGAGTACGCCGTAGACGGCTTGCGCGATCACGATGGCGATGTTCAACACGACGGCGAGCGCGAACGCGCGGCCGTGGCCTGCAACGGGGGCGTGAACGTGGTGGTGGCCGGCGTGGCCGTGACTGTGAGTGTGGGTGTGACCGTGGGTATGTTCATGGCCGACGTGGCCATGCCCTTCGTGGTCGTGCTCGTTTTTCTTCATGACGCGTCCAGAGATTCATCGCCGGCCGGTTCGGCCACGTGTTCGAGCATGCCGGCCAGCATCGCACTGATATGGCGGTCGGCGGCGAGATAGAAGACCTGCTTGCCCTGCCGCTCCGCGCGCACGATCCGCGCCGCGCGAAGCAGCCGCAAATGATGGCTCACCAGCGACGGCGACAAACCCAGCCCCTCGGCAATCGCGCCGACCGCGCGCCGCTCGTCGAGGCACGCCAGCACGATGCGCAATCGCGTCGGGTCGCCGAGCAGGCGAAACAGGTCGGCGAGCGGCACGATGGTGTCGACCGAGCGATCGTCAAAGCTGGCAAACGAAGTGGCTGACGCGAATGAAGAAGCCATGGCAGGCGGCGTTGCGGAAGGACATATGAACATGTATTCATATGTTATAGATATTGAGACAACCGGTCAAATCGGAGTGCGGTCCGGCGAGTGTGGGAAAATGCGGCCTCTGCCTCACCCGAATGCCATCCCCCGTCATGCAACCTGTATTTGACCGCGCTTTCGCGGCGCATCGTGACGGCCGCCTCGACGACGCCGAACGCGGCTACCGCGCGACGCTCGACGGCAATCCCGCGCACGTCGATGCGTTGCACCTGCTGGGCGTCCTGCGCCACCAGCAGGGCCAGCACGCCGAAGCCGCCGCGCTCGTGCGGCGCGCGGTGAACCTGCGCCCGGAAGACGCCGCGCTGCAACTGAACCTGGGCAACGCGCTGAAAGCGCTGGGCCAGATCGACGACGCCATCGAACAGTTTCGCAATGCGCTGACGCTCGCGCCGACGTTCCCGATGGCGCACTACAACCTGGGCAACGCATACGCCGCGGTGGGCCGTCATGAAGACGCCGCCGACGCGTTCGAAAAGTCGTTGCGCCTGCAACCGAACGACGCTTCGTCGCATAACAACCTCGGCAATGCGCTGCACGCGCTCGGACGCCATACCGAAGCCATCGCCGCGTTCCGGCGCACGCTCGAATTGCGTCCCGGTCATGCCGGCGCGCTCAATAACATGGGCATGTCGCTGAACGCGCTCGGTCGCGCGGAAGAGGCGATCCCGTGTTTCGAGACGGCGTTGGCGGCCGAGCCGCGCTTCGTCGCCGCGCACTTCAATCTCGCCAACACATTCGACGCCACCGGCCGCCATGCCGAAGCGGTCGCCTCGTTCAGGGCGGCGCTGGCCTTGCAGCCGAACCTGCCACCGGCCATCTTCGGCATGGGTAACGCGCTCGCGGCATTGGGACGGCACGCCGAGGCGCTGCCATATCTCGAACGCGCGGTCGGTCTCGATCCGCAATTCGCGCTCGCGTGGCTAAGCCTGGGCACCGCGCACCAGGCGCTGGGCGCGCATGGCCCGGCGGTGCGCGCCTTCGATCAGGCGCTGCGTCTGCGCCCCGACCTCGCCTCCGCGCACATGAACCGCGCGCTCGCGTGGCTCGCGTTGCGCGATTTCGCGCGCGGACTGCCGGAGTACGAATGGCGCCTGCAGTCCACGGCGCAGCCGGTGATCCAGACGCTGCCGCGCTGGCACGGCGAGCCGATCGCGCAACGTACGCTGCTGGTCCACGCCGAGCAGGGTTTCGGCGACACGCTGCAATTCGTGCGCTTCGTCCCGCTCGTCGCGCAGCGCGCGGCGCGCGTCGTGCTCGAAGTGCAGCCGCAACTGCTGCCCTTACTGGCCCCGGCCGCGCAAGCCTGGCGCGTGACGTTGATCGGCCAGGGCACGCCGCGCCCCGCCGCCGATCTGCAATGCCCGCTGCTGAGCCTGCCGCTCGCACTCGGCACGACCTTCGACACCATTCCTGAGCGCACACCCTACCTCAGCGTGCCAAGCGCGTATGGCCGCAAATGGCGCGGCTCGCTCGGCGGCCAGGCGAAGCGCAAGATCGGCATCGCGTGGTCGGGACGCATCCAGCAAAACGAAACCCGTTCGATGCCGCTCGCCGCGCTCGATCCGCTGTTCGCACTCGAAGGCATCGACTGGATCGTGCTGCAGCCCGAGTTGAGCGCCGACGAACGCGTGGCGCTCGACGCGCATCCGCGTGCGGCGTCGATTCATCGCTTCGACAAGCGGATCGGCGACTTCGCGGACACGGCGGCGATCATCGAACGGCTCGACGCGGTGGTGTCGATCGATACGTCCATCGCGCACCTGGCCGGCGCGCTGCGTAAGCCGCTCTGGTTGATGCTGCCGTTCGCCGCGGACTGGCGCTGGTTTGCCGGCGAGACACGCAGCCCGTGGTATCCGGGCGCGACGCTGGTGCGTCAGCCGCAACCCGGCGCGTGGGGCGACGTCGTCGAGGCCGTGGCGAACGAATTGCGCAACGGCTAGCGCGGACGCCGCTCGGCGAAATCAGCCGCCACCGCCGCCGTGCCAAAAACAAAAGCCCCGCGTTCGTGAGAACGCGGGGCTTTTACTTGCCCGAATGAATGGTGAACGATGAAGCTCAGGCCGTCCGATATTGATTGCGTGATTCCGGCGTGCGATACAGCACCAACGTCGCGATCAACCCGCAAATCGCCGCCACACCCAGGAACAGACCCGGCGCCGCCTTGTTGCCGGTAGTGTGAATCAACAACGTCGAGATAGCCGGCGTGAAGCCGCCGATCGTCGTGGCGAGGCTGTAGGCGAGCGAGAAACCGGCGGTGCGCACTTCGACCGGCATGACTTCGGTCAGCGCCACGACCATCCCGCCGTTATAGCTGCCGTACAGGAACGACAGCCACAGTTCGACCTCCAGCAGACGCGCGAACGACGGGTCCGCCACCAGCCACTGCAGCGCCGGATACGCGGTGATGATGGTCAGAATCGTGAACACCAGCAGCACCGGACGCCGGCCGATACGGTCGGACAGCGCGCCCGCGAGCGGCAGCCAGATCAGATTCGACAGGCCGATACAGACCGTGACGACGAGCGTATCGATCGACGACAGCTTCAGCACTTCCTTGCCGAAGGTCGGCGTGTACGCCGTGATCATGTAGAACGACACGGTGGTCATGATCACCATGCCCATGCCGCCGAGCACGATGCCCCAGTTGGCGGCCATCGTCTTCATGATCTCGCCCATCTTCGGATGATGCTTGCGCGCCTTGAATTCCTCGGTTTCCTGCAGCGAACGGCGGATCAGGAACAGGAACGGCACGATCAGGCAGCCGATCAGGAACGGCACGCGCCAGCCCCAGGCGCTCATCTGGTCAGCCGGCAACAGCTTGTTCAGGAACACGCCGATCAGCGCGGCGAACACCACGGCAACCTGCTGGCTGCCCGATTGCCACGCGCAGTAGAAGCCCTTGTTGCCCTTGGTGGCGATCTCCGACAGATACACCGACACGCCGCCCAGTTCGACCCCGGCGGAGAAACCTTGCAACAGCCGTCCGCCCAGAACGAGCACGGGTGCCAGCAAGCCGATCGTCGCGTAACCTGGAATCGACGCGACCGTGAGCGTGCCGAGCGCCATCAAACCGAGGGTGAGGATCAGGCCCTTGCGCCGGCCGTGATGATCGATGTAGGCGCCGAGCACGATCGCGCCGAGCGGCCGCATCAGGAAGCCCGCGCCGAACACCGACAGCGACAGCATCAACGAGGCGAATTCGTTGCCGCTCGGGAAGTAGGTCTTGGCGATCGCTGAAGCGTAATAGCCGTAGACCATGAAGTCGTACATCTCAAGAAAGTTGCCGCTGACTACGCGGAATACTGTCTTGACCTTGGATTCTTGGGATGAGGAAGTGGCGTGTGACGCAGTAGACATGAGATTCTCTGATGGGCCTGTCGCCACGAAAAAAAACGGCGGCGGGCAGGCAGTTGAAACGATCCACTGGGTTCGGCAAAGCGGATGCCTCGGGCGGATAGAACAACGCGCCCGGGGGCGCTGCATTTTCATGCTGAACGCACCCTCACGGTATCAGGGTAAACGTTGTGAATCATGCGGCGCCCGCTCCACGTAATGTTACCGTTGAAGCCGCTGTCGCGTAATGCATACAGTTTCCTTACGCGTGTCGCCGGTCGTCGCGCTAACATTTGCAGTCAGGCATTTCCGTTGATCACTCCCCCGATGCGAACCACCCCCGCTCTTTCGCTGCGCCCCGCGACTCTCGCGGATGCCGCGCTCATTGCTTCGATCCACAGCACCAGTTGGCAGGCCACCTATCGCAACCTGCTGCCCGACGCCTTTCTCGACGGCGAAGTCACGCGCGAGCGCGCAGCCTATTGGGAAGCGCGCCTGAGCGCGCCCGGCGGCGAACGCCGCATCGTACTGATCGCCGAACTCGCGGGCGAGCCGACGGGTTTTGTCTGCGTCGAACGTCAACCGGAGTCCGCGTGGGGCGTGCTGCTCGATAACCTGCACACGCTGCCGGACTATCAGGGCATCGGAGTCGGCAAGCTGCTGATGCATGCCGCCGAGGATTGGGCTCGCGCGCAGGGCGAGGCGCAACTCTATCTGTATGTGCTCGAAGGGAATACGCCGGCGATCGGCTTCTATGAACGGCAAGGCTGGCAGTTCGTCGGCGCCGAACCGGATCATATGGGCGGCGTGGATATTACGGCGTTGCGCTACGTCTACAGGCTCGATCGATAGGGCAAGCGTGGCTCGATTGAGCAGCGTCCAGGCTTGACCCGATCCTGGACGGATCGGCATATCTTTTCGGAACTGTCCGATCGCCAGGTCGGCTGCTTCCAGGCATCATCCTCCGCACCCCGCTGGCTTCACAGTGACCCGCCCATGCGCCCATGTGCTTGTCCAGAGCACGACGCTGCTGTTCGGCGTCAACGTGCGGCGTGCATGCCAGGCGTTTCCGCGCATCGCACCGAGGCCTGAGTCCCCGCAGATCCCGGGGCCGCCGATCGGCGGCCCCTTTAAGAGGCGCTGGAAAGACCGATGTCCACCATTCCTTTCACCCCGATCCAAGGCTATCTGGCCATGCCGCGCTTGCGTCCGCTCGGTCATGTGCCGGCGCCCTTCGGCCGGGACTGGGCACTGCTCCCGCCTGGCTACAGTTTGCGGGCGGAACTCAAGGCACTCTACGCCGCCATGCTGCGCACGTTCTGCATGAGCGATCAGGCCATTCGCTCGCTTTGCCGATGGTCGCCGACAGACGTGCGGCGCGCGGCTGCGGTGCCGGAGCCGGTGTTTGAAAAGCCATTCGACGCTGCCGCGCACATGGCCGCGGCCGCTGCGGCCGTGCCGCCGGTTCCGCTGCATGCGTATGCAACAGCGGCGCGCGGGTCCGGCCATCATTGGAGTGCGCTCGCGGGCGGTGCCTGCGTGCTCGGCGGCGCTGCGATGCTGGGGTGGATTGGGTTCGATCATCTGATGCATCGTGACACGGCCACTCATGTGGATTTCGCGAGCAAGGTCTCGGACGAGCGCGATTCGCAGTCGGCGAAATTTCAGCCACCGTCCGCAGTTACCGCTCGCGCAGCAGATGACGCTGCGGTAAACGCGTCTGCGGCAGTCGCGGCATCAACGCCCGCACTCTCGAGCGCGACGCCCAAGTCGCCACCTACGTCGATTCCCAAGGCAGCGTCGGTATCGATACCTGCTTCGATCTCGTCGCCCGCGTCGCGCCTGGCTCCGTCGCGCGTCATCGCTGAAAGACCCGCCTCGCAACGCCGCAAGCTCGTCCGCGACAAGAGCGGCGCACAACCCGAGCAAATTTACCCGCGCAGCGCGAGCCGCGCCGTCGCAAACCAACCTTCGCACAGAGCGGCAATCGCCGACGACGTGGCACGCAGCGCGATCCCAAAAGTCGCCGCAAATGTGTCGCCAAAGCCGTCGGTTGCCGGGCCCTATTCGCCTCTCGCCCCGACTCGGCCCGGCGTCGACGAATACGCGGGCGTAACGATGTCCGCCGCGACACATGTCCGCGATACTGCGCCGATGCCGCGCACCGGTTCTTCAAACAATGCGTCCGGCGCCAGCCGAACCGAATGGATGAACCATCTCTCACAGCGACGCGTGACCGACATTCCGGATCAATTCGCGAAGTAAGCACGACACGACTGCACAGACGTCGCGTAGTGCAAAAAAGCCCGGCCATTCACGAATTCACGAATGGCCGGGCTTTTTCACGTTCACGCATTTACTTCTTAATCGGCAATCCCATCTCGGTTTGCCGCTGCAGTTGCATCACTTCGCCCTGCACCTGGCGCAACTGCGCCTGCGCCCTTTCCTTCTCCGCATGCAGCGCGGCCGCTTCGCCTTGCGTTTGACGCTGATAGTCATTGACCTTGGCCTGCTGGGTGCGAGCCACGTCGAGATCGGCTTGCAAGCGTTTTGCGCGATCTTCGGACAATGCAATAACGTCGTCGATGTACGCCTTCTGCGCCTGCAACTGCGTGCGGCGAATCTCGACATCCGCGAGTTGCGCCGTCTGCTGCGCAAAGCCCGCATAGATCGCTTCCGCGCGCGCCGCGTCCTCGGACTTGATCACTCGCCAGAAATGCTTGTCCTGAAATAACGCGACGTAGTACGTCATTTCCCGCGGATAGAAAAACAGACTCGCGCCGTAACTGCCGTTATACGTGGTGCGCAGTTCGCTTAGCTTCGAGTCGTGAATCATCTGCATCAGTTCGGCGACATTGCCTTGCGCATCGCCGGCCGTGGCCGACGTGGCCGACGCAGCTGATGCGGTGTTGCGCAGCGCATCGGCGACAGGCTGCGGCGTCAGGGTGTTGATGGCCGGCCGTGTGCCGACCAGCGGCGCGGCCTCGTCGCTTTGCGCGGCCAGTACGAAACCGCCCTGCTGCAACAGCGCACACGAGGTCGCGAGCAGCATGGCGCGCCGTACTATTAAGGGGTACTTCATACGTGCATGCTCCATGCGAATCCAAAACAGCCGCAGATTATCGCGCGGATTCGCCTTTAAGCGAAGCATTCAAATGCCACGCGGGCGGACTTTAAATCGAGATAAATTGCCAGCGAATGATTTGATCGATCCAGTCCATCCATCGCGAAATAAACGAGTTCGGAAAAGACGAAAATGCGACGTTCCGTCTCGTGCGGATGACGCTGAATTTACGTCGGGGTCGTACGAATTCAGCCGTCAACGGATTCGCAATATGGAGATAAGGTGATTGATAAAGAGATACGCGCACTCCGGTCAAGAAAAAACTCGCATTCCTGACTATCTATCTCGATAACGAGATATCGCGACTCCGAAAATTAAAAATGCCGCACGCATCGACAGACTGATACAAAAGGCGAGCGAGAAGCCAGCCATTAAAACAGCAAGAGAAAACACAAGAGGCGTACCGCTGCAAACTGCAGCGGTACGCCTCTAACAAACCACGCATTCGGCCATCCAACACCACCTCACCAGCCCGGCAATCTCAAAACCGCGTCTCACGCGCCACACGCAGGAACGTATCGAGCAACGGCGTGCAGTCGAGCAACTCCGGACCGCCCGCGCGATGAAACTCCGGATGCCATTGCACACCCATCACGAACGGCGCGCGCCGGTAGCGCACGGCTTCGATGATGCCATCCGACGCCGACACCGCTTCGATATTGAGATCGCGGCCGAGCGTCTTGACCGCCTGATGGTGAATCGAGTTGACGATCGCATCGCGCCGGCCGGGAAACATATTGGCGAGCGTCGAGCCGTCAGGGAAGTGAATCCCGTGTCGATGCTGATCGTAGTTCTCGTTGACGTGCGTGCCCGCGGTCGGCACATCGGTAGCGATGTCCTGATACAAGGTCCCGCCGAACGCCACGTTGATCAGTTGACAACCACGGCACACGCCGAGCACCGGCTTGCCCGACTCGACGAACTCATGCAGCAGTTCGAGTTCGTACATGTCGCGCACGCGGTCGCCGGGCCACTCGTGGCTGGTTGCCTGTTCCGCGTACGACTGCGGCGAGACGTCGGCGCCGCCTTGCAGCAGCAGGCCGTCGAGATGCTTCGCGTAATCGCGCAAACGGATATTGCTCGGGTGCAGCATGCCCTGATGACCGACCGTCGGGATCATGAACACCAGCACGTCGCGCGACATCACCCAGTGCGCGATCGATTCCTCGAGATACTGCAAGGTCTTGCCGCGCAGTCCCTTCGCACCCGGCTCGGGATGGAAGATACGCGCCGACACGCCGATGCGCAGCGTGCGCTGCGTGATCCGCTGGCCCGCGCGATCGAACAACTGGCGCGCGCGCGCCGCGACGATGCGGCCGAACACGGTCCACGCCGAATCGTTGTGCTTCAGATAGCGCGGCGGCGACGGCGGCAAGGCATTGGGCGGCGGCGGGTTGGACGCGGTGAAGTCAGGCGCCGCGCCGAAACCGGGCGGCGGCGAGCCAGCTCGACGTTCGGTGGAAGCCTGAACCTCTTCGACCACGGTAGCGTCTTCAACGGAGCTCACCATCTCGCCGTCGACGGGTTCGCTGCTCCCGACAGTCGGCGGCGGTCTCATTGCATGGACGCCGGCACGCCGCGCTTCCTGTTCATGCACCGCCGCTTCCTGCTTCGCGGTGGATGCCGCAGCCGAGCTGCGTGCTTCGGCCGCATCGCGTTGCCGCGCCGTTTGCGGATCGGTGGGCGTGACGGCGGACGCGCTGTCGGGATCGTCGGTCGACGATCGCACGGCGGCCTCCTCGGCAGCCGGCGTCGCTCGGGACTCAGCGGGCGCATGGGTGGACGACGCCCCCGGCGGCCTCACCGTGTCCTTGATCGGCGACTGGATGGCATCTTCGTGCGAGAGGGGTAGCGAGGCCGCCGGGTCGGTCGGCGTGGAGCCAGATGTCGACACAGCGGACGTGCCGGACGGCGCGGGCGACGGCGAAGGCGGCGTTGGATTGCCGGGCTTGCCGGCATTTTCAGGTTTGTTTTCGCTCATGACAGTCAGACAGGCGCCTTCCACGCGAACGAATGAATATGCCCTGATTATCCGCTAGCGAGGCAAGCGCCGCAAACCCGCACACAATTGCTCACATTGTTGCGGGCGCCTATGACGCCTATGAGGAACTCAACCTGGAGAATCGCGCGGCAAGTCTGACTTAAGGATCCGGCTGCTCTTCGAAAGTCTCGCGCAAGGCGATCTGCATCGCCGCGTGGATTTTCACGCACCAGCGCCACACCAGCGCCAGCAGCAACGCGGCGCAGACCAGCACCGCGGTAAGCAGGCCGGTCGGCGGCAGAATGCCGCCGGAAAGCGCCGCGACCAGCAGAAACACGCCGACCATCGAGACCACCGGCACCAGATCGGAGATCGCGTAGCGGATCGCACTGGTGAAGCGCCCCGCCGTCGCCGGTTGCACGCTGACCTCGGCGAGCAGCAACGCAAGCGACTTGAGCTTGCGATACACGGCCACCAGAAACGGCATCGACACAACCAGTGCGAGGCTCCATAACACCACGCGCTGCATCGGCTCGGAACTCACCCAATGTGCGAGCCACGAACTGGTATAAGGCGCGCTATACGACACAATCAGGAAAATCGCGGCGACGAGCGCCAGATTGACGGCAATCTGCAGGATGATCCGCCGCGTCATGCTGAAGAGCGTCGGTTCACCGCTTCCCGTACTCAGGCTGCGCAACCATTGCCCGTACATGCCGAATACGTTCGCGAGCGTGCGCGGCATGGCGTGACCGAGACGCTGCGTCAGCGGGTCGGCCGCGCGGATCAGATACGGCGTGAACAGCGTGGTCAACGCGGACACCGCCACCGCGATCGGATACAGAAACGCGCTCGTCACCTTGAGCGTCAAACCGAGCGACGCGATGATGAACGAGAACTCGCCGATCTGCGAGACGGTCATGCCGACGCGCATCGCGGTGCGGCCGTCCTTGCCGGCGAGAAAGGTGCCGAGCCCGCACGAGACGATCTTACCGACGATCACCGCCACCGTGATCACCGCGATCGGCCACGCGTAGTCGACCAGCACAGCCGGATTCAGCATCAAGCCGATTGTCACGAAGAAGATCGCGGAAAACGCGTCGCGCAGCGGCGCGATCAGATGCTCGATCCGATGCAGATGACGCGATTCGGCCATGATCGCGCCGATCAGGAACGCGCCGAGCGCGATGCTGTAGTCGAGTTTCACGACCAGCAGACAGAAACCGAAGCAGAAACCGAGCACCGAGACGAGCAGCATCTCGTCGCTCTTCGCGCGCGCCACGTAGTTCAAGGCGCGCGGCACGACCAGAATGCCGACCACCAGCGACACCGTCATGAACAGCAGCAGCTTGCCGAGCGTAACCATGGCGACGCCCGCGCTCAGCTGCCCGGTCTGTGCAATGCCCGACAGCAGCACCAGCATCGCGATGGCGAGAATGTCCTCGACGATCAGAATGCCGAACACCAGTTGCGCGAAGCTCTCGCGTTTCAGGCCCAGTTCGGAGAGCGCCTTGACGATGATGGTGGTCGACGAGATCGCGAGAATCGCGCCGAGGAACAGCGAATCCATCGAACTCCAGCCGAACGCGCTGCCGATTTCGTAACCGATCCACAGCATCAGCACAATCTCGGAGAGCGCCGCGACGATCGCCGTCGCGCCGACCTTGAAGAGTTTGCGCAGACTGAATTCGAGGCCGAGCGAAAACATCAGGAACACCACGCCGAGTTCACCGAGCGTCTGAATGGTTTGCTCGTCGTGGATCAACTGGAACGGCGGCGTGTACGGCCCGATGATCACGCCGGCGGCGATGTAACCGAGCACCACCGGCTGTTTCAGGCGATGGAACAGCACGGTGACGACGCCGGCGAGCGCCATCACGACCGCCAGGTCCTGAATGAAGCCGATGCCATGGTGCATGAATGCGTCCCTTACAAAAAGTAATGTTGGAGAACGCAGTTTAACAAACGAATGCGGCAAGCCGTCGCGCGCCAATGTCCTTCGGGCGTTGGACTAATCGCCGGGCCGCACGACTCATCCAGCCCTCAAAAGAATGTTTTTGACACGCTGGACTCCTGTGAAATATCACAATAATATTTGTGGCATATTTTCTTGGGAGTCGAGCAATGCAGCAGCTGTCCTTCAACGTTGTAGACCGTTCCGGCGGCAGTCGTGCCGAGATTGCCGAGGTGAATCGTCTGACCATTGCGGGTTGGGCCGGGCGCGATCAGGCCGCGATCGAGCATCACATCGCCGAACTGGCCGAACTCGGCGTGAAGCGGCCGTCCACCACGCCGTGCTTCTACCGCCTCGGCGCGGAACTGCTGACGCAGGCCGAGCAGATCGACGTGGTCGGCGTGAAGTCGAGCGGCGAAGCCGAATGCGTGCTGGTGCAGTCGAAAGCAGGCTTGCTCGTCACCGTCGGTTCGGATCACACCGACCGCGAGGTCGAGGCCTACGGCGTGACCGTCTCCAAACAGGTCTGTCCGAAGCCGGTGGCGCGCGACGCCTGGCGCTTCGACGATGTCTCCGGCCACTGGGACCAGCTGGAATTGCGCGCCTACGCGGTGACAAACGGCGAGCGGCGCGTCTATCAGCAAGGCAGCGTGGCGTCGCTGCTGCCGGCCGCCGATCTGCTCACGCGCGCGCCGCTCGCGCAAGGCGCGGCCATGTTCTGCGGCACGCTGGCGGTACAGGGCGGCATCGTCGGCATGGCCGACGGTGACGCGCTCGAACTCGAATTGCACGACCCGATCCTGAACCGCACGCTGCGTCACGCCTATCGCGTGTGCGCGCTACCTATCGTCGAATGAGGCACCCATGAGCTCCCCTTCGCTATCCGCCGCCGACGCGTCTTCCGACGCGTGGCTCGAAGCCGCCGCCCTGCGCAAGATCACCTGGCGCATCATGCCGTTCCTGTTTCTCGTCTATGTGCTGTCGTATCTGGACCGCGTCAACATCGGTTACGCGAAGCTGCAGTTCACCGGCGACCTCGGCCTGTCGAACGCGGCGTACGGACTCGGCGCGGGGATCTTTTTCTTCGGCTACTTCGTGTTCGAAGTGCCGAGCAACCTGCTGCTGAAGAAGTTCGGCGCGCGCGCCACGATCGCCCGCATCACGATGCTGTGGGGCTTGCTCTCGTGTCTGATGATGTTCGTGCGCTCGGAAACGATGTTCTACGTGCTGCGCTTTTTCCTGGGCGTCGCCGAAGCGGGGCTGGTGCCGGGCGTCGTGCTCTATCTGACCTTCTGGTTTCCGTCGGACCGGCGCGCGCGCATGGTCGCCGTGTTCATGGCGGCGATTCCGGTGGCAGGCATCATCGGTGCGCCGTTGTCGGGGTTTCTGATGTCGGCATTGCATGAAGCGCATGGTTTGCGCGGCTGGCAGTGGATGTTCCTGATCGAAGGCATTCCGTCGATTCTCGCCGGCTTCTGGGCGCTCGCCGTGCTGCGCAATACGCCCGCCGAAGCCGCCTGGCTCACCGACGACGAAAAACGCGTGATTCTCGGCCGCCTTGCGCGGGAGAACACAGCGGCCGCGGCGGCCGGCGCGGAGCATAGCCTCGCGGTGGCGTTGCGCTCGGGCCGCTTCTGGCTGCTCACGCTGATCTATTTCTGCCTCGTCACCGGCAATGCGGGCTTCTCGTTCTGGCTGCCGCAGATCGTCAAGGATCTGGGCGTGACGAACCTCGTCACCAACGGCTTCGTCACCGCGATTCCGTATCTGGCGGCGGGCATCGGCATGATCCTGATCGGGCGTTCGTCGGACATCACCGGCGAGCGGCGCTGGCACTACGCCGTGTGCTGCTTCATCGGCGCGGCGGGTTTGCTCGGCAGCGCCTCGGTGACCAACTCGATTCCGCTCGCCGTTACCGGTTTGTCGATCGCGTATATCGGCATTCTCGCGGGCTTCGGCATCTTCTGGTCGATGTCGACGACCTTCCTGCAAGGCTCGGCCGCGGTCGCCGGGATTGCCGTGATCAATTCGATCGCGAACCTCGCGGGCTATGTGAGCCCGTATGTGCTCGGCATCGTCAAGGACGCGACGCATAGCGTGACGTTCGGGCTCGTGCTGATCGCGGGGGCCCTGATCGTCGGCGGGCTGGTCACGCTGATGATGCCGCGCGTCAAGGTGCAGCATGCGGCGACGGTGTCGCCGAGCCGCGCCTGAGGCGGCCTGAGCCTGCCCGCGCCGTCCACGCAAAACCTTGCTCTACAATGCGGACGACATCGTCCGCTTCCACTTCACATGACGCTTTTGCAGACTGCCCGCCCTTCCACGCCCGCCCGCGCGACCGCTGCCGCGAGTCTCGCCGAGCAGGCGTATGCGTTCGTCAAGCGCGAGATCATCACCATGCGCCTGCGGCCGAGCGAGGTGCTCAACGAAGCGGAACTGATGGCGCTGACCGGCATCGGCAGGACGCCGGTGCACCAGGCGCTGCACCGGCTGGTGCATGAAGGCATGCTGACCATCATGCCGCGCAAAGGCATCATGGTCCGCCCGGTTTCGCTCGACGACGTGCTGGCGATCATCGACGTGCGCCTCGTGAACGAAAGCTATTGCGTGGAGCTGGCCGCGCGCCACGCGCAACAGCACGACTACGACGCGATGCAGGCGCTGCTGGACCGCTCGGCCGTGTGCGTGGCCGCGCACGATATAGAAGGCATGATGGATATCGACCGCGAGTTTCATCTGGCGATCTCGGCGGCCTCGCGCAACCCGGTGCTGGCCGACATCCTGCGCGGGCTGCACGAGCGCTCGCTGCGCTTCTGGTTCATTTCGCTGTCCGAGCCGCATCATCTGGAAGACGTGCACGAGGAACATCTCGAACTGTTTGGCCTGCTGCGCGAACGCGATGCCGAAGGCGCGCGTCAATCGGTGCAAAAGCATATCGAAGCGTTCCGCGCGACACTCTTCAATCGCATGTAGCCGAACGCACTTAAGCCATCGCATTTAGCCCAATGACCGGCTTTGCCCGGTTCAACCGGATTCCTACCGACATCATGGCCACTGAATTCACGCCCTTTCCGCCGCTAGCCCAACTTGCCGCCGACCTCGCCGCCGGACGCACCACGAGCCGCGCGCTCGTCGAGACCGCGCTCGAACGGATCGCCGATCCGGCCGGCCAGGGCGCCGCCGTCTTCATGCACGTCGACGCCGACAGCGCCCGCGCCGCCGCCGATGCGCACGACCGTCTGCGCGCCGCCGGCACCGTACTTTCACCGCTCGCCGGGATTCCGGTATCGGTCAAAGACCTGTTCGATATCGAAGGCCAGCCGACCCGCGCCGGTTCCACAGTGCTCGCCGACGCCCCCGTCGCCAAGGCGGATGCCGTCGCGGTCGCGCGTTTGAAGCGCGCGGGCGCCGTGATCGTCGGCCGAACCAATATGAGCGAGTTCGCGTTTTCCGGACTTGGCCTGAACCCGCACTATGGCAACCCGCTGTCGCCGTACCAGCGCGGCGTGAAAGGCGACGAGCGGATTTCGGGCGGCTCGTCGTCGGGCGCGGCGGCTTCCGTCGCGGACGGCATGGCGGCCATCGCGCTCGGCACCGACACCGGCGGCTCGATCCGCATTCCGGCGGCACTGTGCGGCCTCACCGGCTTCAAGCCGACCGCCGACCGGATTCCCAAACAGGGCGGCGTGCCGCTTTCGTCGACTCTCGATTCGTTCGGCCCGATCGGCGTTTCGGTGGCGTGCTGCGCGCTGGTCGACCGCATGCTGGCCGGGCTCGAGCCGCGCATTCCGACCGCCCGCCCGCTCGAAGGCGTGCGCCTCGGCGTGCTGACCAATTTCGTCACGGACGGCGTCGAGCCGGCGGTCGCGGCGGCGATCGACACGGCGCTGAAGCATCTGGAAGCGGCCGGCGCGATAGTCAGCGAAGTGCGTTTCGCGCCGCTCGACCGTTTGCCCGAGATCAACCGCTTCGGGTTCTCGCCGATCGAGGCGTATGCGTGGCATCGTCCGTTGCTGGAAAAGCATCGCGACCAATACGATCCGCGTGTGCTGGTGCGCATTCTGAAGGGCCAGCCGGCCAGCGCCGCCGACTATCTGGACCTGCTCGCCGAACGCGAGGCGATGCTCGCCGAGGCCGCCCGCACGCTGTGGCAGCGTTTCGACGCGGTCGTGGCGCCCACGGTGCCGGTGGTGCCGCCGCGCGTCGCAGACCTCGTTGACGACGATGACGCCTTTGGCCGCACCAACGCGTTGATCCTGCGCAACCCGAGCGTGTTCAACTTCCTCGATACGTGCGCGCTGTCGCTGCCGTGCCATCTGCGCGGCGACGCCCCGGTCGGCCTGATGCTGGCCGGCGCGCCGCATGCCGACGACGCCCTGCTGGCCATCGGCCGCGGCGCCGAAGCGGTGCTCAAGGCGATTCGCTGATCAGGAAATACGTCGTAAAAGCAGGATAAGCTGGGGGGCGGGGGTTCGCGCTAGAATCGCGGGCACCCGCCCTTTCCGTTTCCAGACAGCCACACGATCCATGAATAACGACACTGCAATGCTGCGCCGCGAGCGCTCCCTGCTGGTTCTGCTTGGCCTGATCTGCGTTGCCCTCGTGGGCGGCGCGCTGTATCTGCAGTATTTTCTGCACGAAGACCCTTGTCCGTTGTGCATCATCCAGCGGTATTTCTTTTTGCTGATCGCGATCTTCGCGTTCCTCGGCGCGCGTTTTAACAGCTGGCGCGGCGTGCGTCTGCTGGAAGTGATGGCGGCCTTGTCGGCGCTGGCTGGTATCGTCACGGCCGCGCGTCATGTGTATGTTCAGGCGAATCCGGGCTTTAGCTGCGGCTTCGACGCGCTGCAGCCGCTGGTCGACAGCTTGCCGCCCGCGCATTGGCTGCCAGGTGTATTCAAGGTCGCCGGGTTGTGCGAAACGGCCTATCCGCCGATTTTGGGTCTGACGCTGCCGCAATGGTCGCTGGTCGCATTCGTGATCGCTTTCATCCCGTTGGCGCTGACGCTGGTCCGCAACCGTCGCCGGATCGCCTGATCGGGATTTGCCGGCCCGCTTTGCCACACTGAAGGAATATCGCCGGATTCGGGCCGCCATTTTGGGCGGCAGAAATCCGGCGTTTTTTCGTCCAGAATCCCCGTATTCAGCGGTATTTAGCGTTTGATCGAGTGCCGATTTCCCCCGCCGCGCCCCGCTCCGCCTTCTTTTCCGCCTTCCGCCCCGTTTTCACGCAACTTCCCGCCTAAGCGCGAATCGTACTTATCTCATGACCGCTCCCGAATAAGCTTCATGCGATATGGGAAATATTTTTGGGACAAGGTAATGCTATCTTCGTAATTGGATGGCGATCTACGTGCGCGAGGCCGGCTTTGGCGCGACCCCATGCGTAACGCGCGCCCGGTCCGCACTGTCTTTCGGATTCGCCATGACAACGCAAACCATCCGCTTTTATCACCAGGGGTCCGTCCGTGAGGTTGCGGGCGTCCCTGCGTCGCGCACCGTGCTGCAGCACCTGCGCGAGGATCTGCATTGCACCGGCACCAAGGAAGGCTGCGCGGAAGGCGACTGTGGCGCCTGCACGGTCGTCATCGGCGAACTGGACGCGCATGGCGGTCTCGCGCTGAAAGCGGTCAATGCCTGCATCCAGTTCCTGCCGACGCTGGACGGCAAGGCGCTTTTCACCGTCGAAGACCTGCGCGCCGCCGACGGCGCCCTGCATCCTGTGCAGCAAGCCATGGTCGACTGCCACGGCTCACAATGCGGCTTCTGCACGCCCGGTTTCGTGATGTCGATGTGGGCGCTGTACGAAAACCAGCCGGCCGCCGCCGGCCTGCCCACCCGCGATGAAATCAACGCCGCGCTCTCCGGCAATCTGTGCCGCTGCACCGGCTATCGGCCGATCGTCGACGCCTCGCAGAAGATGTTCGACTATCCGCAATATCCACGCGTGACACTGGACCGCAAGGCCGTCGCCGATCAGTTGCGCGAACTGCAACGGCGCGACACCTTCGAATACCACGCGCCCGATACACGCGGTGCCGCGTTCGGCTCGCCCGCCTTTTATGCGCCGGTCTCGCTCGATGCGTTCGCCCGGCTCCGCGCCGACAATCCGCACGCGCGTCTGCTCGCCGGCAGCACGGACGTCGGCCTGTGGGTCACCAAGCAATTTCGCGATCTCGGCGACATTCTGTACATCGGCAACGTCGCCGAATTGAGGACGATCGAGCGCGATGCGCAGACGCTGACGATCGGCGCCGCCGTCACGCTCGAAGACGCGTACGCGGCACTCGCTGTGGATTACCCCGAACTCGCCGAACTGTGGACGCGTTTCGCATCGCTGCCGATCCGCAATGCGGGCACGCTCGGTGGCAACGTCGCGAACGGCTCGCCGATCGGCGACTCGATGCCGGCGCTACTCGCGCTCGGCGCCGAAGTCGTGTTGCGCCACGGTCCGAAAACGCGCACGCTGCCGCTCGACGCGTTCTACCTCGGCTATCAGAAGACCGCGCTCGCCGCCGGCGAATTCGTTGCGGCGCTGCGCGTGCCGCGCCCGGCCGGCAATCTGCGCTTTCGCACCTACAAGGTGTCGAAGCGCTACGATCAGGACATCTCGGCCGTGTGCGCGGCGTTCGCGCTGCACTTCGGCGAAAACGGCGTCATTCAGCAAGCCCGCGTCGCGTTCGGCGGCATGGCGGCCACGCCGAAGCGCGCCGCGCAAACCGAAGCCGTCCTGAATGGCGCGACATGGGACGAAAGCACCGCGCGGCAAGCCATGAATGCGCTCGTCGCCGATTACCAGCCGCTCACCGACATGCGCGCTTCGAGCGCTTATCGACTGAAGGTGGCGCGCAATGTGCTGTGGCGCTTCCACCTCGAAACGCGCGATGACGCGCCGCTCGCCCTCTTCGACGTGAATGCGTTCGCGTTCGAAGCCGGTGCGCCGGACGCCGCCGTTGCGAAGGAGCCGTCGTGATGAACCGGACCGATGCTTTTGTCGAACATGCTGCGAGGCACATCGCTCACGAGAGCGACGCGTCGATCGGCGTATCGCTGCCGCATGAATCGGCTGCGCTGCATGTGAGCGGCGAAGCCACCTACACGGACGACGTGCCCGAACTGCAAGGCACGCTGCACGCTGCGCTCGGCCTGTCGCGCCACGCCCATGCGCGGATCGTGTCGATGGATCTCGAGGCGGTCAGGAAAGCGCCGGGCGTGATCGCCGTGCTGACCGCCGAAGACATTCCCGGCGAGAACAATTGCGGTCCAGTGCTGCACGACGACCCGATTCTCGCCGTCGACGAAGTGCTGTACCTCGGCCAGCCGGTGTTCGCCGTGATCGCCGAAAGCCACGAGCTCGCCCGCCGTGCCGCCGCGCTGGCAAAGAGCGACGACGTGATCCGCTACGAACCGCTCGAAGCCATCCTCACGCCCGCCGAAGCAAAAGCCGCCAGGCAGTTCGTGCTGCCGCCGCTGCATCTGCGACGCGGCGAGCCGGATGCGAAGATCGCCGCCGCGCCGAACCGGATCAGCGGCACCTTCGAAGTTGGCGGCCAGGAGCAGTTCTATCTGGAAGGCCAGATCGCGTACGCCGTGCCGAAGGAAATGGACGGCATGCTCGTCTACAGTTCGACCCAGCACCCGAGCGAGATGCAGCAGGTGGTCGCGCATATGCTCGACTGGCCGGCGCACAACGTGGTGTGCGAATGCCGGCGCATGGGCGGCGGCTTCGGCGGCAAGGAATCGCAATCGGCAGTGTTCGCCTGCGTGGCCGCACTGGCGGCGAAACGGCTGCGCCGTCCGGTCAAACTGCGCGCCGACCGCGACGACGATTTCATGATCACCGGCAAGCGCCACGACGCGGTCTACGCGTACGAAGCGGGCTTCGACGACAGCGGCCGCATTCTCGGCGCGCGCGTCGAAATCGCGTTGCGCGCGGGCTATTCCGCCGACCTCTCCGGCGCCGTCGCCACGCGCGCTGTCTGTCACTTCGACAACGCGTACTACCTGTCCGATGTCGACATCGTCGCGCTGTGTTGCAAGACCAACACGCAATCGAACACCGCGTTCCGCGGCTTCGGCGGCCCGCAAGGCGCGCTCGTGATGGAAGTGATGCTCGACAGCATCGCGCGTCAGTTGAACTGCGATCCGCTCGACGTGCGCCTGGCCAACTACTACGGCATCGGCGAGCGCGACACGACGCCGTACGGACAGCGTGTCGAAGACAACATCATCGCGCCGCTGACCGATGAGCTGCTCGGCACCAGCGACTATCGCGCGCGCCGCACAGCGATCGTGGCCTTCAACGCGAGCAGTCCGGTGCTCAAGCGTGGCATCGCGTTTTCGCCGGTGAAGTTCGGCATTTCGTTCAACGTGCCGTTTCTGAATCAGGCCGGCGCGCTGGTGCATGTGTACAAAGACGGCTCGGTGCTCGTCAATCATGGTGGCACGGAAATGGGCCAAGGTCTCAACACCAAGGTCGCGCAAGTGGTCGCCAATGAGTTCGGTCTGCCGCTCTCCCGCGTGCGGGTCACGGCAACCGATACCTCCAAGGTCGCGAACACGTCGGCGACCGCGGCTTCCACCGGCAGCGACCTGAACGGCAAAGCCGCCGAAGCCGCGGCGAAGACGATTCGCGCGCGGCTCGCGGAACTCGCGGCCAAACAACTCGGCGGTGCAGCAAACGACGTGCAATTCGCCAACGGCGAGGTGTCGGTGAACGGCGGCGCGATGCCGTTCGAGCAACTAGTCGGCGCTGCGTATCTGGCGCGCGTGCAATTGTGGTCGGACGGTTTCTACACCACGCCGAAAGTGCATTGGGACGCGAAAACACTGACCGGTCACCCGTTTTATTACTTCGCGTATGGCGCGGCGGTCTCGGAAGTCGTGATCGACACGCTGACCGGCGAATGGAAACTGGTGCGCGCGGACCTGCTGCACGACGCCGGTCAGTCGATCAACCCGGCCATCGACATCGGCCAGGTGGAAGGCGGCTTCATTCAGGGCATGGGCTGGCTCACCACCGAGGAACTCTGGTGGAACCGCGACGGCCGTCTGATGACGCACGCGCCGTCCACCTACAAGATTCCAGCGGTGAGCGATACGCCCGCCGCGTTCCACGTGCAGCTCTATCAGAACCGCAACGCCGAGCCGACCGTGTTCCGCTCGAAGGCGGTCGGCGAGCCGCCGCTGCTGTTGCCGTTCTCGGTGTTCCTCGCGATTCGCGACGCGATCGCGGCCGCCGTGCCGGACGCGCAACAGGCGCCGGCATTGCGCGCACCGGCCACGCCCGAAGCGATTCTCGACGCACTGGACGCGTTGCAGCCACCGGCCGCGCCGCAACCGGCAACGGAACCGGCGGCGACCGACACGACAGTTTGAAAAAATAACCCACGGCCTGACGCGACACGAACGCGTGAGACCACACTCAACCGGCCGCACGGACACCCCGCGCGGCCACGTATGGAGAACGCCGGATGCAAGCCTGGCTACCTGACCTGCAACAACTGCTCGCGCACGGCGACGCCGCCGTGCTGGTGACGGTCGCGCGCGTCGAAGGTTCGGCGCCCCGCGAAGCCGGCACCAAGATGATCGTCACGCGCGATTCGGCGAAGCACACCATCGGCGGCGGACATCTCGAATGGAAAGCCATCGAGACCGCGCGCCAGGTGTTGCGCGACGGCATGCGCTCGCCGCACATGCGTCGCCTGGAGCGCTTCGCGCTCGGCCCGAGCCTCGGCCAATGCTGCGGTGGCGCGGTGATTGTCGCCTTCGAGCGACTCGATGTGGGCGACCTCGGCTGGATCACGTCGCTGGCGAAACGCGTGGCCGCCGGCCTTTCGACGGTGCGTAGCGTATCATTCGGCCCCGCACCGGATGCGGTGATGCTGTCCGACCCCGAGCCGGGCGTCGACGCCGCTGACTGCCTGCTGTGGGACGGCGCCGGTTTCGACGACAGCGGCGCGCTGCTCACCGAAACCATCGCGCCAGGCGATTTCTCGGTCGTGCTGTTCGGCGCCGGTCACGTGGGTGCCGCGCTGGTTCGCGTGCTGGCCACGCTGCCTTGCGCGGTCCGCTGGGTCGACGAACGCGACGCGCAATTTCCGCCCGCGGAAACGCTGCATGCGCCGAACGTGAAGATCGATCCGAACGACGCCCCCGACGAAGCCATCGACCAGGCCGCGCCGAACACGTACTTCATCGTGATGACGCACAACCATGCACTCGATCTCGAGTTGGCCGAGCGCATTCTGCGGCGTGGCGACTTCGCGTTCTTCGGCATGATCGGCTCGCACAGCAAGCGCAAGCAGTTCGAACACCGGCTGGCCGCGCGCGGTCTCGATCCGTCGCTGATCGCGCGGATGAAGTGCCCGCTCGGCGTGGACGGCATCGTCGACAAGTCGCCGGAGATCATCGCGATCTCGGCGGCGGCGCAGGTGCTTCAGGCCGTCGAGGCGAACGCGGGCATGCATCACGCCACGCAGACGGTTTGAAGCGCGGCACGTCGTCGACACAACACCTACGCATCCGGCGCGAACCGACTCCAACGAACTCCTGACCGACCATGACTACAACGACCGTTACCCCCACGCCGCTAGCCGAAAAAACCGCGCTGGCACCGAAGGCAGAGTTGCACATTCACATTGAAGGCTCGCTCGAACCTGAATTGATCTTCGCGCTTGCCGAGCGCAACGGCGTGAAGCTCGCCTACGACTCGATCGACGCCTTACGTGCCGCGTATGCGTTTACCGATCTGCAATCGTTCCTCGACATCTACTACGCGGGCGCGAGCGTGCTGCTGCACGAGCAGGACTTCTACGACATGACGATGGCCTACGTCGAGCGCTGCCTCGCCGACAACGTGATT
Source organism: Paraburkholderia sediminicola (assembly GCF_046027355.1). Lineage (GTDB taxonomy): Bacteria > Pseudomonadota > Gammaproteobacteria > Burkholderiales > Burkholderiaceae > Paraburkholderia > Paraburkholderia sediminicola_B. The sequence continues at coordinate 212,302 of NZ_JAQQEK010000005.1, read as the reverse complement.
CACAGCGAAATCTTCTTCGATCCGCAGACGCACACCGAACGCGGCGTGCCGATCGCGACCGTCGTGGCCGGCATCGAACGCGCGCTCGCCGACGCGGAAAAGCGCGGTATGACGAGCAAGCTGATTCTGTGCTTCCTGCGCCATCTGTCGGAAGAGGACGCGCTCGCCACTTTCGAAGAAGCGCGGCCTTTGTTCGAGCAGTACAAGCATCGCCTGATCGGCGTCGGTCTCGATTCGTCGGAACGCGGCCATCCGCCTTCGAAGTTCGAACGCGTGTTCGCCAAGGCGCGCGCGCTCGGCCTGAAACTCGTCGCGCATGCCGGCGAGGAAGGCCCGCCCTCGTATATCTACGAAGCGCTCGATCTGCTGAAAGTGGACCGCGTCGATCACGGCGTGCGCAGCATCGAAGATCCGGCGCTCGTCGCGCGTCTCGCGGATTCGCGCGTCGCGTTGACCGTGTGTCCGCTGTCGAACCTGAAGCTGTGCGTGTTCGACGACCTGACCAAGCACACGCTGAAGGATCTGCTCGATAGCGGCGTTGCCGTGACGGTGAATTCCGACGATCCGGCTTACTTCGGCGGCTACGTGAACGCCAACTATTTCGCCACCATCGACGCGTTGAAGCTCAACGATGCCGAGGTCTACACGATCATCCGCAACAGCTTCGAAGCGTCGTTCGTCACGCCCGAGCAACGCAGCGAACTGATCGCGAAGCTCGACGCGCACTGGCACCCAAGCGGTCCGCACTGACGGGCCGAGATATCGCAGCCGGCGGCGGCACGGGCTCATGAGTGAGCCGAGGATTCAACCGTCGTCCGGACTGTGCAGCTTCCCACAATCGGAGACGGTTTTTCCATGACTCAATCGGCTAAAGCAGCCCAATCGGCATTCCGCGCGCAACTGCTGACCTTCAACGGCGACCCCGCGCAATCGCCCAACGCGGCGGTCTTCAACGAGGACGGCCTGCTGATCGTCGAAGACGGCCACGTCATCGCGGCCGGCGCGTATGCCGCGCTCGCGCCGCAACTCGCGCCCGGCACCCAGGTGCAGGAAATGCGCGACAAGCTGATCGTGCCGGGTTTCATCGATACGCACATTCACTATCCGCAGACGGACATGATCGCGTCGCCGGCGCCGGGTTTGTTGCCGTGGCTCGAGACGTACACGTTCCCGACCGAGCGCCGCTTCACCGATCCGGCTTATGCGCGCGACACCGCGAGCTTTTTCGTCGACGAACTGCTGGCGTGCGGCACGACGACCGCGCTCGTGTACTGCACGGTCCATAAGGAATCGGCCGACGCGCTCTTCACCGAGAGCGAAGCGCGCAATCTGCGCATGGTGGCCGGCAAGGTGCTGATGGACCGCAACTGCCCCGAGTTTTTGCGCGACACCGCGCAGTCGGGCTACGACGACAGCGCCGAGCTGATCGGCCGCTGGCACAATCGCGGCCGCCAGATGTACGCGCTCACGCCGCGTTTCGCGCCGACCTCGACCGAAGCGCAACTCGAAGCGTGCGGCGTGCTGGCGGGCAAGAACCCGGACATCTTCATCCAGAGCCACGTCGCGGAAAACACCGACGAGGTGAAATGGGTCGCCGATCTGTTCCCGGGCCACCGCAGCTATCTCGACATCTACGATCACTACGGTCTGCTGCGCCGCCGCGCCGTGTACGGCCACTGCATCCACCTCGACGAGGAAGACCGCAAACGCATGGCGCAAACCGGCACGGTCGCCTCGCATTGCCCGACTTCGAACCTGTTCCTCGGCAGCGGCCTGTTCGACTTCGACAAGGCCGATGAAGCCGGCATGCCGATCGCACTGGCGACGGACGTCGGCGGCGGCACCTCGTTCTCGATGCTGCAAACCATGAACGAAGCGCACAAGGTCGCGCGTCTGGGCGGACATCATCTGACGGCCACGCGCATGTTCTATCTGGCGACCGCCGGCGCGGCCGAAGCGCTTGATCTGGCGGACAAGGTCGGTACGTTGAAGCCGAAGTCGGAAGCGGACTTCGTCGTGCTCGATCCGCGCGCGACACCGCTGCTCGCGCGCCGCACCGCGCGTATTGAAACGCTGGAGGAACTGTTGTTCGCGTTCGCGTTGCTCGGCGACGATCGCGCGATCTACGAGACGTATGCGGCCGGCAAGCGCGTGCATCGTCGCGATGATGCGCGGCAGCCTGCGTCGGGAGCGGCCAGGATCGCGGCTTGAACTGAGTGATTCACACGGCTGAATGAAGAAACGGCGCTTCGATTACGAAGCGCCGTTTTCTTTGATGCCTGCCGCGCAGTTGGCTCACCGCTGCATGCACACCTCATGCAACGCATTCAACCGACGCACCGGATCCGCGACATACGGATTCGACTCATCCCACGCATAGCCCGCCAGCACCGAGCTGATCATGCGGCGAATCGAAGGCGTCTGGTCCGGATAAAAAATGATGTCCTGCAGCGCGCCCGAATACCACCGCTCGACGAACGCGCGGAACGTATCGATCCCCTTGCGCAACGGCACGTCGTAAGCGGCCGACCAGTCGATCTGTTCGCCGTCCAGTTGCCGGTTCAAGGTTTCCACCGCGAGATGCGCCGAGCGCAACGCAATCGTCACGCCGGACGAGAACACCGGATCGAGAAACTCGCCCGCATTGCCGAGCAGTGCGTAGCCCGGCCCATGCAGGCGCTCCACGTTCGCCGCATAGCCGCCGATGTGGCGCACCGGCATCAGGAACGGCGCGTTACCGATCAGGCCGCTCAACGTCGGCTCCTGCTGGATCAGCGCGCGCAGCTTCGCGTCACGCTCCGCGTCCGGCACGTCGAGGAGACTCGCCTCGGCGACACACCCCACCGACGAACGTCCGCCCGCCAGCGGAATCATCCAGAACCACACGTCGCGGTGTTCGGGATGCGTTGCCACGCAGATCTTGTTGCGATCGGTCACGCCGGCCGGAATGCCGTCCTGCACATGCGTGAAGATCGCGGCGCGCGTTGGCATGCGCGTCGGCGCTTCGAGGTTCAGCAGGCGCGGCAACACGCGGCCGAAGCCGCTAGCGTCGAACACGAAACGCGCTTCGATCTGATAGGCGTGATCCGCTTCGTCGACCACATCGACCAAAGGCGTAACGCCGGGGTGAACCGCGCGCACCGTATGCCCGAAGCGCACGTCGGCGCCCTGCTCCGCCGCGCAGCGAATCAGAATATCGTCGAACACCGCGCGCTCGACCTGATAGGTGGTGCCCCAACCCGGCGAATGCTTGTCGCGGAAGTCGAACGCCGACGACTGGTCGCGATACACGAAATGCGCGCCGTTCTTGTACTGGAAGCCCGCTTCGACCACGGCCTGCAGCATGCCGGCCTCTTCGAGATAGGCCATGCTCTGCGGCAGCAGGCTCTCGCCAATGGAAAAGCGCGGAAAGTGCTGGCGCTCCAGCACCAGCACGGAGCGCCCGGCCTTGCGCAGCAATGCCGCCGCAACCGCGCCTGCCGGTCCGGCACCGATGATCACGACATCGACGGTCGTGCGCTTTGACGAATGTGTACTCAAATTTGCCTCAATCGTTTGGCTTGCCCGGAGCAGCGTTTCGCTGCATCCTTACGTCTCGTTACAATTGCGTTCGACGCCCCGGAGGAAAACCCTTGGGCGTGGTAATAACGCCATTTCGCCGGGGAGCCCAGCGTGTCGCCATCCGAAACATCCAGTGTGCCTTTCGTGCCCGAAACGGCTTTCGGGATCTGGTTCCTGCGTACCTACACCTGGGAACATCATGTGCTGCGGGTCGCGATCAACGACCTCAAACGCCTGATCGACACGCCCTTGCCCGAGGCGCCGGTGATCGTCGACGTCGGCTGCGGCCAAGGCATTTCCTTCCGTCTGCTCGCCGAGGCGTTCAAGCCGCGCCGCCTTGTCGGCATCGACTTCCACGAGCCGTCGTTGACGCTCGCCGCTCAGGCAGCGAGCGCCTGTCGCGACAAGCTAGCAGATATCGAACTGCTGCACGGCGACTGCGCGAACTTGCCGCTACCCGACGCGAGCGCCGATATCGTGTTCTGCCATCAAACCTTCCATCATCTCGTCGAGCAGGACCGCGCGCTCGCCGAGTTCCGCCGCGTGCTCAAACCGGGCGGCGTGCTGCTGTTCGCCGAATCCACCGACGCATACATCAAATCGTGGGTAATCCGGCTGCTGTTCCGTCATCCGATGCACGTGCAAAAGAGCGCCGACGGCTACCTCGACATGATCCGCCGCGGCGGCTTCAACTTCAGCGAGCGCAACGTCTCACTGCCCTACCTCTGGTGGAGCCGCGCGAAAGACTTCGGTCTTCTCGAACGGCTCGGCCTGACCCATCCGCAACCCGGCAAGCGTCGTGAAACGCTGGTCAATGTCGCGGCGGTTAAAGCCGGTTAATGCGCAGCAAGGCGCGAGCCTGATGCGGTAAAACAGCGCGAGGCGGCGCACGCCGCCTTCCTGTCTGCCTCGCGCGCATACGTACTTTTCCGCGCTGGCTTGCGCGGACCCACTCTTACTTACGCAGCGTCACCACTTCGCCCGTCAACGCGACGCCAGCAACCACCGCGCCCGCGCCGCACGTGTACTCGGTGGCGCTCTCACGCAATTCGTTCTTGTAGTTGCTCTTGATGTTGATCACCGCGTTGCCGCCTTCCTTGCGCGCGCGCTCCTGCAACTCGATCACCGCCGAGAGGAAAACGTGCTGGCAGGCTTGCAGATCGCTCTTGCCGAACGCGTTGGTCTTCTTGTTGGTGGCGAATTCGCCCATCGTCTTCACGACAGCCGGATGGCGCTGACCCGCGAAATACAGCCCGATGTCTTCGCTCACTTTGCCGGGTTCGCTTTGCAAGGCCTGCTCGACCGGAAAGTAGCTGACCGTATCGCGGGCAAAAGCCGGCGCAGCGCTCAGCGTGGCAAACGATGCAAACAATGCGGCAAACAGCAGATGGCGTTTCATTGAGACTCCTTGGTGGTTGTTGTTGCTCTGTGAGTTCTATTTCAATCGACCCGGTTCGACTCAGTTCGATTCCAGCACGACGAGCTGACCGCTTACAGCGATCGCGGCGGCGCTCGGACTAACGCCGCAGGTGAATTCGGTCGACGAGTTGCTCTCGGTGCTATGAAAACGCGTCGATACATCGATCACGGCATTGGCGTGGCGTTCGCTGGCCGCCGCGCGCAGTTTCTGCACGGCTTCGGCGAGCGCTTCGTGGCAAGCGTCGTCGGGACCGGCGACCTTGCGCGCGATCCGCACGGAGTACGACACGTCGCCCTGGCGGCTCTTGACCGCCGGGTGGTCCTGCTGGCCGAAATACACCGGCACGTTGCCGCGCGATTCGCCGCCGGCCGCGGCGAGCGGCAGCGACTTCACCTGCGTGGCGCAACCCGCCAGCGTCAGCGCCATGACTGCCAGCGCGCCCAGTACACCTGCTCTTTTCATTGTTATCGCCCTCGTTTCTATAAAGTCGCGGCCGTTTCAGCCGCCCTGCCATGCTTCGAACATCAGGCTCGCGCAACTGCCGCCGAATCCGTATGACACCGACATCGCCGTGCCGATGCGCGCGTCGCGCGTCGTGCGCACGAGCGGCATGCCGTCGAGAGCCGGCTCCGGCGTGTCGATATCCGCCGTGCCCGCGATGAAGCCGTCGCGCATCATCAGCAGCGTGTAGACCGCCTCGTGCGCGCCGCATGCGCCGAGCGGATGGCCCGTCATGCCCTTGGTCGACGAAAACGCCGGCAGGCGATGGTCGAACGCCGCGCCGAACACCTCGTTCAATGCGTGCAGTTCTTCGAGGTCGCCGAGCGGCGTCGACGGTGCGTGCGTGTTGATGTAGTCGGGCCGCTTGCCCGCTTCGTTCAGCGCGCCGCGCATGGCCCGCGCGATCCCCGCCGCGCGCGGCGTGACCATGCCGCCGCTGTCCGTGCAGTCGCCGAAGCCGGTGAGCTCCGCGTAAATGCGTGCGCCGCGCGCGAGCGCGTGATCGAGTGCTTCGAGCACGAGCACGCCGCCGCCGGACGCGATCACGAAACCGTCGCGCTCTGTGTCGTAGGGGCGCGATGCCTTCTGCGGCGTATCGTTGAAGCGCCGCGATAACGCGCCCATCGCGTCGAACATCAACGTCATGTTGTCGTGCAGCGACTCGCTGCCGCCGGCCAGCACGATCTGCTGACGGCCGGTCTGAATCAGTTGCATCGCCTGGCCGATCGCGAGCGCCGAAGTCGTGCATGCCGACGACGGCGAATAGCTGACGCCTTCGAGCCCGAACACCTGCGCGACATTGGCCGACGCGGTGCTGCTCATCGCATGCGGCACCGTGTACGGCGGCACCTTGTCGACGCCGCGGGCATTCGCGATCGCCATGGCCGCGTCGTAAGTGGACATCGTGCCGACGCCCGAACCGATCACCGTGCCGGCGAGCGGCGAACGCAACTGCGTGGCGTCGAGCCCGGCGTCGCTGATCGCCGTGCGCGCGGCATGACACGCGAAGCGCGCGGTGTCGCCCATGAAGCGTTCGAGCTTGCGCTCGAACGGCGTCTCATGCGCGACCGACGCAACGCCCGCCACCTGCGAGCCGAAGCCGCGCTCCCGCCATGCATCGACCCGCTCCACACGCGAGCGGCCGGTGCGCAAGGCAGCGGAGACTTCGTCGAGCGTATTGCCGAGACACGACACGATGCCCATGCCGGTCACGACCACGCGTTGCAGCGCGACGCTCATCGAACGCGCCTGAAAATCAGTGACGTGTTGATGCCGCCGAACGCGAAGTTGTTGCTCATCACGTATTCGGCGTCGATCTCACGCCCCGTGCCGACGATGTAATCCAACGGCGCGCAGGCCGGATCGACGTTCTCCAGGTTCAAGGTCGGCGCATACCAGTTGCGCTTCATCATCTCGATGGTCCACCACGCTTCGAGCGCGCCGCACGCGCCGAGCGTGTGGCCGACATAGCTCTTGAGCGAGCTGATCGGCATGCGCGCGCCGAAGGTCTGCGCGGTCGCATGGCTTTCGGCGATGTCGCCGCGATCCGTCGAGGTGCCGTGCGCGTTCACGTACGCGATCGCTTCGGGCGGCAGTTGGGCGTCGTTGAGTGCGAGCTGCATCGCGAGCGCCATGGTTTCGGCGGTCGGCTGGGTCATATGCGCGCCGTCCGAATTGCAGCCGAAGCCGACGATCTCCGCATGAATCCGCGCACCGCGCGCCACCGCGTGCTCATATTCCTCGAGCACCAGCGTGGCCGCGCCTTCGCCGACCACGAGGCCGTCGCGCGCGGCGTCGAACGGACGCGGCGTCAGATGCGGCTCATCGTTGCGCGTGCTGGTGGCGTATAGCGTGTCGAACACGGCGACGGCCGGCCCCGACAATTCCTCAGCGCCGCCGGCCAGCATCAGCATCTGCTTGCCGCTCTGGATCGCTTCATACGCGTAGCCGATCGCCTGACTGCCCGACGCGCAAGCGCACGAGGTCGGAATGATCCGCCCTTTCAGATCCCAGAACAGGCTGACGTTGACCGCAGTCGTATGCGGCATCATCTGCACGTAGCTGTTCGATGTGACGTCGCTCATCGAGCCGGTTTCGAGCATCGTGCCGAACGCGCGGATCGGCTGCACCGAGCCCGACGACGAACCATAGGCGACACCCATGCGGCCGTCCTTGATGGTGGCGTCGTCGGCAAGGCCCGCGTCGGCGAGCGCCAGTTCGCTGGCGCGCACCGAGTACATCGACACCGGCCCCATCGAGCGGGTCTTCTTGCGCGGATAGTGCGCGGGCGCCGTGAAACCCGGCAACGGACACGCAAGCCGCGTATGCAGCGACTCAAAGTAATCCCACTCGGGCATGCGGCGCACGGCGTTCACGCCGCTCTTCAAACGCGTTTCGATCACGTCCCAGCTATCGCCCAACGCCGTGACGCCGCCCATGCCGGTAATGACGACGCGCTTCATCAGATCATCCCGCCGTTGACGCCGATCACCTGACGCGTGACATACGAGGCCGCATCCGACATCAGGAAGCTGACCACGGACGCCACCTCGGCAGGCTGGCCGACGCGGTTCATCGGCACCGTCTTCAACGCCTGCTCGAGCGGCATGTCGTCGAGCATGCCGGTCTCGATCAGACCCGGCGCGACGCAATTGACGGTGATGTTGCGCGACGCCAGTTCGACGGCGAGCGCCTTGCTCGCGCCGATCAGGCCGGCCTTCGCCGCGCTGTAGTTGACCTGGCCGCGGTTGCCCATCACGCCGGACACCGAAGCGATCGTGACGATGCGGCCGCCCTTGCGGGCGCGCACCATCGGCATGGTCAACGGATGGACGACGTTATAGAACGAGTCGAGACCGGTTTCGATCACGACGTCCCAATCTTCTTCCGTGAGCGCGGGGAACGCGGCGTCGCGCGTCACGCCCGCGCTGCACACGATGCCGTAGTACGGGCCGTGCGCCGCGACGTCCGCTTCGAGCACTTCGCGGCACACGGCGCGCTCGCGCACGTCGAACTGCAGCACGCGCGCCGTGCCGCCCTGCGCGGCGATGCCCGTCGCAACCGCGTCCGCTTCACTGCGTCCCGTGCGGCAATGCACGGACACCGCGAAGCCGTCGGCGGCCAACTTGTACGCAATCGCGCGGCCGATGCCGCGGCTTGCGCCGGTAACGAGAACACGCCGGCTCATGAACTGAAACTCCCTTCGATGAATGACTGAAAATCGCGCGGTTGAAAAACCTTGATGACGGCTTCGGCGCAACCCGCGTCGCCGTGCCGGATCGTGCATTCGTAGGCGCCGTGGCCCTCTTCGCTGCGCAGCAGTTCCACAACGTGGATCGACAACTGCGCGCCGCCAGCGAACGAGGGCTGCAATGCCTTGTAGCTGCGTGAGCCGAGCAGCACGCCGGGCCGCGCGCGGCCGCCGCCGCGCATGGCCAGTAACGCGACGTGTGCGGCGATCGCCTGCGCCATCAGTTCGATGCCGATCCACGCGGGCATCGCGCCGTCCGCGTCGGCATACCAGGTGTCGGCGCGCACCGTGGCGCGCGCGGTCAGCGTTTCTTCGCTGAACGTGTCCACGGCGTCGATCAGCAGCATGGTGCCGCGATGCGGGATGATCGCTTCGATCGGCTGCTGGACCAGTTCGTCAACGGTAGGCGTCGGGTTCATCGCGTGGCTCATCGGGCAACTCATCGGGCAACTCATCGGGCAAGGACAAGGCTGACATTGCTGCCGCCGAAAGCAAACGAGTTGCTCATCGCGTATTGCACACCGCCTTGCGGCATGAAGCGATCGCTAACGACCAGGTCCAGCGCCGGCAGCGCGGGATCGGCCTCGCCGTCCCACAGATGCCGCGGCAGCGGCACGTTGTCATGCGCCAGCGAAAGCCACGTGAAGCCGAGTTCGGTGGCGCCCGCCGCGCCGAGCTGGTGGCCGGTCAACGGCTTGGTGCCGCTCGTCGGCACGCCTTGCGGAAACACGCGCGCCATCAAACCCGCTTCCATCTCGTCGTTCTTGCGTGTGGCGGTGGCGTGGAGATTCACATAGCCGATCGCCGACGGTTCGATGCCCGCATCGGCGAGCGCCGCGCGCAACGCGAGTTCGCCGCCCACGCCACGCGGGTCCGGCGATGAAATGTGATGCGCGTCGCTCGATTCACCGACGCCCGCGAGCCGCACCGCTGCTTCGTCGCGGCTCATGAGAAACACGGCCGCGCCTTCGCCGACATTGATTCCGCAACGATTGCGGCTCATCGGATTGCTGCGCACGTTGCTGGTCGATTCAAGCGATGCGAAACCCTGCACCGTCAGCTCGCACAGCGAATCGACGCCGCCCACCACGACGGCGTCGCACAGTTGCAACTGCAGCAGCCGGCGCGCCGACGCGAAGGCCTTCGCGCTCGACGTGCACGCGGTCGAGATGGTGAACGCCGGACCATGCAGGCCGAGCGCGGCGGCGGCGAACGGCGCGGCGGTGCCGATTTCCATTTGCCGGTAGTTGAAGTTCGCGGGCAGATCGCCCGCTTGCGCCTGATAGACGAACGCGGCTTCGGCGGCCTCGATACCCGACGTGCTGGTGCCGAGCACCACGCCGATGCGATGCGCGCCGTAGCGCTCGCGCGCTGCGTCGACAGCGGGCGCGATCTGCGTCAGCGCGGCGAGCAGCAAGCGGTTATTGCGGCAGTCGTAACGGGCGAGTTCGGCGGGCGGCGCCAGCTCCAGCGGCGCGAGCACGCTGCCGACGAACGCCTCGCCGATCCCCGTGTGCGCGTTCGCCATACCCGGCGAGCGGCCGACGGCGAGCGCCGGGACAATGCTGTCGAGGTCGCCGCCAAGCGCGTTGATCATGCCGAGCGCGTGCAAATAAACTGATGGCGCTTTCATGCGGCCCTCCTTGATTCCGATGGCATGCCGATCGGCGCGAGCAATACCGATACGGCGATGCCGAGCGCGAGCGTCGCGCCGAAACTCTTCAGCGCGGGCATCGCGCTCATACCGAGCATGCCGAACGACAACAGCGTGGTGGCCGCCGACAACAGCACGCCCGTCCACACCGCGCCGAGATCCGCGTCCGCGCGCAGGCAGCCTTCGCGCAGGAACACGGCATAGTTTGCGCCCACGCCGAGCACGAGCATCAGCGCGAGCCAGTTGAACAGATTGAGCGGCACGTGCGCATAGCCGAATACGGCGAGCGTGACGCCCACGGCGAGCAGCACCGGCAAGGTCACGGCGATACCGCCGCGCACACGGTAGCGCAACATCAGCAGAACGAGCACGAGTGCCAGCGCGCCGCCTAGCCACCAGCCGCTATCCACGCGATACGCGCCGAACAGTTTCGACACGCTGGCGGCCTTGTCGACGAACACGACCCCGGTCAAGCCCTGCGCGGTCGCGATCAGCGCGGGTTCATTCCGCGGCGTCACGCCCTGCGGAATGACGACGGCGGCATAAGCTTTCGTCGATGAATCGACTTCGCCGAGCCAGAGATGTTTGTACGGTTGCGACCACGGCGCCGCGAGCCACCTATCGATCGTGAGCGGCGCTTGCGGTTTGGCGTACGCGGCGAGCCAGGCATCGGCGACTTCGTCCTTGAAGCCGGCTTGCAGAAGCGTGGCGCGCAACGCGGCGCGGTCGTTGAACACGTGCTGCGCGAGCAATGCACGATCTTCATTCTGCTGTTTCGCGGACGGCACGAACTGCGCGACCGACTGATAGCTGCCGACCTTGTTCGCGGTGCCGTTCAATGCATCCAGCTTCGTGCCCAACGCTTCGGCGCGTTGCAAAACGAGTTCCGGCGTCTCGCCGCGCACGACGAAAAACTGCGCGCTGTTATCCACGCCGACTGCCTCACGCACCTTGTCCTCCTGCGCGACGAGCGCGGGATCGCGCTGGATCAGCAAATGGATATCGTCGTCGCTGGTCAGACGCAGCCAGCCGGGAATCGCCAGCAGCAGCAACAGCGCGGCCACGAACCACGCCCGCTTGCCGCCGATCGTGCGATGCCACACCGTCAGCACGCGCGCCGCGCCTGCAAATACACGCTTGGGGCTGCGTTTGGGCGCGCGCGTGAGCAGCGCGGGCAGCAGCCACAGCACGGAGGCGAACGCCGTCGTGATACCGGCAATCGCGAAGCAGGCGATCTGCTTGAGCGCGGGAAACGGCACCCACGTGAGAATCGCGTAGCCGAGCAGGCTCGTGGCGAGCGCCACACTCAACGCGGGACGCACCGCGCGCGCGCCGCGCCGCGCATCCCAGTCGCGCTGCGCGCCGAGATACACCACGAAGTACTGAATCGAATAGTCGACGGCCTCGCCGATCAGGCTGGCGCCGAACACCAGCGTCAACAGATGCAGCTTGCCGAATACCAGCATCGTCACCGCAAGCGCGCAGACAATGCCGAGCGCGGTCGACACGAAGCCGAGTAACAACAGGCGCGGCGAGCGGAACACCCACATCATCAGAAGCGCGATGCCGCACAGCGACGCGACGCCGATCAGATGCACTTCATGTTCCGACGCGCTGCGTGCCGATTCCGCGTAAAAGACGGCGCCGGTTCGCGCGACCGAAACATCGGGGAACGCTTGCTTCAACGCGCCTTCGCCTTGAGCGAGCGCCGCGAGCACCGCGTGCTGCGTCTTCGTTTCGTAGGCGGAGCCCGGCAGCGTCGCGACGATCAACACGCTGGTGGCGGCGCCGCGATGCGCAACCAGCATGTTGTCTTCGAGTTCGAGATTCGACGTAGCGAGCGGCAGGCCGCCGAGCCAGTGTTCGAGCCAGCCGAACGGATCGTCGGCGAGCGGCGTGGTGAGTCCGCCGCGTAACGGGCTGTAGATGCGCTGGGCCAGCGTGTCGTGCAACGTGGTGTTGGCCGCGCCGCCCGCGAGCGCCGCGCGATCCGCCGGTGCCAGCAAGCCGAAACGATACGGCATATACAGCGACGCGATCTGCGACAGATCGAATGGCGGCAACTCCGCCGTCACCGAACCGAACGCGCCGCTCTTTTGCAACGACGCGCCGAGTTGTTTCGCCGCGGCTTTCGCGTGCGCGTCGTCGTTGCTGGTGACGAGGAAAACGGTGCGGTCGCCGAGCGCGCTCGCCAGCGTATCGACTGCCTTTTCGGCGACCGGATCGGCCTCGGTCGCAGGCAACAGCGCAAGCAGATTGGTTTGCAACGGCGACGGTCCCATGAACCGCCAGCCGCAATACAACGCCGCAACGAGCGCGAGCAGCAGCCACGCGGCGCGCATGCCCCACGTCTGTTTCGCGGATCGCTGTTGCAGCATCTCCATTACGGCGCCCCGAGCAAACCGCGTTCAGCCGCGGTGAGTTCGGTCACGGCCGCGCTCTTCGTGAACTCGAGTTGAGTGACGTCGCCGTTCGCGAGCGTGATGCGCAAGCGCTGTAGATAGTCACCGCCGTTCATCTCCAGACCTTTGATCGACTGCGCGATCTGCGGCTGGTTCGGCGTCAGTTGCATGCGCCATTGAGCGGCGCTGCCTTCGGCCTGCACGTCGAATTGCGAGTACAGCGCCGACAGGTCGCCGCCGAGCATCGCGCGCATCATCTTCGAAACTTGCGCGACGCCGCGCGTGCCCTGCGCGCTGTGAGCCGTGACGCGCTGACCGTTGGCGTTGACTTCGGCGACGCCGGCATCGGTGATCACGTAGGTGGCTTTGTACGGCGTGTCGATTTGCCAGATCACGCCGCGTTCGCGGAAGAACAGCAGCGAGCCGGTGCTGACGAGCGGCTGCTTCATCGCGGCGAGCGTTTGCGTCTGCGTGAATTGCGCACGCACGCCCTTGGCTTGCGCGAGATGCGCGGCGATCTGCGAGACGAGCGCGGGGTTGCCGGGCGCGGCTTCTTTCGTCGATGCGGCCGATGCGGGTTCCGTCGATACGACTGTCGCGGCAAACACGCTCAATGCGCTCAACGTGCCCACGACAACGGCACGGAAATTCATTGTCCCCATACGCGCTCCAGCTTCTCGAACACGACAGGCGGCGAGACGAACTGCAACTCCTGAGTGGCGGCATCGACCGCGACCTGGATCGTATAGCCCTTGGTCAGTCGCGTGCCGGTCGCGCAATCGAGGATTTCATAGCCTATTTTCAGGCGGTTTTCGTGTTCGAGCAGTTGCGTGCGCACTTCGATCTGCTGACCGTAGGTGGCCGGCTTCACGTACTTGAGATGCGCTTCCACGATCGGCCACAAATAACCCGAAGCCTGCATCTCACGATAGTCGTAGTCGAACGCGCGCAACAGCGCCGCGCGGCCGATCTCGAAGTACTTCAGATAGTGGCCGTGCCAACAGACGTTCATCGCGTCGACATCGTGGAACGGCACTTCCACCGTCGCGCTCGCGCTCAGCACTTTGCGGGAACCGGTCATGCGCTCGATCCTCCGCGATAGTGGCTCACCAGATCGCATGCGGCGATACGCGCGGTCAGTGCACGCAGTTCGTGTTCGAGCGCACGGTCTTCGTCGACGAACGGCGACTGCGCGCCCACGCTGTCGATGAACGCCTGCAGCGGCGCCGGTACCGGCGTCGCGCTGTCGATCTTCAAGCGCAGACGCGCGGCTTGCACCGTCGCGAGCGTATGCGCGGCGGCAACCTGCTCGGTCAATTCCAGCACGCGCAGGCAGTCGCGCGCGGCGATCGTGCCCATGCTGACCTTGTCCTGATTGTGCGCCTCGGTGGAACGCGAAAAGACGCTGGCGGGCATCGTGTTCTTCAAGGCCTCAGCGGTCCACGCGGACGACGAAATCTGCACCGCCTTGAAACCATGATTGATCGCGGCGCGCGCGGGCGGGGCGCCCGACAGATTGCGCGGCAAGCCGTTGTTGAAATTCACGTCGACCAGGAGCGCGAGTTGCCGGTCCATCAGATCGGCGAGATTCGCGACGGCGACCTTCAGCGAGTCCATCGCGAACGCGATATGGCCGCCGTAGAAGTTGCCGCCGTGCAGTACGCGTTCGTTGTCCGGATCGATCAGCGGGTTGTCGTTCGCGCTGTTCAGTTCGTTCTCGACATCGCGGCGCACCCACGAGAGCGCGTCGCGCGCCACGCCGATCACGTGCGGCGCGCAGCGAATCGAATAACGGTCCTGCAGACGATGGCCCGGCGTATCGTCGCGGCCGGACAGGTCGTCGCGAATCCATGCCGCGGCTTCGGCCTGGCCGGCATGCGGCTTCACTTCGAAGAGCATCGCGTCGAAGTGCGCCGCGCGGCCGTCGAGCGCGACGGTGCACAGCGCCGTCAGGCGCGCGGTGAGCCGCGTCAGATGATCGGCGCGCGCAAACGCGAGACAGGCGAGACCCGTCATCACCGCCGTGCCATTCATCAGCGCGAGCCCTTCTTTCGGCGCGAGCGTGAGCGGTGCGTGACCGAGTTCGTTCCACACTTCGCGCACGTCACGCAGATGCCCTTCAAACATCACGTCGCGTTCGCCCGCGAGCGCGGCGGCCACATACGAGAGCGGCGTGAGATCGCCGCTCGCGCCGACCGAGCCTTCCGACGGAATCCGCGGCAACACACGGTGATTGACCAGATCGGCCAGACGTTCGAGCAACACGGGACGCACGCCGGAAAAACCATAAGCGAGCGAGTTGAGCCGCGCGGCGATCACCGCGAGTGTTTGCGCGTCGTCGAGATACTGGCCCATGCCGCAGCCGTGATAGCGC
Organism: Paraburkholderia sediminicola; assembly: GCF_046027355.1. Lineage (GTDB taxonomy): Bacteria > Pseudomonadota > Gammaproteobacteria > Burkholderiales > Burkholderiaceae > Paraburkholderia > Paraburkholderia sediminicola_B. The sequence continues at coordinate 197,140 of NZ_JAQQEK010000005.1, read as the reverse complement.
GTGAGTTGCAGCGGCAACGCTTCGACCAGCTCCATCGGCACGTCGACCACGCAGGCGTCGCCGTAACCGGTGTTGACGCCGTACACAGTCGCGCCCGCGGCCAGATGCCGACGCAGAAAATCCGCGCCGCGCTGGATACGTGCGCGCCACGCCGGGTCGTCGCTCAAGGCGACCGGCGCGCGGTGCTGTGCAATCGCTACGACCTCTTCGATCGTCAGCTTGCGGCCGCCGATCACGACTGCCGCGTTGTTCACGTTCGCGCCTGCATTCGGCACATCGATCAGATCATGTTCGGCCATTCGCGCCTCGCTTGGGGCTGGCCCAGAAATCGAAGAAGTTGAACCATTGATAAGGGGCCTTGCGGCAATAATGTTCAAGACGCACGGCATAGCGCTGCGCCCACGCGGCGAGATGCTGCGCGCGTTCGCGGCGCGGCAGTTCGATGCGCTCGGCGAACGGTTCGAAATACAGACGGTAGCCGTCGCGCTCTTTCAGACAGAAGAACAAATAGACCGGACAGCCCAGCGCATGCGCGAGCACATACGGACCCTGCGCGAACGGCGCGGTCGAGCCGAGAAATTGCGCTTCAGTCGTGCGGCCCGCTTCGTGCGCGGGCACGCGGTCGCCGACGATCACCAGCAGTTCGCCAGAATCGACACGCTCCTGCATCATCATCGCGGTCTCGGGGCCGAAGTCGCTGACTTCGAGCAGATGCTTCGCGAACTCGCTATTGGCCGAGGCCAGCACGCTATTGAAGCGGCGCGCGTGCTCCGTATAGACGACCGCCGTGACCTTCGCATAAGCGCCCTGCGCGGCGAGCGCGCGGGTCATTTCCAGATTGCCGAGATGCGCGCCGATCACGAGCGCGCCCTTGCCGCTCGCCACCAACGCTTCGAATGCCGAAGGATCTTCGAATTTGACATCGGCGTTGTTCACGCGGCCCGACCATGCCGCGAGTTTGTCGAAGCCTGATTGCGCGAACGCCAGCATATGGCGATACGCGGACAGCCAGCCAGGACGCGGCGTGTCGCCGTGCGGCGCAGCCTCGCCGAGATGCTTGAAGTAGTTACTCGAAGCCTCGCGCGCGGCACGCCCCGTCAGCAGAAAATACGCGACGATCGGATGCAGCCACAGCGCGGTGAAGCGTCGGCCAAACAGCTTGCAACTGAGCGCGAGCAGCGACATGCCGAGATGGCTACCGCGTTCGGCGATGCGCCACCAGTCCTGTTCGTTCTCTTTGCCCTGCCCGTCCGCAAGTGCAGAGCGACGCGGCATCACCTTGTGCGCGAGCAGCATCGGCAGACGCCACAGCATGCCGAACACGAGCCGCGTATGACTGCGGCTGATACGCACGTTGTCCCACAGCACGTCGAAGTGCGAGACGCCGTCGCTTGCGTAGGTGACGCGCGTCGGAATCGAACGAAACGCCGCGCGCCGCCAATACAGACGCACGAGGATCTCGATGTCGAAGTCCATGCGCGTGGGCAGTTGCACGCTGTCGATCAGATTGCAGGCGAGCGCCAGCGGATAGAGGCGAAAGCCGCACATCGAGTCGCGGATCGTCAGCGAAAGCGTTTCGATCCACACCCACACGTGCGTCAGATAACGGCCGTAGAGGCGCGCTTTCGGCACGCTCTCGTCGTAGATCGGGCGGCCGAGGATCACCGCGCCCGGTTCGGCGCGAGCCGCTTCGATGAAACGCGGCACGTCGGTGGCGTCGTGCTGGCCGTCGGCGTCGATCTGCAACGCGTGCGTGTAGCCCGCCTTGCGCGCGGCGCGCAGCCCCGCCATCACCGCCGCGCCTTTGCCGCCGTTGACCGGCAGGCGCAATAGCGTGAGCTGCCCGGCGTACTGCTGCGCGAGCGCGGCGAGCACCTGCTGGGTCGCCTCGTCGCTGCCATCATCGACGACGAAAAACGGCAGGCCGTGAACCGCCAGATGCGCGACGGTCGCGCCGATCGCGTCCTTATGGTTGTAGATCGGAATGACGATGCACGGGGAGAAGCTCATCACGCGGCCTCCCCGTAGACGATCACGCCGGACGCGCAGTCACGGCCGTTCACGCGGTACGCGAACTGCACGCGCCGGCGGGTTGCGTCGTGAGCGAGCGTGAGCTTGAGCACCGCGCCCGGCGATACCGGCGCCATGAATTTCAGACGATCGATCGACGCCACCGCGCGCACGGCCGGCACGTGCTCGGCGGCCAGCCGCATCGCCCAATCGACCTGGACGACGCCGGGCAGAATCGGCAGGCCGGGAAAGTGGCCGGCGAAATGCGCGAGCGTCGACGGCACGCGCAACTCATAGTGCAGCGTGTCACCGCTGCGCGCTTCGGCCAGCACTTCCATGCCTTCGACGCGCGGTTCGAACGCGGCCGCCACGGCGGCCACCGGCAGTTTGCCGCGCGCGTCGAACGGCAGCGTGACGCGAAAACGCCAGTGGCGCGGCAGCACCACGACGTCGAAATATTCGGCGAGATGCCGGCGCAGCACTTTCGCGAGCGCCACGCGGCCTTCGTCGCGCAAGGCCGCGCCGCCCGCTTCGGTCAGCGCCACGACGGCGCCGACGCGCTCGCGCGAGGCGCCCTCCAGCGGCACGAGCGCCGCTTGCGCCACATACGGATGCAGCGCGAGGCGCGCTTCCAGTTCCGGCAGCGACACGCGTTTGCCGTCGAGCTTGAGCACGCGGTCGAGCCGGCCTTGCAGACGGAAACGGCCTTCGGCGTCGAAGGAGATTTTGTCGTCAGTGCGGTGCCAGCCGGCGTGATCGAGATGCGGCGAGCGGACGTTCAACGCGCCGTCTTCGTCGCGGCGCACTTCGATGCCGGACACCGGTTGCCACGCATCGGTCTGATCCTGACGCCGCCACGCGATGCCACCGGTTTCCGTGCTGCCGTAAATTTCGAGCGGCGCGGCGCCGTAGGCTGCGGCGTATTCCTGCGCGGCTTCGAACGCGAGCGGACCGCCCGACGAGAAAAATGCGCGCGGCGCCGGCGTCAGGTCGGCGAAACCGGGCAGCGCGGGCCAGCGCGACAGTTGTGCGGGTGTTGAAACGATCACCGCTGCGCCGCATCGTTCGATCTGCGCCTGCAGATGCAAAGGCTCAATGCTGACCGCGCGGTCGAACGCACGGCCGGCTGCGAGCGGCCAGAGCACGCGAAACAGCAAACCGTAGATGTGGTGATGCGGCACGCTCGCGAGCATCGTCGCGTCGCCGACTAGCGCGCCCCACTGCTTTTCAAGCGTGTGCACTTCGGCGTTGAATTGCGCGAGCGTCTTGCGGATCGGCTTGGGGCGGCCGCTGCTGCCTGAGGTGTAAAGCGTGAGCGGGGCTTGTGGGTCGATCGGGTAAGCGGCGCGGGACGTGTGCGCTGGAGCGGCTTCGGCGTTGGTGTTGGCGCCGGCGTTGTCGTCCGTTCCTGCGTTGAAGTCCTCGTCGGCATTGGCTTCGGCGTTGACACCGGCGTCGGCTCCGACAGTAAACGCAAACGGCGGCAAATCCGCATCAGTCAGCACGACTTCATACGCGTCGGCGAGATCGGCAAGATAGCCAGGCGTCGAATTGGCCGGAATCACCGGCTCCTTGCGGCACGCGAATATCGCAAAGAGCGCGCAGGCGAAATCGAACGGATCGTCGATGCACAGCGCGTAGCGTTGCGCGTTCTGAGTTTGCACGAGCGCGATCAGCGCAGCGACGCGCGCGCGAAACGCCGCGCGATCGAGCACCGTGGCACCGTCCCGGCATACGGGTGCAGACAGCGCGGCAGTCTCAGCGGCCACCGACAACAGATCATGCAACGCGATCATGCCGCCTCCGAACGCGCGGCGCGCGGCAGCACGACCAGATAACGCCAGATGACCTCGGCCACCAGCAGCACGCCGATCAGCACATAGGCGATCGCGCCGTTATAGAGCGACCAGCTCGCCCGGCTCCAGTACAGCGCCGTATAAGCGGAAAACACGCCGTTCAGCGCGAAGAACGCGCACCACACCTGGGTCACGCGCAGCGTATGGCGCACCGCGCCCGGCGGCAGGTTCGGATTGCCGAGGCGCGCGAATTTTTCGATCATCGACGGCCCGCGCACGAGCGTCGCCCCGAACGCGATCAGCAACCCCAGATTGACGAGCGACGGATAAAGACGCAACAGCAGCTCGCTATTGGTCAACACGATTGCCGCCGAAGCGCAACTCAGCAAACCGACCACGGTCCAGTCGATCGTGGAGAGCCGCCGCAGCGAGGTCGCGACCGGGCCGCTGCCGGCCCAGCGCTGCAGCCACAGGATCGCAAACAGCATGCAGCCGACGTAGCGCGGCGTGTCCCATTTCCACGCGCACAGAATCAGCGCGGGGTACGCGAGCTTCAACAGCACCTGCACGACGGTTTTGCCCAGGTGGCGCTCAGTGCCGGGCGAGGCATCGGCGGCCCGATCCGCCGCCGCTTGCGTTCGCGAGCGCACGGCGGGCATCAGCCTTGTGCCGCCAGCAGCGATTCGACCGCACCGATCACGTCGCCGACCGTGCGCACCGACTTGAACTCTTCCGGCTTGATGCGGCGTCCGGTCATTTCCTGCAGCTTGATCGCGAGGTCGACGGCGTCGATGCTGTCGAGATCGAGGTCTTCGAACAGATGCGCTTCGGGCGTGACACGCTCGGGCTCGATTGCGAAGTTCTCTTTGAAGATGGCGCGGATGCGCTCCAGAATCTCTGCCTCGGACACGATTTACTCCCCCTTTCTGGTTGTTTCGTTCACAGCGTGCACCGCTTCGCGCTGGCTCGCCACCAGCGCCGCCAGCGTGCTGATCGAGCGGAAGTGTTCGCGGGTGCGCTCGTCGTTCGCCGCGATGGTCAGTTGGTATTGTTTGCGCAGCACAATGCCGATTTCGAGCGCATCGATCGAATCGAGACCGATGCCGTCGGTATCGAACAACGGTGCATCGTCGTCGATATCGTCCGGGCTCAGGTCTTCCAGATCGAGAGCTTCGATCAGGAGCTGTTTAATTTCCAGTTTTAAAGAATCCATAATCGAACAGGTGCTGAGTAATGTGTGCTTCGACGGCGCTCGTCACGCTGCGCGCCGCGAGAGCCGGTGGAGTGTCATGGGCCGCGAGTTGGTCGACGCCGAGCGGTTCGAGCACGTTCACGCGAATTCTGAACGCGCGCGCCGGCACGTCGTACCAGCGCATCTGCTTGGTGAATGCGGGCGGGTCGCAATCCATCAGCACTGGGACGATCGGCGCGCCGACCTTCAGCGCCATGTGCGCGAAACCGCGCGAAAACGCATGCAGCCGGTTCGGCGCAGGGCTGCGCGTGCCTTCCGGAAAAATGATCATGGTATAGCCTGCGGCCAGTTGCTTCGCGCCGGCCTCGACGAGTTCCGCGGGATCGGCATTGCTGACGTACTCCGCCGAGCGCACGATGCCCCAAAAACACGGGTTGCTCCAGTGCGCGTTTTTCACCACGCAGCAGGCATGCGGCGTGAGCGACAGTAGCACCATCACGTCGAGATAGGTCGGGTGATTCGCGACCACGATCGCCGGGCCGCCAGCGCGCAACGCCTGCACGCCCGACACCTCGAGTTCCATCACGCCGATGCGTTGCAATACCGCGACGAGCGCGCGGAAAAACCAGTGAATCACGCTCGTCACCGCGAATTGGCGCGAGGCGCGGTGCGGCCACACCCATGCGAGCGGAAATACCACCACCGAGAACAGCACGCCGCACACGCCGAAGACCACGAAGGCCATGCCGGTCGCGCAGAATCGCCAGAAGTAATCAAGCCGCGCGGTCATGCCAACTCCAATGCCAGGTGGCGCCGGCGTTTTGCCAGGCGGTGGGCAGGCCGGTTTCCAGACAGTGCTGCAGCGCCTGGCTTTGAGTCGCGAAGAGGGCTTCCGAGGCGGCGGCGCCTGCGCTGATTTCGTTCGCCGGCGCGGATTCTGTCTGGTCCGCGCGCGACACCGTGCATACCAGCTCGCCCGTCGCCGTTTCGCTATCGAGCAGGATCGCGATCGCGCCGCCCTGCACTTCGTCTTCGATCGTGCCGTACGCCGGATCGGCCGGTTCGTCGGCGTACACCAGCAGCAGCGGCGAATCCGGCTGCGTGGCGTATTGCGCGTGCGCTTCCAGCAGCGCGTAACCGAGCGTTTCCGCGCCGGCCGAGATCGCACTCGCCGCAGAGCGGTCGCCGCGGGCAATGCCGAATATACCGGTCATGGCGTTGAGCACCGATAGGCTGAACGCGGTCGGCGACACCGGCTCGCCCGCGCTGATGGCGCGCAGGATATCCGTGGTGCGCCGCAATTCGCCGTGGCGCGAAGCGAACACGACCCGCGCCGCGTCCTTGGCGACACAATCGTGCGCAACCTTCAGCGCCACTCTGGACAGAGTGCTCAGACGACGCCGCACGATCGGCTCGATGAAGCCGATATCGGGTGCGGCAGATGCGGCAGCAGGCCAGCTAGACCAGCGAGCGACCGGAATGGTCCAGTACAGATCGGGCATATCGGTGTTCGCGCGTAGAAGCGAGGAGAGGCTGAAGCGCCTGACGGAATACGGCACCGTCACAGCGTGTACGCGCCGCGCGGACCGGCAATCTCCAGCCGGGGTCAATCCAATCTTCTTATATAGGGTTCAGCGATTTAACGGCACTTGGCCCCGATTATTTAGGCGCCTCTGCCAATTAGTCTGAAGGATTGTCTCGGGCCCCCTGTGGTCGCCGGAATCATACTGAATATTCTGGGATAAATCAGCCACAAAAGACGTATCCATCTGTATCCGTATCTCTCATGCGACGCCCGGCTGAACAGCGATGGCATGGGCCTCCGGCACCATTTCCCGATTTGCGAACGGACCCGCTGCCCATTGGCAGCGCGGCTTGCCGCCGATCCGGCCACGGAAGTATTCGGCCGAAATGCACTAATACTTTCAATTTACTTTCTTAAAAAGTGTTTCACATGAGAAGGCGCTTGCGTTGTTAGCCAGCCTCAATCTGAAATGCGCGACGCATGGCCGACTCGAGTCCGCCTTTTATGAGATGCATATTGCGGTAGCGCGATGCCGGAATCCGGTATCGGACGCGGAGCTTCGCGCTTTCTTCGGCGCTGAAAAACGGAACGGCCCGGCAGGGTGACCTGTCGGGCCGTTTGCTTGCCGCCGCCGACGACGGTTTCGACGCGCGCCGCCAGCCAGGTACTATTTACTGAACGATCTTCGCACCGGACGCCGGCACCGGCACGGCGGCGGGCGCCGTACCGGTCGCCACCATTTCGTTCGATGCCCCGCCGCTCTTGTCGACCGGAATCTTCACCGTATGAACCACGCCGTTGCCGAGCGGGAAATCGGCCAGCGCGCTACGCGCCAGGTACGGCATGGCCCGAACCAGCGACGACTCGCCGCCTGAGTTGCGCGCCGTCACGTTGTAGACCTCCTTGCCGCTCGCCCGCTCGGTGATCCGCACGCCCAGCAGGTGCGTGAAGATCGGATAGCTCTGGTTCACGTAACTGGTCGGGAATGCGCCCCACGGGCCCCACGGATCGAACGGCCGGCCATAGCCCCAGTACGGCGCCGGCCACGGGTTGTAATACACCGGCTCTGAGACCGTCACCATGTCCGAACGGATCCCATACGAGAGTCCGACCAGATAGCGCGCCTGAGCACTGTCCACCTGACGGAACGAATGCGTGGCGAGTTCGTTCGCGACGAAGCGCTCGTAGGTGCTGAGTTCGAGATTATTCTGCTGGTCGGCTGCTCGCGTGAACGCATAGGTTCGGGTGGCGTCGCTACCGCTCCAGTCGGAGAAGGCCGTGACCTGGGTGGTGACGTAGGTCGTGCAGCCGGAAAGCAGCGCCGTCAGCGCGGCTATTAGCAGCGTGGCGCGACGGGTCCATCGATCGATTTTCATGGTCTACCTCGTGAAGCTTCTGAGTTGCCTTTGTATTGTCCGTCAAACCCGGCCTCGTCGACGCACAGGCTTTCCCGCACGCGGGCGCCCGATAATACGCTGACCAGGCAACTCGGTAAAAAGTTCGCTCCGCACAATTCGCCGAGGCTTTGTACAATGGCTCGACATGCCCGGCCCGCACGCCAGAAGCGCGCCCGCCGACTCGAGTTCCAACACTACAGAACGCCATGGCCGATACCGCAACGCCCAATGTGATTCGCCGCGCCGACTACGCGCCGCCCGCCTTCCTGATCGACACCGTCGCGCTGGAGTTCGATCTGGTCCCCGAACGCACGGTTGTGCGGAACACGATGCGCGTGCGCCGCAATCCGGAGGCGTCGCGCGCCGCGCACCTGGAACTGATGGGCGAACAACTGGAGTTCGTCAGCGCCGAGATCGACGGCCAGCCGTTCGCCAACGCCCACGCGCACGAACACGGCCTGCTGCTCGATAACGTGCCGGATCAGTTCGAACTGACGCTCACGAGCCTCTGCAATCCGGTTGAGAACACGACGCTGTCGGGCCTTTACGTGTCGGGCGGCAACTTCTTCACGCAGTGCGAGGCCGAGGGCTTTCGCCGCATCACTTACTTCCTCGACCGTCCGGACGTGATGGCGACCTTCACGGTCACGTTGCGCGCCAGCAAGGCTGATTACCCGGTGCTGCTGTCGAACGGCAACCTGCTCGAAGAAGGCGATTTGCCGGACGGCCGCCACTTCGCCCGCTGGGAGGATCCGTTCAGAAAGCCGAGCTATCTGTTCGCACTGGTCGCCGGCAAGCTGGTCGCACTGGAAGAGCGCGTGAAGAGCGGCTCGGGCAAGGAGAAGCTGCTGCAGGTGTGGGTCGAACCGCACGACCTCGACAAGACCCGTCACGCGATGGATTCGCTGATCCATTCGATCCGCTGGGACGAGGAACGCTTCGGGCTCGAACTCGATCTGGACCGCTTCATGATCGTCGCGGTGAGCGACTTCAACATGGGCGCGATGGAGAACAAGGGGCTCAACATCTTCAACACGAAGTACGTGCTGGCGAACCCCGAAACCGCGACCGACACAGACTTCGCAAACATCGAGGCCGTGGTCGGCCACGAGTATTTCCACAACTGGACCGGCAACCGCGTGACCTGCCGCGACTGGTTCCAGCTGAGCCTGAAAGAAGGCCTGACGGTGTTCCGCGATCAGGAGTTCTCGGCCGACATGGCGGGCGGCCAGACCAACAGCAGCGACGAAGCCGCGCGCGCCACCAAGCGCATCGAGGACGTGCGCGTGCTGCGCCAGATGCAGTTCGCCGAAGACGCGGGTCCGATGGCGCATCCGGTGCGCCCGGAAAGTTACGTCGAGATCAACAACTTCTACACGATGACCGTCTACGAGAAAGGCTCGGAAGTCGTGCGGATGTATCAGACGCTGTTCGGCCGCGACGGATTCCGCAAGGGCATGGACCTGTACTTCAAGCGTCATGACGGCCAGGCCGTGACCTGCGACGATTTCCGTCACGCGCTCGCCGACGCGAATGGCCGCGATCTCGCGCAGTTCGAGCGCTGGTATAGCCAGGCCGGCACGCCGCGCGTGTCCGTGCGCACGCACTACGACGCCGCGCAGCAACGCTACAGCGTGACGCTCACGCAAGGCTACGGCGAAGGCGTGCCGGCCGCGCGCGAAACGCAAAAGGGTCCGCTGCTGATTCCGTTCGCGATCGGTCTGATCGGCAAGGACGGCCGCGACCTGCCGCTGCAATTGCAAGGCGAAAACACGGCCTCGGCCTCTACCACGCGCGTACTCGAATTCACGCAGACCGAGCAGACCTTTACGTTCGTCAACGTGGCGCAGGAGCCGTTGCCTTCGCTGCTGCGTAATTTCTCGGCGCCGGTGATCGTCGAATACGACTACTCGGCGGAACAGCTCGCGTTCCTGCTCGCCCACGACAGCGATCCGTTCAACCGCTGGGAAGCCGGCCAGCGGCTCGCCACGCGCGAGCTGCTCACGCTCGCCGGACGCGCCGCCACCGGCGTGCCGCTGCAACTCGACGACTCCGTGGTCGCCGCGTTCGCGCGCGTGCTGACCGACGAAACGCTCTCGCCTTCGTTCCGCGAACTCGCGTTGATGCTGCCTTCGGAAGCGTACCTGGCTGAGCAGATGGCCGAATCGAATCCGGCTGCCGTGCACGCCGCGCGGCAGTTCGTGCGCAAGCGTCTCGCTAACGCGCTCAAGAGCGACTGGCTCAAGGTGTACGAGCAGCACCGCACGCCGGGCGCGTACGAAGCCACGCCAGAGGCATCAGGCCATCGCGCGCTGAAGAATCTCGCGCTGTCGTACCTCGCGGAACTGGACGATCCGGCCGAGGCCGTGCGCCTCGCGTCCGCGCAATACGATGCGGCGAACAACATGACCGACCGCTCGGCGGCGCTCTCCGCGTTGCTCAATGCATCGGCGGCGAATGGCGGCAGCGCCGAGGCGCAGCAGGCGTTGGACGACTTCTACCGGCGCTTCGAAAAGGAGCCGCTCGTCATCGACAAGTGGTTCGCCTTGCAGGCCACGCAGCGAGGCAGCGCGCAACGTCCGGTGATCGACATCGTGCGCAAGCTGATGGCGCATCCGGCTTTCAACCTGAAGAACCCGAACCGCGCACGCTCGCTGATTTTCAGCTTCTGCGCGGCGAATCCGGCGCAGTTCCATGCCGAAGACGGTTCGGGCTACGCGTTCTGGGCCGATCAGGTGATCGCGCTCGACGCCATCAATCCGCAAGTGGCCGCTCGCCTCGCCCGCTCGCTGGAACTGTGGCGCCGCTTCACGCCGACGCTGCGCGACGGCATGCGCGCGGCGCTGGAAAAAGTGGCGTCCCAGGTGAAATCGCGTGATGTGCGCGAGATCGTGGAGAAAGCGTTGGCGTGATGCCCGTCTGAGCGCCTTTGTCGCATCGAAAAGCCGGCACGTGTTGCCGGCTTTTTTTCGCCCTGCATTGTTTTGGAGGCACGACGCGGCCGCGCGCCGCAATAACGTTAGCCATCTGGACGACTGTTCGACTCGCGCCGACGGGGTGAAAGTAAACGTATTCACTTAACGGTTTACGTTTAACGCATCGCGTTATATCATCCCATGATCACGACATTCGGCGACAAAGCTACGGCGAGAATCTTTCAGGGCAAGTTCGTGTACTCATTGCCGCTTCACATGCAGGCGCTCGCGCGCCGCAAGCTGTTCATGATCGACGCCGCGGAGTCCATCCGCGACCTGCATGCGCCGCCGGGCAACCGTCTGGAAGCGCTGCAAGGCCAACGCAGCGGGCAGTGGAGTATTCGAATCAATGCGCAATGGCGCATCTGTTTTCATTTCGTCGACGGGGAGGCGCTGAATGTCGAAATTGTCGACTATCACTGATTATTGGGAGACCGGTATGGTCATCAAACGCTCCGATCTGGACAGCATCGATTTCTCGGACATCGACACCGGCGACAGCATCCCGGAAATCCATCCGGGCGAGGTTCTGCGCAGCGAGTTCCTAGAACCGCTCGGCATGTCCGTCAACGCGCTCGCGCTTGCGCTGCGCGTACCGGCGCCGCGCATCAACGACGTGGTGCGCGGTAAGCGCGCCGTTTCGGCCGACACAGCGCTGCGGCTCGAGCGCTACTTCGGCGCGAGCGCGCAGTTCTGGCTCAACCTGCAAATCGCCTACGACCTGCGCGTCGCCACCGCGGCGGCCGGCGAACAGATCGAACGCGAGATCGAACCCATGCCGAAGGCGGACCGACCGAAAATGCCGAAGGTTTCGACCGAACACGCCCGCGCCGCAGCGCTTGCGGCGAGCGTGAGCGGCAAGCTCACGGCCGGCAAGGCGCGTCGCAAAGCCTGAATTTCAGCCGCACCGGCGTACCCCGGCGGCGTCGCCATACACGGTTCTCGCGTAAAAGCACGGAAGCGACACAACGAACGGTTAAAATCGAAATATTCCTCAAGCCTTCCCGGAGTACAGCATGGCTTTGCAACGTCGTACCACTCTCACGAAGTACCTGATCGAGCAGCAGCGCGAAACCAACAACCTGCCGGCCGATCTGCGCCTTTTGATCGAAGTCGTTGCGCGTGCGTGCAAAGCGATCAGCTACCACGTCAGCAAGGGCGCGCTGGGCGATGCGCTCGGCACAGCGGGCAGCGAGAACGTTCAAGGCGAAGTGCAGAAGAAGCTCGACATCCTGTCGAACGAAATCCTGCTCGAAGCGAATGAATGGGGCGGCAACCTTGCCGGCATGGCGTCCGAGGAAATGGAACAGTTCTTCCCGATCCCGGCGAACTATCCGAAGGGCGAATACCTGCTCGTGTTCGATCCGCTCGACGGCTCGTCGAACATCGACGTCAATGTGTCGATCGGCACGATCTTCTCCGTGCTGCGCTGCCCGGACGGTCAACAGCCCACCGAACAGTCATTCCTGCAGCCGGGCACGCAGCAGGTCGCCGCGGGCTATGCGGTCTACGGACCGCAAACCGTGCTGGTGCTGACCACCGGCAACGGCGTGAACTGCTTCACGCTCGACCGGGAGCTCGGCTCGTGGGTGCTCACGCAAAGCGACATGCGCATTCCGGTCGAAACGCGTGAATATGCGATCAACGCTTCGAACGAGCGCCACTGGTACCCGCCGGTCGAGCAGTACATTGGCGAGTTGAAGGCTGGCAAGGACGGTTCGCGCCAAAGCGACTTCAACATGCGCTGGATCGCGTCGATGGTGGCGGACGTGCACCGTATCCTGAATCGCGGCGGCATCTTCATGTATCCGGCCGACAAGCGCACGCCGGACAAGCCGGGCAAGCTGCGCCTCATGTACGAAGCGAATCCGATGGCGTTCATCGTCGAGCAGGCGGGCGGCGCCGCGACCAACGGCGAGAAGCGCATTCTGGACATTCAGCCGAAAAGCCTGCACGAGCGCGTGGCAGTGTTCCTCGGTTCGAAGAACGAGGTCGACCGGGTTACCCGCTACCATCTCGAAACAAAAAAGTGAGTGCAGGGGCTTGCCAAGCCGATAAAGAAGTCCCTATAATCTCGTTTCTCCTGATGCCGGAATAGCTCAGACGGTAGAGCAGCGCATTCGTAATGCGAAGGTCGGGGGTTCGATTCCTCTTTCCGGCACCACAAGATTCAAGCAAAAAGCCCAGTCATTGCGACTGGGCTTTTTGTTTTTCTGCGTGGGCTTTCCCAGGTCCGCTCAACGCCAAGGTGCAAGCAAACCGCGCTACCACTCAACCACGAAAACCCGGCCGATCGAATTGCGCCGTCGTGCCGAGATTGCGTGCCACAACGGAATCTTCCACACGCGCCGGCTCTGGCTGCTGAGTGCCATAGGCCGCGACCGCTTCCTGCGGCGCCGAAGAGAACCACAAAATCCGGCCGTCACACTCGATTCCGACCTGACGACCTTTCCAGTACACAGCGTTTTCCATGGCGAACTCTCTGAAGGACGAAGACTGCCATCTTCCGCGCCAGTCGTGGCGCGTCCGTTATCCACCGCACTCTGGGCGCGGATAGTCGCTTCAATGATAGGCGGCGATTGCTGGGTTCACTGGGGTGCGCGCGCCTCGCCTTCACTGGCATCATCGCCATTTCATCGTCGGGCATGTTCCGTGCAGCCTCACAATCGTTCGCCCGATTCGCCGGGCCACGCTTATCCGCTACTCATCGATATGGACGCCATCCGCAACAAACCTCGCTCGACACCGCCCTCTTCCGACGCCCCCGCATTCACCGGCTTCGTGCGCGTGCGCGGCGCTCGCGAACACAATCTGAAAAACGTCGACGTGCAGATTCCGCGTGATGCGCTGGTCGTTTTCACCGGCGTGTCCGGCTCGGGCAAATCGTCGCTGGCATTCGGCACGTTGTACGCCGAGGCGCAACGGCGCTATTTCGAATCGGTCGCGCCGTATGCCCGACGTCTGATCGAGCAGGTCGGCGTGCCCGAAGTCGACGCCATCGAAGGGCTGCCGCCCGCGGTCGCCTTGCAGCAGCAGCGCGGCACGCCGAGCGCGCGCTCGTCGGTAGGCAGCGTGACCACGTTGTCGAGTCTCGTACGCATGCTGTATTCGCGCACCGGCGACTATCCGCCGAAGCAACCCATGCTGTTCGCCGAAGATTTCTCGCCGAACACCGTGCAAGGCGCCTGCCCGACTTGCCACGGCCTCGGCCGCGTGTACGAGGTCACCGAAAAATCGATGGTGCCCGACGACTCGCTGACCATTCGCGAGCGCGCGATCGCCGCATGGCCGCCCGCCTGGCACGGACAAAATCTGCGCGACATTCTGGTGACGCTCGGCTACGACGTCGACAAGCCATGGCGCGACTTGCCGAAGAAAGACCGCGACTGGATTCTCTTCACCGACGAACAGCCAACCGCGCCCGTCTACGCCGGCCTCACGCCGAAGGAAACCCGCGCCGCGCTCAAGCGCAAGGACGAGCCGAGCTACCAGGGCACCTTCACCGGTGCGCGCCGCTACGTGCTGCACACGTTCGCGAACACCCAAAGCGCGTTGATGAAAAAACGCGTGTCGCAATTCATGGTCGGCAGCGTCTGTCCGATCTGTCACGGCAAGCGGCTCAAGAAAGAAGCGCTGTCGGTGAAATTCGCCGGACTCGATATCGGCGAGTTCGCCCAGTTGCCGCTCGCCAGACTTGCCGAGATGCTCGAACCGATCGCGCGCGGCGAATGGCCCCAAGCCGGTGCCGCCCACTCAGGTCAATCCGCCGCCGCCAAAGGCAGCGTGCTCAGCAAGAGCGCCATGCGCGACGCCGTCGACAAACGGATCGCCGCCGGCGGCTCGGCGCACAAAGCCTCGCCCGACGTGCGGCGCACGCCCAACCTGTCCGAGGAAAAACGCGTCGCCGCGCAACGCATATCAGCCGAACTGCTTGAACGCCTGACGACCTTGGTCGATCTGGGTCTGGGCTATCTCGCGCTGGAGCGCAGTACGCCCACGCTGTCATCTGGCGAATTGCAACGCTTGCGGCTTGCCACTCAGTTGTCGTCGCAGTTGTTCGGCGTCGTGTACGTGCTCGACGAGCCATCGGCCGGCCTGCATCCCGCCGACGGCGAAGCGCTCTTCAGCGCGTTGCAGGGATTGAAGGCGGCGGGCAATTCGCTGTTCGTCGTCGAACACGATTTGCAGATGATGCGGCGCGCCGACTGGCTCGTCGACGTCGGTCCGGCAGCCGGCGAGGCAGGCGGCCATGTGGTCTATAGCGGGCCGCCCGCCGGACTCGCGAAGGTCGAAGCGTCGCAAACGCGCCGGCACCTGTTCGCGCCGCCCGCGCCCGTCGAACGTAAGTCGCGCGAACCCGCCGGCTGGCTGCGGCTCGCCGGCATCACGCGCAATAATCTGCACGGGCTCGACGCCGCATTTCCGCTCGGCTGCCTGACTGCCGTCACCGGCGTGTCGGGCTCAGGCAAATCCAGCCTCGTGAGCCAGGCGCTGCCGGAACTGGTCGCAAGCCAGCTTGGACGCGTCTTCGAAAACCCGGACGACGACGAGCAAGACCCGTTGCTCGCCACCGCAACCGCGCCGACCGGCGGCCACATCGTCGAAGGCATGGACGCGCTGCGGCGGCTCGTGCGCGTCGATCAGAAACCGATCGGCCGCACGCCGCGCTCCAACCTTGCCACCTACACGGGTCTCTTCGACCACGTGCGCAAGCTGTTCGCCGACACGCCGCTCGCCCGCAAGCGCCGCTACGGCGCGGGCCGCTTCTCGTTCAACGTGGCACAAGGCCGTTGCCCGACGTGCGAAGGCGAAGGCTTCGTCAGCGTCGAACTGCTGTTCCTGCCGAGCGTCTATGCGCCCTGCTCGACGTGTCACGGCACGCGCTACAACACGCAAACGCTGGAAGTCACATGGCGCGATAAGAACATCGCCGAAGTGCTCGGCCTGACTGTCGACGCCGCCTGTGATTTCTTCGCCGACGAGCCCAGCGTGATGCGCGCGCTGAAAGTGCTGCGCGACATCGGCCTCGGCTATCTGCGGCTCGGTCAACCGGCCACGGAATTGTCCGGCGGCGAGGCCCAGCGCATTAAACTCGCCACCGAACTGCAACGCGCGCAACGCGGCGACACGCTGTATATCCTCGACGAGCCGACCACCGGCCTGCATCCCGCCGACGTGGACCGGCTCATGGTGCAACTCCAGGGACTCGTCGATGCCGGCAACACGGTGGTGGTGGTCGAACACGACATGCGGGTGGCCGCGCAAAGCGACTGGGTCATCGACGTCGGCCCGGGTGCCGGCGACGCCGGCGGCAAGATCGTGGCGAGCGGCACGCCGGCCGAGGTCGAGCAGGTGAAGGAAAGCCGCACCGCGGAGTATCTTCGGCAGCAACTCGCAGCGTGAAGGCCAAGTAAGCGTGTGCGCTAGCGAGCGCCGCGCTTCTCTTTCAGGAAATCGATCAGCGCGCGCAGTTTGAGCGGCATCTGCGCGCGGCTCGCCGTGTAGAGATAGAAACCGGGAAAGCTCGGACACCATGCATCGAGCACGCGCACGAGGCGGCCATCGTCGAGTTGCTCGCGTATGTAGTCCTCGATGACGTGCAGCAGACCCACGCCCTGCTCCGCCGCTTGCACCATCGTGCGCAGGTCGTTGGTGACGAGCGCGCCGCGCGTCTCGACTTCGAACACGCGCGCCGGATCGTCGGGTGGCGCGAACTCCCATCGATAAATCCCGCCGCTCGACGCAAACCGGTAGCGCAGGCAGTCGTGCACGGCGAGATCGGCTGGGGTCGCGGGCGGCGCATAGCGCTCGAAATAGGCCGGCGAGCCCGCCACCGCAATGCGGATCTCGCCGCTCAACGGCACCGCCACCATGTCCTGCGCGAGCCGTTCACCAAGCCGGATGCCGGCATCGAAGCCTTCGCCGACGACATCGGCCAAGCCGTCGTCGAGTGTCATGTCGAGACGAATCTGCGGATAGCGGCGCGTGAATTCCGCGAGATGCGGCTGCACCAGCAACTCGCTCGCGACTCTCGGCAGATTGATGCGCAAATTGCCGGCGGGCTGGTCGCGGGTTTCGTCGAGCGCTTCGAAGGCGGCCTCGAGCTCGCCCAGCGCCGGTCGCACGCGAGCGAGGAACTGCGCGCCGGCTTCGGTCAGCGCGACGCGCCGGGTCGTCCGGTTAAACAGGCGCACGTTCAATTGCGTTTCGAGCGAACGGATGCTTTGCGACAGCGCCGAAGCCGTCAAGCCCGTCTCGGCCGCCGCGTGCGTGAAGCTGCCGTGACGCGCCACGCTCACGAACGCCATCAACGCCGGCAATTGAGCAGGATCCATCGCGGCCTCCATTATTAAGTCAGACTTCACAATCCTTGCAGACAAGCGGCATTTTTCCAAGAAAAGAATCGGCGCAGGATAGCGCCATCGATTCAATTTTTTCTACGACGCCGCTCAAGGAGACTGACATGACGATGAACCGCTATACCCTGCTCGGCCGCTCAGGCTTGCGCGTCAGCCCGATCGCGCTCGGCACGATGACCTTCGGCACCGAATGGGGCTGGGGCGCCGAGGAAAAGTCCGCGCAACGGCTGTTCGATCTGTACGTGGATGGCGGCGGCAATTTCATCGACACCGCGGACCTCTACACGGAAGGCACCAGCGAAAAATGGCTGGGCAAGTTCGTCGCGGCGCGCGGCCTGCGCGAGCGGCTCGTGATCGCGACCAAGTACGGCTACAACGCCGAGTCCGGCAACCCGAACGCGGGCGGTAACCATCGCAAGAATCTGCTGCGCGCGCTGGACGGCTCGCTCAAACGGCTCGGCACCGATTACATCGACCTGTACTACCTGCACACGTGGGATCGCGTCACGCCGGTGGACGAAGTCATGCGCGCGATGGACGACGCCGTGCGCGCCGGCAAGATCCGCTATGTCGGTTTGTCGGATACGCCCGCCTGGTTCGCCGGACGCGCGCAGACGCTCGCCGACTGGCGCGGCTTCGAACCGGTCGCGGCCATGCAGCTCGAATACTCGATGATCGAACGCAACGCGGAAAATGAATTTGCCGATCTCGCCGCCAATCTGGGCATGGGGCTCGTGCCGTGGAGTCCGCTCGGCATGGGCGTGCTGTCCGGCAAGTACCGGCCTTCGCAAAGCGGCACGGCGGGCGGTTTTTCCGGCGACGGACGTCTCGCCAGCATGGCGAGCGCGCCGCCGCCGGGATTCGACAAACTGACCGAACGCAACTTTCGCATCGTGGCGGAACTGGAGTCCGTCGCCAATCTCGCCGGCCGGCCGATGGCGCAAGTCGCGCTGAACTGGCTGCATCAGAAGCGCGGCGTGTCGAGCATCATCGTCGGCGCGACGCGGCCGGACCAGTTACAGCAGTCGCTCGGCTCGCTCGACTTCACACTGGCGCCGGAACTGATCGCGCGGCTCGACGCCGTGTCGGAACCGGCTCGCCCATTCCCGTACTACATGTTTGCGGACGGTCATCAAGCGCGGATTCACGGACAGGTCGAAGTGACTGATAAACCGGACGCGTACTCCCCATCGGTGAAAATCCCCGCGCCGACAGCGTAGAAATCGCGTCTGACGAATGCCCAGCGTTCGCTGCCGAACGTTGGGTTTTCTTATTCAGGCAAAAAATCTTAAAAAGTGTTTTTAGTCGTCAACGAAACTCGAGAATCGTTCGTTTACTAAAGATTAGGGGGCCGAATGGCTCGTACTGAACGAAACGGTAATTAACGAACGTTCGACCTCTTAAAGAGAAAATCCTGCCGATGCGGCAGTGCACAAAAATCCGCGATGATTGGTTTGATATCGACCAATATGAACGTGGAGTGCGCAAAAACGAGGGCTACTTGCTGAACAGCCCGTGGGACAAGGTTAGGAAGGGAATGGCGGGGAGTATCGGATTGACTGGACCGGTGACGGCGAAATCAGTGCATTCGCAGTCAACCGATAAATTCTATTCAAACATTCCGCTCCATTGTTGGCCTGTGCCGTTAAAGCAACAAACAACATGTGACCCGCATCAGGCGCTGGTGCAAAACGGGGACCGAGGCCGATAATCGGTTTGTAAAGGAGAAAGATCATGGATGCCAAACCACCGAAAGTTCCGACCCCGGATAAAGTCTTTTGCCCGGATCCGGAACCCGCTGGCGTCGAGTTTCTGGGTGCTGAACTGCCGGAGCACGTTCGCGCCTTTTTCGACGAACAACGCAAGTCGTGCGACTCGAAGTAACGGTGCAGTGGCGCGATGCAGCATCGACGTCCGCGCGTCCGGCGCGCGGCGGTTGCGTGCACACGTTTAACCGCTCGTTTTCTGCTCGATTCGTGACGCGGGGTAAGTCCGTCTGATTCGGACGACGCCTGGCCGTGCGGCCCGGCGTCCGCTTTTGCTCGCCTG
Source organism: Paraburkholderia sediminicola (assembly GCF_046027355.1). GTDB lineage: Bacteria > Pseudomonadota > Gammaproteobacteria > Burkholderiales > Burkholderiaceae > Paraburkholderia > Paraburkholderia sediminicola_B. The sequence goes on along the minus strand of NZ_JAQQEK010000005.1, from coordinate 177,837 downwards.
TTCAGGTGTACGTTTGACGGTTTCCAGCCGGAACACAGACGAACGTTCGGCGCATCGTCTATTCTTCTGGTTTTTCTCCTTTGGCCACTCGGCCGCTGCCATCTTCCATGAACCGTTCGTACCGCTTCGGCGCGTCATGCGCGCTCGCGCTCTTGACTGCACTTGCATTCGCGCCCGCTCCCGCCATCGCGGATGGTGACGATACCGCGCTCACCAATCTGATCGCACTGGCCTCGCAGCGCCTCGCGCTCGCGGAACCCGTGGCGCGCTGGAAATGGGCCAATCACCAGGACATCACCGACACGCCGCGCGAGAACGCGCTCCTCGCCGATGTCGAAAAGCGCGCGGCTGCCGCAAACGTCGACCCGGCGTTCGCCCGTGCTTTCTTTCAGGATCAGATCGACGCCAGCAAGGACGTGCAAAACGCGCTGTTCGCCACATGGCGTGGCAGCCAGCCACCGCAAGGACCCGCGCCCGATCTGGCGACCGGCACGAGACCGCAGTTGGACCGGCTGACACAATCGCTCGTGGCCGGCCTTGCACGCGTGCAGCCGTTGCGTGCGGCGCCGGATTGTCCGTCGCGCGTCGCGCAATCGCTGGCCAACTGGAAATCGCTGACTCGCTACGATTCGGCTCATTCGAGCGCGTTGACTCGCGCGCTCGGGCACGTGTGCGAAACGGGAGGCGTTGGCGCGACGGGTTAGTTCTGGACGAGATGGAGCGCGCGGTTTGACGCTGGTTGTTGGCCGCGGTGACGACGCGCGCGATTGAGCCCGCTTTGAACGGCGGGCTATCGGTTGAAAATCAAGCCGCTGAAAACGAAGCCGCTAAACGCCGAGTGGGCGAACGCCTTCAGGCAAGACTCGCCACCGCCGTTCCGCTCGACACGCTCAACGGCATCACACGCAAACCGCGGGCGAGATGACTCTGCAAGATGCGATACGTCGACAGCTCGAACGGTCCCGCCGCGCTCGACGCATGCAACTCCGCAGCCTGCGCGAGCGACGCCGCATGGCCCACGTAACACCAACGATCGACGACATGAAACGCGCGCGCCTGCGACGCCTCCTCGCGCTCCTCGAACACGATCGGCCCCTCGAACGGCCAGGGCGCGTCCGCTGGATCGCTCTTGGCGACACGTGGCACCCGATTATGGCTGGGGCGCAGCGTCGCGATCCACTGTGCCTCCGCGAGCATGGCGCCCAACTCGCCGCCGGTCGCGCGCCACTCGACACGCCGCACCTGCTGGGCAAGCCGGATATCTTTGGAAGAGCGCCGCTCGCCGGTCAAATGTGAACGCAGCCGCTGGCGCACGCGCACGCTTCGCCCGACATACAGCGGCAAATCCTCTTCCCCGTAGAACGCGTAGACGCCGCAACCCGCTGGCGCGGTGTCGAGAAGATCTTCCGTGATGTCGCCCGCAAGCCGGTAGCGCCGAGTGGTGCGCTCGATCTGCGTGCGCAAAACGTCGAGCGGCACGAGGCCGTGCAGACGCTGCCAGAACTGCCAGATCAGATCGGCATCGGCGAGCGCGCGGTGGCGATCGGACGGCACGAGCGCATGACGCTCGACCAAAGCGTCGAGACCGTGACGCTTTTCCGCGGGAAACAGCGCGCGCGACAGGCGCACGGTGCACAGTACGTCCGGATCGAACGCCAGCCCCGCCCGGCGAAACTCGCCGCGCAGAAAACCACGATCGAAACTGGCGTTATGCGCGACGAACAGTTTGCCGTTCAGACGCTCGAAGAGAGCTGGCGCGATCGCGTCGAAGGTCGGCGCGCCCCGCACCATCGCATTCGTGATGCCGGTGAGCTGCTGGATGAATGAGGGAATCGGCTGCTGAGGGTCGACCAGACTGCTCCAGCGCGATACGCCGGCAGGCCCTATTTCGACCACACCGACCTCGGTGATGCGATGCTCGGCAGTCGAGCCGCCAGTGGTTTCAAGGTCGACGAAGACGATCGGACCATCCAGGGCCGGTTCCGGCAAAAACTGTTCAGACATGGAAAAGGAGACTTTGGACGCGTGGCTTTGCGGCAAGTATGCACCAGTTGGCGGCCGAGTACCCGGCCAGCATCGCATTACGTCAACTGACTTGGGGCGCAATGTTCCCGTTTTGGTGTGAGCGGCGAGCCTCTCGCAAAACCAGAAATCATTATGTTTTTCACGACGGACATCGGGAATGACATAGAAGCGATTCGGCGGTCTTTGGCCGCCCGTTCAAGACATTCCGAACCGGATAGTTAAAATCGATTGCCCCGATCAATAATGATTCGGCATAAAAAAGCCCTCGCGTTTTGCGAAGGCTTTCGTGCGTTCTGCCGTCCGGCCAAGCGCCGAGCCGCGTTGACTGGCTTACAACGGCTGGATGTTCGCCGCCTGCTTACCCTTCGGGCCAGCCTTGACGTCGAACGAGACGCGCTGGTTTTCCTTCAGCGATTTGAAGCCTTCCGCGCGAATCTCCGAAAAGTGCGCGAACAGATCTTCGCCGCCCGAATCCGACGTGATGAAGCCAAAGCCCTTAGCATCGTTGAACCATTTGACGATACCAGTTTCCATTTTCCAGTTTCCCTCGATGATTTATCAAAATCGGGCATTGCCCTCAAAGCCGAATATCGCGGCCACGCCACGCAATCAAATCCGGCGGGCGAAATTCAGCATTGCCGTTATACGGGGAACCAAGAATTGTCGTCAAGCGAATTCTCGGTATGCGTTTATCACGCTATGCGATAAGCCTCTGCTTATTGGTTTAAAAAATCCCAAGCGCATATATTCACTCAATCTGAATAATCAGACCAAGTCAATATTACCCAACTGACTACGGAGATGCTTGATAGCGGGAAAATTTTCAGCACTCCGCCGAAAATATGTAACAAAAGATGTTTTCCGTAAGTGTTTGTCCGACTTGCTGCACTGCGTTCACGGCCGGATGATTGGATTTAGTAGTGGTAGTAACGCGCATTAGGGAGATTGCCATGCTGTTCAACCAAATCCGCCGGCTCTTTACCTGGCTGACGCACTCGCACGCAAACACAGCTTCCGAACAATCCGCACCGGCCGCGGACACGCCGTCTATCTTCGAAATCGATCCCATGTGGCACGGAGATCATTGGCAGAACCTGCTGTCGTCCCCCATGGACGCGCGTCGCTACGTCATGGAAGACTGGAGCGTCTCCGTAGCGGACGACTGGAACGATGTGGACGGCGCAGCGCCTGCCCACTGACCGCGTCGTCAATCGGCAGAACACAGGCGAAAAAAAAGCGCGACTGGGAAAGTCGCGCCGACAAAGGTTTGGAGATCTTTTTCGTCAACGAAAAAGTCTGCTTCGGAAAGCAGAAATTTCAGTATACCGGCTCAGCGCCATTTCGATTATTCGCATAAATAACAATCATCTGTTTCAGTAACGACAACAATCTCTTTTTACGTTTTATTACGTTGTTTTTCCGCATCGTTTAGTGTCGCGAATCAACAACGCCACTCCATCAGCGCATCGCCTCCATCTCGTGAAAATCGCCGGAAGCCTTTATTTATAAGGCTTAAACGCCATTCCTATATCGTTTCCGAACGCGTAATACTTTATTGTGAAAATCGGAACGTCCACTGCGCGAAGTGTCTCTCTACACTCTGCCTAACCGGAAACCAGCGCGATTTTGTTCAGCGCGCATCTCACTCGGATAACGCCTCTCGCAGCGCCCGCGTGAAAGGTCTCCCTAAGCCTGGGTTCAATGCCCACTCTCGCTCTCGGAGTTACAAGATGAAAAAGACACTCATGGTCGCCGCCCTCACGGGCGTCTTCGCAACGGCCGCGCATGCCCAAAGCAGCGTGACGTTGTACGGCTTGATCGACGCCGGCATCACCTATACCAACAACCAGCACGGTCACAGCAACTGGCAGGAAACGAGCGGTTCGGTGAACGGTAGCCGCTGGGGCCTGCGCGGATCTGAAGATCTGGGCGGCGGTCTCAAGGCCATCTTCACGTTGGAAAACGGCTTCGGCATCAATGACGGCACGCTCAAGCAAGGCGGCCGTGAATTCGGCCGTCAAGCCTTCGTGGGTCTGACGAGCGACCAGTTCGGCGCCGTCACCTTGGGCCGTCAATACGACAGCATGGTCGACTACGTCGGCCCGCTGGCGCTGACCGGCACGCAATACGGCGGCACGCAGTTCGCCCATCCGTTCGACAACGACAACCTGAACAACTCGTTCCGCGTCAACAACTCGGTCAAGTACCAGAGCGCCAACTACGGCGGCTTCAAGTTCGGTGCGTTGTACGGCTTCTCGAACCAGGCCGACGGCTTCGCGAACAACCGCGCTTATAGCGCGGGCGCTTCGTACAACTGGGGTGGCCTGAACGTCGCCGCCGCTTACCTGCAACTGAACAGCAACGGCGCAACCGGCGCGGCTGCTGCATTCAATTCGGGCGGCGCGGTGTCGAGCGACAACACGTTCTTCGCCGGCCGCCAGCAAACGTGGGGCGCGGGTGCTAACTACGCGTTCGGCCCGGCAACGGTCGGTCTCGTGTACTCGCAAACGAACCTGTCGAGCCTGGCCGGTATCGGCGCTGGCGCTTCGGGTCAAACGGGGGGCATCGCCTTCGGCAACAACAGCGCTCACTTCCAGAACTTTGAAGCGAACGCTCGCTATGCGCTGACGCCGGCGGTCAGCATTGCCGGTTCGTACACGTACACCCGCGCAAGCCTGGCCGGCACGCGTCCGCACTGGAACCAGTTCAACCTGCAAACCGCGTACGCGCTGTCCAAGCGTACCGACGTGTATCTGCAAGGCGAGTATCAGCAAGTCAACGAAAACGCTGTCGTGGATGCGGACATCAACGGTCTGGCCGCTTCGGGCAACAACAAGCAAGTCGCTGTGACCGCAGGTCTGCGTCACCGCTTCTAAAGCTGCGGGTAGCATCCCCGGTCTCAAAGGCGCGCCGTTCGCGGCGCCTTTTTTTATACCTTGGCGCAGGAACTGATTGGCGAGAACGAGACGGAGGCGTCCGTCAGACGTGACTCAACCGCCCGTATCAGGCGGCGGATATTTGACGTCGAGTATGTCGATCGGCTGCGGGCCGGCCGGTGTGTACAACGTGACCGTATCGCCGACCTTCGCCTTGAGCAGCGCGCGCGCAATCGGCGAGATCCAGCTCACATGGCCGATATCCAGATCGACCTCGTCGATGCCGACAATCGTCACGATATGTTCCTCGCCGTCCTCCGTTGCATACTCGACGGCCGCGCCGAAGAAAACCTGGTCGACATTCTCCTGCTTGCTGCTGTCGACGACTTCAGCGAGATCCAAGCGTTTAGTCAAAAAACGGATGCGCCGATCGATTTCGCGCAAGCGGCGCTTGCCATAGATGTAGTCGCCATTCTCCGAGCGATCGCCGTTCGAGGCCGCCCACGACACCAGTTTGACCACTTCCGGCCGATCCACGTCGATCAGATGCAGTAGTTCATCGCGCATGCGCCGGTAGCCGGCGGGCGTGATGTAGTTTTTCGTACCAGCGGGAACGTCCGGCTGGGCGACGTCGAGGTCGTCGTCATTCTCTTCGCTCGACTCTTTGACAAAGGCCTTGTTCATGATGATCCGGTAACTGCAGCAAGCGACTGCCTATCAAGGGTACACGATCACGACTATGAGACAAATCGCAGTTACATGCTTCCCTTTTTCAAAACCTTTGCTATAATCTCGTTTCTGCGTGCGGCTGTAGCTCAGTTGGATAGAGTACTTGGCTACGAACCAAGGGGTCGTGGGTTCGAATCCTGCCAGCCGCACCACTTATTCGAGGGCCTTCCTCCTGGAAGGCCCTTACGTTTTACCCAGTTTCATTGCAGTAGCATCACCCGTTTAGCGTGCGGCTGTAGCTCAGTTGGATAGAGTACTTGGCTACGAACCAAGGGGTCGTGGGTTCGAATCCTGCCAGCCGCACCACCTATAAAGGGCCTTCCGATCGGAAGGCCCTTTGTTTTTTGTCCGTCGATTCCGGCCTCGTTGGGTCTCTCTGCACCCGAAAGCCTTCGGCAACCAAGCACGCCCCTTTATCGCGGCGCCGACTGAATATCCCCGATCTGCCCGTCCGGGCTCGGCACATCTCCGAACGAAGCCGCCGTCGCCTGCTCGCCGCCAATTTCCCGCTCACCGATTGGTTGCGCACGGTCGCCGGTCAGCGCCTGTGCTTCATGCAGCACATCCTCCACGGTTTCGCCATAACGGCTCTCGACGAACGCCCGCAACAGCGCGATCCGCAACGAGTCGCCCCGCCCTTCCACGGTTCGGTGGCCGCCTTCGAATTCCGCGATGCAGTGAGCCGCGCCCTGGTGGCTCCGCTCACGCACTTCGAGCCGCTGCGCGCGCTCCAGCACCGCCGCCGCAGCCTCCCATGACGTAGAAGGCGTAAAACGGCCATCCCAGGGACGTCCGCGGTCGTTGCCGCGAACCGCAACGGTTTCGCCGCTATCGGTAAAGTAGATTTCGCGCACGAAGTCGTGCAGGCCGCGGGCGACCCAGTAATCGAGTGCCAGGCCGCTGAGGTCGGATACGTTCACGAGCATTCTCCCTGAGTTTCAGATGAGACTCGCCCGTAGCCGCTGCGTTCAGATTTGAAGAGGGAAATGAAGCGCCCTAAGCCCAGCCCAAGGCGTCAAAGGAAAAAGTCAGTAATCCGCTCGCTCGCGATCGATTCGCATCCCGCCGTCGTGACGGTGATGGCCTTCCTCGCTTGGCCGTTCGCGCGCAATGCGCATGACGTCCGGGTTCGTGCGCACCCGGCGCATGACGTTGGCCAGATGGACACGGTCGCTCACCTGGATCACGAAGCGCAGCACCGTGGATTCCTGCGACAGGTCTTCGTCCATGGCGATGTGGACGATGTTGGCATCCGCCGAGGTGATATCGGCCGCCACGCGGGCAAACACGCCCTTGGTGTTCTTGACCAGCACCTTCACGGCGACGTCGAACAGACGCCCCGGTTGCGGCGCCCAGGCGACGTCGATCCAGCGACCCGGATCGCGCCGATGGATTCGTTGCGCGACGCGGCAATCCGTGGTGTGGATCGCCATGCCGAGGCCGATGCCGATATAGCCCATGATGTCGTCGCCCGGAATCGGACGGCAACACGCTGACAATTGCACCGACATACCCTCGGTCCCGGTGATGACCACCGGCGGCGCATGCGGCAAATCGGAGTGGGAGCGCGAGCCGTCGTCGTCGGCGTCGCGGCCGCTCATCAGCACTTCGATGCGCTTGGCCATGACCGCCGCGACACGCCGGCCGAGACCGATGTCCGCGAAAATTTCCTGACGGTTCTTGTTGCCCGTCCACTGCACGAGCTTTTCCCACGCTTCGGGCGTCACGTCCGAGAGCGCCAGCCCATAGCCCTTCAGCGCCTGGTCGACCAGACGCTCGCCGAGCTGAACGGACTCGTTCAGACGCATGGTCTTCAGATAATGGCGGATCGCCGAGCGCGCCTTGCCGGTACGCACGAAACCGAGCCATGCCGGGTTCGGCTTCGAATAAGGCGCGGTGATGACTTCGACGATATCGCCGCTCTTCAACTCGGTGCGCAACGGCAGCAGTTCATTGTTGATCTTCACCGCGACGCACTGGTTGCCCAGGTCGCTGTGGATCGAATACGCGAAGTCGAGCGCCGTGGCGCCGCGCGGCAGCGCCATGATCTTCGACTTCGGCGTAAACACGTAGACCGCGTCCGGGAACAGGTCGATCTTGACGTGTTCGAGGAATTCGCTCGAGTCGCCCGCTTCGCTCTGAATATCGAGCAGCGACTTGAGCCATTGGTGCGCGCGCTTCTGCACGTCGTTCAGATCCGCACCGCCGTTCTTGTACAGCCAGTGCGCGGCCACGCCCGCTTCGGCGATCTCGTGCATCTTGCGCGTGCGCACCTGAAACTCGATCGGCGCGCCGAACGGGCCGACCAGCGTGGTGTGCAGCGACTGATAGCCGTTCACCTTGGGGATCGCGATGTAGTCCTTGAACTTGCCCGGCACGGGCTTGTACAGCGCATGCAGCGCGCCGATGCAGGTGTAGCACTCCAGCGCGCTTTCCACCACGACGCGGAAGCCGTACACATCGAGCACTTGCGAGAACGACAACTGCTTGTCGCGCATCTTCTTGTAGATGCTGAAGATGGTTTTCTCGCGGCCGGTGACTTCGGCGTCGAGCTTCGCGTCGGCAATTGCGCGCTGCACCGATTCGAGAATCTTGCCGACCACTTCGCGCCGGTTACCGCGCGCCGCCTTGACGGCTTTTTCGAGCGTGGCGTACCGGTGCGGGTTGAAATTCGCGAAGCTCAGGTCCTGCAGCTCGCGATAAGTATTGTTCAAGCCGAGCCGGTGAGCGATCGGCGCATAGATATCCAGCGTCTCGCGCGCCACGCGGCGGCGCTTTTCGGGCGGCACCGCGCCCAGCGTGCGCATGTTGTGCAGCCGGTCGGCGAGCTTGACCAGAATCACGCGGACGTCGCGCGCCATCGCGAGCAGCATCTTGCGGAAGTTTTCCGCCTGCGCTTCCTCGCGATTGCGAAACTCCATCTTGTCCAACTTCGACAAGCCGTCGACCAGTTCAGCAACCTTCGCGCCGAAACGCTCGGCGAGTTCGGCCTTGGTCACGCCTTGGTCTTCCATCACGTCATGCAGCAGCGCCGCCATGAGCGCCTGGGCGTCGAGGTTCCAGCCGGCGCAGATTTCCGCGACGGCGACCGGATGCGTGATGTACGGCTCGCCGCTCTGGCGGTATTGGCCGAGGTGGGCTTCGTCGCTGAAATGGAAGGCCGACTTGATGTCCTTGATCTCTTCCGGCTGCAAATAGCCGGACAAGGCGGACGTCAGTTTGGCGATGGAGACGACGTCATGCCGGCGCGGTTGCTCCGGCGTGGCGGTCGGCCCGAACAGATGGCGAAACGACTGTTCGAGGACGGCGTCGATGTACTTCCGTGCAGACGAGGGCGAGTCAGCGTCGTGTTCCACTTCCGTGGCGGTGGGCGGGGTAGCACTCATGTTCGCCTCCGTAGCGGTTAGGGTTGGACGCCGGTCTGCACGTTGATGCACTTACGTGCGGCAAAAGGTGTTGCAAACGCGGTATTGCAAACGCGTGCGGCAAACAGGTTTGGCAAACGCGTAATCGAAAACGGAACAGTGCGCCTTAAACAGGCACCTTCTTCAGCATTTCGACGCCAACCTGGCCGGCTGCGATTTCGCGCAGTGCGACGACGGTGGGCTTGTCGCGGCTTTCGATCTTCGGCGTGTGGCCTTGAGCGAGCTGACGCGCGCGATAGGTTGCGGCAAGCGCGAGTTCGAAACGGTTCGGGATCTGTTTGAGGCAGTCTTCGACGGTAATGCGGGCCATGTTGGGTTCCTTCTCAGTATGTTGCTTATTCTACCTTATGTGCTCGGTACACCGCCGCGCTTACGCGTGTGGCAGGTGAATGCCGAGCTGCACGAAAAGCTGCGTGTGGCGCGCGTATTGCGAGGCGAAGCGCGAACGCGTCGCGGCCACGAGGCACTGCAGTTCGCTGAGCGCGCGCTCGAACTTCTCGTTGATCACCACATACTCCGCTTCCGCCGCGTGAGCCATCTCGCTGCCGGCTGCCAGCAAACGGCGCGTGATCACGTTCGGCTCGTCCTGGCCGCGTTTCTTCAGACGCTCTTCGAGCGCCTCGAGCGACGGCGGCAAGATGAAGATTTCGACCGCGTTGTGAAACTGCTTTTTCACCTGCTGCGCACCCTGCCAGTCGATTTCGAGCAGCACGTCATGGCCGCTTTTCATCTGGTCCTCGATCCACACACGCGAGGTGCCGTAGTAGTTGCCGTGCACTTCCGCGCTTTCCAGAAACTCGCCGGCATCGTGACGCTTCATGAAATCGTCGACGGTCGTGAAGTGATAGTGCTCGCCGTCCTGCTCCTTCGGACGCGGCGGGCGCGTCGTGTACGAGATCGACAGACGGATCGCGTCGTCGCCGGCGAGCAGCGCGTTCACGAGCGTCGACTTGCCCGCGCCCGACGGCGCGACAACCATGAACAGGTTGCCGGGGTAAGCACCGGCGTACGGATTGCGCGGCGTTTCGCGTGTGTGGTGATGGTCGGTCATGTCGGTGGTGCTCCAGCCTTATTCCAGATTCTGTACTTGCTCGCGCATCTGTTCGATGAGCAGCTTCAGGGTCATCGACGAATCCGCCAGCTCCTTCGCCGCCGCCTTCGAACCGAGCGTATTCGCTTCGCGGTTGAGTTCCTGCATCATGAAGTCGAGGCGCTTGCCGACCTTGCCGCCCTTCTGGATCACGTGACGCGTTTCGTTCAGGTGAGCCGTGAGGCGCGACAGTTCTTCGGCGATGTCGATACGGATGCCGTACATCGTCACTTCCTGGCGAATCCGCTCGTTGATCTCTTCACGCGAGACGATCGTCGCGGCCGTATCCGGCGCGGCGATGCCGAGCGCTTCCTGCAAGCGTTCGACAATCTTCTGCTGATGCTTGGCGATCAGTTCCGGCACGAGCGGCGTGATCTTCGTGACGATCGCTTCCATTTCGGTGACGTTGGCGATCAGCATCGTCGCCAGTTGCGCGCCTTCGCGGGCACGCACGTCGATCAGGTCCGTGATGGCCTGCTTGCCGCAGGCGAGCACGGCGTCGCGCAGCACTTCGGGTGCCACGCCGCTTTCAGCGAGAATGCCAGGCCAGCGCAGAATTTCGCCGGTGCGCAGGCGTTCCGCTTCCGGAAACGTCGAGAGCACTGTGCGTTCGAGCAGCGCGAGTTGCGTGAGCGCGTCGTGGTTGATCGAACCTGCGTTGGCGGACTGTTCGCTGCGTTGCAGGTTGATGCGGATATCGACCTTGCCGCGCGACAACTTGTTCATCAGCATTTCGCGCAGCGTGGGTTCGCACACGCGCACGTCTTCCGGCATGCGGAAGTTCAGATCGAGAAAGCGCGAGTTCACGGTGCGCAATTCGACCGATACGCTCACGCCACCTGTGCCCGAGGCCGCGACGAGTTCGCGCGTGGCGCTCGCATAGCCAGTCATGCTGTAGATCATCGTATTTCTCGCGATTGTGGCCATGCGTTCGACGATGGCCGGAGAGTCGAATCGCCCGGCGTGTACGAGACGCGGGGCGGGGAAACGGCATTATCCCATCTTTGGCGATGAGACCCCTTGGAGAGGCAAGGTGGATGCGGACAGCCGCCTCGCCCGATCGGCTGTAAAATCGCGCTTTCCTTCCTGCTTTTCTTCCTGACCGATCCCAACATGACCAACAACACCCAACGCCCCAGCGGCCGCCAGGCCAATCAGCTGCGCGACGTGCGCATCACGCGCCACTACACGAAGCACGCGGAGGGCTCGGTGCTGGTCGAATTCGGCGATACGAAAGTGATCTGCACCGCGAGCATCGCCGAAAGCGTGCCGTCGTTTCTGCGTGATCGCGGCCAAGGCTGGCTCACCGCCGAATACGGCATGCTACCGCGCGCCACGCATACGCGCAGCGACCGCGAGGCCGCACGCGGCAAACAGACCGGCCGCACCCAGGAAATCCAGCGACTGATCGGCCGCGCGCTGCGCTCGGTGTTCGATCTGGAGAAGCTCGGCGCACGCACGCTGCATATCGATTGCGACGTGATTCAAGCCGACGGCGGCACGCGCACGGCCAGCATCACCGGCGCGTTCGTGGCGGCGCACGACGCGGTGGCGAAGCTGCTGGCCACGGGTCGCATCGAAAGCTCGCCGATCACGGATTATGTTGCCGCGATTTCGGTGGGCGTGTACGACGGTCTGCCAGTGCTGGATCTCGACTACGACGAAGACTCGCAATGTGACACCGACATGAACGTCGTGATGACGGGCGCGGGCGGCTTCGTGGAAATTCAGGGCACTGCTGAAGGCGTGCCTTTCTCGCGCGACGAAATGAACGCGCTGCTGGATCTGGCCAGCGACGGCATCAATACGCTGGTCGCGAAGCAGAAGGCGGCGTTGGAGCAAAAGAGTGAATGAAGTAAGTCAAAACAATGGCGCGGCCGCACCCGGTTCGCCGTTGAAAAAAGTCGTGCTGGCGTCGAACAACGCGGGCAAGCTGCGCGAGTTCGCGGCGTTGCTCGGCGCGGCCGGCATCGAACTGATTCCGCAAGGCGAGCTGAATGTGCCGGAAGCCGAGGAACCGCATCCGACCTTCGTCGAAAACGCGCTGACCAAGGCACGCCACGCGTCGAAGCTGACCGGCCTGCCCGCGCTCGCCGACGACTCGGGTCTTTGTGTGCGCGCGCTGCGCGGCGCGCCGGGCGTCTATTCGGCGCGCTACGCCCAACTTGCAGGCGGCGAAAAGAGCGACGCGGCGAATAACGCGCGCCTCGTCTCAGCGTTGCAAGGCGAGACCGATCGCCGCGCATACTACTTCTGCGTGCTGGCTTTGGTCCGTCACGCGGACGATCCGGAGCCGCTGATCGCCGAAGGCCGCTGGCATGGCGAAATGCTGGACGCGCCGCGCGGCGCGCATGGATTCGGCTACGACCCGTACTTCTTCTTGCCGTCGCTGAATGCGAGCGCCGCCGAACTCGAACCGGCGGTGAAGAACGCCAGCAGCCATCGCGCGATTGCATTGCGGCAACTGCTCGCGCGTCTGACGGAGGAAGCGTGATTCCGATCAAACCGGCGCCCGCCGATATCGGCAACGGCGTCATCAAGGCCTTCACGTCGCCGGGCAGCATCCGGCTGACGTCGCTGCCGCCGCTGGCGTTGTACGTGCATTTTCCGTGGTGCGTGCGCAAGTGCCCGTATTGCGATTTCAACTCGCACGAATGGAAAGGCGACACGTTCCCGGAGAACGAGTATCTCGACGCCTTGCGCGCCGATCTCGAGATGGCGCTGCCGCTGGTCTGGGGGCGGCAAGTGCACACGGTGTTCATTGGCGGTGGCACGCCGAGCCTGCTTTCGGCGGCCGGGCTCGATCGCATGCTGTCCGACGTGCGCGCGCTTCTGCCGCTCGACGCCGACGCGGAAATCACGCTCGAAGCCAACCCCGGCACCTTCGAAGCCGCCAAATTCGCGCAGTTTCGCGCGAGCGGCGTGAACCGGCTCTCGGTGGGCATCCAGAGTTTCAACGAAGCGCATCTGAAGGCGCTCGGCCGCATTCACGACTCGGCGCAAGCGCACCATGCCGTCGATGTGGCTGCGACCACGTTTGACAACTTCAATCTCGACCTGATGTTCGCGCTGCCGGGGCAGACGCTCGCCGAATGCCAGGCCGATGTCGATACGGCGTTGTCGTTCGCGCCGCCGCATTTGTCGCTGTATCACCTGACGCTCGAACCGAACACGTTGTTTGCGAAGTTTCCGCCCGCCCTGCCCGACGACGATGCATCCGCCGACATGCAGGACTGGATTCATGAGCGCACCTCCGCTGCCGGTTACGAGCGCTACGAGGTGTCGGCGTATGCGCAGCCGCATCGGCAGAGCAAACACAATCTGAACTATTGGCGCTTCGGTGACTATCTTGGCATCGGTGCAGGCGCGCATACGAAGCTGTCGTTTCCGAATCGCGTGCTGCGGCAGGCGCGCTACAAGCATCCGACTACCTTCATCGAGCAGGCGAAGGCCGGCACGGCGGTGCAGGAAGAGCACGAAGTCGGGCCGCGCGATCTGCCGTTCGAGTTCATGCTGAACGCGCTGCGGCTGGTGGAAGGGTTTCCGGTGCATCGGTTCATCGAGCGCACGGGGATGTCGATGACGTCGATTGAGCCGGCTTTGCAGGAAGCCGAACGACGCAAGCTGATCACGCGCGATCACGAAAAGATCGCGCCGACGCCGCTCGGCCAGGCGTTTCTCAACGATCTGCAAGAGCTGTTTCTGAAAGATCCGCAGTGATTGCAGATCGACTGCGCGCCGCAGCGAGGTTTTTTCAGGTTACAATTTAGGGCTTGGAGGTGTGGCCGAGTGGTTTAAGGCACCGGTCTTGAAAACCGGCGAAGGAGCAATCTTTCCGTGAGTTCGAATCTCACCGCCTCCGCCAGAACATCAATGAATACGGGCCTCTCGGCCCGTTTTTCGTTTCTACCCGCCAAATAACCCGCCAACCGTGCAAATGTCCTTGGATGGGTACATTAGGACTTGTGGCGCACCAAATCCCGCAGATGATGTTCCCGGAACCAGCGGGATAGTCGCTCCTCGTTCTCGGAAACGGCCCAGATCCCTACGCCAAACACAACCACGATCGTCCCTATCAAAATCGCCAACATTGAGTCGCTCATGGCAGCCTCCATCAAAGTCATGGCCACGCTTAAATTTTAGGCGACAGCTTGCACCAATGCCCACCTTGGGTGTTGCCTTTGGTGTAATCATCCGTGTGCACTTGCCAAGCACGTGCCAAGCACTTCTAGATGCATCCTTGCCGGATGCTCCAAGCATTCCTTCAAGCATCCTCGTTGCATCGCGTTGGGCTGCGTTGCATGCCCTGCAAGACAGTCCCGGATTTGGGACAGCTCCGTTTTTGGTACCGTTGGCGTCCTATCGTGGGCCTAGTCTCGATTCGGGACGCCCTGAGGACCGGATATTGCTGTCCAATTCATGAAGGGGGAAAAGATCATGATCAGACTATTCGGCATATTGGCTTTAGCGGCCGGTCTCGCGGGCTGTGTGGTGGCCGCGCCATACCAAGATGGCTACGGTTATGGGCCAGTGCCTGCGTACGACTATGGCCCCGGCTATTACGCGCCGCGCACTAATATTGGCGTCGGCGTTGGTGGTGGCAGCGGTGGCGGCGGCGTTGGTGTTGGAGTAGGCGTCGGTTTCTGAGCCAGCGCGAAACTCGGCGCATCGGCTGCGTCGATCGGTGCGGACGCGCTGCGCGGCGCAAGCGGCAACATCGGCGTCAACCTCGCCGCTGGTGCGCTGAACGCGTAGGCCAATCAGATCGCGTTGATCACCACGCCGCGAGCGGACATCACCTCGCAACAGAATGTGCATGCAGTCGCGCAATTGACCGGCAGCGCTACTGCCGAACTCGGCGCGGGCGCGATGACGAACATGAGCGGCAATGTCGGCGTGAATATCGCGGCCGGTGTGAGCAATGCCCAGTTCAATGGACTCGTGGTTCATTGAGCCAAGGCATTCACGCGGTTCGTTGAACGCCTTTAGTCCACTGCGCCGAACGCGTGCCAAAAACTCAAGACGTCAACGCCACCAGCTAAACCAGCGCGGTCGCCTCGACCTCGATCTTGAAACCATAATGCAATTGCGGAACCGGCACGACGGCTCGCGCCGGCCGTGCTTCACCGGCCCAACGCGCGTAGATCTGATTGAAGCTCATCCAGTTCTCGACATCGACGATGTAGACGCGCACCTGCACCAGTTGCGCGACGCTGCTGCCGGCGCTTTCCAGCGCGGCCTGCACATTGGCCAACACCTGTTCGGCCTGAACCTCGAACGAGGCCTCGGATAGCTTGTCGCCTTGCGCGGTGATCGGCAATTGTCCCGAGACGAACACGAAACCATTTGCTACCGCGACGTGACTGTAATGACCGCCCGGCTGCGAAAGCGTAGCGGGATTGTCTGTATGCGGCAGATGCGGGTCGTGCTGGCTACCAGCCATGAATATCACTCCAAATGTGCCGACGGCACATGACACTGCGTGCGGCTCATCCGCGGGACGGCATCCCGTTTCGCAAAAGCGATGAAGCGATCACGCGAGGAATCATGCAACGCACTAGCGTTGCCCACTCCGGGCAACGCGCCTCACATGGTCAACACGTTTCTACAAATAAGCCGCACGCATCACACGCTAATCAACTCCAGCTTCTCGCGCGCATCCGCACAGCGGCGGTTCAGGTCGCGATGCATCAACTGACTGTCGAGCAGCGCCGATACGTCAGACAAACCGTAATCAAAGCGCAAGACGTATTCGATGTCTGTGTAATCGTGATAGGCGCCGCTGTCTGCCAGCTTCTGCGCTTCAGCGAAAGCAGCATGTTGCCGTTCGCCGTTCATCAAATCTCTGATCGCCATGATTGCCGCTCCGAGGAACAGTGGCTCCCATCATAGCAATGCAAATTCAAACGCACGGTCGCGCGCACGCAACACCTGGTGTTTTCCGTAGACGCCGCGCGCCTTGCGCCTCGTCAGTTTTCAAACGGCAGCGACAGGCGCTTTGATCCCGTGCCACCTGACAACCAGAATCCGGCCGACATAGCAAAGCAAGCCCGCCACGCCTACCGTCACGCCCATGCCCTTGGGCGAGCCGTCCTGCCAGAGTCCGACCGCGAGGCTCGACAACGCGCCGAGCGCCAACTGCACGGCGCCGAACACAGCGGCCGCGGCGCCGGCATTCAGCGGATAGCGATGCATCAGATCGGTCGTGCAGTTGGCGGACAGAAGTCCGACGACGCCGACCACGAAGAACAACCCGAACACGATCGACCACAGACCGCCCCACCCGGTCAACGACACGACACAAACAAACAGCGAGGCAATGCAGCTCACGGTTGCAGCAAAGGAAATGATCGGCAGCGAGCCGAGCCGGCCGACGAGCCGAGTATTCATGAAATTGCCAAACATGATGCCGACGATGTTCAGCGCGAACAGGAAGCCGTAATGCTGCGCCGACACATGGAAATACTCGATGTAGACGAACGGCGTCGCGGTGATGTACGCAAACATCGACGCGAAGGCCATGCCGCCGCACAGCATGTGCCCCCACGCAACCGGATCGCGCAGCAACTTGCCGTACGCGCCGAACGATTTCAGCAACGCCGAATGCGCACGCTTCTCGCGCGGCCACGTTTCCGGCACCTTGAGAAACGCGGTCACCGCGCACACCGTGCCGAACAGCGTCAGCACGATAAAGACGACACGCCAGCCGCCGAGCAGCAGCAACTGTCCGCCGAGCAGCGGCGCGAGCAACGGCCCGATCGATGTGACGATGGCGAGCATCGACAGCACGCGAGCGGCATCGGTCGGGCCGTGGGCGTCGCGTGCAATGGCGCGCGCCAGCACCGAAGCCGCGCCCGCGCCCAGCGCCTGCACGAAACGGAACGTCACCAGCGAGCCGATCGAGAACGACATCGCACAGGCGACGCTGGCGAGCGCATACATGACGATACCGCCGAGCAACACCGGCCGCCGACCATAGGTATCGGACAGCGGACCATACAGCAGCATGCCGATCGAAAAGCCGAACATGAAGCTGGTGAGCGTCGTCTGCGCGGCGCCCGTGCTGATGGCGAATGCCTGCGCGATGGTCGGCAGGCTTGGCAGATACATGTCGATGGAAATCGGCCCGCATGCGGCAAGCGCACCGAGCAACAGAATCAGCCGGCCATCGGGCCGGCTTCTGGTGACGTGAGACATGGGAATCCAGATGAAGCGCCGCGCCGTCATCGGCAGCGGAACAGGTGAAACGGGGGAAAGCAGCAACTTGACGGCCTCAATTGTACGCGACGGTTAACACGACAGCCGGGCTTCGGACATGATGGCGGCGATGATCGCGAAGACGCCAGTGAGGCATCGATGACTGGCGGCAAGCACGCCGCCAATCGGTTAAGCTGCCGCCTGAACACTTCGGGCGACGCGCGAAGCTGTGCCCAGCGCCCTTCCCCACCATCCTGTACCGACCATGCGATGACCGCATTCCTGTTGATCTGGAGCCCCAAGAAATGGCCGTGGCCCGAATTGCCCGACGTGGCCAAACGCGTGGCCGCGGGTGTCGCGGTGGCCGACGTATGGGGCTGCGGATTCGCGCGCAGCATCCTGCCGGGTGACCGCGTTTTCCTGCATCGGGTCGCGCAGGAACCCAAGGGCATCTTCGGCTCCGGTTATGTGACGCGCGCGCCGTACGGAGTCCCTGATCCGGCGACGAAGCGAGGCTACCGCTTATGCATCGACTTCGTGTACGACTGGGTCGTCGATGCACACGAAGGCGTGGTGATTCCGCGCGAGACGTTGCGCACGCATCCTTTCTCCGTGCAGACGTGGGACGCGCAAAGTTCGGGCACCGTGATCAAGCCGATGGCCGAAGGCGCATTGGAAAAGCGATGGGCGGAACTGACCGGCAAGCGTAAGCCACCGAAGTTCGATATGCCGGCGGGCCCCACGCGCTCGAGCAGGGTCACGGCTCACGCGGCGGCGCAAAAGCGCGTGGCGGACGGTCGCACCATCACGAAGGCGAAGGTGGCGGCTAAACCGGTCACTACGCAGGTGGCGAACCCGCCACCCCAATCAGTTGCCACGCAGGACAGCAAGCCGATCGCGAAACCGGCGACCCGGCCGGTAACAAAGACGACAGCGGCGAAGCGCGCGCCCAAAAACTGAGCGAGCGGCCCGTTGCGTAGGCGCATCCGCAAAACCTGTTCACGCTGACTCCGGTACAATTTCCCCACCTATCCCAGCGCCGCGCGACTCGCCGACAGGCAAGCTGCGCCGCTGCGCAACCCCAATTCCAGCCATCGCCATGTCCAAAAACGAAACCCTTTTCGAACGCGCGCAACGCACCATTCCCGGCGGCGTGAACTCGCCTGTGCGCGCCTTCCGCTCGGTCGGCGGCACGCCGCGCTTCATCGAACGCGCGCAAGGGCCCTACTTCTGGGATGCGGACGGTCAGCGTTATATCGACTACATCGGTTCATGGGGCCCGATGATCCTCGGCCATGTTCATCCGGAAGTCCTCGAAGCCGTGCAGCGCGTGCTGGGCAACGGCTTCTCGTTCGGTGCGCCGACCGAATCGGAAGTGGAAATCGCTGAAGAAATCTGCAAGCTGGTGCCCTCCATCGAGCAGGTCCGCATGGTGTCGAGCGGCACCGAGGCGACCATGAGCGCGCTGCGTCTCGCGCGCGGCTTCACGAACCGCAGCCGCATCGTCAAGTTTGAAGGCTGCTATCACGGCCACGCGGACAGCCTGCTGGTCAAGGCCGGCTCGGGCCTGCTGACGTTCGGCAATCCGACCTCGGCGGGCGTGCCGGTGGATATCGCCAAGCACACCACCGTGCTCGAGTACAACAACGTCGCTGAACTCGAAGAAGCGTTCAAGGCATTCGGCAACGAGATCGCCTCGGTGATCGTCGAGCCGGTGGCCGGCAACATGAACCTCGTGCGCGCCACGCCCGAATTCCTGCAAGCGTTGCGGCGCCTGTGCACGGAGTACGGCTCGGTGCTGATTTTCGACGAAGTGATGTGTGGCTTCCGCGTCGCCCTGGGTGGCGCGCAAGAGGTCTACGGCATCACGCCGGATCTGACGTGCCTCGGCAAGGTGATCGGCGGCGGCATGCCGGCGGCGGCTTTCGGCGGCCGGCGCGACATCATGGCTCACCTCGCACCGCTCGGCGGCGTCTACCAGGCGGGCACGCTGTCGGGTAATCCGATCGCGGTCGCGGCCGGCCTGAAAACGCTGCAACTGATCCAGGCGCCCGGCTTTTACGACACACTCACGGCGCGCACCACACGCCTCGTGCAAGGTCTCGCGAATGTCGCGCGTGAAGCCAAAGTGCCGTTCGCGGCCGATTCGCTCGGTGGCATGTTCGGCCTCTACTTCACCGACTCGATCCCGACCAGCTTCGCCGAAGTCACGAAGAGCGACGTGCCGCGTTTCAACGCTTTCTTTCACAAGATGCTCGACGCCGGCGTGTACTTTGCGCCGTCGGCGTATGAAGCGGGCTTCGTTTCGATCGTTCACGACGACGCAATTGTCGACGCCACGATCGACGCCGCGCGCGGCGCGTTCGCCTCGCTCGCGGCCTGAAGCCGGCGAGACAACATCGTTAAAACCGAAACCCATTACAGCCTAGCCACCGTACCCGACCGGACACCGATGTTTTCGCAAACCGATTTCGTCCATATGGAACGCGCGCTCGCGTTGGCCAAGCGCGGCATGTACACCACCGACCCGAATCCTCGGGTCGGCTGCGTGCTCGTCAAGAACGGCGAGGTGATCGGCGAAGGTTTCACGCAACCGGCCGGTCAGGATCATGCCGAGATCCGCGCGTTGAAAGACGCGCGCTCGCGCGGCCATGACCTGCGCGGCGCCACGGCCTACGTGACGCTGGAGCCGTGCAGCCACTTCGGCCGCACGCCGCCGTGCGCGAACGCGCTCATCGAAGCCCAGGTCGCGCGCGTGGTCGCGGCAATGGAAGACCCCAATCCGCAGGTATCCGGACGCGGTCTCGCCATGCTGCGCGACGCCGGCATCGAAGTACGCTGCGGACTGCTCGCCCTCGAAGCGCACGAACTCAATATCGGCTTCGTCTCGCGCATGACGCGCGGCCGCCCGTGGGTACGCATGAAAGTGGCGGCCTCGCTGGATGGCCGCACCGGCTTGCCTTCAGGCGACAGCCAATGGATCACCGGCGAAGCGGCACGCGCGGACGGCCACGCCTGGCGCGCTCGTGCGTCGGCAATCCTGACCGGCATCGGCACGGTCAGGGAAGACGATCCGCGCATGACGGTGCGCGCGGTCGACACGCCGCGCCAGCCGCAACGCGTGCTGATCGACAGCCAGCTCGACGTGCCGCCGGAAGCACAGATTCTGGCCGGCGCGCCCACGCTGATCTTCTGCGGCAATCTCGATCAGCGCCATACCGATCGCGCCAATGCCCTGCGCGATCGCGGCGCCGAGATCGTCCAGCTGGCGAACCCGGCCGGCAAGGTCGATCTGCCTGGGGTGCTGAAAGTGCTCGGCGAGCGCAACGTGAACGAACTGCATGTCGAGGCGGGCTACAAACTGAACGGCTCGCTGCTGCGCGAAGGCTGTGTCGACGAATTGCTCGTGTATCTCGCGCCGAGCCTGCTCGGCATGGATTCGATGAGCATGTTCAATCTGAGCGCGCCCGAAACGCTCGAAGGCCGCGTCAAACTGAACTTCCACGCGATCGACCGGATCGGCGAGGATCTGCGGATTCTCGCGCGCTTCGTACCCCAACACGCGCCCGAGGCCACGCCCGGACCCGGCGGCGATCCCGCGTCCCAACCCGTTTCGAAATGATCAAGGATTAGTACGATGTTCACAGGAATCGTCGCGGCCGTCGGCCGCATTGAATCAGTCAAGCCGCTCGGCACGGACGGCGACGCGGGCGTACGCCTGAACGTCGAAGCCGGTGGCCTCGATCTCGGCGACGTCCAGCTCGGCGACAGCATTACGATCCAGGGCGCCTGCATGACCGTGGTCGCGAAGACCGCCCACTCGTTCGAAGTCGACGTCTCGCGCGAAAGCCTGAACTGCACGGCGGGCCTCGGTGAGACCGGCGAAGTCAATCTCGAGAAAGCGCTGCGCGCGCACGACCGGCTTGGCGGCCATATCGTCTCCGGCCATGTGGACGGCCTCGGCACGGTCACGCACTTCGCGCCGGTCGGCGAATCGCACGAACTGCGCGTGCTGGCGCCGCGCGAGATCGGCCGCTATCTGGCGTACAAAGGCTCTATCACTGTCAACGGCGTGAGCTTGACCGTCAACTCGGTTAAAGATCGCGACGATGGCTGCGAATTCTCGATCAACCTGATTCCGCACACCGTCGACGTGACGGCGCTCAAGCGTCTGCGTGAAGGCACACAGGTGAATCTGGAGATCGATCTGATCGCGCGCTACGTCGAGCGCATGCTGAACGCGCCGAAATAAACTGCCGCAAGCCCGGCCACGCATGGCCCGGCGGCGGCGCTCCGCCGCTTTCAGCCGGTTCATGCGTCCATCGTTTCGACGAGCATAGCAACGGCGGACGGCTCATCGCCAGTCGGCCAAACGGCCTATGCCGTTCGGCGGAGGCGACTTGGGCCCGCGCGTGGCGTAAAATACGCGCTTTCTTCGAAACTCTCGCCAACATGACGCTCGCCTCCACTCTAGAGATCATTGCCGAACTGAAAGCAGGCCGGATGGTGATCCTCGTCGACGAAGAAGACCGCGAAAACGAGGGCGACCTCGTGATCGCCGCCGAATTCGTCACGCCGGAAGCGATCAACTTCATGGCCCGTTACGGCCGTGGCCTGATCTGCCTGACGCTCACGCAGGAACGCTGCAAGCTGCTGAACCTGCCGCTCATGACCTACCGCAACGGCACGCAGTACGGAACGGCGTTCACGGTCAGTATCGAAGCGGCCGAAGGCGTCACCACCGGCATTTCGGCGGCCGACCGCGCCCGCACGATTGCCACCGCGGTCGCGCCGGACGCCAAGGCCGAGCACATCGTGCAGCCGGGCCACGTGTTCCCCATCATGGCCCAGCCCGGCGGCGTGCTGGTGCGCGCCGGCCACACCGAGGCGGGCTGCGACTTCACCGCGCTGGCAGGCCTCACGCCGGCTGCGGTGATCTGCGAAGTCATCAAGGACGACGGCACGATGGCGCGCCTGCCGGACCTGATGGAATTCGCCAAAGAACACGGCCTGAAAATCGGCACGATCGCCGACCTGATCCACTATCGCAGCCGCACTGAGTCGATCGTCGAGCGAATCTGCGAACGCACCATGCAAACGGCGCACGGCGCGTTCCGCGCGGTCATGTATCTCGACCAGCCGAGCGGCCAGCCGCATATCGCGCTGGTGCGCGGCACGCCGTGCACGGATCAGGACACGCTGGTGCGCGTGCATGAACCGCTGTCGGTGCTGGATCTGCTCGAAGTCGGCGAATCCACCCACTCATGGACGCTGGACGCGGCCATGAAAGAGATCGCCGCACGCGACTGCGGCGTGATCGTGCTGCTGAATTGCGGCGACTCGAAGGACCATCTGATCGACGTTTTCAAGGCGTTCGACTCGAAGGAAAAAGCCGACGCGCTCAAACGCCGCCCGGTCGACTTCAAGACGTACGGCATCGGCGCGCAGATTCTGCGTGAGCTCGGTGTCGGCAAGATGCAGGTGCTGTCGAACCCGCGCAAGCTGGGCAGCATGTCGGGCTACGGTCTTGAAGTCACGGGCTTCGTACCGATGCCGGGCGGCAAGGCACAAGCTCCGCAACAAGGCTGATCCGACCATTCACGCGCTTAGCGCCCACTCAAAACACTACGGAATTCACATGGAAATCGGACAATACCAACCGAATCTCGACGGCGACGGACTGCGTATCGGCATCGTCCAGGCGCGCTTTAACGAACCCGTCTGCAATGGCCTCGCGGACTCCTGCATCGAAGAACTCGAACGCCTCGGCGTGACCGGCGAAGACGTGCTGCTCGTCACCGTGCCGGGCGCGCTGGAAATTCCGCTGGCGCTGCAAAAACTCGCCGAAAGCGCGCAATTCGACGCCTTGATCGCGCTCGGCGCGGTGATTCGTGGCGAAACGTACCACTTCGAACTGGTTTCGAACGAAAGCGGCGCGGGCATCACGCGTATCGGCCTCGACTTCGGCATTCCGGTCGCGAACGCGGTGCTGACCACCGAAAACGACGAACAGGCCGTCGCGCGCATGACCGAAAAGGGTCGTGACGCAGCGCGCGTGGCCGTCGAAATGGCGAATCTCGCCGTCGCGCTCGAACAACTCGGCGGCGACGACGAGGAAGAAGATGAAGAAGAGGAAGAGGCATGAAGAGCGCACGCCGACGCTCCCGCGAACTGGCCACGCAGGGGCTTTACCAGTGGCTGCTGTCGGGTTCGCCCGGCGGTGAAATCGACGCGCAACTGCGCGGCGCGCAAGGCTTCGACAAGGCCGACCACGAACATCTGGACGCCATTCTGCACGGCGTGATCCGCGATTCGGAAGCACTGTCCGCGGCAATCGCTCCGTGTCTCGACCGTCCGATCGAGCAGCTCTCGCCGGTCGAACGCGCCGTGTTGCTGGTGGCCGCGTTTGAACTGAAGAATCACGTCGATATTCCGTATCGCGTGGTCATCAACGAAGCGGTCGAACTCGCCAAGACGTTCGGCGGCGCGGACGGCTACAAGTACGTGAATGGCGTGCTGGACAAGCTGTCGGCACAACTGCGCGTGGATGAAACGCAGGCGGCTCGCAAGCGTTGAGTGCAAGGCGCATGAGCGGCGGCATGATCGTCGTCATGCGCCTCGCTGAACGCGACGGCGCAACCGAACCGTTTGCAAGGGCGCCGTTTCGCGCGTGAACACATGCGCCAAACGCCGTCCCGCTTTTGCTTTTGAACTGGATTTGATCGTATGAACTCCGTGACCGAACCCTTGGTGCGGCTTGCTGCACGTGTGGACGCCATCCAGCCTTTCTATGTGATGGAGCTGGCCAAGGAGGCCGCGCTTCTCGAGCGCGACGGACGCGACATCATTCACATGGGAATCGGCGAACCCGATTTCACCGCACCCGAGCCGGTCATCGAGGCGGCCGCGAGCGCGCTGCGCCGTGGCGTCACGCAATACACCAGCGCGCTCGGCCTGCACGCGCTGCGCGAGGCGATTTCGGCGCATTACGCCGACTTCTACGGAGTCAGCGTGGATCCGGCGCGGATCGTCGTCACCGCAGGCGCATCGGCCGCATTGCTGCTGGCGTGCGCGGCGCTGGTCGATCGCGACGACGAAGTGCTGATGCCCGACCCGTGCTACCCGTGCAACCGTCATTTCGTGATCGCCGCCGAAGGCAAGCCGGTGATGGTGCCCAGCGGCCCAGCCGAACGTTTCCAACTCACCGCCGCCGACGCCGAGCGGCTCTGGAACGAGCGCACCCGTGGCGTGCTGCTGGCCTCGCCGTCGAATCCGACCGGCACGTCGATCGAACCGGCTGAACTGGAGCGCATCGTCAAGGCTGTGCGGGCGCGTGGCGGCTTTACGATCGTCGACGAGATCTACCAGGGCCTGAGCTACGACGCAAAGCCCGTGTCGGCGCTCTCGTTCGGCGACGACGTGATCACCGTCAACAGCTTCTCGAAGTACTTCAACATGACGGGCTGGCGTCTGGGCTGGCTGGTGGTGCCGCCCGGCATGGTCAGCGCGTTCGAAAAACTCGCGCAAAACCTGTTCATCTGCGCCTCCGCGCTCGCCCAGCACGCGGCGCTCGCCTGCTTCGAGCCGGAAACGATCGCAATCTATGAAGCGCGGCGCCTGGAATTCAAGCGTCGCCGCGACTTCATCGCGCCGGCGCTGGAATCGCTCGGTTTCTCGGTGCCGGTGATGCCCGACGGCGCGTTCTACGTGTACGCCGATTGCCGCACGGTCGCGCATGCCGCGGCCGGCGACAGCGCGGCGCTCACCAAGGCCATGCTGCACGATGCCGGAGTGGTGCTGGTGCCGGGCATGGATTTCGGCACGCACGCGCCGCGGGAGTACATCCGGCTGTCGTACGCCACGGCCTATCCGAAGCTGCAAGAAGCGGTCGATCGGCTGGCGAAGTTCTTCGGCAAGGGTTGAGCGAAGCAGCGCGCTCTCAATCGCCAGACGAAAAAAAGGACACTCCTGATGGGTGTCCTTTTTTTGTTGCAGCTTGCTTCAACATCGAGCCGTCAGCTTTACGCTTTCGACCTCAAGCGCCCAACTCCGAAGCCGATGCCACGTGCTTGGTTGCGTTGGCGCTCGCGTCGTCCTGCTCGGAGGAAACCGGCGTCTTCACCGATGTCGCCGCGCTCAACTGATGACTACCTTCGAGCGTCACCTGCACGCGCTTGCCGTTGCTGGCAGGCGCAGCCGTAGCCGTATTGGTCGACGCAGTCAGAACCGGTGCCTGCGGAGCGTTGATCGGCACCTTGCGGCCACGCGCCACGTCGCGCAGACGGCCGCGCTCGGCCATCACCTTGGCGCCGTAGCCGCCGTCGTCCGGCGAGGTCGAGCCGACGTACAGACGCAAGCCGCCCGGCAGCGAGCCGCCGCGTGCGATGCAATCCTTCAGCACCAGCGCGCCCACCTTGATGTTCGCGACCGGTTCGAGCGCCGCGCTCTGGCCGCCGAAATACTGGAATTTGTCCGAGTGCACCTTGGACATCACCTGCATCAGGCCTTGCGCGCCCACGCCGCTCTCGGCGTATGGGTTGAAGCCCGATTCGATCGCCATCACGGACAGCAGCAGCAGCGGATCGAGACCGACTTCGCGGCCAGTGTCGAACGCGGCCTTCACGAGCTCGCTGACGGGCTCCTGAGCGACGCGATAGCGCCGTGCCAGATAGGATGCAACCAGATCCTGCTCGCGGGTCGAGATCAGCACGCGGTCGTCGCGCGCGTCGGCGGAGACACGTTGCGACGGGATCAGCCGCGCCAGCGCGGTGACACTTTGCATGGTGCGCGGGTCGAGGCCGTTCAGCGCCGCGACGCCCATGCCGGTTGAGCCCGTGGCGTCAAACGCGCCGTCAAAGCTGGTGTTGCTCGAGATGACGCCAGTGTTGCCGTTGCTACCGTTGTTCGTGCCGCTCACGGCGTCGGAGCCGTTCGAGTTGGCGGACAGCGAGTCGTCAGAGGACGCGCGTGCGGGCGGTCCGAAAGCCGGCAGCGGGTTGCCCTGCAGCAGACGGGCGGGACCGGCTTGCACGGCGGCGGAGATGACCGGCATCAACTTGGCGGCTAGCGTGCCGCGCAGGGCCGGCATCAGCCACAGTGCGACTGTCAGCACAACGGCGATACCGCCGACGATGCTGAACAGGTGATGACTCATTCGCGTCCCGCGACGCAGCACACCACGCACAACTTGCGCGATACGCTCATCGGGACGCCACGATAACCAGGCGTTCATTCAGATCTCCCATGTTGCATGATCCGCGAACCCCGCCGGATGAAGAGGCGGTGAGGCACGTTCGCAGAATCAAGACATCGCGTGCTCTGTCTGGTTAGGGCAGCAGCGACGTCGGGAAAACGGCAAATACCGTTTGTGGGGAGCCATCCTGAAAGAGGACCGCGGCATGTCAAAAAAGCATGCGGGCGGTGGCTCCCACGCGAAAAACCAGCGACAGTTGGCGCTGGCGAGGACATCAATAAGGCCGTTTGATACCGTGCAGGGGTCGGTAAGCGGTGACGCGTTGCGTCTGATGGGACCGGGGGCAGTGGTAAAAAGGTTCACGCCCTGCAACCAATGTGGACGGATTCTATGCAGGGTTTTATAGATCGTCAACACTATAGATAGGCAAATGTATAACTAATTGTAATAATGAACAGTGTTCAGACCGTCCAAAACCGCGCGGTACGCGCGTTTTGAGCTATCTCGATTCGTCCGTCTCGCTTAGGCCGTTTGGCTGATCTACGTGCGCTTGCCAACACAGGTAAAATCGACAATCGTTCTGGCGCCGTTAAACCCCGCTGCGCCTCCCTTTTCCGCCGCTTGTGCGGCACTGAACAGCACCAGATGAAATACAAAGACCTGCGCGATTTCGTCGGCCGTCTCGAGACGATCGGCGAACTGCGCCGCATCTCACAAAACGTTTCGCCTGTCCTGGAAATGACCGAGCTGTGCGACCGCGTGCTGCGCGCCGGCGGTCCGGCTCTGCTGTTCGAGAGCAAGGCACAGCATGCGTTCCCGGTGCTCGGCAACCTGTTCGGCACGCCTCGGCGGGTCGCGCTCGGCATGGGTGTCGACGCGCAAGCTGGCGAGGGCGACGGCGCCGCGCTCGAATCGCTGCGCGACGTGGGCCGGCTGCTCTCCGCGTTGAAGGAACCGGAGCCGCCGAAGGGGCTCAAGGACGCCGGCAAACTGTTCACGCTCGCGAAGGCGGTGTGGGACATGGCGCCCAAGACGGTGAGCGCGCCGCCCTGCCAGGAAATCGTCTGGGAAGGCAACGACGTGGACCTCGCAAGGCTGCCGATTCAGACCTGCTGGCCCGGCGATGCCGGCCCGCTGATCACATGGGGCCTGACCGTCACAAAAGGCCCAAATAAGAGCCGACAAAATTTAGGCATATATCGCCAGCAATTGATCGGACGTAACAAACTGATCATGCGATGGCTCGCGCATCGCGGCGGCGCGCTGGATTTTCGCGAGTTCGCGCTACAGAACCCGGGCAAACCGTATCCGGTGGCCGTCGTGCTGGGCGCCGATCCGGCCACGATCCTCGGCGCGGTCACGCCGGTGCCCGACACGCTGTCCGAATATCAGTTCGCCGGCCTGCTGCGCGGCGGCCGCACCGAACTGGCGAAGTGCATCACGCCGGGCGTCGACGGCTTGCAGGTCCCCGCACGCGCCGAAATCGTGCTCGAAGGCTTCATCTATCCGCAGGAAGGCGCGCCCTCACCTGCTCCCGCGGGTGCTCCGCCGCGTCCCGTGAAGGGCGCGTCGGCGGCCTATGAACATGCGCTGGAAGGCCCGTATGGCGACCACACCGGCTACTACAACGAGCAGGAGTGGTTCCCCGTCTTTACCGTCGAGCGCATCACCATGCGGCGCGACGCGATCTATCACTCCACCTACACCGGCAAACCGCCCGACGAGCCTGCCGTACTCGGCGTCGCGCTCAACGAAGTGTTCGTGCCTTTGTTGCAAAAGCAGTTCAGCGAGATCACCGACTTCTATCTGCCGCCCGAAGGCTGCAGCTACCGCATGGCCATCGTGCAGATGAAGAAGAGCTACCCCGGCCATGCCAAACGCGTGATGTTCGGCGTGTGGAGCTTCCTGCGGCAGTTCATGTATACGAAGTTCATCGTCGTGGTCGATGAGGACGTGAATATCCGTGACTGGAAGGAAGTGATCTGGGCGATCACCACGCGCATCGATCCGGCGCGCGACACGGTGCTGGTGGATCGCACACCGATCGACTATCTGGATTTCGCCTCGCCCGTGGCCGGCCTCGGATCGAAGATGGGTCTCGATGCGACCAATAAGTGGCCCGGCGAAACCGATCGCGAATGGGGCCGCCCCATCGTGATGGACGACGCGGTCAAACAGCGCATCGACACCTTGTGGAACGAGTTGGGCCTGTGAGGCAAGCCGTACAACAAGACTGAATAACAAAGCGATCGGAGCCGTTGCGCGGATGCATGCTTTCTCAATGATGTCGGATGGATTTTTTCTGTCGCTGTCGCTGTGCCTGGATATCGGTCTCGTGAACGTCGCCATGATTTCCCTGACGCTCACGCATGGCTTCAAACCAGGCTTCTGGCTCGGCCTCGGTTCGTGCATCGGCGATCTGATTTACGCGGCGCTCGCGCTCGCGGGCATGGCCGCCTTGCTGCAGTTCGAGTCGGTGCGCTGGGTGGTATGGATCGGCGGCGCGGCGATCCTGCTTTTCCTGACCTGGAAGATGGCGCGTGAAGCGATGTTCCCTGCGACGGCACCGGCCGTGGCCGGCGAGGCGGACGCGAATGCGCCGCATCTGTCCGCGTGGCGTGGTTTTTTGCGCGGCGTCTTGCTGGCGGTGTCGTCGCCTTCGGCGATTCTGTGGTTCGCCGCGGTGGGCGGCGCGCTGATCGCGAAAGCGGGCGCCACGAGCGTGACGACCGCGCCGGTATTTCTCGGCGGATTTTTTCTCGGCGGTCTGTGCTGGACGATCTTTATCTGCGGACTCGGCAGCCACGGACGCAAACGCGCCGGCACCGGTTTGCTGCGCGCGTGTCACGTGCTGTCCGCGCTGCTGTTTGCGTATTTCTCGTATAGCGTGATCGTCGACGGGTATCGCGATCTGATCGTGCAAACCGCGCACGTGGCAAGCTGACGTGAAAACGGCTCGCGCTGGCGAGCCGTTTTCGATTGAGCACCAAGGCAAGCGCAACAGCGCCTGCTCACGCGATGGATCAGGCGAGATACTGCGCGAGTTTTTCCAGATCGACGTTGCCGCCGCTCACCACCACGCCGACACGCTTGCCCTTCACCGGCACGATGCCGTTGAGGACCGCGGCCGCGGCGAGGCAGCCCGTCGGCTCGACCACGATCTTCATGCGCTGCGCGAAAAAGCGCATCGTCTCGATCAACTGCGCGTCGCTGACCGTTTCGATCTGCGCGACCAGTTTCCGGATGATCGCGAACGTGTAGTCGCCCAGATGCGTGGAGGCGGCACCATCGGCGATCGTGCGCGGTGTGTCGATATGCACGATCTCGCCGCGCGCCAGCGACTGCTGGCCGTCGTTACCCGCTTCCGGCTCGATGCCGATCACCGTGCACGCCGGGCTCAATGCCGCCGCGGACAACGCGCTGCCGCTGATCAGCCCACCACCGCCGAGGCACACGAACAGCATGTCGAGCGGGCCGGTTTCCTCGATCAACTCTTTCACCGCGGTACCCTGCCCGGCGATCACATGCGGATGGTCATACGGTGGAATCAGCGTCATGCCGCGCTCTTCGGCGAGGCGCCGGCCGATCTCTTCGCGATTCTCCGTATAGCGGTCGTAGGTGATCACTTCACCGCCGTAGCCCTTGGTTGCCGCGACTTTGGCCGCGGGTGCGTCCTGCGGCATGACGATCGTCGCGTGGATGCCGGCCAGCCGGGCCGACAAGGCGATCGCCTGAGCATGGTTACCCGACGAATACGTCAGCACGCCGGCTTTGCGCTGCTCCGCGTCGAAATGCGAGATCGCGTTATAGGCGCCGCGAAATTTGAAGGCGCCCATGCGCTGAAAATTTTCGCACTTGAAGAACACCGACGCCCCGGTGCGCTCGTTGAACGTGCTCGAGGTTAGAACGGGGGTGCGATGGGCGACGCCGTCGAGACGGGCAGCGGCGTCGAGTACGTCGTCAAAAGTGGGAGCGGGAAGCGCTTGCATCGGCGAAACTCTCCAGAGCGGTGGCGAAATAGCCATTCTCCCAGCTTCGACCGAGGTTTGGAACTTCAGGCGTGAAGTGAGCGTGTGAACTTCTATGGCCACTTTTCGCCCTGACCCGCGGGCGCGAATTCAAACGTCATTCCGACAATAAGCTCCGAATTGACTGCATGAAAAGCCGCCGACAAATACAAACGGCGTAACCCGGCGATCAAGCCGGCGTTACGCCGTCAATAAACTAGCGCTGCGTGCCGCGATCAACGGCGATAGTAGCCGTGACCGTAATAACCGCGGTAATAGCCGTGGTGATAGTAAGGACGCCCATAGCCACCGTAATAGCCGCCCACCACGACTGGCGGCGGTGCATAAACGACCGGCGGCGCATAAACCGGCTGCGGCGCGTAGTAAACCGGCGGCGGCGCGGCATAAACCGGGTAAGCCGGCGCAATCGGAACCCCAATACCGATACCGACGGAAACATGCGCCTGAGCGGCACCGGCGAGTCCCAAGCCGAGTGCTGCGGCAACGACAAACGGAACGATCTTTTTCACTTTTATTCTCCTAGCGCGGCCCACCAAGGTCGCCGACTTCGCATGCCCTGCATGCTATGAAATCAATGTATCGAAAAAGACCGCGCCTATCTGTTCGCATTTGTTGCAAATTGCAATTGGCGGCAAAACCTCGCAATTCCCGCAGACGCCACAAGCGACCAATGGGCTTCGTAATGCGCTGAAAACTCAGGGATTGCGCCTGCCAAGACGCCAGTAACGCGCCGCAATGCCCGCATCACTGCTTGAACCATTCGTCTCACAGTAATCTTTGATTACAAATTAGCTTCAATCCTGACGGCATCAATTGAGCCCCAAAACGAAAAATGCCCGGCCGACAGACCGGGCATTTCTTACCTGCGAAGGCCGCTAAGTCAGCCGACCTTCACATACGCGAACTCGCGGGACACGCTGGGCGGGACATAGGCGCCGCTGATCCGCACGCGCGGCGTCAGGCGCTTTTTCTGGTCCCACCAGCGACGGCGCTGTGCATGCGTCAGGAACCGCAAGTGCTTTCGGTAAGAAAAAATATTCATCGTGAACCTCCCGAATCTGACTGCGAGACGAAATACCCAGAACAGCAACTGCCAAACCGGCTCTGAAGAATTGTGAGCAGTTTTCAAACCCGCGGGGCGCACGGCACCGGATGATCGGCCGGGCGCGCCATATCGCGCGCGCACTGATCAAGGGTAAGTCGGCGCCAAGCCGCGCCGCAGGCGCGGCGGATGCGCGATACTTCTGCTTTCCCAATGTTCCGTGTGGAGCAGGCAACCATGTCCCAGTCCTCTCTGCCGCGCCTCGGCTTTATCGGTGCGGGCCGGCTCGCGCGTTGTCTCGCGCTGAGCTTTTCACGCGCCGGCTATCCGGTCACGGCGGTAGCAAGCCGTTCGGCGGCCTCCGCCGGCCGGCTTGCCAGTCAAATCGAGCATTGCGCGGCATTCGAGAACCCACAACAGGTGGTCGACGCCGCCGATATCGTCTTTTTAGCTGTTCCCGATGACAGCATCGGTACGTCAGCACACACACTCCGGTTCGGCCCGGACGGCGCCGCCGGCGCGCACGGCAAGGCGCTCGTGCATTGCAGCGGCGCCTCGCCGGTCGAATTGCTCGCCCCGGCACGCGACCAGGGCGCCTCGATCGGCGGTTTTCATCCACTGTACCTCTTTAGCGGCGAACTCGCCGATCTCGAGCGCATCGCCGGCTGCTCAGTGACGATCGAGGCCGACGGCGCACTGAAAGACACGCTGACGGCGCTCGCCGTCGCGCTGCGCTGCCATCCGCTGTCGATTCCGGCGGGCGGCCGCATGCTCTATCACGCCGCCGCGCACTACGCCGCCAGCTTCGCGCTGTGCAGCCTCGCGGAATGCGTCGCACTGTGGCGCACGCTGGGTTTTGCCGAAGACGACGCGCTGCGCGCCCTGCTGCCGATGCTGTCCGGCACCATCGAAACCGCTCGCGACAAGGGTTTGCCCAACGCGCTCGCGGGCCCCGTATCGCGCGGCGACACGGGCGTCGTGCAGAAACAGCTGGCGCTGCTGGAAGGCCTCGGCGGCGACCATGCCGCGCTGTACGGGCTGATGTCGCGGCGCGCGGTCGGGCTGGCCGAACGCCGCGCCACGCCGCCCGCTGCGATCGACGTCATCTCCGAGGTCGTGGAAGAATCGCTCAACCGGTCGCTGAATCAGGCCGCGGCAGGTGCAAGCGTCAAGTAAGGCGTGATAATGTGACGTCCGGCGCCGCGCGCAATCCGCCAGCGCCGCGCATCGGGACCAACAGACGAGAACGCACAATGATCAAGGTCAGCATCCTCTATCCGTATCGGGAAAACGGCCACTTCGACGTGGACTATTACTGCGTCACGCATATGCCGCTCGCGGCGAAGCTGTTCGGGCCGTCGCTGAAGGGCTGGTCGGTCGACGTCGGCATCAATGCCGGGCCGCCTGGAACGCCGCCGCCATATGTCGCC
Organism: Paraburkholderia sediminicola; assembly: GCF_046027355.1. GTDB lineage: Bacteria > Pseudomonadota > Gammaproteobacteria > Burkholderiales > Burkholderiaceae > Paraburkholderia > Paraburkholderia sediminicola_B. Next base: position 144,802 of record NZ_JAQQEK010000005.1, on the reverse strand, counting down.
GCAGGCCACTTCCTGTTCGACAGCGCGGACGACTTCTACAAAGTCTTCAAGCCGGCCTCCGAGCAATTGATGGTCGACATCCCCAACTACACGGATGGCGGCAACGGCACGATTCTGATCAGCGAGATCAAGATTTCCGTGTGATGCCCCGCGGAAGCGGGACGAATCGCGGCCTTTAATACAGTGAGCCGTTGAGGGCGACCTGCAAACCGTGGCATCGCAACATCACGCGGCCGCTTCAAACGACGCGTAACGCGCCCCAGTGCGGGAAAGGCGCGGGAAATTCAAATGAAACCGCCGGCGCACCATTCGGAGAGCGCCGGCACCCTGCGGCCGGTCGGCGGCCGTCATCCGAAGGATAAGGACACGAGATGTTTGGCGATATCGCCCGTTTTCTGCTCAATACCGTCTTCACGCTGTTCGGCGCGGCGCTGTTGCTGCGCGCATGGCTGCAGGTCGTGCGCATGCCGCCCTACAACCCCGTCACGAACGCGGTGCTGCAAGTCACCAACTGGATCGTGCTGCCGCTGCGGCATATCCTGCCGAGCACGCGCAAGATCGATTGGGCGAGCCTTGTCGCCGCCCTGCTGGCGGCCATCGTGTATGTGGTGCTGATGGTGGTGCTGACCGGCGCCGATCCGCTCACGCTGTTGCCGACGCTGCTGATCGTCGCGGTACTGACGCTGATCAAGTGGGCGCTGAATCTGATCATCTGGTTGACGATCCTGATGGCGCTGCTGTCGTGGCTCAATCCACGCTCGCCGGCCATGCCGATCCTGTACCAGCTCACGGCGCCGTTTCTGAATCCGCTGCGCCGCGTGGTGCCGCAACTCGGCGGCATCGATCTCTCACCGATCCTGCTGTTCGTGATCGTGCAGGTGCTGCTGATGGTGGTCACCCGCGCGGCCGTTCAACTGACTTACTTCGTGATCTGAAGACACTTGGAGTGAGCATTCAGAAGCCGCCGCCCTTCAAAAAGGCGGCGGCTTTGTTTCACGCGTCGCTTATTGCTTCCGCTTATTGCTTCGTTAACTGACCGTAGGCGACCGTCGTGTTGGTCGCCGTCTTGATCATGAAGAAAATCGTGCGGACGTACAGGTTGCTGCCCGTGATCGGCAGGAACGTAATCGCGGCATTGCCCGAATACGTCGCGCCCGATTTCAACGTGCAGGATGCGGTCGTGCCGGTCACGTTCAGCGTGTAGAAGTTCTTGCTGGATGACGGCGTGGCGAGCAGCAACGTGCCGGAGACCGGGCAGTTGCTCAATGTCCCGCTAAGCGTGCCGTCGCTTGCAATCGTCAGCGACGAGCCGGTTTCCGCCCACGTGCCCGCGACGCTCGACTGCGTGACAGCCAGCGCATTCGCCGCGTCGTAGTTCCACGACAGGTTCACCGTGGTGCCGTTCTCGACATAGCTGCCCGTGAACGTCTGGTTATTGACGAACGAGCCCGAGCCGGAGGTCGTCGGAAAGTAGACGTTGCCGATGAATGCCGCACCCGAGGTGAGCGTCCAGTTCGGCGCGGTGGCCGCGATGACGCCGAAGAATTCCGACAAGCCGATGCCGCTTACCGTATTCAGGTAAGCGATGTTGCCCTGCGGATCGACGAGCGCCGTGGTCTTGTCGGCGCCGAACTGGGTGGTCCAGATCCCTTCTACGCCGTTGCCCGCAGCCGCAGCCGAACCGCTCTGCGGACTGGACAGACTCGGCAGTTGCTCGCCACTGAGGGCGGGCGAAGAAGCCGGAGCCGGCACGCTTGCGGGACCGGGAGCGCTTGCCACTGCCGGCGCCGAATTGCCCCCGTCGCCACCGCCGCCGCCACCACACGCTGCCAGAGCGAGCGAAGCGAGCAGGGATAACGTCAATTTAGCCTTGATTTTCATATCCATTTTTGTTTTTTGGGCGAGTGCGCAGCCAATCAGATTGCGCTGTGTTACGCCGTTAGTAGTTTTGATCTCGATGTTTGCCGCCAGCGCCAATTCGTTGAATCATTCCAAAAATCCACTGGACAGAATCAAATCACCTGAACTCTTGTAACAATTGGAAAGGACGCTAGAGGAGTAAACGGCGCGATTTCGACAAGCTTTAATATTTATTTGAAGTTTTTGATAGCGTCATCAGTTGATGTCGATGAAATCTCATGCATAACGAATTAAAATCGCAGCAGGTTGCGCGTATCTATTTGATTGGTCTTGTATTTATACGGCCTTCCATCTGCATTCAGTTTCCGCGATCTGATTGGCAGTCGAAGCGTTAAATCGGCGCGTTCCGTTGTGCGCGCGGTAGCGGCGGAGCTGGCCTCGATCTACCCAGCCGCGGCGCCTTGACAACAACGAAGTCACTTCAGGATCCCGTCACAGGTAAAGCTTGCAAGAGAGATAGCCGACCGAATGGTCGACAGCGCGCAAGGAATCGTTGAATACGGGGCTGGCTTAGTGCGGTGGATCGGTGCGCCGTGGCGCTGAAAGCCGCACGCGCCCGTCAGCGATCCCGCAGCGAGCACCCCGTTCAGACGAGCCGCTGACGTCCGCGTTTGCCAAATCGCGTCAAACCCGCGTAGAATGGCGTGCTCTGCGGGCGTCGTATAATGGTAATACCCTAGCTTCCCAAGCTAGAGCCGTGGGTTCGATTCCCATCGCCCGCTCCAGATACTTTCCAGTCAGCCCGTGAATAAGCGGGCTGCTTCGCGAAAAGGTCTGTCTCAACCGCTCTCTTCGTCCGTCACCTCCTGAAGCCTTTTCTCGATCGACAAATTCGACAATCGGTTCGCTTGCGCAAACCGGCCGAGAAAAATGTCGAGTAAGCGACGCCGCCTCGATTGGCATTCCATAACGAATTGCGTGCCACGGGTAGCTGGAAACGGCAGAAAGACCGGCGGCGAAGATGCGAACGCTTGCCGATGATCGTTTCTCATCGAGATAATCGCCCCAGGCAAATACCTTACATAACGATTAAATCAATTCGACATGCGTCTTCGTTATTTAAATGTAATATTCCCACTCGTGTCCATACTCCCTGTGGTCCCCAGTCCGTCTGGACGCGCCCTTTTCGGTTGTGCTACCTTACGCGCAGTTGCAACGCCCGCTCCACTTTCCTGCTGATGCCTGCAGCAGAATCCCGCACGAGCCGCCTCCACGAAGGCGGCTTTTTTGTCATAGCGGCAGCCCGGCGCAGCGCCCCGTAACCCTTGCGCTCACAGGCCGTGCCAATCGGTGCTCGTGCCTCATACCGCGCGAGCGCCGACGGGCACCGCGCAGCACGCGAGGCTTGCCGCGAAAGCCCTCACCCTTGTAGCAGCATCGAAGATGATCCACGATCCAAACGACGCCGGCCTGCCGGACGAACTCCCGACGCCCTCCAGCGAAGCCGAACACCAGCCCACCGGCGACGACGCGCCGCAAGAAGAAACCCTGCACCGGCGCCGCATCCGCAGCTTTGTCACGCGCGCGGGCCGCGTTTCGACGGGCCAGCGCCGTGCCATGGACGAACTCGGCCCGCGCTTCGTGGTGCCTTTTGCCCCGCAGCAACCCGACTGGAACAGCGTATTCGGCCGCGAGGCGCCACGCGTGCTGGAAATCGGCTTCGGCATGGGAGCGACCACGGCGGAAATCGCCTCGCACCGTCCCGGCGACGATTTCCTCGGCGTCGAGGTGCATGAGCCGGGCGTCGGCGCGCTGCTGAAACTGATGGGCGAACAGAACGTGGCGAACATCCGCATCATTCAGCATGACGCGGTTGAAGTGCTCGAACAGATGATTGCGCCAGACAGTCTCGACGGCGTGCATATCTTCTTTCCGGACCCGTGGCACAAGGCGCGCCACCACAAGCGCCGGCTGATCCAGCCGAAGTTTGTCGCGCTGCTGGTATCGCGCCTGAAACCCGGCGCGTACCTGCATTGCGCGACCGACTGGCAGAACTACGCCGAGCAGATGCTCGAAGTGCTGGGCGCCGATCCGTCGCTGGAAAATACCGCCGACGGCTATGCGCCGCGTCCGGAGTACCGTCCGGTGACGAAGTTCGAGCGCCGCGGGCTGCGGCTCGGACACGGCGTGTGGGATCTGGTCTTCCGCAAGCGCGACGCTGCGTAGACGCACGGCGAGATTGAGGCGCAGATAAGAAAAAGGTCCGCACATGCGGACCTTTTCTCATGGATCGTGCGAAACGGAAGCGCTCACTCCGTCCAGCTCAACGCGCCGCTATAGCCGACCAGCAGGATCAGCAGTCCGAAGCCGATCCGATACCAAGCAAACGCGGTGAAATCGTGCGCGGCGATATAGCGCAACAACCAGCGCACGCAGGCAAAAGCACTGACGAAGGCCGCCACGAAACCGACCGCGAAGGTGCCGAGCGCGTCAACGGAAAGCACATGCCAGTCTTTGTACAACTCGTAAGCGGTCGCGCCGAAAATGATCGGAATCGCGAGGAAAAACGAAAACTCCGTGGCGACACGCCGGTCGAGACCGAACAGCATCCCGCCGATGATCGTCGAGCCCGAGCGCGACATGCCCGGAATCAGCGCGAAACATTGCGCGAGGCCGACTTTCAGCGCGTCGAGCGCGCTCAGGTCGTCCACGCTCTGCACACGCGCCGCCGGCTCGCCGCGCGCGCGCTGACGCGCTTCCGCCCACAGGATCACGACACCGCCCGCCACCAGCGCGAACGCGACCGGCACCGGCGAGAACAACGCCGCCTTGATGGATTTTTCGAACAGCAGGCCGAGCACGATCGCCGGAATCGTGGCGATGATCACGTTCAGCGTGAAACGGCGCGCATCCGGCCGGCTCGGCAAGCCGGACACCACGCTGCCGATGCGGCGGCGAAATTCCCAGCACACGGCGAGAATCGCGCCGAGCTGGATCACGACATCGAAGGTTTTCGCGTGCTCATCGGTAAAGTTCAGCAGACTGCCCGCGACGATCAAATGCCCAGTGCTCGACACGGGCAAAAATTCCGTCAACCCTTCGACGACGCCCAGAATCAGCGCCTTGCAAGCCAATAGCCAGTCCATCCGTGCCCCTCATCGCTGTAGATAGTCGGAACGAACAGGGCCGGCACGGAAAGCGCGCGGCCCTGCCGGCCGCGCGCCGCGTCATTTTTCGACGATTTGCACGCGTATGCCGTTTGTAAGGATGGTGATTGTACCGGGTTCGTAATTCACTCCGGCAAATTGCAGTTGTTCGGGCTTGAATGTGTAAATCGGATAGTTGGTCAGCAACTGCGTGGCGAGCACCGCCGCCGCGGCGTTGATCTGCTGCGTGTAGGCCTGCGCCTGCCCGCTCACACTGACGTTGTCGACGTTCGGCGACTTGAGCACGACCGATTTGCTGGCGGCATCGTAGGCCAGTTCGCTCGACAGCGTGAACACGCCGTCGACCGGCTGCGGCATGAAGGGACTCACGAGGCGTGCATCGAGCTTCACCGAGACGCGGTTCGCGTCCGGCAGCAAACCAACCACCGGGTGGGTCAGCGCGACATCGAACACTTGTGAGACCGTGCGCTGATACGGGAATTTACGCTGCACCGCGTCCTGCACCTGCTGCTGCGAGAACGTGTAGTGCGAAGGGATGAACGGAAAAGTCGACGTCGCGCAGGCCGCGAGCGAAACGGTAATGCCGAGCGCGCTACAGCCTGTCAGCGCGGCAAGCAGGAAGCGGCGCCGGGCCGGCGCAGCGGGTCGAGTCATGCGAAATCTCCTGTGGAAACCTGTTCGGGCATGCGATTGCGTTGTTCGTTTTCGGCTTGTGGTTTGCTGTTTGCTGTTTGCGGCGATTCGCTTGCGCGCGTTAACAGCGAGCCACCGGTTGCGCGTGCGGTTCGGTTTGCGTTTCAAGCTGCGTGAGCCACGCGAGCGCCTCGACGCGATTCGTGCCGCACATTTCCATCTGCGGTTGCAGACCGGAACAGCACGCCGGCCGCTCCGGCTGGCCGAAGATCGCGCAGCGCAGATCATCGCCGAGTTGCGCGCACCGCACGCCCGCCGGCTTGCCGTTCGGCATGCCCGGAATCGGACTCGAAATCGACGGCGCGATACAGCACGCGCCGCAATCGGGGCGGCACGCGTGACCGGCCACGTGGAACGGAGACTCGCGCTTCACGGCGCTGTTCGACACATCATTCACGACATTTTTCCTGAATCCGAAAACGGGCAACGCACTATCAGACCCGCATTGTGCCACCGCATTCCGTGCGACCTTTTTACGCAATCGGGCGAATCGCCGCTCACGTAAACTCGAAAGATCCGAAAGGCCATGCTGAAGAGGCGTCCGCGCGGTTCGACCCGGTCGTGCGAACCGAGCCGGTTCCCGCCTCTTCCTCGATGGCCGCCAGCCCTCGAGTCCCTCATGTCCATCGCCAGCACGCTGTTCCGCCCCGACCTGCTCGCCAAATACAGCGCGAACGGCCCACGGTATACGTCCTATCCGACCGCCCTGCAGTTCCGCGACGACTTCGATCCCGCCGACTATTTACGCGCCGCCGCCGACCCGGGCGCATCGGCCACGGATCTCTCGTTGTACTTCCACATTCCGTTTTGCGACACCGTGTGCTTCTACTGCGGTTGCAATAAGGTCGCCACGAAAAATCGCGCCCATGCGCGTCCGTACCTCGAACGGTTGAAACGCGAAATGGCTTTGCAAGCGGCCTGTTTCAACACGCGGCGTCCGGTGTCGCAATTGCATTGGGGCGGCGGCACGCCGACCTTTCTGTCGCACGACGAAACGGCCGAGCTGATGGCCGCCACACGTGAACACTTCGCGCTGCTGCCCGATGCCGAAGCCGAATATTCGATCGAAGTCGATCCGCGCGAAGCATCGCCTGAGACCATCGCGCATCTGCGCAAGCTGGGTTTCAACCGGCTGAGTCTCGGCGTGCAGGACTTCGATCCGGTCGTGCAGCAGGCGATCAACCGCATTCAGCCGCTCGAAATGACCGCCTCGGTGATGCAGGCCGCGCGCGACACCGGCTTTCACTCGATCGGTGTCGATCTGATTTACGGGCTGCCGCATCAAACGGTCGAGAGCTTCAGCCGTACGCTCGACACGATGCTCGCGCTCGCGCCCGATCGTCTCTCTGTGTTTGCCTATGCCCACATGCCTCAGCTCTTCAAGATGCAAAGTCAGATGGACCCTGCCACGCTGCCTTCGTCCGAAGTGCGACTCGCGATCCTGCAACGCGTGGTCGAACGGCTGACGGGCGCGGGCTATGTGTACATCGGCATGGATCACTTCGCGCTGCCCACTGACGGACTCGCGCGCGCGCAAGCGCAACGAACCTTGCACCGCAATTTCCAGGGCTACAGCACGCGGGCGGAATGCGATCTGATCGGCTTCGGCGCGTCGTCGATCGGCAAGGTCGGCGATGTGTACGCGCAGAACGTCAAGGATTTGCCGGGCTATGCTGCGGCGATCGACGCGGGCAAGCTCGCCATCGCACGCGGCGTGCGCCTTACCGCCGACGACCGTCTACGCCGCGACGTGATCACGCAACTGATGTGCAACCTGGAATTGCGTTTCGATGAATTCGAAGCGGCTTATGGCATCCGCTTCGCCGAGACGTTCGAACCGGAGCTGGAGCGTTTGCGTGGCTTCGAGCAGGACGGCCTGGTGTCGCTCGAAGCGGGCAAGCTCGAAGTGCTGATGGCCGGACGCATGCTCGTGCGCAACATCGCGATGGTGTTTGACCGCTATCTCGGCCAGCAGACAGTCGAACGATTTTCACGCACGGTTTGAAGGCCTTGAGGCGGATGAAAGCAACCGGCTTGCCCGTCGTCCGATTTTCGGCCATAATCTGCGTCTTCGCCGCGCGCCAGCTTCTGACGCGTGCGCTGCAAGACCTGCCCAGGTGGTGAAATTGGTAGACGCAGGGGACTCAAAATCCCCCGCCGCAAGGCGTGCCGGTTCGATTCCGGCCCTGGGCACCAAAGAATTCGAAAAACCGCCGTTTCAGCATTTCCTCGAACCCCGCCAGCGCATGTTGCTCGCGGGGTTTGTCGTTTCTGGTCTACCTGAAGAACCTCAACCGACTCAAACGGCGTGAGCGCGAACCTCGCCCCTCACGCCATTCGAAACATCCTACCGCCCCACCACCCGCACCCCACCCTGCACGGCAGCGCGCCGGCGCTTGAACACATACCCGCCCCACATCACCACCAGCCACGCCGGCACCAGCCACACCGACACCGACAACCCAGGCGTCATCGCCAGAATCACGAGGATCAGCGCCATGAACGCAAGGCAGATCCAGTTGCTGACCGGAAACCAGAACGACTTGAACACGAGCGTCTCGCCTGCCGCGACCATCGCCTTGCGCGACTTGAGATGCGTCAGGCTGATCAGCGCCCAGTTCAGCACCAGCGCCGCCACCACCAGCGCCATCAGCAAGCCAAGCGCTTCGGCCGGAATCAGGTAGTTGACGATCACACACGTGAACGTGGCGAGCGCCGACAAGCCGATCGCCATATACGGCACGCCGCGACGGTCGACCTTCATCAGCGCGCGCGGCGCATTGCCCTGCTCCGCGAGGCCGTACAGCATGCGGCTATTCGCATAGACACCGCTGTTGTACACCGACAGCGCCGCGGTCAACACCACCACGTTAAGGACGTTCGCGGTCAGCGTCGAACCGATCTGCGAGAAGATCATCACGAACGGACTGCCGCCGGCCGCCACTTCATTCCACGGGTACAACGACAGCAGCACCGCCAGCGAACAGATGTAGAAAATCAGAATCCGGTAGATCACCCGATTCACGGCCTTCGGAATGCTCTTCCGCGGCTCGTCGGCTTCCGCCGCCGTAATGCCGATCAACTCCAGCCCGCCGAACGAGAACATGATGACCGCGAGCATCATGAACAGGCCATGAAACCCGTGCGGGAAAAAGCCGCCATAGGCCCAAAGATTCGAGATCGAAGCTTGCGGGCCGCCGTGGCCGCTGATCAGCAGATAGCCGCCGAACACGATCATGCCGATCACCGCCACGACCTTGATGATCGCGAACCAGAACTCGGTTTCGCCGTAGGCTTTGACGTTGGCGAGATTGATCGCGTTGATCAAAGCGAAGCACACCAGCGCCGACACCCACGCCGGCACGCCGGGCCACCAGTAATGGACATAGGTGCCGACAGCGGTCAGCTCGGCCATACTCACGAGCACGTACAGCACCCAGTAGTTCCAGCCGGACAGAAAGCCAGGAAAGTCGCCCCAATACTTGTACGCGAAGTGGCTGAACGAACCCGCCACCGGCTCCTGCGCCACCATTTCGCCCAACTGCCGCATGATCATGAAGGCGATGATGCCGCCGATCGCGTAGCCGAGAATCATCGACGGCCCGGCTGCCTGCAACACGCTGGCGGAGCCGAGAAACAGGCCGGTGCCGATCGCGCCGCCCAGCGCGATCAGCTGGATATGGCGATTCTTGAGCCCGCGCTTCAGGCCGTCTTGCTGCTGTGCACTATTCAACATTGCGCCCCAGTGTATGGATATCGATCACCCGATCGGACTTGTGGTCCGGTCCGGCAGAACCTGAAATTTTACCGTGGCCGATAAAGCCTAAATACTGGGAGCAACCCGCGCTTGGTTCTGCGCCGCACTTAACGGCGAGGATAGTGATTGTCACTGGCGCAGGGCTTCTGTATGTTGCCCTAGTCGAGCTTTCAGCCTTCGGAGATTCAACATGTCGCCCAAACGTTTGCTTTGCGCCGCTGCTTTGTGTCTCTGCTTCACGGGAGCCGCCGCGCTCGCCCAAACCACTGCGCCCGCGCCCACCATGGCGCCGAGCATGGCACCCGCCGACGAGCCGGGCACGGAGGCGAGCGCGCCCGAAGCGCCGGCTCCAGCGCCCGTGGCGCCCGCCGCACCGCCCGCCAAGGCCGCCGCCGCGCCGCCTCCCGCCGCGCCCATGACCGGACCGGTGCGCAACGTCGTACTGGTGCACGGCGCGTTCCTCGACGGCTCGAGCTGGAACGGCGTGGTCGCCAAATTGCAGCAGAAGGGCTATCACGTGAGCTCGGTGCAGAATCCGCTCACCTCCCTCGCCGACGATGTCGCCGCGACCCGTCGCGTCCTCGCGCGTCAGAATGGCCCGACCATACTGGTGGGGCACTCGTGGGGCGGCGTCGTGATCACCGAGGCGGGTGCGAACGCGCCGAACGTCGCCGGCCTCGTCTATATCGCCGCGATCGCGCCGGACCTGCACGAGTCGACCATGGATCTGATGAAGCGCGCCGCGCCGGCGCCCGCGGGAGCCGGAATCACGAAGGATTCAAGCGGCTTCCTCTGGCTCGACCGCACGAAATACCATGCGGACTTCGCTGCGGACGTCCCTGAGAACCTGACGCGCGTGCTCGCCACCGCGCAGGTGCCGATCGCCGCGAGCGCCTTCAATGAAACGGTCAGCCAGGTCGCGTGGAAGGAAAAACCATCGTGGTACGTGCTCACGACGCGCGACCGGGCCGTGTCGCCGGAAGTGGAAAAATTCATGGCCGACCGGATGGGCGCCAAGATCGTACCGATGGCGTCGAGCCATCTGGCGCCCGTGTCGCACGCGGGCGCAGTCGCCGACGTGATCGATCGCGCGGCGCGCGAATTGAGCCGGCAGCAGTAGTCCTCGTCAGGGCTATGCGCGAATGCCATCGCACATAGCCCTGAGCAGCCCGCCTGTTCACTTCAATCCAACTCAGCGCAGATTCGTGGTCGCCAGTTCGACGACCTCGTCACCGCGGCCGTTCAGCACGGCCCGCAGCATATACAGGCTGAAGCCCTTGGCCTGCGCCCACTGGATCTTCGGCGGCATCGCGAGTTCGTGCTTCGCCGTCACCACGTCGATCACCGCCGGACCCGGATGCGCGAATGCCTCGCGCAATGCCGGCTCGATGTTCTCGGACAGCTCGATTCGGACACCGTAGATTCCCGCGCCCCGCGCAATCGCTGAGAAGTCGGTCGTAGCCAGATCGGTGCCGGCCTCGAGATAACCGCCCGCCTTCATCTCCATCGCGACGAAGCCGAGCGTGCTGTTGTTGAACACCACGACCTTGATCGGCAGATTGAGCTGACGCGCGGTGAGCAGATCGCCGAGCAGCATCGACAGGCCGCCATCGCCCGATAGCGAAATCACCTGGCGGCCCGGCTCGGCCGCCTGCGCGCCCAGGGCCTGCGGCATCGCGTTCGCCATCGAACCGTGATTGAACGAGCCGTGCAGCGTGCGCTTGCCGTTCATGGTCAGATAGCGCGCGGCCCAGAGCGTCGGCGTGCCGACGTCGACGGAGAACACCGCATCTTCGTTCGCAACTTTGTCGACGATGCTGGTGAGGTATTGCGGATGAATGGCGCGCCCCGGATCGGACGGTCGCGCGAGGTCGTCGAGATCCTTGCGCGTGTTCGCGTAGTGCTTGCGCGCGTTCTCGAGGAAACGCCGGTCGCTCTTGCGCTTGAGCCTCGGCATCAGTGCCTGCAAGGTCGCCTTCACGTCGCCGACCAGGCCGAGCTTCAACGGCGCGCGCTTGCCCAACGCGGAGCCGCGCCGGTCGATCTGCACCACATTGCCGTGCGACGGATAGAAGTTGCGATACGGGAAATCGGTGCCGAGCATCACGAGCGTGTCGCACGACATCATCGCGTGATAGCCGGAGCTGAAGCCGATCAGCCCGGTCATGCCGACATCGAACGGGTTGTCCCACTCCACGTATTGCTTGCCGCGCAGCGCATGCACGGTCGGCGCGGCGAGTTGATCGGCGAAGGCGACGACTTCATCGTGCGCGCCGGCGCAGCCGCTGCCGCACAGCAGCGTCACGGCGCCCGCCTGGTTGAGCAGATCGGCGAGCCGGTCGAGATCCGCCTCGGACGGGACCACCGTCGAGCGTTCCAGCGTGCCGGCCCACGCCGGCGTTTCCTCGGGCGCATCGCCCAACGCAACATCGCCCGGCAGCACGATCACGGCAACGCCGCGTTCTTCGATCGCGGTACGCATGGCGCGCGCCAGCACGCGCGGAAACTGCGACGGGTTCGTCACCAACTCGACGTAGTGGCTGCACTCCTTGAACAGCTCTTGCGGATGGGTTTCCTGAAAGTAGCCGAGGCCGATTTCCGACGACGGAATGTGCGCGGCAATCGCGAGCACAGGCTGATGGTTGCGATGACAGTCGTACAGGCCGTTGATCAGGTGCAGATTGCCGGGACCGCAACTGCCCGCGCAGACGGCAAGCTTGCCGGTCGCGGCGGCATCGGCACCGGCCGCGAAGGCGGCCACTTCTTCGTGGCGCGTGTGCATCCAGCGAATCGAACCGAGGCGTTGCAAGCTATCCGACAGGCCGTTCAGGCTGTCGCCCGTCACGCCCCAGATTCGCTCGACGTCCGCCGCCGCCAGTGTTTTGGCCAGATAATCCGCGATAGTCTGCTTACCCATGCTGTACTCCGCTCAGTGAGAAAGACGCTGCCTCCGGAATGCAGGAGAGTAACGCTTCCTCACGAAACGTGCCGTCACGGTGCCGCTGCAAGCATGGTGAAATGGCCGCGCCTGGAGGACGGCCAGTTGTCGCGCGATCAGCGCAGCATGAACGACATCGCCGACAGGCAATTCAGCATGCGCACCGCATGTTCCGTCGACGCCGCGCTAAAGCGCAGTGTGACCGCATCGACGCGCGTGAGCGTCGGCCATTGGCAGAACAGATCGGCGAGCGCGCTGGTTTGCACGCGCAGTTCGCATTCCACCGGCTTCGCTTCGGCGCGTGTGGATTCGCGCGCGTGTCCCTTGGCGAGATGCTGCTGAACCACTTCACGCGCGGCGGCTTCGATAACGGCGCGCGCGCTTGCCGGCGATTGCGTGACGCCGCTCGCATGCCCCGTCGCGCTCTTGGTGACGACAAAACGCGCGCCAGGAAAACGCGGCGTGGTTTCTTCGGCGAAGACGTCGTCGCCGGACAAAAGCGCGACCTGTGCACCATATTCTTCCGCCAGCGCGCCATACAGGGCCGCCTCGCCGACCTCGACGCCGTCCAGCGAGACGCGTGCGAAGGCAAAGCTGTTGATGGTATGCGCGAGGATACCGCGCGTTTGCGACATGGCGTGATAGCCGATCATGAAGACCAGTGCCGCGCCGTATTCGAGCCCGGCCATCATGCCGAGCGTGCGCGGCTTGCCGAGCACCACCTGGGCGCGCGCGTCGAGCAGGTCGGGCAGCAGATTGCGAAAGCCGCCGTGAGAGTCGTTGACCCACACCTGCGTCGCGCCACCGGCGAATGCGCCTTCGATAGCGGCGTTGGCTTCGAGCGTCATCCAGCGGCGCGCGGCTTCGTATTCGCCGTTGCCCGCGCGTGTTTGTTCGGGATGAAATACACCGGCAATGCCTTCGATGTCGGTGGAAATGAGGACTTTCATCAGGGAGTGGGCTTGAGTAGTTGGGCGAGATCGGGGACGCTGTCACGCAGCGATAGACGTCGATGGCCGTCGCGTCCGGTCACGGACGCAGCGCTCCACAACGCGTCGAGAATCGCCTGCTCGACGCTGTCCGAGCACGCGCGAAAGAGCGGGTCCAGACGCTCGTCGGCGACGAGCGGCGGGAGCGTGATGAAGTCGGCGCCGTGCGGCACGGTATAGGCCGTTGAAAATGCCAGCGCGATGTCGCCGCTGCCGTGGCCGTACACCGAGCCGGTGCGCGCGAGACCCGCTGCCGCACGCAATGAGAGACGCTTGAGCTGGCGCGCGTCGAGCGGCGCGTCGGTGGCGACGATCATGATGATCGAGCCTTGTTCGGGTTTCGTCGCCTCTTGGTTCGCACGTTCAGCCAGCACGCGGCCGAGCGGCGTGCCGTCGATGGTCAGCATCGGCAGCCGACCGAAGTTCGCCAGCACCAAAACGCCGACGGTATAGCTACGCTCCGCTGCGTTCACCACGCGTGACGCGTTGCCAATCCCGCCCTTCAGATCGAAGCACGACATGCCCCGGCCCGCGCCGACCGATCCACTTGCGACATCCGCGCTGGCGGCTGCATACGCCTCGTCGAAATGCTGTGCGGTGACGGCCAGTGCCTGGATATCGTTCAGATGCCCGTCATTGCATTCGAACACCAGCGGATTGACCGTCGACCACTCGCGCCCAATCCGCGGATTCGCGCGGATTGCAGCGCGAATCTGCGCCTGCGCGACGGCGGCAACGCCGAACGTGTTGGTCAACGCGATCGGCGTTTCCAGCGTACCGAGTTCTTCGACTTGTACGAGCCCGATGCTTTTCCCGAAACCATTGATCACCGACGCCGCCGCCGGCACCTTCGCGAGAAACGGATCGCCGTCATGCGGACGAATCACGGTCACGCCGGTTTGCACGACACCCTGATCGAGCGTGCAATGTCCAACCGTCACGCCCTGCACATCGGCAATCGTGCCGAGCGGACCTGCCGGTAACGTGCCGATATGCGGTGCGCCTCGAAGTTCAGTCGAATTCATGGCCGGTCGAGCTTCGGATCGAGCGCATCGCGCAAACCGTCGCCGAGCAGGTTGAACGCCAGCACGGTCAGGAAAATCGCCAAGCTCGGAAACAGCGCGATATGCGGCGCCGTGACCATGTCGGCGCGCGCTTCGTTGAGCATCGCGCCCCACTCCGGCGTCGGCGGTTGCGCGCCGAGTCCGAGAAAGGACAGACTCGCCGCGGTGATGATCGAGGTGCCGATACGCATCGTGAAGTACACCACCACCGAGGAAATCGTCCCCGGCAGAATGTGCCGCACGATGATCGTCCAATCCGACGCGCCGATGCTGCGCGCCGCCTCGATATACGTGAGCTGCTTGAGCATCAGCGTATTGCCGCGTACGAGCCGCGCGAATGCCGGAATGCTGAAGATCGCGACCGCACAGATCACGTTGATCATGCCGTTGCCGAGAATCGCCACCACGCCGATGGCCAGCAAAATGCCCGGAAAGGCGAACAGCACGTCGGCGACGCGCATCGTGATGCGATCCCACCAGCCTTCGTAATAGCCGGCCAGCAAGCCGAAGAACGTGCCGATCACCGCGCCGATCGCAACGGACAGAAAGCCCGCTTCGAGCGAAATACGCGAGCCCGCCAGAATGCGGCTGAAAATATCGCGGCCCAGCGAATCCACGCCGAACCAGTGCGCCGCGGACGGCCCCGCATTCAACGCGTCGTAATCGAAGAAATTCTCCGGATCGTACGGCACGATATGCGGCGCAATGATCGCGACAGCAATCAACAGCAGCACGAAGATGCCGGCGCCGAGCGCCACGTGCTGCTTACGGAATTTGCGCCAGAACTCGCTCCACGGCGTGCGGATCGCGCGTTCTGCTTTGGCGGCTTGCGCCGCGGTCGGCTCGGTGGCGGTCGTGCTCATGCGGGCCTCACTTGAAACGGATGGTCGGGTTGATCACGGCGTACAGCACGTCCACGACCAGATTGATGATGATGAATTCCAGCGAGAACAACAGCACTTCAGCCTGAATCACCGGATAGTCGCGCATCGACACCGCGTCAACCAGCAGACGCCCGAGGCCCGGCCAGTTGAACACCACTTCGACCACGATCGAGCCACCCAGCAGAAAGCCGAATTGCAGCCCCATCATCGTGATGACGGGAATCATCGCGTTGCGCAGGCAGTGTTTGACGATCACGAGGCGTTCGGGCACGCCCTTGGCGCGCGCGGTCCGCACGAAGTCTTCGTTCATCACCTCGACGAACGACGCCCGGGTGAAGCGCGCCATCACCGCCGCGACGGCCGCGCCGAGCGTGAGCGACGGCAGCACGTAGCTCTGCCACGAACCGTCGCCGACGATAGGCAGCCAGCCGAGCTTCACCGAAAAAATCTCCATCAGCAGCATGCCGAGCGCGAATGCGGGAAACGAAATACCCGACACCGCGAGTGTCATGCCGAGCCGGTCGGGCCAGCGGTTGCGCCACACGGCCGAGACGATGCCGATACCCATGCCCAGCACGACCGCCCACACCATGCTGGCGAGCGTGAGCAACAGCGTCGGCATGAAGCGCTCACCGATTTCCTGGCTGACCGGCCGCTTGCTGCGCGTCGAGATGCCGAAGTCGCCGTGCGCGATCTTCACGAAGAAGCTGGCGAACTGCTGTGGCATCGGCTTGTTCAAGCCGAGGTCGGCGCGCACCAGCGCGACCGTCGCCTCGTCCGCATCGGGACCGGCGGCGAGCCGTGCCGGATCGCCCGGCAACAGATGCACGAACAGGAACACCAGCACGGCGACGATGAAGAGCGTCGGCAGCAGGCCAAAGAGACGTTTGACGAGGAAGTTCAGCATGACATCCAATCCGGCAATGATGCGGGCAACGAAAGATCTTGTGCGGTGGCAAGGCGACCGTGCAGCGCGGCGTGCTAATGAAACGGCACGCCCCCGCTCACGGTCAGCTCATCACTTGATCGCGATCTCGTCGAAATTGAACGAACCGTCCGGCGCGACATAAGCACCCGACAGACGCTTGCTGCGCGCGTACACGACCTTCTCCTTGACGAGGAAGATCCACGGTGCGTCGGCCCAGATGCGCTTTTGCGCGTCGGTGTAGAACTCGGCCTTCTTCGTGCGGTCGGTGGTTTCGAGCGCCTGCTTCAGATCGCTGTCGACGGTGTCGTTCTTGTAGTACGCGGTATTGACCATCTTCGGCGGGAACGAGACCGATGCGAGCAGCGGCGTGATCGCCCAATCCGCTTCACCCGTGGACGACGACCAGCCCGCGTAGTACATACGAACCGGCGCCGTCGCGGAGTCCTGCGCGCTTTCCACCTTGGCGACGCGTTGACCCGCCTCGAGCGCTTCGACCTGCGCCTTGATGCCCACTTGCGCGAGCTGCTGCTGCACGAACTGAATCACCTTCTGCGCGGTCGAGTAGTTATACGCGGACCACAGTGTGGTTTCGAAACCGTTCGGATAGCCCGCCTCCTTCAGCAACGCGCGCGCCTTGGCCGGATCGTACGGCCACGGACCCTGCTTCACCGCGTAGTCGACGCCTTGCGGCACCACGCCGTCGGCCGGCGTCGCATAGCCGGCGAATACGACCTTGGTGAGCGCGTCCTTGTTGACCGCATAGTTCAGCGCTTCACGCACCTTCGGATTGTCGAACGGCTTCTGGTTCACGTTCAGGCTGATATAGCGCTGAATGATCGACGGCGACGCGATCAGATCGACCTTCGGGCTCGACTGCAATTGCGCGGCCTGCTCGAACGGCACCTGGAACGCGAAATCCGCTTCGCCGGTCCGCATCAACGCGGCGCGCGTGTTGTTGTCGACCACCGGCTTCCAGTCGATCGCATCGACCTTCGGGTAGCCCTTCTTCCAGTAGCCGCCAAACTTCTTCACCGTCAGATCGCCTGCCGGATCCCACTTCACCAGTTCGAACGGACCCGTGCCGACCGGATGGAACGCGATGTCCTTGCCGTACTTCTTCAGCGCGTCCGGCGAAATCATCACCGCCGACGGATGCGCCAGCACGTTGACGAACGCAGAGAACGGCGCCTTCAGCGTGATCTTCACCGTGTACGGATCGACCACTTCGGTCTTCTCGATGCGGTTGAACATGTTGTAGCGCTTGAGCTTGTTCGCCGGATCGGTGACACGGTCGAAGTTCGCTTTCACCGCGGCGGCGTTGAAGTCGGTGCCGTCCTGGAACTTCACGCCGTGGCGCAGCTTGAACGTGTAGACCTTCGCGTCCGGGCTGGCTTCGTAGCTATCGGCCAGCACGTTGACCAGTTTCATGTCCTTGTCGAAGCCGAACAGCCCCTGATAGAACGACTTGGCGACGGCTTGCGAGAGCGTGTCGTTGGCATCGTACGGATCGAGTGTCGTGAAGGTCGAGGCGACGGCCATCACGGCCGTAGTGTCGGCGTGCGCCGCATTGCCCGCGAGCATCGCGAACACCACCGCGCCGCCGCTGATCAGCGCGCGCAAACGAAACGGAGAAGACGGGACCAGCAGGTTCATGAGGTTGGCTCCAGGCTGCGAAATGAAAACAGGTTGTGATGCTGCGAGAAGAAGCGTGCTGCTTTAGGTTTTTAGTACGCACCGCCCACACGATGCTGGGCGACGAAATGATCCGGTCCGACTGCAATGAGCGGCGCCACGATCGGTTCATCATTGAGCGCACGGATCGGGCTCGGAATCTCGTCGGCGGCGAGCATGCGTTTCGCGTGACGGCGCGCCGGATCGGCGACCGGCACCGCGCCCATCAACTTGCGCGTGTAGGGATGCTGCGGCGCTTCGAACACCGCGCGACGCGGACCGATTTCGACGATCTGCCCGAGATACATCACCGCGACGCGATGACTGACGCGTTCGACCACGGCCATGTCGTGCGAAATGAACAGATACGCGACGCCGAGTTCACGCTGCAGATCGAGCATCAGGTTGACGATCTGCGCTTGTACCGAGACGTCGAGTGCGGACACGGATTCGTCGGCGATCACGACTTTGGGGTTCAAGGCCAGTGCCCGCGCAATCGCGATGCGTTGCCGTTGACCGCCGGAGAATTCGTGCGGATAGCGCCGCGCGGCTTCGGGCGGCAGGCCGACTTTTTCGAGCAACCACGCCACGCGCGCCTGCGCTTCGGCACCCTGCGCAACGCCGTGCACGAGCAGCGGCTCCATGATCGAGAAGCCGACGGTCAAACGCGGATTCAGCGAGGCGAACGGGTCCTGGAAAATGAACTGGATATCGCGGCGCAGCGCCTGCAACGCGGGGCCCGTCAGCGAGCTGATTTCCTTGCCGTTGAATTCGATCGACCCGCTTTGACTTTCGACGAGACGCAGCAGCGAGCGGCCCGTGGTCGATTTGCCGCAACCCGATTCACCGACCAGCGCGAGCGTTTCGCCGGGCCGCAAATCGAAGCTGACTTTTTCCACCGCGTGCACGCGGCCCGTCAAGCGGCCGAACAATCCGCTCTTGACTGGAAAGCGCGTGACCAGATCGCGAACCCGCAGAATCGGCGGCGTGGTTTCTTGCACCAGCGGCTGCGTTTCTTCGGCGACGGCGGCAGCGGGACGCACGGCCTGGTCGGTGCCGCTAAGGCTCGCCTGCTCGACGGTCAGGATCGGAAACTTGGCCGGCTGATCCGTGCCTTGCATCGCGCCGAGACGCGGCACCGCAGCGAGCAGCGCCTTCGTATAAGGATGCGACGGCGCGGCGAACAGCGCGTCGGACGCGCCCTCTTCCACCTTCTCGCCGCGATACATCACCAGCACGCGGTCCGCCACTTCGGCGACCACACCCATGTCGTGCGTGATGAAGATCACGCCCATGTTCATCTCGTCCTGCAAGCCGCGAATCAATTGCAGGATCTGCGCCTGGATCGTCACGTCGAGCGCGGTGGTCGGCTCGTCGGCGATCAGCAAGGCGGGTTTGCACGACAGCGCCATCGCGATCATCACGCGCTGGCGCATGCCGCCCGACAGTTGATGCGGGAAACGCGCCGCCACGCGGCGCGCTTCCGGAATGCGCACGAGTTCGAGCAGGCGCAGCGTCTCGGCGTGCGCGGCGGAGCGGCTCTTGCCCTGATGCAAGGCGATCGCCTCGCTGATCTGATCGCCCACCGTGAAGACCGGATTGAGCGAGGTCATCGGTTCCTGAAAGATCATCGCGATGTCGGCGCCGCGAATCGAACGCATCGTGCCGGACGACGCTTTCGCGAGGTCGAGCACGCTGCCGTCGCGGCGCCGGAAAGCGATGCTGCCGCCGGCAAGGCGCCCACCGCCATGCTCGATCAGCCGCATCAACGCGAGCGAGGTTACCGATTTGCCCGAACCCGATTCGCCGACGATCGCCAGCGTCTCGCCACGCTCGACCGTCAGCGACAGATTGCGCACCGCGTTGAAGGTGGTGTCGCCGCTGCGGAATGCGACCGACAGATCGTCGACCGCGAGCACGCGTTGTGGCGGCAAGGTTTCGATAAGCGGACGGGCGGTGTGCGATGAAGTCGGCACGATGGTTCCTTTGAATTCGAACGCGGCTAACGGGGGTTCATGCTGTGAGCGGCCAGACTGACTAGCGGTAAATCGCCGTCACCGGCGTTTCTCCGAGCCGCGCAAAACCGCGATACATGCCTTCGGTATTGAACGGCAGCGTGACGTTGCCGCGCGCATCGACGGCGATCAGGCCGCCGCGTCCGTCGATCTTCGGCAGGCGGTTCATCACCACGTCGTCGGCCGCTTCCTGCAGCGACACGTTGCGGTAGGCCATTTGCGCGGCGACGTCGTAGGCGGCGACCATGCGCATGAACATTTCGCCCGAGCCGGTGGTCGAGACCGCGCACGTCGCGTCGTCCGCATAGCAGCCCGCGCCGATCAGCGGCGTATCGCCGACCCGGCCGGCCTGCTTGTTGGTGACGCCGCCCGTCGATGTCGCTGCAGCCACGTGCCCATGCTGATCGAGCGCGACCGCGCCGACGGTGCCGAACTTGCGGTTCGGATCGATCGGTTCGTGCGGCGTGGGATCGTCGTCACCCGGAGACGGCGCGGCGGCGAGCGTGGCGCCGTCGTGATCGAGCATGGCGCGCTGTTGCCCACGCGCGATCAGCCATTGACGATGGCGCGCTTCGGTATGGAAATACTCCGGCTCGGCGAATTCGAGGCCTTGCGCGGCGGCGAACGCTTCCGCGCCTTCGCCGGTGAACAGCACATGCTCGCTGCGTTCGAGCACGCGGCGCGCCGCCAGAATCGGATTGCGCACGCGCTTCACGCAGCAGATCGCGCCGGCTTCGAGCGTGCTGCCGTCCATGATCGCCGCGTCGAGTTCGTGCGTGCCGGCCGCCGTGTAGACCGCGCCACGGCCCGCGTTGAAGAGCGGACAATCTTCGAGCAGTCGTACGGCTTCGCTGACGGCGTCGAGCGCGCTGCCGCCGTCGGCGAGCACGCGCTGGCCGGCGCTCAGCACCGCGTGCAAGGCGGCGTGGTATTCGGCTTCGGCGCTGGCCGACATCGACGAGCGCAGGATCGTGCCTGCCCCGCCATGAATGGCAATGACTGCGTTGGAGTTCATCGTTTGGCTTTCGTAGTGCGAGGAGTGCGGGAAGTTCGGGTGGTTCGGGTCGCGCCGCGCGCGGGCCGCGCGCTCGTGCCGGCGGCCTCGGCTTGCGGGTCGACGAGCCACGGCAGCAGGAATTCGCTGACTTCGGCGGCGGCCTTCACCGAGCGTTTGGCCCGATACGCCACCGCGTCGCACAGCGCTTCGATCACGGCGAGCACGGCCGAATCGGCATTCGCCGCGAGCCGCCGGTCGGCGCGGACGTAGAGCGAGATGTCGGCAAACTGCGCGAGCGGCGAACGCGGACTGTCGGTCAGCGCGAGCACGCGAGCGCCACGGCCTGCCGCGCGATGCGCGAGTTCGATCGTGTCTTCGACGTAACGCGGGAAAGCGATGCCGATGACGAGATCGCCCTCGTTGGAAGCAAACAGACGCCGCGCGGCGTGCGACGGTCCGCCCATCAACGCGAGCGACTGCACGTTGTCGTGATACGGCATCAGGCCGTGTTCCATCAGACCCGCGAGAAACGCGCTGGCGCCGAAGCCGAGCACGAACACGCGGCGCGCGGCGATGATCGCTTCGACGGCGGCTTCGGCTGCGGCGCTATCGATTGCCGTGCGGGTGGCGTGCAGATTGTTGGCGGCCTGTTCGAGCGAGGCGTCGACCACATCGTCGCCGGCTGCGAGCGATTCCTGCGCACTGCGCAAGCGCTCGACCGGTGCGAGCGTCGCCTCGAAGCCGCGCACCAGCGCCTCACGAAACTGCGGATAGCCGTCGAAACCGAGCGCGCGGGCGAAGCGATTCGCCGTCGCCACCGACGCACCGACCACGCTGGCCAGTTCGTCGATCCGCATGGTCGCCGCGCGAAACAGATTGGCCAGTACGTAGTCACCCATGCGTCGATGGATCGGCGTGAGGGTCGGCATGGCCGCGGCGATACGCGCGGCGATGGCCTGCTCGGCGGAATCGGAAGCAACGGACGGTTGATGAATCATGCGAGCGAGGGCGCGGTGCAATGAAAATGAATGAAAGTATATTTACATAGAAATTTCACCGAAAAAAATTCATTTTCATTTTCAAGGGTTTTCACGGACGAGCCGCGCACAAACGACGTATCTCAAGCGCACACCGACGCGGCTTCGTGAAAATCAGTTTTCAGCAAACCGCTGCGCTTTGCTCGGGAATGCGATCAAGCCGCGCTGCCGGCGACATGACGATGATCAGCGCCTGCACGAGGAAGGCGGCCGCCGCAGCAACGAGACACGCGTCCATGCCCCACCGCGCGCTGATCGCGGCACCGAGCAACGCGCCGAGCGGGCGCGCGCCGTAGGTGGCGGTGCTATTGAGAGCGGAGACGCGGCCCATCATCCGTTCGGGCGTGATGGCCTGGCGCAGCGTGGTCGAGCCGACCACCCACAGAATCGGTCCGGCGCCGAGCAAAAAGAAGCTCAGCATCGCCAGCCAGAACGACGGCGCAACGAGTGTCGCCACCATGACGAGCGACGCGAGCAATCCGCACGAAGGCCCGATGATCAGCACGCGGCCGAATGCGAGGCGTCGCGCGATGGCGGGCGCGGCGAGTGCGCCGCACACCATGCCGACACCGTAGGCGCCGAGCGTCACGCCGACCGCCGACGCGCTCAAACTCAACCGATGCACCGCGTACGGCACATACACCGCTTGCAGCACGAAGAAGCCGAGGTTGAAAAACACCGCAGTCGCGAGCATCGGACGCAGCAGCGCATCGCGCAGCACGAAACGCGTACCATCGCGCAGTTCCAGCATGAAGTGACGTTGCGGCGCTGCAGTGCGCGGCGGTTCGCGCAAGCCCGCCAACAACGTGACAGCAAGCGCCGACAGCGCGGCCGCGCAGCCATACGCCCAACCCGCGCCGATCCAGCCGACCAGCAGTCCGCCGAGCGCCGGCCCCGCCGAATACGCCACGCTGCGCGCAAGTTCCAGCCGGCCGTTCGCGCTGGCGTACGCTTCACGCGGCACGAGCGCGGGCACCAACGAAGGCGCCGCGACGTTGTAGGCCACCGTGCCGGTCGCGGCGATGAAGCCGAGCGCGGCGAGCAGCGGCAGGCTCAATGCATGGGTCATGACGAGCAGCAGCACGCACAGCATGGCAATCACGCGCACGCTTTCGGCGAGTGTCATCAACGTGCGGCGCGAGCGACGGTCGGCCCACACGCCCAGCGGTATCGACAGCAACAGGAACGGCAGCGTCTGCGCGGTTTGCAACAGACCCGTGTCGCGCGCGTCGGCGCCGAGTGCAAAGACCGCGACGAGCGGCGCGGCGGCGAGGCTGATCTGTTCGGCGGATTGCGCGACCAGGTTCGACCACGCGAGCCGCTGAAAGGCGGCCGGCAGTCGGAGCGCGGTCGATGTAGAGGATGTAGCGTGCATCAATGAACTCCTGCGACGGGGATATGAAGGAGTTCATCGTGGTCCGACTCGCGCCGCGGGGCGCTCCGCTTCTTGCGGTGTTATTCTTCGCTCGCCATGAATCTCGAAAGCATTCTCTTTACTCAGGGTTTCGGCTCGCGCCGCCAATGCCGCGCGCTGATCGCCGACGCGCGCGTGAGCATCGGCGGCGCTGTCTGCACCGATGCCGACGCCGATTTCCTCATCGACGACACCAGCTTTTCCTTCAGCGTGGACGGCGTCATCTGGCCATATCGCGAGCAGGCCTATCTGCTCCTGAACAAGCCGGCGGGCTACGAGTGCTCGCGCGATCCGCAGCATCATCTGAGCGTGTTCAGCCTGTTGCCGCCGCAGTTCGCCGAGCGCGGCGTGCAATGCGTGGGCCGGCTCGATCAGGACACGACCGGCCTCCTGCTGCTCTCCGACGACGGCAAGTTCGTGCACCTGTTCACGTCGCCGAAACGCAAGGTGCCGAAGGTGTATATCGCGACCACGCGTCATCCGATCGACGACGCGCAATTGAGCACGCTGCGCGACGGCGTGCTGCTGCACGGCGAATCCAAACCGATTGCGGCAGTCGACGCCCAAGCACGCGGCAATCACGCGCTCGCGCTCACCGTGATGGAAGGCAAGTATCACCAGGTCAAGCGGATGATCGCCGCGGCCGGCAACCGTTGCGAGGCGCTGCATCGGGAGCGGATCGGCGGACTTGCTTTGCCCGAAACGCTTGCGCCAGGCGCTTGGCAATGGCTCGACGAAACCGACCTCGGATCTTTACGGAACGGGTAAACCGGTAGCACCCCTTTAAGCTCTTGATGCAGCAGGAAAACGCACGCGCGGCTGCGCACATAGCGCGCGCGGCGCCTGCTCGCGCGCTGCGTCGCAGCATGATCTTCCTTACACCTCGCCCTATACTCGTTTAAACAAAGACTACAAAGGGTTCAAGGAGGGGCGCCATGGTCATCCACGACAGTTTCCAGATTTCGTCCGTGATGATTGCTTTTGTGTGCGTCGGACTGGTCCTGATCGGCGGCTTGCTGGTCGTGATGCGGCTGCGGCACAAATATCATCCGAACCTGATCGGCGCATTGATCGGCGCGATGCTGTGTTTCCTGCTGTTGGAAGCATTGCCCGCGCTGACGTAGGCCTGGCGAGGCCGCGCCGCGCTGATGCAGTGGAGCGCGGCGCGGCGCGGGATTTTCCGGGCGGGGCCGGGAGAGATGGCTTTTTGCCGCGCTTTTTAGTGAGTTATTGCAGTGCGTGGGAAAGGTTGAAGCGACGCTTCTCAACCTATCCCTTCACGCCTTCACGCCTTCACGCCTTCACGCAGAAAATCTTCGACGCTCGGATACCGCAAGCGCACGCGCAATTCCTCTTTGAGACGCCGGTTCACGAGCCGCCTCGATTCACGCATGAAAGACAGCAAGGTCGGCTCGATCTGCGACTCCGCTTCGGCTCGCGTAATGCGCGGCGCACGCGCGAGGCCGAACGCGTCGGCGACCTCATCGAAGTACTCGCCCATTTTCAGCGACGTGTCGTCGGACGCGTGGACCACGCGCCCCGGCCGCCCGTGTGTGGCGAGGCGCACGAGGATGGCGGCCAGATCGTCGGCGTGAATGTGGTTGGTGTAGACGTCGTCGGCATCGATCAAGGCCGGCGTGCGCTTTTCGAGCCGCGCGAGCGGCAGGCGGTTGCCCGCATAGATGCCCGGAATCCGCGCGATGCTCGCCGCGACGCTGCCGCGCGCGGTCGCGCGCCGCAGTTGCCGTTCGGCCGAGACACGGCGCTTGGCGCGCGCATTGGCTGCTTGCGTCACGCGCGTCTCGTCGATCCACGCGCCGCCGCAGTCGCCGTAGACGCCCGTCGTGCTCGCGTACACGAGGCGTACGGGTGTGCGCGAGCCGGCGGTCCGGCGCACCCCGTCGGGTACAATATCGGCTGTTCCAGATTCCGCCCACGAGGCACGAAGGTGGCGCAACCGCCCTATCGGCGGAACCGTAGGCGCCACGGCGGCTCGCGCTGAATCGCGGCGCGCACCCAGCGTAGCGAGCAAGGCGCGAGTACGGCGGTCGTCGTCGCCGGTTTTTTGCGGCGGGGCGAGATGCAGCACCGTCGGCGCGAGGCCCGCAAGCCGTTTCAGGCTGCGGCGCACATCCAGATCGCCGACCAGCGGCGTGACGCCAGCGGCGCGCAATTCGGCGCAGCGCCCGGCGTGGCTGGTCAGCGCAAAGACATGCGCGCGCGGCCGCAGCAAGGGCGCGCAGCGCATGCCGACATCGCCGCAACCTACGATTAACACGCGCGGCCGGCGGAAGTTTCGTGTCGCTTTCATGGTGGACGCATTGTAGCCGTCATGCGCGGCACGCACCGCGCAGTTGACACGGCGGGTCCGATAACGCGGGTCCGATAACGATTACCGACTTTTCGATTTCGAACACTTTATGGCATTTAACGTCACGCTCCGGCAAAGCGGCCGGCAGTTTCAGGTAGAACAGGACGAACCGGTGCTGAGCGCCGCCTTGCGCCAGGGCATCGGCCTGCCGTACGGCTGCAAGAACGGCGCTTGCGGTTCGTGCAAGGGCACCGTGGTCAGCGGGGAAATCGAGCAGCGTCCGCATTCGTCGTCGGCTTTGTCGAACGACGAAAAGACGCGCGGCATGGCGCTCTTTTGCTGCGCGACCGCTTGCACCGACCTCGAAGTGGACATTCGCGAAGTAGCGGGCGTCGGCGACGTGCAGGTCAAGAAGCTGCCGTGCCGCGTGAACGCGATCGAGCGCAAGGCCGACGACGTCGTCGTGCTGAAGCTGCAATTGCCCGCCAACGAGCGTCTGCAATATCTCGCCGGCCAGTACCTCGAATTTATTCTGAAAGACGGCAAGCGCCGCAGCTATTCGATGGCGAACGCGCCGCACACGGAAGGCCCGATCGAATTGCACATCCGCCACATGCCCGGCGGCGCCTTCACCGATCACGTGTTCAACACCATGAAGGAGCGCGACATCCTGCGCTTCGAAGCGCCGCTCGGCACGTTCTTCCTGCGCGAAGATTCGGACAAGCCGATCGTGCTGCTTGCCTCGGGTACGGGCTTCGCGCCGCTGAAGGCGATCGTCGAACACGCGGCGTTCAAAAACCTGAACCGTCCGATGACGCTCTACTGGGGCGCGCGTCGTAAGAAGGATCTGTATCTGCTCGAGTTGGCCGAGCAATGGGCGCGCGAGATTCCGAACTTCAAGTTCGTGCCGGTGCTGTCGGAGCCGGACGCGAGCGACGCATGGACGGGCCGCGTCGGCTTCGTGCATCGCGCGGTGATCGAGGACTTGCCGGATCTGTCGGCGTACCAGGTGTATGCGTGCGGTGCGCCGGTGATGGTCGAGTCGGCGCAGCGCGATTTCACGCAACATCACGGTCTGCCGGAAGACGAGTTCTACGCAGATTCGTTCACCAGCGCAGCGGATCTGGCGAACGCGGTTTGATGGGAGAGGCATCGGCGTAGGTGCGTCGATGCTCGCTATGCGCATTTCTGGAAGCGCGGCTATGCAAATGGCCGCGCTTCGCGCATTGATGGCTCCTCGTCCTTCCAGGCGAAGGGCGCTGGTGGACGACGCAACCAGCCGTCTACGCCGAAGTGATCGCTCAGCCTGTCGCACACCGCATTGCGCAGCGCTATTTCGACGACCGCCGTGACGCTCATCAACGCCCCGGCGAGTTGCAGCATCTGTTGATGAAGCGCAACGGCCGCGCGCGTCGTGCCCGCCATCGCGTGAAAAATACTCAGGCGTTCTCCGGAAAGCAGCGCTGCAACCGCTGAAATTTCCTGGTCTGTCAGGTGGTCCATTGACGCGCGTCTCCTCGGCTTTTAGAATTGTTAGTGATAAGTCGGGATCAGCGTCGGCAGCTATCTTCGGATGGGCGGACCCCCGGCTTCCTGATTCAGAATGGGCGCTCAGTCGAGCGCCCATTTGCTTTTCCAGCGGCCGTTCTTCGTGACCTGCCCCGCCCGCCGGCCAAGCGGTTTAAACGACCGCCGTCACATTTTAGTCAGCCGGACATCTCATAATCGGCAAGCAGCATGAACTCGTGCAGCGGACAAAAATATCCCTCCGACGCAAATTCATGGTTTACACCAGCGCTTTCCTTGTCGTATTCTTTCGCGCATGAACCGCATCCAGTCCGAACTTCGACGTCGCCGCTCGCCGCTCCCCTAGGGACGCCGCTGGCTTCGTCACGGATTCGCGCCACACAAAGGCGCAAGCTGTTCGAATCATGAAAGCCACGGCATGCCGTGGCTTTTCTGTTTTTCCGGCCCTTGATTTCGTAGTTGGCCAATCTTCATCCACCCTTCACCCCCCGCTGTCTGGAGCCTGCCGTCATGAATTTCAATGAATATCCGATCGAGTCGCTGATGTACATCACGAACCGGCCCGAAATCGTTTTCACGCACGGCAAAGGCTCGTGGCTCTATGACAATAACGGCAAGCGATATCTGGACTTCATCCAGGGCTGGGCGGTCAACAGCCTCGGTCATTGCAACGACGGCATGATCGAAGCGCTGAACAAGCAGGCGCAATTGCTGATCAATCCGTCACCGGCTTTCTACAACCAGCCGATGGCGCAACTCGCCGGCCTGCTCACGCAACATAGCTGCTTCGACAAAGTGTTCTTCGCCAACAGCGGCGCCGAAGCCAACGAAGGCGCGATCAAGCTCGCGCGCAAGTGGGGCAAGAAATTCAAGGACGGCGCGTTCGAGATCATCACGTTCGATCACAGCTTCCACGGCCGCACGCTGGCCACCATGTCGGCGAGCGGCAAGCCGGGCTGGGACACGATCTACGCACCGCAAGTGCCGGGCTTCCCGAAGGCGGATCTGAACGATATCGCGTCGGTGGAGAAGCTCATCAACGGGAAAACCGTTGCCGTGATGCTCGAACCGATTCAGGGCGAAGGCGGCGTGATTCCCGCGACGCGCGAGTTCATGCAGCAACTGCGCGAGCTGACCAAAAAGCACAACCTGCTGCTGATCGTCGACGAAGTGCAAAGCGGTTGCGGCCGTGCCGGCACGCTGTTCGCGTATGAGCTGTCGGGCATCGAGCCGGACATCATGACGCTCGGCAAAGGCATCGGCGGCGGCGTGCCGCTCGCGGCGCTGCTCGCGAAAGCGGAGATCGCCGTGTTCGAAGCGGGCGATCAGGGCGGCACCTATAACGGCAATCCGCTGATGACCGCGGTCGGCTACTCGGTGATCTCGCAACTCACGGCGCCGGGTTTCCTCGAAGGCGTGCGGGCGCGCGGCGAGTATCTGCGCTCGAAGCTGCTGGAGTTGTCGGAAGAACGCGGCTTCTTGGGCGAACGCGGTGAAGGCCTGCTGCGCGCGCTGCTGCTCGGCAAGGACATCGGCAACCAGATCGTCGAAAAGGCGCGCGACATGCAGCCCGACGGCCTGCTGCTGAACGCGGCGCGTCCGAACCTGCTGCGCTTCATGCCGGCGCTGAACGTGACGAACGAGGAAATCGACCAGATGATGGCGATGCTGCGTTCGATTCTCGACACGCTGTAATCGAACAGGACCGCGCGTATGACGTCGAGCGCAACGTTGTCGATCCGCCGCTTCGAAGCGAGCGACACCGATGCCGTGGTCGCACTGTGGCAGGAGGCCTTCCCAGAGTATCGGGACGTCACGAGGCCGCAGCGCAATCCGCATCTGTCGATCGCCAACAAGCTGGCGACGCAACCGGAACTGTTCTTTGTCGCGGTGCTCGGCGAGCGGATCGTCGGCACGGTGATGGGCGGCTACGACGGCCACCGCGGCTGGCTGTATTCGCTCGCGGTGGATGAGTCGCTGCGTCGTCATGGGATCGGCACGCGCCTCGTCGCGCATGTCGAAAACGCACTGACGGAGCGTGGCTGTCCGAAGCTGAATCTGCAGGTGTTGTCCGCCAAGGCCGATGTGCGCGCGTTTTACGAGGCGCTCGGTTATCGCGCCGATGCGGTGGTCAGTCTCGGCAAGCGTCTGGGTGAGTTGGCAGATCCTGTGCCCGCTGTTTAAAGCCGCGCCGAATAGAAAAAGGCCGCATGCGTGTTCTGCGCATGCGGCCTTTTTCTTAGGCAGAGCAAACTAACCGGGCTTATTCACCCAAATAAGCCGCCCGCACCTTCGGATCATCCAGCATCTGCTTCGCGTCACCCGACATCGTGACCAGACCCGAGTCCATCACGTAGCCGCGATTCGCCGCCTGCAGCGCCAGACGCGCGTTCTGCTCGACCAGCAGCACGGTCATGCCTTCGGCCGAAATCGCCCGCACCACTTCGAAGATCTTCTCGACCATGATCGGCGACAGACCCATCGACGGTTCGTCCAGCAGCAACAGCTTGGGACGCGAGATGATCGCGCGCGCCATCGCCAGCATCTGCTGTTCGCCGCCCGAGAGCGTGCCCGCGTATTGCGTCGCGCGCTCCTTCAGACGCGGGAAGAAGCCGAACATGCGATCCACGTCCGCCTTGATGCCGTCCGTATCGGTACGCAGATAAGCGCCCATCTGCATGTTCTCGACGATCGACATGCGCGCGAAGATGCCACGGCCTTCCGGCACCATCGCCAGACCACGCTTGAGCAACAGGTGCGGCGGCACGCCCTTGATCGACTCGCCCATGTACTCGATGTCGCCGATCGTGTACGGCTTCAGACCCGTGATCGCCTTCATCGTCGTGGTCTTGCCCGCGCCGTTCGCGCCGATCAGCGTGACCAGCTCGCCCTGCGCGACCTCGAGGTCGATCCCCTTGACTGCCTGGATGCCGCCGTAATTGACCTGCAGGCCCTTGATTTTCAACATTGCCGTTGCCATTAGTGGACCCCCGCACCCAGATAAGCTTCGATCACCTTCGGATCCTTCTGCACGTCGTGCGGCAGACCTTGCGCAATCACCTTGCCGTAGTCGAGCACCGTCATCTGGTTGCACAGACCCATCACGAGTTTCACGTCGTGTTCGATCAGCAGGATCGTCTTGCCGTCCGCGCGGATCTTGTCGAGCAGCTTGGTCAGCTCGACCTTCTCCGTCGCGTTCATGCCGGCGGCCGGTTCGTCCAGCGCGAGCAGCTTCGGATCGGTCGCCAGTGCGCGGGCAATCTCCAGCCGGCGCTGGTGGCCGTACGACAGGTTGCGCGACGTGTAGTCCGCGTACTGCGCAATGCCGACGTACTCCAGCAGTTCGATCGCGCGTTCCTTGATCTCGCGCTCTTCCTTGCGCTCGGCCGGCGTCTGGAACACTGCGCCGAGCAGGCCGTGTTTCGTACGGACGTGGCGCCCGACCATCACGTTTTCCAGCGCGGTCATGCCGCCGAACAGACGGATGTTCTGGAACGTGCGCGCGATGCCGGCTTTCGCCACCTGATACACCGCGGTCGGTGTGTAGTTCTCGCCGTCGAGCTTGAACTCGCCCGAATCCGGCGTATACAGGCCCGTGATCACGTTGAAGAAGGTCGTCTTGCCGGCGCCGTTCGGGCCGATCAGACCGTAAATCTGGCCGGACTTGATCTCAAGCCCGACGTCGGACAGCGCCTGCAAACCGCCGAAGCGTTTGTTCACGCCCTTCACGGACAGTCGAATGTTATCGCTCATAGTTATTCACCTCGTCCGTTAGGCCCGTACCGGCTTCTTGCCGCTACGCTTCGACAGTTTAGCGATCTTGTCTTCATGCTTGGGCGACGGCCACAAGCCTTCCGAGCGGTACAGCATGATCAGCACCATCGCGAGTGCGTAGACCAGCTGACGGATCACTTCCGTATCGACGATTTCGTGGCCGAAGACCATGTTCTGCAGCGGACCCATTGTCGAGCGCAGGAATTCCGGCAGCACCGCGAGCAGCACCGCGCCGAGAATCACGCCCGGAATGTGGCCCATGCCGCCCAGCACCACGCATGCCAGCACGACGATCGACTCCGGCAGCGTGAACGATTCCGGCGACACGAAGCCCTGGAACGAGCCGAACATCGCGCCCGACAGGCCGCCGAACGACGCGCCCATCGCGAACGCCAGCAGCTTCACGTTACGGGTGTTGATGCCCATCGCCTTGGCGGCGATTTCGTCTTCACGGATCGCGGCCCACGCACGACCGATACGCGAGTGCTGCAGGCGCGTACACACCCAGATCACCAACAGCGCGGCCAGCACGAACAGGTAGTAGTACGAGTACACCGACGGGAACTGGAAGCCGAACAGCGAGTGCGTCTGCGCGAGGCTGAAGTCGCCGACGTGCACCGGGTCGATCGCCGTGATCCCCTTCGGGCCGTTGGTGATGTTCACCGGGCGGTCGAGGTTGTTCAGGAAGATCCGCACGATTTCCCCGAAGCCCAACGTCACGATGGCGAGGTAGTCGCCCCGCAGACGTAGCGTCGGTGCGCCGAGAATCACGCCGAAGAACGCGGCGACGCCCATCGCGCAGGGCACGATGATCAGGAACGGCACGTGCATGCCATTCGGCGCGAGATGCGCGA
Organism: Paraburkholderia sediminicola; assembly: GCF_046027355.1. Taxonomy (GTDB): domain Bacteria; phylum Pseudomonadota; class Gammaproteobacteria; order Burkholderiales; family Burkholderiaceae; genus Paraburkholderia; species Paraburkholderia sediminicola_B. The sequence continues at coordinate 112,922 of NZ_JAQQEK010000005.1, read as the reverse complement.
TCCACTCGAACTGCGACGCCAGGTGCGGTGAGCTCAGCAACGCGGCCGTGTAGGCGCCGACCGCGTAGAACGCGATGTAGCCCAAGTCCAGCAGGCCGGCGAAGCCGACCACCACGTTGAGGCCGAGCGCGAGCATCACGTACAGCATCGCGAAGTCGAGCACGCGGACCCAGTAGTTGCCGCCGGCCGTGCCGATGATCATCGGCGCGGCGATCACGAAGATCGCGGTGATGATGCCGACGGTCAGCGTCTTCGTCAGGTTCTTTTCAGGGATGAGCGTCGTGGACGGCTCGATCGGTTGAATTGAGGTCATGTTTGCTTTCTCCCAGGATCAGGCGCGATCCGCAACGCGTTCGCCGAGCAGGCCCGACGGACGGAACACCAGCACGATGATCAGCACGATGAATGCGAACACGTCCTGATAGTTACTACCGAACACACCGCCGGTGAGGTTGCCGATATATCCGGCGCCCAGCTGTTCGATCAGGCCGAGAATCACGCCGCCGACCATCGCCCCGCCGAGGTTGCCGATCCCGCCCAGCACCGCCGCGGTAAAGGCCTTCAGGCCGGGAATGAAGCCCATATAGAAGTGCGCGTTGCCGTATTCCGACGCGATCATCACGCCGGCCAGTGCGGCGAGCGCCGAGCCGATCATGAAGGTGGCCGAGATCACGAAGTTCGGGTTCACGCCCATCAGCGAGGCATTGCCCGGGTTCTCGGCGATCGCCCGCATGGCGCGACCGAGCTTGGTCTTGTGCACCAGCAGCAGCAGGCCGCCCATCACGAGGAACGCCACCACGATGATCACGATTTCAGTCATCGAGATCACGGCGCCAGGCGTCGTGTCGGTGGCCTTGATCACGTTCAGCGGGTCGGTAGGCAACAGCTGCGGGAACGGCAGCGGGTTGCGCGACCAGATCATCATGGCCAGCGTCTGCAGCAGGATCGACACGCCGATGGCGGTGATCAGCGGCGCGAGACGCGGCGCTTTACGCAACGGCCGGTAGGCCACGCGCTCGATCGTGTAGCCGACCGCCGAGCACACAATGGCCGCGATGATCAGCGCGATGATGAGCGTCGGCACATTGCCGAGGCCGGGGAAGTGGTTCTGAAGCACGCCTATGGCTGAGAGCGCAACCATCGCGCCCACCATCAACACATCGCCGTGAGCGAAGTTGATGATGCCCAAGATGCCGTAAACCATCGTATAGCCCAGTGCGATGATGGCGTAAACGCTGCCAAGCACCAGCCCGTTGAGGACCTGCTGGATGAAAATATCCATTTAATGCTCCTTAGCCCGTGCGACTGGATTCGCGTTCTTCATCAGCCGGTGGGCGGTGATGCGGTACGCCAATCTCAACGGCACTGCGGGTACTGATGTAAAAGACCGGTAAGGGTTATCCGCTGCCGGTTCGCCTTGGCGACTGGATGACAGTCGCGGGCTTGCCTTGGGCGGATGCAAAAACGGCACCGTTGGGTGGTTTCGGTGCCGTCAGGCTGAACGTCCCGTCATCACATCTTCACGACGTCGAGAACTGCTTTTTTGCCGTCCTTGAAGTCGTAAAGCGTAATGGCGCCCTCTTTCAAATCACCCTTGTCGTCGAACGCGATGTGACCGATTACCCCGTTGTAATCAGTCGACGGCATCGCAGCCAGCACCTTGGGCGCCTCGATCGAATTAGCGCGCTTCATTGCATCGACAATCACGTACACAGCGTCATACGTGAACGGCGCGTAAATCTGCACCGGTGTGTGGAAGCGTTCCACGTACTTCTTTTCGAAGTCCGCTCCCTTGTCCATTTTCGAAAGCGCGAGTCCTGCCTCCGAACAGACCAGGTTTTGCACGGCGGTTCCCGCCAGCTCACCCACCTTGTCGGTACACACACCGTCGCCGCCAAGGATTTTTGCCCTGATACCGAGCGCCGCCGCCTGTTTGGTGAACGGCCCGCCCGTCGCGTCCATGCCGCCGAACATGATTACGTCCGGCTGAACACGCTTGATCTTTCTAAGGACGGCTTGAAACTCCGTAGCCCTGTCATTCGTGGATTCGCGCGAGACGATCTTTGCCCCGCTCGCCTGTGCCGCCTTCGCAAACTCGTCGGCCAATCCCTTACCGTAGACGCTCGAGTCGTCGACGATCGCGATGCGTTTCGCGTTAAGCACCTTCGTTGCGTAATTGGCAAGCGCCGGCCCCTGCTGGGCATCGGTCGCGACCACGCGATAAGTCGTCTTGAAACCTTGTTGCGTGTACCCCGGGTTCGTCGACGACGGCGAGATTTGCACGATGCCGGCATCGCTATAGATCTTCGACGCAGGAATCGAGACGCCCGAGTTCAAGTGGCCGACCACGGCGACGACATGATCGTCGACGAATCTTTCAGCGACCGCCGTTCCCGTTTTCGGGTCCGCGGCGTCGTCTTGCGCGTCGAGCTCCAACTCGATCTTGTGGCCGTCGATGGTCAAACCCTGCGTGTTGATTTCGTCAACCGCCAAACGCGCGCCGTTTTCATTGTCTTTACCGAGATGAGCAATGGGTCCCGTCAATGGGGCCGCATGACCGATCTTGACGATAGTCGCCTCGCTCGCCGGCGCCGCCGCGGCCGTAGCCGCCGACGCCCCCGCTCCCGCCTCGCCATCCTGTTTCTTGCCGCACGCGGTCAACATCGCAACCGCGGCCGCGATGGACACGGCGTAAGCAAATTTGACTCGCATTAAGTAGGTCTCCTGCGCCTTCCAAAAACTATTGTTCGGGGCCCTAAGGCCTTGAGAACGCGCGCATTGTAACTCCAATTTTGCGACGGGCAATATTGTTGAACCGGCAGGGTTTTCCTGCATTGCAACCTTATTTTGAGAGCGAAATCCGCCAATAGGCGCAACCCGGTTGCGATTGTTTTTCGTGCATCAGTTGCACCACCGCTGCACCCAATAGCATCAAGTGTTGCAGCAAATTCCCCCGACACCCGATTGCACCGTGCTTCGCGTTAAGTATTACGTTTCCATCAATATCGAGACGCACGCACTATCTTAGTGCGTCAAAAAACCGCTCAGCCGCTTTAGGTCTAATAAAACGGGGACGCATCACTTATAAATCTATAAAAAACCGGATCACATTTCAAAGAAATTTGTGCGAGAGGACACCAAAATCGGCACTTTTCTATGATCTGGCACTTTATTTATTGTGAGCTCGCTGAAGTTGAGAGATAAAAAAAGCGCGCCCGAGGGCGCGCTTTTCTTTCAGCAATGAGTGGATCGTCAGGCCGGCAGACCCAGCCCGCGCGGCAACGGAAACGCGATGTTTTCCTCGATGCCATCCAGCGCGCGCACGTTGCGCACGCCGAGCTCACGCAGCCGGGCGATCACCGCCTGCGCCAGCACCTCCGGCGCCGAGGCGCCGGCCGTCACGCCGATGCGGCGTTTGCCCTCGACCCAGACCGGCTCGATCTGATCGGGCGAGTCCACCATATAGGCAGGCACGCCGAGCTTTTCGGCCAGCTCGCGCAGCCGGTTGGAGTTTGAACTATTCGGGCTGCCGACCACGATCACGACGTCGCACTGCGGCGCCATGAACTTCACCGCGTCCTGGCGGTTTTGCGTGGCGTAGCAGATGTCCTGCTTCTTCGGTTCGCGGATGGACGGGTATTTGGCCTTCAACGCGCCGATGATCTCGGCGGCGTCGTCGACCGAGAGCGTGGTTTGCGTGACGAAGGCGATCCGCTCGGGGTCGGCCAGTTGCAACGCCTGCACGTCTTCGATGTCTTCCACCAGATGCATGCCCTCGCCCGCCTGCCCCATTGTGCCTTCGACCTCAGGATGGCCTTTGTGGCCAATCATCACGATGTCGAAGCCGTCCTGGCGCATCTTCGCGACTTCGATATGCACCTTGGTCACGAGCGGACACGTAGCGTCGTACACGCGCAGCCCGCGCGACTCGGCTTCCGAACGCACGGCCTTCGACACACCGTGCGCGCTGAAAATGACCGTGTTGCCGGGCGGCACTTCTTCCAGCCGCTCGATGAAAATCGCCCCCTTCTTGCGCAGATCCTCGACGACGTATGCGTTATGGACGATTTCGTGACGCACATAGATCGGCGAGCCGTGCAGCTTGATAGCCCGCTCGACGATCTCGATCGCCCGGTCGACGCCGGCGCAGAACCCGCGCGGCTGCGCCAGCAGGATCTCGGTTTCAGCAAGAGTCGTATCCGTGGTGCTCATGTTTACAGAATCCCGATGATTTTCACTTCAAACGCCAGCGCCTGGCCGGCAAGCGGGTGGTTGAAATCGAACAGGGCCGACGTTTCGCCGACTTCTTTCAGGACGCCAGCGTAGCGGCCGCCACCTGGCGCGTTGAATTCGACCAGGTCGCCCGGCGAAAAATCCTCGCCGATCATGCTGTTTTCCCGCAGCGTGGCCAGCGACACGCGCTGGATCAATTCCGGATTGCGGGGACCGAACGCCTGCCCCGGCGCTAGCTGAAAGGTCGAATGGTGGCCCACCTTCAAACCTAGCAAAATATCTTCCAGCGGCGGCGCCAGTTGGCCGGCGCCGAGCAGCAGCGTGGCGGGTTTGTCGTTAAACGTATTGATGACTTCGGCGCCATCGGCAAGAGAAAGCCGGTAGTGAAGCGTCACGTGTGAACCGGGTTTCACTTCGGAAATGTCGATGATGCTCATGCAATGCTCGCTCAGTCGAAGCGCGCTGCACGCGTGCGCCGCTGGCGCAGTCGACGCGTGTGGCAAACCGTCGGGATGCCGTGCGCAAAGCGTCTATTGTAAGCCACATAGCGGGCGGCGGCTTGCGTCCGTGGCGCCCCTAACCCGAAGCGGAGGACACTCTATATATGGCAGATCACGCCACCCTGTTTGACGAGGCAGCCCCTGAAGCGGCGGCCGCCGAATCGCCGAGGCCCAATGCAACGGCTTGCTGCGGGCCCGCGTCCCCGCCGCTCCTGCGAGGTAAATGGCTTAAAAACGACATGCCGCGCGAGCGGTTGCTCGAACAGGGGCCCGGCGTGCTATCGGATACCGAGATGATCGTGCTGATACTCGGCACCGGCCTGCCCGGTCACGACGTCTTCAGCGTCGCGCGCGGGTTGCTCGACCGTTTCGGGTCGCTGCGCGCCATGCTCGACGCGACCTACACGGACTTCGACGGCCTGCGCGGCATCGGCCCGGCGAAAAAGGCGCAGCTGCTCGCCATCATGGAAATGGCGCGGCGCTCGCTGGTCGAAAAAATGCGCTCGCGCTCGCTGATGAATTCGCCCGAAGCCGTGGAAAACTACCTGCGCCTGCGGATCGGCGGGCGTCCGCAGGAAGTTTTCGTGTCGCTTTTCCTCGACGCCCGGCATCGGCTGATACGCTGCGAAGAAAGCGCGCAGGGCACCCTCACGCGCATGGCCGTGTATCCGCGCGAGATCGTGCGGCGCGCGCTGAGCCTGAATGCAGCCAGCCTGATCGTCGCGCATAATCACCCCTCCGGCGCCGTCCAGCCGAGCGCAAGCGACTGCCGTCTGACGCACACGCTGCGCGACGCCCTCACACTGATCGACGTGCAACTGGTCGATCACCTGGTGATCGGCGCCGACAGCGTCTACTCCTTCGCCCGCGCCGGCTGGCCGTGAGACGGCATGAACCAGGGTCGCGCAGACGTTGCGCCGTGTCCGGCATCGCAAATAAGGTTTGATTTTGCGGCTTTTTTTCCGCTATAATTCCGGTTTGCCTATTTCCAACCCCCTGTTCCGAAGCCACCAAGGCGTTCCGGAAAGGAAACGTGCCTAGAGTTGTGTCAACAGCTCAGCGCGGCTCTTTTCGGGAAACTTTCACGGCGTTCGAACTCAGAATTAGCGTATTAGGAGTGCTCTCATGGCACGCGTATGCCAAGTAACTGGGAAAGCGCCGATGAGCGGCAACAACGTTTCCCACGCGAACAACAAAACCAAGCGCCGGTTCCTGCCGAACCTGCAAAACCGCCGCATTTGGGTGGAAAGCGAAAACCGTTGGGTGCGTCTGCGCGTTTCGAACGCCGGCCTGCGCCTGATCGACAAGAACGGTATCGACGCTGTGCTCGCAGATCTGCGCGCACGCGGTGAAGCCTAAGGAGTAAATCATGGCGAAAGGCGCACGCGACAAGATCAAGTTGGAATCGACCGCAGGCACGGGTCACTTCTACACGACCACGAAGAACAAACGCAACATGCCGGAAAAGATGCTGATCAAGAAGTTTGATCCGGTCGTCCGTAAGCACGTTGAGTACAAGGAAACCAAGATTAAATAAATCTTGGCTCCTGCCTGACGAAGGCAAAAGACATGCAAAAAAGCCTCGCATTCGTGCGAGGCTTTTTTGTTTTCAGCGCGCCTTTGTTTCTGCTTTTGAGTTTCCGCATCTGCACATTCGCCAACGCGAACAGTCTTATGTCGTTCGGCCAGCTTTCCCTCATCCGTCGCGGCGCGTATCCTTTCTCGTTTCAGCGGCGAGCGAATGGCACGCCGTCATCGCAAAACGAAAAGACGGAGATGTAGGCAATGGAATTCGATGTGGCGATTGTCGGTAGCGGTCTGGCTGGTTTGAGCGTCGCGCTCAATCTGGCGGAGACCCGGCGGGTAGCAGTGGTCGCCAAGCGATCGATGACCGAAGGCGCGAGCGACTGGGCGCAAGGCGGCATCGCCGCGGTTCTGGATTCGGCAGACAGCATCGAAAATCACGTGCGCGATACGCTGATCGCCGGTGGCGGGCTGTGCGACGAAGCGGCGACGCGCTTTATCGTCGAACACGGGCGTGCCGCGATCGAATGGTTGATCGCGCAAGGCGTGCCGTTCACCAAAGACGACGCCGCCGAGCTCGGCTTCCACCTGACGCGCGAAGGCGGTCATAGCCATCGCCGGATCATTCACGCTGCCGATGCGACGGGCCATGCCGTGGTGGCCACGCTCAGCGAGCGGGTGCGCCGTCACCCGAACATCACGCTGCTCGAAGATCACTACGCCATCGACCTCATCACGTCCGACCGCCTCGGCTTGCCGGGACGACGCTGTCACGGCCTGTACGCGCTCGATCTGCAAAGCGGGCGCACCGTGACGATCGAGGCGCCTCACACAGTGCTCGCCACCGGCGGGGCCGGCAAGGTCTATCTCTACACCACGAATCCCGACACTGCTACGGGCGACGGCATTGCAATGGCCTGGCGGGCCGGTTGCCGCGTGTCGAATATGGAGTTCATCCAGTTTCATCCGACCTGCCTGTTCCACCCGTATGCCAAGTCGTTTCTAATTTCCGAAGCCGTGCGCGGCGAAGGCGGCATTCTCAAGCTGCCCGACGGCACGCGCTTCATGCCGAATCACGACGAACGCGCCGAACTCGCACCGCGCGATATCGTCGCGCGTGCGATCGACTTCGAAATCAAGAAGCGCGGCATCGATTGTGTGTATCTCGACATCAGCCATCAGCCGCCTGAATTCCTGCGTGAACACTTCCCGACGATTCTGGCACGCTGCCAGGAATTCGGCATCGACATCACCAAGGAAGCGATTCCGGTCGTGCCGGCCGCACACTACACGTGTGGTGGCGTCGTAACCGATCTGGCGGGCCGCACGGATCTGGCGGGCCTCTACGCGGTGGGCGAGACGTCATGCACGGGCCTGCACGGCGCGAACCGGCTTGCCAGCAATTCCCTGCTCGAGTGCCTCGTGATCGGACGCTCCGCGGCGCAGGCTATCGAAGAAGAAGGATTTAGCGCCGCCGTCCACGCACCGCTGCCCGATTGGGACGAGAGCCGTGTCTCCGATCCGGACGAAGAAGTCGTGGTCGCGCACAACTGGGACGAATTGCGCCGGCTGATGTGGAATTACGTCGGTATCGTCCGGACCGACAAGCGGCTCGCGCGAGCGAAGCACCGGCTCGCCCTGCTGCGCGACGAGATCCACGAGTACTACGCGAACTTCAAGGTGAGCCGCGACCTGCTCGAATTGCGCAATCTGGTTGACGTGGCGTCGTTGATCGTCGAAGGCGCGCGTTCGCGGCGCGAGAGCCGCGGCCTGCACTTCAGCCGTGACTGGCCGGCGACCTTGCCCAAGGCGCTGCCGACGGTGCTCTCGCCGGAGCATGTGCGCAACCGCAACGTGTGATCGAGACGAGTTGGAACGAAAAGGCCATCGCCGGAATGATCCGGCGACGGCCTTTTTTTGCTTGAATGCTGCTGATGGCGAGCTTAAGCGTCAGACGATCCGCATCGAGTAATCCGTTGCGCGCACGTCTTTGGTCAGCGCGCCGATCGACACGCGATCGACACCGGTTTCCGCGATCGTACGCACCGTATCGAAGTTCACGCCGCCCGATACCTCCAGCACCGCCCGCCCCGCTGTGATGCGCACCGCTTCGCGCATGGCATCGAAAGAAAAATTGTCCAGCAGAATGGATTGCGCGCGATGAGCCAGCGCGGTTTCCAACTGCTCGAGCGTCTCGACTTCGACCTGGATCGAGATGCCCGCATTCAACGCCAGCGCCGCGTCCATGGCCGCGCCCACGCCGCCGGCCGCGGCAATGTGATTTTCCTTGATGAGAATGCCGTCGTACAGCGCGAGCCGTTGATTCGCCCCACCACCCACGCGCACCGCGTACTTCTGCGCGAGCCGCAGGCCCGGTAAGGTCTTGCGCGTGTCGAGAATGCGCGTTCGCGTATGCGCGACGGCATCGACATAACGACGCGTCGCGCTCGCCACGCCCGACAGCAATTGCAGGAAGTTCAGCGCGTTGCGTTCGGCGGTCAACAGCGCACGAACTGGCCCGCGCATTTCGCAAACCGTTGTATCGGCCGTCATCCGCTCGCCTTCGCGATAGCGCCACTGGACTTCAATACGCGGGTCAACCTCGCGCATCACTGCTTCAAACCACGGCACACCGCACAGCACAGCATCTTCGCGCACGATGATACGTGCGTCGCGCACGTCGTCTGCGGGAACGAGGCGGCCTGTCTGGTCGCCCGCGCCGACATCTTCGGCTAATGCATCGGATACATTGCGTGCCAATGCGGCGTCGAATGCCGCGCCGTATTGCGCGTGAATTTCAGCGAATAGCGGCGACACCGCTTCGAGCTTGTTGCCTTCTACCGCGCCCATTAAGCCGCCCCCACATTCGAATACAGTTGCGCGTCGCGCGCGAGATCGCCGCTCGCCTGCACGCGCTTCTTGTGACGCGCCGCGAAGTCCAGCATCCGGTCGATCGGCAGACGCGCCCGCTCGCCAATCGCACGATCGACGAAAATTTCGTTGTGGCCGCGCTCGAGCACATCGGCAAGATTCGCGAGGCCGTTCATCGCCATCCATGGACAATGCGCGCAACTCTTGCAGGTCGCGCTGTTGCCGGCCGTCGGCGCGGCAATCAAGATCTTGCCGGGTGCGGCGAGCTGCATCTTGTGCAAAATGCCGAGATCGGTCGCCACGATGAAATGCGTCGCGTCGAGTTTCTGCGCCGCGTCGATCAACTGCGTGGTCGAGCCCACCACGTCCGCTTGCGCAACCACATTAGCCGGCGACTCCGGATGCACCAAAACTTTCGCGCCCGGATATTCGGCGCGCAGCAGATCGAGTTCGATGCCTTTGAACTCGTCGTGCACCAGACATGATCCCTGCCACAACAGCATGTCCGCGCCGGTCTTGTTCTGGATATAGCTGCCGAGGTGGCGATCCGGCGCCCAGATGATCTTTTCGCCACGTGCGTGCAGATCAGCAACGATCTCCAAGCCGATCGACGACGTCACCATCCAGTCCGCGCGCGCCTTCACCGCCGCGCTCGTATTCGCATACACGACCACCGTGCGATCCGGATGCGCGTCGCAGAAAGCCGAGAATTCGTCGACCGGGCAGCCGAGATCGAGCGAACAGGTCGCGTCGAGATCCGGCATCAGAATGCGCTTGTCCGGACTCAGAATTTTCGCCGTCTCGCCCATGAAGCGCACGCCCGCGACGACCAGCGTCTGCGCCGCATGATCGCGCCCGAAGCGCGCCATCTCCAGCGAGTCGGCCACACAGCCGCCAGTCTCGTCGGCCAGCTCCTGCAATTCCGCATCGACATAATAGTGCGCGACAAGCACCGCTTTCTCGCGCTCGAGCAATGCGCGGATACGTGCCTTCAGCGCCACCTTCTCTTCCGCCGACGGCATGTCGGGCACCTTTGCCCACGCCTGCCCGATCCCGCAGGTCGTGCCCTGCGCCTGCGGCCGGTCGTATTCGACGGTTCTGATCGCCTGCTGATCCATGATCTCCTCTGCCTTCGCTCTGCCGCCGCGGACTGTCAATCGCGTGTCGTTGCAGTTTCCACGGCCCAAAAAGCAAAACCCCGCCAACGCGGGGTTTTGTGACGTACTGAGATTTTAATGGATTTCGCTATCAGGCATAACGACGCAGTCGCATCGCAAACTCTTGCAGCGCTTTAATACCGCTCTGCTCAGCGCGATGACACCAGTCCTGCAACTGGATCAGCAACTGATCGCGCGATGCGTTGGAGCGTTCCCACATGGCAGCCAGCTCATTGCGCATGTCGATATAAGTCTTCAGCTTCTGGCTGTTCGCGAAGATTTGCGGCAGCTGGCGTTTCTGCGGCTCGTCGAGACCCGCTTCTTCCTTGTGGAACCAGCTACGCGCGCCGCGCATCACCTGATACTTCTCGCGCGCGCCGACTTCCTTCAAATGCGCCAGTTCCTGACGATAGGCGCGCTTGAGCGCCTTGCCGTAACGCGCCATCACTTCGTACCGGTTGGCCAGCACGGCTTGCAGCGTATCCTGATCGAGCACCATCTTGCCGGTGGTCAGACGCGGCGTAGGCGCGACCTTCTTCACCTTGGCGAGACGGAATGCCGACATGATGCGGATGTACATCCAGCCGATGTCGAACTCATACCACTTGTTCGACAGCTTGGCCGACGTCGCATACGTGTGATGGTTGTTATGCAGTTCTTCACCGCCGATGATGATGCCCCACGGGAAGATGTTGGTGCTGGCATCCGACGAGTTGAAGTTGCGGTAGCCCCAGAAGTGCGCGAGGCCGTTGACCACGCCGGCAGCCCAGAAAGGGATCCACACCATCTGCACGGCCCAGATCGTCAGGCCGACGACGCCAAACAGCGCGACATTCAGCACCATCATCAGGCTCACGCCGAGGATCGGGTACTTGGTGTAGACGTTGCGTTCCATCCAGTCGTTCGGCGTGCCGTGACTGAACTTGCGCATGGTTTCTTCGTTTTTCGCTTCGACGCGATACAGTTCCGCGCCTTCGAGCAGCACCTTCCAGATGCCGCGCGTTTGCGGGCTGTGCGGATCTTCTTCCGTCTCGCATTTGGCGTGGTGCTTACGGTGAATCGCGGCCCACTGGCCGGTCAACATGCCCGTGGTCATCCACAGCCAGAAACGGAAAAAATGACTGACGACCGGATGCAACTCCAGCGCGCGGTGCGCCTGGCAGCGATGCAGATAGACCGTCACGCCGATGATCGTGATGTGCGTCGCGATCGCCGTGTACAGCACAAGTTGCCACCACGAGAAGTGCAGCAGACCGTGGGCAAGGAAATCGAGCAAAGAATTCAACAAGGCAATTTACCTGTAGAACGAGAGACACGAGACACACGCAAAATGCGCGTGTCAAGAAAGTGAAAGCATACAGCGGGATTGGACGACATTCTACTTGAACCGTTCCAAGTGTTTGTAACAAATAGGGTTTTTTTGTGCGGCATCAACAGAAGGAACGCGCCAAGGATCTATTCGAGACCCGCTGGCGTGCTCAAGGTGCCCGTCAGCGGGCGCTGTCGGACGGATTGACTGCCGCAGCGGTCATTGTTACCGGCTGCGGCATTGCGTCACTGATGTTACCGACGATTCGCACTTCGCGTTGCGCGAACGGAATCGTGATGTCGTGCTCGGAAAACAGACGCCAGATATTGCGGTTGACGGCCGAGCGCACGCCCGAGGTTCCGGTAGCCGCGTCCTCGATCCAGAAACCTAGTTCGAGGTTGATGCCGTCTGAGCCGAAACTCGCCAGATAAGCCGTGGGCGCCGGCTCCAGCAACACCCGCGGCACGCCCTGAGCGGCTTGGGCCAGCAGCACCATGGCCTGCTCGACGTCGGACGTGTAGGCGACCTGCACGGCCAGCTTCGCATGGCCGCGCGTCAGGTAAGACGATTGGTTCTGCACCACGTCCGTGATCAGTTTTTCGTTCGGAATCAGCGTTTCGATGCCGTCCAGCCCGCGCACCACGGTGTAGCGCGTGCGGATCTGCGTGACCATGCCCTGCAGGCCGCTCACGTTGATGGTGTCGCCGATACGCAGCGACCGGTCGATCAGGATGATGAAACCCGACACATAGTTGCTGGCGATCTTCTGCAGGCCGAAACCGAGACCGACGCCCAGCGCGCCGCCGAACACGCCCAGCACGGTGATATCGATGCCGACCAGCGACAGGCTGATCAGCACCGCCGCCAGCACGAACGCCGCCCGGCCGACCCGCGCCACCACCACCTTCAGGTTGGCATCGAGCGTCTTCGAGCGCATCAGGCGGTCTTCGAAGGTGGAACCGAGCCACATCGCGACGATCATCGTCACGCATACCCACAGCAGGCCCGAGATCAGCGAGAGCAGCGTCAGATGCGCGTTGGCGACGCTGAAATGCACGCCGGCCATCCACGTGATCACGTCGTCCTGAATGCCCATCACCGTGAGCACCATGCCGATCCAGACCACCGTCGAGACGATCCTCTCGACGAGGAACAGCAACGGGTGAGTCTCGCCGTCGTGGCTGAACACCCGTCGCGCGAAGAAAAACACGATGTAAATCAAGCCGATGCCGAAGAGCGGCACCAAAGCCAGATCGAGCAGCGCGGTGTGCATGAACTGGCCGGTGATCGATCGTGCGAGCCACACGAGGACCGCGCCAATCAGCGGAAAGAACGCGCGGTTCAGGCTTTCCGCGCCAAAGCGCAGCGTCTGGTAACGCGTCTGGCGGCGCAGATCCAGCGCGCGGCGCAACACGCGCGCGAGCAGCCATGCGATCGCGAGTGTCGCGACTAGTACGCCGACCTGCCATAGCATCACGGGCTGGCCGAAGTCGCGCGCGAGGTCGCTGAACATATGAGGAAAAAGACGGTTTTGCATGATGTCGCCGAAATCGCCGGCGCACCGCGGGTTCACGAATCAAACCCGCGCGCGCCGGCAAAAGCCTGTTGCGCTTAGCTCTGGCGTTCCAGCACGGCGGCGAAGAAGCCGTCGGTTGCGTGGCGGTGCGGCCACAGCGAAAGGTAATCGCCCATCTCCAGATCGATGCGCTGCTCGGCCAGCACGTCGCGCGCGGGCACCAGAGCGAAATCCGGATGGTCCGCGAGGAACTTCTGCACCACGGCTTCGTTTTCGGCTTCCAGAATCGAGCAGGTAGCGTAGACGAGGCGGCCGCCCTTCTTCACCAGACGCGCCGCGCTGGCCAGAATCGAGGTCTGCTTCGGCGCCAGTTCGGCGACAGATTCCGGCGACTGGCGCCACTTCAGATCCGGGTTACGGCGCAACGTGCCCAAGCCGCTGCACGGCGCATCGACCAGCACGCGGTCGATCTTGCCCGCGAGTCGCTTGATCTTGGCGTCGTGTTCACTGTCGATCAGCACCGGATTCACGTTCGACAAACCACTGCGCGCGAGGCGCGGCTTGAGCTTGGCGAGACGCCGCTCGGAGATGTCGAAAGCGTAGAGCCGTCCGGTGGAGCGCATCGCGGCGCCCAGCGCCAGCGTCTTGCCGCCCGCGCCCGCGCAGAAGTCGACGATCATCTCGCCGCGTTTGGGCGCGACCAGCGAGCACAGCAACTGGCTGCCTTCGTCCTGCACCTCGACCCAGCCGTGCTGGAACGCGTCGAGCTTGGTGAGCGGCGGCTTGCCGACCACGCGCACGCCGAACGGCGCGAACGGCGTCGCGCCGCCCTCGATGCCGGCCTTCGACAGCGCGTTCAGCACATCGTCACGGCTTGCCTTGATCGGGTTCGCGCGCAGATCCAGCGGCGCCGGGTAGTTCAGCGCCGCGGCCAGTTGCGCCAGTTCGGCGGGTTCGAAACGCTTGGAGAGCGCCTGATAGATCCAGTCGGGCAGGTTCAGGCGAATCCGCAGCGGCAGGCTCTCCGGGTCGATCTTCGACACGTGTTCGAGCCAGCTCAACTCCTGTTCCGACACGAACGGCTTGAGCGCGTTACGCCCCGCCGTCTGCATCAGACCGAGCAGCGCCATGCGGCGAGCCGGGCTGCCGGCGCCGCCTTCGGCCAGATGGGCGAATTCCATCCGGCGGCGCAGCACCGCGAAGACCGCCTCGGCGATCACGCCGCGCTCGCCGTGCCCGAGCTTCGGATGCGCGCGGAAGAAACGGCTCGTGGTGGCGTCGGCCGGGCCGTTGAGTTTCAAGACTTCAGCCAGCAAAGTCTCAGTTTGTCCAATCAGAAAACCATGCAATCTCATGCGCCCTCTCCGGCGGTGTGACCGGCAAAGAGCCATTGCGGCTCCGGCGGCGTAAGCGTGACACGCAGGCCATCGAGAGCAAGACGCCCTTCGACGAACCAGCGCACCGCGCGTGGATAAATGATGTGTTCGGTTGCCAGCACGCGTTCGGCGAGCATGGCGGGGGTGTCGCCCGTCTCGACGGGGACCGCCGACTGCGCGACGATCGGCCCGTGATCCAGTTGCGACGTGACAAAATGCACGGACGCGCCGTGCAGCCGCACGCCCGCGTCGAGCGCCTGCTGATGCGTTTTCAGGCCCGGAAAGCTCGGCAGCAGCGACGGATGCACGTTCAGCATGCGCCCGGCGTAATGATCGACGAAACCGGTTGTCAGCACCCGCATGAATCCAGCGAGCACGACCAGGTCGGGTTCGAAACTATCGATTTCCTTGGCCAGCGCGGCGTCGAAGCTGTCGCGGTCGGGAAACTGGCGGTGGTCGACCACCGCCGTGGCAATGCCGTGCGACGCCGCGAACGCAAGGCCCGCGGCATCAGGACGGTTGGCAATCACGGCGGCGACTTGCGCCGGCCAGGCCTCGTCCGAGCAGGCTCGAACGATGGCTTCCATGTTGCTTCCCCGTCCGGAAATCAGGATGACGAGTTTTTTCATCCGCGGATTTTATCATTCGGGGACACCGAAACCGCGACGCGCCGCCGTCCAGTGCGCCGAACGTTTATAATCGTTTGTTTTGCGGCACCCCGCCCGCTCCACCTCAAACCCGCTATCGTGAGAGTCTTCCGCGGTCTTCCCAATGCTGAAAGCCGTGCGCCCTGTGCACTGACCATCGGCAACTTCGACGGTGTCCACCGCGGCCATCAGGCTTTGCTCGCCCATGTGCGCGCGGCCGCCGATGCGCGCGGCCTGCCTGTCTGCGTGATGACCTTCGAGCCGCACCCGCGCGAGTTCTTCAACCCGGCGGGCGCGCCGCCGCGCATCGCCATGCTGCGCGACAAGCTCGAGGCGCTGCGCACCAACGGCGTCGACCGGGTGGTGGTCGAGCACTTCAATCACACATTCGCGAGCCAGTCGCCGGACACGTTCGTCGAGCGGATCATCGTCAACGGGCTGCACGCACGCTGGGTGATGATCGGCGACGACTTCCGCTACGGCTCGAAGCGCGCGGGCGACTTCGCGTCGCTCAAGGCCGCGGGGCAGCAATACGGTTTCGAAGTCGAGCAGATGGCCACGGTGGCCGATCCGTCGGGCGCGCGCATTTCCAGCTCGGGCGTGCGCGCCGCGCTGGTGGCGGGCGACCTCGACTCGGCGCGCGCCGCGCTGGGCCGCGACTATCTGATCAGCGGCCACGTCGTGCACGGCATGAAGCTCGGCCGAGACCTCGGTTTCCCCACGCTCAATCTGCCGATCGCCCATAAGCGTCCGGCGCTCGCGGGCATTTTCGTGGTGCGCGTGCACGGTGTGGCGGACGAACCGCTGCCGGGCGTCGCGAGCCTCGGCCTGCGTCCCACGGTGGACGATTCCGGTCGCGTGCTGCTCGAAGTCCACCTGCTCGACTGGCACGGCGACGCATATGGCAAACTCGTGCGCGTCGAATTTCTGAAGAAGCTGCGCGACGAGGAGAAGTATGTCGACCTCGAAACGCTGACCGCCGCCATTGCGCGCGACGTCGTCAACGCCCGCGCGTGGTTCGCGGCCGTCGGCGCCGGCACGCCGGGCAGCCGTTCCACGGGCTTCGCCACCTCGGCCACTGACCGAATTAGATAACCGCCGTGGTCCATGCAGGCGCTCAAGCGCCGCGTGTGTGGACCTTCGCCGCGCGCATCGAAGGGCGTCCGTGGATCACGCGACATGCCTGCCGGGCGCGCCCAACGCCCTCGCGCATCGTGCGCATTCCGCGCCCTGCTGCGCATAGAAAGAATTCACCGCGACCTCATCATGAGCAACAAGAAAGCCGATTCGAAACCGCAGTCACGCTACCCGGTCAACCTGCTCGACACGCCGTTCCCGATGCGCGGCGACTTGCCCAAGCGCGAGCCGCAGTGGGTCAAGGAATGGCAGGAACGCAAGGTCTACGAGAAGATCCGCGCCGCCTCCAAGGGCCGCAAGAAGTTCATCCTGCACGACGGCCCGCCGTATGCGAACGGCGACATCCACCTCGGCCACGCGGTGAACAAGATCCTGAAGGACATGATCGTCAAGGCGCGCAATTTGGCAGGCTTCGACGCGGTCTATGTGCCGGGTTGGGATTGTCACGGCATGCCGATCGAAATCCAGATCGAAAAGCAGTTCGGCAAGTCGCTGCCGGCCGCTGAAGTCATGCAGAAGGCGCGCGCCTACGCGACCGAGCAGATCGAGAAGCAGAAGGTTGGCTTCCGGCGTCTGGGCGTGCTCGGCGACTGGGACAATCCGTACAAGACCATGAACTTCACGAACGAAGCCGGCGAAATCCGCGCGCTCGCGAAGATCATGGAAAAAGGCTACGTGTTCCGCGGCCTGAAGCCGGTGAACTGGTGTTTCGACTGCGGCTCGGCACTCGCCGAAGCGGAAGTCGAATACAAGGACAAGACCGATCCGACCATCGACGTGCTGTTCAGCTTCGCCGAGCCGGAAAAGACCGCGCAGGCGTTCGGTCTCGCCGAGCTGCCGCGCAACGAAGGCGGCATCGTGATCTGGACCACCACGCCGTGGACCATCCCCGCCAATCAGGCGCTGAACCTGCATCCGGAAATCGTCTACGCGCTGGTCGACACGCCGCGCGGCCTGCTGATCCTCGCGGAAGAACGCGTTGAAGCGTGCTTGAAGCTGTACGGCCTCGAAGGCACGATCGTCGCCACCACCCCGGGCGCGAAGCTCGTCAACCTGCGCTTCAACCACCCGCTCGCGTCCGCGCATCCGGGCTACAAGCGCACGGCGCCGGTCTATCTCGGCGACTACGTGACGACCGAAACGGGTACGGGTATCGTGCACTCATCGCCGGCATACGGCGTGGAAGACTTCGTGTCGTGCAAGGCGCACGGCATGGCGGACTCGGACATCATCAATCCGGTGATGGGCGATGGCCGTTATATCGAATCGCTCGCGCTGTTCGGCGGCCTGTCGATCTGGGCGGCGAATCCCCAGATCGTCGAAGCGCTGCAAGGCGCCGGCTCGCTGATGCGCACCGAGAAGTACACGCACAGCTACATGCACTGCTGGCGCCACAAGACGCCGATCATCTACCGCGCGACGTCGCAATGGTTCGCCGGCATGGACGTGAAGCCGAACGATACCGATAAGACGCTGCGCGAAACCGCGCTCGAAGGCATCGAAAACACCGCCTTCTATCCGGCGTGGGGCAAGCAGCGCCTGTTCAGCATGATCGCCAACCGCCCGGACTGGACGCTGTCGCGCCAGCGCCAATGGGGCGTGCCGATGGCGTTCTTCGTGCACAAGGAAACCGGCGAACTGCATCCGCGCACGCTGGAATTGCTCGAGGAAGTCGCGCAACGCGTCGAGAAGGCCGGCATTGAAGCGTGGCAAACACTCGACCCGCGCGAGCTGCTCGGCGACGACGCCAACATGTACGAGAAGAACCGCGACACGCTGGACGTGTGGTTCGATTCGGGCACCACGCACTGGCACGTGCTGCGCGGCTCGCACAAGGACGAACTGCAATTCCCGGCCGACCTGTATCTGGAAGGCTCGGACCAGCATCGCGGCTGGTTCCACTCGTCGCTGTTGACCGCCTCGATGCTCGACGGCCGTCCGCCGTACAACGCGCTGCTCACGCACGGTTTCACCGTGGACGGTGAAGGCCGCAAGATGAGCAAGTCGCTCGGCAACGGTATCGATCCGCATGAAGTGGCGAACCGCCTCGGCGCGGAAATCATCCGCCTGTGGATCGCCTCGACCGATTACTCGGGCGAACTGGCGATCTCGGAAGAGATCCTGAAGCGTGTGACGGAAGGCTATCGCCGTATCCGCAACACGCTGCGCTTCCTGCTCGCGAACCTGTCGGACTTCGACTTCGCGCAGCACGCGCGTCCGGTCGAAGACTGGCTCGAAATCGACCGCTATGCGGTGGCGCTGTCGGCGAATCTGCAAAACGACATCCTCTCGCACTACGACAAGTACGAATTCCACCCGGTGGTCGCCAAGCTGCAGACGTTCTGCTCGGAAGACCTCGGCGGCTTCTATCTGGACGTGCTGAAAGACCGTCTGTACACCACCGCTGCGGACTCCGTCGCGCGCCGCTCGGCACAGACCGCGCTGTATCACATCGCGCACGGCCTGCTGCGTCTGATGGCGCCGTTCCTGTCGTTCACCGCGGAAGAAGCGTGGAAGATCTTCCAGCCGAACAGCGAGACGATCTTCACCGAGACGTATCACGCGTTCCCGGCCGTGCCGGAAGCCGGCGCGCTGCTCGACAAATGGACGCTTCTGCGCGCCGCGCGCAGCGACGTGACCAAGGCGCTGGAAGAAGCGCGCGTCGCAAACCTGATCGGCTCGTCCTTGCAGGCGGAAGTTGAAATCCGTGCAAGCGGCGCGCGCTACGACGCGCTCACTAGCCTCGGCGACGACCTGAAGTTCGTGCTGATCACCTCGGCGGCAACGGTAGTGAAGGTCGACGGCGAAGCGGAAGAAGGCGTCGAAGTCATCGCCTCGAAGTATCTGAAGTGCGAACGCTGCTGGCACTACCGCGCGGACGTCGGCGCGAACGCCGAACACCCCACGCTGTGCGGCCGCTGCTTCAGCAATCTGTTCGGCAACGGTGAAATCAGGAGCGCGGCATAATGGCGAGAACCATGTCGAAAACCGCGTCGAAAACATCTGCTGCAAACGGTTCGCTGGCGCCCTGGCTCGGCGTTGCGCTGATCGTCATCCTGTTCGATCAGCTAACGAAAATCGCCGTCCAGAAAGTGTTCGCCTACGGTGTCGCGCATGAGGTCACGTCGTTTTTCAACCTGGTCCTCGTGTACAACCGCGGTGCGGCATTCAGCTTTCTCGCGATGGCGGGCGGCTGGCAACGCTGGGCGTTCACCGCGCTCGGCGTGGTGGCCGCGCTGGTGATCTGCTACCTGCTCAAGCGCCACGGCGGGCAGAAAATGTTCTGCACGGCGCTCGCGCTGATTCTCGGTGGCGCGCTCGGCAACGTGATCGACCGGCTCGCGTACGGACACGTGATCGACTTCCTCGATTTCCACGTGCGCACGTGGCACTGGCCGGCGTTCAATCTCGCCGACAGCGCGATCACGATCGGCGCGGTCCTGCTCGTGCTCGACGAGCTGCGGCGCGTACGCGGCAGCGCGCGCTAAGACGGCAGGCGCCCGCGCTCAGGGTCGCGCATCAACACGGTTTGAAAGGCGCGGCGGCGGGGATGCAACGCCCCGCCTCGCTACCCGCCACCACGCTTTGTCGGAGGCTTTCGTTGGCAACCGCAGAACTCGCAGGAAAACACCTCGTCCTCGGCATGACGGGCGGCATTGCCTGCTACAAGATCGCCGAACTCACGCGTCTGTTGACCAAGGCCGGCGCGACCGTGCAGGTCGTCATGACCGAAGCGGCCACACAATTCATCACCCCCGTCACCATGCAGGCGCTCTCGGGCCGTTCGGTCTACACGAGCCAGTGGGACGGGCGCGTGCCGAACAACATGGCGCACATCGATCTGTCGCGTGAAGCGGATGCGATCGTGATCGCGCCCGCCTCCACCGATTTCCTCGCCAAACTCGCGCACGGCATGGCCGACGATCTGCTGTCGACGCTCTGCGTCGCCCGCGATTGTCCGCTGCTGGTCGTGCCGGCCATGAACCGGCAGATGTGGCAGAACCCGGCGACGCAGCGCAACGTCGCGCAATTGCGCGCGGACGGCATCGAAGTGCTCGGACCCGATTCCGGTCCGCAAGCGTGCGGCGAAGTCGGCGACGGCCGCATGCTCGAAGCCGCGGCCACTTACGAAGCCATCGCCTCGTTCTTCGCGCCGAAAATCCTCGCCGGCAAGCGCGTGCTGCTGACCGCCGGGCCGACGTTCGAACCGCTCGATCCGGTACGCGGCATCACCAACCGCTCCAGCGGCAAGATGGGTTTCGCGCTGGCGCGCGCCGCGCAACAGGCCGGCGCCGAAGTGCATCTGATCGCCGGCCCCGTCGCGCTGGAAACGCCGTGGGGCGTATTCCGCCAGGACGTGCAAACCGCCCAGCAGATGCACGACGCGGTGATGCGCTCGGTCGCGGACGCCGACATTTTCATCGGCGTGGCCGCGGTAGCCGACTGGCGCGTCGATCACGCCAGCGAGCACAAGATCAAGAAGACCGCCGAGCGCGCGCTGCCCACGTTTAGCTTCGTGGAAAATCCGGACATTCTTGCCTCGGTGGCGAAACTGCCGCATCCGCCGTTCGCGGTCGGCTTCGCCGCTGAAAGCGGCGATCTGGAAGTTCACGGCGAAGAAAAGCGTGTGCGCAAAAATGTGCCGCTTCTGATCGGCAATCTCGGGCCGCTGACTTTCGGCCTCGACGACAACGAAGTGATCCTCTTCGAAGCAGGCGGCGCAACGAAGCTGCCACGCGCCGACAAGCAGACGCTCGCGCGCGCGCTGATCGCGGAGATCGCGAAGCGTCTGCCCGACACAAGTCTGATTCGCTGAGGCATTCCGGCGACGGCTTGCATGCGGCCGCCGTGAGTCACGTTAGCGAATGGAATCAACTGGAGCGGTACTGACATGACGCGACTATCCGTACTCGATCAAACGCCCGTGATCGCCGGGCACTCGGTGGCAGATGCGATTGCCGCCACGGTCGAACTCGCGCAGCTCGCCGACGACCTCGGCTACACGCGTTACTGGTGTGCCGAGCATCACGGCCTGCGCGGCGTGTCGAACCCCTGCCCCGAGGTGATGCTGGCGCGCCTCGGCAGCGTGACCCGCCACATTCGACTGGGCTCCGGTGGCGTGATGCTGCCGTACTACAGCCCGTTCAAGGTCGCCGAGCAATTCATGATGCTCGAAGCACTGTTCCCCAATCGCATCGATCTGGGCGTGGGACGCGCGCCGGGCGGCGACATGCGCACGGCGCAAGCGGTCGCTGCCGGCGACTACAATCGCGGCGATATTTTTCCGCAGCAGGTGGCCGATCTGCTCGGCCTGATGCACGGCACCTTGCCCGCCGATCACATTGCGAGCGGCGTGCTGCTGCAGCCGCAAATCGACACGCGTCCGCAACTGTGGATGCTCGGGTCGAGCGAATTCGGCGGTTTGCTGGCGGCGCAACTCGGCATTCCCTTCGCGTTTGCGCATTTCATCAACGCGCATTTCGGGCACCAGGTCGCGCATGCGTATCGTGAGCGCTTCAAGGCCGGCCAGGACATGCAGCAGCCGTATCTGGCGGCCGCCGTGTTCGTCATTTGCGCGGACACCGAACAGGAAGCAGCGGATCTGGAGAAAGCCGTCGATCTGCGCCGCGTGCAAATGGCCTATGGCCTGAACGAACCGATCCCGACGATCGAACAGGGCGTCGCGCAGGAATACGGCGAGCGCGAGCGTCTGGTGATTGATCGCGAGAAGCCACGCAGCATCATCGGTACGCCGGAAACTGTCACTGAGCGGCTGCATGCCTTGCAGGAGCAGTTCGAAGCTGACGAACTGATCGTGCTCACCGTCGCGGGCAGCTATCGCGCCCGCTTGCGCTCCTATGAACTTCTTGCCGACGCGCTCCAGCTCGAACGCCCGGCCTCCACTTCTTAACCTTCGAACCTGCATGAAACTCGACCTGAAGATTCTCGATGCGCGCATGCGCGAGCAGCTCCCGGCTTACGCCACCACCGGCAGCGCGGGCCTCGACCTGCGCGCGTGCCTCGACGAACCGTTGACCCTGAAACCCGGCGAAACCGCCTTGGTGCCGACGGGTCTGGCGATCCACGTCGGCGATCCGGGCTATGCCGCGCTGATTCTGCCGCGCTCGGGCTTGGGGCATAAGCACGGAATCGTGCTGGGCAATCTGGTCGGCCTGATCGATTCGGATTACCAGGGTCAACTGATGATTTCGACTTGGAACCGGGGCGAGAGCACATTCGTGCTGAATCCGATGGAGCGCCTCGCGCAACTGGTGATCGTGCCGGTCGTTCAAGCAGAGTTCAATATCGTCGACGACTTCGAAACCAGCGAGCGCGGCGCTGGTGGGTTCGGCAGCACGGGCAAGCATTAAGCAGATACGCTTGCCTGAAGCCGTGCTGGATTTGCCCAAACCAGCACGGCTCCTCTTCTGCAATTCAAGCATCCCTCGCTCTATTTGCGAGCGGCAAAACAAATTCGGAGTTATCCGATTTGGCCATTAATATCCTCCACCTATAAATCAATCAATAGCACTAACAATCTCACCGGCCTCATCAGCGAATTGATATCGGCCGCCTTACCACTCCAGTTTTCAATCCTTTCAACGCAAGAGCAGGAGGCCAAAGACCGAAAGCCTATTGTCATTTTCAACGATTTAATTAGGCATCCGCATTAATTAGAACAGGTTACCGATGGTTCACCCATCCGGATAGAACTCTTTTCTTGCTCACACGGGCGATCGATGTTCACCGGTCTAACACTGAATGGAGCTAGCATGAAGATCGAATATGATGCAATCGTTGGCCCGGGCGCCAATGAATGGTATGGCACGATCGTCGTCTCCAACTTGCGCTATGAAGACGGTAGCGCGATCACTGTCAACCAGTTCCTCGCGTTCAACTTTCACTCGCCGGCCAATGTCGACGCCACAGCTATCCAGCCAGCGTTCAGCACGTGGGTCATCGGCGACATCACCGCGGACACATCCCAAATCGGTGACGGCACCTTCGACGTTGACGCGTCAATCGCCTATACGACGAGCTACACGATGCAGCCGGCCGACCAGATCACCATCGACGTGAACGGCGATCTATTAACGGACACGGAGACCTGGCTAGACTCGTTCGTGTTTGCCGCCGACCAGGCGCCGGCCGTTGACGGCACGGTGTCGGTCACTTGCGCACCTGCGCCAGATCCGGCGCTTGCCGACATCGCGCCCATTCTCACCCTCACGCAAGGGGACGCGGTCTGCGCGATGTCCCTTTGTTATGGGACTACTAGCAGCATCACGGCCGAACAAGGGACCTACGTGGTGACGGGCGACAGTGTGAGCACAAGCGATGAGACCGTCGTCGCACCGCTTGTCATCGACAGCAGTACGATCGATGTCGTGGCTGGCGCAACGGCCACGATCGGCGTGACATTCGCCCCCGTCGAGCACTACTGTGCGCTTGATATCTCGATCGGATCGCTATCGGGGTTATCAACCGAAACGCTTAACGTCACATTGACCGACAGCGCAACGGGCGAAACTCTGGCCCTATTCGCCACTACGACCAACCAGGTAACGTCCCTGCGCATGCTGCCGCCGTCGGGCACGGCACTCGTGTCGATTCAGAACATCGCCCTCAACAATGTCGACTATTCCTTCAACGTGCCCGCCGTTACGCTGACGAACGCGCTGCAGACGGTATCCGTCGACAATTCCATGGTGGTGACGGAAAACGTCAATACCACGGGATACACCAAGGTCACAATCAGTGTCACCGCTGACCAGTCGGTCGACCAGCAACTCCAGTTGCGTCTGATTGGCGGCAGCATGAACTATCTGCAGACTGTCATCGCAGAATCGCAAAAGACTGCATTCTCGGCCTTGGTTCAGCCGGGCGACTACACGGTGGTAGCAAACGATTTTCTGTCTGCCGGCGTCGTCTATGCGGTCGAGACACCGTCGCAATTGAGCGTTCCGGGCGGCGGGAGCGCTGAACTCGACGTGACGATCGGGGCATCAGCGAACCTCAATGTGCGCGGCTTCCCCGCCTATCTGTGTTTCGGTGGCTGCGCGGATCTGACGCCGAGCAATCAGGCGGACTTCGCCGCGGCACGCGCGACCTCGGTCTTCGACTACGCCGGCACCGACGGCGCCGGCGATTCGACCGTCTATCTGACCGACGACCCGCAAACCCGAGCGACGATCACGCTCGCTCGCAATGTCGAAACGCAGTTGGGCAACGTTCAGCCCGTCTTGCCCGTCATGGTTTCGTACACCTGCAATCTGTCGCTCGGCGACACGCCCACGATCCTCGCCAACGCCGACGCTCACGCGCACAGTTTCGCCAACTACATTCTGGCGCTCAACATCGCGACGGCGGCCGTCGACAGCGACCACCCGGTCCCGGCGGGCTTCATTGTGAATCCTGATTTTCTTGGCGCGTGCCAGCAGGCCAACTTCGGCGCGACCTACTCGATGCCGGTACGCGAACCGCTACAGGAAGCGCTCGATCACTGGTCGATCACCGCCGTCATTCCCAGCGCCATCACCGAGACCATTGCCGGCTACGTCCTCGCGGTGAACTGGCTGACGCGCACGGTCGCGCCTAGCGTGACGTTCGGCTGGCAGATCAATCTCTGGGGCGTCGGCTACTCGGAATGGATCTACCAGGACGACGTCGATCCCGCGCAAATGGCGCAGCAGACCGCGGACTATGTGACCAGCCTCGGCGTCTACAACGCACCGTATGCGCCCGACTTCCTGGCGATCGACCGCTACGAAGCCGATGACTTCACGGAACGCGCCTACGCGAACGGTTACTGCTACGGCCCACGCGCATGGAACCGCTACTTCGATTTCTGCAAGGCAGTGAGCCGCGCGCTCAAATTGCCGGTGATGCCATGGCAGATGCCCGCGAGCCGCATTCCGAACACGACCGATCCGGTCGCGACGAATTTCGACTCCCAACACTGGGGAACGGGCGGCAGTTGCCTGCTGGGCGATCCTGCAATTGGCTCCAACTACGAGAACGTGCATCCCACCATTCTCGCATTGCAGTTTCCGGAGGCGTTCCAGCAATATATGGGCGCCACCGCCGAGGACATGTTCATCCGCTCCGAACCGTTCGACATTTCGAACCCTCTGTACGGCGACTTCCCGTTGCGAGGTATCTTTACAGTACTACTCGGCGGAGGTGCGACGACTGGTATCGTTTCCGCGATCGGTAATCCGGAACCGTGGGCAAGACAGAAGCTGAATGCCTACATGGACAATCCGATCACGTTTGATCAATAACGCCGGCGCAAAAAAAAACGGCGTGGACCTGGTCCACGCCGTTTTTGTTCGTACTACCGCGTACGCTTACTCGATTTCCACCGCTTCCGGATTCGGATTGCGCGGCGCCGGATGCTCGTCGAAGGTCAACTGCACCTTGTCTTCCGCATCCACGTCGACCGAGACGCGGCCGCCGTTCATCAGCTTACCGAACAGCAGTTCGTCGGCCAGCGCACGACGGATCGTGTCCTGGATCAGACGCTGCATCGGCCGCGCACCCATCAACGGATCGAAACCGTGCTTGGCGAGATGCTTGCGCAGCGCGTCGGTAAAGAGCGCATCGACCTTCTTCTCGTGCAACTGATCTTCCAGCTGCATCAGGAACTTGTCGACCACGCGCATGATGATTTCCTCATCGAGCGAACGGAAGCTGATCGTTGCGTCCAGACGGTTACGGAACTCAGGCGTAAACATACGCTTGATGTCGACCATTTCGTCGCCGGTTTCCCGACGATTCGTGAAGCCGATCACCGACTTGCCCATTGCCTCGGCGCCCGCATTCGTCGTCATGATGATGATGACGTTGCGGAAATCCGCCTTGCGGCCGTTGTTGTCCGTCAGCGTGCCGTGGTCCATCACCTGCAGCAGCACGTTGTAGATGTCCGGATGCGCCTTCTCGATTTCGTCGAGCAGCAGCACGCAATGCGGCTTCTTCGTGACAGCCTCGGTCAGCAGACCGCCCTGGTCGAAACCGACATAGCCCGGCGGCGCGCCGATCAAACGGCTGACCGCATGACGCTCCATGTATTCCGACATGTCGAAGCGGATCAGCTCGATCCCCAGCGTGAACGCCAGCTGCTTCGCCACTTCCGTCTTGCCGACGCCCGTGGGGCCGGAGAACAGGAACGCGCCGATCGGCTTGTCCAGCTTGCCGAGACCCGCACGCGCCATCTTGATCGCGGCCGACAGCGCGTCGATCGCCGGGTCTTGCCCGAACACCACGCTCTTCAGATCGCGATCCAGCGTTTGCAGCTTGCTGCGATCGTCTTGCGACACGCTTTGCGGCGGGACGCGGGCGATCTTCGAGATGATTTCCTCGATCTCGTTCTTGCCGATGGTCTTCTTCTGCTTCGACTTCGGCAGAATGCGTTGCGCCGCGCCCGCTTCGTCGATCACGTCGATCGCCTTGTCCGGCAGATGACGATCCGTGATGAAGCGCGCCGACAACTCAGCCGCCGCCGACAGCGCGCCCGACGAATACTTCACGCCGTGGTGTTCTTCGAAACGCGACTTCAGGCCACGCAGGATCGCTACCGTCTGTTCGACGGTCGGCTCGGTCACGTCGACCTTCTGGAAACGACGCGACAATGCCGCGTCTTTTTCGAAGATGCCGCGATATTCCGTGAACGTGGTCGCGCCGATGCACTTGAGCGTGCCCGACGACAACGCCGGCTTCAGCAGGTTCGACGCGTCCAGCGTGCCGCCCGACGCAGCGCCTGCGCCGATCAGTGTATGAATTTCGTCGATGAACAGGATTGCGTGCGGACGTTCCTTCAATTCCTTGAGAACCGTCTTCAGGCGCTGTTCGAAGTCGCCACGATATTTGGTGCCGGCGAGCAGCGCGCCCATGTCGAGCGAATACACCTGCGCATCCGCGAGAATGTCCGGCACTTCGCCGCGCGTAATGCGCCACGCCAGACCTTCGGCGATCGCCGTCTTGCCGACGCCGGCCTCACCGACTAGCAGCGGATTGTTCTTGCGGCGGCGGCACAGCACCTGCACCACACGCTCGACTTCCGACTCGCGTCCGATCAGCGGATCGATGCGGCCGTCTTTCGCCATCTGGTTCAGGTTCTGGGTGAACTGCGCGAGCGGGGTTTCCTTCTGCGCGGCGGCTTCGTCGGACTCGGCATTCGCGTCGCTCGCTTTCGCGGCGTCCGTGCTGCTCGTCTTGGCGATGCCGTGCGAGATGAAATTCACCACGTCCAGACGCGTGACACCCTGCTGTTGCAGGTAGTACACCGCGTGCGAATCCTTCTCGCCGAAGATCGCAACCAGCACATTCGCGCCGGTCACTTCCTTCTTGCCATTCGAGGTGGACTGCACATGCATGATCGCGCGCTGGATCACACGCTGGAAACCCAGCGTGGGCTGCGTGTCGACGTCGTCCGTGCCAGGCACGGTCGGCGTGTTGTCATGAATGAAATTGCGCAGGTTCTGGCGCAGATCCTCGATATTGGCCGCGCATGCACGCAACACCTCCGCCGCTGTCGGATTGTCCAACAGGGCCAGCAAAAGGTGTTCGACCGTTATGAACTCGTGCCGCGCCTGGCGTGCTTCCATGAACGCCATGTGCAGGCTGACTTCCAGTTCCTGGGCAATCATGCTTCCTCCATCACACACTGCAGCGGATGCCCGGCCTGCCGTGCGTGGGTAACGACTTGCTCGACTTTGGTCGACGCGATGTCCCGCGTATAGACCCCACAAACTCCCCTGCCCTCGCGATGCACCTTCAACATAACCTGTGTTGCGGTTTCACGATCTTTATTGAAGTATTCCTGCACGATCATCACGACAAATTCCATTGGCGTGAAGTCGTCATTCAGCAGCACCACCTTGTACATGGATGGCGGCTTGAGCTTTTTCTCCTGCCGCTCCAGTACGGTGCCGTCCTGCTTGTCCGGGATAATCGCCATACACCCATTCTAAACAACTAGGACAGGCCCGCAATCCTGTCAAAACCCGGCCGACCGGCCGGTGAGCCCGTTCGCTACCGCTTGATGGGTGATTACCCCGCCATGCGTGCGTTAAATCGACGAGCCGATTGCGGAGCCGGCCCCTATCCTGTGATGCCTTGCGGTCGTGCTGCACCGCAGTCGGATCGAGTATCGCACAACCTGCCGTAGCTGGCTGACGGCTCGCCCGGCCTCGTTGCCGGCGGTGCGACCCGCAGAACAGCATGTGAGTCGATTATGCGACTTTTCAAGACGGCCCGCTTGCGCAACCGCACATAACGAAAGCGGGAAAAACCCTGGAAAGTGCCTGTTTGCAACGCGACAACTGCGTCTCAAAATTTTCTTGACACCCGAATAAAGAGCCTCAACAATCAAGCTGGCACTTTTTTCACTGCGCCATAATTTCGAAAAAATGCCGATGGTGAGCTTGTGAGGAGGGAGCGGCTGCATCACGCGGTCGTCGAGCTTTTCGAGGGCTCGTGGTAGTGACATGAGTTACAGGGGAAGTTGGAATGGCAACTGGTACGGTCAAATGGTTCAATGACGCAAAAGGTTTCGGATTCATCACGCCTGATGAAGGTGGTGAGGATCTGTTTGCACACTTCTCGGCCATCCAGATGAATGGGTTCAAGACCCTCAAGGAAGGCCAAAAGGTAACCTTCGAGGTCGTGCAAGGCCCGAAAGGCAAACAGGCATCGAACATCCAGGCACCTGCCTGATACTGGTCGATACCCGTCCTTTGAAACCCGGCTTCGTGCCGGGTTTCTTTTTTTGGACGCCGGCTTCTAGTCGTGTTCAGCGCACGTACATCCCACATATCGGGTAGTACTTCGACCCATTGTCCACTTCCGCTTTTGCGATGATGGCCGTCCGGCGGTTTTTTGCGCCGAGCGGGGGCATGCACGGAGCAAAGCATAGGCAGCCGGTATGGCGGATCCCAACAACTCATTCTCTGCAGTATCGCGAACATTTAATCGCGCGACGTTCCACGAGCCTAAAAACAAACAACCCCGGTCGCCTCTCAGCGCCGGGGTTGCAGATATGACCTACGTCAGTTCAGCGCGACCGCTCACATATTCTCGATCAGCACCTGGCCGAAGCCCGAACACGACACCTGCGTCGCGCCTTCCATCAAGCGCGCGAAGTCGTACGTGACGCGTTTTTGCAGAATCGACTTTTCCATCGACTTGATGATCAAATCCGCCGCCTCGGTCCAGCCGAGGTGGCGCAGCATCATTTCCGCCGAGAGAATTTCCGAACCCGGGTTCACGTAGTCCTTGCCGGCGTATTTCGGTGCGGTGCCGTGCGTGGCTTCGAACATCGCGACCGAATCCGACATGTTCGCGCCCGGCGCGATACCGATACCGCCGACCTGCGCCGCCAACGCATCCGACACATAGTCGCCGTTCAGGTTGAGCGTGGCGATCACGTCGTACTCGGCCGGACGCAGCAGGATCTGCTGCAGGAACGCGTCGGCGATCACATCCTTCAGGACGATGTCGCCACCCGTCTTCGGATTCTTGATTTTCATCCACGGGCCGTCGTCGATCAGTTCCGCGGCGAATTCTTTTTGCGCCAGCGCATAACCGTAGTCGCGGAACGCGCCTTCGGTGAACTTCATGATGTTGCCCTTGTGCACCAGCGTGACCGAGCGGCGTTCGTTGTCGATCGCGTACTGGATCGCCTTGCGCACCAGACGCTCCGTGCCTTCACGCGACACCGGCTTGATGCCGATCCCCGACGTATCCGGGAAGCGGATCTTCTTCACGCCCATCTCTTCGCGCAGGAACTTGATGACCTTCTTCGCCTGCTCCGATTCAGCCGGCCATTCGATACCGGCGTAGATGTCTTCCGAGTTCTCGCGGAAGATCACCATGTTGGTCTTCTCCGGCTCACGCACCGGCGAAGGCACGCCCTTGAAATACTGCACCGGACGCAAACACACGTAGAGGTCCAGTTCCTGGCGCAGCGCGACGTTCAGCGAACGGATGCCGCCGCCGACCGGCGTGGTGAGCGGGCCCTTGATCGACACCACGTATTCCTTGAGCACCTGCAGCGTCTCTTCCGGCAGCCACACGTCCGGGCCGTATACCTTGGTCGACTTCTCGCCGGCGTAAATTTCCATCCAGTGGATTTTCTTCTTGCCTGCGTACGCTTTTTCGACCGCCGCATCCACGACCTTGATCATGACCGGCGTGATGTCGAGTCCGGTGCCGTCGCCTTCGATATACGGAATGATCGGCTGATCGGACACGTTGAGCGAGAAATCGGCGTTGACGGTGATCTTGTCACCACCGGTCGGAACCTTGATGTGCTGATACGGCATGATCGGACTCCAGTGAAGGCTGTGCTGAAAGCTGATGGGGAGACTGCGAAATGGGGCGCTCCTCGCTACGCGCAATGCCGGACGACTGCAAGCGGCCTGGCCGCTATTCTAGCCCACACGGCCGCTGCCCCGAGGCGGCAACGGCTCGGGGTTTTCCAACATGGACGAATGCGAGCCAACGAGGCACAAGTCTTATGTCTTATATAAGACATGGAGCATCTAGCTGCGCATTATGCTTTATTATCCCGCCATTTACTATCGGTCCGGCGTCTCCTGGAGCCTGGCCACGCTGGCAGCCCCAACCGGCGCCGCACGACTCTTATCGATTCCCAATGCGCCTTCTCGCTCTGAACAAACCGTTCGGCACCATCTGTCAGTTTTCGCCGCACGAGACGCGCGCGTCTCTGGCCGACTGGGTCAAGGTGCCCAATGTGTATCCGGCGGGCCGGCTCGATTCCGATAGCGAAGGCCTGCTGCTTCTCACCGACGACGGTGCATTGCAAGCGCGCATCGCCGAGCCGCGTCACAAGCTTGTCAAACGTTATTGGGCGCAAGTGGAAGGCGCGGTCGACGCCGCCACGCTGAAGAAGCTCGCACGCGGCGTGGATCTCGGCGATTACGTGACGCGCCCCTGCCGCGCCGAATACGTCGAGCCGACCGACGCACTCTGGACACGCACACCGCCGATTCGCTATCGCGCCGCGATACCGACCACATGGATCGAGCTATCGATCACCGAAGGCAAGAACCGCCAGGTGCGTCGCATGACAGCCGCAGTTGGATTTCCGACGCTGCGATTAGTACGCGTCGGCATCGGCGCGCTCGACATATTTTCGCTGGGACTGCGACCGGGGGAGAGCGTCGAATTGCCACCGAAGGCGCCGTGGGAAGGCATCGCCTGATCATCTGCACGTACACGTCGACTGATGATGGAATCCGCAATACGCTCGCACTTCACGCCCGGAAAAAAATAAGCTAACTCGTTGTATCAGCAAACAAAAGAGCGCGTGAAACTACAGCGAAAAACGCGTGAAACAATTGCATGCGCGCGCACGCCGCAGCCTCTCATTCGCATCAACGCAACCGCATATAAGTTTTCCACGAAATTCACGTCAACCGGTGCGCGAGCTCAGGCGTTATTCGACGCAGATGCCGCCCGAAGCTATCCGGCATTCAGCCTTAAGGGCCTTTGTGCAAGCCGCTCTTGCGGTAAGTGCAGGGAGTCTGAGCGCTAAAGCAGACGTGTCGAAAATTTGTTCGATGCGGCTGTCAACCGAAAGGTGGATGGCACGTTTACCGACATGACTCCATATATAACCGGGTCATTTGGTTAATTAACTAAAGCTGAGGATTCACAAAATGAACAAACTGATCGCCGCTCTGGTCGCTGGTCTCTTCGCAACGGCAGCATTCGCACAAGCTTCGGCACCGGCAGCAGCTTCGGCAGCTCCGGCAGCAGCAGCTTCGTCGGCAAAGAAGACCACGAAGCACGCTCACAAGAAGTCGCACAAGAAGGCAGCAGCAGCAGCTGCAGCTTCGGGCGCTTCGGAGTAAGTTTGTTGTAAAAACGCAGTCAAGAACTAGCTTCATTGCCGTTCTTACGGCGTTGAAAGGCAGATCACCGCAAGGCGATCTGCCTTTTTGTTTTTGACGCGCTCGCGTAACATTCGCGGGTTAATTTCCAGCAAGGAGTCATGCCGTGCGATTTTCCATGCGCTCGTTGATTGCGCGTTTCGCTGTTGCCGTTGCACTGCCGCTCGCCGCGTTATCGTTTGTCGCTACCACTGCCGCTCCTGCGCATGCGCAGCAAATGCCGGCCGGCGCGAAGCAGCCCAGCGAATTTCCCCGCGCGAAGCTGACCGCGGGCATGTTCGTAATCGACGCCGCCGTCGCCGCGAACGATGCGGACCGCGAGCAAGGCCTGATGTATCGCACGAGCCTCGCGCCGAATGAAGGCATGCTGTTCGTCTTCGGCGAAAACGCCGTGCATTGCTTCTGGATGAAGAACACGCTGATCCCGCTGTCGATCGCGTTCATACGCGCCGACGGCACGGTTACCGACATCGACGAGATGCAGGCCGAAACCACCAACAATCACTGCCCGAAGAACAACGGCGTCTATGCGTTGGAGATGAGCAAAGGCTGGTTCACGTCGAAGGGCATCAAACCGGGCATGAAGATCCAGGGCTTGCCGGCAGCGCAATAAAACCGCGCCGGCCGCGCCAAAGCGCCGCCGCTTCGTCCCACCGCTTTCCGAGAGCCGGTGCCTTGTTTCGAGGCACCGGCTTTTTTCATTTCCGCGCCGCGGCATCGGCGGGCGCCATATCGCCTCGCCTCGCACCGCATCGAAGCGCGCGGCGCCGGCAGCCGAAGCCTTGCCAGCAGGCGTTCGCGTCCGGCTGGCAAGATTCCTGCAAAAGACGGGCCGACGCGCTATCCTAGTAATCTTAGTAAAGCAGCACCCAGGCTCCCCGGGCAGCACAGACTGCCGCCCGGCAAGCGTTTCAGGCGCGCCATTCCAAGGAGGTTCACGTGCCCCGCAAGACTCCCATCGAGCGCTACCGGAATATCGGCATCAGCGCTCACATCGATGCCGGCAAAACCACCACCACTGAACGCATCCTGTTCTACACCGGCGTGACCCACAAGATCGGCGAGGTTCACGACGGTGCGGCAACGATGGACTGGATGGAACAGGAGCAGGAGCGCGGCATCACCATCACGTCGGCGGCCACCACCGCTTTCTGGAAGGGCATGGCCGGCAACTATCCGGAACACCGGATCAACATCATCGACACCCCCGGACACGTCGACTTCACTATCGAAGTGGAGCGCTCCATGCGTGTGCTCGACGGCGCGTGCATGGTGTACGACTCGGTCGGCGGCGTACAGCCGCAGTCGGAAACCGTGTGGCGTCAGGCGAACAAGTACAAGGTGCCGCGCATTGCGTTCGTCAACAAGATGGACCGCGTGGGCGCGGACTTCTTCCGCGTGCAGCGGCAAATCGGCGACCGCCTGAAGGGCGTCGCGGTACCGATCCAGATTCCGATCGGCGCGGAAGAACACTTCCAGGGCGTGGTCGATCTCGTCAAGATGAAGGCGATCTTCTGGGACGAAGAGAACCAGGGCATCAAGTTCGAGTACCGCGATATTCCGCCGGAACTCGCGGCGACCGCGAAGGAATGGCACGACAAGATGGTCGAGGCCGCAGCCGAAGCGAATGAGGAACTGCTCGACAAATACCTCGGCGGCGAGACGCTGACCGAAGAGGAAATCAAGCACGGCATTCGCGTGCGCTGCATTGCCAACGAAATCGTGCCGATGCTGTGCGGCAGCGCGTTCAAGAACAAGGGCGTGCAGGCCATGCTCGACGCGGTGATCGACTATCTGCCTTCGCCGCTCGACGTGCCCGCCATTACCGGCCACGATGAACACGACAACGAGATCGAACGTCATCCGAACGATAGCGATCCGTTCTCGGCGCTCGCCTTCAAGATCATGACGGACCCGTTCGTCGGCCAGCTGATTTTCTTCCGCGTCTATTCGGGCGTGGTGAATTCGGGCGACACGGTCTACAACGCGATCAAGGAAAAGAAGGAACGCCTTGGCCGGATCCTGCAGATGCACGCCAACGAGCGCAAGGAAATCAAGGAAGTCTACGCGGGCGACATCGCCGCGGCCGTCGGCCTGAAGGAAGCGACCACCGGCGACACGTTGTGCGATCCGAACCACGTGATCATCCTCGAAAAGATGATCTTCCCGGAGCCGGTGATCTCACAGGCCGTCGAGCCGAAGACCAAGGTCGACCAGGAAAAGATGGGCATCGCACTGAACCGTCTTGCCCAGGAAGATCCGTCGTTCCGCGTGCAGACGGATGAAGAATCCGGCCAGACGATCATCTCCGGCATGGGCGAGTTGCACCTGGAAATTCTGGTCGATCGCATGAAGCGTGAGTTCGGCGTCGAGGCCACCGTCGGCAAGCCACAGGTTGCGTATCGCGAGACGGTGCGCAACAAGGTCGAGGATGTCGAAGGCAAGTTCGTCAAGCAGTCGGGCGGCCGCGGTCAGTACGGCCACGCGGTGCTCACGCTGGAGCCGGCGCCGCAAGGCAAGGGCTACGAATTCGTCGACGCGATCAAGGGCGGCGTGATTCCGCGCGAGTACATTCCGGCGGTCGACAAGGGCATTCAGGAAACGCTGAAGGCCGGCGTTTTGGCGGGCTATCCGGTGGTCGACGTGAAGGTGACGCTGACCTTCGGTTCGTACCACGACGTGGACTCGAACGAAAACGCGTTCCGCATGGCCGGCTCGATGGCCTTCAAGGAAGCGATGCGCAAGGCCAAGCCCGTGCTGCTCGAACCGATGATGGCCGTCGAGGTTGAAACACCGGAAGACTTCATGGGCAACGTGATGGGCGACCTGTCGAGCCGTCGCGGGCTCGTGCAAGGCATGGAAGACATCGCCGGTGGCGGCGGCAAGCTGGTGCGCGCCGAAGTGCCGCTCGCGGAGATGTTCGGCTACTCGACGTCGCTGCGCTCCGCGACCCAGGGCCGTGCGACCTACACGATGGAGTTCAAGCACTACGCGGAAACGCCGAACAACGTCGCTGAAGCCGTGATCAACGCGAAACACAAGTAAGCGCAATTCACCATCAAGCCGAAGGCAGCACATGCCAACGGCTCGAAGCCCGTCCCCTGTGGACGGGCTTTTTTTTTCGTCCGCTGCGCCGCACCCAGGGCTTCTTCACACGCACGTTTTTGAACGTGCAAAAATGCCAGACGGCGCCGTGCCGAACGCCGGGACTCACGCTCTCGAGGAGACACATCATGAGCCAGGATCACGAACACCCGCATTACAAAGACGTGCCGCCGGCCGGACCGGTCGATTGGCGCGAGCACGGCGTGAAGGTCATCAAAGGCGATCAGCTCGATACCAATACCGCGCAGACGCCGGGCATGAATCGCGCGGCCGCGATCAACGCCGCACGCGTCGGCGCGCAGAAGATCTGGGCCGGCACCGTGACGATCCATCCGAATGCGAAGACCGGCGCGCATCATCATGGCGCGCTCGAAAGCGTGATCTACGTGGTACGCGGCCACGCGCGCATGCGCTGGGGCGAGCATCTGGAGTTCACCGCCGAAGCCGGCCCCGGCGATTTCATCTTCGTGCCGCCGTATGTGCCGCATCAGGAGATCAATGCAAGCACCGACGACCCGCTCGAATGCGTGCTGGTGCGCAGCGACAACGAAGCGGTGGTGGTCAATCTGAACATCGACGCGGTGGAACAGCCCGAGACGGTGTTCTGGGTCGATCCGATCCACAAGCATCCGCACGATCATTAACTCTTGCCCACGCGACTCATGACGCCGACTGCTTCCCTGCGCCCTCGCCTCTTCACGCTGTACGCCGTGCTGATCGCCGCCAATCTCGGCGCGTGGGCGTGGGCGCTGGTCGCGTTTCGCCACTACCCACTCTTGCTCGGCACCGCGCTGCTCGCGTATGGTTTCGGCCTGCGTCATGCGGTCGACGCGGATCACATCGCGGCGATCGATGCCGTCACGCGCAAGCTCATGCAAACCGGCAAGCGTCCGCTCGGCGTCGGGCTATCATTTTCGCTGGGGCATTCCACGATCGTGATACTGGCGACGATCGGCATCGCGTGGACCGCGCATTCGCTGCACGGCCGTTTCGAGACCTTCAAGGCGGTGGGCGGCACGATCGGCACACTCGTCTCCGCGAGCTTCCTGCTGGTGCTGGCCGCCGTCAACCTCGTGATTCTGCGCGACGTGTGGCGCCGTTACCGGCACGTCCAACGCAGCGGCGAATTGCCCGCTCAAACGCCGGACTCGATTGCGCCGGCCGGTCTGCTGTCGCGCGCGCTGCGACCGCTCTTCAGGCTCGTGACGAAAAGCTGGCACATGTACCCTGTCGGCGTGCTGTTCGGGCTCGGCTTCGACACCGCGACCGAGATCGGTTTGCTGGCGATTGCCGCGTCCGAAGCCGGCAAAGGCCTGCCGCTCTATTCGATTCTCGTGTTCCCGGCGCTCTTCACCGCCGGCATGACACTGGTCGATTCGACCGACAACGTGCTGATGGTCCACGCCTACGGCTGGGCCATGGACGACCCGAAACGCAAGCTCTACTACAACGCGAGCATCACGTTCGTCTCGGCGGTGGTCGCGATTGTGATCGGCGGCGTCGAGGCGCTGGGTCTGCTGTCGGACAAGCTCGGTCTGAACGGCGGCGTGTGGGATGCGGTGGCCAGCGTGAACGAGCGCTTCGGCGTGCTGGGTTACGGCATCGTCGCGGCTTTCATGGCGTGCTGGATCGGCTCGGTGCTGTTCCATCGCTGGCGGCGTCCCGACGCGGTCGCGCGGTAAATCCAACGCCTGTCGCGCGATGCGATCGGTAAGGTTTCCATTCGCGGCATTGGCCGTTGCGCTGCCGCAGCCGCGGGCGTTTCAGGCATGCCTCTCGCCACGGCCGCGTCGAACGTTGTGGTGACGATACACACCCGCCCTTTTATCCGCCAATCGCGAACCCGCCGGCGCCGCAAGCGCTCCGAATCCATGAGCAATCGCTTACACTGAACCCGCTTCGCCTCGACGCTTTCGTCATTGCAATACCGTCGCCCTGTCGCGCGCATCCGGCGCGGCCCGTCAGAACCGGCAACAGAACGGACTGGACACTCCATCGATGAAGACTCCCGCGGACCGATTTCTCGCACTCGACGCAGCCCGCCTCACCGCCGACGCCTACGGCAACCACGCCATCGACGAATTCCTCGCCGGCCGCATCACGCGCCGCGATCTGCTGCGCTATGCCAGCGTGATCGGTTTGTCGCTGGTGGGCGGCGGCGTGCTGAACGCGCCGCAAGCCCGCGCGCAAGGCACCACCGCTGGCGCGTCGAATCAGACGATCCGCGTGGCTCACCTGACGCCTGCTGGCGCGGTCGATCCGCTCACGGTGACGGACGCCGCCAGTCTCGCGCTGCTGAATCAGACCGGCGAATTCCTGATCGACGACGACGGCGAAAAGCTCGTGCTGAAGCCGGCGCTCGCCTTGTCGTGGAAACCGAACGACAAGGGCGACGTATGGACCTTCAAGCTGCGTCCGAACGTCAAGTTCCACGACGGCCAGCCGTTCAGCGCCAAAGACGTGGTCGCCACATTCGACCGCCTCGCCGACCCGGCCAGCGGCTCGGCGGCGCTGTCCGTACTCAAGGGCGTGCTGTCGAAAGGCGGCGCGAAAGTGGTCGACGACCACACGGTCGCGTTTCATCTGGATGCGCCGAACGGCAACTTCCCCTATTACGTTTCCTCGGACAATTACAACGCCGTGATCCTGCCCGCGAACTATGCGGGCGGTTATGAAAAGAGCTTCATCGGTACGGGTCCGTTCAAGTTCGAAAAGTATCAGGCGAAGGTGGGCGCATCGTTCGTGCGCAATCCCGATTACTGGGGCGAGAAAGCGTTACCGCAACGCGTACAGTTCTCCTTCTACGCCGATGAGCAGGCGCAACTGCTCGCGCTGCAGGGCCATCAGGCCGATGTGATGGGCACCTTCACCGTGCAGGGCGGCGCCGGCATTCTGAACAATCCGGATTACAAGGCTGTGGGCGTGAAGTCGAGCGCGCATCGGCAGATTCACATGCGCAACGACAATCCGTTGTTCAAGGACAAGCGTGTGCGCCAGGCGCTGGCGTTGTCGCTCGATCGCGACGTGCTGGTGCGTGGTCTGTTCAAAGGGCGCGCGCAACTCGGCAACGACAGTCCGTTCGCTCCCGTGTTTCCCTCCTCGGATGCGGGCATTCCGCAACGCAAGATCGACGTCGCGAAGGCCAAGCAATTGCTTGCGCAAGCGGGCGTGCCGAACGGCTTCGACGTGACGCTGACCACCGAGAAATACATGGAGATTCCCGATCTCGCGGTGGTCGTGCAGAACGCGGCGAAGGCGATCGGCGTGCGCATCAATTTGAAGGTGGAGAGCCAGTCGTTGTATTACGGCGCGGGCACGCCGGGCAAGTCGGATTGGCTGGACTCGCCGCTCGGCATTACCGACTACGGTCATCGCGGCGTGCCGAATGTGTTCCTGAATGCACCGCTCACCAGCACCGGCACGTGGAACGCCGCGCATTTCAAGAATCCGCAATACGATCAACTGGTCGCGCAATTCGTCGCCGCTATCGATCTCGGCTCGCAGAAAAAAATCTCCGGGCAGATCCAGACGCTGCTGCTCGACGAAACGCCCATCATCATTCCGTTCTTCTACGATCAACTGATCGCCATGCGCAAGGGTGTGAACGGCGTGCGCTTCACCGCGCTCGCGCAACTCTATTTCGACCGCGCGGTGTTGAGCGCGTGATGTTGTTGAGCGCTTAAGCGGCCACGCGTTTTCGCAGGAGAGCACGATGTCGACCACGGTGACCCCTTCCGCTTCCCCGGTATCGAGCGGCAACGCGGGCCGCGTCGTGCGTTTTCTGGCGACGCGCGTCGGCTTGTCGCTGATCACGCTGTGGCTGTTGTCGGTGATCGTGTTCGCGGGCGGACAACTTCTGCCCGGCGATATCGGCCGCGCAGTGCTCGGCCCGCTCGCCGATGCGCGCGCGGTCGCCGCTCTCAATCATCAACTCGGCGCGGACCGGCCGCTCATGACGCAATACGCCGAGTGGATTTCGCATTTCGTGCGCGGCGATATGGGGCTCTCCTATGCGTATCGCGAGCCGGTCGGGCCGTTTATCGCCGAGGCGCTCGCGCATTCCGCCAAGCTCGGCTTGCTGGCGTTCATCGTGGTCGTGCCGCTCGGCATTGCGGGCGGCGTGTGGTCGGCCATGCACGCGGGACGCTGGCTCGATCGCACGATCAGCATTGCCGGATTATCGGCGACAGTTGTGCCGGAATTCGTTTCGTCGATCGTGCTGATTCTCGTGTTCGGCGTGTGGCTGCGCTGGCTGCCGATCGAAGCGTCGTATCCGCCCGAAGCGAGCGCACTCGAACAGCTGCGTCATCTGGTGCTGCCGGTGCTGCCGCTCGTGCTGGTGTTCTTCGGCTACATCGCGAGAATGGCGCGCGCCGGCACCGTCGAAGCACTCGATGCGGACTACACGCGCACCGCGATTCTCAAAGGCCTGCCGCGCCATATCGTGATCTGGCGGCACGTGTTGCGCAATGCGCTGCTGCCCACCATCACGGTCGCCGCCACGCAACTCGGCTATATGATCGGCGGCCTCGTGGTGGTCGAGACGCTGTTCCACTATCAGGGCATCGGCTCGCTAATCTACAACGCCGCCAAGGCCAAGGACTTTCCGATGCTCGAAGCAGGCGTGCTGACCATCGGCGTGGTCTACACCGTCGCCAATCTCGTCGCCGATGCGCTCCATGTGCTGCTGAATCCGCGGCTGCGGGTGAGGAGCGCCGAATGAGCACGATCGTTCCGCCGACTCCACGCGCCGCTGCCGAGCCGCGCTTCGACCAGTTGCGCGTGCTGCTGCGCTCACCCACCTTCGTGGTGGGCGTGGTGATCGTTGCGTGGTGGATCGTCTGCGCCATCGCCGGGCAGTGGATCGTGCGCATCGATCCGTACGCATCCGATCCGCTCAATTCGCTAACGCCGCCCGACAGCACGCACTGGTTCGGCACCGATCAACTCGGGCGCGACGTGTTCTCGCGCGTGATCGTCGGTGCGCGCGACATTCTCACCATCGCGCCGCTCGCGACCTTGCTCGGCACGATAGCGGGTACAGCACTCGGGTTGATCGTCGGCTACTTCGAAGGCTGGGTCGACAACGTGGTCGGACGCGCGATCGACGCCGTGCTCGCGCTGCCGCTCGTGATCGTCGCGCTGCTCGCGCTCGCCGCGGTTGGCGCGTCGAACTTCACCGTGATCCTCGTGATCGGCATCACCTTTACGCCCATCACCGCGCGCACCGTGCGCGCCGCCGTGTTCGCTGAACGGCATCTCGACTACGTCGCCGCGGCGCAACTGCGCGGCGAACGCGCGCCCTACATCATGTTCGCCGAGATTCTGCCGAATGTGCTGCCGCCCATCATCGTCGAAGCGACGGTGCGGCTCGGTTACGCGATCTTCGCGGTCGCCACGCTATCGTTTCTCGGCTTCGGCATTCAGCCGCCGTCGGCTGACTGGGGTCTCGCGCTGTCCGAGTCGTACACGCTGATGGCGGGCGGCGCGTGGTGGACCGTGGTGTTCGCGGCCGGCGCGATCGCCAGCCTGGTGGTCGGCGTGAATCTGATCGCCGACAGCGTGCAAGGCGTGCTCGACCGATGAACGGCCCGCCGCCCTCCTCGTTCCCCGCCTTCGACGTCTCGAAGAGCGATCGCACGGACGCGCTGACCGTCGTCGGGCTGACGGTCACGTACCGCATGCGCGGACGCGATCGCGAAGTGCTGCAGGACATTTCGTTTCGCGTGCGGCGTGGCGAGGCGTACGGTCTGGTCGGCGAGTCCGGTTGCGGCAAGTCGACGGTGGCGATGGCGGCGCTGCGCTATCTGCCGCGCAACGGCAAAGTGAAGGCGGGCAAGATCATCATCGCCGGCGAGGACGTGCAGAAGCTCAACGCCGACGCTTTGCGCAACATGCGCGCGAATGCGATTTCGATGGTCTATCAGGATCCGGGACGCGCGTTGAATCCGTCGCTCACGATCGCGCGCCAGGTCTCCGAAGCGTTTGAAGCCACCGGCGTCGCACGCGACGAAGCATTGCGGCGCACGCACGAGATGCTACAGCGCGTACGCATCGCATCGCCCGAGCGGGTGATGGAGAGTTATCCGCATCAACTGTCGGGCGGCATGCAACAGCGCGTGGTGATCGCCATGGCGCTCGCCTCTAACCCCGCGCTGCTGATTCTCGACGAACCGACCACCGGCCTCGACGCGACCGTCGAAGCGGAAGTGCTCGACCTCGTCGCGCAGTTGCGCAAGGAACTCGGCACAGCGGTGCTCTTCATCAGCCACAACCTCGCGGTGATCGGGCGGATGTGCGAACGCGTCGGCGTGCTTTACGCGGGCAAACTGGTCGAGGAAGGCGCGACGCAAGATGTTTTCACGCGTCCGCGCCATCCCTATACGGTCGGACTGTTACGCTGCTTGCCCACGGCCGGGCGCAGCAAGGACAGCGAGCGGCTCGACACGATCGCCGGTAGTCTGCCCTCGCCGGGTTCGGTCACGCAGGGCTGCATTTACGCGGACCGCTGCCGCCTCGCCGACGACCGCTGCCGCCGTGAAGCGCCGCCGCCGTATCGCGTGAGCGCCGCGCGCGGCGATCAGATGTCGCGTTGCCATTATCACGAACGCGCGATCGAATTGCCCCGTGCGAGCGCGGAAGCCTTGCCCGCGCGCAATGGTGCGTCGATCGACGGCAAGCCTCCTGCTCTTGTGCTGCGTGCAGAAAAACTCTCGAAGACATTTCACGTGTCCGGCGCCCCGCTGCGCGCAGTCGACAATGTTTCAATCGATCTCGCTAGCGGCGAAACGCTGGGCCTCGTAGGCGAATCGGGCAGTGGCAAGACGACGCTCGCCAAGCTGATGCTCGGCCTGCTCACGCCGGACGCGGGCAGCGTGCTCGAACTGGACGGCGCGCCGCTCGCCGCGCGCGTCACGCGGCGCAACAACGATCAGGTCAAGTCGCTGCAGATCGTGTTTCAGAATCCGGACTCCGCGCTCAATCGGGCGCATTCGGTGAAACGGCTGATCGGCCGCGCGCTGTCGCGGCTCACCGCGCTGCGTGGGCCGGCCATCGATGAACGGCTCGCCACGTTGACGGCCGCCGTGCGCTTGCCGGAGCGCTATCTCGGCTCGCGCACGCGGCAACTGTCCGGCGGGCTCAAACAGCGGGTGGCGATTGCCCGCGCGTTTGCCGGCGAGCCGCGCGTGGTGGTCTGCGACGAACCGACTTCCGCGCTCGACGTCTCCGTGCAGGCCGCAATCCTGAACCTGCTCGCCGATCTGCAACGCGAGCGGGGCGTCAGTTACGTTTTCATCTCGCATGACCTGCATGTGGTTCGCTATCTGTCGGATCGCATCGCGGTGCTGTATCTGGGCAGGCTGCTGGAAATCGGACCGGCTGCGGCTGTGTTCGAGGGACCGCATCATCCTTATACGGAAGCGTTGCTGTCCTCGGTGCCGACACTCGACGGTCGCGGTGGCGCGACCCGCATCCGCTTGTCCGGCGATTTGCCGAGCGCGGCATCGCCGCCGTCCGGCTGCGTGTTTCACACGCGCTGCCCGCGCAAACTCGGCGCGATCTGCGAACAGCAGGACCCGCCGTTCGTCGATGCCGGCGAAGGCAAGGCCACAACGCCGTCCGCGCATCGAATCCGCTGCCACATCCCCGTCGACGAATTGCGCGCGCTGCAAACCGCTTCGCGCGACGATGCGGGAAAAGTCGCGGGCAAGGTCCCTGACAACGGTTCGGAAAACGCGCCCGAGAACGCCGGGCGTAACGAATAACACGGCATGGCGCGGCATCGAGGCCGCGCGTTTCATCGCCGAAACGTTTTCCTGTGTTTTTTCAGCGTGCG
The DNA here is from genome assembly GCF_046027355.1 of Paraburkholderia sediminicola. GTDB lineage: Bacteria > Pseudomonadota > Gammaproteobacteria > Burkholderiales > Burkholderiaceae > Paraburkholderia > Paraburkholderia sediminicola_B. Next base: position 69,793 of record NZ_JAQQEK010000005.1, on the reverse strand, counting down.
CATCGCACATCCCTATCCCACACCTGTTGGCGCAAGGCTTTCCGGCCAATGGCATGGATATCGCTAAGTACTGACCAGACGTCGCGATGCAATGCTTGGCAACGGAGGGTAAAGCCGTGATCGGGCAAGCGTGCGGAAACGCTAGCCCACACACCGGCTACGCAGCCGGGAAGATAACGATGAGTGGTTGACCGACATCGGCAAGACAACCTCGGGGGACGACGAGGCCCGCTTACAGACAGGCCCGCCGCGGCAGACTCAGCGTGAGAGATGGCGGCAACGAGGTGTCGTCGTTCCCTCGGGAGAGACGCGATGAAAACCATAAGATTCAATCAGTACTACTGCGGGGTTATTCGAAGTGCGGCGATCGTAGCGGGTGTCGTTGCTCTGACGACTCAGGTCGCGTATCCGGCCTCGACGGATATGATCCCCAAATGGATGGTGCTCGCCGACGCGCCGCTGCCCGCCAGCGCCCTGCAGGGCACAGCGCAACTCGCGCAGAACGACGGCGTGGCGCCGGGTGGTTCGGCGACCGGCGCAGCAACCGGCGAGCCGACCGCCGCCGACGACGCCGCCCTGGTGTTTCAACCGCATGACTGCAGCGGCGCCAACGTTAGTGGATGCGCGCCTCACGGCGGCGGCAGCGGCAGTAACGGCGCGGCGAGTTCGGGCAACGGTGGCGCCGGTTCGAATAGCGGCGCGAGCGGTTCGGGCAGCGGCAACTCCGGTGCAAGTGCAAGCGGCAAAGGGGGTGGCGGCAGGAGTGGTAATGGGGGCAGCGGTGGTGGTAGCAGCGGCGGTGGAAGCAGTGGCGGTGGAAGCGGCGGTGGTAGCAGCGGTGGTAGCAGCGGTGGTAGCAGCGGCGGCCGCAGCGGCGGCTGCGGTTGCGGAGGCTCCAGCGGCGGCGGCGGCGGCGGCGCAGGTGGCGGTAAAGGTGGTGGCTTTGGCGGTGGTTTCGGCGGTGGTAAAGGTGGTGGTTTTGGCGGCGGCTTCGGTGGCGGTTTCGGCGGAGGCTTTGGCGGAGGCTTCGGCGGCGGTCACGGGGGCAAGGGTGGCGGCGGTAACGGTGGTGGCAATGGTGGAGGGAACGGGCACTAGCAATCGCCCGGTCTCTGGTTGGGGTGCCCCCGCGCCTTAACCTCACCCGTGTCACGTTCCGGTTTATCGTTCGCTGTCCGCCGGCATCGGCGGTGATGTCTCGATCCCCCGGTCGAGCGTCACCGCCCGAGGCCGGTCGGTTTGAGCGATCCACGTAAGCGGGGCGATAACCCGTGGCGACGCGGATTCGGACCGCACACTCAAACCGCGCACGCCGAAGCGCTCGCAGGCGGCTATAACTCGAACAATCGGCCGCCCGTGCGCGCGCAACCGGAACCAAACCGAAGCGATCGCCTCATATCAGATTCAACGTTCGATATGAGGGCACCACAACATGCAACGAAACGTCCCCCCCTCCGCGGCACGCGCGGTCACCGGCCTGTTGATGGCCGCCGCGCTCAGCCTCGCATCGCTCGCTCATGCGCAAACGGCAGCGCAAACAGCGCCGGCGGCGCAGCCGCTCTCGCCGACTTTGTCACAAGCCGCACCGCCGGTCGATCCCACCTTCTCCGCCTATTCGCTCGCGCAAACCTGCAAGCAGAAGAACGACAACGTCGCGCAAGGCCAATGCGTCGGCGCGATTCGCGGCATCATCCACGGCTATCAGTACGGCGTGCTATTCCTCAGTCAGCGCACCGCCTTGCCGGCCAATGAAACGCAGCGCGTGTCGCTGTGCCTGCGCAATACGCAGGTGTCGTCGATCGTCGACGAATTCGTCACGGACGCCGCCCAGGTCAACGAGGATTCGCTCAAGCACACGCCCGCGGAAGTCGCGGTGCTCGGCTCCGTGCACATGCACCACGGCTGCAATTGACGAGGCGCGCGCGGCGCCTCGCCGCGCTTACAGCATTTCGAGCGGACGCTTGCCGCGCGGCGGCTTGAAATAGGCGTCGATAGCGGCCAATTCGTCGGCGCCGAGTTGCAGTTGCGACGCGCGATGATTGTCACGTACGTGCTCGACGCGCCCCGCCTTCGGAATCGCGAACACGCCGGGCTGGCGCAGCACCCATGCGAGCGCGATCTGGAACACCGAGACGCCGCACGCGTCGGCGATATCGTCGAGCGGCGAGCGCTTCGGCAGTCGCGCGTGATCGACCGGGCTGTACGCCATGGCCGGCATCTTGCGCGCGGCAAGCCACGGCAGCAGATCGAACTCCGGCCCGCGACGTGCCACGTTATAGAGAATCTGATTGGTCGCGCAAGCATCGCCGCCCGGCGTGGCGACGAGTTCTTCCATGTCCTCGGTGTCGAAGTTGCTGACGCCCCAATGGCGGATCTTACCGGCCCGGCGCAACGCCTCGAAGCCCTCGACCGTTTCCGCGAGCGGCACCGAGCCGCGCCAGTGCAGCAGATACAGATCGAGTTGCTCCGTCTTCAAGCGCTTGAGGCTCTGCTCGCAAGCCGCGATCACGCCGCGCCGGCTGGCGTTGTGCGGATACACCTTGCTGACCAGAAACACCTTGTCGCGCAAGCCGGCCAGCGCAACGCCCAGCAGCGATTCAGTCGCGCCGTCGCCGTACATTTCCGCCGTATCGATCAACGTCATGCCGAGTTCGATGCCGCAACGCAACGCGTCGATTTCAGCGGCACGGCGCGCCGGCATTTCACCCATCTCCCAGGTGCCCTGCCCCAGTTTCGGAATGCGCTCGCCGTCGCGCAGGCTTACGCTTGCGATGTCGCTCGTCATGCTGACTCCTCGAAGTGGCTCAATGGTCGGCAATGCCGCTGCGCAGACGAATGCGCGGCGCATGCCACGAAAATCATAGCGACGAGTTTAGCGGTTCAATGGGCATTCGATTGGCCACCAGGCAAAAGCCCGCTATAACACAGCGCGCCGATGTCATAGAATTGCCGCTTGCCCTTCTTGCGTGAGCTCCATGACCTCTGCCTCGGAAGACCGCTGGCGCGACCTGCGCCCGGACCCGGAAAACGACACGCCGCTATATCTGCAACTGGCTCGCAAACTCGGCGCCGCCATCCACGAGAACCGCTGGAACGCGGGTGAGGCGCTGCCCTCGGAGCGCGTGCTGTCCGAGGCGCTGGGCGTATCGCGGATCACTTCGCGCAAGGCGATTGCGTTGCTGGTCGAGCAGGGGTTGATTCGACGCACTCAGGGCGCGGGCAGTTTCATCACACCACGCTACGAAGATCCGCTATCGCGTCTATCGAGCTTTAGCGAAATGCTGCGGAGACGAGGCTTTACGCCGAGTTCGAAGTGGCTGTCGCGAGAAATTTTGCCGGCCAATCGCGACGAGGTGATTCAGCTCGGTTTGTCGCCGGCAGCGGCGGTGACGCGGTTGCGGCGCTTGCGGATGGCCGACGGCATTGTGATGGCCGTCGAGAACTCCACATTTCCGGCCGCGGTGATTCCCGATCCTCAGGCGATCGGCGATTCGCTGTATACGTATCTGGAGAATCGTGGACTGACGATTGTCCGCGCCTTGCAGCATTTCCGCGCGGTGAACGCGAGCGAGGAAATCGCGCAGCAGATGAGCATCGCGCCGAACGAAGCACTGCTGTTGATCACGCGTGTGGGCTACACCGCCGATCAGCGGGCGATCGAATTGACCGATACGTACTGCCGCAATGATTACTACGACTTTGTCGCGGAGTTGAGGAAGTAGATGTTCTTTTGCGCTGTGTGCGGGGCATGCCGTGGTTGTGTGTCGGCACACGCCGCGCCGCAGGCAGCTTACTTAAATTAAAGCCCTTACTCCCACTTAGCCTCATGCGCGCCTACTCGGGTCGGCGGCAGCGCGAAGTACGCGGGCGTCTCGTCCAAAGCCTCGGCCGGTTGCACGCCTAGCACGCGTCCAAACTCCGAATCCATGGTCGTAAGGCAATCGCGCATATCCTCGAGCGTGACGTCGGGCGCTTTCCAGCCCTCGGGAATCTGCCCGAACGACTGCAGCCACCGGCCCGTTTGCGCGAGCGAGACGCGCACATGCCAGCTGCCGCCTTCGGTGGCCCGCCGCGCCAACGCGGCCATCGCGCCGAAAGCCGCCAGATAACCGGTCGCATGATCCAGCGCCTGACACGGCAAATGCTTGGGCTCGTTCCACCCCGCCGCCTGCCGCTCAGTAAAGGCAATCCCACTCGCCGACTGCACCAGGCTATCGAACCCGCGTCGTTGAGCCCACGGCCCCTCGTGCCCATACGCGGACACCGAAACATAGACGATCCCTGGCCGCACACGTGCCAGCTCCTCGGGACCGAAACCGCGCGCGGCCAGCGCTCCCGGGCGATATGCCTGCAGAAATACATCGGCGTCGGCGACGAGGCCGCGCAAAACCTCGCGTCCCGCCGCGTCGCGCAAATCGGCGAGAGCCGAACGCTTGCCGCGCCCGTTGTCAATCACTAGCGGTGCGATATTCGGCAGATGCGGCCCGTTGATCATCAACACGTCCGCGCCATGCTGCGCGAGCGCCCGCCCGGCCACCGGCCCGGCAATGATGCGCGACAGATCCAGCACCCGCACGCCCGCCAGCGGCCGATTCGCGCTGCCCTCACGCGGCGGCTCGGCCGGCGCGTCGCCGATGCGCTCGATCTCGAAGAGCGGCAAGCCCGCAATTGCTTTCGCCTGATCGAGCGCGGCCCACTCGTCGGGCGTGCGAATCAACGCTGCGCAGAGGCCGGCGTCAGCGAGCGTCTGGTCGAGCGCCGCGCCGTCCCACTTGCGAATCGCGCCGGCCACAGCAGCAGGATCGTTCTCGCAACCGAGCACCTGCAAGACACCCCAAAGGTGATGCGCGAAATTCGTGTGCAGTTGAATCCAGCGGCCGTCGCGCGTCTCGTAGAAACCCGTCACCGGATCGCGCAAGGCGGGCGGCGGCCCGTCATCGACACGCAAGTAGCGCTCGCTGCGAAACGACGCCAGCGCGCGCCGCATTTCCACCGTCACGTGCTGCCTGCGTCCGGTGCGCAACCGCTGGTATTCGGCCGCCGCAAGGCCGGTCGCGGCGATGCTCGCCGAGGCCAGGCTGCCGACCCGGTAGACCGACGGCAAGCCCGGATCGGCGCCGGTCAGCGTGACGGAGTGCAGCGCGGTCGGATCGCAACCGGCGAGTGTCCAGATATGTTTGAGAGCGAGTTCGGGTGTCATGTCGTCCGTAGCAAAGCAGGAAGAAGTGAACCGAGTCTAGAATTCCGCCTCGTCGCAATCAATCTTGATTATGATAATCAATATATATTGATTTCTTCGGTTTCCGCGCCTTTCCATGCCGACCTCGAATTCCCTGACCGCCGCTGAAGCCGCCGCGACACTCGGCATCAGCTTGCCCACGCTCTACGCGTATGTGAGCCGCGGCATGCTGAGTTCGTCGCCGGATGCGCAGGGCAAGCATCGTCTGTACGACGCCGGCGAAGTGCGACGCCTCGCGCGCCGCAAGGAAGACGGCAAGCGCGCGGGCAAGGTCGCGCAGAAGGTGCTGGACTGGGGCGTGCCAGTGCTCGAATCGTCCATCACACTGGTCGCCGATGGGCGTCTGCTGTATCGCGGACACGATGCGATGGAACTGGCGCAAAGCGCGTCGCTCGAGGACGTCGCGGCGCTACTGTGGGAATGCAGCGCAAGGCGCATTGCCGATGCGCCGGCCGTGCCGTTCGCCACCGCTCAATGGGCCGCGTGGCTCAAGCTCTGGGGCGACAGCACGCCGCTCGATCGCGCGCTCGTGCTGTTGCCGGCCGCCGCGGCGCAAATGCCGCGAGTGTGGGCACTCGGCCGCGATGCGCAACTCGATACGGCCTGCGCCGTCATGCGCCTGCTGGCCGCCGCGATGATCTCGGCAGCGCCGTCGAACGAACCGCTGCATCGGCAATTGGCTTTGGCGTGGCATGTACGTAACCGCCAGCAGGCCGGCTTGCTGCGCGCGGCGCTGGTGGCCTGCGCGGATCATGAGTTGAATGCGTCGACCTTCACGGTGCGCTGCATCACGTCGACGGGGACGCACTTGTTCGGCGCGGTGGCGGGCGGTCTCGCCGCTTTGTCGGGCCCGCGGCACGGCGGCGAAACGGTGCGCATCGCCGCGCTGCTCGAAGAAGCGTCGCGCGCGCCCGATCTCGACCGTTATCTGGCGAATCGTCTCGCCCGCGTCGAACACGGCGCGCACGGACCGGTGCTGTCGGGCTTCGGTCATCCGCTTTATCCTGACGGCGACCCGCGGGCGCGGCTGTTGTTGGCCATGCTCGCCGACTGCGCGCCGGCGCGTTCGCCGTTGCCTGAAGTGCTGGGACTGGTGCGCACGGTGCGCGATACGACCGGCGCGGAGCCGACTGTGGACTTCGCGCTCGCCGCCATCGAGCGAGTGCTGGCGTTGCCGGCCGGCGCCGCCTTCACGCTGTTCGCGGTCGGCCGGGTGGTCGGCTGGATTGCGCACGCCATGGAGCAGACACGCGACGGCCGCTTGATCCGGCCGCGCGCGCGTTACATCGGGGAATATGAAGCTGCCGGGCCGGACTGAGGCGCCGCGAACCCGGCTGATTCGCTCGACGAATCGTCAGGCCGCGCCGAGCCAGCGTGGCAGCCAGTTCAAGACCGGCGAGCCCAGCATCGGCTTCGTTGCAGCGCGTTCGGAGCCGCTCGCCAGCGCAAAGCGCGCGCCGGCCTGCCCCGCGCTGATCCACGCCACCGCCCGGCGCGGCAGTTCGATCGACTCGCCGGTAGCGAGCCAGTGATCCTCGCTGTCGCCTTCGATAGTCAGCCAGATCTCGCCCGAGATCACCTTGAAGATCGACGGACGCGCGACACGCCAGGCCGCCGCGGGCTCGCCATGTTCCAATTCGAAAATCCGGACTTCACGCATCGCTCTCTCCTTCAAAGAACTTTTCTGTTGTACCGATTATTGACGTGTGATGATCGGATACCCATGCACAGTTCCGAACACTTCCATCGGAACTGTTCAGTCGAAAAACCGGACAGTTAGCGCGGGCGGCGGGTTTTTTAGCGCAGAGTTTGGGCGCATCCGGTCCGCGGTTCGGTAAAGGAGGATCCTCATGAAACTCGAAATCCAGCTCGATCGGGACAACGGCGTGCCGCTGACCGAGCAGATCGTCACCGGCGTCACGACGTGGATCCGCTCGCGCATCGCTCATCCCGGTTCGAAGCTACCGTCGATTCGCCAGTTCGCCGCCGACTACGGCGTGAGCCGCTTTCCGGTGATCGAGGCTTACGACCGGCTGGTGTCGCTCGGCTACGTCGACTCGCGCCACGGCTCCGGCTTCTATGTCGCCGACCGCCAGCCGGCGGGCACGCAGTCCCAGGGCACCTCGGACCCTCGCCGCGCCGAGGACGAGTCGGACCATCTCCTGCAGCAGTTCAACCATCCGGGCGAAACGCTCAAGCTCGGCAGCGGCTTCATCCCTGAAGCGTGGCGCGACACGGACAGCATCGCGCAGGCAATCCGTCACGTGTCGCGCACCGATCCCGCCAGCATGGTCGATTACGCTACCCCGCTCGGCAACCTGACTTTGCGCGAGCATCTGCAAAGCCGCATCGGCCAGTTGGGGATTCAGGCTGACACGTCGCAGATCCTCATCACCAATGGCGCCAGCCAGGCATTCGATCTGCTGTTGCGCTACATGCTCAAGGCAGGCGACACGATCTTTGTCGAAGACCCCGGTTACTACAACCTCTACGGTCTGCTGAAGCTGCACGGCGTGAAACTGATCGGCATTCCGCGCACGCGCAACGGTCCCGATCTGGAAGTGATGCAGGAGCAGTTGAAGACACACCGGCCCAAGTTGCTGTTCATCAACACGGTGTTCCACAATCCGACGGGCACCACCGTGGCACCGCCGGTGGCTTTCCGGCTATTGCAGCTGGCGCGCGAGCACGGATTCTCGATCATCGAGGACGACATCTACGCCGATTTTCAGACCGACATTACCGATCGCCTCGCCACCCTCGACCAGCTCGAACACGTGATCTATGTGGGCGGGCTGTCGAAGACGCTGTCGTCGTCGCTGAGGATCGGCTGTGTGGTCGCGAGCCACGCGATCATCAAGGATCTGGTCGACATCAAGATGCTGACTAGCATCGGCGGCTCGCGTTTTGCCGAGGCGGTCGCCGTGGCGATGCTGGAGCGCGGCGCGTATCGCAAGTATCTGGAGCGTCTGCGCCGGCGTATGCGCGATGCACTCGGCTCGACCATTCAGACTCTCGAGGACGCCGGCTGGGAAATTTTCGACAAGCCCGTGGGCGGGAAATTCGTTTGGGCTCGCGTGCCGCATGTCGCCAATGCGGAACGGCTGGTGGAGTGCGGCGTGCCGTTGGGCGTGACCGTCGCGCCGGGCAACTACTTCCGGCCGAATATGGAAGTGAGTCCGTGGACGAGGATTCACATCGCATTCGGTAACGACCCGCGTGCGCAGGCGTTCTTTCGCGCGGCGGCGGCGTTGCCGGCGTCGGAGTGAGTGCGGGCTGGTTGCGGTTGGCGGTTGGGTTGCGTTGGCTATGTGAGGCGCATGGTTGAGTGGCCCGCCTGACCATGGCGCCCGCTGCGCCGACCCGCGCTTTTCCCTAGAATAGCGAGTCCCACCCCGTCCCCTGCGCGCCTAGCCGCCCTCCATGTCCACGCCGACTCCGCCCGCCATCACGCCCAGTACGTCCAGTACACCTTCGCCCCGCTCGCTCACCGTGATGCTGTGGGTCGTCGCCACCGGCTTCTTCATGCAGACGCTCGACTCGACCATCGTCAACACCGCGCTCCCCGCGATGGCGACGAGCCTCGGCGAGTTGCCGCTGCGCATGCAATCGGTGGTGATCGCCTATTCGCTGACGATGGCCGTGATGATCCCGGTGTCCGGCTGGCTCGCCGACAAGCTCGGCACGCGCCGCGTGTTCTTCAGCGCGATCCTCGTGTTCGCGGTCGCCTCGTTGCTGTGCGCGAACGCGCACACGCTGAATCAACTCGTGGCCTTCCGCATCATGCAGGGCGTGGGCGGCGCGATGCTGCTGCCGGTCGGACGGCTCGCGGTGCTGCGCACCTTTCCGGCGGAACGCTATTTGCCGGCGCTCTCGTTCGTGGCGATCCCGGGTCTCATCGGACCGCTGATCGGCCCCACGCTCGGTGGCTGGCTCGTGAAGATCGCCTCGTGGCACTGGATCTTTCTGATCAACGTGCCGGTGGGGATCGTCGGTTGCATCGCCACGTTCATCTACATGCCGGATAGCCGGAATGAACATGTCGGCAAGTTCGACATGAAAGGCTACCTGCTGCTGATCGTCGGCATGGTGGCGATTTCGTTCGCGCTCGACGGCCGTACTGAGTTCGGCATTCAGCACGCCACAGTGCTCGTGTTGCTGATCCTGAGCCTCGCCTGCTTTGTCGCCTACGGCTTGCACGCCGTGCGCGAGCCCACGCCGATTTTCTCGCTCGACCTCTTCAAGATCCACACCTTCAGCGTCGGCCTGCTCGGCAATCTGTTCGCGCGGATCGGCAGCGGCGCGATGCCCTATCTGATCCCACTGCTATTGCAGGTGAGCCTCGGCTATAGCGCGTTTGAAGCCGGCATGATGATGCTGCCGGTGGCGGCTGCGGGCATGGCGTCCAAACGCCTGGTGACGAGCTTGATCATCAAGCACAGCTATCGACGCGTGCTGATCATCAACACGGTGCTGGTCGGCTTGACCATGGCAAGCTTCGCGCTCACCACCGCGAACCAACCGCTGTGGCTGCGACTCGTGCAACTGGCGTTCTTCGGCGGCGTCAACTCGATCCAGTTCACCGCGATGAACACCTTGACGCTCAAGGACCTGGGCACCGGCGGCGCGAGCAGCGGCAACAGCCTGTTTTCGCTGGTCCAGATGCTGTCGATGAGCCTCGGCGTGACAGTGGCCGGCGCCCTGCTCGCGACCTTCACCGGCCTGCTGCCGCGTGTGACCGCCGCCAATTCGCTGCCCGCGTTTCATGCGACGTTCCTGTGTGTCGGCATCATCACGGCAGGCTCGTCGTGGATCTTTGCGCAACTGTCGCCGGACATCCGCACGCCCGCGAAAAAGACCGATCCTTCCGAACGGACCTGATGTGCGTCTACGCGGCCGCGCGCCCCGCCGCCGACCCGCAACGGGGCGCGGGCCGCACCAGCGAAGTGCGAACCGTCGCGTTCGCACCCGTGCTGGCGCACAATCGTCTTATCTGAGTGTGACAACCGGGCATCCGTGCTGTATTTCCGCATGCGCATAGTTCTTGCTCGCTATCCTGTAAACTCACATTTTGCGCGTGCGATCTTGTGTCGAGCATGCAGGCGCGCAGCCACCTCCACACGACTGACATGATGAGCATGATCGAACTCGATCCTCCCGGCTTCCAGCCACCGCGCCCGATGGCTGGCGACGAAGGCTCCCGGCGCACCGTTCTATACGGCGGCTACACTGTTTTCAGCGTGTTCCAGCCGGTTTTCTCCGTGTCGCACCGGCGCGCAATCGGTTATCACGCATCGCTGCGCGCCCACGACGAACACGCGTTGCAAGTGCCGTCCCACGAGGTTTTCACGCAAGCCGCGCGACGCGGCGACCTGCTCGAACTCGGGCGGCTCGCCGAATCGCTGCATCTGGGCAACTTCAACGCGTTCGACAGTCACGACGAATGGCTCTTCCTGAGCCTGCACCCCGCCGCGCTGATGGACACCAGTTACGGCGACGCGCTGCTCGCCGGCCTCAAGGCACTCGGCCTGCCGCCGCAGCGCGTGGTGCTCGAAGTGTCCGAACAGGCGGGCGGCGAAACCACGCGCTTTGCCGAAATCGTCGACGCACTGCGTAAATCCGGCTTCCTGATCGCGCTCGACGGCTTCGGCGCGAAGCATTCGAATATTGATCGCGTGTGGAATCTGCGGCCGGATATCGTCACGCTCGACCGCTGCATTCTCGCGCAGGCCAGCGAACATTCGCACATTGAGCGCGTGCTGCCGGGCCTCGTCTCGCTGCTGCACGAGTCCGGTCAACTGGTGCTGATGGGCGGCCTGAGCACCGAACGCGACGCGCTGATCGCGCTCGAATGCAACGTGGACTTCGTGCAAGGCGCGTTCTTCGCGGGCCCAAGCGTCGAACCGGTCAAGCCGCAAGCGGCTGCCGGTTTGATGGACTCGCTTTCCGCGGCGCTGCGCGAACGGGTCACCGCTCGTGAACACGCACAATCGGCACGGCTCGCACCGTATGTCACGGCGCTGGAGACGGCCGCCGCGCAACTGGTGGCCGGCGAGTCGGTCGCGCAAGCCACTGCGCCGCTTCTGATGCTCGGCGAGACGGCACGCTGCTTCGTGCTCGATGGGTCGGGCCGGCAGATCGGCGACAACGTGCTCCCGCCGGGGCGCGCCTCGCAACGCGCCAAGCGTTTCCGCCCGCTGCTGCATTCGGAAGGCGCAAGCTGGGAGCGCCGTCCGTACTTTATCCAGGCGATGCGCACACCCGGCCATGTACATCTCACCCCGCCATATCTGTCCATCAACGAAGCGCATCTGTGCGTGACCGCCTCGATCGCCGCGCACACGCCGACGGGCACGCAGGTGCTATGCGTGGACATCAACTGGGAAGTCGCAGCCCACCGCAACTGAGCTCATGGCGCTCTGCTGGATCCGTGCGAGCAGTTGCGTGACTGCCGTGCGGCCCAGCATGCGGTTGGTGGCCCGCAGGCGCGCCGCGCTGGTCACCACGCGCATGGCGACGATCTTCGTGGAACCATTCGCCAGGCTGCTCGTGGACACGTCGAGTACGCCGACGACGTCGCCCTCGAAGAGCAAGGCGATACACAATGTGCCCGCCACCGACACCGTCTCGGCGTTGCTCGCGTGCTCGACGAGCGACGTTACCGTATCCATCCACCCTGCCACCGCCGGTTCAGACGTGCTCACCGGTGCGCACACAGGCGCGTCGCTGACCACTTCCGGCGCATCACTAAAGAGCCGCAATAAGCCGACTCGATCCTGTGCCTCCAACGCCGTGCGCAAGCGCTCCACGATCCGCGCATGCGTTGCGGGATCGACGGGCTCCACCGGCGCACCCGCGCGTTGCAGCCGCGCCTTGGCCCGATGGACGATCTGCCGGCACGCCGCCGGCGTTCGCTCGAGAATGGCCGCGATCTCCGCGTAGTCACAATCAAAGGCTTCGTGCAGGACGAACGCCGCCCGTTCGTCCGGTTTCAGGCGCTCGAGCAGCAGCATCACACCGTAGGACATTTCCGCCGCACGCAAGGCCAGTTCCTCCGCCGATGGCGCCACCTCGTCGAGCCACGGCTCAGGCAACCAGCCGGTGGCCTGCGACGCGCGTTCGCGCTGCACACGCCGCAGCCGGTCGATTGCCACGCGCGTGGTGATCGTGGTGAGCCAGGCGACAGGTATCTGTACCTCCTGCGTGTCCGCGAGGTGCCATTTCAAGCCGACGTCCTGCACCACGTCTTCCGCTTCGGCGCGGCTGCCGAGCATCCGGTACGCCAGCGCGAGCAGGCGGGCGCGCACGGCCTCGAAGCTGGATGCCTTGTCGATTCCTTGTTCCGTCATACGTAGACCTCCAGATCGTGCGTGGTGAAAAGCGCGCGGCGCCCTGCCTGCGAAATGATCCGGGCGCGCGCCGACATCCTGACTCTTTTCGTCTTGACGGCTGGGCATCGAACGATGTGACAGCCTCGCCAAAAAATATTTCTGTCACGTCGCCCGGTGTCGCGTCGTCATAGGGACAACAACCGGCGCAATGGATGCGCGGGTTCCGGATCGGCCAAGGCGCAGCCTTGAGGCTTCGTGCCATGAAACCACGCGCTCCGCACACATCACGGTCACCCAGACCGCATACACGAGGTCAACATGCATTCGAGCTATCCAAACATCACCGGCTTGGGCCTCGTGCCCACCGTGATCGAACAGTCCGGCCGCGGCGAGCGCGCCTACGACATCTATTCGCGCTTGCTGCGCGAACGCATCGTGTTTCTGGTCGGGCCCGTGAACGAGCAATCGGCCAGTGTGATTGTCGCGCAGTTGCTGTTTCTGGAATCCGAGAATCCCGACAAGGATATTTCTTTTTACATCAATTCGCCGGGCGGTTCGGTGTACGACGGCCTCGCGATCTACGACACCATGCAATTCATCAAACCGGAGGTATCGACCTTGTGCACCGGCTTCGCCGCGAGCATGGGCACCTTTCTGCTGACAGCCGGTCAGCGCGGCAAACGGTACGCGCTGCCGAACGCGCGCATCATGATTCACCAGCCGTCGGGCGGCAGCCAAGGCACGGCGGCGGATGTCGAAATTCAGGCGAAGGAAGTGCTCTATCTGCGAGAGCGCCTGAATGCCATAACGGCCGAGCGCACCGGGCGCAGCATCGAGGAAATCGCCCGCGATACCGACCGCGACAACTTCATGTCAGCACAGGCCGCGAAGACGTACGGTCTCGTCGATGAGGTGCTGGAAACACGTGCGGCGCTGAATGTCGCGCCGTATCACCAGGATAGGTAGCACGGTGGCCTGCGTGGTCGATCCACCGCGAACCAACACCGAAGGGCTGTGACCCTGAAACTGTTCAGGCACAGCGTCGACGAGCCTGCAAAGCCTTGGAGGACGTCACAAAAAGCGCGCGCCGTCGCGGGTTCGCGCCGCCCGCATCGGTGCGCCCGGAACACAAAAGCTGATCACCTCCGCTGGAATCGCTATCATGGTCGCGATTCGTCGAATTCGACGATCGCTTCAATGGAGATACACATGGCGTCATCCAACGAAACCGTCAGCATGGCGCTATTCTGCGACTTCGAAAACGTCGCGCTCGGCGTGCGCGACGCGAAGTACGACAAGTTCGATATCAAGCTGGTGCTCGAACGTCTGCTGCTCAAGGGCAGCATCGTCGTGAAGAAAGCGTATTGCGACTGGGACCGCTACAAGAGTTTCAAAGGCGCGATGCACGAAGCCAATTTCGAATTGATCGAAATCCCGCACGTGCGCCAATCGGGCAAGAATTCCGCCGACATCCGGCTCGTGGTCGACGCGCTCGACCTCTGCTACACGAAATCGCACGTCAATACGTTCGTGATTATCAGCGGCGACTCGGATTTTTCACCGCTGGTGTCGAAGCTGCGTGAGAACGCCAAGCAGGTGATCGGCGTCGGCGTGCAGCAATCCACGTCCGATCTGCTGATCGCGAACTGCGACGAGTTCTTCTTTTACGACGACCTGGTGCGGGAGAGTCAGCGCACGGTCGCCAAGCGCGAGTCGTCGCGCCCGCAACAGTCCGCTCAGCCGGCGGCCAAACGCGCGCCCGACGAGGAGAAGACGCGCAACAAGGAAGACCTCGAAAAGCGCCGCACCAAGGCGGTCGAGATCGCGGTGCAAACGTTCGACGCGCTCGCGTCCGAACGCGGCGACAGCGGCAAGATCTGGGCGTCGGTGCTGAAGAACGCGATCAAGCGCCGCAAGCCGGATTTCAACGAGACGTACTACGGCTTTCGCGCTTTCGGCAATCTGCTCGAGGAAGCGCATGCTCGCGGGCTGCTCGAGTTCGGCCGCGACGAGAAGTCAGGCGCGTATGTGTATCGAAGCACGGCCGCGAATGTGGCCGGCGACAACACGGGCGAAGCTGTCGAAGTCGTGGAGTCGGCGGAACAATTGTATGAGGCGCAGGTCGCCGAAACGGTGATCGCCGAGTCGGGCGGCAAACACGAGTCGCGCCGTCGAGGACGAGGCAATCGCAAAGCAGGACGCGGCCAACAGGAGACCGTTCACGAAGGGCGTACGACCGTCGAGCAGGGCGGCGGCGCGCAGGCTCAAACGGACGACCTGCGCGCGCAAGCGCCGGAAAATGCCGAGTTCGTTTTTGAAGTGCCGCAAGCGCCTTTCGCGGAGCCTGAAACCGCGATCGCTGAAGAATCCGGTGGCTCGGAGAACCCAGCGGAAGCAGACGAACGAGATACGAGCGGCAAGCAGCCCAAGCGCCGCAGCGAACGCGCGCCGCGCAAGACGGCTGCAAAGCGAGCAAAGAAAGCTGCGCCGCGAAGCATCGATGACATTCCGGAAATCGCAGCGCCTGCTGAACCGCCGGTCGCGTCCGCCACAGCGGAAGAAGCGCCCGCGCCGGCAAAAAAGGCCGCACGCAAAACTGCGCCGCGCAGTCGCCGTCCGCGTAAGACGGCCGCGACGAGCGACGCGGAGTGAGCGTGATATCTGGCGTGATGTGTAGCGGTGCCGATGTGGCTGCCGCTGCACCAGCCCAGCGGCAAACAGAAAACCATCGCTCCCAAAGCGCGAAATAAGCGTCTGGTCCGGCGCGATGCGAGCGTCGCACTACAACCCGCAAGCCAAACAGAAAGCCCTTGCTCCCAAGAAGGAGCAAGGGCTTTTTCATACCGCGATCCGGATAACCTGCAAGCCAACCACCGGCACCCACACGAGCACACTCACCGACAGCCGCCCCCCACCCAACGCGAAACCATCCCTCTTCCGCTCACAACAACCCAAACACCGCCACGCCATTAGTCGCGCCGACATACACCTTGCCGCGCGCGATCATCGGCGTGATGAATTTGTTGCCCGCACCCCATTGATCGCGCGTGCCGACCTGGTTGCTGTTGTACAACTCGACGGCGAGATTGCCCGCGTTGTACGCATGCAAAGCGCCGGTCGTGCCGTTTTCCGCCGCCCAGACAATGCCGTTACTCGCGCCGTTCGCCGACACGGCCGGCGTCGCGCCCGGATACGGGAAAGTGGTCGGACTCCTCGACGCCGCGGTGGTCGCAAGGAACGCCCCCGAGACCGGCAACGCCTTCAGGTTGTCGTTCAGCCCGCCGTAATAGACCACGCCGTTGTAGTAAGCCGGCGATCCCCAGATGCCACCCGCCAGCGTGCCGATCAACTCCTGCCAGATGTTGTTGGCCGTCGGATTGAATTTGCCCATCGAGTCGCGATCGACGACGTAGATGTGGTTGTCCTTGCCTGCCGCCACGGCGAGATGCTTGACGACGCCGCCTGCCGTGGTCTGATCTGGCAACACCATGGCGCCGCCCGAGCCAAAATCGTTGTCGGTGGCCGCTTGCGTGACCACGTCTGACATCGCGAAGTAATCGGTGACCTGCAGGGAGCCCAAGGAGAGCTTCATCATCGAGTCGCCGAAGTCGCCGTCGGCGGGAAAGCCCGCCGCATTCAGCGTGGTGCCGAACGTGCCGTTGCCGTCCACGACATAGAGCGACGTGCCGTCCGACGCCATACCCGAGCCGGCCATCCAGATCGAGCCCTGGCTGCCGTTCGGTGTGATGTTGAGCACGCTGGTCTGTTTCAGCGTGTCGGCGCTATAGGCCATCATCCAACCGGTGTACGAGCCCGACATGCAGTGCGCGGTCCAACCCATGTAGATGTTGCCGCCGACCAGCGTGAGCGCCGCGCGCTCCGTATGCAGCGACGGGTTGAACGTAATCACGCCGTTGACGCTGCCCGCGCCGTTGCCCGGATAAGTGGCCGCGATTTCCGTCGGACCGCCGAGCACTTCCGCGCCGGTCGCCAGATCGAGCGCATGCAGCCGGTGATGGTAGCCGCCGCCACTATCTTTCGTCATCGCCACGGCATACAGCACGCCATTCGTGCCGCGACTGCGATCGATGACTGGCGTCGACGTAATGCCGATCTCCGGGGTGATGTCCTGGCATCCACGGTCGTCGCTGGGCGTTTCACCGCTGCCGATCAGCGAGACTTTCCACAGCTGCGCGAAAGAGGAGGCGTCGTAGGCGTAGACGCTGTCGTGTTCGGTGACCACGTACACCACGTCGTGCGCCGTGCCGCCGATCGACAGGCTGGTGACGAAGAGCGGCTGTCCATCGACCTTGCCGTCCGCGGCAAGAAACGCGACCTTGCCGAAGCTTGCCGAGTTGACGTTGGCCGGCGTGAGCGTGGTTTCGGCGAGCATCTGACCGGTGCGGCCGAGATCGTTGTGATGCATGAGAACGTCGGTGGCGTAGGCCGTCACCGCTGCCGGTGTGTTGCCCGAGCCGGTCGAGCCGCTGCCGGTACTGCCGGTGCCCGAACCCGTACCGCTGCTCCCCGTGCTACCCGAACCAGAATCCGAGCCGCTGCCGCTCGCAGAGCCAGACGCCACACCGGACGTGCCGCCTGAACCACCGCCACCGCACGAGGCGAAACAGGAGGCGACGGCGATCAGCGCTACGACCGTGCCCCGACGGGTCCATGCGCCGAGCCCGGATGTCTCAGCGCCAGCTTGCGAGATTCGCATTTTCGCCTCGTCTCTTGAACGACGCGACGGTCAGCTCCGCACAACGAACGGTGCGCGCCGTGACTCACGTCGCGTGCCGTAAGAGAAGAGTCCGCCACGCGCGTCTCCCGCTCGCTGAATACATTCATCGCCCTTACGGCTGATTAACCGTACGCTGTTTGCAAAGGCGTTTATCGCCATCCTGTCGCCTCTCTCCGCCATACGAGGCAATACATGACGGCGACGGGATCCATTGGATGCGGACGCTCGACGGAATTCGATCAGTAGTACGGATAGGGCGCATACATTACCGGCGGCGGCCCGTAATAACGGGGCGGCGGAGCAACATATACCGGTTGCGGCGCGTACACCGGCTGCGGTGCATAGACCCGCATCTGCGGTTGCGAAATCGTATTGCCCTTGGATGTCATGCACTGCGCGTACGCCGCGTCGTACTGCGCCTGGAGGCTGCCAGCCGCATACTGTGTACCGTTCGCGCCGGCCGCGCCGCCGACCAGCAAGCCGCTGCCGGCACCGATGGCCGCACCCGCGCCGGGATTGCCTGCCGCTGCGCCAATGAGCGCACCGACAGCGGCACCGCCTAGCGTGCCGATCGCCGCGCTATTGACGCCGTTCGCGGTTGCGGCCTGCGAGGCGCCGGTCGCGTTGGTCGAGCGATATGCGTAGTCGCGGCAGCTGTAGTCGTCCTGCTGGAACTGATTGAGCGGCTCGCCGCTGCGCGGCAGCGCGACGATGGAAGGACCGCTCGGCGGCACCACCGCGCAACCGCCGAGGAGCGCCAGTGCGACCGCAGCCACAGGCAGTGCGACGCGTATCGATTTAGGACTTGAGATCATGGTGGCGCACGTTTCTTCATAGGGAAAACATACGTTAGGCTAATTTGCGAGCGCTTTGTTTACGAGATAGTTACCGTATTTTTTCCGCCCGCATCTGGACGCGCCGTCGGCAGGCTGAATGCGAATTGGAAGCCGGCGTGCCGTTACCAACTGTGACAAAGATTCATGCGCCACGCCGTGTCAAAAGCAATCCTATGCATCTCGGGCGCGAGACCCGTCGATACCCCTCGACGCACTGACGCGCGACAGCAAGCCACGCCAGAAAAAAGAAAAGCCCTCACATTCGAGGGCTTTCTTTCCTGCAATCGCTACGGAGTTTGATGATCAACGCCGCGACCGGATCACCCAGCCAGCAGCGCCGCACTCAAACTCACTGGCTGTCTCGTGACAATAAAGTGTGGAACATAACGCAATAAAGTTCGGAAAATCAACGCCTCCCGGCTGCACCGTTCGCGCGCAAAACCGGCGCCCGCTATATCAAATTCGATAACATGACCGCGTCGGCCATAGTTCCGAGCGCATATTCCAGCGCTGGTCCGACCGGGAAAAGTCAGCCGAAATGACCATGAAAGGCCAATTCTTGACTTTATTGTCGGATGCCCTCACCCATGGCAAATAGTCCCAACTACCGCACGAGATAAAATGCTACCGGCGTCTCGCAGCAGCCGCGCTGTCGACATTTTTTGTAATTCCATGTGTGACCAGCTTAGGCCAACCAGCGCAAATTTTTCCGCGGCCGGAACCCAAGGGATTCATCATGTTGTTGTTTCTTGATACCGAGTACACAGGCTTCGGGCAAGTTCCACCGCGGCTGATAAGCCTGGGAATCGTTGCCGAAGACGCTAGCCGTGAGTTTTATGTTGAACTGGCGGACACGTGGCGTATGGAACATTGCTCGGACTTTGTTAAAAGAGAAGTTTTGCCATTACTCGCGGGGAAGTCTCTCACGTTCCCGCATAGTCGAGTTCGACTGCGCGAGTGGTTTCTCACTGTTCCACGTGCCGTCCGAATCGCGTGCGACTCGGGCACAGATTTTCGGTTCCTACTTGATTTGCTGGGCGATCCGCTTCCGGAAAACTTGGCGACCACTTATTTTGACTTGCGACCGTTAATTGACACTGCGGTCTACGATCGGACAGTGTCGAACTACTATCGACAAGACCATCGCGTCCACCACGCTCTTGTCGACGCGCGGGCCTACCGCAAAGGTTGGCTAGCGTGGATGGATGCACGCAAATCGAGAGGAAAAGACACCGGCACGCGAGCCGGTGTTTCGATAACAGGCAAACTCTGACAGGCCACTAGGTGGGTTGAGAGAGGCAATATTAGACCCGACAGTTTGAGGAGACAAAGCGCGTAACGCCGCTTTGGATTGTCGAAGGTCGTCGGCCGGTCAACGCGTGTTTTGCGAACGCCCGGTGGTTCGAAGCGCCGACCGATGCAATTGCGCCCTCTCCGTGTTGACGCCCGCAAGCCGACCGAAGAAGCAGCGGATGGCCGGACTCGGAAGTCCGATGAGAGGCAGTGGTCGACTCTATCCCGCCGTCCGGTCCCGGGTGTCTCCGGTCGCTGCTTCCGGCAGTTTAACGACCATGTCCCTATTTCGCTCGATCGCAGCATTTAGGAACGCCAGGCGGGAGGTTCGACGACGGTCGATTGGCAGGCACTCATCATAGTCGACGACGCGCGGGCGACGCCGCAGGACAAAATCCCGCGCTAACGCCGCGACGCGCTGATCGCGCGCGCATGCGGCGCGATCAGCGATTGCATCGTGTGCCAGGTTAGCCGTGGCCGAGCCGGCCGTCACGCACCCGCCAGAGATCGAGCGGGTTGTCGTCTTGCAGCGCGAGCGGCAGCAGTTCCGCAGGTAGATCCTGATAGCAAACCGGCCGCAGAAAACGCTCGATCGCCATCGCGCCGACCGATGTCGTGCGCGGATCGGACGTCGCTGGGAACGGCCCGCCATGCACCATCGCATGCGACACCTCGACGCCGGTCGGATAGCCGTTCGCGAGAATCCGTCCCGCCTTGCGCTCGAGCGTCGGCAGCAGGCGTCGCGCGAGCGCAACGTCGTCCCCCTCGACGTGCAGCGTCACCGTGAGCTGCCCTTCGACGTGCTCCGCGAGCGCGATCATCTCGTCGACGTTCTTGCAGGTCACGATCAGCGACGTCGGCCCGAAGATTTCGTCCTCGAGTTGCGGGGCCGACACGAACGCTTGCTGCGTCGTCGCGAACAACGCCGGGCACGCGGCGCTTTTCGCGTCCGTGTCGGCGCCGCGCGCGAGCGCACGCACGTCCGCGCCCGCCGCACGCTCGGCGATGCCGCTCGCATACGCGGCCGCCATGCCGGCGGTCAGCATCGTCTGCGCGCCCTTCTGCCCGAGCGCCTGCGCGGCCGCATCGACAAACGCCTGCGTATCTGGCCCGTCGAGCACGACAACGAGCCCCGGATTCGTGCAGAACTGCCCGACGCCGAGCGTCAGCGAATCGACGAACCCGCGCGCGACCTCCGCACCGCGCTTCGCGAGCGCGCCCGGCAGCACGAAGAACGGATTGATGCTGCTCATCTCCGCATACACCGGAATCGGCTCGCGACGCTTCGCGGCGATGTCCATCAGCGCGAGGCCGCCGCCGCGCGAGCCGGTGAAGCCGACCGCCTTGATCGCCGGATGAGCGACGAGCACCTCGCCGATCGCGTTGCCCGCGCCGATCACGAGCGAGAACGTGCCTTCCGGCAGCCCGCACGCGCGCACCGCCTGCTGGATCGCGCGCCCGACGAGCTCCGACGTGCCGAGATGCGCGGGATGCGCCTTCACGACGACTGGGCACCCGGCTGCGAACGCGGACGCGGTATCGCCGCCCGCGACCGAGAACGCAAGCGGGAAATTGCTCGCGCCGAACACCGCGACCGGCCCGACCGGAATCTTCTGCAGGCGCAGATCCGCGCGCGGCAGCGGCTTACGCTCAGGCTGCGCGGGATCGATCGTCGCGGCGAGCCAGCGCCCGTCGCGTATATGCGACGCAAAGAGCCGCAATTGCCCGACCGTCCGCCCGCGCTCGCCTTCGAGCCGCGCGACCGGCAGCGCCGATTCCTGATGCGCGCGCTCGATCAGCGCGTCGCCGAGCGCGAGAATGTTCTCGGCGATCGTCTCGAGAAAGCGCGCGCGCGTTTCGAACGGCGCCGCCCGGAACACATCGAACGCCGCGTGCGCGAGCCGGCACGCGCGATCGACGTCGTCCGCGCTGCTCGCGCCGAACGGCGGCTCGAGCGCCGTGCCGTGCGCCGGGTCGAACGCGAACATCGTCCCTTCCGCGCCGCGTACCGACGCGCCGCCAATCAACATCTCTCCGGTGATCTGCATCATCGTCCTGTCTGTGTGTCCAGTTTGCGAGGTTCGTCGAGATCGATCCGGTAGATCCGGATCGCGTTGTCATGCCAGATCGCGCGGCGTGCCGCGTCGCTCAGCTGCCGGTCCCCCATCGCGGCCGCGAACGTCCGCACCAGCGTCGGATACGCGATCCGCAATCCGGCGACCGGGAAGTTGCTCGCGAACATGCAGCGTTCGGCGCCGAAGATCGCGACCGCGTCGCCGATGATCCGGCGATTCTCCGCGTCGTTCCATGCGGCGTCGCGCAGCCCGAATTCGGACAGCTTCACCGACACCCGCGGCTGTTCGGCGAGCGCCTCCATCCCGCGCCGCCAGCGCGCGAGGCCTGTGTCCGAACGGTCCCACGGCAGCCCCGCGTGTTCGAGCACGACGTCGACGGCCGGCGCATCAGCGAGCCGCGCGGCCGTTTCGTCGAGATGCCAGAACGGCACGCGTAGATCCCAGCGCAGCTCATGCGCGGCGAGCCGTTCGAGCGCGCGCGGCCAGCGCGGGTCGCTCAACGTGCCAGGGCCGTCGACCGTGGCGTCCGGCGTCGCCGACGTGTGCGGCTTGAAGCGCACGCCGCGCACGAGCGGATACGCGGCCTGCTCGGCGAGGCGTTCGTCGGCATCGTCGGCGAGCAGGTCGACCCACGCGACGACGGCCGACGGAATCGGATGACGCGCCACGATGTCATGCAGCCAGCGCGTTTCCGCGAGCGCGTCGTCGCGCAGGCACTCCGCCTCGACGTGCACGCTCGCGACGACCGGCGCGCCGCCGGCCGCACGCCGGAATTCGTCGACGCCGAAGTCGTTGCACAGGTCCGCGTAGTCGCCGAGGATGAAGTGCTCGGGATCGTACGCGTCCTGCAGCCATGGATAGCGGATGTCGCCGTTCAGGCGCCACAAGTGATGGTGCGCGTCGACGATCGCATCGGGCAGCGCGAGCGCCACGTCGTCCGCGCGCGGATCAGCGGCCGCCCGCGAGCACATAGGATGCGTCCGGCTCGCGCAGCGTTGGCATCTCGTCGACGAAGCACCAGGTAGTCAGGTCGAGCTCGCGCACGTGATCATCCTGGAACGATACGTAGGCGGCGGGCCGCGACGGATGGAACGACAGCGCGGTCGGATTCGCCGGCAGCGCGATGCGCTCGACTTCCTCGAGCCGCTCCGCGTCGAACACCGAGATCGACCGTTCGCCCGAATTCGTCAGCAGCAGCAGATCGCGGCCGTCGGCCGAGCTCGTCCGGTAGATGCGGTTCGGATCGTTGCGCGTCTTCACGCGGCGGCCGCAGGTCATCGTCGCGGTGTCGATCGCGACGAGCGTGTCGTCGCCGCGGTTCGCGACGAACAGCGTCTTCTCGTCGCTCGACAGCGCGTTGCCTTCGGGGCGCGGCCCCGGCATCACCGCGCGCGGCGTCACCGTCGCGTCGCGCGGATCGAACTGCGTGACCGTGTTCGACAGCAGATGCACGCCGTACGCGCGGCTCGCGTCGCGCGTCAGCGTGACGAGGTGCGTCTTCACGCCGCCAGACGGCACCGCCAGGTTCGGCACCGTCTGCTCGCGCGGACGATCGAACACGAGCAGCATGTCGTTCGCCTCGCTCATCGCGTACAGGCGCCCGTCGTCGTCGCTTGCCATCCCGTGCGGCCGGTAGTACGGCCACAGGTCGAGCATCCGCGTGAGCTTGCGCTCGTGCAGATCGATCTCGGCGATCCGGTGATCGCCGTCCTGGCCGCGCGTCCATGCGGTTTCGATCCCGAAGATGCCGACGTACGCGAAGCGGCGCTCCGCGTCGACGGTGAACTCGTGCGGGAAGTTCGGCAGCACGATGTGCTTGAGCGCCGCCTTCGTCTCGAGATCGTAGAAGCTGAAGGTATGGGCGCATTTCTGCACCAGCAGCAGGATGTCGTTCATTGTGAATCTCCGTCCTTCGAGGTTTCGCTGCGGCACGCATGTCGTGCGGCAGCGAGTGTGGGTTCGTTGCGTTCGCAACCGTCAGCCGGTTTCTCAGTCCTCGCAGCGCTTCGGCAGCGTCAGCGCGAGCAGGCCGGCCACCGCGAGCGTAACCGCAAGGCTGTACACGCCGGCCGCCGAGTTCACGTGCTGGGTCAGCACACCGACCGCGTACGGGCCGCAGAAGCCGCCGAGGTTGCCGAGCGCGTTAATCAGGCCGCGCGCACTGCCGGCGGTCTCAGGGCTGCAGAGCTTCGGCGGAATCGCCCAGAACACGCCGGCCGCCGCCTGCAGGAAGAAGCCGCAGCCGATCAGGAACGCGAACGACACGAGCATCGTCTCGTGCGTCAGCACTGACAGCGCGAGGCATGCGGCGAAGCCGACGAGCGGCAGCAGCACGAACAGGCGGCGCTTGCCGGTCCGGTCGGACAGATACGACGTCACGAACATGCCGACTACCATCGCGATGTAAGGCAGCATCGCGAGCAGGCCGATCTTGCCCATCCCGGTGTGCGTGAGGTTCTTCAGCAGCGTCGGCAACCACATCGTGTAGCCGTAGATGCCAACCTGGTAGCAGAAGTTGATCGCGATCAGCAGCCAGATCGTCGGGTTGCCCATCATCGCGCCGAACGACGCCGCGGTCGGCTTGCCCGACGCGCGCTTGCGCTCCTGCTCTTCGCGCAACGCGTCGAGAATGTACGCCTTCTCGCGCGGCGACACCCAGCGCGCGGTCTCGGGGCCGTCGTCGGCGAACAGCATCCAGACGATCAGGAACAGCAGCGACAGCACGCCCGTACTGAAGAACAGGTGGCGCCAGTCGTACGCAGCGAGAATGTAGCCGGACAGCGGCGCGGTGATCATCCCGGCGAGCGGCACGAACATGATGACCATCGCGTTCGCGCGCCCGCGTTCGCGATCGGGGAACCAGTTGCTGACCATCGTCAGCACGACGGGCAGCATCCCGCCTTCGGCGACGCCGAGCAGGAAGCGCAGCGTCAGCAACTCCCACGTATGTGTGACGAGGCCGGTCAGCCCCGACAGCGCGGCCCAGCTGATGAGCGACCACGCAATGAATTTCTTGCCGCTGCCGAGCGCCGCGCGCTTGCCGCCGGGAATCTGGAGGAACAAGTAGCCGAAGAAGAAGATCCCGCCGGCTAGACCGGCCATCGTCGCGTCCATGCCGAGATCGGCGTTCATCCCGCCCGGCATCGCGAACGCGATGTTCACGCGATCCATGTAAGAGATGATGCACGCGAGCAGCAGCGGCGGAATCACGCGCAGCCAGCGGCGGCGTGGAATGGCTTCGCCGGCGTCGTAAGCCGGGTTGGCCGGGGTCAGCACAGTCATGGTGTCTCCAGTTTTTGGTAGTTGGCAGCGGCGGACTTCTGATGGCCCGCCTGTCACGCCGTGACGAACCGGCACGGAGCCGGCCGCCGGCGCGGACGCCTGCCCGTCCGCGCGGCAAACGGACCTCAGCGGCGCCAGCGCAGCATGATCACTCCACGATCTCGAACTGGTCGAGGAACTCGGTCTTCAGCGTGAGGCCGAGGCCCGGCACGTCGTCGCGCAGCTGTAGGTAACCGTTCTCGGCGACCGGCTCGCCGTCGAAGATGTAATAGAACAACTCGTTGCCGACCTCGACGTCGAACATCGGGAAGTACTCGCTCATCGGAGACGCGAGCGTGCTCATCGTCAGGTGATAGTTGTGCATCTGGCCCGCATGCGGGATCACCGGCACGCTGTATGCCTCACACAGCGCGTTGATCTTGTGCGCCATCGTAATGCCGCCGACGCGGTTCGTGTCGTACTGGACCACCGACACCGCCTTGCGGTCGAGCAGCTGCTTGAAGCCGTACAGCGTGAACTCGTGCTCGCCGCCCGAGATCGGGATGCTCGTCAGCTGGTTCAGCTCCGCGTAGCCGTCGATGTCGTCGGCGATCACCGGCTCTTCCAGCCAGCGCGGCTGATACTTCTCGAGCTTCGGCAGAATCCGCTTCGCGTACTCGAGGTTCCAGCCCATGTAGCACTCGAGCATCAGGTCGTTGTCGTAGCCGATCACTTCACGGACCGCGGCGACCGACTTCAGGTTCTCGACGACGCCCTGCTGCCCGTGAGCGGGCCCGTAGCCGAACCGCATCTTGAACGCCCGGAAGCCCTGGTCGAGGAATTTCTGCGCCTCGGCCTGCATTTCCTTCAGGTCGGTGCGATAGAGCTTCGAGTAGTAGCACGGAATCTTCTCCTTCGTTCGGCCGCCGAGCAGCTTGAAGACCGGCTTGCCAACGCTCTTGCCGAGGACGTCCCAGATCGCGATGTCGACGCCCGAGATCGCGGCCATCCCGATCCCCTTGCGGCCCCATGCGTGCGTCGCGCGGTACATCCGCTGGTTAAGGTATTCGTAGTCCCACGGGTCCTGGCCGATCACGAGCGGCGCGAGGTACTGGTCGATGATCGCCTTCGCAACCTGCGGTGCGAGCGCGACGTTGCCGTAGCCGACGATCCCGTCGTCGGTCTCGACTTCGACGACCGTCCACGAATGGAAGCGGAATGTGCTCATCGTTTCCTGCGGCGCGTACAGCAGGTCCATCGCGTTCGCGCAGAAATTGCCCTGCGGCGGCACGGTCTTGCCCTTCCATTGGAATACGCGGGCGCGTACGGACTTGATCTTCATTACGGTGTCTCCTGAGATTCGATGTGTTTCGATGCGTCGTGAAACGCGCGGCCGGCTGGGCGGCCGTTACGCGGAAATCGTCTGCTGCCGGCGCGCGGCGCCCATCCGGCAGGCGATCTGCAAGGCCTGCCAGGTCGCGCCGACGTCGGCGGTGCCGCGGCCCGCGATGTCATACGCGGTGCCGTGCGCGGGCGTCGTGATCGGCACCGGCAGCCCGCCCTGCACGGTCACGCCGCGCGAGAAGCCGAGCAGCTTGATCGCGATCTGCCCCTGGTCGTGGTACATCGTGACGATCGCCTGGTAGTCGCCGGCCTGCGCCTTCAGGAAGATCGTGTCGGCCGGGAACGGGCCGTGGAACGGCGCGTCGGTCGGCCAGTCGCGCGCCTGCAGCTTCGTCACCGCGGGCCCGATGATGTCGATCTCTTCGCGGCCGCAACTGCCGCCGTCGCCGCCGTGCGGATTGAACGCAGCGATCGCGACCTTCGGCGCCGCGATGCCGTTCGCGAGCAGCGACCGGTAGATCAGCTCCGACGCCTGCTCGATCCGCTCGACGCTTAGGTAGCCCGGCGCGTCCTTCAGCGGCACGTGCGACGAGATGCGCGACGTCCACAGCTCGCCGAGCGTGTTGAATTCGCAGAAGTAGCCGGTCACGCCGAGGTATTCGGCGAAGTGGTGGAGCTCGTCCTCGTGCTTCAGGCCGCCGAGCTTCATCGCGTGCTTGTTCAGCGGCGCGAAGCAGATCGCGTCGACCTCGCCGGCGAGCGTGGCGTCCATGCACAGGTTCAGCACGGTCAGCACCGAGCGGCCGCCGGCCGCGCAGACCTCGCCGACCTTCACTTGTGCCGGGTCGATCGTGTCGACTTCGACGAGCGCGGGACGCGCGATCGACGGCCGGTTGCGCGCGGCGGCGAGCGACGCGATCGGCTCGACGTCGACTTGCACGCCGGCGACGCGCTGGCCGGCTTCCCACAGCCAGCGGTCGCCGACCAGCACCAGGTTCGCGCGGGACGTCGCATCGGGGCGCGCGAGCAGTTTCGCGATCAGCTCGGCACCTATGCCGGCGGGATCGCCGAGCGTCAGCGCGACGACGGGCAAGGTCGACGGGGCCGTCATGCCGGTTCTCCCGCGTGCGCCGCGCGGTGCGCGACCGTTGACTTCGTCTGCATAATGCGTCTCCGTTTTCGCCGGAATCCGGCTGTTCCTGATATGGGGTTCATGCTAGGTAGACGGACCGTGCCCGTAAATTGAAAACTCTTGATGAATCGATAACCTGAGGTAATCAAATATGGGCTCAATCGACAAACGCGACTCGACGCCGCAGCTGCTGAACCGGCTGCGGATGCGTCAGATCGCGCTGTTGCTCGCGGTCGACGAATGCTCGACGCTGCGCGCGGCGGCCGCCCGGCTCGGCCTTACGCAGCCGGCCGCCACGAAGATGCTGCACGAGCTCGAGAACGCGCTCGGCCAGCGGCTGTTCGATCGCGTCGGGCGGGGCCTCGTGTTGAATCCGGCCGGCGAGCGCGTGCTCGGTTATTTCCGCGGGATCCGCGGCAGCATGGAGGCGCTGAACCGCGAGCTCGCGGAGCTGCAGCTCGGCAGCGCCGGGCGGCTCGCGATCGGCAGCATCATGGCCGCGTCGCCGGGGCGGCTCACCGAGGCGCTCGTGCAGTTGAAGGCGCGCTATCCGCTGCTCGCGATCGACATCGCCGTCGACACCAGCGATCAGCTGATGCCGCAATTGCAGGAAGGCGTGCTCGAGGTCGTGATCGGCCGCAACGCCGGCAGCGACTGCGTGTTCCGCGCGGTCGACGACGAGGCGCTCGCGATCGTCTCCGGCCGCAACCACCCGCTCGCGGGCGCGGGGCCGGTCGGGTTCGACGCGCTGCTCGAGTATCCGTGGATCCTGCAGCCGGGCGGCAGCCCGGCGCGCGAGGTCATCGAGTGCGAGTTCCGGATGCATCACCAGCCGATGCCGCGCGGGCTGATCGAGACCGGCTCGATGCTGACGACGATGAACCTCGTCGACCGCTCGCAGATGCTCGGCGTGATCCCGCTGACGGTCGCGCAGCGCAACGCGGAGCACGGGCTCGTCGCGATCGTCGACTACACGCTCGCGCAGAAGCTGCCGTCGTACGGCAGCCTCGTGCGGCGCGACCGGCCGCTCAGCATCCCCGCGCGGCAGTTCCTCACGCTGTTCCATCACGAGGACGACGGCGAGCCGCCGTGCACGTGACTTACTGCAAAGCGACACACGCTTGCCAAATCGGACTATCACTTTTTTCCGTGACGCGCGGGCCGCATGATGTTCGGGCGGCCCGCGTGCGGCCGTACCGAGACATTCCCAACCTCCCTCGATGAGAAGAACATGAAAAAAATCAAACTCGCCGCGCGGCTCTGTTTCCTCGGCGTGAAGTGCGCGTCCGTCGCGTTCGCGGACGAGCCGAAGAAGGTCGCGTTCGTCGATACCGGCAATACTGGCCGCAGCGTGATGGCCGAGGCGCCGGGCGGTCAGTTGCCCGGCGTCGACACCCGCAGCACGTAAGCCGGCACGTCGGTCGCGGTTACTGAGCGGCGTTGCGACGATTGATCCGCACGTTGGCGCAATGCCGATCGATAACATGCGGATATCGATATATCGCGTAATTTCAGTAGTCGGTTATCGACGATCTCCTGATACCAGGCGCTCACCGGAAGCCCGGAATGGTGCTGCCCCGGGACCGTCACGCCGGGTAAATCGACAGACAAAAACGGAGACGAACGATGTTGAAGTTACGTGCGTGCGCAGCGCTGATCCTGCTCGCCGGCCTGCCGGCCCTGGCGACGGCCTCGGCGCCCTACGTCGACGTGAAGCCGGCAGGCTATCAGCGCGTGATCGACGGCAAGCAGACCGACCTCTACACGCTGAAGAACGGCAGGGCATGGTCGTGAAGATCAGCACCTACGGCGGCAAGATAGTCGAGCTGCTGGTTCCGGACCGCAACGGCAATCTGGGCGACGTCGTGATGGGCTTCGACACGATCGAGGACGGAAACAAGTACAACCCGTCCACCGGCGCGATCATTGGCCGCTATGCGAACCGAATCGCGAAGGGCCAGTTTACGATGGACGGCAAGCTGTACCAGCTCAGCATCAACAGCCGATAGCACGGACCGTACACACGAACGGCACCATGGTTCGCAACTGCGCGACCCGATTCGGACTCTTCAGGCAACCCTTCTTGCTGCTCCTTAACTCGCTCGCCTTGTCCTTTTGCCCGGGGAGCGGGCGGAAAAGGCCTTGCTTTTGGCGGCATCAGATCAGTGATCGGTGTCGCATTTGCAGATATCGCCGTTCCCCCTAAAGGCCCCACACGCGCCGCGAGGACTGCTTCGAACTGTCCCGGAAGAACAAGGACAGTCTTCGGTTTACGGCCCCGGCCGAGTGTGCAAGTATCGTTGCCGAGGCGTATACCGCATCCCTTTTCGAGGTTCAGGATGGCTTGGAGACTCTGGAAGACCGAGAAGCGGCAAGATGGGACGCAAAGCTGGCCCAGCGATACGAATCAGTCGATAAAGCAGCTTCTGGGCATGTACCTCGCCAGCAATGCAGCACCGTTCGCAGGGTGGGCCGCACCGGGAATCAAATTCACGCCAGATGTCGAACCGGTCCTGCGAAACGGAGTTCGTGGATATCAGCTCGCCCTCTGGTTCTGGCTCTTTGCCGAGAAGCACGGCCCGATCGCGGCACGAATGGTACGCGAGTCCTTCTGCTTGCTCGCTGAGGAAGCGCAACCGTCGTCCAGTGACAGGATTGATGCGCTCCTCGACTTCGAAAGCCGCCTCGCGCACTCTATCGAGGGGATTTCCTCCGAGGCGCGCACGTTCCGGCTGGAGAGCCTGTCGGTAGAGCTACCGATGGAATTCTTTCTGGCCACAGGCTTCCTCCGACTTGCACCCGAATCCCCTTATGCCGGAGGAAATGAGAGCGCCAGTCTGCAAGGCAATGATTACAAGCTCGCTGACTGCTTTGGCCATGCAACCGAGGAGGCGCTGGCGGTATTCCGGGCGATGATAGACAAGGTCGACTTTGATGCGAAATCGCTATCGAACTGGAAATGGAGCGCCCATCCTGGCGCTGCCGAGCGACATCTGCAACGACGCTACAGCAATCCCCTGTTTCCCCTGCACCGCCAGATGGTGACGGCTCATGAGGTCTATGAAGCACGTCTTGCCGACGCCCAGTCCCTTCACGAAATCAGCAACGAGCTTGGTGAGCTTAGCCTCTCGTTCTCGCAGACGACCGAACTACCGCTGAACTGGCAATCGTTCCTGGAAGGATATCGGGACTACGTCGACCGACTCGATGAACGCCGCCTCGCGGCAGGTGGGCAGAACGCGCCGCTCGGTGACGCAATTGAAAGACTGCGCACTGACATCCTCACAACCTGGCGCACTTCCCTTCACAGGAACCGGCACAGCCTTGCCACACTGGACCAGGAAGAAGCGCAAAGGGCCGAGCGACGCGCGCTTCTGTACGGATGCGACTGGACCGCGCAGATTCTAAGTAACGGCTCTCTGATACCGCCAGAAGAGGTCGTTCCTGCACTTCTGAGTGAGTCCCCGTCTGAGCTGGAAAGAGTGGTGACCGCCCTTCAGGCCGAACCCCGACTGCATGAGACGCTTATTCAATGTCGCGCAACCGCGCATCGACTTGACAACGAATCCCGCTCGGGCGGCCGCAATATTCCTGACATTGGCGACAAGCTCCGTATCCTTGACGGTCCGCCCGGACAGGTGCCGGCCGCCTGACGTCGTCCGCTCGAAGTCAAAGGTCCGGCCGTCCAATGCCGGAGCTGGCAGCGTCCAGGGCAGATCTGCGTACCGCCTTCGGCGGCGAATCTGTCGATGAGGCGGTCCCGCACGGCAAATTCGGGGAGTCGGACCTACCGGGCTTCTTCGAGATCGACATGGTCGAACACCGCGGCGCCTCGAAAATGGACCGTGAGTTCGTCTGCACCCTCACGCTGACTGATATCGCCAGCGGCTGGACGAGGCAATCGTTCGAATCGTGCAAATGCTGGCGGTCTCTACGGAACATAGCCACTACATCAATGACGTCGACCATGCGATTGTCGAAGACGAACGCTCCTTCATCGGCCAATACCGACGTTCAAGCGTTGGCTTTCGCGAGGCAGCTTCCGGTCGCTCCGCTACCATTCAGGCGCCACGACGTACCGACTAGCGTCGGGCCCATCCACTCAACGTGATAAGGAGCGGGCTATCCGAACAAGCAGAAGCTGACCCTCTCCGGATTTCACAAGGCTTCGCTCGCCCTTCGCCAAGCCAACGACTACGCGTTCCTGGAAACGAAGCGCGTGCACATTCATTCGAGCTACGACGCCAAGCTGGCAGAACGTGTCGCTGGCTCTCACGCGTAGCGCGACGAGCGACGTTGCCTGGGCGGAATGCGCCCCGCTCTTCGTGTATAAAGGAGGAAGCCCGCACTACGGGAGCCCGCCGTGCCCGAAACCCCGCCGTCAACCACGAACTCGGCCGCTGAAGGTCCGAACCCGTCCTTGCCGCGAATCATCAAGCCGTGGGCCATCGGCGGCGCAATCGTGCTGTTGCTCGGCATTTTGCTGCTGATCTTCAACCCGTTCCACAAGAGCCCGGATGAACGGGCGCTGAGCGAATTGGGATTCATCAAAGGCACCTGCAACGACAGCGACGCGTCGACAGCCACGCCCGACTCGGAATGCCTGGCATTGCGGGCGAAACCGACAATGACGGCATCTCAGGTCGCGGCCGCTTTGCCACATCTAAAGAATTCCGACCGCAAGATCGAACTGAATCTGGGAGGCACCCAGATCGATAACCTCGATTCGCTGAAGGGACTGGACGATCTGGAATCGCTTGACCTGACGGACACGCCTGTCTGGAACATCGACGCCCTGAAGGAAATGCACTCGCTAAAAAGGCTCGTGCTCCATCGCACCGAAGTCGACAACATCGCCGCGCTAAAAGGGCTGACCAATCTGCAATCGCTGAACCTTTGGGATACCCGCGTCTCGAATCTCGACGCGCTCAAGAACCTGCGCGATCTGCGAGAACTCGACCTGCGGGATACACAGGTTCGCGATCTCGATCCGCTCGAAGATTTGCCTCATCTGGAAACGCTCAAGCTCGGGGGCGCGAGGAACGTCCGGAACGTCGACGCGCTCAGCCAGCTCGCCTCCTTGCAGACGCTCGACCTCAACGAAACCCAGGTCGACAGCATCAGTGAGTTGAAAAAGCTCCGCGGTCTGCAAGCGCTCTATCTAGCGAACACGCCGCTGCGAGACATCGACGCACTAAAAGGAATGTCCTCGCTCAGGACGCTCGTGCTGGACGGCTCGAAGGTCGATGATATCGACGCGGCGCAGGGCATGCTCCAGCTGGACACGCTGGTGCTCGCTCGCACGCAAGTGACGAACATCGATGCATTGAAGGGGCTCACCCGTCTGCAAAGGCTCAATCTCGCCGACACCCGGGTCGAGAACGTCAAGGCGCTGACAGACCTGAAAAGCCTGCGAATGCTCAATCTCTTTCGCACCAGAGTTCGAAACATCGATCCACTGCGAGGCTTGACCGGTTTGCAGGAACTCTACCTTGCGAACACCCCTGTCGAAGACGTCGACCCGCTGAAAGGGCTCACTGGCCTGCGAGAGCTCGTTCTGTATGGCACCCAGGCCAGGAACGTCGGCGATCTCAAAGCGGCGCTTCCAAAAACGCGAATCGTTTGGTGATCATTCGACTTTTTTTCAACAGGTGCGCCAGGTCATACAGCAGCGTCCCAGATTTTGATAGTCCTTATCCGACGGCACGCGATAACTGACGTGCGCTTGCAGCGAGACTGAATCTCAAGCTCACGGCAGCGCAGTAGCGTCTGGGGAAACCGGTTTTGCGTGCACGAGGCGCTGACCGAATCACCGGTCAACGTCGCCTAGGCCCATGACTTTCCCTCGATCGATGGAGCGCAATGACTGTTGAACTCCGACACCCGCCTCTGCACGCTCATCAGCATGAGCGCTCTCGTTGACTTCTCTTGCCGCATGCTGTCCTCCCGATCTTGCGATAAAGGTCGCCGGGCACAAGGCAGTCAGCATCCGTGTCGTCAGAACGACTCATTGGATGACAAGTCCGACGTCAGTATCCCCTCCCTTATAATCGCCGATTGACAGTGATTTCACCGGCGGAGAGCCCCCCTTTTTATGAGTCAGCCACATGGGCGATATCCGGGATCTCGAGACAAGGGTCCGCGTCAGTCGCGCCAACCTTCAAATACGACATCCCACCGACATAACAAGCCATACGTAAAAACGCCGCCCGCGCGAGACCCGGCCCAGACGGCGTCCATTTTCAAAACGCGTTCGTTTAAATGGCTTGTCGACGCGGTGGGCGCGGAGAACATCGCACTGGGACTCGATTCCAACCTGGCGCGCGTGGCCGAGTTGATCAACGGCGAGAGATTCACACCCGAGACGGCTTTCCACATCGAAACGACGCTCGGTCTACCCGACGGTTTTTTCGATCAACCCAATCCTGCGCTCACATCCGAAACGATCAGTCGCTTGAGGGCGCCGCTCAACTCTATTCGCGCGAATGCTGAGCCGGAATTGGCGGACGGGCAGTCAATGGAACTAGCTCCTGCAATACTGGCGAATCACCGCCCTACTCTCACTGACCGTTTGCCCAGGGAATCAGAAATGCCAAAGAGAACCGATGGCGACTCGCCACAGCCCGTCGCGAAGCGCAACCCTACAGCGGCAAGAACTGGCACGGCTCCCTCGTCGAAACCGGCGTCAGCGAAAGCCAAAACGTCCATGAAGTCGGGGGCCCAGCAATCCTTGCCGTTGACCGACGTGGCGGCTCTGCAAAACATTCGTCGCGCCAACCTGCACGTACTCACCTCCCGTAAGGGATCGAAGGTGCGACTCAGCGCAGTAGTGAATATCAGCGCCTCCAACCTGGACAATCGTCTGTATGGACAGAAGCGCATGGACGACGCTGAAGCCAACCGTTTCACCGAGCGCCTTGGGTTGCCGACTGCCTGGCTGGACGTTCCGCGTTCAGTCTCAGACATTCCTGAGTCTGTATCGGCTCTGCTTGATCCACTGTCGGGTCGACCTGCATCTGATCAGCAGGAGCTTCCAGCCGCGAAAAGGCCGGAAGCGGCGGTGGCAAGAAAATCCGCGGGAAGAAAGGCAAAAGCCGCGAGCGACCGACACGCCCAACCGTCTGGGGCGGATCACCCCAGCGGCACCGTCGTTAAGAAGGCAGTCGTGGAGCAACAGGATCCGGGACTTCCGCATGCCTCCGATCCGGCAATCCGGCCAACTGTTGACAGCGATTTCCCACCGTCTTCCTCCCACCAGCAGCCTGCGCCGGCTTCCATCACAGAGGTCATCGCGGAGCCGCGCCGTTCTGCTCCCGTGACCAGCCTGGGCGATCTGATCGGTATTGAACCGATCGCAGAGGCGCTGATCAAGACGCTCGCAGGTAAGGCACGAACCGGTCGTCTTGACGAAATGAAAGCGCTGGAACTATTGCGACAGATCGTGTCGCTCTGACCTGAACGAGAGTTGACCGGAATTTTGTGGCGGCCGTGCTGCCAGGTCCCTCTTGATTTCAATGCATTTTGCGGCGGCAGGTTGATCCTGGCTTGATGCGGGTTTGCGAGGCGGCCCCGCTAAAATACCTCACCCAATCAGGCGCTTCCTGTCTGCCGTCTGCCCGCTTCCCGTTTTGCTCGCCCCGCCGAAGTTTTCGCACGCCGGAGCGACGCCTGCCCTGCGCTCGACGGGCGGAACTCTAGTCGCGGCGAGTCGATGGACATCACTGCCGTTCAAGCTAACCGCCGTTGCTTCGCACATCGTCAAACGCGAGTGGATCCTGTTTGGCGGTGCTCGCATTCGCGAGGACCGTGAGCGCCGCGATCGCACCAGGGTTCAAGAGTTTCGACATGAGTCGCATCAATCATTCCATTCAAGAGGCGTTACCAATTCTTCGTCCGCTGGTGCTTTATCGGAACGTTAGCGAAAACCTTGAGGTTGCCCGGCTCGGCCGCCCAGACGTCGGCGCCACTCAGCAAACGGCCATTCGATTGGTGAAGACAAATGGCCACCCGCACTAGATGTAATCCACACGTTCACCCTGGACGGCAAGATAACCACAGGTCGGGACAACCTGCGTCATTCCTCAAGACGCGGCTTCTGCGGTCCCAATCATGGGACCTGCCTCCTTTCCAGATATTGCTCGACGAAGCTGAGGATTGCCTTGGACTGGTAATCCTTCGCCAGCCGGCAAAGGTGGTCGGCGAAAGGACGATAGCGCTCGTCAAGCCTGGTAAGGTGCGTGGCCTGCTGCACGATGGCACGCATGTCGCCCAGTCGCGCCAGGTGGTGCAGCGCTTCGATTTCACCCGGCGGCGGCACGCTCAAGGTCCGCATGGCGGGATCGTCGGCGCGTACAGCCGTTCGGTCGGCTCCAGCGGCTTGCGTCTGCGGAACTTCGTCGCGCCACTCGATATGCAGGAGGGTCGCGATCTGTGACAACAGCCCACCGAAGTCAACCGGTTTTGACAGAAAAGCGTTTGCACCAGCCGCCAGGCTTTTCGCCGCATCACTCCCAGAGGCGCCAGCGGAAACCGCAACGATGGGCAGATCCTCGAACTCCGGCATTTCGCGCAGGCGCCGCGTGGCTTCGAGCCCATCCATCCCGGGCATGACGACATCCATCAGGACGAGCGCCGGCCGTACCGCTTTGGCTTTCTCCAAAGCCTCAAGTCCGTTGACGGCCTCCACGGCGTCGAATCCGAGCTGGCCGAGCATATCGACCGCCACTCCACGGTTTGCCGCTACGTCATCCACGACGAGAATGGTCTTGCGCGGCCCCTTATAGCCGCTCACCGCCCATTCGGGCGGGACGACAGCTGCCTGAGGCGCTACCACCGGGACGTTCAGCTCGAACGAGAAGACGCTGCCAGCACCGCGACGGCTGTCAACGTGGATCTCGTCACCCATCAAGCGCACAAGCTGCCGGCTGATGGCCAGGCCCAGCCCCGTGCCTCCAACCCGGTGCCGAGCATCGCTCACTTGCTCGAAAGGCAGGAAGATCGCCTCCAGACGCGCGTCGTCTATGCCAATGCCGGTGTCCTCCACTTCGAAACGCAGCCGCATGGGCGGCAGGTAACCGACGCGCAGGCGCACGCTCCCCTTTTCCGTAAACTTGATTGCGTTGGAGAGCAGGTTGAGCAGCACCTGGCGCAGCCGTTTTTCGTCGACCCGCACGCCCGCGGGCAGATCGGGTGCCATCTCGCACGCGAAGGCCAAGCCCTTCTCCGTTGCCTTCACCCGGATCGTCTCGGCGATGAAGTAGATGAACCGGTCCAGCGGAACGTCGGATAGGTTGAGCTCCGCCCTTCCGGCCTCGATTTTGGCCATATCCAGGATGTCATTGATGATCGCAAGCAGATGTTCGCCGCTGCGCTGGATCACCGTGATGCCATCGACCTGGCGTTGATCGAGGCTCTTATCACGCTTCAGGATCTGCGCGTAGCCCAGTATCCCGTTCAACGGCGTGCGCAACTCGTGGCTCATATGCGCAAGAAAGTCGCTCTTGGCCTGATTGGCCGCATCGGCGTGTTCCTTGGCGACGGCCAGTTCAGCTGTTCGCTCGCGAATCATATCCTCGAGGTGCTCGCGATAGCGCCGCAGTTCCTCTTCGGCACGCCTCTGCTCTGTGATGTCGCGTGAGATGCCGAGCAGGAACTGCGGCTCGCCGCGCACGTCGACGATCGGGATTTTCATTGTGTGCATCAGGCGCGGCCCGTGACGTGTGAAAACCGGCTCCTCCGGCACGTCGACCAGCTGCTGCGACTCCAGCACATCACGATCCTTCAGCGCGAAGAAATCTGCCTCCTGCGCGGGAAACAGGTCGTGGACGGACTTGCCGATGAGTTCCTCGCGCCGGTAGCCGAGCAGTTGCTCTCCCGCCTTGTTAAAACGCACAAAGCGCAGCGTCGCCGCATCCTTGACGAAGATCATGTCGGGGATGTTCTCGATGATGCTGTCCAGGAAGTGCTCGCTCGCTCGCGCAGCCTCTTCGGCGTGCTGTCGTTCAACGATCTCAGCCGTCTGGCCCGCAAGCGCCGTGCTGAGTTCGGCCGTGCGCTGTGTCACGCGCGCCTCCAGTTCGGCGTTAAGCTCCTTCAGCGCATCCTCGGCCTGCCTGCGCTGGCGCCGGTCTTCGAGGAATTGCTCGACTGCGCGCGCCATATCGGCAATCTCATCGCCGCCGTGAACGGGGACGCCGGCTTGCACGCCGTCGACATCACCGTGCCGCAGAAAGTGGCTGACCCGGCGCAGCCGTGCCACGACATGGCGACCGAGGAATGCGCGGGCGATCAGCCAGGCAAGCAGCAGGCTCACCGCAACTTCGACGGCCACCCACCTGCGCGTGCGGCCCAGATCTTCGGCCAGATCCTGAACCGCTTTGCGGTAGTCGCGCGTGAAATAAACCGACTGCTGGCGCGCTGCGGCGGCCAGAGCGTCGGCCTGGCGGCGCAGATCGTCGTCCAGGCTGGCCAATGACGCGCCGGGCCGCGGCGCGGACGCCGGCGCGGCTCCGGCGCCCAGCGCGGTCTCGCGCACCTGCGCCTCGATGTTGACCGTGTTTCGGAAGCGCTGGCTCGATCGATGCAGCGCCAGCGCGTCGACACCGAGGTTGTCGCTCGTGGTCGCGGAGGCCAGGCGGTCCACCAGACGGTCGAAGGATTCCAGCTGTTCGATGACATGCCGATGCGTCTCGCGCACAGACTCCACTGTATCGTCACTGGACAACTGCAATGCCAGGCGTTCGATCATCAGAGTGCGCTGCGCCAGGTCCTGTGCGTCCTCCTGGCGAGCCAGCCGCTCTTCGGCCAACTGGCGGATCGCGTGGGCAGAACCGACCAACGAATAAATGGTCGTGGCACCGACCGCGACTACCAGGGCGGCCAGGCACAAAACCACGAGCGTGAACTGCGCGGTGAGCGACCGCGGAAGCGGGAGTTTCACGGGCGTTGCCAGATGCGGCGATAGACGTCGCGATAGCCGTTGGCCGGATCGTAGAGCAGACGATCGCCCCCGTCCGCAGCAATGTTGTCCGCCGTCACGAGATGCACCGGAAACACGTAACCCGTGACGCCTCCCCCGGCGAGGAGCCGGTTCATCTCGTCGACCAACTGCCAGCCGTGCAGATTCAGGGGTTCGGCCACGGTGCCCGTCTGGAAGCTGCCCGTGCGAATTCGCAGAAAGGCGGACTCGCTGCCGTCCCCTGCGGACAGCATGGCCATGGCAGCGTTCGGCATTCCGGCCTGGGTCAGCACCGGGGCGGCGTAGTCGAAGTAGATGTCGTTGACGGCCAACGCATACGTCCAGCGGTTGCCGTACCGCGCGAGCAAGGCGCGTGTCGTGCGCGGCATCAGGTCCTGGCTTTGCGAGATCGCCACGTCGCGCACTTCGAGCAAGGTGCAGCCGCTGCACGCGCGCACAACTGCAGCCATTTCATCCGCCTTGCCTTGCGCAATTCGGAAATTGGAGTCGGTAAAGATAACGACTTCCGCACGCCCGTCGGACTGCACGACGGCCGCCAGCGCGGTCACCCGCGCGACCTCGAACGGATCCGTCGCCACGTTCATCGCCACGGGCGTGCCCGGCACCGGTCCGGCCTGGGCCGCGACATGCCAGCCGACAATCGGAATGCTCCGCTCGGCAAACGGCAGCAGCCCGGGCAGCAGGGCGCGTGCGTCGCCGCCGACGATGATCAGACCGTCCGGACGACTTGCCAGCGCATTCGCCAGCATCTTCAGGCGCAGGTCCGGCGTGCCGCCGGAGTCGAATATCTGCATGCTCCAGCCGATGACCTTGGCCGCCTCCAGCACGCCATCGACCACGCCGACGATGCCGCCGTTGCGCAAATCCTCGGCGACGATGGCGACGCGTTTCCCAGCTTGGGCGCGCGGCCCGTTGCGCGGCCCGTTCCAGGGTGCAGCGGGTTGCGCCGCGGCATCGACGACGCGCTTCGCTCCTGCCAGGTAGTCGTGCGCGGCGGTGGTCCCGGGCGCTGGGACAATCGGCATACCGTGCGCCGCGGCAACCGCCAGCGTACATGCGCATTCCAATGCCACCAGCAAGCCCCTCATGCTGTTCCCCAAGCGCCCCATCGCGATTGATTGACCGCCATTGACGACGTACCCAGATGCCGCGCGCAGGGTGATCCTGCGAATAAGATGGTACACCCCGATGACCGCGTGTCATCAGACAGCGCGCTGCCCCTGCGCTGGTCGGTGATTGGTCCGTTCGAGACCGTCGATCTGAACACACGTGACGGCATAGCCTCGCATGCGCAGAAGATGGGGCCGTCTTATGCGCGCATGGGTGCCGAGCGCGGCCAGCATGACCCTTGGACGCCCGAACTGGTTGAACAGGTGGAGGAGGCGCGGCGCAGCGCGCTGCCGCTCGATCAGTGGGACAAGCGCGTGGCCTGGCGCGACCGTCAGTTGATGCAACTCGCGCGTCATCGCAAACAACAGGCACGTGACACGACCTGATATCAGCGCTCGATATTCACGCGCGGCCGGCACGCCGCGCGTCGTGAGGTTCCACTTCAATTCTCTACAAGCGAGGCCGGTGACGCGTCAGGCCGGTTGTGAAGTCCAGCTTTGCAATGGAATGTCCGGAAGATGAACGACGTCTCCCGTGCGTACGTAGGTGTTGGCTTCACCGCGACCGATCAGACGGTTACCGCCAAACTGGATGCCGCAGCTGATCGCGCGCTTAGGACGATCAACGATGAAACGCGTGGCGTGGCCCGCTTCGACGACCTACCGGGGCGGCCTGAAGGCCGGCGGGAGCCGCGCGGTCAGCCTGGAAGGAAAGGGCTTGCGGGAGTTTCTGCGCTGCATTTCATTTGACTGGTCCGAATGGACTCGCCAACGAATTTGTTGGCGGTGCGGCAACAAAGCCCGCGTCGTTGGCGTTTTCTGGCACAACCGCAATTTCAAAGATCCATACGAACGACGGTCCTTGTTTCGGATCACTTGAATTACTAAGCAAAGTCCGTTGCCCGGTGTGCGGGTCAATCCGGAAGAGCAAGGTTGGGTCGGCCACCCTGTTCGCTGGGTTACCGGCGCCGACAATTATTCCTCCCGCCCCCGCCTGCTCCAGGGCGATGCCGGAAAGGCGCCATCCCAGCGGTCCTTGCGCAGCATTGTCGAAATCGCTGAGGACAGCACGATTCCCGGTATTCGGATCAATTCGCAGAAGTAGATTTCTGGGGACGGGCGCGGTTGCCGACCCGTGCGAATTGACCAGGATCTGCCCGGAGGTCTCGATGGCAATGCCGGTTGAAGGTACCGAGTCGGTGGCACCCTGTGCCGCGTTCGTGAAATCGCTGAGCAGCGATCGTTGACCCGTAAGCGGATCGATCCGGTACATGTCCCCTACGTCCCGGCTGGGGCCGACGGGGACGAACCACGTGACGCTTGCGACGAGCGTCCCGGTTTTCTCCAGCGCGAGGTCGGTAAAGTACGCGACACAACAATTGAACACGTCGCCCTGAGCGGGGTTCGTGAGATCGCTGACCACAACGCGAGTGCCCGTCAGTGTATCGATGCGAACAATTGACCTCGGAGCGCCACCGAATTGCGGTTGCGCCCAATTTGTCATGAGACGTCCGGACGCATCCACTGTCGAGCCAAAGACGTCTCCACGAAATACCCCAGTGGTGAAGTCGCTCACAAGGGTTCGGTTACCGGTACGCGGATCAACCGCGTAAATGCCGGCAGTGGCCGCGGTGACGAATATCCGCCCCCGTCCTATGGCGACACCCGCGAGAAACGATCTGTCCACGGGCCCTTGTGACGGATCCAGAAAGTCGCTGATGACAGTACGGGTACCGGTCCTGGAATCTACAAGAAACAGCTTGCTCGCACGAGCGTCGACAACCAGGATATCGCCTCCATGGATAGTCGCAGCCTCGGCGAGGTTGCCCGCCAGCAGAAGCGCGCAGAGCACCCCGAGCCAGGCGCGGAGGAAGCGCCGACAAGAAACGCGACTTACTGTTTTTCGACTTGAACCGGCAATGCAGTGGCTTGGGACCGTGGTCCACTTCGTCGCGTTTGCCATCACCATTCTCCTTTTGAAGCGTGTCGCGTGAAAGCCCAGGAGGTCGAACAACGTTAGGCGCACCTCTAGCGTATGAAACTGGCGGTCAATTGCAAAGTTGTACCCGCCACTGCAATGTCGGTGCCATAGCGGAATACGTGTTCGGGCGGCCGCCCGCAGTGGAGACGCGCCTCCCTCCGCGCCGCACGCAGCGAGCAGGATCGAAAGAGCTCCGGCTGCAGCCAGGCGATTTTCCCGTGATGCTTTGCACGCTGTTGAGCGCGTGGTGGATGCCGATGTACAGGCCGGGTTAACCGATGAACGGCCGGTTGCACAGAGGACTTTGCGCTTGGTGGGGAGAAGGGGGCGCCGATGGCCTCGCCTCGATTGCTTCTCAGGGGAAGATCGGTGTCGTGGGCTCCGCGCCTTCGAGATCGGCTTTCGGAAAATGCTGCGCGACCATCTGCTCGATCTCCTGTTCTCGCGATCCAGGCACGTCGGCCATGATCAAGAGCTGGCCGTCACGTATGGCGCCACGAAAGCGCTCGAGTCGTGCATTCGGTTCGTCGACGCCGATCATCGCGGCCGTCCAGGCTCCGAAGCCGGCACCCGCCAACGTCAATGCGACGACCGCTCCGCCGGCAATAGTAAGCTCCGCGGCAGGAACCACCAGCGCCACGAGCCCTAGAAGCGCGCCGGTCGCACCGCCGAGCGCCACGCCGCGTTCGAGCGAGTGCACGACGTCGCTGCTTTGCAGCAAGGATGCCTGGGGTAACTGTTCGAGTACCACGCTGTGATTCGCAAGGACATGGATATGTCGCCATGTGATCCGCGCCCGCAGCAAGTCGTCTACGATCGCCTTCGCCGTCGTCGTATCAGGTACGAGGAAATAAAGACGTCTCATGTTGGCCCTCCATCAATCAAGCATTCGCCCAACGGGACGATACTGTTTATCGTACGCCTGCCGCAGGCAATCAGAGGGCGTAGGCTCACACGAGCAGAGGTGTCTGCCCACTTTGTGCCCGGAACGGCCGTCCAAATGTCCACCTCCTGGCACGAGTGGCCGTTTACGCGCGGTGCAGAAGTCAATAGCCACACCGAACTACAATCACTTAACCGGTCTGAACCCGCTTCATCCGAACTCGCGTCGCACAGGTCATGGGGTGGCTAAGCGCGGACTATCCGGGCTGCGTTGACAGGCCGTTCAGCCGCGCTCCGGGCAGATCGGCAATGCGCGATTGATCCGATCGCAACAGGGCATAGGCGACGGCCAGCACAGGAGGGACTATGCGGTCGGAAGTGAAGTCCGGCGTGCGCCTGAGACGTTATGCAATCGCGGCGATGGCTGTCATCGCCGGCCTGATCGTCGTCGGACGCATCACCGGCATCCTGGTCGACTGGCTGTGGTTCTCTTCGATCGGCTATGGTAGTGTTTTCTGGACCATCCTTTCCGCGAGAGCGCTGCTGTTTGCCTCCGTGTTCGCAGTCTCGGCGTGCGCGGTATGGCTGTCGGGAATTTTGGCGCATCGTTACGCGAGGGTCGATACCTCGCGAGCGAAAGCAGCCGGTCCGTCGGGTGTGACGGAAGTCACCGGCGATCTTGCCGAACTGGTCGCGCCGCGCGTTCCCTGGCGCGCCAGTATTGCCTGCGCCGCGGTCGTCTCCGGGCTGGTTATCGCCGCCAGCGAAATCTCGAGCTGGGACATCGCGCTTCGCTTCATTTATCAGGTGCCTGTTGGCGAGCGCGATCCGATCTTTGAGAGGGACATCGGCTTTTATCTCTTCTCGCTCCCCGCGTATGTCGCGCTCAAGAACTGGCTGCTGCAACTGGTCTTCTGCAGCGCGATCGTGGCAGGTGCTATCTACGGGTTGCGCGGTGACATCGCGCTGGAGCGGCCACCACGGACACTCTCGCCCGCCGCCATCACTCATGGTTCGGCACTGCTCGGTTTGTTCTTTGCGGTGAAGGCCTGGTCGTGGTGGCTCGACCGCTTTCTGCTGCTCTATGGCGACAACGGTGTCGTGGTCGGCGCCAGCTATACCGATGTCCACGTCGAGTTGCCGGTCCTGTGGATGCTTGTCGGCCTTGCCGCGGCCTCATCCGTCGCCCTTTGGATCAACATGCGCCGGCGCAGCTATCTGCAGCCTGCCGCTCTCGCGCTGCTCGTATTCGGCAGTTCGCTCGTGTTCGCCGTGATCTATCCGTCGCTGTTTCAGCGCTTCTTTGTCAAACCGAGCGAACTGAGACTGGAAACACCCTATATCGAGCACACTATCGCGCTGACGCGACAGGCTTACGGTCTCGCAAAGATTGAAGTTAAACCGTTTGAGGCCGAGCAGAGACTGACTCTCGACTCGCTGCAGGCCAATCGGGCGACCATCGACAACATCCGGCTATGGGATGTGCAACCGCTGATGGATACCTACGCACAGTTGCAGGAGATCCGGACTTACTACAAATTTCTCTCGGTGGACATCGATCGCTATCAGCTTGAGGCCGGATACAGGCAGGTGATGCTGTCGGCGCGTGAACTGGACCCGGCGATGCTTCCGCCCAACGCCCAAACCTGGGTGAACCTGCACCTTATCTTCACTCACGGCATCGGCGTCGTGATGTCGCCGGTCACCGAGAAATCCACCGAAGGCTTACCCTTCTTCTATCTGCGTGATATTCCGCCCGTCTCCAGCGACGGCCCGGCCATTCGCGAACCACGTCTCTACTTCAGTGAAGGCCGGCAGGACTACGTCATCGTGAACGGCAATGTAGCTGAATTCGACTATCCCAAAGGGGCGGGCAATGCCTACACGATGTATAGCGGGCGCGACGGCGTAAGCATCGGTACTATGGCGCGACGTAGTCTCGTCGCCTGGCAGCTCGACGATCCCAACATTTTGCTGAGCGGCTATATCACAGATCAAAGCCGGATCCTGCTTCACCGTAACATTCAGGACCGCGTGCGTACGATCGCGCCGTTCCTGAGTCTCGACCACGACCCCTATGTCGTCGCGAGCAACGGGCGCCTGTTCTGGATACAGGACGCCTATACCGTCAGCAAGTGGTTTCCGTACTCCCGGCCGGGTTTCGGCGACGGCGCCAATTACATCCGCAACGCGGTCAAGGTCGTGGTCGACGCGTACAACGGCACGGTCGATTTCTACGTCAGCGATCCCGCCGATCCCCTCCTGCGCACATACGAGCGCACCTTCCCGGGTTTGTTCAAGCCTTTGGACGCGATGCCACCGGAGCTTCGGCAGCATATCCGCTACCCCGAAGACCTATTCCTGATCCAGGCGCAGCTTTACCGCGCTTATCATATGGATGCGCCGGAGGTCTTCTACAACCGCGAGGATCTGTGGCAGTTTCCCCGGGAGCTGGTCGGCATGGATGGCGGGGGCGCTGCCAGCACGATGCCGCCGTACTACACGATCATGCGGCTCCCCGGCGACGCACGCGCCGAGTTCATTCTCATGCTGCCGATGGTGCCGAGCCAGCGGGAGAACATGATTGCCTGGCTGGCGGCGCGCTGCGATCCGTCCGGGTACGGCAAGCTCATCGTCTATACGTTTCCCAAGGACAAGCTGGTCTATGGGCCGTTTCAGATCGAAGCGCGTATTCAGCAGAATACCGAGATCTCGCAGCAGATCTCGCTGTGGAACCAGATGGGCTCACG
The DNA here is from genome assembly GCF_046027355.1 of Paraburkholderia sediminicola. Classification (GTDB taxonomy): domain Bacteria; phylum Pseudomonadota; class Gammaproteobacteria; order Burkholderiales; family Burkholderiaceae; genus Paraburkholderia; species Paraburkholderia sediminicola_B. The sequence continues at coordinate 24,844 of NZ_JAQQEK010000005.1, read as the reverse complement.
CGTCATTCGCGGTCATCTTGTAGTCGTGCCGATCGAGAACTCGATCCTCTACGTTTCTCCGCTCTATTTGCGCGCGGCGTCCGGTCAGTTGCCGGAGCTGAAGCGGGTGATTGCCGCCTATGGTGACCGCGTGGTGATGGAGGACAGCCTGGGTGAAGCCCTGGCGGCGCTTTTCAAGGAGACCGCGCAAGCGGCATCGCCTCCCCGAGGCACCGTGGATGCGCGCGCACGCGAGGCACTTGCCCACTATGACCGCGCCATCGAACGACTGAAGGCGGGAGACTGGAGCGGCTTCGGCGCGGAACTGGATGCCCTCCGGCCGTTGCTCGAGGCACTCGGTGCCGGCCGTTCCGATGGTCGGAAATGACCAAGGGGAAATTTAAAGGGCGTCTGCGCTTGCAGAACGAAAACAGCCGTGCCTATGCCTTGTAACCGATGGCGCGCAACAAATCCTTTCGCCCTGAACGTCCTCCCAGTACTGCGGCGTCGATCGCCGCACTGTCGCCCCGTCGCGCCGCGTCGCATTTCAAGGTACAACGTCACAGCGCAAACAGCCGCCCAAGATGAGGCTCGCAATCTCACAAGCCGGCGAGCCGCAACGCGTGCCAGGCCATGCTGATAGTATGGCTGGACGAATGCCGCGACTTTGCGCCAGGCGGAAAGTCGGTCATGGAAGCCAGTTGCCTCTTTGCATCGAGGGTGGCAAGTCGCTCACAACGGCGTAGGCCCCGCGTTACGAGTCAGCATTTCGCGCCGCCTCACGATCCCATCTCCGCCGGATGGGCGCACGTGGAATTGACGCCAACTGCATACTGCTGCTCCGGGCACGAAACACCGACCACGCCGGTGGTGTGACCGAACCGCCGCCGTAGAGACGGTCCATCACGGCACCAGCGCGTTTCCCGCAGCCAGCGCGCCCTACATCCCCCAACGCAACGACGGCGTATGGACCGGGCTGTCCCAGTGGCGTGCCATTTCGTCGTCCAGCACACATAATGTAATCGACGCGCCCGCCATCTCCAGCGAAGTCGTCAGCGCACCCACCTGTGCCCGGCCGACCTTCAGGTCGCGTTGCTGAAGCCACGCGCGCGTCGAGTTGAAGAGCAGGTAAAGCTCGCCAAGCGGTGTTCCGCCAAGGCCGTTGATGAGCACCAGCAATTCAGCTCCGGCTTGGGGCTTGAGGTCATCGACGATCGCTTTGAGCAACTCTCCCGCAATCGCATCGGCGCCCGCGAACTTTGCGCGGCGCCGGCCCGGCTCACCGTGAATGCCCACGCCTACTTCGATCTCATCATCGCCAATCTTGAACGTCAGCGTTCCCGCAGCCGGCACGGTGCAACTGCTGAACGCCACACCCATCGAAGCGGTGCGCTTGTTGATCCGGTCGCCGAACGCCTTGCACTGTTGAAGGTCGGCGCCGCTTTCGGCCATGCTGCCTACCAGCTTCTCAACGATCACCGCACCAGCTACACCACGCCGTCCGGTGGTGTAGCTGGAGTTTTCCACCGCCACGTCATCGTTGATCAGCACCATCGCGTTTGCGACCTCGGACATCTCCGATGCCATTTCGAAGTTCATCAGGTCACCCGAATAATTCTTCACGATGAATACCACGCCCGCGCCGGTATCGACAGCGTCGGCAGCGGCCATCATCTGATCCGGCGTAGGTGACGTGAAGACTTGACCGGGACAGGCTGCGTCGAGCATTCCATAGCCCACAAAACCGGAGTGCAACGGCTCATGTCCCGAACCGCCGCCCGATATCAATGCCACTTTGCCCGGTTTAAGCGTCTTGCGACGCACATACACCGGTTCGTTGTTGAGTACGACCAGGTCGCTATGCGCGGATGCAAATCCCGCCAGACTTTCAGCGAGGAAATCGTCGACGTGGTTGATGAATTTTTTCATGGCCTGGCCTCCTTTCACGCCCGGCGGCGCGCCAGATGCGCGCACACGGCGGTGATCATGATCTGACTGGAACGCGCCCCAGGGTCGATATGACCGCGCGAGCGTTCGCCCAGAAACGATGCCCTCCCTTTGGTCGCAAGCATATCGCGGGTGGCGAGCATGTTCTGCTCGGCCACCTGCGGCAATTCCTCCAGCACTGTTTTTCGCAACGTAGGTGATTCGATAGTCGCAAGCTCCTTAAAACGCGCGGCAACGGGAATCAGCACGTCCATCATGGTCTTGCTGCCTACGCCCGTCTTACCCCGGTGTCCGACCGCTTCGACGCCCGCCGCGAACATGAGCGCGGTGTCCGCAACATTCTGCGGATTGTTCGCCGATGATTTCGCCATCCCGTTCAGCAGCGAAAAGAACAGCGGCCCGGATGATCCGCCGACCGTCGACAGCACCTTGTTCGCCGCGAGTTCCAACGCGGCTCCCAAGGCTTCCGCTTCGATATCCGCACGCACTGCAAGCAAGGCCTCCATGCCGCGCAGCAGATTGAAGATGTGATCGCCATCGCCGATCTGCTGGTCGAGTACGGCGATTTCGTCCGTGTGTTCTTTCAGCGCTGCGTATGCGGCGTCGATACACTCCATGACCGTTTTGCCGTTCATGTCGGGATCCTCCTGCCGTCTGCACGGAAATATAAGAGGCTGCGAGCGGGCAGCGACACGACCACCGACTGCCCAGGGCTGAAATTGCGTTCGGCCATCGTGGTCGCCACAACCGCAGTTCCGGCGCGCTCCAGAATTAGCAGATGACGCAGCGGTGAGTATTCGAGCACCTTCAGGTCGAGTGCGTCGCGTGCACGATGGGTGCCGGGTGCATCACGCGCGTCGCCCTCGTGCAGCACCACGTCTTCAGGACGAATCGCCACGGTCGCGGTGCCGGTCGGCACCGCTGCTGAATCGAACAGCGTTGGTGGCAGCAGGTTGATCGGCGGCGAGCCTAGCCGTTGCGCCGCGCTCAATGAAACCGGACTACCGTAGACCTCGCGCGGCGTGCCGAGCTGCACCAGACGCCCGTGTTCAAGAATGCCGATGCGGTCGGCCAATGTGGTGGCTTCCACCTGATCGTGCGTGACATAGAGAATGGTCGCGCCAATCGTACGATGCAGCCGCTTCAGCTCGATACGCAATTCCTCACGCAGTTTTGCGTCCAGCGATGACAGCGGTTCGTCCATCAGAAACACTTTCGGCTCGCGCACAAGCGCACGCCCGATCGCGACGCGCTGCATTTCGCCGCCCGACAAATGCGTTGCCATGTTGTCGAGCTTCGCTTCCATATGCAGCATCTGCGCGACCGCATGCACGCGCGCGCGGACCTGTTGCTCGCTGCTTCGACGACGTGGCGAACGCAGCGGAAACGCAAGATTGCCGAACACAGTCAGATGCGGATACAACGAGTATTGCTGAAAGATAAACGCGACATCGCGATCGGAAGGATGCACACCGGTGGCGACCGCGCCGTCGATTAGCACGTCGCCGGCATCGGGACGTTCCAGCCCCGCGATCAGGCGCAGCGTAGTGGTTTTGCCCGCGCCGCTCGGTCCGAGCAACACGACGAATTCGCCGTCTTTCACGTCGATCGACAGGTCGTCCACCGCAACGATGTTGCCGAAGCGCTTCGATACATTGCGTAGCTGGACCTCAGCCATGACCTTCTCCGTTGACAGAAAGCGTGGAAGCAGCGCCCGGCAGCAGGCGTTCTGTAGCGGCGTCATAAAGCAACGTGCGTTCTTTCCGAAACGACAGACCGACGATCGTGCCCGCGGCAACACCATCGTCTTTGCTTGCCCGCACGCGCACGACGCCGAGCGCGGTTTCAACCGCCAATACCTGGTGCGAGCCGAGGTATTCGTCGGCGATCACCTGACCGCGCAGCGGACCGTGCTCGTCGATCACGACGTGCTCTGGTCTGATTCCCAGTAACACGCGCGCGGCAGCGGCATCGCAACGCGGCACAGACACCGCCGCGCCATGCAGACTCACCTGCTCCTGCCCCGCCATAACCGCCTCGTCAACGGGCAAGAAATTCATAGGCGGACTGCCTATGAAGTTGCCGACGAACACTGTCGCGGGGAAGTGATAAATCTCATGGGGCGAGCCCGCCTGCAACACTTCACCCTGATTCATCACGACGATATCGTCCGCCATGGCCATCGCCTCACTCTGATCGTGTGTGACGTACACCGTGGTGGCGGCGAGCGCGTTGTGCAGTTTGCGCAATTCCAGGCACATCAGTTCCCGAAAGTCCGCATCGAGCGTGCCGAGCGGTTCGTCCATCAAGAATGCTTTCGGTTGCCGCACGATCGCGCGGCCGAGCGCCACGCGTTGCCGGTCGCCACCGGACAGGCCGCCAGTCTTACGATCGAGAATGTTCTCGATGCGCAGCATATGCGCCGCTGCATTGACCCGGGCGGCAATCTCGCTGCGTGACACGTGTTCGTTCTTCAGCGGAAACGCGATGTTATTGCGCACCGTCATATGTGGATACAACGCAAACATCTGGAACACGAAGGCAATATCGCGTTGCCGCGCGCGCAATGCGGTGACGTCCTCACCATCGATCAGGATCTGCCCGGAAGTCGGTAGCTCCAGCCCCGCAATCATCCGCAGCGTTGTGGTCTTGCCGCAGCCTGACGGTCCGAGCAGCACGACGAAGCGTCCCGCGCCGATGGTCAGGCTGGTGTCGCGCACCGCGACAAAATCGTCGAAGCGCTTGTGAAGATGAGCGAGAACGATCGTCGACATGATTCAGTCAGGAAAGTGGCTGGTGACGACGAACGCGAGCGCGCCCACCAGAAGGACCGGAAACGACCAGGTGAAAAGCGCCAACGAAAACGGCTGCACGAGCATGGCCACACCTAAGCCGATCAGTACCGTCGACGCACCCTCGCTGTAGCTGCGACGTAACAGCCAGCGGTGCGGCGGAATGACTTCGTGTTTCATTTGCGCACGGCTCCGAAGGTGATGCCCCGCAACAGATGCTTGCGCAGCAGAACGGTGAAGAAGAGGATTGGCAGCACGAATAATGTTGTTGCAGCTGCAACGGCCGGCCAGTCCTGACCGCCTTCTCCGATGATGAATGGAATGAATGGCGGCATGGTCTGCGCCTCGCCGCTTGTCAGCAGCGAAGCAAATGCGTATTCGTTCCATGCAAAGATCAGGCAAAAGATCGCTGTAGCGGCAATGCCCGTCATCGCTTGCGGCAATACCACCTTCACGAAGGCCTGCAAACGCGTGTAGCCGTCCACCAGCGCAGCTTCTTCATACTCGCGCGGGATCTCATCCATGAAACCTTTGAGCAGCCACACCGCTAGCGAGACATTCACCGCCGTGTACAGCACAATCATGCCGACATAGCTGTCGCTCAAGCCCAGCGCGCGATACATCAGGTAGATCGGAATGGCGACTGCGATGGGCGGCATCATCCGTGTCGAGAGAATGAAGAACATCAGATCGTCGGACAGCGGAACCTTGAAACGCGAAAACGCGTATGCCGCCAGCGTGCCGAGAAATACCGCAAGAAACGTCGAACCGAATCCAATGACAAGCGAATTCATGAAGCGCGGCAAAACCTTCGAAGGTCCGGCGATCACCATGTTGCGCTTGCGCACCTCCCGCTCATACCAGGTCCGCGCAGGCGGCAGGCTCGCAATGAACTCAGGTGTCTGCCGCGAGCGGATCGTGAACAGGTTCACATAGCCTTCCATGGAAGGCTGAAACAGCACGACGGGCGGATACGCGATCGCATCTTCCTGCGTCTTGAAGCTCGTCAGGAAGATCCAGACCATCGGTAACGTAGCAATCAGCGCATATGCGATAACGACCGCAGCCGCGAAGCGCTTGGCGCGCGGAGATGACGCCACCACGGAATGTTGTGTCGTAGTCGGTCTCATCGCTGTTTGATCCGGTTAAGTGCCTTCACGTAAATATTCGCCGCACCGAATACCGTCACGAACAGGATGATTGCGAGCGCGGACGAATAACCTGTCTGCCACTTTTCGAAAGCCGCACGCTTGAGCGTGATCGATACCGTTTCGGTAACCGAGCCCGGACCGCCCGATGTCAGCAGGTTCACCATATCGAACATCTTGAAGTTTTCGATGCCGCGAAACAATACCGCCAGCATCAGGAACGGCATGGTCATGGGCAACGTGATCGACCAGAACTGACGCCACGGCGTCGCGCGGTCCACTTCCGCCGCTTCGTAGATATAGTCGGGAATTGAACGCAGGCCCGCCAGGCAGATGAGCATGACGTACGGTGTCCACATCCACGTATCGACCATCACAATGGTCCACGGCGCGAGCGCCACGTCGCCGATCATCTGGAACGACCCCGGCGCGATGCCAGTGAAGAAGCTGACGATATCGTTGAAAAGGCCCGTCTGCGGTTGCAGCAGAAACGTCCAGAAGTTGCCCACTACAGCAGGCGAGAGCATCATCGGCAGCAGGATTAATGTGGTCCAGAAGCTATGTCCGCGGAACTGCCGGTTGATCAGCAATGCAAGACCGAAACCCAGCAACACCTCCAACCCGACCGACCAGAACACGAAATGCGCGGTCACCTGCATCGCGTACCAGATATCTTCGTCGGTCAGGATGTCGACATAATTGTCGATACCGACAAAACGCGCCGGCACGCTCGGCATGTTCGACTTGAAGTTGGTGAACGACAGTCGAAGCGCCCAGATCAACGGGAAGATGTTGATCGCGAGCAGCAGCAGAATGGTCGGAAGAATGAAGATCCACGCGATGGCCCGATCCGACAGGCCGCTTAGCCGCTTCGCGATGCGCGTTGACGCTCCCGCTTCGAGACTCGTGGGAGAAAAAGGCTTATCTGCCAACATGCCTGGCTCCTTCAAGCGGACCAGAGACAGGCCGTTCAGCCGTCGCCGGTCCAGTCAAGTCCAGCTAAAAGCTAATACTTCCCTTCTTGCTTAAAGACCTTGGTCCAGTCTTTCACCAGCAGATCCAACGCATCTTTGGCCGTGCCCTTATCGGCCACGACGTAGTCGTGCACACGCTTCTGCATGTCGAGCAACAGTTCGGCATAAGCGGGCTCTGCCCAGAAGTCTTTGACGATTGCCATCGACTTCAGGAAGGCGGGTGCGAACGGCGCGCTCTTCGGAAAGTCCGGTGCGTCGACCACTGATTTGGCCGCCGAATAGCCGCCCAGTTGCCACCATTTCTTCTGCACGTCAGGTTGCGCAAACCACTTGATATATTCGAGCGCGTCTTCTTTATGGTCCGAGTACGAGACGACCGAGATGCCCTGCCCGCCCAACTGCGTGTATTGCTTCAGCTCACGCGGATTGACGAAAAAGCCGATCTTGTCGCCACCGACATTCGGGTCTTTATAAAGCCCTGGAAAGAACGCAAACCAGTTCATCTGCATCGCCACCTGACCCGACTTGAACGCGTCGAGCCCTTCCTGCATGTAGGCGTTGGTCATGCCCGGCGCCGTGCAGCACTTATAGAGCGCCTTATAGTATTCGAGCCCCTTCACCGCGCCTGGCGAATTCACGAAACCATCGAGGTGATAGGGCTTCTTGGGATCCTGATACTCGAAGCCGAAGTTGTACATGGCGTTGGTCACGCCCATCGTGATCCCCTCGGAGCCACGCTCCGTGAAGATATACACGCCATAGACCGTCTTGCCGTCGATCTTGCGGCCCTGAAAGAATTGCGCAGTCTGCTTGAGTTCATCGAGCGTGGTGGGCGGCGCGAGCTCACGGTTGTATTTCTGCTTGAATTCTGCGCGTAGCTCCGGGCGCGCGAACCAGTCCTTGCGGTAAGTCCATCCGACCGCGTCAGCCATCGCAGGTAAGGCCCAATAGTTCGGCGTATTCTTTGGCCACTCCGAATATCCCACCACCGTTGCCGGCACGAAGTCGTCCATAGAAATCTTGTTCTTGGTAAAGAAGTCGTTGAGCTTGACGTAATGCCCATTGACTGCCGCACCGCCGATCCACTGACTGTCGCCAATGATCAGATCACATAGCTTGCCGTGCGAATTGAGTTCATTGATGAAGCGGTCGGCATAACTGGTCCACGGCACGAACTCGAACTTCATTTTGATGCCGGTCTTGGAAGTGAAATCCTTCGACAATTCGACCAGTGCATTGGCCGGATCCCATGCCGCCCAGCAGAGTGTCAACTGCTTGTCCTGTGCCTGCGCGCCCGTTGCAATGCCGAGCCCCAGCGATATGAGGGTTGCCGCCACTACCCTCGCTGACGTTAGACGTAACATGTCTCTTCTCCTTGTCTTTCTCGGGTCTCCAACCTGATGATATTCAGCGCCCATGCGCCGGGCACCGTATTTCGGCTCTGGCAGATCAGAAGTCGATCCGCGTGTCGCGAGCGTCAGGCATGCGCATTCTCACGAAGATAAATCCGGGTTTCCGGCGTGGGGATGGCAAGCGCCCCCCGGACGTCGTTAAGAAAATTGATCGCGGCGAGCCCGGCCCAATGAACAATGCCGCGCACATCCTGATCGAGTATCACGTCGATCGCACGTTCCGACAGTTGGGTGCGGGTCTCCGCAGTGCATTCGTGGCCGATCAGGACTAAGTGAACCTTGTCACCGGACTCCTGCAATGCCGCTGCAATGCCGGAGATGCCGCCGCCCGTCACATACACGCCGACCAGGTCCGCATGGCGCGCACTTAAGCCCTGTACGGCAAGACCGGCGCCATCGTCGTCTTCGGCGAAGTCCGGTTCGGCGATCCAGCGCAGGTTGCGGAAGTCCTCCTCCAGCACTTGCGAAAAGCCGGTGCGCCGTTCCACCTGATCATGCAGACGCGACGATCCCGATAGCACGGCAACAGTGCCGAGTTTCGCGCAAAGGAAGCGCCCCATCAGTAGTCCTGCCGTGCGTCCGGCAATCCTGTTGTCGACACCCACATACGCGGCGCGCCGACTCGCGGGTAAATCGGAGAACACTGTGACGACCGGCACGTGAGCGTCGCTCATCTCTTCGATGAAACGCTCAACCCACGGATAGTCGAGAGGTGCGAGAACCAGCGCGTCGTAGTCGATCACTTCAGCGGCGAACGCCGCGGTCTCGCGTTGGCTGGAAAAATCGCAGCGGTAAAACGAAGGGGTTATGCGGTGCTCGCGAAAGAAGCTGGCTGACAGTGCAATATCGCGCTCGACGTAATCGAGGAAGCGAGAGTTCACTTGCGGCAGCACGAACGCGACTCGGAATGAGCTGACCTTTGCCGGCCGGCCGCGGCTCGCCCGCTCATCACGCAGATTTGCGAGTGCAAGATGCACGCGTTCAGCAGTTTCCGGACGCACAGCCTGATCGTCGCGCAGGACACGATCGACCGTGGCCACGCTGACGCCAGCCCGACGCGCAATCATCGTACGAGTAGCCGGCATGGGTCTCCTCCGGTGCCGAGCAAAGGATTGTTTTGTTTTACTGAAGGTAGTTTTTTCTAGAAAAAATGCAAGCTTTTTCTCCAAGGAAAAAGCGTCATTGTTTTGATGAACAGACTGGCCCCTAATAGGGCCCGCAAGCAAACGGACGGCGCTGCGGGCCCGAAGATCTCGAATCGTTGGGGAGAGTCGATGGCGTGCGGCGGCCTGACTACGGTCCGCGGTTTGTAGTTGATCTCAGCAGGCGTACAAGACGCTTGGACGGTGACGTGAACGAGGAATTTGAAGTTATCGTTTACTGCGTCGAAAGTAATGACTTCAAGGAGATTGGGGATGATGTCGGGCGGCGAGCAAGCTTGAATCAATTGTGAAGTGTTCGCGTGTGCTTTTGGCCGCGCTATCGAGTACGGCACTCTGCGCATGGGTCGGGACGTGACTCACCGACGAAGCGCACGCCCCCTCGATCACCGCGCCGCGATATCAAGCTCGTCCTCGAGTTGATGCGGCCGCGTCAAGTCGCGGTTGCCGTAACTCATGACGATTTCAACCGAGTGCCCTCGACGACACTGTCGGCCCAACCGGGACTCGGAAAAACGAGGAACAGAAAAGGCATGCTGCATCGGATCGGTAACAGAAGTTTCATAGGTTTGCGGCCATTCGATCATCAATCTCATTTCCGTCTCTGCGTCGCGCGTCCGGTTGTTTGCAGTTGCAGGCTTTCGGTGATTCGATGAGTGTCTGCGATCGAAAAGTTCGAAACGCCTAAGGCGCACCGCGATCACTTCAAATGGCTGCTGCGCCAGTCACGCGGCGTGACGCCAAAGCGTGAGCTAAACCAGTTGGTGAAGGAACCTTGCTGTGAATAGCGCAGCAGTGCTGAGACCCGCCCGATGGGATAGCGTGGGTTGCTCATATAGCGCACGGCAAGTTCGCCCCTGACCTCCTCCACCAGACGCGAAAAGCTGGTATGCGCCAGTTCAAGCTGGCGCTGCATGGTGCGAACGCTCAGACGCAAATGGGCGGCAACCCGCTCGACGGTGGCCTGCTCGAGCGGCAGCAGCAGGTAAATCGCCTTGCGCACTTCCAGCGGCATTGAATCGGCACCCGTCACGTTGAGTGAATCGGCGAGGCTCTCGGCATATCGCACCAGTTCCGGGTCAGCGGCGGAATTCGGGTAGTCGAGATCGGCGGCCGCGCACACGAAGCCGTTGAGTCGCTGCCGAATTCCAACGGACACCCGAAGAGGTTCTGTTGCAATAGCGGAGGCTGGTATGCTGCGGGACCTTACAGAATGATGTGAACGACAATGAAAGCGCTGAGTCCGGCGGTATCGGTTTGATTGATCGAGGCCTCATCTCGCGTCAGGATCTCCTTCGGAGTCAAAATGACGTAATCGCCATTGGCGACAGGCAGCTCGAAATAATTGGCCTGCCATCGGTAAGAAGGGGAGTGCTCGACTGACGAGCGATGCGAGTTGACGGTTCCTCACAAGCAAACATCTGCTCGGGGCCCCAAATCGACTTTAACGACGCTTTGGCGAGTGGTAGCTATGGCCGAATCGCGGACGACCATCTGCGGGACATCTCGTCGCTCATATCGAATCACATCGGTTCGCAAGGGTCCGGGCCTGTAGGCTCCGATGAGTGTCGGACAGCCCGAGCAACTATCTGAATTGTTATATGAGCCCAATGACGTGGGCGCCCACTGCTTTGGAGCGGCACACATGAAAACTGGATCACGCTCAACAGACAACCTTGTCGCTTGACCAGACACCAGAAAGCAGAAAGCCCTCACTCGGAGGGCTTTCATTCTCACTACCGTTTCCAGACTTTATTGCACTGCCTAGTTCGGATTTTCCAATCTTTATTGCACTTTCCAAACTATATTGTCACGGAACACCGGCAACCTCACGCGAAGTTCTTCGACGCGAATTCCCAGTTGACGATGTTCCAGTATGCTTCGACGAACTTCGGACGCGCATTGCGGTAATCGATGTAGTAAGCGTGTTCCCACACGTCGATCGTCAGCAGTGCCTTGGCATCCGTGGTCAGCGGCGTTGCGGCGTTGCTCGTGGACACCAGGTCGAGCGAACCGTCGGCCTTCTTCACCAGCCATGCCCAGCCCGAGCCGAAGGTGCCGACCGCGGTCTTGGCGAACTCTTCCTTGAACTTGTCGAACGAACCCCACTTGGCGTTGATCGCGTCAGCGAGCGCGCCGGTCGGTGCACCGCCACCTTGCGGCGACAGGCTGTTCCAGAAGAACGTGTGGTTCCACACCTGAGCTGCGTTGTTGAACACGCCGCCCGATGCCTTCTTGACGATTTCCTCGAGCGACAGGTTCTCGAACTCCGTGCCCTTGATCAGATTGTTCAGGTTGGTCACATAGGTCTGGTGATGCTTGCCGTAGTGATATTCGAGCGTCTCTTCCGACATGTGCGGAACGAGTGCGTTTTTCGCGAACGGCAGCGGCGGGAGCGTATGTTCCATGGTGCTTTCCTTCTGTCTGTATCTGTTGTGGGGGAGTCTGCGGATAACGCTTTAGAGCACTCGATTGTAGGCGAGTTGGAATAACCCCGCAAACCAACGGACTTTATGCCCGGCATCGGTGAACATGCCGCACATGCAGCGTAAATAGTGCTTCCTCGCAGCGTGTGCCCGGCCCTCGCAACAGTCAAAAGTACGGCAGCTCATGCCGTCGGCGAAGTGTCAGAAACCGTCGGTCAGGCGCGGCTGCACATCGGCCAGCGCGATGTCCGCGGCGCCTTCCGCGAGATGCACCGTGAGGCGCCGTCCCGGCTTCAACGACGACGGCGCGCGCACCGCCCGCCCGCTCTGGGCATCGAGCACGGCGGCATAACCACGCTCAAGCGTACGCTGCGGACTCAGCACCTCGAGACGCGCGGCGAGCGTGTCGATGCGTGCGGTCTGACGTTCATGCTGGCGTAACAAAGCCGCGTCCAGACGTTGCGAGAGATTACCGAGTTTCGCCTGATGCCCGGCGAGGTCCGGACGCCAACGCTGCCAGCGCATCTGCAGCAGCGAAAACCGCGCTCGTGCGTCACGCACCGGACGCGCGCCGGCCGACGCGAGCCGCACGCTCAGTTGCTGCAGATGCGTGCGTTGCCGCGCGAGCCGCTCGACCGGCGATACCAGACGGCGCGCGAGCCAGTCGAGTTGCTGGGCGCGCCGCTCCATCATGCGACCGAAGCCGCGCGCGAGCGTCGCGTGGCGATGATCCAACTCGCGCAACAGCAGCACGCGCTGCGGACTGACGAGTTCGGCGGCGCCAGTGGGCGTCGGCGCGCGCACGTCCGCGGCAAAGTCGGCGATCGTGAAATCGGTTTCGTGGCCCACGCCGCTCACCACGGGAATCGCGCTTTCCGCGATCGCGCGCGCCAGCACTTCTTCGTTGAACGCCCACAGGTCTTCGATCGAGCCGCCGCCGCGGCACACGATCAGCACATCGACTTCGCGCCGCGCGTTGGCGGCGTCGACCATCGCGGCAAGCTTGCCGCTCACACCCACGCCCTGCACGGGCGCCGGATAGACAATTACCGGAATGTGCGGCGCGCGCCGCGACAGCGTGGTCAGGACGTCGCGCAACGCCGCGGCCTGCAACGACGTCACGATGCCGATCGCTCGCGGGTGCGTCGGCAACGCGCGTTTTCGCTCGGCGGCAAAGAGACCCTCCGCTTCGAGCTGCGCTTTCAGCCGGAGGAACGCCTCATAGAGACGCCCCTGTCCAGTGCGCCGCACCGCTTCCACATTCAGTTGCAGCTCGCCGCGCGGCTCGTACATCGTCACCAGGGCGCGCACTTCGATGCGATCGCCTTCGCGCGGCGTGAATTCGGCGTATTGCGCCCGCCCGCGGAACATCACGCAACGCATCTGCGCTTGCGCGTCCTTGATCGAGAAATACCAATGGCCGCTCGCGGCGCGCGTGAAGTTCGACACTTCGCCGGCGACCCAGACAAGCGGAAACGAACGTTCGAGCATCGTGCCGATCGCGCGATTGAGCGCCGAAACGGGAACGACGACCTCACCGCCGGGCGTCGCCGACGAGGAAAAAGGACTTTCGGGATTCATGCGAGGAATATGTGTGGCTGGCCGGACAGACGATAGACCGACCGGCCATCCGCGTCCAGCGCGGCGCTCGAATTGTTAAAAGTGTCCACATGGCGGGACCCGCCAGACGGATCCCGCCAGATTGCCCACGCCGCCGCATGATTTTTAGGCATGTCGTTGATTTATATGGTGTTTACATCTCGCTAAAGAGAATGATTGCCGATACCGGGCGCGCGGAACGGCCTTCTTCGCCCATCGGACGGCAGGTTCTCCACAAAGTTATCCACAGGCTCACAGCAACACCGGAAGCGCCGTTTCGTCGCGCGGCGCATGGCGCACGACTTGCCGTTCAGGACGCCCGCGCGCTAGAGTGGCGGGTTCGACGGCATGCCGAACGTCCCGCGGCGTCCAGCATTGGGGCACACTGCGCAAGTGCGCCGGTTGCCGCCCTGCTTCATTTTTTGCCTCACTTTCGATAGTCCGGAGAACCGCGTTGATGCTTGCCCCGCGTATTGCGCCTAGCTCCTTCACGCCGCCGTCCCGGCGCCTTCCCGCGAGCGGCGCGCCGCTCGTCTCCGCGACGTGCCCATGAGCGAAGTGAGCAACCGTCTCGAAGCACGCCTCGCGCGCGAATGGCAACAGCGCGGCCCGCTCGCCTGGGCGCTGTCGCCGCTCGCCGGCGTGTTCGGCGCGATCGCCGCCGCGCGCCGCGCCGCCTTTTCGTTCGGCTGGTTGAAATCGGTGCGCATTGGCGTGCCCGTGGTGGTGGTCGGCAATGTGACCGTCGGCGGCACCGGCAAGACGCCGACCGTGATCGCGCTGGTCGAGGCGTTGCGCGCAGCGGGCTTCAAACCCGGCGTGGTGTCGCGCGGCTACGGCGCGCGCGTGAAGACGCCGACGCGGGTCACGTCCACCTCGGCGGCGAGTGTCGGCGGCGACGAGCCGCTCCTGATCGCGCGGCGCACCGGTGCGCCGGTGTGGGTCTGTCCGGATCGCGTGGCCGCCGCGCAGGCGCTGTGCGCCGCGCATCGCGAAGTCGACGTGATCGTGAGCGACGACGGCTTGCAGCATTACCGGCTTAAGCGCGACGCCGAACTGGTGGTTTTCGATCACCGGCTCGGCGGCAACGGCTTCCTGCTGCCGGCTGGCCCGCTGCGCGAGCCGCTGTCGCGCCGCCGCGACGCGACGCTCATCAACGATCCGTACGCGCGCACGCTGCCGGCGTGGCCGAACACCTTCGCGCTACAGCTCGCGCCCGCCGACGCGTGGCATCTGGACAATCCCGCGTTGCGCCGGCCGCTCGCGCAATTCAGCGGCGATCGCGTGCTGGCCGCGGCCGGCATCGGCGCGCCGGAGCGCTTTTTCGCGACGCTGCGCGCCGCCGGTCTCACACCCGCCACCCGCGCGCTGCCGGATCACTACGCGTTCGAGCGCAATCCATTTACCGATGTGGACGCCGACGCCATCCTGATAACGGAAAAGGATGCGGTAAAATTAGGGTCCTGGCACGACGCGCGCATCTGGGTTGTCCCGGTCGAAGCCGCGCTCGATCATCGCCTCATTGCATTAGTTGTGGAGAAAGTCCGTGGACGCTCGCCTGCTTGAAATTCTCGTCTGCCCAATCTGCAAGGGCCCGCTCAGCTACGACCGCGCAGCACAGGAGCTGATCTGCAACGCGGACAAGCTGGCCTATCCGATTCGCGACGGCATTCCCGTCATGCTCGTCGACGAAGCGCGGCAGACCGTGGAAGGCACGCCGGTCGATCTGAATCCGGGCTCCGTGGCCTGAGTGAGACCGCGCTCGCACGGGGCGGCCGCCGTAGAGGCGTCCCTCGTGTTGCGGTCCGTGTCCGTCGTCTTGCCCGTCCGCGGCCGCGCTGCATGCGCGGCTGCTTTCTTCCGGCTTCATCGCCGCCCGTCTTTGCGCTTGCCCTGCCGATGACCCACGCCAACACCACCACTCCCCCGTTCATCGCCGTCGTGCCGGCCCGGCTCGCCTCGACGCGTCTGCCCAACAAGCCGCTCGCCGACATCGGCGGCAAGCCGATGGTGGTGCGGGTCGCTGAACGCGCGCGCGAATCGGGCGCGCAGCAGGTGCTGGTCGCCTCGGACGCGCAAGCGGTGCTCGACGCCGCCCGCGATCACGGCTTCGAAGCGGTGTTGACGCGCGCGGACCATCCGTCCGGCACGGACCGTCTCGCGGAAGTCGCGGCGCAGTTCGGCTGGAGCGACGACACGATCGTGGTCAACGTGCAGGGCGACGAACCGCTGATCGATCCGGCGCTGGTGTGCGGCGTTGCGTCGCACCTTGCGGCGAGCCACGGCTGCGCGATCGCCACCGCCGCGCACCCGATCAACGACCCCGCCGAAATTTTCAACCCGAACGTCGTCAAGGTGGTGCTCGACGCACGCGGCGTCGCGCTGTACTTTTCGCGCGCGCCGATTCCGTGGGCACGCGACGCCTATCAGCCGCACTGGCCCGATGTCGCGTCGATGCCCGTGCCGCCCGCGCCCGCGGTAGTTCATCGGCATATCGGCTTGTATGCCTATCGCGCGCAATTCCTGCGCACGTATCCCAGCCTCGCGATCTCGCCGATCGAACAGGTCGAAGCGCTCGAACAACTGCGCGCAATGTGGCACGGCGAGCGCATCGCGGTGCTCGTCACGCACGACGTGCCGCTGCCCGGCGTGGACACGCCCGCCGATCTCGCGCGCGTGCAGGCTTTATTCGGGTCTTGAGCGGAAAAACCCATGGCATAATCGGGCGGTTGTGCGCGCCTCCCGCTACACGCGAGAGTCAGGGTTTGCCCGGTCGCGCCGTCGCCGTCTTGCAGCGCCGTCGTCTTCGATGTGCAGCGCGAGACCTGGAACGGCAGCCGATGCGGGTCCCCTCGACGCATCGTGGGATGTCCGCAGCGCCACCAAAGAATTCACATAGATCTGGAGATATCACATGCGTTTGATCCTTTTGGGTGCGCCCGGCGCGGGCAAGGGCACTCAGGCAAACTTCATCAAGGAAAAGTTCGGCATTCCGCAAATTTCCACCGGCGACATGCTGCGTGCGGCCGTCAAGGCAGGCACGCCGCTCGGCCTCGAAGCCAAACGCTTCATGGATGCCGGCGAACTGGTCACGGACGAACTGATCATCAACTTGGTGAAAGAGCGGCTGCAGCAGCCGGACTGCGCGAACGGCTATCTGTTCGACGGTTTCCCGCGCACCATTCCGCAAGCTGAAGCCATGAAGCAGGCCGGCGTCCCGATCGACTACGTGCTGGAAATCGACGTGCCGTTCGACGAGATCATCGTGCGCATGAGTGGCCGCCGCTCGCACGCGGCGTCGGGCCGTACGTATCACGTCAAGTTCAATCCGCCGAAGGTCGAAGGCGTGGACGACGTGACCGGCGAACCGCTGATCCAGCGCGACGACGACAAGGAAGAAACCGTCAAGAAGCGCCTGGAAGTGTACGAGGCGCAAACCAAGCCGCTGATCGAGTACTACAACACCTGGGCGAAGAATGGCGATTCGTCGACCCCGTTGACCGCGCCGCAGTATCGACGCATTTCGGGCCTCGGCAGCGTCGACGAAATTCGCGACCGCGCGTTCGAGGCGTTGAAGTAAGCTCGTTTGCGTCTGTGGTTGCTTCAGGAGAAGACCCGCCCTTGCCGGCGGGTTTTTTTATGCAACGCCCGGCTCGAGTGCCGTCTGGTTTCGCTATTTATCCGCGTTCAATATTAATTAGCCATCCGTAACGGTTTGCTCTGCCTAAGCCCTTCCAAGGCGTAAGAATCACGCTCCTGCCCGCTTCACTTTCCGCATTGCAGCATAGCCGTTACAATCGATCATCGAAAAGATATTCGATCTAGACATTACTGAACCGTAGCAAAGGAGAAGACATGGAGATTCGTGACAACGTTTTCCTGATCACCGGTGGTGCATCGGGTCTGGGCGCAGCCACGGCGCGCCTGTTCGTCGAAAACGGCGGCAAGGTCGTGCTCGCCGACCTGAATGTGGATGCCGGCGAGGCGCTCGCGAAGGAACTCGGCGGCGTGTTCGTCAAGTGCGACGTGAGCCGTGAAGACGACGCTACCCAGGCCGTCGAAGCGGCCACCAAGCTCGGCACGCTGCGCGGCCTCGTCAATTGCGCGGGCGTCGCGCCTGCTGTCAAAACGGTCGGCAAGGACGGCCCGCATCCGCTCGACTCGTTCGCGCGCACCGTCTCGATCAATCTGATCGGTACCTTCAACATGATCCGGCTCGCCGCCGCGGCCATGTCGAAGAACGAACCGAACGCCAATGGCGAGCGCGGCGTGATCATCAACACGGCGTCGGTGGCCGCGTTTGACGGCCAGATCGGCCAGGCGGCTTATGCGGCATCCAAGGCCGGCGTGGCCGGCATGACGCTGCCCATCGCACGCGACCTGTCGCGCAACGCGATCCGCGTGATGACGATCGCACCGGGCATTTTCGAAACGCCCATGCTGCTCGGCATGCCGCAGGAAGTGCAGGACGCCCTCGGCGCGATGGTGCCGTTCCCGCCGCGTCTCGGCAAACCGGCGGAGTACGCAATGCTCGCCAAGCAAATCTTCGACAATCCGATGCTCAACGGCGAAGTGATTCGTCTGGACGGCGCGATTCGGATGCAGCCGAAGTAAGCCTGCATGCGGCGTGCGGTTTCGTATAGCCCGCGCCAATGAAAAACGCCTGCACAGAAACCTGTGCAGGCGTTTTGTTTTCGGTGGTTCTGGTCCGCGGGGCCGCTGGTCTATTCGCGGTCGTCGTGCTGGGTGCGCTGACGCAGTTCGTGCAATTGCGACTCCACTACGGTCGCGTCCTCGGCATCCGGCCGGTCGCCGAGATAGCGCTCCAAGTCTTCGAGCGCGGGCCGCAGATAATCGAGCCGCGCATAAGCGAAGCCGCGATCGCGCACTTCCTCGATACTTTCCGGCAGCAGGATCACGAGACGCTGCTGCACCGCGAGCAAACGCTGCCAGCGTTCCGTCTGAAGATACGTGGACTTCAGATTGCGCAGCATACGCGCGATGATCTCGCGCCGCGTGGCCGGTTGCAGCAGCATGCGCAGCGCCCTGCTCACCGATTCGCCCGCCGACGCCACATATGGCTCCAGCATCTCCACCATCTCCGATTCGGACAGCGAGTGTCCGCTGGTCGGATCGAGCATGACGTCGCCGTCGGGCGTCGTCACGCGTAACAGGAAGTGGCCAGGAAACGACACGCCGCGCGCCGGAACGCCGATCTGTTCGGCCATTTCCAGATACAACACCGCCAGCGAAATCGGAATGCCGCGGCGACGTTTGAGCACCGCATTCAGGTGACTGTTGTCGGGGTCGTAATAGTCGTTGAGATTGCTGGCGAAACCCAGCTCGCGAAAGAAGAACCGGTTCAGAATGCCGACCTTCTGCTTGATGTCGGCGTCGTCCGGCATGCGCCGCTGCAGGCGCAGCACCAACTCGTCGATCTCGGCGAGCGTGCCTTGTAGATCGAGATCGGGATAGGCGTCCTGCGCGAGCGAGAGCGCCGCCTCGGTCAGCGGAAGACTGTCGTCTTCGGCGACGAGCGTGCTGAAATAGTCGAGAACTCGCGTCATCGTGATCACTTCACTCGCCTTTTGAAATACGCGTACTTGAAGCCCATCAGCCAAAGCATACCGAAATATAGCGCGGCGAACAGAACGAGGCACGCTGCGAGCAACACCATGCGATCGACCGGGCGGCTGTGCATGCCGATCCAGTCGAAGCTGATGGCCAGCCAGTGCATCGTGCCGGCCAGCACCAGACAGGCGCCGAACAACTGCACGAAAAATTTGAGCCAGCCGCTCGACGGCGTATAGATGCCGCGCTTGCGCAGCCCAAGAAACAGCAGCAGCGCATTACCGCAAGCACCGAGCCCGACGCTCAGCGTCAAACCGGCATGCGCGAAAATCGGCACGAACAGGTAGTTGCTCAACTGCGTAAGGATCAGCACGCCGACACCGATCTTCACCGGCGTCTTGATGTCCTGCTTCGCGTAGAAACCCGGCGCGAGGATCTTGATGAGAATCAGGCCGATCAGGCCGACGCCATACGCCGACAGTGCGCGGGCAACCATCACCACGGAATTGCCGTCGAACTTGCCGTAGTGGAACAGCGTGGCCGTCAGCGGCTGCGCGAAGAAAAACAGCGCGACGGCGCTCGGCGCGGCCAGCAGAAAGGTGACACGCAAGCCCCAGTCGAGCAGCGACGAATATTCGTGCGGATCGGCATCGACGTGCGCTTTGGAAAGACTCGGCAGCAGGATCGTGCCGAGCGCGACGCCCAGCAGCGCGGTCGGAAACTCCATCAGCCGGTCGGCGTAATTGATCCACGACACGGCGCCCGGGCCGATGCGCGATGCGATATTCGTGTTGATGATCAGGCTGATCTGCGCGACCGAGACGGCGAACATCGCGGGCACCATCTTGGACAGCACGCGCTTGACGCCGCGATGCGCGAGCGCCTTCACCGGGTTCAGGCCGATGCGCGGAATCATGTCGATCTTCTTCAGACCCGGCAACTGCACGATGAATTGCAGCACGCCGCCGGCGATCACCGCCCACGCGAGCGCATAGACCGGCGTTTGCAGACGCGGCGCGACGAACACCGCGGCGACGATGAACGCGACGTTCAGCAGAACCGGCGCGAACGCGGGCAGCGAGAAGTTCTTGTACGTATTCAGCACGCCCGACGCCAGCGACGTCAGCGAAATGAAAATGATGTACGGGAACATGATGCGCGTCATGGTGACCGCGAGGGCGTAGGCCTGACCTTCGTGCGCGAGGCCCGAGGCGACGATGAACACCACGCCCGACGCGCCCACCACGCCGATCAGCGAAAGGACCGCGAGCGCCCAGGCGAGCACCGTCGACGTGGCGTCGACCAGCGCCTTGGTGGCGTCGTGGCCTTGCTGGTTCTTGAACTCGGCGAGAATCGGCACGAAGGCCTGCGAGAACGCGCCTTCGGCGGAAATGCGGCGCAGCAGGTTCGGAATGCGGAAGGCGACGTAAAACGCGTCAGTGTATTGACTGGCACCGAACGCGCGTGCGATCAGCGTTTCGCGGGCCAGTCCGGTCACGCGCGACAGCAGCGTGAAGCCGCTGACCGTCAGCAGGGCTCGGAATAGATTCATGGGGCGCTTATTATACGGGTGCCGCGAGTGCGGACGATGAGCCGGAACGCGATTCGGACCGATTTGCCGCGCGGACGTTCGATCCGATGGGTGGATCGGCGCGTTTTTTGCGGCCCGGACGCGCGGCCTTGGGCCCGCTGGACACGGCCCGCGCCTGCCTTGTGCCCGGGGCGCGACACGCTCGCCCATATGCGCCGTCGACTGGGCGCCGGACTTTACGCAACAGGGCGGCCCAGTGTCGTAGTGCTTTCCCGTTGCCACGTGCCTGATTTTGTTGCTATAATCGCCGGTTTCGACGCTCGCTCAATTTTCGGACGGGGTTCAGGTCGCTTAAACGCTAACCGCGCGCCATCTGCCAGCACCCTTGAGTAGCCCGAAAACACGGCCTGCCTTCGCGTAGTCCGATCGATTTTTTTCGACACTTTTGCGCTCTTGGGCAATCGCTTCCAAGAGTTCGATCTAAAAGCAGCACCTCACCACTTGAAGGTCAGGTACTGGAAACAGGAACAGGATAAGGAACCGTCATGGCTAACTCCGCACAAGCACGCAAGCGCGCCCGCCAGGCCGCCAAGGCAAACTCGCACAACTCGGCACTGCGCTCGAAGTTCCGCACGGCTATCAAGGCTGTCCGCAAGGCGATCGACGCCGGCGACAAGGCTAAGGCCGCTGAAATCTTCCAGGCATCGTCGAAGACCATCGACATCATTGCCGACAAGAACATCGTCCACAAGAACAAGGCTGCTCGCCATAAGAGCCGTCTCGCTGCAGCCATCAAGGGTCTGCAAGCGTCCGCAGCACAGTAATTCCGGTCGGCCCGCTTCGGTGGGCTACCTCCTGTTTCCGCTGCACAGAAAGGCCCGCCTCGGCGGGCTTTTTTGCTTCAGACTGACAGATCCGCACTGCATCGCGCAGTTCGTCGCCCACATGACTGACGGACTGCCCATAAAAAAACCCGCTGCCAGCGGGTTTTTGCTTTTGCTTTTGCCTTTGCCTTTGCCGATCCGGCAGGCTCGCGCTAGATCACGTGCCTTTTCTCTTGCGGCGTGGCGTGCTCCAGTTGCAACTCGCACGCCTCCGTCACGACGAGGTCGTTGTCTTTCGCGAAGTTGAGGACGAAGTCGAAAGCCATGGGTTCGATGTCGCGCAACCGCGAATCGAGAATCACGCACTTGAGGTCGCCGATCATGGTCGGCCGGACATACACCGAGTACTGCATGTAGGCGTTCGGCCCCTTCCTTGCGCCGGGGCCGAAACAGGCCATGACGCCTGCGAGCCGCTCCGACCAGTCGCTCGGCCGAAACTTTTTTCCCGTCGACGTGATGCCCTGAATGAAATATTCGGTTGGAGCTGCTTCGGCCATGTAGGAATACCTGTGTGACTGCCCAGCGGGACGACGGGAAAGCGGACGGCGAAACGGCTCTGAATTGCCGGGGACTCGCCGAGCGTGCCGCGATGGCGAACCGCACCACCAGAAACCGCGAAGAGCCGGCGAAGCCGCCTTGGCGCCCGTCATGACGGCGCACCGCGAGAAGGTTGTACCGAACCGAGCGAGCCGTGTCCCACAAGCGGAATACCGGCCTGCTGGGCTTTGGGATAACCCGTGGATTATAGCGCAGCGGACCTTTTTCCGCACCGCACACAAGACATGTCTGAGCGTTCCAGGAGGGCTCCGCGAGGCTTTCAGACAGCTTTCCCAGCCTTTTGGCCGACTCGTCAAATCGGGCGAAATCCTTTATGCTGCTTTGAGTTACCACAAACGACGGCGGCGCCGTCCGGCAATCCTGCCGGGTGAGACCGCCGTATTTGTTTCATGACCGCCAAGAAAATTCGCCACTACCTGCAGTTCAAGGATTTCTCGCTGGAAGACTACGAGTACGTGCTGGAACGCGCGCGCATTCTGAAACGCAAATTCAAGAACTACGAGACTTACCATCCGCTGCACGATCGCACGCTGGCGATGATCTTCGAAAAAAATTCGACGCGCACGCGCCTGTCGTTCGAAGCCGGCATCTTCCAGTTGGGCGGCCACGCCGTCTTCATGAGCACGCGTGACACGCAACTCGGCCGCGGCGAGCCGATTGAAGACGCAGCGCAAGTGATCTCGCGCATGGTCGACATCATCATGATCCGCACGTTCGGCCAGGACATCCTCCAGCGCTTTTCCGAGAATTCGCGCGTGCCGGTGATCAACGGGCTGACCAACGAATATCACCCGTGTCAGGTGCTGGCGGACATCTTCACGTACTTCGAGCATCGCGGGCCGATTCGCGGCAAGACGGTCGCATGGGTCGGCGACGCCAACAACATGCTGTACACGTGGATCGAAGCCGCGCAGATTCTCGGCTTCAAGCTGCGCCTGTCCACGCCGCCGGGCTACAAGCTCGACCGCGCCATGGTCGCCGCCGAGAGCGCGCCGTTCTACGAAGAATTCGACGATCCGAACGAGGCCTGCTCCGGCGCCGACCTGGTGACCACCGACGTCTGGACCAGCATGGGCTTCGAGGCCGAAAACGAAGCGCGCAAGAAAGCCTTCGCCGACTGGTGCGTCGACGCCGACATGATGGCGCGCGCCAATGCCGATGCGCTCTTCATGCACTGCCTGCCCGCCCACCGCGGCGAGGAGGTCAGCGCGGAAGTGATCGACGGCCCGCAAAGCGTTGTGTGGGACGAGGCGGAAAATCGTCTCCACGTGCAAAAGGCCTTGATGGAATACCTGCTGCTCGGCAAGCTGAATCACTGAGCGAACCGCTGTTCAGCACGTTGAGCAGCATCTGCGTGAAGCGCGACGGGGCCTTGAATACGAGGCAAGGCATCCACGTTTAGCGCCACGCATCGAGCCGGCGTCCACGGCGGTAGGCGGACCCGGCTTCAGCATCGCACTGTCCCAAAAACGCGGGCAGCCGGCGGTTTAGTGTCAAAATAGTGGTTTTCCGCGCTCCGGGACCGCCGGCGCGCCTTGTTTTCCCGCTTTCTCCAGCTACGAGTTCACCATGAGCGATATCAAGAAAGTCGTGCTCGCCTATTCGGGCGGCCTCGACACCTCCGTCATCCTGAAGTGGTTGCAGGACAACTACGACGCCGAAGTCGTCACGTTCACGGCCGACATCGGCCAGGGCGAAGAGCTGGAACCGGCGCGCAAGAAAGCCCTGCAACTCGGCATCAAGCAGGAAAACATCTTTATCGAAGACCTGCGCGAAGAATTCGTGCGTGACTTCGTGTTCCCGATGTTCCGCGCCAACACGATCTATGAAGGCGAGTACCTGCTGGGCACGTCGATCGCGCGTCCGCTGATCGCCAAGCGTCAGATCGAAATCGCCCGCGCCAGCGGCGCACAGGCGGTGTCGCACGGCGCAACCGGCAAGGGTAATGACCAGGTTCGCTTCGAACTCGGTTACTACGCGCTGGAACCGGGCATCAAGGTGATCGCACCGTGGCGTGAATGGGATCTGCTGTCGCGCGAAAAGCTGCTCGCGTACGCGGAAAAGGCCGGCATTCCAATCGAAATGAAGCACAAGCAAGGCGGCGCGCCGTATTCGATGGACGCGAACCTGCTGCACATCTCGTTCGAAGGTCGCCACCTGGAAGACCCGAAGGCGGAAGCCGAGGCCGACATGTGGCGTTGGACCGTGTCGCCGGAACAGGCGCCGGACCAGGCTGAATACATCGACATCGAATACGAGCACGGCGATCCGGTCGCGATCAACGGCAAGCGTCTGTCGGCTGCGGAAATGCTCACCGAGTTGAACCGTCTGGGCGGCAAGCACGGCATCGGCCGTCTGGATCTGGTGGAAAACCGTTACGTCGGCATGAAGTCGCGCGGCTGCTATGAAACGCCGGGCGGCACGATCATGCTGAAGGCGCACCGCGGCATCGAGTCGATCACGCTCGACCGTGAAGTGGCTCACCTGAAAGACGATTTGATGGCTCGTTATGCTTCGCTGATTTATAACGGCTACTGGTGGAGCCCGGAGCGTCGCGCGATTCAGGTGCTGATCGACCATACGCAAGAGAAGGTCAACGGCTGGGTGCGTGTGAAGCTGTACAAGGGCAGCGTGTCGGTTGTCGCGCGCGATTCGAAGGAAACGCTGTTCGACAAGACGATCGCCACGTTCGACGATGACGGCGGCGCTTACAACCAGGCCGACGCTGGCGGGTTCATCAAGCTGAATGCGCTGCGTATGCGGATTGCGGAGAATGCGCGTCGTCAGCGCGGCTGATGAGGTGCTTCGGTGAAGGCTAACTTCGCGCAAACGAGTTAAGCGCCGCAAGGCGCGGCCATCGCCA